>JAXGOV010000002.1:0-321119 GCA_040767305.1 Candidatus Metalachnospira sp. | reverse complement strand
TATTAAGCCTGACGAGATTGAAAAAAGAAGCATGGAAATTATATCTGCCGAAATGCCGCATGATATACCTGAGGAATTTGCAGACACGATAAAAAGGGTTGTGCATACGACAGCGGATTTTGATTATGTAGATAATTTATGTTTTTCCAAAAATGTTATCCAGCATGCTCTTAAAGCAATTAAAGACAGTGCAACGATAGTTACCGACACCAATATGGCTAGATCCGGAATAAATAAAGCAGCACTAAAAAAATGCGGATGTGAGGCAGTTTGCTATATGGCTGATGCTGATGTGGCCGAAGCAGCGTCAAAAAGAGGAGTTACAAGAGCTGTAATTAGTATGGAAAAAGCATGTAAATTAAAAGGCAGCTTAATATTTGCGATTGGAAATGCACCTACGGCGCTAATTGAATTAAATAAACTAATAGAAATGGGTGTGGTAACACCGTCTTTAATTATCGGTGTTCCTGTTGGCTTTGTTAACGTTGTTGAGGCAAAGGAGCTTATAATGGAATCAGGTTGTCCTTATATAGTTGCAAGGGGCAGAAAAGGCGGAAGCAATGTTGCTGCGGCAATTATTAATAGCCTTTTATATAAAATTACTAGATAATTACATTTTTATTAAAAAAACATTAAAATATTCTTTACATTAATTGTTTCAAGTAGTAAAATATGGAAATAAATGTTATGTTAGTTCAATATTTGCAAAAGAAATAGTTAAGAGTTGTTAAGGGGTATATATTGTGAATGGTTTTAAAAATCTTGAAATTAATGAAGAAGAGGAAAGAAAATGTGAATCTCTATCATGGAATACTCTTGATTCGCTACTGGAAATTAATTTGACTACTGGAATAACAAATACTACTTTTTATGGCGGTTCGGAGAAGGATGCGAAAAGTGCTTATAAAACAAGTGAATTAAAGTATAGTTTTGCCAAAACTATACATGATAGAGACAGAAAAAAATTTAACAGACTTTTATCTGAAAATACACTTATGGGTATTATAAAAAATAAATACACAAGGCGCGTTGAGTTTAGGGTTAGGTGTAAAGAAGGAGAAAATAAAAAACTTAGAATGCTTTTGACTCCGTATTATGAAACAAATAATGATACTGTTTTGTGCTATAACTATATAGTAAGCAATCATAAAAAAAATGAAAGATTGGTGCAGTTAAATACTGATTTCACTAATTTATTTAGAGATACATATAGAAGTATTTATATTATTGATTTAAAAACAGGACTTGCAACCATATTTAAGAATTCCAGAAGCTCCACGAACCGAGGGCGAGGTTATTAATTGGAGCAACTTTATTAATGGATATGTTGATAATATCATTAGTTATAATGATAAAGAAATAATAAATGATAATTTTGATTTACTGGGTCTTATAAATTTATATAAAAGCGACAGAAAAGAGTTTTTTACTGATGTTCGACGCAAAACTGATGAATTATCTTATTTTTGGGTAGAAATTGGAGTAAGATTTGGAATAACTGAAGATAATGCAACGGCATACATTACAGAAAGGAATTCTGATCAAATACATCTTTTACAGGCAATAGTAGATGAATTTGTATATAAGAATTGTGATTACTTTATTTGTCTGGATGTGAACAGTAACAGTTACACTATGTTTAGCTACAATGACAGAGGAACACCTCTCCCTCCGAAAATAAGCAGTGATTATTTAAGCGATTTGCAGACTCAGATAAATGAATATGTAGTTGAAGAGGATAGAGAAAGGGTATTGACAAATCTTAGCATGGAAAATATGCTTAGCCAACTTGAAGCTTCAAATGAACATACTATATCATTTGGGTTAAAAAATAAAAATGGAAATTATGAACGTAAGCTTGTTAAGTTTGTGTACTATGACAGGTTTAATAAAATGATATTGCTTATAAGAACCGACATAACAGAGCAGTATCTGGAACATTTAGCAAAAAGCGATAAATTGAGGATTGCGCTTGAATGTGCACAGAGAGATCCACTTACTCAAGTTTATAACAGAAAGGCAGTAAAAGATATCATCAACAATAAGCTTTCAAAGATTAACGGGAGGCTTTCGGCGTTATTGTTTTTGGATTTGGATGATTTTAAGGATATTAATGATAATTTAGGACATTCTGAGGGCGATTTTGCGCTTAAAATGGTTGCTGATGCAATTAATCGTTCGATTAGATGTACTGATCTTGTAGGCCGCTATGGCGGCGATGAGTTTGTAGTTTTTCTTTCAGAAATTTCATCAAAAGGTGAAGTGTTAAGATGCGTTGAAAGAATATTCCAATGTTTTGATAGTGTTTACTACGAGCACGTTAGAGGAAAAAATATAATAACTTTTTCATGCAGCATAGGAATTGCTTTTTCACCGGAGAATGGTGAGGATTTTGATGTTTTGGTAAACAAGGCAGATATGGCTTTATATAAGTCAAAAAAAATGGGTAAAAATTGCTGCAGTATATATAGTGATAATATTCAATATTAATATTTTTTATTTAATTACACCAGATTTATTATAATCTGGTTTTTTTATGTAAAATTTTAATGTCAGACAATAAACCGCGCTGATTATATACTGAATTTATCAATAATAGTGACGAATAATACATATATTTATGTATTAAATTAATGATTATTTCATGATTTTATTGCATATTGGCTATTATTTGTTGTTAATTTCTAAACTATTAATATTAATAAATTGATTTATTTATGCATTATTAAGTTAATCGTGTATACATAACACTATTGTTTGTAAAAAAATACTGTACAAAAGGATATAAATATGTTAAATATTAAGTATATTGATTTATTGTATACATTAAGGTGATACAATTGGGGAGAGGAGTAGATTTAAATGGAGTATCATATTGACTCAAACAACAGGTATTTAGGGATTTATAAGGCAAAGCTTAGAACAGCTGAGGAGATTGCTGAGTATATCGAAAGCGATTTTATCTGTGCCTGTCCTTCATGTATGGCTGAGCCGGCAGGAATAGTTCATGCGGTAGGAGAAAGAGCAAGAAGGGGCGAGATTACAAATGTTCAGCACCATGGCCTTCTTTCGCCCGGAGGCGGAGACTATCTTGATCCTGAACTCGCCGGAAAATACTACCATGTATCTTGGTTTACATCAGCGGCTTCAAGAGCTGGTGTTCAGGAGGGACGCTTTGACTATATGCCTTCGCATTATAGCCAAGTACCTGCTATTTGGAGAGAAAGAATACCAAAGCTTGATGTATTTTATGCCACTGTTTCGCCTATGGACAAACATGGATTTTTCTCGTTTGGTCTTGTTGCAGCAGAGGCGCTGGCACAGCTGGAAAGAGCCAAATATGTTTTTCTTGAAGTCAATGATCAGGTGCCCAGAGTAATGGGTACACACGTTGTTCATATTTCACAGGCTACGGCGGTTTGCGAAAATTCATATCCTATGCCAACACTGAGTGAAATGCCGCTTTCTGAAAACAGCAAAAAAATGGGTACAATGATAGCTGAAATGATTCCTGACGGTGCAACAATTCAGTTTGGCATTGGTGAAGTGCCTAATGCTGTTGGTAAATTGCTTCTTGATAAAAAAGACCTTGGAATACATACTGAAATGTTCACTGACAGCATGGTTGACCTTATTGAAGCAGGCGCAGTAACAAACATGAAGAAAAACATAGATACTGGTAAAACAGTTGCTACTTTTTGTTGGGGTTCACAAAGAATGTATGATTTCCTTGATGATAACAGATCAATTGAGCTTCATGGCGTTGATTATGTAAATAACCCATTCACTATAGGAAAGCTTGATAATTTTGTTTCTATTAATGCAGGCCTTGAAATTGACTTGATTGGACAAGTTTGTTCTGAGTCTATTGGTCCTAAGAATTTTAGCGGTACAGGAGGACAGCTTGATTTCGTAAGAGGCTGTGCTGTTTCTAAGGGTGGAATGAGCTTTATAGCTATGAATTCAACAGCAAAGAATGGCTCAATGTCAAAGATTAAGCCTATACTTACACCCGGTGCAGCTGTAACAACTACAAAGAACGATATTGACAATGTAGTTACTGAATATGGAATTGCACGACTTAAAGGTAAGACGGCTGGACAGAGGGCAAAAGCACTTATTGAAATTGCTCATCCTAAATTCAGAGATGAACTTCTTTTTGAGGCAAGAAAAATGAATTTAATGATATAAAATATTATGCCCAGTTTGTTAACAGATGGGGCATTTTTAATATATAAGAATCTGATGTGCAAAAAAGCATTTCATTATGCTTTTTTTTTTGCTATACTATCAAAAAAGAACTTAGGAGGTATTGATGTGAGAGTAAGCTGGGATGAATACTTTATGGATATAGCGGAGATTGTTAAAACAAGATCTACTTGCATGAGAAGGCAGGTTGGTGCAGTAATTGTTAAGGATAACAGAATAATAACAACAGGATATAATGGTGCGCCTTCCGGATGTCATCATTGTACTGAAATAGGAACATGCTTTAGACAGGAACATAACATACCTTCGGGAGAGAGACATGAAATGTGCAGAGCTCTCCATGCAGAGCAGAATGCAATAATACAAGCGGCACGCATAGGTAATACAACTGATGGCGCAACTATATATGTTACTGATCAGCCTTGTGTTATATGTGCTAAAATGTGCATCAATGCGGGAATTAAAAGAATTGTATATGCAAAGAGTTACCCCGATGAGCTTTCGCTTCAAATGCTTAACGAGGCAGGAATTGAACTTTGCAAAGTAGATTACTCTGATAAATAATTACAAATATTTTTTATATATTTCGGGATGACGATCGCTTTTCATATCAAATGCTTTGCGATAGTTTTCAGATTCATTAATATCAAAATCAGAAATTATAAGAGCCTCATCCTCGCATATTTCTGTTATTATTTTTCCGTAAGGAGAAAATACGGCTGAGTGTCCGTTGTAACTGTATTTCATTTCTTTTCCGGTTCTGTTAACAGCGGCAATAAAACACTGGTTTTCAAGTGCTCTTGCTTTAAGAAGAGTTTCCCAGTGATATGTTCTGATATCTGGCCAGCAGGCAATTACTATGATTAAATTGCTTTTAGAAGAAGCTGTTTGAAATATTTCGGGGAAACGTGTATCATAGCAGACAAACTGAGAAACGGTTGTACCATTTAAGTCAAACCATTCTATGCGGTCTCCGCCTGTGAAATATTTTGATTCGACACCATGTGAGAATGGGTGTATTTTCGCATATTTTGATATAATACGGCCATTGTTATCAGCAATAACGGCATAGTTTCGTATTTTGCCATCACTATCAATAATAGCAGCTCCGAAGCAAATGAATATGTTATTTTTTTCAGCTTGTTCTGAAAAAAATTGTATTGTTTCTGATGATTCGGCAGGTTCAGCAATTACATCTATATTCATAGAAAAACCTGTAAGAGACATTTCGGGGAAAATGATTATGTCGCAGCTGTTTTTTGCTGCTTTTTCAATCAATTCTTTTGCTGTTTGGCGATTTGCTTTTTTGTCTTCCCAAACTATATCCGTTTGTGCTAGTGCTGTTCTCAAAACTTTGACCTCCTTTAGTTGTCTGGTAATGTCGAGATTATAGCACTTTGGTATATTAATTTCAACTGAGTATAAATCTGGAAGAGGGTTTGATATATGAAAATGATTTCATGGAATGTCAACGGAATGCGAGCCTGTATGAAAAAAGGGTTTAATGACTATTTTTCAGCCGTTGATGCAGATATATTTTCCGTAGAGGAAACAAAATTGCAGTCGGGTCAAATTGATTTTGAACCTGATGGTTATTTTTGTTATTGGAACTATGCTGTTAAAAAAGGATATTCAGGAGTAGCGGTATTTACGAAAAAAGAGCCGATTTCCGTTAGTTATGGTCTTGGAATAGATGAACACGATATGGAGGGCAGGGTTATTACTCTTGAGTTTGGCAGCTTTTATCATGTTACTGTTTATACGCCGAATTCTCAAAGTGAAAACGCCAGACTTGATTATCGTATGAAATGGGACTATGATTTCAGGGGATACATTAATAGATTAAACGAAAATAAACCAGTAATAATTACAGGTGACTTAAATGTTGCACATAACGAAATTGACCTTAAAAATCCTTCTGCAAACAGAAAGAATCCGGGATTTACCGATGAAGAGCGTGCTAAGATGACAGAGCTGCTTTCATCAGGATACACAGACAGCTTTAGAAATTTATATCCTGATAAAGAGGGTGCGTATTCATGGTGGAGCTATAGATTTAATGCTAGAAAGAATAATGCAGGGTGGCGAATTGATTATTTCATAGTATCAGATAGAATCAAAGATAAAATAGAGTCTGCTGATATTCATTCAGAAATTCTTGGCTCGGACCATTGTCCGGTTGAACTAATTATTGACATTGATTAATATAGAATGAAGCTCAAAATGCTGTCTCAATTTATGAGACAGCATTTTTTATCAAAAGACTTTATTACTTTTATCCAGCAATAGATTCTTCCGAATTTAGAACATTATACAAAGCGGTTGAAAGATTTTTAAAAGATTTTTTTGATTTTAATGCAATCACGCATGATACAATAGTAGCAAAGTAAATAACATATAGATTGTTAGTCATAATTTCAAACAAACCACCATAAATTGCTTGACCAATAGACTTGCAAACATACACATAAACATAGCCAATGACATGATCTTTCCAATCAACTTGATGGTGTAATTATCTGAACATATGACATCATTTCAATGGAAAAAGCAGTCGATGCAATCATAGTTACAAAACAGCTAATAATTATAATTACATAGGAAACTAATGACTGAAAATGAAAAAGCTGTGTCATACCAACCGGAACCAGAAGAAAAGAACATGCAAACAATAGTATATAACTGTTTTGTACATTTAATTTTTAGATAAAGTTCCTGCAAGTATTCCACCAACCAATCCTCCTGAAGCCATAGCACCTTGGCAATATCCATAGAGCTGATTTCCAACGCTTCATCAAAACCAAGTTTTTGAGTGATGATTATTGGCAGTCCGATAATTAATAGAGCTGAAAAGAAAAATTGATTGCAAAGCAACGTACAAAGATATTTTTCCAATAATGGGTTTCTCGTTTTTCATAAAGGAAATTCCGTCCTTAAATCATTTTTTGCAATTGAGAAGACGCTTCTCCGGTGCTTTGCTTTTTTTCAAACGGAATATGAATGAAGAGCTCCATAACTGCCGAAACAAAAAAGCATATTATGCTTACTATAAGTACAGGTCTGAGACCGTAAAACCCATATACTGCTCCGCCAATTACAAGGTCTCTATCAGTCTTGCTAATGAATTAACTAAAAGTGACAATCGAATTAGCTGTAACAATTTTTTCTGGAGAAACCAGAGCAGGTATACTTGCCTGCACTGATGGCTGATAGGTGCCTTGAATACCATATAGAATTATTAGAGTTACAATAATGAGGATAACGAGATTAACATTACCAAGCAGTAATGTGAAAATTAAGGTCAGCACTGCTGTGCAAAAATCTAAAACTACCATTATGTTACGTTTGTTGATTCTGTCGGCTATTATTCCGCCTATTGGCGAAAGCAGAATCATTGGGATAAAAGAACAGGCAGATACGATTCCGAATAATGCAGCCGAATGTGTTTGGTTTAACAAATACAACGGCAGGGCAAAGCGTAGAACATTGTTTCCAAAAAGTGAAATAATCTGGCCTATTACGACTAGTATAAAGTCTCGAGGGAGCTTCTTTGATGTGTTCATTAATATAATCTCCTTTCATACCGTCAGTTGGTATGTATGAATTTAAAAAATATCTGCTCGTTTCCGAGCAGTTGGTTTTTAGTTACAGCATGAATGACAAAGCTCACAATAGTGCGTATATCTGGCAATCAGTTTATCATCAAGCAAATCAAGTCCTATTCCTTTTAACAAGACATTAAAACAGCGAGCTCTGTTTGTCATTTCTTTTGGACTTGCCTCAATAACTAATGGGTTTAGCCAGATGTTTGTCAAGGATCATCACCTTCGAAAGCTCCTTAGGAAAATCGGTTTGAATTGAACCGTCGCCGATTCCCTGCTCAATTACTGGCTGAATGAAAATCGGAGCAATATCGGTGAAGATTTCTTGTAATTGAAGTACTAATAATCTTGGATTATCCATCATGCTGGGAGCTAAATTAAAGACAATATCTTGATCTGAACTGGATAAAGAGACTTGAAACATTTTTTTTAGTTTTTCATATCCATTCAAATTTTATCATCACGAACCGTTCTTAGCTCCGTGATAGTACATACTTTGCATTTGTCTGAAACAGCCGCTAAAATATCTTCTTTTGACTTGAAGTGATGATAAATAGCTCCTTTTGAAAGACCACCGAGTCCATTGATAATATCCTGAACTGAGGTGTTTTCATAGCCTTTTTCTAAAAAGAGCTTTAAGGATACATCTATAATTAGATTGACTGTTTCCTCAGGATATTTATTACGTGACATTAGTATCATCTCCTTTACATACCAACGGTATGTATGATATTACCATGTGCAATAGGTAATGTCAACTATGTTATTATATTTAAGATTTAATAAAAACTTCTTTAATAACCGGATTTGTTTTAGCAACAAGTTTTCCGTTGTGATATGAAAAGAGAATTTCGTCTTTTTTATTGAGTGCATCGTAGAAATTTTCGGCATTAATTATAATAAAGTTTGCCGGATTATTTTCTTTTATTCCGTATTTATCCCCAAGGTGCAGTGTTTTTGCCGTGACATATGTAATAAATTTGTATGAATTCATTATATCTTCATAGCCCATCATCTGACACATGAAGACCCATGAAAACTGTATCTCTCATATCTCCGGTACCAAGAGGGTACCAAGGATCAAAAATATCATCATGTCCAAATGAAACATTTATTCCTTCAGCAGTTAATTCTTTTACACGAGTTACACCTCGGCGTTTTGGATACGTATCGGTACGTCCCTGTAAATGAGTGTTAACCAGAGGATTTGATATAAAATTAATTTTGCTCATTTTAAGCAGCCTCATAAGACGATTTACATAAGCATTGTTGTATGAATGCATTGCAGTTGTGTGACTTGCGGTAACCATATCCCTCATACCTGTTTCGTATGCTAGACAAGCAAGAGTTTCAAGACCTCTTGATGCTTCGTCGTCAATTTCGTCACAATGAACGTCAATTAATCGGTTGTATTTTTCTGCAAGCTTAACTGCAAATTGAAGTGACTTAACACTATATTCTCTTGTAAATTCAAAGTGCGGAATTGCACCTACACAATCGGCTCCCATTTGTATAGAGTTTTCAAGTAATTCCTTGCCGTTCGGATAGCTTAGAATGCCTTCTTGCGGGAACGCAACTATTTGCATTTCAACATAGTCTTTCAGCTCGTCTTTTAATTCAAGCAGGGCATCCATTGCGGTAAGTGTGGGATCTGTTACGTCCACATGTGTTCTAATAAACTGAATGCCGTTTGATATCTGCATTTTAATTGCTTTTAAAGCACGTGTTTTTACATCATATTTTGTAAGTTTCTCTTTGCGTTTGCTCCAGCATTCAATTCCTTCAAAAAGTGTTCCGGACATATTCCATACAGGGTCGCCTGCAGTAAGGCAAGTGTCAAGGTGAACATGGGATTCAATAAATGGGGGGAGCATCATTAAACCTGTACCATCAAATGTTTCTTCACCATCATAGGGTTCAATGGTAGATGCGATTTTTTCGAATGTTCCGTTTTTTATTCTTACACAGCTAGTTTCCTTGGAGTTTTCAATATGTATGTTTTTTATTAACATAGTAATCTACCTTTCTGCAGTAAAATAAACATATTAAGTGTATACTGATTAAGCGTAACAGAATGGTTAGCAGTAGTCAATAACTCAAAGTATAATGTATTCATTATTCAAATTCGTATGTAAGAGTTGTATTATCGTATAATATATATTAAAATATAAATAAGAAAAAAAAGGAAATTTTAAATAAAATACTCTTTTAATAACAGGCCGTGGATTTGCTTTTGAAGGGAGTGATGGTGTTGCTTGAGAAAAGTGTTTTTCGAGTTGAGAAAAAATACGAGCTTTCTCTGGTAGAGACCGCACGTATAAGGGCAGTGCTGGATGCTTGTTTAAAGCAGGATGTTAACAATGGGATAGCTGGGTATTCTGTGCGATCACTGTATTTTGATACTGTATATAATGATGATTTATTGGATAAAGAAAGCGGACTTGAGTATAGACATAAAATCAGACTTAGAACATATAATCCGAATTCTGAAAAAGTAAGTATAGAACGAAAAGCAAAACAGGGCCAGTTTCAATATAAGCAATCATTATTAATTTCAAGGGAACAGGCAGAAAATATGATGAATTGCAATTATGATTTTTTAAAAGAGATGGAAAATCCTTTTGCCAATGAACTATATTATATTATGACTACAAGTTTATACCGCCCAAAGGTTCTTATTGAATATAAACGCAGAGCCTATGTTGTTGAAGAGAACAGTATTAGAATAACTCTTGATTCTGACATTGGAGCGACTTTTGGCACACTAGATCTTTTCGATAATGTGGTAGCTTTTACACACTTCCTTGTACCGACAGTTCTTGAGGTCAAATACAATAACTTCCTTTTGGATTACGTAAAGGACATAGTTAATATGGCAGATAAACTAGAGATTTCTGTAAGCAAATATGCAATTGCATGCAGAAACAGCTATAATTGAGGAGAATGATACCAATGAAAGATGTTTTATATGACTATTTTGCGAATACTACCGGTCAGCTTACACTGACACATGTTGTAGCAAATTTTGCAATGGCTTTGGCACTTGGTTTGATTATTTACTTGTCTTATAGGTTTTCACACTCAGGAGCAGTGTATAGTGCACGCTTTAATGTATCTCTTGTAAAGCTTACTTTAGTTACTACTCTTGTTATGAATGTAATAGGCAACAATATAGCTCTTTCTCTTGGTATGGTTGGTGCGTTGTCAATTGTGCGTTTCAGAACAGCAATAAAGGATCCAAGGGATACTACATATATTTTCTGGTGCATTGCTGTTGGCATATGCTGTGGTGTTTCCGATTATATGACGGCATCGGTTGGAACCGGAATCATATTCCTTTTTATGCTTGTCTTTGGTGCAGTAAAATCAAATGACAGATATCTTATTGTTATTCATGCTGATATGACTGCTCAAGCAGAAGTTGAACAGCATATGTTAGTAATATACAAGGGCAAGGCAGTTATGCGAGTAAAAAATACAACACCTGAAAAAGTAGAATACATATATGAACTTTCAAGCAAAATGCTTGATTCAGCAAGAAAACGTGGAATAGCAATAACAGACAGCTTATATGAAATTAATAATGTACATGCGGTAAACATTGTATGCCAGAATGAGGAAGTAAGCCGATGAAAAAATACAATTGGCACTTTTCATATCGCTTTATAAGTATTTGCATAATAGTATTTCTTGCTGTTGTGTCTATATCTGTCTGGGTGTTAATTTCTTATGAAAAAGAAAATGATAAATTATTCAGAAATGCAGAAAGTGTTAATACAGAAGAAGCCAATAACGAGGCCAAAGTTTTTGGCGGAGACTTTACGGTTGATAAAAGTTTTAATTCACATCTTCCGATAGTAGTTATTGATACAAAAGGTCAGGAATTTAAAAATTACCTTTATTGGAATCCGGAATCACATACATATGTTTCAGACGAAGACCCAAATGATATTATGACTGACTGCAACGTCTATCTTTATGATAATGAAGATAGTCAAAATTATTTGTCTGATGAGCCTGAAACAGTTTCTGAAGCAAAAATACGATACAGAGGCAACACATCTCAAACATACGAAAAAAAGCAGTACCTAATTAAATTTGTAAATGATAATGGAGAAAACAAAGATGTAGATGTCTTTGGTATGGGCAAGGATAATTCATGGATTTTAAATGGAAGTATGATTGATAAATCCATGATGCGTAATTTTCTTGCATATAAATTATCCGCCGAAATAATGGAGTATGCGGTTGACTGTGAATATTGTGAAATGCTTTTTTACAATGGAACTGACTATGAATATATGGGCGTTTTCCTTATGACTGAAAAGATTGGGCGTGGTGAGGACCGTGTTAACATTGGAAAGTATTCTCAAAAAAATAAAGCAACAAGTTATATTGTTAGGCGAGACAGGTATGATAAATGGAAAATAAATCTTAAAGACTATGCTTTTGTAAATGATCTTGCACATGGTGCTTTGCAGATAGAATACCCCAACGAGGATAATATAACCGATGCAGCAATTTCTTATATTGAAAATGATATTTCCGAGTTTGAAAAAGCTCTGTACTCTGATGATCCGAATGAGTTTATTAAGTACAGGAATTATATAGATATGCAGAGCTTTGCGGATTATTTTATAATTAATGAATTGCTGCTAAGCTATGATGCCGGATTTAATTCTACATATATGTATAAGGATTACGGCGGAAAATTAACAATGGGGCCGACTTGGGACTTTGATGGTGATATGGATAATTATAAACATGCACCGTCTGATGTAGATACAATAGCATTTCAAAATTCGCCTTGGTTTGACAGAATGATGCTTGATCCGGTGTTCTGCAGTTTGCTTGTAAGCAGATATAATGAACTTAGGCAGGATGTTCTGTCTGATGAAAACATAGATTATATAATTGATTCAACAGTAGAATATTTGGGTAGTGCTCAAAATCGTGAATGGGCCAGATGGGGTTATAAATACATAAATAATGGGTATTTATTAGATTCTGCCGACCGACATGGAATAATACATATAAATAGAAACTTAAATACATTTCCAAAAGAAATAAACAAGCTTAAAACTATTTTTGCCAGACATGCAGATTGGCTGGATAAGAATAATAGTGTTTTTTATCTTGAACTTAATACAGTTGAAGGACTTAATGAAAGTGATATATGGGATGCGGAATATAACAGCAGATTGATAAAAAATAAGGGCTCGGCTATGGCAATTGTATATATTGCTGTGTTTCTCATTGCTGTAATTCTGCTCCAAAAAGAGCAGCCTAAATAGGCAGAAGGGGGATTGGCTATGAACAAAGGAATTTCTAAACGAAGAAAATTTGTAATGCTCCTTGCTATAATAACATCCATAATTTATATTGGATGGCGTATTTTGTTTACTATACCAATTACTTATGGAGCGGTGTCTCTTGTTTTTGGTATTGCATTGGTTGCAGCCGAAACTATTGGTGTAATCGAGGCCTTTCATCATTATAGAAATATGAGTTCAGTTTATGTTCCGGAAATGCCAATTATCTCTGATTCAATGTATCCTGATGTGGATGTATTGATAGCCACACACAGTGAATCTGTAAGTTTGCTGTATAAAACGGTAAATGGCTGAAACATATGGAGTATCCTGATAAATCAAAGTTACATATATATATTTGTGACGATACAGACCGTCCTGAAATGAAAGAATTAGCTAAAAAGATGGGTGTAGGTTATTTTAGTATATCGGAAAACCAGTATGCAAAAGCCGGCAATTTGAATAATGCCATATTTAAGACAGAATCACCTCTTATTGCTACATTTGACGCCGATATGATACCCATGCGTAATTTCTTAATGGAAACAGTTCCGTATTTTTCAATGCCTGAAATGATTAAGGACGACGACGGCAAATGGCGATTAAGAACTGAAGAGGAAAAGGATCCAGATTATAAGATTGGATTTATTCAGACACCTCAGAGTTTTTATAATGCTGACCTTTTTCAGGCAAACTTATTTGCTGAAAAAAATATTCCAAACGAACAGGATTATTTTTTCCGTGAAGTAAATGTTGGCCGTAATAGAACAATATCTCCAATCTATGCAGGAAGTAATACTGTTATTTCTCGTCAGGCGATTTTAGATGTAGATGGTATAAAGGTCAATACTATTACAGAAGACTTTGCAACAGGAATTGAAATTCAGCAGAAAGGTTATGTATGTTATGCTTTGCCTCAGGCATTGGCACATGGCATGGCACCCACAAGTTTTTCAAATCTTATTAAACAGCGTCAGAGATGGGGACGTGGCTGCGTTCAGACAATGAAAAATCTTAAGATGTTTTTTGGGCCGGGTCTCACAATTGGCGCAAAGCTTAGCTATTTTTCAAGCCTTTTATACTGGTGGACATTTTTAAGACGTTTTATTTACATATTGTCACCTATATTGTTTACTGTTTTTGGAGTTATCGTAGTAAAAACATCTTTGATAGAACTTCTTGTTGTATGGCTGCCTTCATATTTGATTTATAACCATGCATTGAAAGTTCTTTCGGGAAATATTCGTAATCAGGAATGGAGTAATATCGTTGATACAATACTGTTCCCTTATATGATTATGCCGATTTTCCTTGAAACACTTGGGATAAAGCTTAAAAAGTTTTATGTAACAAGCAAAGAAGTAAACACTTCAAGAAACTCCGATGTAAAATATGCCATACCGCATATTATGCTTTTAGGTGCAACTATTGTTGGTCTTGCCTTCTGTTTGTACAACATGATAACAAAAGACATGTATGGCAATGTGATAATTATGTATTGGCTTATTGTTAATGGATATTTTCTTGTTATGGCAATTATGTTTATGCTTGGCAGAGTTAATTACAGAACAAGCGAAAGATATTACACAGAAGTTGATGTTGACATATCATTTGATGAAAATAAACTTCATGGATTGACTTATGATATTAGTGAAGGTGGGCTTTCGGTTAAACTTAAAACACCAGAATACATTCCTTATGATGAAAATGTAACAATTAATATAACTGACAGTGGTGTTTCTGCCGAGGTGAAAGCCGATGTTGTTCATGTTCATAAGCAAGATGACAATTGGATTTATAGTTTTAAAATAACTGAAATGACCGAGGAAAACAAGGCCGAGTATTATCAGATTGTTTACGGAAGAGAGCATACTCTTGCCAAATCAATTAGCTCAGGTCCCGTTAAAGATGTGTCATCAGCTGTAAAAGGAAGAATCTCTAAAATGCATAATTCAAACAGACGGCTGCCTCGAATTCCTATGAATGTTTCAGTTGCGACGGATCGAGGAAATGTTGTTTTAAAAGATTTTAATTATGAATATGCCACACTGGAAAACTCAGACAGAGGAAATGCAGATGGAATAAAACTGATGCTGCCAGAGGATCTTATTCTTACTTTAATGCCGGTTGAAGAAAACAGTAATTTGTATAAAGTTCAGTCTTGGCATGAGATTGCCAATGATAAGAGATTGCACAATTTTCTTATTAGTAAAGCAGCTTCATAATGCAGTATTTTCATTTTAATAATTCATATTTGTAAACGGTAAACCAGCTTGTGGAAAAATATATACTTACAGGCTGGTTTTTTTACAGTAACTGCTGTATATATAATAAATAGTTAAGATTTTTGAAAGTATTAACATACTGCAAACCTTTGACAACAATATTATATCTGTTATAATATTATATAAAATTTAAAATAAGTAAAAATTCAATTAATATATAGGAGGTTTTATTCTGATGAAAACTGTAAAGGTGTGCATTGGAAGCGCTTGTCATTTAAAAGGTTCATATGAGATTATAAATATACTTAAAAAGTCTATAGATAAAGATGGTCTTGGTAATGAGATAAATGTTAAGGCTTCATTTTGTCTTGGAAACTGTGAGGGAGCCGTAGCCGTTACATATGATGAGAACATGTATTCACTTCAGCCTGCTACAACAGAAGATTTTTATCACTCTGTCATAAAAGGAGAATAAACGATTATGATAAAGATGTTCGATTTCATGAGCGACAGCTGTAAAAACTGTTATAAGTGTATTAGATATTGCCCGGTCAAGGCGATTCGTTACGAGAGCGGAAAAGCTGAAATCGACCCTGATAAGTGCATTGCCTGTGGGCAATGCTTTGTTGTATGCCCAAAACATGTAAGAAATGTGGATAATGATTATGCGGAAGTGCTTGGAAGACTTGGTCGGGGAGACAAAGTTACTGCTCTATTGGACTCAGCATATCTTGCAATGTTTGATGAGCCCGAACGATTTGTTGCAGGTCTTAAGAAAATTGGCTTTAATTCTGTACAAGAAATAGCTTGCAGTACTGCTGTTGTTACAGAACAGCAGATGGACTATATGGAAAACCACAGAGATCTTAAATATATGATAACGGCAAGCTGCCCATCTGTGTATCTTTTTGTTTGCAAGTATTACCCAGAGCTTGTTAAGTATCTTATACCAATAATTTCACCGTCTGTTGCACTTGCAAAGCTTGTAAGAATTACGGAACCTGACAGCTATAATGTTTATATTGGTCCCTGTTTGAGCAGACGTTTTGAAAGCCAGAAAAGCGATGAAACTTGTCTTGACGCTACAATTAGTTTCTCTGAGGCAGCGAGAATGATGAAGGTAAACTTTATCGAATATAATGAACTTACACCTCTTATTCCTGATGTTGTTTCCGGAAGTGAAGGAAAGAACTATGCAATGCCGGGAAAGACTTGCGAAAGACTGATTGTTAAAGCAAACAGCCTTAATTACAGTACCGTGTCTATTGAGGGTTCAGACCAAATTACGGAATTTTTAGATGCAATTAAAGATGGAATACTTGACAGAACAATGGCTGATTTGGCTATGTGCAGGGTCATGTCTTGATGGCCCTTTTATGCATGGATCTAATACAAATATGTTCCTTTCACTTCAAAACTTAGGAATCACGTTGGTTATCGTAAAAAGACAATGGGCGGAGAAGATGAAACAATAAATTGGTCTGATGTCGATTTTAGAAATACATTTTATCCAATGGAGATTAAGGAACATGGAATTTAGTGATTTTCAAATAAAACAAATACTTTTGGCAAGGGCAAAAGCAGCCGAGCAGATGAACTTAACTGCGGTGCATGTGGATACAATTCCTGCCGTGATAAAGCTGTTGCAGTACTTTCCGGAATGGCACAGATAGATATGTGTATGCCTTATATGAAACGTAAGGCAGAATCAATGACCAGTGCAATATTTTTGGCTGCAAGAAATTTTATTTTGATTGCCGATCTTAATTTTAGAGTTGTAAGAATAAATCCGGTGCCGAAAGAGTTTCAAAATTAACTATGGAGGAGGCTGTCGGAAAGCCCGTTTCAGAGTTTATACCTAAGAAGTATTTTGAAAACGTATTGAAGACAAAAATTGATATTGTTGGTGAAAAGCTTCATATACCTAAATTTGACTATACAGGTCTTATGAATATTATGTATATGGACGATGACAAAGAGTTTATGGTTACTATGCAGGATGTTACTAATGAGGAAAAACGTCGTGCTGAACTTGAAAAACTTAAACTTAACACAGTTGAGGTAACTCAGCGTGTAATCGACAAGCAGATGATGGTTGCACAGGAGATAGCAAGTCTTTTGGGTGAAACAACAGCCGAAACTAAGGTTGCTCTTAATAACCTTAAAAAAGTTGTTATCAAAGAGGGTGAATGATTTGTACTTTATTGACGCTTCTTACAACAGTTTAAAAAAGCACAATGAAGAGTTATGCGGTGACTGCATTCAACAGGCGAATTTAAAGGACAGCAAAATATTTGTTCTTGCAGATGGACTTGGCAGCGGTGTAAAGGCAAATATCCTTTCAACTCTTACATCTAAAATTGCAATAACTATGCTTAGAGAAGGCTCAACGCTTGAAGAAACAATAGATACTATTGTGCATACACTGCCGGTTTGTCAGCAAAGACATTTGGCTTATTCAACATTTACGTTGATTAAGATTTTTCGAGATGGTGATGCATATGCGGCTGAGTTTGATAACCCTTCAATATTTTTACATAAAAACGGTATAGATATCCCAATTGAAAAACTCTGAAGGTTATCGGAGATAAGAACATTTATGAAAGCCGTTTTAAAATGGATAGAGATACAATGCTTGTTGCTGTTAGCGATGGTGTTGTTCATGCCGGAGTAGGTCACTCACTCGATTTAGGCTGGGAATGGGTTAATGTTAACAAATATCTTAGAGATATGTCTTTTGAAGATGTATCAACCAAAGAAGTAGTTAAAAATATTCTTGATAATTGCAGTGAGTTGTATGATAATGAACCTGGAGATGATACTTCTGTGCTTGCTGTTAAAATAAAAGAGCAGCAGGTAATAAATCTTATTGTTGGACCGCCAAGAGACAAGAAAAATGACAATGTGGTTTTAAAAGAGGTTCTTAGTTCTGGTGAAAAAATCGTAATTTGCGGAGGTACTACTGCACAGATATCTGCAAGGCTTATAGATAAAGACATGGAATTTGATATGGAGTCTATGACAATGGATATTCCGCCGATAGCACATATTGATGGCATAGAACTTGTAACAGAGGGTATTATAACTCTCAGTAAAGCAATAGACATTATGCGTGAATATGTAAGGCCGGACTATAATCCAAAAATAGATAAAAAACTTAATGAAAAAAATGCAGCCTCAATGCTTGCTAAACTGTTGATTGAAGATTGTGACAGTGTAAAGATTTTTCAGGGAATGGCAATTAATCCTGCTCATCAGGATTTAACATTTAAAATGGATTTCACATATAAAATTAACCAGATGAGAGAGTTGATATCTTTACTTGATAAATTGGGCAAGGACGTTGAGTTAACTTATATATAAAATATTGAGGATGAATATATGAGAAAATTTGAGAGCAATGTACAATATACAAAATACCTTGTTAACAGAGAAATAACAGAAAGGTTTTTAAACGGCACCTTAGATAGCTCTCTTGATGAGGTCGCCGAAAAGCTGGTGCCAGGTCCCAAGCCTGCTACTCGCTGTTGTATATATAAAGAAAGACATATTATCAAGGAAAGAGCAAAGAATGCAATTATGCCTGCTCAGAAAGAGAATGTAATCAGTATTCTTCAGGATGCTTGTGATGAGTGCCCTGTTAACCGTTTTATGATTACAGAAGCCTGCCGTGGATGTTTGGGACATAAATGCCAAGAGGTTTGCCCCAGAAATGCAATTTTTATTGTAAATCAGCATGCATATATAAATCAGGAACTTTGTATAGAATGCGGAAGATGTCATGAGGCATGCCCGTTTAATGCAATAAGCGATGTTCAGAGACCGTGTATTCGTTCTTGTGAAATAGGAGCTATACAAATCGATGAGGATAGGAAAGCTTATATTGATGACAATAAATGTGTTTCATGCGGCGCTTGTGTTTATCAGTGCCCATTCGGTGCTATAGTAGATAAACCTTTTGTAATTGATGTTCTGAAACTTCTGAGGGATTCTGAAAATAATACAAAATATAAGGTATACGCAATAGTTGCACCTGCAATTTCAAGTCAGT
Organism: Candidatus Metalachnospira sp.; assembly: GCA_040767305.1. Taxonomy (GTDB): domain Bacteria; phylum Bacillota; class Clostridia; order Lachnospirales; family Anaerotignaceae; genus Metalachnospira. Next base: position 301,720 of record JAXGOV010000002.1, on the reverse strand, counting down.
TTACGAATGCCAGAATAGAGCAGGTAATAACCGGAATCGAAAAAATTGGTTTCTTCCATGCTGTTGAAGCCGCTCTTGGTGCAGATATTGTATCATATCATGAAGCACATGAGTTTGCTGAAACCATTGAGGAGATGAAATGGAAAACAACAAGCTGCTGTCCGGCATTTGTTGATTATGTAAGCAAGAAATTCCCTGAACTAATGGGTCATGTTTCAAAAACAGTTTCACCGATGATTGCAACAGCAAGACTTATCAAAAGCCTTGATGATAATGCGAAAATTGTATTTATAGGACCTTGCACAGCTAAGAAAATGGAAATTAAGAAAGAGGAACTAAAAGATGCAGTTGACATGGTTCTGACATTTGAGGAACTTCAGGCTATGCTTGATGCTATGGAAATTGACCTTGAAAAATGCGAAGACAGTGTTCTTGATAATGCTTCATTCTATGGCAGACTTTTTGCTAGAAGCGGTGGTGTAAGTGAAGCGGTTAAGCAGGTTGTAGAACATGAAAGTCTTGATATAGAATTTAAACCGGTTGCGGTTGATGGTCTTGATGCCTGTACAAAGATACTAAGACTTGCAAAGGCGGGAAAACTGGACGGTAACTTTATTGAGGGCATGGCATGTAAGTGCGGATGCATAGGTGGCGCGGCATCGCTTTCGCATGGTCCGAAGGATGTAACGCAGGTTGATAAATACGGAGCTCTTTCAAAAGAGAAGAATAGTATTGATGCAATAAGGGTGTTTGACATTGACAGCCTGAAATTGGATATAGAACACAAGTAATTTATTTGTAATTTATGCGGCATATTTATATGCCGCATTTTGTTTTTTGATGAGCTTTTTATTGAATTATTGGACTTTATATGAGTGTAAAAAAAGGTTGGTGTATCTGTATTTTTATGGTATAATCAATATTTAGATACTTAATGAATTGGGAGACTGGTATTATGTCAAAACAGATGAGAAACAATACCAACAGTTCGTATGCTAACAAGGTCAGCAATAATATATCGCCTGTACAAAAACGTAAAAGGAAAAGAAGCGGCGGTGGAATAAATAAGCTTATGGTTGTGCTATTTGCCATAATACTTGTTTATATGGTTAAGTATGCAGCTGATTTTGTAGCAGGAAATAATACAGTAGAAATAGAAACCGTTGATTACGGTACAATAGATTTGCCTAATTCCTTTACCGGAATGGCAGTAAGAGATGAATATGTAGTATCGTCAGATATTACGGGAATACCGTCATTTAATTATGGCGAGGGAGATAAAGTTAAAAAGGATTCTGTTGTTGCCACTATCAGTGAGAGTGAGACCGCTGATTCTGTGAAGGACAAGCTTAAAAGCATTGATGAGAGCATCATTGAAACGCAGAAAAACCGACTTGATATATCAAAATACAAGGATGAAATAGATCGAACGGAAAATAACATAGCTGATTCAGTTTCTTCTGCAGTAAGCAGCACAGCATCAGGAAATATGAATTCGGTTTATACAATGCGCTCTGCAGTACAAACTCAGATGGATATTCGAACGGAAATATGGATAACTGAGAATAGTGAGGGCTCTGATTCTTCATTGAGCACAGAAAGAGAAAACTACCAGTCACAGCTTGACAGCAGTACACATTCTCTTAAGGCGGCAGAAGGAGGCATTGTTGTACTGTCATGTGATGGAATGGAGGAAACATATACTCCGGATACCATTGATACAATTACTCAGAAAAATATAAAAGATGGCTCCAGCATAAATTATTTGTCAAAAACAACAGCTGTTGAAAGCGGAGCTCCAGTTTTTAAGATTGTAAGCAGTAATATATGGTACATATGCTCTTATATAGATTCGTCGATTGCTTCAGAATGGAAGGTAGGAGATACAAAGGTTATTCGTGCTTTTATTGATAAGAATGAAAAAAATGTAGATGTTACAATTAAGTCAATGACCGAAAAGGACGGAAGTACGTTTGTTGTATTCTCATGCGACAGAAATGTTCAGGATTTTTTAAGTGTAAGAACATTTGAATTTAATATAAGTGATAACAGCTTTGTTGGACTTAAGGTACCGAATTCGGCAATATTAGAAAAGACATTTATCAAAATACCTATTGAGTGTGTAGTTGAAAGCCTGAATGGTAAGAGTGTAGTTAAACGCAGTGACGGCAATGATAAGCTTATTACTCTTGATGTGGAGAGCACTGATGATCAGTATGCATATATCAGGCAGGACTTTGATTCCTTAAAAATAGGAGACGTTGTTTTAAGTGGAACCGGAGAAACCGCAACCGAGTATACCTTGAGCGAAGTGTCAACAAAAACCGGAGTGCTCACCGTTAATGGTGCATTTGCTAAATTTGCTTCAATTTCTGTTCTTGGAAAAAACAGTGAATATACCATAGCTGATCCCGAAAAATCAGGATTGAAGGCTTATGATAAAATAATAACCAATGCCTCCGATGTTAATGAAGGCGATGAGATTTATTAAATCAGGGAGTGAAGAACATGGAAGATTATTCATACATTTTAAAAAATATTGATGATATAAAGAAAAATATTGATGCTGCTGCAAAAAGAGCAGGAAGAAATCCTGAAGATATTTTGCTTCTTGCAGTTTCCAAGACTGTGGATGTGCCTAGAATTAAGGCGGCTGTTGATTGTGGCCTTACATCTCTTGGTGAGAACCGTGTGCAGGAAATTATGGAAAAATATGAGCCAATGGGCGAAAATATAAAATGGCATTTAATAGGACACTTGCAAACAAACAAGGTAAAGTATATAATCGATAAAGTTGAGCTTATTCACTCTGTTGAGAGTATAAAACTTGCTGAGGAAATAGACAAACAGGCTAAGAAACATAATGTTGTTGCTGATATTCTAGTTGAAATAAACATGGCTGACGAAGAGTCAAAATTTGGCATAAAACCTACGGATGCAGAGTCATTTATTACAGAAATTTCAAAGTTTGACAACATAAGAGTCAGAGGTCTTATGACAGTTGCACCTAATGTCGAAAAGGGCGAAGAAAACAGAGTTTATTTCAGGAATATGAAGCAATTATTGGTTGACATTAATGCAAAAAATATTAATAATATAAACATGGACATTTTGTCTATGGGTATGACAGGCGATTACGAAACAGCCGTTGAAGAGGGTGCTACAATTGTAAGGGTTGGTACCGGAATTTTCGGAAAAAGAGATTATTCAAAGTAATCGTAGTTTGTTTTATATACTTACAAAATTAAGCTTAAAAGAAACTAACCATTTAGGAGGAAAAATACTGTGGCAAGATTTATGGACAAAATCAAGGATTTTATAGCCGGACCTTATGATGATGAATATGAGGACGATTATGATGATTATGAAGAGGAACCCGTAGAGGAATATCATCCTCGCACAAGAGAAAAGAGAGAAGTTAGGGAACGTGATAATGTTGATTATGTACCTGCAAAAACTTCATCAAGAAGGGGCCAGCCGCAGGTAGTTGATTTTAACGGTGCTTCACAGGCAAACTCTTCAACACAGCAGGTAGTAATAATTAAGCCTGAATGCTATGAGGATGCTCAGGGTATATGTGATCAGATTAAAGTAAAGCATCCCGTTGTTGTAAATCTTGAAAAGGTTGAATTTCCTGTTGCTCAAAGAATTATGGACTTTTTGAGCGGTACATGTTATGCTCTTGATGGAACAATTCAGCGTGTATCAAGCAATATTTTCATTATTGCTCCTGTTAACTATGATATTTCCAATGAAACAAGGGAAGAGTCCAAGTTTACAAAAAGCAGTCTTCCTTCATGGATGAGCATAAATAAATAATTAGTATTGTTTACATATAAGATTAGTAAACGGTGCGGACTGGAGGTGCGTTATGAGCGGATTGCTTAACAACGCAATTGATATATTTTTCAGGGTGCTGTATATACTTATTCTCATTAGGGTATTCATGTCATGGGTACCCAATTTGAGGTATACATCTATTGGCAGTCTGATATATACTTTGACCGATCCCATTTTAGTACCGGTCAAAAAAATGATGGATAAATCACCGCTGGGCGGGGGAATGATGTTAGACTTTTCGCCTGTAATTGCTTTATTCATCCTTGATATAATCCAGACGATACTTCATAGTCTTGTGGATTTGCTTTGAAAGGGCGGTTTTTCTATTGGATAAACACGCTTTATTAAAAAGTTATTGTCAGCCTGATGAAAAGCTTTTGTTGGCGAAAGTCTTGGATCAGGCTGATTTAAGTTTAAGAAAACACATTGTATCTTTTTCGGATTTTCTAAGTCCTACTGAGACGGCAAAAGCATGTGATATACTAAAAAAGGTTAACGATATAAGCTTTCTGGCTTTTGGCGGATATAATGAAAGCGAGAGAAATATGATTTCGGTATTTCCGGATTATTTTACTGAAGAGGATATAATTTTCCCCATTTCTGCTGTTGAGATAAAATACAATGCAAAATTTTCATCGGGACTTAGCCACCGTGATTATCTTGGTTCAATACTCGGTCTTGGAATAGAAAGAGTTAAGCTGGGTGACATAGTGGTTACAGATAATAGTGCTGTATGTTTTGTTGAAAGTGGCATAGTTGATTATATTGTTTCAGGACTTGATAGAGTAGGAAGAACAAAAGTAGACACTAAAATTATTGAAATTAATGATGATATTGTACCTCAAAAGAAAATGGTAACAAAAAGCATTACCGTTGTTTCTTTGCGTGCAGATGTGGTGTTTGGAGCTGTATTCGGAGAGTCGAGAAGCAGCATTCAGCAATTAATAAGTTCTGAAAGAGCATCAATCAATTGGCTTCCTGTTAAAAGCAGCTCTGTATCGGTTAATGAAGGAGATGTGCTATCACTAAAAGGCGGAGGCAGAGGCGTTCTTATTTCAGTTAATGGTGAAACAAAAAAGGGCAGGATAAGCATAACAATAGGTAAGTATGTGTAATGTAATACGGAGGATATAAAGATGACAATTGATAATATTATAGTGGATACGGGAAAAGAACAGTATCCTATTTATTTTGCCGAAGACTTTTCGGGACTTTCTATGGCCGCTGAAAAATGCGGATATAAGGGTAAAAAGCTTTGCATAATAAGTGATACTAATGTTTCGCCGTTATATTCTGACTCCGTAAAAAAAGAATTGGAAAAGGTTTTTGATAAAATATATATTTGCACATTTCCGGCAGGTGAAAAGAGCAAGACTCTTGATACAATTAAGACTTTTTATGATTTTCTTCTTGAAAATAAACTTGATCGAAAGAGTGTAATAGCAGGGCTTGGCGGCGGAGTTGTAGGAGATATGGCTGGATTTGCAGCTGCAACATTTATGCGTGGAATAGATTTTATTCAAATTCCCACAACACTTCTTTCTCAGGTTGACAGCAGTGTAGGCGGAAAAGTTGGAGTTGACTACGGACCGTATAAGAATACAGTTGGAGCGTTTTATCAGCCCAAGTTTGTATACATTAATACTTCAAGCCTTGAAACACTTCCAAAACGTGAGTTTTCTGCAGGAATGGCAGAAGTTATAAAGTATGGTATAATTGCATCAGAGGATTTTTATGAGTACATAAAGGCCAATAAAGAAAAAATAAAAAACGGTGATAAAGACTGTTTGAAAACGATTATTCGCCGCTGCTGTGAAATGAAGGCAGATGTAGTAAATAAGGATGAGCATGATACTGGCATTAGAGAAATTCTTAATTACGGACATACAATAGGTCATGCTGTAGAAGGCTTAAAGGAATTTGAACTTATTCATGGTGAATGTGTAGCAATCGGTATGGCTGCTGTTATGAACATTTCTCATAAAAGAGGCTGGGTGAGTTCTGAAAAAACGAGGGAGTTTAAAGAACTTCTGGAATACTTTAACTTGCCTTTTTCTGTCAATGGATTGGAATGCGATGATGTTTATGAGCAGCTTTTCCATGATAAAAAGGTTAGTGGCAATAAGCTGAAATTTGTTATTGCAGATAAAATTGGAAGCACCATCAGGACCTCAGATGTGCCGAAGGAAGATGTTATGGAAGCGATAAACAGTATATTAAAGGACTGATATTATGATTATTTCCGTTATTGTTGCGGCGGTACTTGTTATCGTCGACCAGATTACAAAATATATAGCACTCACAAATTTGAAGCCCATTGAAAACATTCAATTTATTAAGGGTTTTATGGATTTTACTTTTGTAGAAAACAGAGGTGCGGCCTTTGGCATATTAAACGGCAAAACGTGGTTATTGCTTTTGCTTGCTATTGTTATATGTGTTATTTTAATTCTTATTATGAAAAAACTCCCTAATACTAAAGATTATGGCTATTTAAAAGCATCTCTTGTATTGATACTTGCCGGTGCAGTCGGAAACATGATTGACAGAGTGGTAAGGGGCTATGTTGTTGACTTTTTTGAATTCACATTTTTTAAATTTCCGGTATTTAACATGGCAGATATATATGTTGTCGTCGGTACAATAGCGATGGCAATTATAGTTCTTTTTGTAATAAAAGATGATAAGAAAGACAAAGATAATATAGTTGAAACAAAGAACGGCGGTATTAAAGATGCTAGAAAATGATATGATTACATTGGCAGCCGAGAGTGAAGATATTGGAACAAGAATTGATGTGTTTGCAGCTGATAACTGTGATGAATTGTCAAGAAGCGGTTTTAAAAAACTGATTTCTGACGGTAATGTTTTAGTAAATGATGCTCCTGTCAAGGCAAATTACAAACTAAGAAAAAATGATGTGGTGACGCTTATTATTCCTGAGGCAGCACCTCTTGAAATAGTGCCTCAAAACATTCCTCTTGATATACTTTACGAGGATAATGATGTAATTGTAATTAATAAACCTCAGGGTATGGTTGTGCATCCGGCTCCCGGACACTATACAGATACGCTTGTAAATGCTTTGCTTTATCACTGTGGTGATTCGCTTTCAGGTATAAATGGTATTATGCGCCCGGGCATTGTACACAGAATAGATATGGATACATCAGGCGTAATTATGGCAGCAAAAAATAACAATGCGCACAGGTCATTGGCGGCTCAGCTGGCTGAGCATTCAATAACAAGAAAATATAATGCTATTGTCTATAATAATATCAAGGAAGATGAAGGCACAGTAGACAAGCCGTTAGCCAGAAATCCAAATGACAGAAAGAAAATGGCTGTTGTTGTAGGAGGACGACGTGCGGTAACACATTATCGTGTTTTAGAAAGACTCGGTAAATTTACTTTTATCGAAGCACAATTAGAAACTGGACGTACTCATCAAATAAGGGTACACATGACATATATAGGTCATCCGCTTTTGGGTGATACGGTTTACGGACCGAAAAAACAGCCCTTTAACCTCGCGGGACAGGTGCTCCATGCAAGGGTACTGGGCTTTATTCACCCAACAACGGGCGAATATTTGGAGTTTGAATCTCCTTTGCCCGAATACTTTTTTAAACTGTTGGAAAATGTAAAAAAACTTTAAAATATAGTGTCGGAAGAAGTATGGCAATTTGGGAGAGTGCTGATGATGTTTTTAAACAAAAAAGATTTTTTAGGAATTCGTGACCTTTCGGCAGAAGAATTAAATTATATTCTTAAAACTGCCGAAACAATGAAGTTTGTTCTGAACCAGAAAAATAAAAAAGTACCGCACCTAATGGGCAAGTCGGTTATTATACTTTTTTATGACACAAGTGCAAGAGCAAAGCTTTCATATGAATTGGCGGCACAGCATCTTAGTGCTAACGTAATTGATATGATGGCTACGCCGTCAAGTGAAAAGAAAGAACGGCTTCAGGACATGGGACAGCTTATTGACCAGATGGGCGGAGATTTTATTATTTTAAGACACCCTATGTCAGGTGCGGCTAGACTTCTGGCGGACAGCGTTAAGGCTTCGGTAATAAATGCAGGCGACGGATTTAACGAGAATCCCGGACAATCACTCCTTGACCTTTTAACCATTAAGGAAAGCAAAGGAGGATTTGAAGGGCTTAAAGTTGCTATTATCGGTGATATTTTGCACAGCAGAATCGCTAAGAGCAATATTTGGGGTCTTCTAAAGCTTGGTGCAGAGGTTTCGGTATCGGGACCGGCAACACTTATTCCTAAAAATCTTGAAGAATTTGGTGTAAAATTGTGCTTTGACCCAAGAGAGGCTGTTGACAGAGCCGATGTAGTGCTTTCCACAAGAATACATGCTGAGGAGCAGAGAGATAACCTCCTTCCTTCGTTGGATGAATACAGAAGCATGTTTTTGATTGATGAGAACATAATGAGATATGCTAAAAAAAATGCGATTGTAATGCATCCGGGACAGATAAACCGTGGGGTTGAGATTGCAACAACGGTTGTTAACGGAAGGCAGTGTATTATTAATGATCAGGTGGCAAACAGTGTTGCCGTGAGGATGTCTATTCTTTATATACTTTCTCAGATAGGAGGCGGTCTGCGTGAAGCTTTTAATTAAGAACGGAAGAGTTATATCTGAAGAGCTTTCCCAGAACAGACTTGCAGATATCCTTATTGAGGATAGCATTATTAAAGCCGTTGGTTATGATTTAGTTGATGAAGAAGCAGAAGTATTAAATGTTGCTGGTGCATATGTGTTTCCGGGTTTTACCGACATGCACTGCTGCATATGCGACCCCGGGCATGAGAGCGTTGAGGATATAGAAACAGCTTCCATGAGTGCAGCAAGAGGTGGATTTACAACTATAACAGCACAGCCTAATACAAAACCGGCCGTTGATAATAAAACTGTTGTGGAATACATAATTACTAAAAGCAGAGAGTATTCCATGATTAATATATATCCTTATGGCAGCATGACACTTGGATGCAAGGGAGAGCGGATTTCTGAAATAGGTGAAATGATACATGCAGGTATAGTTGGAATTGCTGATGGTGACTTGACTGTAGAAGACACTGCTCTTATGAGAAATATATTTATTTATTCCAAGATGTTTAATATGCCTGTTATAACTCACTGTGAGGATAGAGCACTTTCCGGTAATGGGGTTATGAATGAAGGATGTGTTTCTACTCAGCTTGGTTTAATAGGAATGCCAAGGGAGGCAGAAGACGTTATTGTATCAAGGAATATATTACTTGCTGAAAATGTTGGTGCCAGACTCCATATTGCACATGTAAGCACCAAAGGTGCGGTTAGGATAATAAGAGAGGCAAAAGCAAGAGGTTTAAATGTTACGTGTGATACATGTCCGCACTATTTTACTCTGACCGAGGATACTGCTATGCAGTATAATACGCTTGCTAAGGTAATTCCGCCTCTTAGAACAAAATCTGATATAGAAGCCATTATTAATGGTATTGCAGATGGAACAATAGATGTTATTTCATCAGGCCATGCGCCGGTTAGGATAGAACATAAACAGAGCGAATTTGATATAGCTGCTTATGGAATTTCTTCCTTTGAAACTGCTTTTGCATTAAGCTGGACAAGATTAGTTAAAGCAGGAGTTATCTCAGCAAGTGAGCTTGTAAACAAACTTTCTGTTAATCCTGATGAAATTCTTGGATTTGTTACAAAAGGGAAAATAAAGGCTGGGTATGACGCTGATTTGACTATTGTAGAGTGTGAAAAGGAATATGTTATAGATGCGTCAGAGTTTTTATCAAGTGCAAAATTTACACCGGTGAATGGTATGAGTGTTACAGGTAAAGTACTCCATACGATAGTCGGAGGAAAAACAGTTTTTTGATTGAGGTGTACCAATGTATTTAAAGGAACTGGATCTACAAGGTTTTAAGTCTTTTCCCGAGAAGGTAAGACTTGAATTCAATAAGGGCATTACTGCCGTAGTAGGACCTAACGGAAGCGGAAAAAGCAATATTTCCGACGCAGTAAGATGGGTACTCGGCGAACAGCGTGCAAAAAGTCTCCGAGGCGGTAAAATGGAGGATGTTATTTTTGCCGGTACAGCTAACCGTAAACCTGTTGGTTTTGCTGAGGTATCAATGACTGTGGATAATTACGATAGAAAAATACCGGTAGATTATACGGAGATAACCATTGCAAGACGTGTGTATCGTTCGGGTGAAAGCAGTTATTCAATTAACGGAACAGAATGCAGACTCAAGGATATTTATGAGTTGTTTATGGATACAGGTATTGGACGTGATGGTTACAGTATTATCGGACAGGGTAAAATAGACGAGATATTATCAAATAAATCTGAGGACAGAAGAAGATTATTTGAAGAAGCAGCCGGAATAGTAAAGTTCAAAAACAGGCGTACCGAGGCTGAAAATAAGCTTGATAGAGAACAGCAGAATCTGGTAAGAATTACTGATATTATTAGTGAGATAGAATCAAAAATCGGTCCGCTTGAGAAGCAGGCGGATAAAGCTAAAAAGTATCTTGAGCTTTACGGTGAAATGAAAGAGGCTGATATTCAGCTTTTTAGAATTAACGGAGAACATCTTGAAAATGAGATTGCAAGAATAAGCGGGCTTATTCTATCTTCCGAAGGAGATATTTCACTAAACGAAGAAAAGCTTGAAAAAATGAAGGCTGAGTCTGATGAAATCAGACAGTCAAGTGAACAGCTAGCTTTGGATATTGAAGCTCTAAATCATGTACTTACCGAGCTTGCAGGAGAAATAGAAAAAAATGAAGGTCTTTGCCGCCTAACTAATGAGCAGATAAAAAACTTAAAAGAATCTGTTGAAAGGCTCGAAGGAGAAAAGAAAAACAATCAGGAGAAAATAACTGAAAACACTGAAGAAGCAGAAAATGTAAGTGAAGAAACCATAAAAATAGAATCAGAAATAAATTCATTGAATGTTTCTTTGAAGGAAAAAGAGGACTTTCTTAATGCAATGCTTGATAAACAGAGTGAGCATGAGGAAAAGATTGAAAGCATTAAGTCTGAAATGATTGAAAAGATTAAGGCAACTGCCGATATAAAAAGTTCTTTGGAAAGAACGCAGACAATGCTTGAGCAATTTGATGCCCGCATAAGGCAGATTACAGTCGAAAAAAATGATAACGAAAATAAACTGCGAGATAAAAAAATTGCTGCAAAATCTGCCGAGCTTCGTGCAGAGCAGCACAAAGATGACGCAGAAGAAATAAAAAAAGCTCTTGAAAGATTTGAATCAAAAAGAGCGGGTATAATCAAAATTATAAATGTAATAAAAAGCGGACTTGAGGAAAAAACAAGACTGCTAAGCGAAAAACAGTCAAGACTTCGTGTGCTTACTGATATGGAAAGAGAGCATGACGGGTACTATAAATCGGTTAAAGCAATATTACAGCTTAAGGACAACGGCGATACTGCTTTTAAAGGTGTTAATGGTGCGGTCGCGCAGCTTTTTAAGACAGAAGAAAAATATGAGCTTGCAATAGAAACTGCCTTGGGCGGAAATATGCAAAGTATTGTTGTTGAGAGTGAAACAGATGCAAAAAATGCAGTTAACTACTTAAAAACAAAGCAGCTTGGCCGCGCAACATTCCTTCCTATTGCAACAGTAAAGGGCAGAACATTTGGTGCAGAAAAAGAAAACATACTAAATGAAAAAGGTGTTATCGCTGCCGCGGTTGATTTAGTTAAATTTGATGCTAAATACAAAGGCATTGCTGAAAGTCTGCTGGGGCGGATTGTTGTTATTGACAATATAGATAACGCAATTGCGTTTGCAAGAAAATATAAACAAAGCCATAGGATTGTGACTCTTGAAGGTGATGTATTTATGCCTGGTGGTGCGATTACAGGCGGAAGTACAGGCAGGAAATCATCTGGAGTTTTCGGAAGAAAACGTGAAATGGACAGTTTGAAAACCGAAACAGAATCACTTTTTGCTGCTTGTAATGGGTTAAAGGCAGAGCTTGACAAAAATAAAAAAGATATAGAAAGCATTGATGAAAAAGCTGAGGATAAAAAAGATGAGGCTTCGGAAATCAATATTGCATATATAACTACTAATAATGAACTTCAGCAACTTCGAGAAGTAATAGCTGAATATAATGAAAAACTCAGACTTATTGAGATTGAGAAAAAACAGCTTAAAGAACAAAAGGAATTTGCTGAAAATGATATTGCAAATGCAAAGAAAAATCTATTAGAGACTGAAAAAAGCATAACGGAAACAGAGGCAATGATTGATGCCTTTAGAATAAATGCCGAAAGCGATAAAACAGATAAAGATACGATTCTTGAACAGATTACAAGCATTAAGGTTGAAATTTCATCACTTGACAGCAGAAAAAATGCTCAAGCTGATACCGTTAATAGACTTAATGATGAAAGGAAACGACTTGAAGCTGAGATTATAGAAATAGATAATGAGAAAAACGATCTAATAAGGCGTATTTCCGAGAAAGAAAAGCTTGCTGGTGAGGTTGATCAGCTTACTTCTTTAAAACGCAAAGAAAAGGAAACCAAAGAAAATGAGCTTTTATCTGCGTCGGAAAACAGAAAAAAGAAAATGATAAGCTTACCATAATAGAAAGAGATATAAATGATTGTCGTGACACTATTCTAAAATATAAGAACGAACTTGTTCGTCTTGAAACAAAGACAGAAAAGCTTGCAGAGGACAAGAAGAGACTCTTTGACAGTATGTGGGACAATTATGAAATTACATATCCTGAAGCACTTAAATATCCGCCTTGTGAAATACCTATTGATGAGCTTACAAAAAATGCATCAGCACTTAGAAATAAAATAAAAGCACTTGGTGCAGTAAATGTAAATGCTGTAGAAGAATACACCGAAACAAAGGAGCGATACGAGTTTTTATCTAAGCAGAGAACAGATATAATATCTGCCGAAGAAAAGCTGAAAGGTATAATTAAAGACTTGTCTAAGCTTATGGAAAAGCAGTTTAAGGAGAAGCTTGAAGTAATTTCGGAAAACTTCAATGAGGTGTTCCGTGAAATGTTCGGCGGTGGACGTGCATATCTTAAGCTTTCGGAAGAGGACGATGTCCTTGAGTCGGGAATTGATATAATTGCACAGCCGCCGGGAAAAAATCTTCAAAGCATGATGCTCTTGTCAGGCGGGGAAAGGGCGTTAACGGCAATTGCAATATTGTTCTCTATTTTGAAAATGAAGCCTTCACCGTTCTGTATTCTTGATGAGATAGAGGCAGCGTTGGATGATGCAAATGTATTGCGTTTTGGTGATTATTTGCAGCGCTTTTCCGACGATACTCAGTTTATTGTAATTACTCATAGAAAAGGAACAATGGAGTCGGCAGATGTGCTTTATGGCGTAACAATGCAGGAGGCCGGCGTATCTAAAATAGTGTCAGTTAAGTTTGATGAGGCAGTCAGACAAAATGCCAGATAAAGAAGTTTTGTTAGGAGTGAAATTGTAATGGGATTTTTTGATTTCCTTAAGGGAAAGGAATATCGCGATAACAACACAGAAGAATTAAATAACGAAGCAGTTGACGAAACAGCTGGATTGGAGGCTGACTCTGATTCAGTGTCCGCAGAGACTTCTGCAGAAGAAAGCGTTGAGCAGATAGTTAGAGACGTAGCTGTTGAAATTGAAGAAGAAACAAACGAGCATGTATCTGATGATGTGGTAAGTGAAGTTGTTGAAAACGTAACTAAAATCGAAAAAGAAATAAACAATAATGTTACAGAATGCGTTATCAATAGCAATACTGAAGAAGTAAATACAACCGAGGCTGTTCAAAATGAGCAGGAAAATGAGGATGTTATTGAAGAAAATGAGAATGATATAAGTGAACAAAATAAAGAGTCAGAAGAGGTAGAAACAGAAGATTCAATAGATGAAAAAGTTGAAGAATCAGAACAGGAGCCTCAAAAGCTTGGATTTTTTGCAAAACTAAAAGATGGGCTTTCTAAAACAAAAAAAAGTATCTTTGGAGGTATTGAGGCTGTACTCGGCGGATTTACTAAGATAGATGATGAATTGTTTGATGAACTGGAGGAAGCTCTTATTATGGGTGACCTTGGTGTCGATACTACTCTGAAGGTTATAGAAAATCTAAAAAAGAGAGTCAAAAAAGAGCATGTCGAAGACCCTGCGCTTATTATTGATCTGCTTCAGGATGAAATCAGAGAAATACTTGAAGAGGGAACTGACGGAGAGTTTAATATTACACCGCCAACAGTATTATTGGTTATTGGTGTAAACGGAGTAGGAAAAACAACTACAATAGGAAAGCTTGCTGCAAATTATAAAGCGGAAGGTAAAACGGTTATGCTTGCAGCGGCAGACACATTCCGTGCTGCTGCAATAGATCAGCTTAAAATTTGGGGTGAGCGTTCAGAGGTAGATGTAATCTGTCATGAAGAAAATTCAGATCCGGCGGCTGTTGTATTTGATGCGGTAAATGCGGCAAAGAATCGCAAGACAGATGTACTTATCTGTGATACTGCAGGCCGACTTCATAATAAGAAAAACCTTATGGACGAGCTTAAAAAGATTGCCAAAGTAATTAATCGTGAATATCCTGAGGCTAATACAGAAGTGTTCCTTGTGCTGGATGCGACTACGGGACAGAATGCATTACAGCAGGCAAAGCTTTTTAATGAGGTTGCTGATATTACAGGCCTTGTGCTTACAAAGCTTGACGGAACTGCAAAGGGCGGTATTGTTATTTCGATTAAGAATGAACTTAATATCCCTGTAAGATACATTGGTGTTGGTGAGGGAATAGCAGATTTGCAGCCATTTAATCCAAGTGAATTTGCAAAAGCATTGTTTGAAAAATAAAAAATTAAAGGCACGGATTTATTCCGTGCCTTGTTTTGTCAATTGCCAAGAAGAGCTTTTTCAACATTTTCAAAACCAATTCTATTGATTGTATCTGCAAAACGCTCGCCAGCTGCGCCATTATCCTTAAAATAATTGATTGTTTTTTCAATAATATCAAGAACATCTTCTTTGTCTGTGAATACTTTTGAAAGGGGTTTGGCCTGGGCTGTTTTTTTACCCCATCTGCCGCCGATAAATACACGGTAGCCATATGTGTAATCACCAACAGCGCCGAACGGACATTTGCCGTCACATCTTCCGCAGTTGTTGCATTCGTCTTTATTGATACGGATTTTGCCATCTTCAATATGAGCAATTTTTATTGGACAAGCCTCTACAACCTGACATACTTTGCAGTTACGGCACTTTTCAACATCAACAGTAGGAACCTTCTGTCCAATTATGCCTAAGTCATTAAGCTCAGGTTTCACACAGTTGTTCGGACATCCGCCAACAGCTATTTTAAATTTATGAGGAAGCTTTACTTGATGATAGCCTTTGTAAAATCTTTCATGAATTTCTTCTGAAAGGCCATATGTATCAATAAGACCATATTGGCATGTAGTTCCTTTGCATGATACAACCGGTCGAACTTTAGGGCCCGTGCCGCCGGGTTCAAGTCCGTTTTCAGCAAGAAAAGCAATGAATGCATCTACATTTTTATATGGAATACACTGAACTTCGATAGTAAGACGTGTTGTCATACACATTTTAGAGTTTCCGTAAAGTTCCGCTGCTTTTGCGATTACCCTAATTTCATCAGCTGAAACCATTCCGTTGCCTGTAATTACTCTGGCATTGAAACAATCCTCAGTTGTTTTGTCACGAAGCAATCCAAGACCTTTTAGCCTTGAAATTTCTTCAGCCGACACTGTAGCTTTGTTATCCATATTTGTATCCTCCTTTATTTATTATTACTATTGAGACGATGACAGCATAATGGTTCATGGGCACATTCGGCTTTTGGACTACTGCATACGAGTACATCTCCGCCTTCAATAATAATTTTTTTGCCGGTAACAATTGCTTCTGCAATTTTAGTTCTGGCACTTTCATACATTCTGGTGACTGTTGTGCGTGAAACGTTCATTCTGCTGGCACATTTCTCCTGCGTAAAGTGCGCATAGTCAAGCTGGCGCAGGACCTCGTATTCATCAATATTCAATATAATGATTTCTGTGCTTTCAAAATCCAGCGGACCAAATTCTTTTACCAAGGGCATTGAACATATTGATCTGCACTTAGGGGGTCGAGCCATTTCAATCACCTCTTAGATTTAAGAATACTCTTGTTCTGAACATATGTCAATAATTTGCTATCTATAAAATAGAACGGATACAATTGAGAATGCTGGTAAAAAATATTTATGTATGCTTATAAAATTTATAATATGTAAAGTAAAAACACTTGACAAATAGAAGGGTATGTATTAGAATATCACAGGTAAAGTAAAAAAGCTTTACAGCCGTAGTTTAATAATTTCTGCGGAGGCGTTCAATGGATATTTTAAAAACTACCCTGCTTTTTGATTTTTACGGTGAATTGCTTACCGATAAGCAGAAGGAAATATACGAATTATTTTATCAGAACGATATGTCACTTTCAGAAATTGCAGGCGAGCTTGATATAAGCCGTCAGGCAGTCCGTGACCAGCTCAAAAGGACGGAAAAGATTCTTTCCGATTATGAGGATAAGCTTAAACTTGTAGATAAATTCATGGCAAACAGGAACTCTGCAAAGCGAATAAGAAGACTTATTGATGAACTTGAAGAGAAAAACGGTTTGTCAGATGATGCTGTTAAAATCGTTGAACAAATAAGAGGGGCTGTTGATGAAATAACTGAATGACGGAGGATAATATATGGCTTTTGAAAATTTGTCCGATAAGCTGCAGAATGTGTTCAAACAGCTAAGAAGCAAAGGTAAGCTGACCGAAAAAGACGTTAAAGACGCAATGAGAGAGGTTAAGCTGGCTCTTCTTGAAGCGGACGTAAACTATAAAATAGTAAAGCAATTTATTAATAAGGTAAATGAACGTGCTGTCGGTGTAGAGGTTATGGAAAGCCTTACTCCCGGTCAGCAGGTTATTAAAATAGTAAATGAAGAGCTTATTGAGCTTATGGGCTCAGCCCAGAGCAAGCTTACATTTTCAAATAAACCGCCGACTATTTATATGATGGTTGGACTTCAGGGTGCAGGTAAAACAACCACATCCGGAAAACATGCAGGACTTCTTCGCAAGCAGGGAAAAAATCCTTTGCTTGTAGCCTGTGACGTTTACAGACCTGCTGCTATTAAGCAGCTGCAGGTTGTAGGTAATAACTATAATATACCCGTTTTTGAAATGGGTGATAAAATAAGCCCTGTAGAGATAGCAAAGGAAGCGGTTGTTTATGCCGAGAAAAACAGACATGATGTTATTCTTATAGATACTGCAGGCCGACTTCATATTAATGAAGAACTTATGGAGGAGCTTCAGAACATAAAGTCTGAAGTAAGACCGCAGGAAATCCTTCTTGTTGTTGATGCAATGACAGGTCAGGATGCAGTTACAGTAGCTGAAAGCTTTAATACACAGCTTGGTATAGATGGTATATTGCTTACAAAGCTTGACGGCGATGCTAGAGGCGGTGCGGCACTTTCGGTAAGAAGTGTTACAGGAAAGCCTATTAAATATATTGGTATGGGTGAAAAAATGGAGGATTTAGAACCATTTTACCCTGACCGTATGGCTTCAAGAATTCTCGGCATGGGAGATGTACTTTCACTCATTGAAAAAGCTCAGCAGAACTATGACGAGAAACAAGCTGCGGAAATGGCACAGAAGATGCGTAACAATGAATTTTCATTGGACGATTTTCTTGAACAAATGCAGCAGATTAAGAAGATGGGACCGCTTAAGGACTTGCTTGGTATGATACCGGGTATGAGCCAATATAATCTCAAGGATGTTGAGGTTAATCCCAAGGATATGGCACATGTTGAGGCTATTATTCAGTCAATGACAAAAGAAGAAAGAAATAATCCTGCAATACTTAACGGACCAAGAAAGAAACGTATTGCCAATGGTTCCGGCCGAACTATTGCAGAGGTTAACAGATTGCTAAAACAGTTTGAAGAAATGAAAAAAATGATGAAGCAGATGAATATGATGGGCAAGGGTAAAAAAGGAAAGTTTAAAATGCCCGGTCTTTTTAGATAAAGCTTTGTTGCTTAACCAGATATTAACGCCAAAGGCGTAATATAAATACACTCATAGAATTTAAAAGTTAAAATTTACAGGAGGAAATTAACTATGGTAAGAATCAGATTAAAAAGACTTGGAGCTAAGAAGGCACCGTTTTATAGAATCGTAGTTGCTGACCAGAGAACATCAAGAAACGGTAAGTCAATTGCTGAAATCGGATACTATGATCCTACAAAAGAGCCTGTTATATTAAAGGTTGATGCAGACCAGGCTAAGGAATGGATTGGTAAGGGTGCTCAGATGTCTGAAACAGCTAAATCTTTATTAAAAAAAGCTGGAGTAATCGAGTAATCCGTGTTTGATTCGGAGGTATCGCTATGAAAGAGTTATTGGAAGTCATAGCCAGAAATCTTGTTGACAATCCCGAACAGGTTACAGTATCGGAGGTTAAAGGCGACCGCTCAATAATTCTTGAGCTTAAGGTTGCACCGGAAGATATGGGTAAGGTAATCGGCAAGCAAGGCAGAATTGCCAAGGCTATCAGAACTGTTGTAAAGGCAGCTGCAGTTCATGAAGATAAGAGAATTGTAGTTGAGATAGTACAGTAAGTGAATACAAGCAAAGCTTGTATCCACTTAACAGCAGTACGTTTTTAACGAATTTGGGGTTAGAAGGTTACTTCTAGCCTTTTTTCAAATGTAAACATATAAAATTTTATGCCATTTTGGAGAGTGCAGATGGAAAATTATTTTGAAATTGGGAAAATAGCAGGTACACATGGCATTAAGGGAACCTTAAGGGTATTCCCGACAACAGACGATCCAACTCGTTTTGGCCTGCTTAAAGAAGTAATTGTAGAGCATAAAAATGAAAAAAGGTTTGTAAGGTAAGCAGAGTTGCTTATCATAAGAACTTTGTTCTCCTTACACTTGAAGAATATAATGATATAAATGATGCTGAAAAGCTAAAGGGCGACAGAATACTTATTACTGAGGACAAAGCATTGCCTTTAGGTAAGGATGAGTATTATACAAGGGATTTATACGATATTGATGTATATACGGACGAAGATGAATATTTGGGCAAAATTGCTGATGTATATACTACCGGAGCCAATGATGTGTATTCTGTAGTCGGCGAGGCAACAGGCGGAAAAGAACTGCTTATACCAGCAATAAAACAGTGTATACTTTCTGTTGATATTGAAAACGGAAAAATGATTGTAAAGCTTTTGGAAGGGCTGAGAGAATAATGAGCGTACTTGATTTTTATGTACTTACTCTTTTTCCTGAAATGATAAATCAAACACTTTCTCACAGTGTTATAGGCAGAGCAATTAAAGAAGATATTATCGGTATTGATGCTGTTGATATAAGGGATTTTTCAAAGGACAAGCATAGGCATGTTGATGATTACCCATACGGCGGAGGTGCAGGCATGGTCATGCAGCCTCAGCCTGTTTATGATGCCTATAATAGTGTTAAAGACAAAGCTGGAGATATGCGAGTTATATACCTTACGCCGCAGGGCAGAAAATTTGACCAAAGCATGGCAGAAGACTTTGCAAAAGAAAAGAATTTAATGCTTTTGTGCGGACATTATGAAGGAATTGATGAGCGTGTTATTGAAGAAATAGTAACAGATGAGGTGTCTATCGGTGACTTTGTTTTAACTGGTGGGGAGATTGCTGCTGTTACAATCATTGATGCGGTATCAAGGCTCATACCGGGTGTTCTTGGCAAAGAGGAAAGCTTTGAAAATGAGAGCTTTACTGATGGACTTTTAGAGTATCCGCAGTACACAAGACCGCCGGTGTTTTTGGATAAACCGGTACCTGATATACTGCTTTCCGGGCATCATGCCAATATAGATAAATGGCGAAGGGAAAAGTCCCTTGAAAGGACGTATAATAAGCGACCTGATTTATTAGAGAATGCCAATCTAAGTGATAAAGATAAAAAATTATTAAATAGCATAAAAAATAAGTCTGTTAATAAACAGAGGTAAAATTTGTCTGCTATGCAAATATGGTTGGTTTGATGTAGTCAACCGTCTTAATATTAGTAATGAAAGGAAAAAAGAAATGTCATCAACTAGTGTTGAAGTAATAAATAAACGACGTATTTTCGGCATCATTTCCCACCCCGATGCTGGTAAAACAACGCTGACGGAAAAACTTCTTTTCCATGGAGGTGCTATTCGTGAAGCCGGCTCTGTAAAGGCCCGTAAGACAGGCAAGGCCGCAAAGAGCGACTGGATGGAGATAGAGAAACAAAGAGGTATTTCTGTTACCTCATCGGTAATGCAGTTTGAGTATAATGGCAAGGTTGTTTCAATTATGGATACACCCGGTCATAATGATTTTGGAGAGGACACATATCGTATCCTTACTTCAGTCGACAGTGCTGTAATGGTAATTGACTCAGCTAAAGGTGTCGAGGCACAGACTCAGAAACTTTTTAAGGTATGCAGTATGCGTGGCATTCCTATTTTTACGTTTATTAATAAGCTGGACAGACAGGCAAAAGATCCGCTTGAACTTTTGGAGGACTTGGAGGAAGCTCTCGGCCTTCCGTCAGTAGCTGTTACATGGCCAATCGGCAGCGGACAGCTTTTTGAAGGTATTTACAATAGACTTAATAACTATGTTCTGCTGTATCGCAGTAACAAGAAAATTCAGCTTGGTGAAAAAGGCATATTCGGAAGTGAACTTGAGGGTGTAATAAGTGATGCCAACCTTGATATACTCAGGAGCGAAATAGAACTTGTTGATGGTGCCGGCAATGAGTTTGACAAAGAACTTATTGACTGCGGTAAGCTTTCCCCTGTTTTCTTTGGCTCTGCATTGGTAGACTTTGGTGTCACAACATTCCTTGAACATTTCCTAGAAATGTCACCTGCTCCTGGTGCCAGAAAAACGACTACAGGCAAGGTTTTGCCTACAGATGATTATTTCAGCGGATTTATTTTCAAGATACAGGCAAACATGAACCCGGCGCACCGTGACAGACTTGCATTTTTGCGTATCTGCTCAGGTGTTTTTGAGCGAGGTATGAACGTAACTCTTACTAGGACGGGAAAACAGATGAAGCTTGCTCAGTCAACACAGCTTATGGCAAATGACCGTGAAACAGTAGATATTGCATATGCTGGAGATATAATAGGAATATATGATTCAGGCAACTATCAGATAGGAGATACACTTACGGACGGCAAGGAAAAAATATATTTTGAACCGTTGCCGACATTCCCGCCAGAGCTTTTTATGCGTGTCAGACCCGTTGATACTATGAAGGCAAAGCAATTCCAGAAGGGTGTTGAACAGCTTGCACAGGAGGGAGCTATTCAGGTATATACAAATGAGTATAATGAGGTAGTTCTTGGTGCAGTAGGACAGCTCCAATTTGAAGTATTTGAATACAGACTCAGCAATGAGTATAATTCAGAGATAAGGATGGAAAATCTTGATTTTAGTGTAGCCCGATGGGTACTTGATATGGAAACAGAAGATATTAAGGAACTGCTGAACACAAGAAGCACATTGGTGTTTGACCATTTCCACAGACCTCTTATTCTGTTCGCAAATCAGTATACATTAAATGCATTTACAGATAAAAATCCTGATGTTAAGCTTATTGAGGCTCATGAGGTAAAATCATTAATTAATTAAAATAAAAATGGTGAACATCTTTTGATGTTCACCATTATTTTTAGTTATTTAATAAATCTTTTTGCAAGTTTTTCAAATGCGGGGAATGAATTGATTATTGTGTCATGAGATACACAGTAGCTTAAACGCATGTGACCTTTGCATCCGAATCCGCTTCCGGGTACAAGAAGAAGATTATATTCTTTTGCGGCATTGCAGAATGCAACATCATCTTCAATAGGTGTCTGAGGGAATAAATAAAATGCTCCGACAGGCTTAACACATTTGAAACCAAGCTCAATAAGCTTGTTGTACAAATCAATTCTGTTACGATTGTAAATTTCGATATCAACCTTGCAGTCAAGGCAGTACGGAATAACACGTTGGAAAAGAGAATTGGCATTAACAAAACCTGCAACACGGTTTGCAACATTAAGCGCAAATGTCATTTTTTCAAAATCTGCCATTTCAGAGTTCGCTATGAGATATCCTATACGTTCACCCGGAAGTGAAAGTGATTTGCTGAACGAGTATGCTACAAATGTGTTCTTGTAATACTTAGTTACAAAAGGAACCTCTATGTTTTCGTATACAAGAGCTCTATATGGTTCATCAGAAATAAGATAAATATCTGTACCAAGCTCAGCCTGTTTTTTCTCCATGACAGCCGCTATTTTTTTGATTGTTTCTTCTGAATAAACAACTCCTGAAGGATTGTTAGGTGTGTTTATTAAGACACCCTTTGTTTTAGGTGTAATCATTTTTTCAAATTCATCAAAATTAACTTCAAATGTTTCTATATTGGCCGGTACAACTACAAGTTTACAGCCATAGCTTGAAACATAATTTCTGTATTCAGTAAAGAATGGAGCAAATGTAATTATTTCATCACCGGGGTTTAATATGCATCTGAAAATGATATTAAGTGCTGCTGCTGCACCGTTAGTCATAATAACATTGTCGAGTGAAAAATTTGTTCCATATGTTTTGTTAGTATATTCGGCAACAGCTTGTCTAACGTCCTCATATCCTGAATTGTTTGTATATCCATGAACAAAAGTAGGCGCTTCTGTATCAAGAATTTTTATTATAGCCTCTTTAACTTCTTTAGGCGGATCAACAGATGGGTTTCCGAGTGAATAGTCATATACATTTTCAGCACCATAAATAGATGCAAGCTTTTTTCCCTCTTCAAACATAGCCCTAATAGCAGAGCTTCCGTTAACCAGCTGAATCATTTCATCAGAAATCATTAAAACACTCCCTTAGTACTGCACTTATGTGCAAAAATAATGTCATTACAAAAAATTCTAATACAAAATAAAACAAAAAGCAAGACAAATTTAATGCTTTAAATAATTAAATCACTAAATCACGGCATGCTGTTTGCCCCTAAAATTGTTTTATGCTATAATCAATGAAATGCGGAGGTCAAGGTATGGGAGAAATTAAGAAGCTGAATAGTGAACAGATTAAGGCAGTCAGGCATAAAGACGGTCCTCTTTTGGTGCTTTCGGGACCCGGAAGCGGTAAGACCACTGTAATAATAAACAGAATACGCTGCCTTACACAAATATATAAAGTTGACCCCAAACGTATTTTGACTATTACTTTTACAAAGGCCACTGCCCTTGAAATGGAAATGCGCGACAGAAATATTTCAAAAGACAGCGGTGGAGTTCATTTTTCAACATTTCATGCGCTGTTTTTTAGAATGCTGCGGGAGTTTTTTGGCTTTAGCCTAAACAGTATTATTAAAGAGACAGACAAAAGAAATTTTATTAAGCATGCTGTTGAGGATTTTTGTTCTGAATGTGATGATATAGAGGAAACAACAGATACTTTTTTACTAAATTTATCACTTATAAAAAATGATTTGCAGACTCCGGATAAATTTGAACCAAGAGATATGGCAAAAAATGAATTCTGGGCGATATTCAAAGTATATGAAGCATATAAAGAACGCAATGAAAAAATAGATTTTGATGACATGATGACGGGTACATATAACCTGCTTAATTCCGAACCTGAGTTTTTAAATAAGCAGAGAGATAAATATGATTATATTCTTATAGACGAATTTCAGGACATAAACAGAGCACAGTATGAATGCATAAAAATGCTCGCATCGCCTAAAAACAATGTTGTAGCTGTCGGGGACGATGACCAGAGTATATATGGCTTCAGGGGTGCAAGTCCAAATTTTATGCAGAGTTTTGTTAAGGATTTCCAGGGCTGCGGAAAAGTATATCTGGATACAAATTATCGTTCTACAGATCAGATAATAAAAATAAGTGAAAAACTAATAGCTAATAACAAACAGCGGTTTACAAAAAACATAAGCGGAACAGGGAGAAGCGGTAAAACAGCTGAGCTTTTGATTAATAACAGTTCTGCCGATGAGGCTGACGCAATAGCGGACAAAATATGTGAGTATCATGACAAGTACGGTATACCTTATGGTGATATGGCAATTATTTACCGAAATAATCTGGCATCAAATGCTTTTGCCCACAGGCTGATATTGAGAGGAGTTCCATATTATCTCAAAGATAATGTATATAATGTTTATGATCATTGGATTGCAAAAGACATTTGTGCGTATGTGAAATTTGTTTTCAATACAGATGATAATGACGCATTTTTTAGAATAGTGAACAAGCCGGGAAGAATGGTAAGCAAGCAGGTGCTGTTAAAGGCGGATACCTTGAGCGGTTCTGTGTTTTATAATGTAATGAATGCCGATGAGTTAAACGGCACAGCGAGAAAAAACATGGAACATTTATATAATACAGTTCAGATTGCCAGACGGAAAAAAGGTTCTCAGCAGCTTATGTTTATTTATTCCGAATCGGACTATGAGCGATATTTGGAGGATTATTCGGCATATAAAAAATGCAGTACTGCTTTTCTTAGGCAAATAGTCGAGAAGTGCTTACAGTAGGTAAGGAACTTGATGACTTAACACTTTTCGAGAAGAAACTGGCAAATTACAGCTGGAAAATATCAAATGCATCAGTCCCAAAAAAGAATGATGATGCAGTCACTTTGACAACTATGCACTCTGCAAAGGGACTGGAATTTGGTACTGTTTTTGTACCGTCTTTAATTGATATGGTTATGCCGAACGCTTCCGCAAAGATAAGAGGCGATACTGAGGAGGAAAGGCGTCTGTTTTATGTCGCACTGACAAGGGCAAAGGATAGGCTTATACTTTCGACGTATACAAATTCAGGTATGGGTGAGTATACTAGGATATCTCCGTTTTTAGAAGAGCTTGGGATAAAAATACAAAAATAAATAGGTGGGAAAAATGTTATTAAAGAAAGCAAATAAAAGTCAGTTAAAAAGGATTAAGTATTTATATAAGAAGGCATTTCCGATTGCGGAAAGAAAATCTTTTTCAAGAATAGTAAGACAGCAAAAGGAAAATATTACTGAAGTACTTACAATATCAAAGAATGGGCAATATAAGGGACTTATTATAACAGTGCTTTATAAGGATATAGTTTTGCTGGATTATTTTGCAATATCAGATAGATTTAGAGGAGAAGGACTTGGAACGGAGACTCTTAAGATATTTAAAGAACGCTATACGAACAAAAGGCTTGTGTTAGAAATTGAAATACCCGAAGAGAATGCACCTAATAATGCACAGAGGCTTTCCAGAAAAAACTTTTATTTAAGAAATGGAATTAATGAAACAGATATAAGCAATATTAATGCCGATGGGGTTAAGCTCCAAACTTTAGCGTTTAACGAACCAATAACATATGCTGAGTATATGGAAATGTGTGTTTTATCACTTGGGAAAAAGGTTGCTAAAAGATTTAAAAGGATATAGCCGACCAGAGGGATGTTGAGTTGTTAATATCCCTTTTTTGTTTGTACTTTTTTAGTATTATTTATTGTTTGAACGCTGTTATTATAATCTTATTTTAAATTTAAGAATTACTTAATGGCTTTTATATTATCAGTGAAAGTATAATATTTACAAAGTTATTAGTCTGGGCATGGAAGATTTTAGACAGACTGCTTACATCATTGGGAGGTGTAATTAATGAAGAAAAACGAAATCAAAAACGGAAAGAGGAGAGCTGCGGCAGTAATTGCAATTGTATTGATATTTGCATTGGTGCTGAGCTTTGTCGTACCGTTATTTGGATTCACAGCTAATGCAATGCCTATGTACTATGGTAAAACAACCACTTCTGTGTCATACGCTGAGGGTGGTGCACCGGAAACAGAAACTACACAGATATCGGAAGAAGATGCGGCAGTTTCAAGTGAGTCTCTGGAATTAAATGCAGAGGTCGGTTACGACGGAGTTTTTATGATTAACCGACAAACTCCAGTTAAAGTAACACTTTATAATAACGGTGAGGATTTTAAAGGCAAAGTTAGTGTAAAAGTATTTTCTACAATAAAAACTATGTATCAGAGCGGTTCTTACATATTATATGAACAGGATGTTGACCTTAATTCAGGAGGTGCAGGAGAGTATAAGTTTACTGTATTCCCTGAGGCTGCTGCAACATATATGAACGTAAAAGTATATGATGAGTCAGGAAATGTTGTTGCTTCAGCAAACCCTGCTGTAACACCATATACACCGGAGCAGGTAATGACCGCTGTAGTTACCGATACTAAATCAAATTCTCTTGATTATCTCAAAAATCTTTATATCGGCGAAGATATTTATACTAACACAGGCAAATCATATTCAACAAATTATGTTACATTTTTAAATGGGGACTCATTCCCGGACAGTTCCGAAATGCTTGAGGCATTCGGCGCAATTATAATTGATGATTTTCATTCGGAATCTTTCTCGGACAGTCAAAAATCAGCTCTTTTGAATTGGGTTGATAAAGGCGGTTTGCTTGTTATTGGTACAGGTCTTAACGCTGAAAAGACACTTAAAGGTCTTGATAGTGTATTTAACTTTAGTTTAAACGGATACGATAAAGCAGTATGTTTTGGCGGTACGGCAAATATTGCAGATATCTCTATTCCCAATGCAGAGGTTTTGGATTCAGAAAACAGAAAAGCATTGACACAATTGCTTGATGAAGGTGACGGGAAAATAGTTGTGCACAGCTATGAGCTTGGTGAGGATCCTGTTACTTCAATGAATGGCATTGTTGATTATCTGTCTGTTTATTACAGAAATATACTTCCGGGTAAATTTTCTGCCAGCAGAAATTATAATTATTATCCAAATCAGATAAATTCAATAAACAGACTTCCGTCTATTGAGAAAAGTCAGCTTACAACTCTTATAGGAATACTGTTTGCATATATCATTATAGTTGGACCGATTTGCTATTTGGTTCTTAAGAAAAAGGATAAAAGAGAAAAAGGTTGGATTGTTATTCCGGCAATAGCTGTTATATTTACAGGTGCCATTTTTATAATAAGTGCTTCCAGCTATCAGAAAGATGCTTTGCTTAACTTTATGAGCTATACGAATTTCAATTCAAAGAGTCCTGAAACAAGCGTTTCATTAGGAATTAGAACTCCTGACAAAGGTGATGTAACACTTGCAATAAATGACAAATTGTTTATAAATGATAACTCCGATTACTATTACTATGATAACTATAATGCTTCAAGTTCAGATATTGATAAGTGCTTATATGCTGTTAAAACAGATGATACATCAACAGCCGTTACATATTTTGATCAGTCATCATGGCAGTCAAATATTATAAATACTGCAATTCCATCTGAATCAGAGGATGGAATAGATGGCAGCTTTACGGTTGAAGGCTCAAATTTAGTAGGCAAAATTACAAATAATATGGATGCTGACTTAATGGATGTTATTGTTGGCTTTGCCGGACAATATCAAAAGGTTGGATATATTGCGGCAGGTGAAACAATTGATGTCAGTGTTCCTCTTGCAGCAGAAGAATATCAGAAATGGATGGATAACGGTTACCAGTTGATACGCCAGATGTTCTATGGGCTTGATGAAAATGAATATCAGGACAGTATGATATTTAGAAAGGGTGTATCTGCAACAGAGGCTTATAAATTAGAGCAGAGATATAATCTTTTTAATTCAATGGCTTATCAATACAGCTATGATTTAAGAGAAAACGGCATAGATGTTTCAGTTATTGCGTTCAGTGAAAAGAACCTTATTGAAGGTGAAAAGAAACTCAATGGAAAGGCCACTAATGAAAACTGGGAAAACATGTATGTAAAAGATTTTAAAACAGATCTTTCTAAATCAAGCAGCTATAATATTCCGGAAGGCTACATATTTGCTGACCAGATATACCTTAATAATGAAAGTGAACAAACCTATTGGGATATTAACTACTACCAGCTCTATACAATGTCTTCACAAAATGTAACATGTGAATATAATTTGAAAAACTGCGGAAACGTAACTTCGATAGCTGTAAATTGGGAAAACTATGATGCTTTCAGTGGAGATCCTATGGTTTATAACTATGATACAGGCAGTTATGAACCAATTGCAACTGCTGACTTAAACGGAAATGCCTCAGCTTATATTTCTGATGATGGAGTGTTTAAGCTTTATGCCGATGTATACTCGGATACTTATATTACACTTCCAAAGGTAAGTCTGAAAGGAGGCAATAAATAATGCCGGAGATACTTGAACTTCATAAGAATTATGGGAAATTTACTGCTCTTGATTCGCTG
The DNA here is from genome assembly GCA_040767305.1 of Candidatus Metalachnospira sp. Taxonomy (GTDB): domain Bacteria; phylum Bacillota; class Clostridia; order Lachnospirales; family Anaerotignaceae; genus Metalachnospira. The sequence goes on along the minus strand of JAXGOV010000002.1, from coordinate 273,426 downwards.
TCAATGAATATATCCGAAAACTCAATATTTGGTTTTGTTGGTCCAAACGGTGCCGGCAAAACAACCACTATGAAGATTATGGCAGGGCTACTTAAGGCTGATTCCGGAAGTATATATATTAACGGTGAAGATATTCTGAAAACACCAAAAAGAATAAGAGATAAAATTGGGTATATGCCTGACTTTTTCGGTGTATATGATGACCTTAAGGTAAGCGAATATATGGATTTTTATGCCGGAACATATTATATTCCTTATGCCGAAAGAGGAGCACTCATTGACAATCTTTTAGAAATAGTAGATTTATCGGATAAAAAAGATACATATGTTGATTCGCTTTCACGAGGTATGAAACAGAGACTGTGTCTTGCAAGAAGTCTTATACATGATCCTGATTTAATTATACTTGATGAGCCTGCATCAGGTCTTGATCCCAGAGCAAGGGTTGAAATTAAGGAAGTGCTTAAGCAACTCAGAGAAATGGGCAAAACTATTGTTATCAGCTCACATATTCTTCCCGAACTTGCTGAAATGTGCTCGGAAATAGGAATAATTGATAAAGGTAAGCTTGTTACTCAAGGGACTGTTAATGAAATAATGGGTAAGCTACACAAAAAGAGAGTTGTTAAAGTCAAGCTTAATTCAGCCAAAGAGGTACTTATAAAGCTTTTGAAGGAACAGTCTTGTGTAAAAGAAATAACAGAAAATGCCGATAACGTTGAGTTTGTATTTGAAGGTAAAGACAATGACCTTACGGACATACTTCGCAATATAGTTATGAATGGCATACCGGTCTATTCATTCAGTGAGAATGAGGAAATCTTGAAGAAATATTTATGACTGTAACAGGAGGCGAAAAAAATGATTAATCCTGTAGTTCGTCGAGAGGCAAAAACATCATTAAGGAACTGGAAAATATTCTATGCTGTTGCAGGATATATTCTTGTTGTAACTGCAGTTGCTGCAATAGCTATATGGCAGCTTATGTATAACTCATATAATGCCAGCTTTGATCCATCGGAAATGGTGAATGTATACATTGGGCTTACTGTACTGCAGCTCGTACTTGTTTTGCTTATGACACCATCGTTTACAGCAAGCAGTATAAGCGGTGAGAGGGAGAGACAGACACTAGATTTGCTTCTTGTAACAAAGATGTCACCTTTTTCTATAGTAGCTGGTAAATTTATTTCAGGACTTTCTATTATTGTGCTTATGATTGTTGCTACAATGCCGATTTTTGCACTCATAATGTATTTCGGCGGAACAAGTGCAGTATATATTCTTGCGGTAACCGGGTATATGCTTCTCATATGCGGTGCTTTTGGTGCAATATCAATATTCTTTTCAACTATATTCAAGAGAACTGTAATTTCAATGGTATTTACATATATTGTAATCGGTGTTCTTGTAGGTGCTACAATTGTAATATATGCTATTGCATGTTCTGTGTACGGCAGTTATTATCAAGGCACCCTTCCCGTAGTTTTCAGGATTATTCTATTGGCACTAAACCCTGCGGTTGGACTTATAAGTATAATTTGTCAGCAGACAGGCAATACATTAATGTTTCGTATACTTGACTATAATAATTACTGGGGACAGACATATCAACCAATAACTATTTCAACACCCATGTGGGTAATAAATGCTGTTGCTCTATTAATTATAATTGTATTATTTTTGTTTCTTGCATCTATTAGACTTAGGAAAATTTCAAAAAAAGGATGATTTGTATGAAGGAACTTAAAAGACTTCTCAAACCCCTAAAAAATAAAATAGTAATAAACAACCTAATACTAAGGCTTATGCAGACTTTGGCAGCAGGCATTGCAATTGATTTTATAATACTTGTTGTTTCTAAGTTTGCTCATATTCCAAATAGAAATCTAATTTGCTTAGCAATAACAGCCGTTTCTGTTGCAGTCGGTTTAATTCTTGCATTGATAAAGTACAAAGTAACTTATTACAATGCTGCAGAGGAAGGAGATAAGCTTGGCTGTAATGAAAGGCTTATAACAGCCTATGGCATACTCAAAAAAGGCGGAGAATACTCGCCTATGGAAGGGCTTGTTATAAAAGATGCAGTTGAAACGGCCAAAAAGACAAAGCTTTCCGACAGTTATAAAATTAAATTTCCAAAGCGGATCGCATTAGTTTTGTGCGTAATACTTGCAGCTTCATGTCTTACCGGGTTTGCTCCTGATGCAGGAGTATATGTGCCTACGGTTGTTACGGAGAATGCATTGAAAGAAACGGAAGAAATAAAGAAAAGTGTAAATAAAGACGATCAGCTGTCTGAATCCTTTAAAGAGCAGTATAACGAGATACTTAAAAATCTTAATAAAGAGCTAAAAAAAGCAAAGGATGCAAAAGAGGCTAAAAAGCTTATTAATGATGCTCAAAAGGAACTAAAAAAATTGGAAAATAAGTCGGAGCAGGATAAAAACAATATTAAGAATGCACTGTCTGATTATTCTGCTGGCAAAGATATTTCATCGGCAATGGACCTTAATGACAGTGAAGCTCTCTCAAAAGCAATGGCTCAGCTGGCAGAAGAACTTAAGAATATGACTGATGAACAGCTTGCTGAGCTGGCGGAGCAGCTTTCTGAAATTGCAGACCAAATGACAGATGAAGAATTGCAAAAACTTCTGGAGGAAGCTTCTGAAGCGGCAGAAAATGGAGATACCGATAAGCTTTCAGAAGCACTATCCCAGGCTGCCTCATCATCATTAAGTAAATACTCAGCAGCATCTTCGGCTTCAAACAGAACAGCGTCTTCACTTGCAAAAGCTTCTGACGGAACGGGAAAAACTGCAACATCTGCTTCTAACAATAGCGGATCATCAACAACACAGGGCAATGGTTCTCAGAACGGAAGTTCAGACGGTAATGGATCAGGAAGCGGAGATGGAGATGGACAAGGCTCCGGACAAGGCAATGGTCAAGGTTCAGGACAGGGCTCTGGCAATGGCAGCGGTAACGGTTCGGGAGGCAGTGGCAGCGGCTCAGGCGGTGACGGAAGAGGCTCTGGGCACACAGAACCGGAAAAGATATATACAATGACAGCTTCAGGACTTAACGGTGAAGAAGAACAGCTTCAGTCACAGCAAACTGATGACGGTGAAGTGACATATTCCGAAACCAAATCAGATGGTGTTAATGGTCAGAGCGTTCCCTATAGTGCAGTTGTTGGTGAATATAAACAACAGGCTCTCAAGGAAACGGAAAACGGAAACATACCTTACGGTATGAAAACTATAATAGCAGAGTACTTCTCTGGCCTTGAAAAATAAACTTAGGAGATTATCATGGGTTTTTTCAATTCTTTGGGGCTTATTGCATTAATAGGCGCTCCAACAATATTAATTCTCCACATGCTTAAAAGAAAACAGCGTGATGTACGTGTTCCCAGTATTTTTCTATGGGAAAGGGCGGCAGATACGAGTGTGCAGAGCAAGCCTTGGCAGAAATTAAAAAAGAGCTTGCCTCTAATACTCCAGCTTGTTGCTGCTGCGGCAGTCGGTTTGGCTGCCGCAAGGCCCTACATAACCGCATTTGGTACGGCATATAATTATGTAATTGTTGTAGATGCCTCAAGCAGTATGTCTGCCGATGATATGGGTGAAACACGCTTTGAAAATGCTAAGGACAGGGCTAACAAGCTTATTAATTCTGCTACGGCTTTAAGCAGAATAACAGTTGTAGCGGCTTGTGAAAATCCGTATGTGGTATATGGCTCGGAATCGAATAAGGCAGAAGCGCAGTCAGCGCTTTCCTCTATTAAACAGACTTACGGCGGCATAGACAATGAAACCTTGGAGGGAATAATTTCATCTGAGGCGGCTAAAACAGAAGCCGGTGTTTATATTTTTACGGATAATGATAGGGATTTTGCTGATGAAGATGCAAATGTTTTTTATTCAGGGAAAGATACTTCTAATTGTGCTGTTACGCTTGTATCAGCATCCGGAGGAAATGTGCTTGTAAATGTAAAAAATTACGGAAGTACTGATGCGGATAAGACAGTAACGGTTTATGTTGATAATCTTGCGGTAACATTAAGTGAAATAACTATTCCGTCAGGGCAGGAAAAAAGTCTTGTATTTGAAAATATATATAAAGACAGTGCGGAAATAACTGTAAGTTTATCACCAGAAGATAATCTTTCTGCTGATGATACTTATTATATTTCGGTTAACAAGGCCGTTACATCAAAAATTCTATTGGTATCAGACGGCAATACATTCTTAGAGAATGCCATTAAGCTTACTGAGGGTACAGAACTCTATAAGATGACATCGGATACTATGGTAACAACAGCTCTTAGCGGTTATGACCTTTATATATTTGATGGAATTTTGCCTGATGAAATGCCCACGGACGGCGGTATTTTTATACTTAATCCACCTAGCGGAAATTCGTTTATCAATACAGGTGATAGCGTCGAGCTTAACACATATGCAAAAGGCAATACTGAACTTTATTCCGATGGGACTATACAGTTCATAATATCAAGGGCAAAGTCGGTAACCAGACCTTCATGGGCAGTTACCGAATGTTCAGCAGATTCAACTCCGCTTATATTCAGAGGAGAAAACAATGGTCAAAAAATATGTGTTTTTGCTTTTGACATACATGATTCTGACCTCCCCTTGTTGAAGGACTTTCCAATAATGATATATAACTTAACTGATTATTTCCTACCCGGGAGGACAGGCAGCAGTACATCTGTATTTTGCGGTGAAAAGTTAAATACAGCTGTCAATGCATCTGCCGAAAAAATTGTTGTAACAAATCCAGAAGGAAAAGAAAGGACAGTTGCACCACCGTTCCCGGCGAGAGATTACAGCGAAACTGACGAACCCGGATTTTATACTGTTACGGTTTATGACAGTGACGGAGATATAAGCGAAACGACTCTTGCGGTTAATTCTAAAACAGAAGGCGAAAGTGAATTGGAGGCGCTTTTCGGACAGGATAAGGAAGGCAAAGCCTGGGTACGGCTTCAAAGGGCGGAGCTCGCCATAATGGATGTATTAATTTTAATTGCAGTTATTGCACTGCTTGTAGAATGGTGGGTGAAATATCATGGCATTAAACGCTGATAATGCATTTCCTTTGATACTTATACCCGTTTTGGTAATTGCGCAGTTCTGCTGATAAAAAAGAAAACTGTCAAAAGTGATAGATATGTAAAGATGAGTACTTTTTTAAGGACACTGACTGTAATCGTACTTATTTTTTCAATGAGCGGCATTTCTGTGGTAGATAAGGCAAGGGACAACACAACTCTTTTTCTTACTGATATTTCTGACAGCACCAAAACAACAACTCAAAAAGTTGCTTCGTTTATTGATGAGGCACAGTCAAACAAGAAAAACGGAGACAAAACAGCAGTAACGGTATTTGGTTCAAGACCAGCTACAATTGTTCCTCCGACAACGGAATATACGACTGTAAACCTTGATGCGCCATCTGTGGGTAAGGTAAATACAAATATTGAAACGGCAGTTAAGCTGGCATCCTCGGTATATGATGACGATACTAAAAAACGCCTTGTATTAATTACAGACGGTGCCGAAACAAAGGGAGATGTGCTTTCACTAAGAAATATGTTAAAAAGTGAAAACATACAGACATTAATTTATGATATAAGCAATTCTGTTGACAGTGAAGCCGGTTTAAGGGAAATTTCTCTTCCGCAGTATGTCAATATAAATATGGAATATGACGTGAATGTAATTATTGACTCTATCGGTTCACAATCGGCAGAATTTAGACTTTACAGAGGCACCTCACTTGTAGTTAATGAGACTATCAGCCTTAAAGACGGGGAAAACAGATATGTATTTACGGATAAAGCGGTGAAAGGCGGGGGAATAACATACCACGCGGAAATTTCTCCTGAAAAAGATACATTCTATCAAAACAATTCTGCATACGGCTATTGCTATGCAGAGAATCTTCCGTCGGTGCTTATTATAGGCAGTAATGAGAGTGCTGAAAACATGAAGAAAATACTTGAGTCTGCACAGCTTAATGTTGTGGCAGCTTCTCCATCAGAGGCACCCATGAATTATGATTCTCTTATTGCATATGATACGGTGGTTTTAGCTGATACATCATATAAGGATCTTAGTGAAGATTTTATTAACTCTCTTGAAAGCTATGTAAAATACGCAGGCGGAGGACTCATTGTAACAGGCGGTGAAAATTCATTTGGTCCGGGAGAATATTCGGGTACAGTGCTTGAGGATATTCTTCCTGTAGACATGAATATAAAAACACAGTCTGAAGATCCAGACCTGTCTATGATAATGGTAATTGACCGTTCCGGTTCTATGGCTGACGGCTCACAGGGCATTTCATGTATGGATTTGGCTAAAGAGGCTGCTTTCAGAGGAGTTCAGGAGCTTGAAGACGATGATATGGTCGGAGTAATTGCATTTGATTCTCAGGCTCAGTGGGTAGTTGAAATGACAAAGGTCGGCGGAAATGTTGATTCGATTGGAGAGTCAATAGGGACAATACAGGCAGGCGGAGGAACAAGTATACTTCCCGCACTTCGTATGGCTTGTACAAAGCTTGCTGATACAGATACAAAAATTAAGCATATAATTCTGCTTACAGATGGGCAGGCTGAACAGACTGGGTATGACAGTCTCCTCAATCAGGCAAGAGAAGACGGCATTACAATTTCAACTATAGCTGTTGGGCAGGGGGCAGATGCCAAACTTCTTCAATATATAGCTGAACAGGGCGGCGGTCGTTATTATTTTGCTGACCAGTATTCAAGTCTCCCTGAGATATTTGTTTATGAAACAACAATAGCAAGCAAGGATTATCTTAATAATGATGATTTTTATCCCATTGCCGCAGACAGTTCGGAAATAACCGATAATATTGCCTCTGTACCTATGCTGCATGGATACGTTTCACAACAGCAAAAAGCAGAGCTGATGTAGTTTTGGAAAGCGACAAAGAAGAACCTGTTCTTGCAACATGGCAGTACGGTCTTGGCAGAACTGCAGCGATGGACCAGCGATGTAAGCGGGCAATGGTCAAATGATTGGCTTGCTTCTGATGAAGGAACTCAGATTCTTAGAAACCTTGTAAGTTATACAATGAGAAATGATGTCATTTATGACGTTGATGTGACAGGAGAAGCATCTGACGGAATTTCAACCGTTACAGCCAAAATACCTGTAAATTCTAAAACAAATGGAGTTACAGCAACAGTGCTTACACAAGAGGGCAAAGAATATAACATAAATATGAGTGCGTCAGCTCCGGGAGAATTCGTAGGAACAATACCTACCGATGTTGAGGGTGCTTATATTATAACTTTAACGGAGACTTTATCCGACGGTGAAGAAAATGTTTATAATACAGGCTTCATAATCGGCTACTCTAATGAATATGATACAAGGAATATAAATGACAACGGTGTTATTGATGAACTTGTTTCCTATGACGGCATAAGCCTTATTTCATCACCGGACGAAGTATATTCTTCGGAGCTTCCCGATACTTATGCTAAGAGGGATATATCTGTTCCGCTTGTAATAACTGCACTAATACTGCTTTTAATTGATATATTACTTAGACGCTTTCCGGAAATAACAGATAGGATTGCAGAAGCATCTTATAAACTTAAAATATATATTTTTAGGTTTAAAAATAATAAAAGCGAGTCCTTGATGAGAGTTCAGAAATCAACGGAAAGAGAAGAAACTAAAGTCAAAAAAGGAAGCAAGGAAACAAGTAAAGCAAAAGATAAGTTAGAAGTAAAATCATCCGCAAGTAAGCTTGCCAATATAAAAAGAAACAGAAAAAAATAATAAACATGCGTGGTAATCAGCCACGCTTGTTTGTTAGATATTATATGCTGCAGCATAATTCAGCAACTATATTCTGCATGTGAAATTTGTATAAAAAAACATATGAATTAACTTGTGTTAGGCTGATATTTGTGCTAGTATAACCATAATTACTCAAATATTTTAATAATTAGGCAATTATGTATAAATTAAACAGGGGAAGAAATTTAATGAAAAAATCTTTAAGCAAGGTTAAAACACTATTATCTGTGGCTCTTGTGTTTTTATTAGTATTTTCTATGACGGCTTGCTCAAGTATTGCAAGTGCAAACAAAGAAGTCACATCAGAGGAAACTCAAGACACCATCTACGATGGTGTGTGTATCAGCGGCATAGACGTGGGCGGTCTTTCCAAAGATGATGCAATAGAAAAGGTTTCATCAGAACTTAAAATACCTGAAAGCATAGCACTTGTATTTAGTGATAAGGTTAGAGAAATACCTACTTCTGTAATAGACGTGGAAGCAGATATTGAGAATTCTGTAAAAAATGCTTTAGAAGTAGGAAGAACAGGCACAGAAGATGAACAGCAGCAAGAAATTCAAGCAGTTCTGAGTGAGCCTGTAAATATTGCACTAGAATACAAGTGTGATGAAGAAACTCTAAAAGATTTGCTCTCAGCTATGAAAGAAGAAACCGACAATTTGGACGGCGAATATAAGTTTGATATGGATGTTGAAAAAACCAAGGATAAAATTGTTGGATCTCTTGAAGCAGGAAGCTTTGATGATATTACTCCTGTTTCGGCTGAATCAGAAAATAAAGAGGATGAAAAGACTCTTTTGGGCTCATATTCAACTTCGTTTTCTGCAAGTGATGCAAACAGAAATGAAAATTTAAGGGTTGCTTGTGAGAAAATAAATGGTACTGTGCTTCAGTCCGGAGATATTTTTGATATGAATAAGCTTCTTGGACCTCAGACATCTGCAAATGGATATAAGTATGCCGGAGTAATTGAGAACGGCAAAATTGTTTCAGCTATTGCAGGCGGAGTATGTCAGGTAACTACAACAATGTATAACGCGGCTATCTTTTCTGAACTTAAAATTTTGGAACGTCACTGTCATTCTCTTATGGTAGGTTATGTACCTCTTGGCAGAGATGCTGCGGTTGCTGGATCGTATAAAAATCTTAGATTTCAGAATGATACAGACTATCCTGTATATATAGAAGCGTATATTGACAATTATAAGGTTGTATGTAATATTTATGGGCATGAAATTCATGATGCAGGGCATTCGATTGACTTTGAAAAAGTGTGGGTTTACACAATTCCGAAGCCGGCAGAAAAGGTAACGATTGACCCTAATATGTACGAAGACGAAAGAGTTGTAACATATAAAGGTAAAACAGGAGCTAAGGTTGATACGTATAAACTTGTATATGAAAATGGCGAGCTTGTGAGCCGTACTTGGTTTTCATCATCGACATATTCTTCTACGGCCGATGAGGTTACAATAGGCAGTAAAAAGCGAGAACCTGTACAGAGTGAGATACCTGTAATCGGAGGAGAATCAGAGACCACAACTCCTGAAAATACAACTGTACCGGAGGAAAATACAACTCCTGAAGATACAACTTCGGAAGATACAACTGCACCGGCAACACAGGATGGACCAACTACACCTAATGAGTCTGATACTTCAACAGATGGTGCTTCTTCGGATGAGACTGAGACACCTACAAATATTGTTGGACAGGATACTGATACGCAGTCTGATGCTGGCTCATCTAATACGGAAAGTGATTTAAACGACAATGTTGATGAAACTTCTTCAACCAATGAATAAATGTAATATATATCGGAGTGTAATATATGAAAAAAGAGCTCGAGACAGGAAAAGTACCGATAGAAATACTAAACAGGATTGTACTTAACCCAATAAATAATAATAAGCGCAAAAGAAAAGATATAATTGTGCTACCATCAACGGGCGAGGATTGCTCTGCAGTTGAGTTAGATGGTGAAATATGCGTCCTTTCAACTGATCCAATAACAGCTTCCGGCTCAAATGCGGGTTATTTGGTTGTACATATCAATTGCAATGATGTCGCCTCAGCAGGGGCAGAGCCTATTGGTATGTCGCTTACTGCTCTTCTGCCTGAGCATAGCACTGAAGAAGATTTGCAGGATATAATAAACGGTGCGTATAAAGCAATGACGAGCTTGGTATTGAATTGCTTGGCGGTCATACTGAAATTACCGATGCTGTAAACAAGGCGGTTGTCAGCGGAACTGTTGTTGCAAAACGAAGAACAGGAATTTTGTTTCATCGGGTGGGGCAAAAGTCGGTCAGGATGTAATAATGACAAAGTGTGCGGCTATAGAGGGTACATCAATAATTGCAAATGACTATTCCGATAAGCTTATTAATTTTGTCTTACCTGAAATGATAGATGAAGCAAAATCACTTTCATCAATGATTAGTGTCGTCAAGGAAGGAATTATTGCAGCAGATTTTGGAGCTACTGCAATGCATGATGCAACTGAAGGCGGAATATTGGGTGCGGTTTGGGAGGTTGCTGAATGCTCAAATGTAGGTGTTGAAATTTTTGCAGATGATATTCCTGTGATTGAATGTACAAAGATTATTTCAAAATTAGCTGGTATTGATTATCTCAGACTTATTTCAAGCGGATCTATGATTATTACATCATATGATGGAGAAAATCTTGTAAAATTGCTAAAGAGCAATAATATAGAAGCGGCTTTAATTGGTAAAATAACAAACAGTGGAAAATTTGTGACTTTTAACGGTGAAAGAAAAGAACTCCTTCCACAGGAAAAAGACGAAATTTATAATGTATTTTTAAAAGATTAATTTTAAAAACCTCTATTTTTAATAAAAAAATAGGGGCTTTTTTGTTTTAATTTCAGTCACAAAAAAAATTTTAATTAACTTCTAATAATAATTTAAATTATTTCAAATTGTATACATTAAAAAAATTTTCAATTATTAATATAAATTTAAGATTGTTGTAATTGACTTTTGGAAGAAATAAACATATCATTTTTTTATATTACAATGATTGTTGTATGAAACAATCATATTATACAAAATTTTGAAAGGAGGACGGAAATTTAATGGAGCAAATAGGTATTCTTTGTTCTGAACTTTTTTCACAGTTTAATGCGAACGTAAAAAAATATATTGCTGAGACCGGTCTTTCGCTAAATCAAGCAAAGGTGTTGCTTTTGGCAGGTGTTTTTGAAAATTATTTATTGTCACAAAAGGATTTGGCAAAGATTTGCAGGACTGATACACCGGCTATGTCCAGAACCCTTGATAAGCTTGAGGAAAGCGGATACATAACAAGAACAAGAAAAAATGAAGACTCACGCTGTGTAAACATTGCTTTGAGCAAAAAGGGTGTTGATAAGAGTCATCAGGTATGTGATACATTTGATAATATTTATGACAATATGTTTTCTGAGCTGACAGATGAAGAAAAAGGCCAATTAAATGTTATATTAAAAAAAATGGCGGAGAAGAATGAAATACTAAATAAAATAAATAATAACCTAATTTCGGATACTTATATGGAATTTGATTAATTAAACTTAGAAAGGACAGAAATTATGGAAGAAGAAAACATTTTTACTGATTCCGGGTCACAAGGGAAAAAACCTAAATTTAATTTAGGCGGTATCGGAAAAAAACTCAAAGGAATGTCAAAGAAGAAAAAGATTATTGGAATAATAGTAATTATACTGATTATTTTGCTTGTTGCTAAGCTTATTCCAAATAAAAACGATAATTCTTCGGATGCATCAGAATATTCATATGCTACTGCACAGAAAATGAATATTACAGAGTCTCTTTCAGGAAGCGGAACTCTTCAGCCTGCTGATCAGTATACAGTTACAACACTTCTTGAAGGGGATGTTCTTGAAGATACTTTTGAAGAGGGCGATACGGTAACAAAGGACGAGGTTTTATATAAACTTGATTCTTCAGATGCAGAGACATCAATCGAGAAGGCAGAAATTTCGGCTTCTTCATCTCAGAGAAGTTATGAAAATGCAGTTAAAGACCTTGATGACCTTAATGTAAAAAGCAAGGTTTCAGGAACGGTAATTGATTTAGCGGTTGAAGTAGGGGACAAAGTAAGTGCTGGTGAGCAAATTGCAACAGTCAGAGATGACTCAGAGATGACTCTTGAACTCCCGTTCCCTGCTGATGAGGCTTCAAACTTCTATGTTGGTCAGTCTGCAACAGTTACTCTTTATGGTTCATTTGAAACACTTTCCGGATACGTTTCTGAAGTAAGCGGAGCAACTCAGGTTATTACAGGCAACATAATGGTTAGAAATGTTAAAATTAATGTTGAAAACCCGGGAGCTATATCTGATAGCCAGCTTGCAACAGCTGAGGTTGGTTCATCCGGATCAACTTCAAGCGGGAACTTTACATATAAGGAAAACAGAGCTGTTTATGCAGAAGTTAGCGGCGAGGTATCAAAAATAGGTGCTGATGAAGGTACAACAGTTTCTAAGAACTCAACAATAATTGTTCTTGACAGTTCAAGTGTAACAGATTCAGTTCAGTCTGCTAAAGACAATGTCAAAGAATCTCAGCTTTCTCTTGAAAGTCAATATGATGCTCTTGATAATTATACAATTAAGTCTCCAATAGATGGTACGGTAATCAGCAAAGAAGTAAAATCAGGAGATACAATTGATTCAGGTGCTCAACTTTGTACAATTTATGACCTTTCATATCTTAAAATATCCATGGATGTTGATGAGCTTGATATAAGCAAAGTGGCTGTAGGTCAGATGGTTCAGGTAACTGCCGATGCAGTTGAAGGAGAGACTTTTGAAGGTACAGTTACAAATATTAATCTTGCAGGCACAACATCAAACGGAGTCACAACATATCCTGTTGAAGTACAGATAGATGATTATGGTGATCTTCTTCCAGGTATGAATGTTGATACTGTAATAGTGGTGGATGAAGCACAGGACGTTATAGCTGTTCCTGTTTCTGCAGTAGAAAGAGGCAATAAAGTTCTTGTTCAGACTGGTGCAAAATCTGATGATTCTTCAGTCCCTGATGGATACGAGTATGTAGATGTTGAACTTGGAATCAGCAGTGACGATTACATAGAAATAAAGAGTGGAATTGATGAAGGCGCTTCTATTGCTTATAAAACACAAACTACTTCCAGTGACGATACACAAGTAATGATGGGCGGCGGCGGAATGTCTGGCAGCACAGAAAGCGGACCTCCTCAAGGTGATAGTGGCGGAAATGGACCTAGGGGGTAATAGTTTATGAATACTCCTCTTATCGAATTTAAAGATGTTTCAAAAATATATAATATGGGAGATACAGTAGTTCGTGCAGCAGACCACATTAGCTTTCAAATATATAAAGGTGAATTTATTGCTATAGTTGGTCAGTCTGGCTCCGGTAAATCTACCTGTATGAATATAATCGGCTGTCTTGACGTTCCAAGCGAAGGAGAATATTTTCTAGGCGGAAGGAATGTAGGACAGATGAACAAAAATGAGCTTGCCGAGATTAGAAATGAAATGCTTGGATTTATATTTCAGCAGTATAATTTGCTTCCTAAGTTAAATCTAATAGAGAATGTAGAAGTTCCGTTGATGTATGCAGGGGTACCAAAGTCAAAAAGACATGAGCTGGCAATGATTGGACTTGAAAGAGTTGGGCTTTTAAGTAAAGCTAAACATCTCCCCAATCAGCTTTCAGGCGGTCAGCAGCAGCGTGTATCTATTGCAAGAGCATTGGTTGGAGGTCCTTCAGTTATTCTTGCTGATGAACCTACAGGTGCTTTAGACTCAAAAACCGGTCGTGAAGTTTTAGGTATTCTTCAGGAGCTGCATAGAAACGGAAATACAGTTGTGCTTATTACACATGATAACTCTATTGCGGCAACAGCTCAGCGAATAATAAGACTTGAGGACGGCAGGGTTGTATATGATGGCTCTGTAAATAATCCGAATGCTTTTGTAAACCCTAATCTTGCAAAGTATAGCAATGATAATGATCAGGAAGGAGGAGAAAAATGAATTTTTCAGAATCCTTCTTTATGGCAATAAAAAATATAAAGTCAAGCAAAACACGATCAATACTTACGATGCTGGGCATTATCATTGGTGTAGCCGCAGTTATAGTAATAACCGGACTTGGAAACGGCATGAATAACTATATTGAAGATACGTTCGAGAGTATGGGTACAAACAGTCTTACTGTAAGTATAATGGGACGTGGTTCAAAGTCTTTGCCGGTTGATGATATGCAGGATATAGTAGATGAAAACAGTGATGTATTTGAATATATGTCACCTACTGTAACAACAAGCGGTAGTGTAAAGATAGGCACAGAAAGCTTGGATTCTACTACACCCACAGGTGTAAATGAGCAATATTTTGAGATTAAAGATTTGAATGTATCAGAAGGGCGAGGACTTGAATACATAGATATTTTAAATCGTACTCACATATGTGTAATTGGTACTTACATAAATTCGGAATATTATGCAGGTAATGCACTAGGTGATTCAATAAAAATAAACGGGACAAAATATACGATTGTAGGCATACTTGAAGAGCAGGGAGACGGTACCGAATACTCGGATGACAATATAATATATGTACCTTATTCAACTGTATCCAGACTTTCCAGTAATGGCATAATCAGCAGCTATACTGTAACTTTCAAGGATACAGATAATGCAGAGGCTGCAAAGACATTATTGGAAGATAAGCTTACTGAATATTTTAATGACAGTGATGCATTTTATGTTATGAGTCTTTCGGAATTGCTTGATCAAATGACTGAAATGAGCAATGTTATGATTACCATACTTACACTTATTGCCGGTATTTCTCTTCTTGTAGGCGGTATAGGAATTATGAATATCATGCTTGTTTCTGTAACTGAGAGAACAAGAGAAATAGGTATAAGAAAAGCATTAGGTGCAAAAGAGCGCTATATTATGAGTCAGTTTGTAATTGAAGCAGCCGTAACCAGTGCATTAGGAGGCGTAATAGGAATATTGTTTGGATACATACTTTGTGCAGTAGCAACACAGGTTGTATCCAGTTTAGCCGAGGAAAGTATTACGGTTATACCTTCGTTTATATCAGTTCTTTCTTCATTTGGTATTTCTGCCGGAATAGGCGTGTTCTTTGGATATATGCCTGCTAAAAAGGCAGCAAGACTTAATCCTATAGATGCTTTGCGTTATGATTAAAATTGATTTATAATGATATAAAACAAAAACCAAGGAGGTAAAAAATGAAGAAGATTGCAAGTAAATTTGCGGCATTAGGAATTATTGTGCTGATGCTCTTCTCATCGTTGGCAATGCCTGTATATGCGGCAGATAATGCTACTGCCTTAGAAACTGTTAAGGCACTAGGAATATTAAGCGGTGACGGAAGCGGAAATCTTAATCTTTCATCAAATGTTACCAGAGCAGAATTTGTTAAGATGATGATTTCAGCTTCAACATATAAAGATGAAATAGGCACAGAATCAGTAAGTTCATTGTATAAAGATGTTAAAAAAGATTGTTGGGCAGTAGAGTACATAAGAATTGCGGTGGAGAACGGTTGGTTTGTTGGTTATTCTGACGGAACGTTCCGCCCAAATAACAACATTAGGTATGAAGAAGCGGCAACAGCGATACTTAAGCTTTTGGGATATGATCCATCTTCTTTTGCAGGAACATTCCCTTCCGCACAGATTTCAAAATTTGAGGCACTTGGACTTGCGGATAACCTAAGCCTTAAAAAGGGTCAGACACTTACAAGAAATGATTGTGTAAATATTTTCTATAATCTTATGAGTGCTGATACGGCAAGCGATACAGTTTATGCTACCACACTTGGATATTCTGTAACAAGTTCAGGCGAAATTAGTTATTCTTCACTTGTTTCAAATGATCTTAAAGGTCCGTATGTATTTGAATCGGGAAGCTTATTTGCAAACATTCCGTTTAGTGCAGCTGATGCAACTATTTATAGAAACGGTGCTGCAACTACTTTGGCTTCGGCTAAGATTTATGATGTATATTATTATAATACTGCGCTTAAGACAGTCTGGTTATATGCAAACAGTGTTACAGGAACATATACAGCGGCTTCACCTTCAACAGCAGATCCTACAAGCGCTACTGTCGCTGGCAATACATATTCGCTTGAGAGTGCGGCTTCGTATAAGCTCTCTGACATAGGCACTTACTCTATAGGTGATACTGTAACATTGCTTCTTGGCAAAGATGGAAATGCGGTTGATGTAATTTCTACAAGCAATTTCAGCGGAAGCTATGTTGGTGTTATTACTCAAATCGGTTCTGATTCATACACAAATGAAGCAGGTGCTAAGATAATTGAAAGCGTTGTATATGTAACATGTACTGATGGTGTTACAAGAACTTATTCAACTGATACTGATGATTTTAAAGTCGGTCAGATTGTAAATATAACATTTGATGGTCAGAAAAATACTGTTAAGAGAGCTACGGCTAGAAATATTTCCGGTACTTTTAATTCTGACGGAACCAAGTTTGGAACATATACACTTGCAGCAGGATGTAATATAATCGATGTAAGCCAAGATAATACAGCGTCAGTAACATATGCTTCAAAGCTTGCCGGAAAATCCGTTTCCAGCGATAATGTTAAGTATTATGTTACAAACGGAAAGAATGAAATTACTGATCTTATCCTCTATGATGTAACAAATGACGGTAAACAGTTTGGTATTATCGTAAGTACATCTGAGGAAGTAACCGGATTTGACAGTAACGGAGAAGAAATTGTTAATGTAACATACAACTACATTATTGATGGCGTCTCAGGTTCTGCAACTTTCTCAGGAGATGATTTGGGAACATCAACTGGTCCTGCATACTTCCAGTTTAATAACAATAAGCTTATTTATATCGGAAGAATTTCAGGAACTGCATTGACTAATATTAATTATGGTACTGCTACAGGTTCTACAAAGAAATATACAATTAGTGACAGTGTTCAGTGTTACGTTAAGACGGCACCTAAGACATATGAGCAGACTAATATTACAACGGCTATGGATACTTCTAAGTATACTGTAACTGGCTACACATATGGAAATGAAGTAGTAGTAATAGTTCTTGTTGAGAAATAAATTTATTTAATAAAAAAGCGGCATTCAATTATTTTGAATGCCGCTTTTTGTAATACAAATGCAGGTTGTCTTATTTAACCACTAACTTCACGTTTGAGTTAATTATTGCTTCTTTTATAGCAGCAGAAAGTGTATATGCCGCAGCTGTACCTACTGCATTTATGTCTGCTTTTACATTACCACAGCTTATGGCATAAATACTGTCACCGTCTACCATTGTGCCTACAGGGTTGATTGTTCTTGCAAATCCGCATCGAGCCATAGATGCAATTTTATTCATTTGTGCACAAGTAAAATCTGCGTTTGTAATTATACAGGAAATTGTTGTATTGCCACGAAAAAGATCTGTACCCGCTTGTAAATTGTACAGGAGCTTAGCAGTATCACCAAATGTTCCGTCATCATTCCTCATGCCGGCAATTTTTTCGCCAGTTTCAAAATCGTAAATATCACCTAAAGCATTTAAAGCAACAATTGCTCCGATTTTTAATTCACCTATTTGAACTGCATATATGCCTAATCCGCTTTTATCAGCGTGGCTAATTCCCCGCATTTTTCCAACGGTTGCTCCTGTTCCTGCTCCAACACTACCAGAGATAGGCTTATTTAACATTGCATTTTCACATGCCGCTATTCCCATTTCGGCATTAGGTCTAATGTCAGATCTACCGAAAGCAAGGTCAAACAAACAGCTTTGAACAACAAGAGGTACAATAGCATAACCTGTATCGTATCCTATGCCTCGCTTTTCGAGCCACTGCATAACGCCGTCTGAGGCCGCCAGACCAAACGCAGATCCTCCTGAAAGAACAATTGCATTAATTGGGTTGTCAGCTGTTACAGGGCTGAGTAGAGGCGTTTCACGAGAGGCCGGACCACCACCGCTTATATCAATACCAGCCATTCCGCCTTTTTCGCACAGTATAACTGTAACACCGGTCATTGCATCATAATTCTGAGCATTTCCTATCTTGAAATTTTCTATTTCTGAGATATCAATTCTCCTGATAGATGGAGTAGGGGGTATGCTTTTTATAATAATCGCCTCCGATTTTTATGTGTACAGAAATCCCCGTCTGATTAGTAACAATAAGACGGGGAAAATGCTTTATTTTACAACTATATTTACAATTTTACCTGGTACATAGATTTCTTTTACAATTGTCTTTCCTTCAAGTCTGCTGCCAAGGGCTTCTTTGGCAGATGCAATTATATTTTCCTTCGATTCATCTTTAGAAGCTGTGATATTTTCTCTTACCTTGCCGTTAATCTGAATAGCAATTGAAATAGTATTTACAACAAGTTTGCTTTCATCACATTCAGGCCATTTAGCTGAGAATACGCTTGTTTCATATCCAAGACCGTGCCACATTTCTTCGGCAATATGTGGAGTGAAGGGCGCAAGAAGAATAATAAGAGTTTCTATTGACTTTTTGTCAATGCCGTTATTTTTCTTAGCCTCATCAACCATTTTATTTGTAAATTCCATAAAGCCGCTGACAACGGTATTCATTGTAAGTGCATTAAGTCTTGAATCTATTTCCTTTATAAGTTTATTCTTGATGAATTCACTTTCAGCTGTCGGTGCAACCGGTTTGTCCTTGTATTCATCATAGAACTTCCAAACCTTATTAAGATAACGGAACACACCGTCAATACCTCTGTCGTCCCATTCTGAATCAGCTTCGGGAGGACCTACGAAAAGCTCATACATACGGAGTGAGTCACAGCCGTATTTGGCAACAAGCTCATCGGGTGATACGACATTTCCTTTTGATTTGCTCATCTTAGCGCCATCTTTGTTAATCATACCCTGATTAAACAGTCTGTGGAAAGGCTCAGCAAAATCAACTACACCGATATCATAAAGGAACTTTGTATAGAATCTTGCATAGAGCAAATGAAGAACAGCATGTTCAATACCGCCAACATAAAGGTCAACAGGAGCATATTTCTTGAGATTTTCCTTGCTTGCAAGCTCTTTGTCATTGTGTGGGTCTGTGTAACGCAGGAAATACCAGCTTGAGCCTGCCCACTGAGGCATTGTATTTGTTTCACGTTGTGCAGGTGCACCACAAACAGGACAAGGTACATTTACCCAATCATCAATTGCAGAAAGTGGTGATTCACCTGTATCTGTAGGCTGGTAGCTTTCAACTTCAGGAAGAAGTACGGGAAGCTGATCTTCCGGTACAGGTACGGCACCGCAATGAGGACAGTGAATAATTGGAATAGGTTCGCCCCAATATCTCTGTCTTGAAAATACCCAGTCACGAAGTTTATAGTTAATTGTTTTTTTACCTATGCCCATTTTTTCAAGCATTTCTGGTGCTTTTTTCTTAGCTTCAAATGCTGTCATACCGTCAAAGAGCGGTGAGTTAACAATTACACCGTCTCCAGTATAAGCTTCTTCAAGTTCTTTTTCTTCTGCACCTTCAGGTCTGATAACTTCAATAATAGGAAGAGAAAATTTCTTTGCAAAATCAAAGTCACGCTGGTCATGTGCAGGTACACACATAATAGCACCGGTACCATAGTCAGCAAGTACATAATCTGAAACCCAGATAGGGATTTTTTTATTGTTAAGCGGATTGATTGCATAGCTTCCGGTGAATACACCTGTTTTTTCTCTGTCTGCCATACGGTCAACAGATGATTTTGTAGATGCAGCATAGCAGTAAGAGTCAATAGCCTCTTTATTTTCGGCTGTAGTTATGTCATTAACATATTTGTGCTCAGGTGAGATAACCATGAATGTTGCACCGTAAAGTGTATCGGGACGAGTTGTATAAACAATAAGTTCTTTATCTGTACCGTCAACCTTAAATGCAACCTCTGCACCGTAGCTTCTGCCAATCCAGTCTGTCTGCATCTTTTTAACCTTTTCGGGCCAATCAAGCTCCTGAAGGTCATCAAGAAGTCTGTCTGCATAAGCTGTAATTTTAAGCATCCACTGACGAAGGTTTTTCTTTGTTACCTGAGAACCACAGCGCTCGCATACACCGTTTGTTGCCTCCTCGTTTGCAAGAACACATTTACAGCTAGGACACCAGTTAAGGGGCATTTCTTTTTCATATGCAAGTCCGTTTTTAAACATCTGAACAAAAATCCACTGTGTCCATTTGTAGAAAGAAGGGTCAGTTGTGTTTACTTCTTTATCCCAGTCATAAATAGCACTGATTTCATGAAGCTGACGTTTTACATTCGCAATATTTTCTGCTGTTGAAATAGCAGGGTGTATATTATGTTTGATTGCAAAGTTTTCAGCAGGAAGGCCGAAAGCATCCCATCCCATAGGGTGTAGAACATAATAACCATTTAAAACCTTATATCGACTTATAACGTCACTTAGAACGTAGCCTCTCCAGTGACCAACGTGTAGGCCTGTTCCGGAAGGGTACGGAAACATGTCAAGACAATAATAGTTCGGCTTGCCGCTAGCTTCAACGTTGATGGGATTTTTCTCCCACTCGGCACGCCATTTCTTCTCAATTTCACGAAATTCATAACGTGAACTCATCTGTTAAAACCTCCTAATAAAAATTCTTTGCAAAAGCAAAGCAATGCATAAAAAAAGCCCTCATCTCATTAGAGACGAAGACAACTTCGCGTTACCACTCTAGTTTACCTGATATTGTATAGGTACACTCTTATGCCTCTAACGCAGTACACACGCCGATGCCTACTAATATGTTCAGCATGGAACTAAAAGGCGAGTTCAGTAAAAGCACAATGTCTGCTCGCACCAACCGCAGACTCTCTGAAAACTGTTTTTTTACTTACTATTCCTTATCACAGTATTTTTCAATATACGTTATAGATTACCATATTGTTAAAACAAATTCAAGGGTTTTATGCAGGTTTTTGCAAATCAATAGGGTATTTTTAGGTAATTGAAAAAGGATGCAGACTGTACTGCATCCCACGTTCTATAATAATTTACTCCCCATTATTACCATTGTTAAGAATTTTTATACATAAACTAATTAATAGAATATTTCATCACTTGCACGTCTTACACCGTACATTTCCTCAAGTTCGGTTTTATGATAGAGAAAGCCCTCATCGTCAAAATATTTTGCTCCAACAGGGCAAAGCTTAACACATTTACAGCACTTCATACATATGCCGGTGATTTCAGCAGGATTTTCAGGATTAATTGAACCAAGAGGACAATTTGCAGCACAGAAACCACAGTTTGTACATTTATCATTTGTTTTTGGTTTAACTTTTCTAATGTCTATACCGTTGCCGTTTCTGTCTCTTGGTGTGTAATACGGCCTGATTGGTGTTTCGCCTTTTACTTCAATAGGCTCTTTGTTTATGTTACCGCTTTTAATTTTTTCTGCAATTTTTGTAACAAATTCAGCGGCAACTGCCATGTCTTCAGCATCGGGCCTGTCTTTACCAAGTATTTTTGAGAAAGAGTGTTCACCAACAAAAGCACCGCCTGCGATTGTGTGAAAGCCATCTGCCTCCATGATATTCCTAAGCTCAATAAGAGCATCATCAAAATTTCTGTTGCCAAAAAGCACTACGGGAATGCCAAAAGCACCATTTCCTACAACTGTATCAAGATATTTAAGAAGAAGGTTAGGAACACGTCCGGCAATAACAGGTGTACCAAGAACAACTATGTCATCTTTAGTGTATTCTTTTACTATTTTTCTCACACCGGGAAGAGTAAAGTCATAGGGCTCATAATCACAACCAAGAGTCTTAGCAATTTCTGAAGCAATATATGTAACCATTTTTTGGGTTGTACCTGTACCGCTGAAATACATTCCGTATACTTTATTTGCCATTTGTGTCACCTCATAATAATATTTGTTAATTATCCGTCAAAGGGATTATACAACAAATTATTCTGCCATGCAACAAGCAAAGAAAAAATGATTGGCCAAATCGCAATATAGGCAATTTATTGTTGAATATTACTGAAAATTATTGTAAAATTTTATTGATAATTAAAATTAATCTGCTTAGGAGGTTTTCAAGCATGGCTTACGTTAAACTTCAGTATGAAGCTTTAAAAATGTTTTCCAATGAAGTATTCAATAAAATGGGGTATACAAAAGAAGAAGCTCAGATAATCACAGATGTATTGCTTACGGCTGACTTATTTGGTATAGAATCTCATGGTATGCAGCGAATGGTGCGTTATTACAAGAGTATAAAAAACGGCCGACTTGTTATGGGTACAAAACCGGAGGTGGTCTTTGAAACACCTCTGAGTGCAGTTATTGATAATCACGATGGTACAGGACAGCTTGCAGGTTATCTTGCTATGAATATGGCAATTGAGAAGGCGCAGAAGAGTGGTTTCGGTATTGTTACAGTAAAAAATTCAAACCATTATGGTATAGCTGGATACTATGCAAAAATGGCCTGCAAAAAAGGACTTATTGGATTTTCTGTAACAAACAGTGAAGCTATAATGGTTCCTACTTATGGCCGACTTGCTATGATAGGTTCTAACCCTATTGCAGTTGCTATGCCCGCTGAGCCTTATGATTTCTTCTTTGATGCATCAACAACCGTTGTTACAAGAGGAAAGGTTGAGGTATATAATAAAAAGGGCACCCCTCTTCCGGAAGGATGGACAGTTGATGCAAACGGTAATCCGGGAACAAATGCAGCTGAAATACTTTCTAATATTGAACAGAAAAAGGGCGGCGGCATACTTCCACTTGGCGGTATAACTGAAAAATCCGGTGGACATAAGGGATATGGATACGGAATGATAGCAGAAATTTTTTCTTCAGTTCTTTCGATGGGGCTTACATCAAACCATACAAACATAGGCTCAACCGGTGGTACATGTCATGGTTTTGCTGCAATTAATCCTAATCTTTTTGGCAACCCCGATGATATTAAGGCTCATTTTTCTGAATTTTTGAGAGAACTTCGTGAGGCCCCTAAAGCAGAAGGGCAGACAAGAATTTATACTCATGGTGAGAAAGAAGTTGAAGCACAGGAGAGAATTCTTAGAGAGGGTATTCCTGTTAATGAAAACACTGTAAAAGAGATGCAAATTATATGTAATGAGTACGGTGTAGATATGGAAAAATATTTAGGCAAAATGCAGTACGAATAAATAGATTAATCCGATTGTTTTTATAACAATCGGATTTTTTAAAATAAGTCAATTTTTTTAAATGATTATTGTTTTTAGGCTTGAATGAAAAAAGTAAGTAATAAGCAGGGGACTGATAGCTGTAAAAACAGCTAAAAGATCAAATGAATTTTAATTAAATGATCACTGAATATTGATAAGCCTATTAATTTAGAGGAAATTATGGGCTAAATTTTTGACACAAAAAAAGAAGGGTGCATGAGAGCTTTTCTTGATAAAAAAGCGAATATAAAATAAAATATTGAAATCAAAAAGGACAGATACAAATGTATCTGTCCTCTTTTGATGGGTTTTGAGGAAGTATAGTAATTAAACATGAGTTATTAATTTAAGTGAATTACAGCATTTCAGCAAATGACTGAATTCTTGTTTTAGTCTGGCCAAAAGCTGAAGTTTCAAGATCAACTTCAATCATTAAGTTCTTAAGACCAGCTTTTTCAAATTCCTGGATAAGGATAGGGTAATCCCACTCTTCAGGATCACAGAACTTCATCATACAAATGATTACTGCGTCTGCATTATACTTTTTAGCTGCATCAATGAGCATCTGACCACGAGGTTTTGTAGCGTCTGTTGCAAGAGGACAGCCGTCAAAATCCTGCCAAGCTTTTGCAAGAGCGTATAAAGGATCTCCGCTTTCATCAACGTCAACTCTGAACTGTCTTGATTCCTGAGCTAAGTCATCTGCAACTATTGCAATCTTATTATCATCAAAAATTTCAAGAAGTCCATCAGGCTCAGCCATGATACCAGAAACGATAACTTTCTTGCCTGTCCAAGGCTGTTTTTCTGTCTGCTTAACAGCTTCAATAAGCTCTTTTACAAGTGCTGTATGCTGTGATTTTTCCATAAAGTGTCTTGCTTTGATTACAGCGTGACGCTTAACAGCTGTAATTACGTTAGGATATTCTGCAGCAAGGTCTGAGAATTCTCTCATTGTTCTGCGGTTTTCATTGTAAACTTTAATACTGTTTGAAAGAGCTTCATCAGTAATCTTTACATTAAGTATTTTTTCAAGTTTTTCTTTTACTACTTCATACTCACCTTTTGTAAATACGTTAGCAGCTTCGATTTTTCTGTTCTGAGGATGTGTAAATACGATAGTAGGGCATTTGCCTTTCCATTTCTGGCTTACACATTTTAATGTATCACAAGGAACTGAGAATATAACAGCTTCAAGATCATCATATACACCGTTAAGTTCAAGCTCCATAACTTCCTGCATTATTGAACAAGCGAAGGGAGGAAGGAATGCACGTGCTTTTGTAACTTCTTTCTGGCCGCCCCACATACCGATAGGAAGGTAACCAGCAGCATGTACGATTTCTTCAGGTGAATAAACGGGCATAATACCAACTGCACCTTTACCTGTTGCTTTTTTATAATCATCCATTGCTTTCTTAGGATTTGAAGCAATGCTCTGTAATTCAGCGATAATGTTGTCAATTGTTCTCATGACGTTATTTTCCTCCTTATTTTTTGTTCTCTATCATTTCAACAAGAGCCTGTACTCTAGTTTCATACTGTGCTTCAGAGTAGTTACGAGGATCTGTCTGGTCACCGTCAAAGCTTACGAAAGGAATACCAAGTTCTTTTGTAAGATATTCGCCGCCCTCGTTGTTTAAGAAGCCCATAAGTTTACAGCTTCTGTTAAGATGCATTACAGCACCCTGGCTATGTGATTTTTCAGCTGTTTCCTTAAGAACTGTTGATCTGTTATCAAGGCATGTATTGATATAAATTCTTGTATATGCTTCAGCCATTGAAAGCATGTCGCCAGGTGTGTAAACAAGGCTCCACATACCGGGGTAGCATGAACCAACCATAACTGCACCCTGATTCTTAAGAGTCTTGAATGTATGTCCAAGGTATGTCCAAACAGCAATACCTTCCCAAGCAACTCTTGCTTTTTCATTTTCAGCAGCGCCAAAAGCATATTTTCCTGCTTTATTCTTTTCATCAAGTTCATCAGCGAATCTCTTGAATGTAATTTCTGAGTAGTCTAAATGTCTTGCGCATACAATAAGACCCATGTAGTTAAATAAATCAAATCCGTTAAGAGGTGAGGGTACATACTGAGCGAATGATGCAACTCTGTTCCACTGAGCTACTGAACGCTGTACCTGCTCCTGAATCTTAAGGAATTTATCATAATCGAAAGGTCTGCCACAAATCTTCTCAAGCTGTTTGATTGCTGCATCAAACTGAGCTGCTATGTACTCTTTGCAACGCTGTTCAACAGGCATTGTGTGGTTGAAAGGAACGTCAATAACAATACAAGGAATGTCAAGCTCTTTTGCAATATTTTCATACCATTTAAGCAATGTATTACAGATATTGTTACATGTAATAACAAGGTCAGGAAGAGGAACTCTTGCTGCAGGTGAGTTAGCAAGCTTTTCAGGTGTTTCACCTGTCATAGCCTCCTGCTTAAGTAATTCCATGAATCCGAGGTTTACACGAGCGTATGAACAGATGTCAAGGTTGTAACCTTTCTGTTCTGCTACTGCGAGCATGTCAAGTGAACCTTTTCTTGCACCGATACCAGCTGAATGTGTTTCAGGATATACCATAGCAATATCCATAGCGCACACATTTCAGGAGGAGCGACTGATGCTGACCAGCATACAAGTTTTCCTGCTTTTTTTGCCTCTCTAGCTTCTTCGTCAAGTTTTCCTGGAAGTAGCCTAATAATTCTTTGGCACTTGCTTCATTAATGTTAATCACGTTCATATCATCCTTTCTGGAAATTAATAAACATTTAAATATGTTGAAATACAATTAAATAAACTGAGATGTGGTTATTTATAAAAGTGAATTGATACACCTTTGAATAACTCACAGTGTTTTCGCAAAGATATATGAATTTTACGAAAAAACGCTATTTGTTTTGTGCATAATTTTAATATTTGCTTAGTTTTATTAAAATATTAAAATCAAATTTATAAAATATTTAACATCTAAGAGCATTATACAGCATATAAAATTGACATGGAATGAAATCAAGTAGCATTTGGTTTAATCAACTTTCTCAAGTTGACGAAAGTTGATTGTGTTGAATTGTATTTAAATAAAATATTTGATGATGTTTTTGTTCCATAATCACAAAACATATAATAAAAATCCGTATACGTCTGGATATATGGGTTTTTCAATATATTAAATAAATAAATATTGAATTGTGAATTTTCAAAAAATCAAATCGTAAAATATGATAAAAAAACTTAAAATTTTATTTAAAAATATTTTTTGAATTTAGAAGAATTTCAACAAAAATTTATATATTTCTCATCCCGTAATACCCAATTATTATTCTGTGTGTTCGTTGACTTTTTTGTAAGTGCAGTATATTATATGACAATAATATTTGAAGATAAAATATATCGAAAATTGCATAATTGTATACTGAAAAAGGAGGCAAAAATGAGGACGCTAAAAGAAATGGAAGAGCTTATAGCTTGTGGCCTTGGGGAAATACCATGTGACTGGAAATTTGAAAATGTTAAACTTGTTGATGTGTTTTCGGAAGAAGTTATTGATACCGATATTTATATTAAAGGCAAGAGAATTGTTTCAATTGACCCAAATGCTGAGCTTAAAGCGGTTAATATTAAAGACTGTGAAGGCAGATATGCAATACCAGGATTGATTGATGCACATATGCATTTTGAATCAACTATGCTTTCTCCTGAAGCACTTGCTTCAGTTGTTGTTCCATGCGGAACTACAACAATGCTTGCTGATTTGATGGAAATTGGAAATGTTGCCGGTGAAGACGGTCTTAAGGAAATGCTTAAGTCAATCGAAACACTTCCGTACAGAATGCTTATTGAAGTATCTTCAAGAGTTCCGACAGCACCTGGACTTGAAACCACTGGTGCTGTTCTTGGAGAAAAAGAAGTAGACGAACTTCTTGACTGGGATAAAAGTATAAGCCTTGGTGAAATGGATTCATCAAAAATATTAATAACCAGAGAAAAGCAATATATTAAAAAAATTCTTTCTGCTTTAAAAAGGGGTAAGGTTGTAAACGGTCATGCTATTGGCAGACTGGGTCAGGAACTTAATGTATATGCAGCTTCAGGGATATCTGATGATCATGAGTGTGTTACAGTACAGGAAATGATTGAACGGCTTCGAGTTGGTATAAAAGTATTTATAAGAGAAGGAAGCTCGGAAAGAAATGTTGATACTCTTGTTAAAGGTATTGTAGAAAACAAAATTTCTACTGACAATATTATGTTCTGCACTGACGATAAGCATATTGATGATATTAAATCAGAAGGGCATATAAATTATAATGTTAACAGAGCTGTAGAATTGGGTTTAAATCCTATGAAGGCTATAAAAATCGCTACTATAAATACAGCCAAACATTTTCGTGCAGAAGAAGAAATAGGAAGTATTACACCAGGAAGGCTTGCAGATATTATTATTTCCGATTCTATGAATAAAATCGCTCCGAAAGAAGTTTGGTTTGAAGGCAGACAGGTTGCGGTTAACGGAGAGCTTATTGAAAAAAATGAGGTTAGAATATATACTGATTGGATCAAGGATACGGTACATCTTAAAAATTCTGTTACAGCTGAACGTTTTGAGGTTAACTGTACAAAAGAGCAGATAAAGGACGGATATGTAGAAGCAAGAATCATAAATTTAATAGATAATCAAATAGTTAACAAAGAATTGATGGACAAGCTTCCGGTAAATGACAATAAAGCAGTATGTGATTTAAGCAAGGATTATCTAAAGCTTGCAGTTGTTGAGAGATACGGAAAAACAGGCGGAATAGGGATAGGCTTTGTTAAAGGGTTTAAAATGAAAAAAGGTGCAATGGCATATTCTATGTCGCATGACCACCATAATATAGTTGTTGTTGGAACAAATGATAAGGATATGGCTTTGGCTGTAAATTGTGTTGCTGATATAAAAGGCGGACTTTGTACAGTTGAGGACGAAAAAGTAATTGCATTAATGTCTTTGCCAATAGGTGGATTAATGAGTGAAAAATCATCAGAAGAAGTGGCTGAGGAACTTAAAGTGATGAATGAAAGTGCTCGGAAAATTGGATGTAAAATGCCTGCGCCGTTTATGACGCTGAGTTTTATTTCGCTGCCGACCGTTCCCGAACTTGGATTAACCGATAAAGGCTTGGTTGATGTAATAAATCATAAGCTTATACCAGTGATCGTTTAAAGTAAGGAGTTTTAAAAATTATATGGTGATGTGGATACCATAAGCATTTTAACATCAGATTTTGAATTGTTTTCCCAGCGGTGACCTACATAGTTTGGATAATATAAAGTGTCGTGATCATGAAGAGTGTACTTTTTATGACCTTCAAGGTCAAATATAAGTTCGCCTTCAAGTATAAACACAAATTCTTCACCGCCATGATGACTGTATTCACCTGAATTGGTGTGCGGAGGGGTTACAACAAGAGCGGCATACATTTCATTTTTTCCCTGTATAATGAGAGATTCTTTAATTGTGTTTCCGTTACTTACATTTCTGATGAACGGTTCTTGCTCTTGTTTCCTGACAAGTCTGATTTTGACTTGATCTTCCTGCATAAAGAGTGAAAATACAGGTACGTCAAGCGCATCGCAGATAGCTTTGAGAGTCAGAAGGTTTGGCGAATTTTTTCCGGTCTCAATCTGGCTTATTGTACTTGCAGCAACTTTTGAAATTGTTGAAAGTTCACGGATTGACATGTTTCTGTTTATGCGATGCTGCTTAAGGGTATTCCCTATATATTCAAGATCCATGATTACACCACCTAAAATTATATAATTTAAATATTATATCAGAACACAAAAGTTTAGTCAATTAACCTATAATCAACAATAGAAACGAATACCAAATAAATAGACTGGAGGTTTATTAATGAATGAATTAATTAATGAAGTTAAGCAAATGCAATCTCAGATTATTGACTGGAGACGACATTTCCACCAAAATGCTGAACTTTCATTTCAGGAATACAAAACATCGGACTTTATTGAAGAACAGCTTAATGGTTTCGGAAATATTGAAATTTTTCGCCCGACAAAAACGGGTGTTATAGCAAAAATATATGGTAAAGGCAAAGGTCCAACAATTGCATTAAGGGCTGACATTGATGCATTGCCTATGATGGAAACAAATGATTTGCCTTATGTTTCAATTAATAAGGAAGCAATGCATTCATGCGGACATGACGGGCATACAGCAATACTTCTTGGAATAGCAAAGCTTTTTTCACAAAAAACTGAACAGCTTAACGGTACATTAGTATGTATTTTTCAGCATGCTGAGGAACTGCCGCCCGGAGGGGCAATAGAGCTTGTAAAGGCTGGAGTAATGGAGGGTGTTGATGAAATTTACGGACTTCATCTCTCATCAAATTATCCAACTGGTAAATTTGGTGTTGTTAACGGAGCACTTACGTCAGCAACGGACAGATTTGATGTTAAGGTAATTGGTAAGGGAGGTCATTCATCTCTTCCAGAGCAGTGTGTAGATCCGATTGTTACAGCTGCTCAGATTGTTATGGGACTGCAGAATATAGTTGCTCGTAGGATAAGTGCTTATGAAAAAGCCGTTTTATCTGTATGCCAAATTCATGGCGGTGATGCTTATAATATTATTCCGGGAGAAGTTGATATCACAGGTTCAGTCAGAACGTTTTCTAAGGAACTCAGAAGTAAAATGCCTGAAATGATTTCGGAAATTTCGGACGGGATAGCAAAAAGCACAGGAGCTGTTTGTGAAATATCATACGAGCCCGGATATGATTCTGTCATGAATGATGATACTCTTACAGAAACAGCAAGGGAAGTTATTACAGACTGGTTTGGAAGCGATGCTGTTTTGGAAATACTGCCGGTAATGCCGGGTGAGGATTTTTCTGCATTTACAGAAGCATCAGAATGCCCAGGATGCTTTATTGAAATCGGAACAAGGAATGAACAGAAGGGAACGATATGGCCTCATCATAATACCAAATATCTTATGGATGAAGATGGTCTCTATTATGGCATGGGTTTCTTTGCGGCTATGATTGAAAAGAAAATGATGAATAAATAAAAAGGAGGTCAAATGTGAAATGGCTATAATAAATGTTACTGCCGAGGCAGCAAATACTACCAAAACATATATCAAAACAGGCAATCACAGCATATTAATTGACGAACCTCCTTTGTTTGGCGGTGAAAACAGTGCGCCCAGTCCTGTGGAGATGCTTTTGGCTTCACTTGCCGGTTGTATAAATGCAATAGGACAGTGGGTAGCTAAAGAGATGAATTTTACAATAAAAAAACTGTATATTAATATTGACGGAGATGTTGATGCAGCGGCTTTTTTTACAGGAAATTTTGAAAATAGAGCAGGTTTTAGTTCAATTGATGTAACGATTAAACTTGATGCAGATATTACTGAAGAACAAAGAGAAATATGGCTTGAAAATGTGGTAGAAAGATGCCCTGTAACTGATAATATAAAAAATATGACCAGTGTCGAATTTGACCTAAAATGTGATTGACAAATCGAATTTTATTCGATATAATGAACACAATTTATAGGACAGGCAATGGGGCCTGAATAGTAATACTGCTCCATACCTGTCCTTTTTTAAAACAGGAGATGTACAATTATGAAGGAAAAAAGAAAGGTGCTTTTGTTAGCACTACCTTGTGCAATCACTTTGTTGATTGCGTTCATTATACCCATGGTATATACATTCATAAAGGCATTAATGACAGATAATCTAACATACTATGCCAAATTTTTTTCTGATCCGTTTTATTTAAAAATATTTAAAAACACTCTTATTTTATCACTTAAAACAACAGCTTTTACATTATTGCTTGGGTATCCGGCTGCATATTTTATAGCCAGAACAAAGTCAAAAATTAAAGGCATTCTATTAATAGCAACTATTTTCCCTTTTCTCGTCAGTGCAGTTATAAGAGCATATGGATGGATGGTTATTTTAGGAAGCTCGGGCTTATTAAATCAGGTTTTAATGACATTTGGTTTAATAAAGGAGCCATTAAATATAATGTACACCGAAACATCAGTAATGATAGGTATGGCGCAGCTGCTTTTGCCATATATGATTTTGGCAATTACAAGCGTTATCCAATCATTAGACCAGAATGTTGAAAATGCAGCAAAAAGCCTTGGTGCAAATCCTGCTCAGACTTTTTTTAAGGTAACTTTTCCTCTTAGTTCACCGGGTGTTATTTCCGGGTGCATTCTTGTTTTTACATTGAGTATGACTTCATATATTACTCCCCAGCTTTTGGGTGGAGCACAATATCTTACTATAACAACTTTAATTTACAGTCAGATTAAGACTTCGTATAATCTTGAGTTTGCCAATGCAATATGCTACATTTTGGTATTTGCAATTTTGGTATTCCAAGTTGTTTCAAATAGTTTGAGTAATAGTGTCAATAATAGGTTGGGAAGTGGAAAAAATGCGTGATGATAAAGTGAATTGGTTCAGCAAGCTTATGACGGTTATTGCGTATACGTTTATTCTTGCACCAATGATTATTATAATGATTGTATCATTTAATGCTGGAGAAGGCAATTACATTTCCGCCCAGTGGATTTTCACTCAGATGGTATCAGAATATTTTTACCGGGAATACAAATTTCCTTTCTGGTTTTATAAACAGTATAAAGATAGCGTTTGTTGCTACAATATTTGATATTTTTATAGGAGTTTTTGCATCATTAAGTGTTACAAAGTACAATTTTAAGGGGAGAGGGCTTCTGGTTTCATTTTTCACAAGCCCGATGTTCATACCATCAATATCATTTGCTTTTGTTCTTATGAGAATGACAGCATCAATAAGGATGTTTACGCCTTTTACAAAAATACTTATAGGACATCTTATTATAATTCTTCCTTATATAATAAGAAATTCAATAAGTGTCTTGGTCAATTACAACTGGACGGTTGAGGATGCGGCTGCCAGTCTTGGTGCAAATCCTGCACAGGTATTCTTTAAAATTACTTTACCGCTTATTAAGCCGGGTATTATATCAGGTGCAATGCTTGCTTTCCTCTATTCCTTTGATGAAGTAGTTATAAGCAGTTTCCTGACTTCTGCAAAGTTTATTACTTTGCCTGTTCAGATTATCAACTATATGGAATTTACTTTTGACCCGACTGTTGCAGCTATTTCTACTATATTAATGGTAATTTCTTTTATCATTATGTTGATTATCAATAAGTTCGTCGGTCTTGATTCCATGCTAAATTAAGGGGGAAATAACAGTGGGATATTTGACAATAAAAAACCTTACGAAGCGTTACGGTGATTTTACTGCCGTTCATAATATTAATGTAGATTTGGAAAAAGGAGAAATGGTTGCTTTGCTCGGAGGAAGTGGCTGCGGAAAGACAACAATTCTCAGAATGATAGCAGGCTTCATTCAGCCGAATGAAGGAACGGTCGAAATTGAAGGCAAAGTAATGAATAAAATTCCGGCATATAAAAGAAATGTAGGTATATTTTTTCAAAATTATGCTTTGTTTCCTCATATGACTGTATTTGATAATGTTGCTTTCAGCCTTAAGCTTAAGAAAATGAGCAAGGAAGACGTTAAGAAGAAGGTTGACGATATATTATCACTTGTAAAGCTTGTAGGACTTGGTGAACGTTACCCAAGAGAACTGTCAGGCGGTCAGCAGCAGAGAGTTGCACTTGCAAGAGCACTTGTAATGGAGCCTAATGTTCTTTTGCTTGATGAGCCATTGAGTAATCTTGACGCAAAGCTTCGTGTTGAGATGCAGGTGGAAATAAAGAGAATTCAGCGTCAGCTTGGGCTTACAACTATAATTGTTACACATGACCAAGAGGAAGCTGTTTCGCTTGCGGATAGAATAATTATTATGAATGCGGGGCATATTCTTCAAACAGGTTCGCCTAAGTATGTATTTAATCATCCCGCGACTCCATTTGTTGCAGATTTCATGGGCTTTGCAAACTTTATTGACGGTAAAATTACAAAAAGTGAGAATGGTAATATTGCACTTGTAACATCGACAGGCGTAAGTGTATCTTCAACTGATACCGAAAGTCATGATCTTAATGTCGGAGAAGAGGCTACATTTACTATAAGGCCTGAAAATATAAATGTTTTACAAAATGAACAGAAAGGCTGTTTAAAGGGCAAAGTGCTTAATGTTACTTATAAGGGAAATATAACAAGAGTAGATGTTGAAGGCATATTTGACGATTTAATTCATTTTAGCAGCTATGACTATGAAGGACCGAGCGTAGGCGAAGATATTTATTTATCAATGCCTGAGTCAAAGGTTATCATATATAAAAAGTAAAAGTAAGAAGGATGAAAGGAGAAAAATATGAAAAGATTTGTATCAATCATGATGGTTGCAGCTATGACTGCAGCAGTACTTGGCGGATGCAGCAGCAGTTCATCCAAAACAGAAGAACCTAAGGATGA
This sequence comes from Candidatus Metalachnospira sp., assembly GCA_040767305.1. Classification (GTDB taxonomy): domain Bacteria; phylum Bacillota; class Clostridia; order Lachnospirales; family Anaerotignaceae; genus Metalachnospira. The sequence continues at coordinate 239,794 of JAXGOV010000002.1, read as the reverse complement.
AACGACTGAATCTGCAAGTGAACAGGATTTTACAGGTGCTGAACTTACCGTTTGTACATGGGGCGGTTCAACAGGTGCAGCAACAAAGGAGCTTGCTAAAGAATTTGAGGAAAAATACGGATGTACAGTTGTAATTGATGAGGTAAATGCAAACTCGGACCGTATAGCAAAACTTCAGTCTCAGATTGACTCCGGAAATATTGAAGATGATGTTGTATATCTCTCAGGAGCATATGCAAAACAGGGAGAGACTCTTGATCTCTTTGAAAAGATTGACACAAGCGTAGTTACAAATATGGACGAGCTTTATGATTTTGCTCAGAATGATACAGGTTACGGCCCAATGGTATGTGTTGGACGTTTTGGTATCATGTATAACGAAGACATACTTAAAGAAAAAGGACTTGAGCCTCCTACATCTTATATGGATCTTTTTGACGATAAGTATGCCGGACTTGTAGCACTTCCTGCTATGACAGCAACAGCCGGACCTTATGTATTCTCGGCAATTGCAAAAGACCTTGGCGGTAGCCTTGAAGATTATCAGTCAGCACTTGACTTCTATGCAGAGAAGAAAGGCAACATCGGTTTATGGTACACAACAGACCTTGTTCCAGCTTTAACACAGAAACAGGTAGCTATAACAGTTTACATGGACCTTATGCTTCCTGTACTTCAGTCATCAGGTCTTAACATGAAGTGGGTTGATGCTGAAGAAGGCGATTTTGCAGATGATGTTTATATTAATGTTGTAAAAAATGCACCTAATAAAGAGCTTGCTCAGCGTTTCATTGAATACACACTTGAAAAAGAAACTCAGGAAAAATTCATCGAACTTAACAACGAAGCTCCTACAAACAAGAATGCTGAAATGTCAGCTGAAAAGGACGAATTCCTCGTATACGGACAGGATGAATTTGATAAATGTACATTCTTTGATTATGACTTCCTTAACGGAATTAAACCTACGTTAATTGAAGAATGGCAGAAGATTGTTGCTTAATTATTAAAACAATCCCAAAAGAGGCTGCCGCATATAACTTGCGGCAGCCTTATTCTTAAATTACAGCATTATAAAGTGATTTTTGTACCTGTGTGAAGCGGTTTAAATATGGAGAGTTCCTTTGAAAAGGCCTGCATCGCATCAGGACCGGTACAGTGTCCGACTGCAAGGATTTTAAGAGATGAGTATTTAAGTGCTTCTATTGTTTTTTCTGTTCTTTCAAATGGAAAAGCAGCAAGATGTGTACCGCCTATAAAAGCCTTAACCGGTTTGTTAAATAAATTCTCAGCATAAGAGCATATGTTCAAAAGACCATGATGTCCACAGCCAGTTAAAACAATTAATTCATCATTATCTTCAATTACGAGAATACATTCGTCCTTGTAGTTGTCAACATTAAATTCATTATTTATTTTAATTAAATCATCAGGACATATTTCCTCAAATGGGCAAGACCTTTTTATATTTGAAACAATAAAGATTTTTTCTTCATTAAATATTTGATAAATATCTTTGCATACTCCAAAAAACTGTATGTGATTTCTTTGAAGATACTGAGGTGAAAGACCTGACATAGTTGGAAAATAAAAATCTCCGTCGTCTTTTCTATACCAGTATCTTTCACAAAACATATATCTGTTGAAATAAACAGGAACTTTTGTTATTCCTTTTTCAATTAAATGAACGATACCATCAGTATGGTCAAAATGGCCGTGTGACAAAACTATTGCATCAAGCTTATTTAAATCAATACCGAGTTTTTGGGCATTTTCAAGGCATTTGCCTTTGCTGCCTGCATCAAGAAGAATTGATTTTCCGTTAACCGATATGAAAAGGGAAAGGCCAAAATCTGCTTCAAGTTCAGGGTTATCAGACGCGTTTTCCGAAAGAGCTTGTATAATAACTGACATTGAAAAACCTCCGTTTGTTATTTGTATTTTTAGCAATATAAATATTATAAATTACGGATTATATATATACAATATTATTTTTTTAAGGAAGGATAAGCATGAAAATTAATGATTTAGAAACACCGGCGCTATTACTTAATATAAAAATATTTGAAGCTAATATGGATAAAATGGATGAGCTTTTGAAAAATACATCTATGAGACTTAGACCACATTACAAATCAAATAAATGCTCCGAAATAGCAAAAATACAAATTGCAAGGGGAGCCTCCGGAATCACATGTGCAAAACTTGGTGAGGCTGAGGATTTGGCAAAGGCCGGAATAAAAAATATATTAATAGCAAATCAGATTGTACAGCCTTCAAAAATTATAAAGCTGGCAGAGCTTGCAAAAAGCTGCTACCTTATTGTATGTGTTGACAAAGTTGAAAATATTGTTGAGCTATCATTAGCGGCAACCGAAGCAGGCTCAACCATTCATTGTCTTGTTGAATACGAGGTTGGCATGAATCGCTGCGGAGTAAACACATATGAAGAATTTTTAGAGCTTGCTAAGGTTATAGACAAATGTGAAGGACTTGTATTTGAAGGTATTCAGGCATATGCAGGACATATGGCACACGAACATTCAAAAGAGGTCAGAATTGCTGAAACAATAAGAATTGAAAATGAAATATCCGGTTTAAAGGAATACGTTGAAGAAAACGGACTTAAAGTTAAAGAGGTCGGAGGCGGAAGCACAGGCACTGTAGAGGAAAAACCAAAAGACTCAGTTTATACCGACATACAGGCCGGAAGCTATATTTTTATGGATAATGCATACAAACAGCTTAACCTTGGCTTTGAAAATTCTCTTTTTGTACTTACGACTGTTATCAGCACAAAAAAGGACAGAATAGTTACGGATACAGGTGTTAAATCTCTCGGAATGGATCAGGGTAATCCAATATTTATAGGTGTGCCCAAAGACAGTCCGATTTCAATGAGTGAGGAGCATGGAGCGGCATATTGTGAACATAATTTTAAGCTTAATGATAAGATTTTGTATATTCCCGGGCACTGCTGCACAACTGTAAATGTTTTTGAAGATATTTTTGTTGTAGACGGGGACGAAGTTGTTGAGCGCTGGAAAGTTACAAGCGAGGAAAAGCACAGTAAGTAAAAAAGCACAATGAGGAGGCTTTTTATATGTATGATATAGTAATTAAAAATGCAAAAAGATAGTAGATGGTACAGGAACTGATGAGTTTAAGGGTTCAGTTGGTATTATTGATGGAAAACTCCACTTTGTTAATTGTAATGAAGAGGCTGATAAAGTTATTGATGCAGAGGGCCTTTATCTTACACCTGGGTTTATTGATGCCCATTCACACGGTGACCAAGTATTGGGGCAATACCCTGGCATGCTTGCAAAAATCAATCAGGGAATAACAACGAGATTGCAGGACAGTGCGGTGGTTCAATGTTCCCTGTTTCAGATGAAAATTTGGAATTGGCTAAGGGTTTGCTTGCAATCGGTACATTATCTTTTCCAGAGGAAATGGGTGAGTGGAAAACTGCAAAAGAATTCTTTGAGTATGCCAAGACAGTTCCTATTATGGGAAATATGAAAATATTAATTGGACACAGTACATTAAGAACGGCTGTTATGGGATATGCAAACCGTAAGCCAACAGATGCTGAAATGGCTGAGATGAAAAGACAGGTACGTATCGCAATGGAGTGCGGTGCGGCAGGATTAAGCTCAGGCCTTATATATGCACCGGGTTGTTATGCAGATACGGACGAACTTGCGGAGCTTGCATCTGTTGTTAAAGAATTCGGCGGTTTTTATGCGACACATATGAGAAGCGAATCTGTACATGTTGTAGAGGCGGTAAAAGAAGCAATTGAAATAGGCAGAAGAGCCGGCGTTCCGGTATGGATTTCTCATCATAAGGTAGCAGGAAGACCTTATTGGGGTGCATCTGAAGAAACAATTAGATTAATTAATGAAGCCAATGCCAGTGGTATGCTTGTAACTGCAGACCAGTATCCGTATGAAGCAAATATGACGGATTTGAATATCTGTATTCCGCCTAAATATTTTAACGACGGCGGAGTAGACGGAATGGTTGATATGCTAAAAAATCCTGAAATGCGTGAAAAGGTGAAAGCTGATATGCAGGATATAAATTGCGGTTATGATAACTTTTATCTTAATGCGGGAGGCTTTGACAACATATTTATTGCAGGATGCCCGGAAGTTCCTGAAGCAGATGGTAAGTTTGTAAGTGAGTATGCAAAAATTCTTGGAAAAGATCCGTTTGATACATATTTTGATCTGCTATAGCTAACGGTGGAAGGGCAAACGGAATATACTTCACAATGGGTGAGGAAGACATGGAGAGGATTATTACTAATCTAATGTTTGCGTAGGAACAGATGGAACATGCAGAACTCTTGATGAAAAAACACATCCTAGGACGTTTGCAACTTTTCCTAAGGCAATCAGATATTATCATAAAGAGAAAAAATTATTTACCTTGCCTGAAATGATTCATAAGATAACAGGTTTTGTTGCAGAAAGAGCTAATCTTAAGGGAAAGGGACTTATCAAAGAAGGATATGATGCTGATTTAGTTATTTTTGATTATGATAACCTTAAAGATACTCCGTCATATTCAAGTCCTGTTCAGATGTGTGATGGCATTGAATATGTGATAGTTGGCAGTAAAATTGTATACCAAGATAAGAAAACAACGGGAGAGTATCCCGGAAAAATATTATAAAGCTAAGGAGGTAATTTAATGAACACACATGTTATTGATGTAGCTCTTGGAAATGCGGCGACAGATATGGTTATCAAAAATGGTAAACTTATTAATGTACACACCGGTGAAATCTATGAGACAGATATTGCTATTGCAGACAAGGTAATTGCGGCAGTCGGATTTTTAAGTGATAAAACAATAGGTCCTGATACTCAAGTAATTGATGCGGCGGGAAAATATATGGCACCCGGCTTTATTGATGCTCATATTCATTTTGAAAGCAGTATGCTTACTTATACTGAATTCAGCCGTATGCTTGTTCAGCATGGTACAAAACTGCAGTTGCTACTGATCTTATGGAAATAGCAATTGTGTCGGGAGAAGACGGTATCAATGAAATTTTCAAAGAAGCAGAAGGTCTTCCTGTAAAACTTCTTTATCCGGTTCCTGCTTTCATGACGAAGAAGGAGAGCTTCAGACAATTGGAGCGGCTCTTTATCCTGATATGATTGAAAAGCTAATAAAAATTCCTCAGGCAGTAGGTCTTGCCGAAGTGCTTTATCCGCCGATTATAAATAAGAGCCCTCTTTCTGCTCATATTCTTGAACTTGCTGAAAAGTATGGCAAAACAGCTGAGGGACATGCTCCCGAGCTTTTATGGGGCACAGCTTAATGCATATGCATCAGTTGGAATTCGTTCGGAACATGAAAGTACAAATAAAGAAGAAGCTCTTGGAAAACTTAGAGCAGGTCTCAGAGTGCTAATTCGTGAGGGAAGTGCTGCACAGGATTTAGATGAAGTAATAAAAATGATTACAGAAGAAAATGTTGATACAAGACATTGTGCACTTGTAAGTGATGATATTGACATGCTTCATATATATGAAGGGACATCAAGATTATAAAGTAAGGCGTACAATTGAAACCGGGGTTGATCCTGTAAAGGCAATACAGATGGTTACGCTTAATCCTGCAGAAAGCCTTAAGGTTGACGATAAATACGGAAGTATTGCACCGGGTAAGTGTGCAGATATTGTATTCTTAACTGACCTTGAAAATTGTACTGTTGACGGAGTTATAAGCAATGGAGAATATGTTGTTGAAAACGGTAAAACACTTTACGGATATAAAAAACCTGAGTATTCGGATGTAATGCTTAATACAGTTAAACTCAGCAAGAATATAACTGCTGATGATTTGGTTATTAAGGTTGATGCATCTGCTGCGAAGGCGACTGTAAGAGTGATTGGTGCTAAGCCCACATCTCTTCTTACTGATGCACTTGAAGCAGAACTTGATGTTAAAAACGGAGTAGTTTTGCCTGATACTTCTAAAGATATTCTTCGTATTGCTTGCATTGAGCGTTACGGTAAGGGCGGAAGTATTGGAAAATCATTCATTACCGGTTTTGGCATTAGCAAAGGTGCAATTGCAACATCAGTCGGACATGATCACCATAATATTACGGTCGTTGGTTCTGATGCAGAGGATATGGCTGTCGCTGTTAACCGTATTCATGAGCTTGGCGGCGGAATTATCATTGCAGAGGACGGAAAAATAAAATATGAACTTCCTCTTCCAATATGCGGTCTGCTTACTGATATGAGCGGTGAGGAAAGTGCACTTATACTTGATAATATGCAGAAGGATTTACATGCAAAAGGCTGTGTAATGGGTTCACCTTATATGACACTTGCATTTATTACTTTGATATACATTCCTTTCTATGGAATAACTGATAAAGGACTTGTAGATGTAATAAACGGAAAGGTAATCGACCCTGTAATTTCCGTAAAGTAAACAGATGGGTTGAGGAGGAAACAGTCAATGAAAGAAAGCAGAACATATATAAAGAATGCTTATATTATTTCTATGAATGATAACAAGCAGGTGTTTGAAAACGGCGGCATTCTTATAGTAAACGATAAAATAAAAGCAGTCGGAAAAATTGATGAAAGCAATATTTTTCCTGATACACATGTGATTGATGCAAAGGGCAAAATTGTAATGCCCGGTCTTATTAATACATGTGCATACATCCAGCGACTTGAAAGAGGAATGGGTGATGATGTTGACCTTCTTACATGGCTTACAGAGCGTACATTTCCTTATGAGTCAAGCATGACACCGGAGGACTCATATGTCTCTACACTTCTTACACTTGTTGAGCAGATCCGTTCAGGAGTAACAACAATTGCAGAGCCCGGCGGACAGTTTGTTCCAAGTATGTGCAAGGCGGTTGCTCAGTCAGGTATTAGAGGTTTATTGGCAAAATCATAAATGGATTACGGAGATAACCTTCCTCCTGTCTGGAGGCACACAACACAGGAAGAGCTTGATGTTCAGGAACAGGACTTAAAGGATTGGAACAATACCTATGACGGACGTGTTAAGGTTTGGTTTGGGCTTAGGACATTGTTTAATGATTCCGATAAACTTGTACTCGGTACAAAGGAGCTTGCAGATAAATATAATGTAGGTATACATATGCATGTTGCAGAGGCAAAGGCAGAAGTTGAATATGTTAAGGAAACAAAGGGTGTTACTACTGTTACTCATTTGAGAAACCTTGGTGTGCTTGATAAAAACCTTCTTGCTGTTCATACTGTATGGCTGACAGATGAAGAAGTTGATATGTTCAAGGAATATGATGTAAAAGTATCTCATAACCCAGCATCGGCTATGAGGGTTCTCGGTTTTGCAAAGGTACCTAAAATGCTTAAAAAGGGCATATGTGTGTCAATTGGCACTGACGGAGCTTCGGCAAACAACAGAATGACAATGATTGATGAAATGTATGTGACATCACTTATACATAAAGGCTGGAGACTTGATCCTACGGTTGTTAAGGCCGAACAGATAATAGAAATGGCTACAACAAACGGTGCAAAGGCATTGCTTTGGGAGGATGAAATAGGTGCACTTAAAGCTGGAATGAAAGCAGACCTTATTATCATTAATCCAAATACAGCTGCTATGCTTCCATTACACGACCCGGTTGCTAATATTGTAACCGCTATGCATGAATCTAATGTTGAGTCAGTTATGTGTAACGGTCAGTGGATTATGAAAGACAGAGTAATACTCACACTTGATGAAAAAGCAATTATTGAAGAAGCAAAAGTACATGCAGAAGCTATTCGTAAGCGTGCAGGCATTGTACTCCCGGATAGATTTCCTGTAGTAAAGTGCTGAATAAGAACTCTTTGCCAATTTATAGATATAAAAACGGACAGGCATTTAATATTAATATGCGTGTCCGTTTTTTATAAAACTATATTAAATTACAAATTGCTTATTGCTTCTTTTATGCTGCGGACATATTCTGCTACATAAGGTGCGGAATCACGTCCATGTTTTGCAACAAGCTTTACAATTGCGCTGCCAATTATGACTCCGTCAGCCAATGCCGCCATATTATGTGCTTGTTCAGCTGTTGATATTCCAAATCCGACGGCACATGGGACAGTTGAATTTTCTTTCACGAGTTCTGCCATTGCACCAATGTCCGTTGTAATTTCACTCCTTACACCTGTAACGCCGAGAGATGAAACAATGTATACAAATCCAGAAGCTTCTTTGGCTATCATGGCAATACGGTTTTTAGAAGTAGGGGCTATAAGTGATATTAAATCTATTCCGTATTTTTTGCATATTGAGTCGAACTCATCTTTTTCTTCAAAGGGCAAATCCGGAAGTATAATTCCGTCTATACCAATTTCAGAACAAGTCATCATGAACTTTTCAGCATTATATGAAAATACTACGTTGGCATAAGTCATAAATACCATTGGAATTGTTACTTCTTTCCTTATTTCACGTACGAAATCAAATATTTTATCAGTTGTTACTTTGCCTGAAAGTGCACGAATATTGGCTTCCTGTATAACAGGTCCTTCAGCGGTGGGGTCTGAGAATGGAATGCCAAGTTCTATGAGATCTGCACCGTTTTCAGCCATTGCCTTGACAATCTTCCCTGTAGTCTCAAGGTCTGGATCACCGCAGGTTATAAATGGTATAAATGCCTTTCCGTTTTTAAATGCTTCAGCTATTCTACTCATTCCGAAATATCCTCCCCTCTGTATCTTGCAATTGCTGCGCAGTCCTTGTCTCCACGACCTGAAATTGTAATAACAATTATTTTATCCTTATCCATATTAGGAGCAATTTTCATTGCGTGTGCTATGGCATGGGCCGATTCAATGGCAGGTATTATGCCTTCAGTCTTTGAAAGATATTCAAAGGCATTGACAGCTTCATCATCGGTTACAGGTACATATTCTGCTCTTCCTATATCATGCAGATGGGCATGCTCAGGACCGATACCTGGGTAATCAAGTCCGGCAGAAATAGAGTATACGGGAGCTATTTGCCCGTATTTATCCTGGCAGAAATATGATTTCATACCGTGGAATATGCCAAGACTTCCGGTGTTAACGGTTGCGGCTGTTTCAAATGTATCAATACCGCGTCCGGCGGCTTCGCATCCGATTAGACGTACACTTTCGTCTTCTATAAAGTTATAGAATGAACCAATTGCATTGCTGCCTCCTCCTACACAGGCGATGACGGCATCGGGCAGCCTGCCTTCTTTTTCTAATATCTGCTGCTTTATTTCCTTTGAAATTACAGATTGAAAATCACGGACTATTGTAGGAAACGGGTGGGGACCCATTACCGAACCTAAGCAGTAGTGCGTATCACTTATGCGGTTAGTCCATTCACGCATTGCCTCGGAAACGGCATCTTTAAGCGTTGCTGTACCTGATTTTACAGGTATAACTTCAGAGCCTAGAAGTCTCATTTTGTATACGTTAAGTGCCTGCCTTATTGTGTCCTCTTCACCCATGAACACAACACATTCCATGCCCATTAGTGCTGCGGCTGTTGCAGTTGCAACTCCGTGCTGACCCGCACCGGTCTCTGCAATGAGACGCGTTTTTCCCATTTTTTTAGCAAGCAATGCCTGACCAAGTACATTGTTTATTTTGTGTGATCCTGTGTGATTTAAATCTTCTCTTTTAAGGTAGATTTTTGCTCCGCCCAAATCTTTAGTCATTTTTTCAGCATAGTAAAGGCGGCTGGGTCTTCCGGCATATTCATTAAGAAGAGTATTTAGCTCTGCATTAAATTCAGGTTCATTTTTATAATAATTATAAGCTTCTTCAAGCTCAATGACAGCATTCATCAGTGTCTCGGGAATATATTGTCCACCGTGTATGCCGAAGCGTCCTTTTGATTTTGACATATAATTGCCTCCTATATAGTTTTTCCTTCAAGTCCTACACGTGCCTTCAGGTCGTTCATAAGTGTATCAAACTGCTCAAGATTGAGTGACTGCGCACCGTCGCACAGTGCTTTTGCAGGATTATTGTGTGTTTCAATCATAAGTCCGTCGGCTCCTACTACAAGAGCAGCTTTTGAAAGGGGAGCAACAAGCGAACTTATTCCGCTTGCATGACTTGGATCAACAATGACCGGAAGATGAGTTTTCTGTTTAAGAATTACAACTGCTGTAAGATCCAGTGTGTTGCGTGCGGCAGTTTCAAATGTACGGATTCCACGTTCGCACAATATAACCTGCGAATTACCTTCGGACATAATATATTCTGCGCTCATCAGCAGTTCATCTATTGTGTTTGCAAGACCGCGTTTTAAAAGTACCGGTTTTTTCATTTTTCCCACTGCTTTAAGCAAGTCAAAGTTCTGCATGTTTCTTGCACCGATTTGTACAATATCTATATCGTCAAACAACGGAACTTGAGTCTGGTTCATCATCTCGGTAATCACCGGCAATCCTGACTGTTCCTTTGCTTCAAGAAGAAGCTTTAAACCATTTTCGCCAAGACCTTGAAAAGAATAGGGTGAAGAGCGTGGCTTGAATGCACCACCTCTGAGAATTTTGGCTCCGCTTTGTTTAACAGAGTTTGCAATCATAGTCATTTGTTCTTGAGATTCAATTGAGCAAGGACCTGAGATTACTGTGAACGTTCCGCCGCCTATTTTAACCCCGCCGACATTTATTATTGTATCCTCTGGGTGTACAGTCCTGCTGGCTGCTTTGTACTGCTCGGTTACACGTCTGGCGTATTCAACAATATCGGTTGTATGCACGACAGCGTCCATGTCAATAGTTGCAGTGTTGCCTATAAGACAAACAGCATTGTGGTCGGTTCCGGGAGCCCAAATTGTTGAAAAACCTTTGTCTTCCCAACCCTTAATAAATTCGTCTATCTTTTCTTTTGATGCATTTTTTTTCAGAATAAATACCATATTAATTACCTCTCACAGTATTAATAAATTTTCTCATTTTGTTAAAGTCTTTAATATTTTCGGTTTCAACACCTGAGCTTGTGTCAACTGCATATGGTTGTGTTAGGCTGACAGCTTCAGAAACATTATCTGAGTTGAGTCCGCCGGCCAGAAAAAACGGTCTTCCAATATTTTTTATAAGCGTCCAGTTAAAAGCCTTGCCTGTTCCTCCGTCACCGTTATCAAGTAGAATTAAATCAGCAGATGACAGAGTTGCATTTTTTATGTCATCAGGACTTTCTACCTTAAACGCTTTAATAATAGGTTTATCGGTCAGCCTTCGTAGGGAGAAAATGTATTCTTCGCTTTCATTGCCGTGAAGCTGTGCCATATCAATTATGCCGTTATTAAACAATTCGGCAATATTTTCTGTGGGCTCATTTACAAATACGCCTACTGCTTTGATACAGGGAAGGAGATTCATTCGCAGTTTTGCCGCTGTTTCAGGTGGAACATACCTTTTACTTTTTGCTGCAAATATAAAACCGATAAAGTCTGGCTTGAGTGTATTGGCAAAATCTATATCCTCATTACGTTTAAGGCCGCATATTTTTATTTTAGTATTTGTCATTTTGCACCTCTCAAGTTGTTTAGCATTGCCTTTTTGTCCTCAGCTCGCATAAGCGTTTCTCCTATAAGGACGCCGTTTACGTTAGCTTTTCGCAGTATATCAATATCATCTGATGTTTTAATACCGCTTTCAGCCACAAACAATACATTTTCGGGTACAAGCTTTCTCAGTCTTTCGCTGTTGTGTATATCAACCGTAAAATCTTTGAGATTGCGGTTGTTTACCCCAATTATTCGTGCACCTGCTTTTAAAGCTGAAGAAATTTCTTCTTCACTATGTACTTCAACAAGCGCTGAAAGCCCAAGACTATCACATATATTAATGTAGTTTCTGATTGTATCGGTGTCGAGTAGAGTACATATTAGAAGAACTGCAGATGCACCGAGAATTTTGGCTTCATATATCATGTATTCATCAACAGTGAAGTCTTTGCGAAGACACGGAACAGAAACGCATTCACTTATTTCTTTCAAATATTCGTCTCGTCCCATAAACCACTTTGGCTCAGTCAGAACTGAAATGCATGCTGCGCCTGCTTTTTCATACTCCTCAGCGATTTTAAGGTATTGAAAATCGGGTGAAATAAGTCCTTTTGATGGGGATGCCTTTTTACATTCACATATAAAACCAATGTCATCTCCCTTAAGTGCTTCTTCAAATAGAAAACCTGTTTTGCAGTTCATGGAAAGTGCTGTCGCCTTGATTTTTGAAAGAGGGATTAATTTCTTTTTCTCCTCCACCCGAAGCTTTGCATAATCAGCAATTGTGCTAAGTATATCATCCATTATTTATTTGACACCGCCTTGAACTCCTCAAGCTTTTCCAGTGCCTTACCTGAATCAATAATTTCTGAGGCAAGTCTAATGCCGTCTGCAATAGATTCAGCTTTTCCTGATATATAAAAACCGGCACCTGCATTCATCAGTACAGTATCACGCTTTGCACCTGTTTTGCCTTTTAAAATGCCCAGTGTAATTTCTGCATTATCTTGGGGTGTGCCGCCTGAAAGATCTGCTTTATTAGAACGTTTAAAGCCAAAATCCTCAGGATTTATAACAAAGCTTTTATAGTATCCGTCCTTTATTTCGCACACGGTTGTCGGGGCACATGTAGTTATTTCATCAAGCTTAGCATGGCAATAAACAACAAGACCTCGTTTTATGCCAAGGCTGGACATTACTTTTGCCAGCGGTTCAACAAGTGCTTCATCATATACTCCAAGCAGCTGCATAGTAGGTGAAGCTGGATTTGTAAGTGGTCCAAGAATGTTGAATACTGTTCTTATTCCAAGCTCTTTGCGAATTGAGCCGACATATTTCATTGAAGTATGGTATTTCTGTGCGAATAAGAAGCATATTCCAACGCGTTTAAGCAGTTCCTCACATTTTTTTGGATCTTGATTTATATTTACGCCTAAAGCCTCCAAACAGTCTGCTGTACCGCTGTTAGAAGATGCAGCTCGGTTTCCGTGTTTGGCAACTTTTACTCCGCCGGCTGCGAGAACAATGGCTGCTGTAGTAGATATATTGAAACTGTGAGCACCGTCTCCTCCGGTGCCGACTATGTCAAGTACTTCCATGTCATGCTCAACTTTTGTAGCATGGTCACGCATGGCTGCTGCACATCCGGAAATTTCGTCTATTGTTTCAGCATGTGTGCTTTTTGTAGTAAGGGCTGCGAGAAATGCGGCATTCTGAGTTTGGCTTGTTTCTCCATTCATGATTTCATTCATTACCGCATAGGCCTCATCATATGAAAGGTCTTGTTTATCTACTATCTTTACAATTGCTTCTTTAATCATTGATATCGCCTCCGTAAATTCATTTCACTAGATTAAGAAAATTTCTAAGCATTATTGGACCTTCAGGTGTCATTATAGACTCGGGATGAAACTGCAGGCCAAAAACATTGTATTCTATGTGCTTAACTCCCATTATTTCACCGTTATCCGCCCTTGCGGTTACCTTTAGACACTCTGGAATTGTGTCCTCAACCACCGCTAATGAGTGGTATCTTGCAACAGATATGATTTCAGGCAAGTCTTTAAATAGTTTACAGTCAGCATCAATATAAGTCTTGGACTGTTTGCCATGCATAAGCTCTTTGGCGTAGGAAACTGTTGCTCCATATGCTTCACAGATTGACTGATGTCCAAGACACACGCCGAGAATAGGGTAGCGGTTTCCAAGTTTTTTAATAGTCTCTATACATATTCCGGCGTCCTCAGGTCTTCCAGGTCCCGGGGAAATAATGATTGCTTCCGGTTTCAGTACATCTATTTCATCAACCGTCATTGCATCATTTCTTATTACTTTTATGTCTGGATTGATTGAGCCGATGAGCTGATATAGGTTATAAGAAAAGCTGTCATAATTATCAATAAGAAGTATCATTATTCCGCCTCCTCTGCCATTTTAAGAGCGTCTACTACTGCTGCTGCTTTGTTTATGCATTCTTGATATTCTTTTTCAGGAACTGAATCTGCAACAATACCTGCACCGCTTCTGATAAATACTTTTCCGTTTTTCTTATAGGCAATGCGGATTGCTATGCATGTATCAAGATTTCCGGTAAAGTCTATATAACCGATGGCGCCGCCATAGATTCCTCGCTTATTGTTCTCAAGGTCGTTTATAAGCTGACATGCGCGTATCTTTGGAGCACCTGAAAGGGTGCCTGCCGGAAGTATTGCATCCACAGCATCAAGAGCATCCTTGTCGTCCTGAATTTCGCCTCTTACAGTAGAACCAATGTGCATTATATGTGAGAATCGTTCTATGCTGTGGAATTTTTCCACTTTAACGGTTCCGAATTTGCTAATTTTTCCAATATCGTTTCGACCTAAATCAACAAGCATATTGTGTTCTGCAAGTTCTTTTGCATCATTTAAAAGATCCTGTTCAAGCTCTTTGTCTTCTGCATCGGTCTTGCCTCGAGGTCTTGTTCCGGCGAGAGGAAAGGTGTGCAGTATTCCGTTTTCAAGCTTTACAAGAGTTTCGGGTGATGCACCTGCAACCTCAATGTCCGATGAAGAGAAAAAGAACATATAAGGCGAGGGGTTTAAAGTTCTAAGAACTCTGTATGTGTTTAGAAGGCTGCCTTCAAATTCAGCCTCAAGCCTGTTTGAAAGAACAATTTGAAAAATGTCTCCTTCGTGTATATGGTATTTTGCTTTTTCAACCATTTCACAGTATCTTTCTTTATTAAAAAGAGGAATAATTTCACTTTTAAGTTTTCCCGGTTTTTCATTACAGGGTTTGCCGTTTTTTATAAGGCTGCGAAGATTTTCAAGTTCCATGACAGCTTTGTTGTAATTTTCTTTTATATCTGATAGTTCCATGTTTACAATTAGTATTATCTTTTGGCGGAAGTTATCAAATGCAATGACTTTGTCAAACAGCATCAAATCGACGTCCTTGAATCCTTCTGTATCCTCGGCTCCAAGTTTAAGAGTTGGTTCTGAGTATTTTAGATAATCATATGAAAAATAACCTACAAGTCCGCCTGCAAAAGGGGGGAGATTATCGAGCTTTGGACTTTTGTGCTCATCTAAAACCTGTCTGATGTATTTTCTGGGGTCATCAGTCTCAAAGGAAAGAGGTCCTATTTTCATTTGTCGATTAATACAGGTTATTTCAAGTTTTGGATCAAAGCCAAGAAAAGTATATCGTCCCCATTTTTCGTTTTCGGCGACGGATTCCAGCATGTAGCAATGACTGGAAATGTTTTTAAGTATTTTAAGAACTTCTATT
Organism: Candidatus Metalachnospira sp.; assembly: GCA_040767305.1. Taxonomy (GTDB): domain Bacteria; phylum Bacillota; class Clostridia; order Lachnospirales; family Anaerotignaceae; genus Metalachnospira. Next base: position 224,491 of record JAXGOV010000002.1, on the reverse strand, counting down.
GGTGTTTTAATATCAGACATCATTTCCGTACTTATGGGAACAATTCGGTATTTTCCGGTTTCAGCAATTTTTTTGACTTCATTAAGGCTTGGTTTTACCATAATTTTCCTCCTTTGGGCAATAAAAAAGTCCTTGACAGATTTAAATCTGTCAAGGACGAATATACGATACTATCCGCGGTGCCACCTTGGTTTACAGCAAAGCTATATAAATTATAGCGGTGCTATACTCTTAACAGGATACCAACATATCCCAGACAACTTACGTATGCCTTCACGTCACAGAATACTTAGCATTTGCCTTTGACTGTGCCCTCAGCGGTCCATTTGATGACTTGTTTTCCACCCGATTCTCAGCACTGCGGGCTCTCTGTAGGAGCATTATCACCGTTATCTCCGCTTCAACGGTTTATATGCCATATAAATTTAGATAAATCTATCATAATCTGAGATGTTTGTCAAGAACAAATTAATAAAATTGTTCTATTAGACTAATAATTGTTTTTTTCTGTACTTCATTAAGTTTAGGCAGAAGTCCTATAATTTTTAAATCCAATTCGGAATAATCGGATTTGTTTAAAAACGGGCTTACATCTCGTCCAGTTAAATAATCGGATGTAACATTAAAATAATCTGCTATCATATCAATGGTTCTGTCTGAAATAGACCTTGTTCTGCCTGATTTAAATTCTGACATAGCACTTCTGGATATTTTTAAATCTCTGCACATTTTTGTTATTGTAATATTGTATGCTTTGCACAAATCTTCTATTCTTTTATATAATTCTGTCACAGTAAGTACCTCACTAAAATTTTTCTTTTTTTCTATATATACATTATTAGCAATAAAAAAATTTTTATGTTATTAACAGAAAATTTGTATAATGAACATTGATTTAATGAGATTGATAATGCTTGTGGGGCCTTATTTTTTTATAATATTGATTGACATAATGACTAACTTTTTTTATAATATAGCTATCAGTTTTGTTACATTCATTAGCACAAGGGAAGCTTATATGATTTATCCTTTTGTGCTTTTTTGTGTGAAGTATGGATATACAATACATACTTTTATTTGAATGCAAAACTGCAAAAAAAATTAGGGAAAATGAAAGGAAGAAAAGTTATGAAGAAAAAATTAATTGCTTTATCACTTGTTGCAGTTATGGCTGTTGGAGTGATGGCAGGATGCTCATCTACTAAGAAAGAAGAGCAGACAGAAGAAACAAATCAGACAGAAAATACAGAGACAACAGGGGAAACAAAGAAATATGTTATCGCAACTGATACAGTATTTCCTCCATTTGAGTTCACAGATGCAAGCGGCAATTTTGTAGGTATTGACGTAGATGTATTGAACGCAATTGCTGAGGATCAGGGATTTGAAGTAGACATTCAGTCACTTGGATTTGACGCTGCTCTTCTTGCAGTTCAGTCAGGTCAGGCTGATGGAGTTATTGCCGGCATGTCTATTACAGATGCAAGAAAAGAGACATTTGATTTTTCAGATCCTTACTTTGATGCAGATGTAACAATGGCAGTTGCTAAGGGATCAGATATTAAATCATATGAAGATCTTAAAGACAAGACAGTAGCGGTTAAAACAGCAACAAATGGTGCTGATTATGCTAAATCAATCGCTGACCAGTATGGTTTCACAGTAGTTGAATTCAAAGATTCACCTACAATGTATCAGGATGTAATTGCAGGCAACACAGCAGCTTGTTTTGAAGATTACCCTGTAATGGCATATAACATTCAGCAGGGCGCTGAAATGGAAATTCCTGAAGGAATGACAGCAGCTGGCTCACAGTATGGTTTTGCAGTAGCTAAGGGTGCAAATCCTGAACTTCTTGCAATGTTCAATGCGGGACTTAAAGACATAATGGATAATGGCAAATTCCAGGAAATCGTTGATTCTTATACAAAATAATTATCAATAGCAACTAAATTATGCCTGCGGTTTATGCAGGCATACCTTTGAAAAAATTATTAACCGGTTGCTTATAAGAGTGCCCATATAATTGTGCGGCCTTATAAACAGCAGTAGTGAAAAATCTGTAAATACGGAGGTGACCGAAGTGGTCGACATTTTAATGACATATTCGGGAATGCTTTTGCAATCATTAGGACAAACAATGCTGCTTACGTTGCTGTCTCTTGTGTTTGCATTCATAATCGGCCTAATATTCGGTCTTATGAATGTAAGCAAAAGCAGAATACTTAATTTTATTGGTACAGTTTATGTTGATGCAATAAGAGGTGTACCTCTTATCGTACTTGCTTTTTTTATTTATTTTGGTATTCCGGCGGCAATAAAAGCAGCTGGAGTTACAAATTTTAAACTATCAGCTTTACAGGCAGGAACTATATCACTGTCTATGAATGCAGGTGCTTATATGGCTGAAATATTTCGTGCCGGAATACAATCAGTTGACAGAGGACAAATGGAGGCTGCGAGAAGTCTTGGTCTTGGATACGGAAAAGCAATGCAGAAGGTAATACTTCCGCAAGCTATTCGTACTATGGTTCCCTCGATTATAAATCAGTTTATTATATCTCTTAAGGATACATCAATTCTTTCGGTAATAGGATTCCCTGAATTAACAAAGGCAGGTAATATTATTGTCGGTATTAACTTCAAAGTTTTTCAGGTATGGGGAATTATAGCTATTATGTATATGGTAGTAATTACTATCCTTTCAAAAATTGCTAAGAGAGTTGAGAGGAGGTTATATATTGGTAATGAACGATAATACAAAAGTACATGTATCAAACTTGAAAAAAAGCTTTGGATCGCTTGAAGTTCTTAAAAGTATAAGTGCGGATATTACCGAAGGTGAAGTTGTTGTCCTTATTGGTCCGTCAGGAAGCGGAAAATCAACTTTTTTACGTTGTCTTAATCGACTTGAGGATATCACAGACGGCGAAGTTATTATTGACGGTGTAAATATTGTAGATAAATCAGTTGACATTAATAAAGTTAGGGAAAACATAGGAATGGTTTTTCAGCATTTTAATCTGTTTCCACATATGACAGTGCTTGAAAACGTTATGCTTGCTCCTGTTGAACTTAAAAAAATGACTAAAGAAGAAGCCAGATCAAAAGGGCAGGAGCTGCTTAAAAGGGTTGGACTTGAGGAAAAGGCAAATGTATATCCACCCCAGCTTTCTGGTGGACAGAAACAGCGTGTAGCAATTGCACGTTCGCTTGCTATGAATCCCAATATTATGCTTTTTGATGAGCCTACGTCAGCTCTTGATCCTGAAATGGTTGGCGAAGTATTAAATGTTATGAAAGAGCTTGCAGCCTCGGGTATGACAATGATTGTTGTTACTCATGAAATTGGTTTTGCAAGGGAGGTAGCTGATAGAATTATATTTATGGATGGCGGATATATTGTAGAAGAGGGTACTCCGGCTGAAGTGCTTTCAAATCCCAAAGAAGCGAGAACAATCGACTTTCTTAATAAAGTTCTTTAAGAATAAAAGGGGGAAAGAAGCATAATGAAGATAATAACTATAAGCCGTGAATTTGGTGCCGGTGGCGTGCGAGATAGGTTCAAAAGTAGCCAAAGCACTTAATTGGGAGTATTATAATAAAGAAATTATTCTTAAGCGCTGACGGCTGACAGTAGTATTGATATGTACAGCCTAATGGAATGGGATGAAAAAGTACCGATATCATTTGGTTTTACTCAAAGCCTTTTTGACTTCTACAATCGACCTATGAGCGAAAAGGTTTTTGAAGCACAAAAGAGAGTCATTATTAATTTAGGTCAAAAGGGTAAATGTGTTATTACCGGAAGAAATGCAAATGCCATTCTTAAGGAGTTTGACGGATGCCTTAATGTTTTTATTCATGCCGATTTTGACTGGCGACTTAAAAGAATGAAAGAAAAAATGACCGACTTTACCGAAGAGCAGGTAGCTTCCGAAATACGTACAATAGATAAAAAACGTAGGAAATACAGTAACTTTTTTACAAAGATGGAGTTTGGCAAGTCGGATTATTATGATATATGTCTTGATTCCTCCAGACTTGGAATAGATGAATGTGTTGAAATAATTAAAGATGTTGCAATAAGGAAAGAATGATTATTAAGCCGCTTTTTAGCGGCTTTTTTTAATATAGCCTGTCATTTTTAATATAGCTGGCATATTATTTAATATATAATTAAGATACCTAAAAATAGTTGTGAATTAAACGTCCGCTGACGGCGTACCTTAATATTGAAGGATTTATGCTGTTTTTGATGCGGAATAAACCAGTATTTTTGATATGTCTTTTATAATTATTTATTCCACCCCAGTTAATATATATTCGACTGAAAGGATTATTGTTGTATATAGTATATAATAGGATCAGCAAAATAATAAGATTTCGGGAAGTGAAGCTTGAATGGAGACATTTTGTGAATTTAAACAAAAAGAAGTTATAAACGTGTGTGACGGTTTTAGGTTTGGCTATGTTAACAACCTCGTCATTGATACCACATGCGGAAAAATTACAGATATAATAATTCCTGTACAGACAAAAAACGGAATATTTTATTCGAGAGAAAAAGAATACAGAATTCCATGGTGTGCAATATGCCGTATAGGAAAAGATATCATACTTGTAGAAGTTGATACTCATGCGGTATGCGTACGCAAGAACTAGGTTGACCTGAATATGATAGTAGACTATACTGTATATACGTCTTTTTGGAAAATACGTGTTTTATGGGAGGAATAAATTCATGAGATGTCCCTTTTGTGGAAACGAAGATACTAAGGTAGTTGATTCCAGAGCACAGGATGATAATACGGTAATTAAACGCCGTAGGCTGTGTGAGAATTGTGATAAAAGGTTTACAACATATGAACGTGTTGATACTGTTCCGATTGTGGTTGTTAAGCGTGACGGCACCAGGGAAGTTTTTGAAAAAAGCAAAATACTTAATGGAATTGTAAAGGCATGCAATAAACGCAACATATCAATGGAGCAGATGGAAAAGCTGGTCGATGATATAGAAAATACAATTGTGAACTCGTCATCAAAGGAGATTTCATCCGGAGATTTGGGAATTATGGTAATGGATAGACTCAAAGTACTTGACGAGGTCGCATATGTTCGTTTTGCTTCAGTTTACAGACAGTTTAAAGACATTAATACGTTTATGGAGGAATTAAATAAACTGATTAATGAAAAAAACAAATGATTGATTTTATAAAATAATATCATAAAATTTGGAGGACACTATTATGTGTCCTTTTTTTAAATTTAAATTAAAAATTTCTAAATTTTTACATATTGTTGGACCTCAGATTTGACACAAGTAGCAACTTGATGGTAGAATATAAGTTGTTGATTTCCGAATGTCGTCATTTACCTCAATTTAACTAATAAAAAACGGTTTACAAATAAAATCATATTACTGTGAATGTCGGAAAATCATAAGAAACAATAAATATTGATATTAATCAGATTACTAATGATTTAAAAGGAGGAAACAGAATGAAAAAAGGAATTTTAATATTAACAGGTTTACTTTCAGTAACTATGGTAACAGGATTGCTCACAGGGTGCGGCAAACAATCAAGCAGTACAATAAATATTGTTGCAACTGATAATGGATGGGACAGCCAGAAAATACATAACGCAATAGCTGAATTAGTTGTAGAACATGCTTACGATGGATATGACTTTGATGTATCTACTGCGTCAACAGCAATGAACTGGCAGTCTATTATATCAGGTGATGTTGATTTGGATATTGAAAGCTGGACTGATAATGTTGCATCATTCCCTGATGATTTAGCAAACGGCGATGTTGTTGTTGTTGGCACACTTGTTCCTGACAGTTCGCAGGGTATATATGTGCCAAGATATGTTATTGAGGGTGACAGCTCAAGGGGAATTGAAGCATCTGCTCCCGATCTTAAAACTGTTGAAGACCTTAAAAAGTATCCTGATGTATTTCCGGACGATGATGACTCTACACGAGGACGTCTTTACGGTTCAATCCCAGGATGGATGGCAGATGAAATATTATATAAAAAATATCAGTACTATGGCTTGGACGAATCATATAATTATGTGCGTTTAGGCAGTGAGGCAACATTATTTGCATCTTTGGTATCAGCATATAACCTTGGTGAGCCTTGGGTAGGATATTGCTATGAGCCGACTTGGGTTGCAGGTAAATTAGACTTAGTTAAATTAGAAGATGCACCGTATTCACCTGAGTTATTTGCTGAAGGTAAATGTGAATTCTCATCACAGGAATTAAAGATAATAAGCAGCAATAAGTTTGCAGATAAAGCGCCGGAGCTTGTTAGTTTCTTTGAAAACTACAAAACAGGCAGTAAATTAATTTCATCTGCTCTTGCATACTTAGATGAAACAGGCTCATCTTATGAAGATACTGCTGTTTGGTTTTTGAAAGAAAATGATGATTTAATTGACCAGTGGTTACCACAAGAGAATGCTCAAAAGCTTCGCAGCTATCTTAACAGTATAAATTGATTGGAGGAACCAATTTGAGTGATATTTTAAATGAATACGTTAGGCAGTTTCCGAGCCAGTGGCAGTTTGATGTTGGAGATACGATTGATGAGGCAGTTAAAAACTTTTCAAAGGTTCACCAAAGCGGTTTGCACATTATTAAAAAGGCTGTTATTGCTTCAGTAGGCGGAATAAATAACTTATTAATTATAATTCCTTGGTTTATTATTATTCTGGCTGTTGTTATTCTGGCTTGGAAACTTACTCGCAGATGGTATAATGGAGTGCTTTACGGAGCAATGCTTGTGTTCGTAGGCTGCTGTGGCTTCTGGACACATATGATGGAGACGCTTAGCATTGTAATAGCCGGCGTGATTCTGAGTATTGTTCTGGGCTTTCCTATAGGTGTACTCATTACCGTAAATAAGCAAATTAACAGAATTCTACGGCCGGTTTTGGATACAATGCAGACTATGCCTTCATGGGTATATCTTGTTCCGGCAGTAATTTTGTTTGGTGTTGGAACTACACCGGCTTTGCTTGCAACAACAATTTATTCTATAGTACCAATGATAAGACTTACAAGTCACGGTTTGCTTTGTGTTGATGAAGAAATGGTGGAAGCGGCTTATGCATTTGGCTCAACAAAGCTGCAGGCATTGATAAAAGTGCAAATTCCGCAGGCTAAACCCACAATAATGACAGGTGTAAATCAGACTATAATGATGGCAATGTCAATGGTTGTAACATGTGCATTGATAGGTGCGAATGGCCTTGGTATGGAAATACTGGTTGCCACAAACAGAGTTGACATGGGAAAAGCTTTATTCCCTGGTATATGTATAGTTATTTTGGCTATTATATTAGACCGATTAACTCAAGCCGCAGTTAGAAGAAGTGAGGTGAGAGACGATGGGTAATATAGCGTTAGAGGCAAAAAACATAAATAAAATTTATGGACGAAATAAAACCGGTGCTGCAAAAATGATGTCCGAAGGCAGTTCCAAAAAAGAAGTGTATAAAAAATTAGGTGCAACAATTGCACTTTGGGATGTGTCTTTTAAGGTTAATAAAGGAGAAATATTTGTTGTAATAGGCTTGTCAGGTTCAGGTAAGTCAACAATTATTAGGTGCTTTAATCAGCTTGTAAAGCCAACCTCCGGACAGTTATTTGTTGATGAAAAAAATATTACAGATATGGATAAGAAAGAATTAATTGATTTACGAAGAAACAAAGTGTCTATGGTGTTTCAGAATTTTGGATTATTCTCACATCGTACTGTAATAGAAAATGTAGCTTACGGTCCTGAACTTAAAGGGATACCCAAAAGTCAAAGAGAAGAAAAAGCAGCTGAGCTGATAAAAATGGTTGGTCTTGAAGGTTGGGAAAATAAATCTATTTCAAGCCTATCAGGTGGTATGAAGCAGCGAGTTGGTATAGCAAGAGCGCTAGCCAGTGATCCCGAGGTGCTTCTTATGGACGAGCCGTTTTCAGCACTGGATCCGCTTGTAAGACGAGATATGCAGTTTGAATTGCTTTCTATGCAAAGAAAATTAGGTAAAACTATTTTGTTTATTACACATGATATAAATGAAGCTTTTAAGCTTGGAGATACGGTTGCTATTATGAAAGATGGTAAGGTCGTACAGATTGATACACCAGAAAATATGGCAGCCAACCCTGCAAACGAGTACGTTGAGCAGTTCATTGAAAGCGCTGATAAAACTCAAATTCTTAGCGCCAGAAATGTTAAGGTTCCGCCGGCTTGTATGGTTAAAAGAAAAGATGACGTATCAACTGTAATACGGGAAATGAATAAAAGTGGTTTATCCAGTGCATATGTCGTAGATAATAAAATGAAACTTGTTGGAATAGTAACTATTGATTCTGCATTAAAAGCTAAGGAAACTAATCAGCCTCTTGCAGAAATGATAAATGATGATATAATTAAAATCGCTGAAGATACGCTGTTAACAGATATATTGCCTCTTACGACTGAGGCTAAGTATCCGATAGCGGTTGTTGATGATGATGGTATGCTGACTGGTATAGTTACAAAGTCTGCTGTCATTGCTTCAATAATATAATTAATGAAATTATATATGCAAATATAAACTGTCAAAGTTTATATTTGCATTTCTTGATTTACTGTACAGAAGCGTTGATGCTTAATTATACCCTGAAAGAGCGTGATTTATTGAAAAATGATTTGAGAATAATTAATCCAAGATATCGTCAAATAGCTATAGATATAGCTTCAAGAATTGTCGATAAAGAGTACAGTGTAGGTGAAAAGGTTTATTCAAGGTCTTTAATAGCTGCACAGTATTCTGTTTCACCCGAAACAGCTCGTAGGGCAATAGCTGTTTTATCTGACATGGGTATAGTTGAAGCCATAAAGGGCAGTGGTGTTTTAATAAAATCGTATGAAAATGCTCTGGAGTTTGTAAAGCTAAATCAAGATGTAAACACAATAGAAAAATTAAGCAGAGATACAATTGATCAAGTGAATGCTCTGGTTCGTGAAAGCAATGAATTAAAAGATAAAGTAGAAAGATTAGTGGATAGGGCAACTTTGCTGAGAGGTTCTGCACCGTTTGTACCGTACGAATTTAGAGTAACAGATAATTTACCTTCTTTGGGCAAAAGTATTTCAGAATTGAATTTTTGGCAAAATACATCTGCGACTGTTGTAGCAATACAAAGAGGTGAGTTTCTTATAATGTCACCGGGACCATATGAAACTTTTAAAGTTGATGATATTATATATTTTGTTGGAAACAATAACTGCTTTTCTCGTGTTGTTGAATTTATGGAAAAAGCTGATATTACCAAGATATAAATAATAATTTGTGTGATTTTATTAACGAGAATTTGTTATTAAAATGCCAATCCGCTAGAGTTTAAGCTTATTGTTGACATTTTTCAATCCCTTATGTATTATAAGTTCATTATAAATACAGGAGGTAAAAACCATTATGACAGTAGATAATAAACCCCAGTTCGGCGGCAGTACAGAATATGTGGCTTCAGCAGAGCTTATGCGCGCCGTAAATATTGCAATTGCACTTGAAAAACCTCTTCTTATTAAAGGTGAGCCCGGAACGGGCAAGACAATGCTTGCTCAGTCTGTTTCAAAGGCACTTGGCAAAAAACTTATTATTTGGAATATTAAATCTACCACAAAGGCACAGGACGGCTTATATGTTTATGATGTTGTTCAGCGTTTGTATGACAGCCAGTTCGGCGGTGAAGGTGTAGATGATATAAAAAAATACGTTAAGCTCGGTAAAATAGTTGATGCTTTTAATGATGATGAGCAGGTTATTCTTCTTATTGATGAGATAGATAAAGCTGATATCGAATTTCCCAATGATCTTCTTTGGGAGCTTGATAAAATGGAATTTTATATTCCGGAAACAGGTGAAACCGTCAAAGCTAAAAAACGTCCAATTGTAATAATTACTTCAAATGCTGAAAAAGAGCTGCCTGACGCATTTTTGCGCCGTTGTATATTCCACTATATTGAATTCCCAAATGAGGAGCTTATGGGTGATATAATTAAGGTGCATTTTCCGGAAATAGAAGAAAACATAATTGCACAGGTAACAGCTGCATTTTATTATGTAAGAGATCTTAGAGATATACAGAAAAAGCCTAGTACATCAGAAATTATTGACTGGATTCAGGCTCTTACTATAAGCGGAATACCCGTTGAACGCATTACAAAGGAAATACCGTTTGCAGGTGTTATACTCAAGAAAAACGAGGATATTGAAACACTTGACCGTGCGAAAAGGCGCCCTATGTTTCCTTTCAATAAATAATAAAAGGGAGGGACAGCATTATGTTTGACACATTTTTATACCTCCTGCGTGGAAAGGGATTAGATGTATCACTTAACGAGTGGGTAGCGCTTAATGATGCTCTTGACAGAGGTCTAGCCCATTCCAGTCTTACTGAATTTTACTATCTTTGCCGCTCAGTGCTTATTAAGAGCGAAACGGATTTTGATAAGTTTGATGGTGCATTTTTGGAATTTTTTAAAGATATTGAATTTCTTGAGGACATTCCTCAGGAACTTATTAACTGGCTTAATAAACCAAAAGAAACACCGGATAACTATGATGAAGAAATTGCCAAACAAAACCTTGCTCTTGATTATGAACGAATAGAACAGATGCTTAGAGAACGTATTGCTGAGCAGGATGGTGAACATAACGGCGGTAAGTACTGGGTAGGTACAGGCGGTATGTCGGTATTCGGCAATAACGGTAATAGTCCCAAAGGCATACGTGTTGGCGGTGAGAGCAAATATCACAGAGCATTTCGTGTTGCAGGAGAACGCCATTTTAAGGATTTTAATGAGGATAAAATTCTTGACAGCCGTCAATTTCAGATGGCTTTCCGAAAGCTTAGGCAGTATTCTACAAAGTCTGATGCTCCAAAAACAGAGCTGGATCTGGATGCAACAATTGAAGAAACAGGTGATAATGCAGGCAGACTGAAGATTGTATATGACAGGCCTAGAAAAAATATGGTCAAGGTTCTTATGCTTATGGATTCAGGCGGCTCCATGGATTATTACAGACAGCTTTGCGGTCAGTTGTTTTCTTCACTTAGAAAATCAAACCACTTTAAGGACTTAAAGTTTTATTACTTCCACAACAGCATATACTCAAAGCTTTATACTGATTCGGTGTGTATGCCGGGCCGCTGGATTGATACTGATATGGTTTTGCGTACATTGGGCAGTGATTACAAAGTAATAATTGTAGGAGATGCGGCAATGGCTCCTTATGAGCTTTTTGGCGGAGGATATTACAGCTATGGCTCAGAAACAAAAGGAATTGACTGGTTTAAAAAGATAAAAGGTCATTTTTCACATGTTGTTTGGCTTAATCCATCTGAAATGGATTATGTTCCGGGTAATTACTGGAGAGAAACTCTTGGAGTGCTTCAGGAAGAGTTTGATATGTATCCGCTCAGCGTAAACGGGCTTGAAACGGCACTGAAAAAACTCATGGTATCGAGATAAATTTTGCTGTATAAAAATATACTACAATTTAGTTATTTGTCATAATAATACATGCGTATATCTGACAAAAGACATAAAACCATCTGTTACATAGATGGTTTTTTTTATACATGTTAATTCCTATATTATGTAAAAATGACGATATTTAGGTTGACTTATACAAATATATTTTATTTTACTGCCGCATAAGTTATAATTTAATTGAGCAACAAATACTTAATTTTTTGTTTTAAACAAAAATAAGTTAGGAGGTTTATTATGTACGGTGAAATGAATCAAAAAACAAAATGTGAGGGCTGTAGTGAGGCTACACCTGAAGAAAAGCTTGCTCTTATAAAAGAGCTGGCTGAAGGATATAAAGATAAAAAAGGTTCTCTAATTCAGGTTTTGCATATGGCTCAGGGTATATATAATCACCTACCTTTGGAGGTACAGAAGGTAGTCGCTGAAACTTTGGACATACCTCTAGCTGAGGTAGCGTCAGTTGTCAGTTTTTATTCGTTTTTTTCTACTGAACCAAGAGGAAAGCATACTATCCGTGTCTGCATGGGAACAGCTTGCTATGTAAAAGGCGGCAAGAAGATAGTAGAGCGTCTTAAGGAACTGCTTGATGTAGAAATTGGCGGCACTACAAAGGATAATGTTTTTTCATTTGAAGTTGCTCGATGTATTGGCTCGTGCGGTCTTGCACCTGCAATGACGGTTGATGATACAGTATATAAAATGGTAAGTCCTGATAAGCTGGAGTCAATACTTGCACCGTATTACAGAGACGGCATGACAAAGGAGGCTGATGACGATGAATGATATTTGTATAAATACCGAATCACAGCTTGAAGAAATAAAAAATGATTATAATTCAAATCAAAATAAATATAGCTGGCAGATATTTGTTTGCGGAGGTGCAGGCTGTGTATCCTCTGATTGTGCAACGGTAAATAAAACACTGAAAAAAGCAATTAAAAAGAATAAGCTTGAGGATAAAGTCAAAGTAATAACAACAGGTTGTATGGGAATGTGTGCCCAAGGTCCTGAAATTCTTGTGTATCCCGGGGGGACTTTTTATGTGCAGATGGATGCTCAAAAGACGTATGATATTATTGAGAGACATATATTAGGCGGTGAAATAGCTGAGGAATATACTTTCTTTGATATACATTCTCAAAAACACATTCCCCATATTGAAGACATTCCTTTTTACAGTGAACAGGTACGGATTGTGCTTAGAAACTGCGGCAGAATGGATTTTTCATCAATTGATGCGTATATATCAAGGGACGGATATAAGGCTGTTGCTGAAGTACTCAAAAGGGACAGACAGGAAGTTATCAATGAAATGAAAGCTTCCGGACTTAGAGGACGTGGCGGCGCAGGCTTTCCAACAGGCATAAAATGGCAGGCAGGCATGGATGCACAGGGAGACAGAAAGAGCATTGTGTGCAACGCTGATGAAGGAGATCCGGGCGCATTTATGGACAGAAGCGTTCTTGAAGGTGACCCGCATTCTGTTATAGAGGGTATGATGATTGCAGGATATGCAATCGGCGCTGAAAACGGATATGTGTATGTTCGTGCAGAATATCCACTTGCAGTGGAGAGGCTTGGAGAAGCAATTAAGCAGGCTGAAAACTGCGGAATTTTAGGCAAAAATATTTTTGGTACAAATTTTTCTTTTGATATAGAGATTAGAATTGGTGCAGGTGCATTTGTATGTGGTGAGGAAACTGCACTTCTTGCATCAATTGAGGGCAGAAGAGGCGAGCCAAGACAGAAGCCGCCTTTTCCGTTTGAATCAGGATTATTTGGTCAGCCGACAATTATTAATAACGTTGAAACACTTGCCAATGTTCCTGCGATAATGCTTAAAGGAGCAGACTGGTATGCATCGTATGGTACAGAAAAAAGCTGTGGTACAAAGGTATTTGCTTTGGCAGGAGATATTGTTAATGCCGGAATAATTGAAGTGCCTATGGGCATTCCTCTTCGTGATATTGTATTTACTATAGGAGGCGGAATTCCTGATGAAAAAGGCTTTAAGGCCGTCCAGACAGGCGGTCCGTCAGGCGGATGCCTTACAAAAGACCATTTAGATGTTGCTGTAGATTATGAGTCGCTTGCCGCACTCGGCGCAATTGTAGGTTCAGGCGGTATGGTAGTAATGAATGATGAGTCCTGTATGGTTGATACAGCCAGATACTTTTTGGATTTTACCAGAGATGAATCCTGCGGACGCTGTACGCCATGCCGTATAGGTACAAAGCGTATGCTTGAATTGCTTGAGAAAATAATTGCAGGCAATGGTGAAAAGGGCGATATTGAAATGCTTGAAGAGCTTGCCCATACAATACAGCAGACAGCAATGTGCGGACTTGGCCAGACTGCACCAAACCCCGTACTTACCACTCTTAAATACTTTAGAAAAGAATATGAGGATCATATCAATAAAAAGGTTTGTGAGGCAAAGCAGTGTAAAGCAATGATTACTTATGCAATAGACCCCAATAAGTGCATAGGCTGTGATGTATGTAAGAAAACATGTCCTTTGGGTGCAATCAGAGGAGAGTTCAGAAGAACTCATATCATTGACCCGTATATATGCAGCAGATGCGGTTCGTGTAAAGCTGTTTGCCGTGTTAAGGCAATAGAAGTACATTAAAGGGGGAAAAGTGACTATGGAGATAACAATTACTGTAAACGGAAACATAGTGCATGCCGATGACAGTATGACTATAATGGAAGCGGCACAAAAGAATAATATTTATATACCTTCTCTTTGTATGGATCAGCATATTAACCATACGGCAGGTACATGCCGTATTTGTGTTGTCGAGGTTGAGGGCGCTAAAAACCTTCAGGCTTCATGTGTAACAAAGGCAAGAGACGGTATGGTGATATATACTAATTCACCAAAAGTGCGTAAGTCAAGAAAGCTTATTTATGAACTGCTCATGAGTGATCATCCGCATGATTGTCTGTTCTGTGAACGTAACCAAGACTGTGAACTTCAGAGATTAGGCAGAATTCTTGGTGTTACAGAATCAAGGATAAGAGGTGAACAGTCCGTGGCTGTGTATGACGTATCACCTGCTATCACTAGAGATACAAGCAAGTGCATACTTTGCAGAAGATGTTCCGATGTGTGCAACAATATACAGAAGGTTGGAGCAATACAGGCACAAAACAGAGGATTTAATACAATTATCAGTCCGGCGATGGGATTGCCGCTTACAACAACTGACTGTGTTATGTGCGGACAGTGTACTGTTGTATGTCCTACAGATGCTTTAAAAGAAACAGATGGAATTGTGCCTGTTTTAAAAGCGTTGGAGGACAGCAGCAAGTATGTAGTTGTACAGACAGCACCGGCCGTTAGAGCGGCACTTGGTGAGGAGTTTGGATTTCCTACTGGAACAGATGTTACAGGCAAAATGGTTACGGCATTAAAGCTTATTGGATTTAAAAATGTGTTTGATACAAACTTTGCAGCTGACCTTACTATTATTGAAGAAGTAACTGAATTATTAGGAAGACTAAAAAAATCTGTTGCAGGTGAAGAAACAGTTCTTCCAATGATGACTAGCTGTTCGCCGGGCTGGATTAAACATATTGAGCATGAGTATCCTAATGAACTTGAACATTTATCAAGCTGTAAGTCACCGCACTCTATGCTTGGTGCTGTAATTAAGACATATTTTGCTGATAAAATTGGTGTAGCGCCTAAGGATATATTTGTAGTATCTGTTATGCCATGTACAGCAAAGAAGTTTGAAATTCAGCGTCCGGAGATGGAGGTTGATGGCATACGAGATGTTGATGCCGTATTGACTACTCGTGAGCTTGCCAGAATGATTATTAATCAAGGTATAGATTTTAATGCACTTCCGGATAGTGATTTTGATGCACCTCTTGGAATGTCTACCGGTGCAGGGACAATTTTCGGAGTAACGGGCGGTGTAATGGAGGCAGCTTTAAGAACTGCATATTTCTATATAACAGGTCGAAATCTTCCGTTTGAAGGACTGCATGTAGCACCGATTTCCGGATTAAACAAAATAAAGACTGCAGAGATAACAATTAATGATACTCTGCCTGAATATAAGGAGTTCGAAGGTGTCACACTTAAAGTTGCCGTAACAAGCGGACTTGATGGTGCTGATACGCTTATGGATGAGGTTTCAGAAGGCAAATCGCCGTATCATTTTATAGAAGTAATGGGATGCCCCGGAGGCTGTATAAACGGCGGAGGACAGCCCAGACCAAAAGAAAAGGATTATGAGAAAAAAAGAATGTCTGCATTGTATAATTCAGATGAGAAAAATGAACTTAGACTCAGTCATCTGAATACAGAAGTACAGGAGCTTTATACCGAATATCTTGGTTCTGCAGGAGGAAGTAAAGCGCATCATCTGCTTCACACGCATTATACTCCGAGAAAAAAATATGATTGCTGATATATAGCAGGCAAATTTAAAAGGGATACGAAATTAAATTTCGTATCCCTTTATTTTTTATTATTTATTAATCCTGTAACTGCTTTCCGTGAGGAATGTGGTTAGCAATTTTTTTGTAAATTAAGAATGTAATAAATGAGTTTACACCAGCTTTGATTGCGTTGAAAGGTGCTATTATAGGCAAAATCATCGGCATAACGGCTGAACGTGGAATACCCATGAAAATAGGAGTAAATATAATATTCCAAACACACATTGATATTATCATAACTATTGAACCTGCAATAAGTGCAATAACAGCTGTTTTTCTTGAATGATTTCTGTTATATATATTGCCGGCTACGATTGCGAAAAAGCCTGTTGCAAAAATGTGCATCATAACACCTATAATTCCACTTTGAGCACTAACTGTAAAGCCCTGAATAAAAGCAACGATTACAGTAAGTATAAAGCCGCTCAAAGGACCATAAAGAAAAGTGCAGATGTAAATTGGAATGTCGGCAGGATCATACTCCAAAAAAGATGCTGCCGGGAAAATGGGGAAGTGTATCAAGTATACAAGTATAATTGATATTGCTGCCATCATACCCATTGTAGTTAATTTTCTTACCCTTGCTGATCTCTCCATTACAAAAACCTCCGTAATTATGTAAAATTATTATGTCAGGCTTGGATAGCGGTAAGTATGAAAAAAGTGCGCCCGGTAAAAACAGGACGCACGAAAAAAACACACCTATCCGTTCCTTTATCCGGACTATACCGTCGGTTCAGGAATCACACCTAAATCAACCTAATGCAATAAGCTTGTAGGCTCTCGGACTCAGAATGCATCTGCATTCTATTACCGCCGGTGAGGAATTTCACCTCGCCCTGAAACAGTAACAGTATACGGCTTTGACTATGTAATGTCAAGATGTTTTTATCTCAGAACAAACAGGTCAGAATATTATTCAAATTATATTTGCATCATATTATACGTTTGAGGTTCCGATTATTTAACCGTACGCGTACAATAGTATCTTCTTTTATATTTTGTATTGTGTTTATATTCAATTGCTTTTGTTGGGCAGGCATTTATACAGGCCATACAATGAGTACATCTATTTCCCCATGCAGGTCTTTTGTTAACAAGCTTTATATTGTTTAAGGGGCAAAGCTCAACGCATCTTCCGCAGCCTATACATTTATCGGTTACATAAAATCCGGTTGCGTTGATAACAAATTTATAGAATAAGTTATTAAACAACGAGCTTTTTGCCTTGTCCGGAAGTCCTGCTTTCTCAAGCTAGCAGTTTTTTCTCATTCAGTATATAATTAGCGGCTCCTGCTGCTCTAGGAACAGCTGCGGATATTAGTTTAGCTGACATCTTTATTGAAGGAGCTGAAAAAAGTGCAATATAATTTTCAGGCATGACAATTGTTCGCAGTCCCATATATTTAAACTTTTTATCTTTGCACAAGAGTCTTGCAAAGTAGGCGGCATTTCCCGTATCAACTCCGCATGAAAGTATAAAATAAGCTTTTTTGCACCCTGTAAAATTTGTGCGTAAAATAAAGTCTCGTACAACGTGCGGAATTTGCCATGCATAGGTAGGTACTACAAAGACAAGTGGTTTTTCCGAATATATTGTACTATAGTCTTCTGACTTGATACGTTCGTTCATTGATATTAATTCGTCACCGGTGTTCTTTTGGATTATTTCTGCTAAATACCGGCTGTTTCCTGTCCCGCTGAAATATAATATCATCTTTTTTCCTCCTAATCATTTAATTATTTGATGAATGATTAAATAAAAGATTATTAGCCATATTGCAATTACAGGCAATGCATATAATATATTGGTATACATTTTGGTACTGCTGTCATTCGCAGCTGCCTTTTTACGGCATTCTTCAAAAACTTCAGCAGGTATAAGCTTAATTGAAGCAGCAATAAGTGTCGGCAGAATTATAATATCATCAAGATACCCGAGTACAGGAATAAAATCAGGTATCAAGTCAATGGGTGAAAGGGCATAGGCAATAGCAACAGCCGCAATAAGCTTTGCTTTTAGCGGTGTTTTTGGATGCTTAAGAGCAAAGAATACCGCAGGTATATCATTTTTTATATGCTCTGCCTGTTTTTTTAATTTCTCTTTATCCATTATCCCTTCACCGCCATTAATTTCTCACCTTATTTTAACATCAATTTTATAAAAATTAAATATCTGGAATAATTTTTAATGTTATTGAAACGGCCAAATTTAAAATCAGATAAATAAAAAGAGCAGTTGTAAAAACCACTCCTTTTTGTAAAATTATTTCTCATCGTTCCATGAGTCATTTAACAATTCAATATGGGTTTCAGCAACTTTCATAAATGTAACACAGCCCATTATGATGCCTACTATTGCAACGGAAGACATACAAAAATACTTAACAATACGTGTTATATCAAGATTATAAGGGTTCATTAATATTCTCCTTTCATATTCAAACATATAATATGTGTATTTACTTATTTTAGTATACCCTGTTTTTATTTTTGCCGCAATATTTCTATTGTGTATTAATTTTAAACAATTCAGTGATTATTGACATAATTAAGTTAAAGTGATACTATTTTTTTAATATTTTACCGAAAGGTGTGCGGAAAATGGAAAAGATACTTGTTATAATAGATATGCAGAATGACTTTATTGACGGTTCACTCGGAACAAAAGAGGCAGAGTCAATTGTCCCTAAAGTAATAAACAAAATAAAAGAATATGAGCCGAAAAATATTTATGCTACAAGAGATACGCACTTTGAAAACTATCTTGAAACGAGTGAAGGAAAGCTTTTGCCGGTTCCTCACTGCATAAAAGACAGCGAAGGATGGCAAATAAACAGTGATATTATGAAAGAATTGCCTGAAGCAAAAATTATAGATAAAATTACATTTGGAAGCACAGACCTTGCAGATATGCTTTTTGCAAGAAATGACAAGTCTGAAATAGAGATAGAGTTGGTTGGCCTTTGCACTGACATATGTGTTGTTTCAAATGCACTTTTACTTAAGGCAAGAATGCCTGAAACGCATATAAGTGTAGATTCTGCATGTTGTGCGGGAGTAACGCCGGAAAGTCACGATGCTGCAATTACGACAATGAAAATGTGTCAGATTGATGTTAAATAAATAGACTTACTGTCCGGTTTAACCGGACTTTTTAATATTATTTTGAATAAAATATTAGAAAGTTTATTTTAACTAAGGAGAAATAATATGAAATTAAAGGTTATAACACAAGAATTTTGCGTATGTAAAATAAACGATGTTTCACAGGTGGATTTTTCTGATGAATACTGCTTTGTAGGAAAAACTGATGAGGAATTGTCTTTGGTGTGTTCATCTGATAATGTCCCTGCAAATACTATTGAAAGCGAATATGGCTGGAGGGCTTTCAGGATAGAAGGAGTGCTTGATTTTTCCCTTATTGGGATATTGTCTGAAATTTCAACAATACTTGCTAATAATAAAATAGGAATATTTGCCATTTCAACTTTTAATACAGATTATATTTTAACAAAAAAAGAAAAATTTAATATGGCATTGGATGTACTTAAAAGTAGCGGTTACATAATAGAATAGATTACAATTTTTGTAAAAAATATGGCTCAGAAAAAAATTAATTTTTTATACTCCCGATTACCTATTTTATATGTATTTTTGTATAGGTTTTGCTTGAATATTGAGGAAAAATGTATTAATATTTATCTATGGGTAATTTACCCAGAATGAATTGGTGTGGGTATTGAGGGAGGTTCGCAGATGAAAAATTGCTTTAAATATATGTTTACGGGTGCTGTTGCCATGATTATGTCTGTATCTGTTTATGCAGGCAGCGCAGTTAACTCGGACGCTTTAATATATGTTAACGGAAAACTTGTTAGTGAGGCATCGGCAAAGATTGTCGATGGATATACTGTTGTACCAATCAGGTTTATAGCTGATCAGCTCTCCTGTGATATTAGCTGGGATGATGCAAATAAGGCGGTAACTGTAGTTGATGGAAATAAAGTAATTACTCTTACTGTTGGAAGCAAAGAAATGTATGTTACAGATGAAGAGATGGAAATTCCGGTTGCTCCTATTATTTCAGACGACCGTGTTTATGTTCCGCTTCGTGCAATATCTGACGGTCTTGACATTGATATTACTTGGAATGAAATGACAAGAACAATTTCAGTGTATTCAGCATCTGCGGCGAAGGCTCAGTTTAACGATGATTATTCAGAGGCCCCTGAGGCAGTTATTACTACTGTTTACATGTGCCCAGATGAACAAATAGTTCTTCCTGTAAATTCTGATCCAAACAAGGAAATAGATTTTACGGTCAGTGATGAAGATGTATGCACGGCAGAACTTGGATATATGGATGGAAAGAGAGCGCTTTTCATCACGGCAGGTGATAGAGGAACATCAGGTATAACATTGAGCTATCCCGGTTTCTCATCAACAGCGTATCATAAAACTTATGTTGATGTACGTGTTGTAGAGAAGAAAGAAAAGGCTCTTATTAAATTTGATGATATGCTTGTGGATAAGGGACTTTACTATAAAAATATTTTAAGTGATATAGAAGATCAGAAGAGAGAGATAGAAAAAGAAAACGGAATATTTGTTTTTGACAGAAACGACAGTGAATACGAGAAGCTTTATGTTGGAGATACAGGCATGCTTATAATACCTGTTGATTATGATGAAGATGCCAGCGGTGAATTTGATGTTTCATATGATTTTGACAGTGCAATCGAGTGTAAGTGGGGAATATATGAGGGCAAATATGCTCTAATGATTACATCAAAGAATTACTCATATACATCTGTCAGAATTACATTTAAAGAAAATAACAGCGGGCATGTAAGCTTTACAGCAACAGATAAAGATATGTCGGTTGACGAAGTACCTGTTGTATATTCATATGGCAATAACAAAGTGGATTCAACTAATTGGGATTTCTACATTCGTGCTATAGCAGACAATGCAAGTGACCTTAAAGAAAAACTGTCTTTGGTTAAGGATAGAATAGTTTATATTGACTAATAGTGGTTTAGCCACAGCAAAAAGCTTAATTCTTGGGCTTAGTTAAAGGGGTGCCCGATGTAGAAGGGGAGTATGTAATGTACTCCCTATTTTGCTGTCTATTATGAGAGAGGAGAGTGTAAAATGAAAACAGTTGTAGTTTACAGTTCAAAGTACGGAAGCACCAAAAAATATGCCGAATGGCTGGCGGATGAAATTAAATGTGATTTGAAAGATAAAAAGAGTATTTCAATTGATGAGCTTATGCAATATGATACTGTCGTATATGGCGGAGGTCTTTATGCGGGCGGAGTTAACGGCATAGATATTTTTACAAAACACTTTGATAAACTTAAGGATAAGAATTTAGTTCTTTATACTTGCGGAATTTCCGATCCCAAAATAGAAGATAATATAAATAATATACGCAAAAATATTTCAAAGGTATTTAATGAAGAAATGACTCAGAAAATTAAGGTGTTTCATTTAAGAGGCAGTATGGACTATTCAAAATTATCATTAAAGCACAGTATGATGATGAAAATGCTAAAAGCTATGATACTCAAAAAAGATAAATCAGAATTGACTGATGAAGACAGACAAATTATTGATACGTTCGGTACAGCGATTGATTTTACAGACAAGGAGTCAATAAAACCGATTGTAGAATATTTAAAACAAAAAAATTAATGAACTTAAAGGTGATATTATCACAGACATTTTTCATGAGCGGTAATATAATACATTCATAAACAATATGAACAGGAGTGTTGATTTTTGAAAAAAACAGCTTTAATTAACCGCCCGATTTGTGTTGCTTGCGGCGCATGCGTGAAGGTTTGTCCACGAGATACTATTTTTGTATACAAAGGAATGTTTGCAGAAGTCGCTGATGATAAATGTGTTGGCTGTGGAATGTGCCAAAAAACTTGCCCTGCAGGTGCAATAAGAATTGGGGTGAGTGAAATTTGAGAGAAAAACGTTGGTATGATTATTTATGGATTTGGTCTGCTGTCTATTTTTTTCTTGGTTTTTTCAATATCATTTTTGCTTGGATAGGATTGATTGATTTTATAATACCTATTCTTATTGCAGTATTTGGAAAAAACAAGTCTTTTTGCAATAAATACTGTGGCAGAGGACAGCTTTTTGATGTACTTGGCAGACGTTTAAAATTTTCAAGAAATAAGCCCACGCCTAGATGGATTAGTTCAAAATACTTTAGATATGGTTTTTTGATATTTTTTATGAGTATGTTTGTAAACATGCTATTTATAACACATCTCACTTTTGAGAATGCAGAGAATTTCAGACAGGTTGTTACTTTATTCTGGACTTTTAAATTGCCATGGCATTGGGCATACAGCGGTGGTACGGCAGAATGGGTTGCCCAGTTTGCGTTTGGTTTCTATAGTCTAATGCTTACCTCAACGCTGATTGGTCTTATAACAATGCTTTTGTTTAAGCGCGTACATGGTGTGTTTACTGCCCTATGGGAACAATGACACAGACTATTTGTAAAATACAAAACAGAGAGAACTAAATTATTAGTGTAGAGATTATCTTTATCATTAAGCCGTCATTTAATATGACGGCTTCTTTTCTTGATGTTTTTTATCCAATGCAAGATTTAATATTAACCCGGCACATGTGAAAACTCCTCCGATTATATTATTAATTGGAAATGACTGAGTCAAGAACGCATCTAAAATTATACCTGAAAATACTTGACCAATAAATATAAAAAGTGTCATATAAAATACAGAAATCTTTAAAATAGTTATGTTTGAGATAAACACAATTGATACGCCTAAAATTCCGCCAAGATAAATATAAACTTGGGGGGATAGTGAAAAGCTTGTAAACATTGCCTCATTTCTGCCTAAAATTAAGAAAATCGGAATTGCAGTTGCCAGTCCGATTATGTAATTAAACAAAATGCTTGTTGAAACACTTGTTTTTTCAGCAAGTTGGGCATTTAATATCTGTGTCAATACAAGCAGTATTCCACTGGCAAATGACACTGTTACTGCCAAAAAATCAAAATCTGTAATCATGGAAGCAATTCCGATTAAAATTAAACCTATTCCAAACAGACTGCTTTTTCTGAAATTCCGTTTTTTTATACCGAGTAATCCAAAGCTATCAAAAACTATGCCTGTAATGCTTTGTCCAAGCAGCTCTAATGCCAGTATGGCTGATACACTTATTCTGCTGAATGCGATATTGTTGAAGACTGTTAAAGCAACGCCCAAAGCACCGCCGAGAAATAAATAATATTTCAGTTTTTTCAATATTAAGCTCTTTTTCATGAATGTGATTAATGAGATTAATATCAGGCCGACAATATGTATTATAACTGTTGCTGAGTAGACACCGTAATAGGCTGTCAGCTTGCCGTTAAATACTATCATCACAGAAATCAAAATGCCTGATAAAAGCGAAAGTAAGTAATACACCATAACATCACTCCTTATAATAGAAATTATAATCCGTTTAATTGACATTTGAATATGACATATGTCATACTTGTTAAAGGAGGGATTTATTATGAAGAAGTATCCGTTTATAAAAGAAAAAGTAAAAAACTATGAAAGATTTGGACTTGAAAATATAGATATGAGCGAAGCAGCTATTATTGTATTTGAGCAGAATGAGTTTTTATTTCATGAGGGAGATGAATTGAAGTACATTATGTTCATTTTATCAGGTCGGGCAAAAGTCTCTTTGAGCATACCAAACGGTAAGCAGATGCTGTTAGACTATTTTATTACAGACGGCGTTGTAGGAGACTTGGAGTTGTTTATGGGATGCAATAGAGCTTATACAACAATGCAGGCAATAACCGAGCTTGAATGCATAGGACTTCCTTTAGATAAATATGCTGTAAAGTTAAAGGCGGATATAGCTTTTTTAAATTGGGCAGGGCATGAGCTTGCAGAAAAAATGATAAAGAGTGATATTCACGGTGTTACAACAATTTTACAAAGGTTGGAACCAAGGTTATGTGCTTATATTTTAAATTCAGCACATAATGGAGTTTTGAGAGAGACTATGACAGATGTAGCTGATCTTTTGGGTACCAGTTATAGGCATTTACTGCGGTCATTGAATAAGTTGTGTTCAGAGAATTTAATTTCAAAACAAAAAACAGGATATATCATTATTAATGAAGAAGAATTGAATAAACGTGCCTTAGAAATGTAAATTAATGGAATTTTATTGACTTAACAAAACTAGAAATATATAATATAAACTACTCATTCTTTGATAATATACTTAATTTTAAGTTGAGAGGAGTAAATGAGTTTATATTACGGGGAAACCGGTATACAGCATATATGTATTGTTTATGCAAGAAAAAGCAGAATTACATATATCTGTTACTAATATAGTTGCGGTCCGATTATAAACATTTCAGCATTTATTAGATATAATTTAGCAAAAAACGGTGCAATTGTTTGGTATTAATATTTAAATGCTGTAAACTAGAGACTAAAACGTTTAAGCGGTTCTTGTATGTATAATTCAAGTACTGCTTTGTTTGATTATGGAATAATGACAGCTATTAAGCTTATACAAAAATATTACGGAAAAAACGACTGCAGAATGATATAAAATAAATTATTTGATATGGGGTGTAGTAATGGATTATGTCAGTGTTTTATTGCCACTTGCGTTAATTATGCTTGTATGCAAGCTGTTTGCTATTTTCTGTAAGGATATTGGTTTGCCACAGGTTATAGGTTATCTGGTAGGTGGCATATTGCTTGGATTGGTTAAGCTTATTCCGTCGCAGCAGATATTTACAGCTGTATCACTTGAAGGTATCGGCTTCATTGCTAAAATAGGAGTTATTCTGATTATGTTCAGCGCCGGTTTGGAAGCAGATATCAATAAAATAAAAGTCACTGGTCTAAAAAGCGTCATTATTACGTTTTCAGGTGTAATTTTACCGCTAGTCCTTGGTTTTTTAACTGCTGTTATGTTTAACGGTGGATTTAGTTTGCTGCACGAAAATTTGACAACAAACCTGTTTTATGGTGTGATTCTGACAGCCACTTCTGTTTCGGTAACGGTTGCCACTTTAAAGGAACTTGGCCAGTTGAGCGGTGATATGGGCACATGTGTTGTTTCTGCCGCTATTTTGGATGATATAATTGGTGTTATTATGTTAGCGCTGTTTATTGGTTTCAGCGGAAACAAGGACGGTCTGTTTATTGTGATAGGGAAGACAGTATTGTTCTTTTTGCTTGCAATGTTTGTTGGTTTTCCTATGCGAAAGGTATTTCGTTATCTTGCGGTAAAATATAATCATCATGTACGAGTGTCTATATTTGCTATATCCCTTTGTTTCTTTTATGCATGGGTAGCTGAAAAAGTTTTTGGAGTTGCTGATATTACTGGTGCTTTTGTTGCAGGCCTTCTTCTCAGCCTTAATGCAGATAGGGACTATATTGATAAAAAAACTGACGCTATATCTACTTTGATTTTTGCACCTGTATTTTTTGCACACATAGGTTTAAACCTGTCACTTTCCGGCTTTTCAGGGTCAATTATTGGTTTTGGAATATGCTTTGTTGCAGCAGGCTTGCTTGGAAAATTTTTTGGATGCGGTGTTTCTGCACGACTATGCGGATTTAGCAAAAGAGACTCTTTTCGTATCGGAGTTGGTATGATGGTAAGGGCAGAGGTTGCCTTAATTTGTGTTCAAAAAGGAATAGACAATGGAATAATAAATGCGTCAATAACACCGTTTGTTGTAATTTTAATTCTTGTTTCTTCATTAATAGCTCCAATGCTGCTTAAATATTCATACAAAAAAGATAAAGCACATTAGAAAATAATTTTAAATATACATATACAAGAATAAACCCAATCGACTAAAATTCGATTGGGTATTTTTTATGTCTGTATAAACAAAAATAAATAAATTACTTTTTAAGTGAATCTTTAATTGATTCTACGCTTACAAAAGACGATGTAGAAATTGCAACAACACTGCCATCGTTTTTAGATAATGCTCTTGCAGAAATATTTATTATTCTTTTGCCCCAAGACTCTATTTTGGCTTCAACAAGTAGTGTATCATCTATAAAAATTGCATTAATAAAGTTAGTTGTCATTGTTATTGTCGGAGGAATAACAGGTCCGTCAATTGCAAAAATAAGTAAACCGCAAGTCATGTCAATAGCATTTGAGATAAGGCCGCCTATCATTGCGTTATTTGGATTAAGCTGTTTTTTGTACTGGAAATGCTATAGTGATTTTTTTCTTCTGGAGAGAAATCAAAAAGATATGGCTTCATTTGTATGGACATAGGTATTTCGTCACAATTTTCTATTTCGTATTCCCTCAGCTTATCAATTTTTCTGTTAAGTTCTTCAAGCATATTTTTAGATTTCTCAGAATTAAATTTTTCCATTGCTGCCTCCTAAAAAGCTTTTTATTGTAAATAAAATATTATTTATTTTAACATTATTTTCTTTAGTCTACAAGCCAAAAACCAAGTATGCGGTAAGTTTGTCAAGGCCTAGAATGTGTATATTTTTACTGACCTGAGGCAACAATTACCTTGAGGTGATGAGCTTGATTATTGAAGAACGAACAAAAGAAAATACTATTGAGAATAACGAAACAAATGAATATGAATTTATTGAGATTTCTGAAGGTGTTCGCCTTCATTATTTTAATGAGAACAGATTTTCAACTAATTTTATTTCTGTTGTCTGGACTATTCAGGCAGAAAGAGAAACAGCAACAAAAATTGCTCTTCTCGCTGAATGCTTAAAACTTGGCAAAGGCGGAGACCGCTCGGCTCTTGATAAGAAATTGTCGCAAATGTATGGAGCAAATCTTGATGCAGCCGTATTGCAGAAGGGCGGCAGGCAGCTGCTTGCGGTTAACATCGAATGTGTAACAGACAAAGCAGCAGGGGAAAAGCTTTTTAAGCATGCTGTGGATCTTGTAAAATCAACTATAAACGAAAAAATAAGTGAAAATGCACTTCGTGAAGCAAAAAATAGATTAAAAACATCAATTGAACAAAAAAGAGATTCAACAGCACAGACTGCAGTTGAAAGGTTAGTCGATGTTGTATATCCAAATGATGCATTTTCCGTTCATTGTGACGGATATATAGATGATATTGAAGAAATCACGTTACAAGACATCAATGAGGTGTTTTGTGAATTGAAATCAGCAGCTCCGATAGATATTTTTATTAGTGGCGATATTGAAAAAGATATTGCTGTTAAAGCGGCTGAGAGTTTCGTTTTCAGGCGTGGTGATATATCTCCGTTACCAGCAGACGAGCAAAATATTACTGTGGGCTGTGCTGAAAAAAGCGAAGGCAGAGCAATTGGGCAAAGCAGAATTGCGAAGCATATATTACATCGTTAAGCCCATACGGAAAAGATTGGTGTACCGCTATGATTTTAAGAGAAATACTCTGCGGGGCCGGCGGTTCTGTTTTATATAACAATATAAGACAAAAAGAAGGCCTGTGTTATTATATAGGCGGCAGAATTATGCGTTTCAGAATGGTATATATCATTGATGCAGGAGTCGGAAAAGGCAGTGAAGAGCATTCAGCATCATTAATAGACGAAAGCATTAAATTTGCAAAAATAAACGATGATATGCTTCAGAAAGCAAAGAGAGCTGTTCTTAGAGATGAAAATTTTACTGATGACAGACGTACGGGCAAAATAAACAGAGCAATAAATAACATGCTTTTGGGAATAACAGAAAAACAGTCTATAGAAAATGATATAAACAGCGTGACACTTTCCGATGTCCAGAAAGCACTTTCGGGACTTGTTAAGAAGGGAGTGTTTATTCTTTATGCTGAAAAAGAGGTGTGAAATGGAAGTAAGATTAAATTGCAATGCCAACTGCGAAACTGTTCATAAAAGGCTTAAAAATGGTGCTGAATTATATATTTTACCTAAAAACAGAAAAACAAAAGTCGCTGTAGTTTCATTTAGAGTAGGAGCAACAGACATTCAGTTTACTTTTGATGGCAAGAAGAATACTGTTCCTTCAGGAACGGCACATTTCTTAGAGCATAGAATGTTTGAACTTGAAGAAGGCTGTGTCAGTGATAAGTTTTCAGCTTTAGGAGCTGATGTAAATGCTTATACAGATGCTTCTAAAACAGCGTATATATTTAAAACAACCGAAGCATTTGAAGATTGTTTCAGACTGCTGTTGGATTTTGTAAATAAACCTTATTTTGTTGCAGAGGAAATAGATAATGAGAGGAAAATAATTGCAAGTGAAATAAATATGTATGGTGATGATCCTTCATGGCAGTCATATTTTGAAGCTTTGCAGGCTTTATATCCCAATAGTCCTGTGGCTAATGAGATTGCAGGCAGTGTAAAAAGTATTGAAGAAATAACACCTGATATACTCTACTTATTTCACAAAGCGTTTTATGTTCCTATGAATATGACAATTGTATGCGGCGGCGGAGTTGAAGCTGATGAGGTTATTAAAATAGCTGAAGAAATGGCAATTACGGGCGGCGAAAAAGCTAAAAAGTGCAGATCTCATGTTAAAGCAGTGGGCGGAGTAAGCAAAATAAAAATGGATATTTCGGTTCCGGTATATTGTATGGTTTTCCCTGCAAGGGCAGAAGGCGGCAGGATTAAAAACAGTTTTGTCTATAGGATATTGGGAGAAATGCTGTTTGGGGAAAGTTCGGATGCATTTGAAAAGATTCTTAAAGAAGGACTGAGTGAAGACAGACCGATTGTTCAGTACAGTTCAGCCGGAGGAGTGGGAATTTTTGCAGTTAGCGGAACATCATCAAAATGTGAACGTATAGCAGAAATAATAAAAAAGACTTTGCGTGATTTTGTTTGCAAAGGCGAAGTACCCTCAAATGAATTTAATGCATGTGTCAGAAAAGTTTCGGGTGAAATTATCCGATCGCTTGATGATGCCGAAGCAGCAGTAAATGCACAGACAGAATGGAGCAGCGAAAACCTGACTGCATCGGAAGTAATAACTATGGTTAGGAATCTGTCTGAAAGAGATATATTCTGGGCAAGAAAAGAAGTTGGCAGGACATATGGATTGGGAATAGTAAGCAAAGAATAGGTTTGTATTGTTCGGGAATATGTGGTAAAATTTATAGAAATTTATTATTGGAGGTCTTGTTTATGCCTGATATATGGTTCCCGAATTTAGGAATAAAAATAAACTCATTGAGTCGGGTTGCATTTTCGCTCTTTGTGCTTGATGTATATTGGTATGGCGTATTAATCGGTGGGGGTATAGTGCTTGCAACCTATTTGGCGATGAGATATATGAAAAAAATAGGCGGCAATCCCGAGGTTGTTTCGGATTTCATGCTGTATGCAATTATATTTTGCATAATAGGTGCCAGACTGTATTATGTTGCGTTTGAATGGGATTCGTATAAAAATAATTTGATAGACATATTTAACCTTCGATTAGGCGGACTTGCCATTTACGGCGGAATAATTGCTGCTGTAATTTTTGGTATTTTTTATACCAGGAAAAATAATCTTGATTTTTGGGCTTTTGCAGATGTTCTTGCACCTTCCATTCCACTGGGACAGGCAATTGGCAGGATAGGAAACTTTTTTAACCGAGAAGCATTTGGTGGATATACTGACAGCATATTTGCGATGCGGTATAAACTGGATCAGGTTCCTCCGGTTAATCTTTCAAATGAATTGATGAAAAATATTATCACTGTTGATGGAACAAAATATATTCAGGTGCATCCGACTTTTCTATATGAAGCATTATGGAATGTGGGAGTTATAATCGCCCTTATTTTGATAAGAAAAAGCGGAAAACTAAAAAGAAGAATATTTCCAATGTATTTGATATTGTACGGTACAGGCAGGGCTTGGATAGAAGGACTAAGAACGGACAGCCTTTATTTGTGGAATTCACCAATTAGGGTAAGCCAGGCTCTCAGTATAGTGCTTATTGTTGTTGGCATTGTACTTTTGTTTATTGTAAAGCCTGACAAAGATATCAAAGAAAATAATGATACTGATATTCAGAGTGAAATAAAGCAATAAAAAACAGCAAAGAAAACCTTTGCTGTTTTTTTGCTATTTTCCGTAAATATAAATATTTTTAAGTAAATCAATAAGTTCGTCAATTGGTACCTTTAAGTCTGTTTGCAGCCAATATTTTATTATTTGGAATATACCACCGGTATGATATATAAGTAAAAGCTTATTTTCCGTTGTATCAGGCGATATATTCATATATTTTTCTGTAATCATTGTATTATATTTAAGCAAAATTGGGAAAAGCATATCAATTTTGCCCGCTTTGTCAAGGCTTTTTAAAATAGTTTTACTTTCACTTATTTTTGAAAAATAATTTTTTATAAAGTCATCTGAATTTATACTTTCTGCAAAACCTTCTGCTTGCTCCATCTCCAGAAAGCATTCTCCCGAACACTTAAAAAGCACATCATCTTTGGAATTAAAGTGTCTGTAAAAACTCATACGGGATACGCCTGCTTTTTTTGTAATGTCTGTTACTGTGATTTTATTGTAGTTTTTCTGCTCCATTAATAAGAGCAGTGCAGTATATACACATTCTTTTATTGTATCACTTGGCATAGTATACTCTTTCCTCCTTTTGTAACATTTAATCGCTTACCAATTGCATTATTGAATTATTAATATTATAATACAATCTAATCAAAAGTTACAAGTGTAACAAATGATTTTGTTTAAATATATTTTATAACTTAAGGAGAGTGATATTGTGCAGGAGGTTAAGCCTAATAAAAAACCAATATATTTTTATTGGTGTATTGCACTGATTTTATTGTATCTTATGAATATGTTCGTAATACCAAATGCTTTTAGCAAAAAAGTACAGGAAGTGGATTACGGAACATTCATGACAATGATGGAAAATAAGGAGATTGGTGAAGTAACACTTGATTCAGATGAGATAGTATTTTCAAGTAAAGATGGCTCGCAAATTTATAAAACAGGTAACTTAGATGATCCTCAGCTTGTTGACAGACTTTATGATTCCGGTGCAACTTTCAATAAGGAAATTGCAAATCAAATGAGTCCAATATTTAATTATCTGCTGAGCTTGATTATACCAATTCTGCTAATGGTAATGTTATCAAGGTGGCTTACAAATAAGATGTCTCAAAAATTGGGCAGTAATCCTACTATGATGCAATTTGGCATGGGCAGCGGCGGTAATGCGGCTAAGGTTTATGTCAAGAGTGATAATGGCATTAAATTTAAAGATGTAGCAGGTGAAGAAGAGGCAAAGGAACTTTTGCAGGAAATTGTTGAATATTTGCATAACCCTCAAAACTATACTGATATCGGTGCATCTCTTCCTAAGGGTGCTTTGCTTGTGGGCCCTCCGGGTACAGGTAAAACACTTCTTGCCAAGGCCGTTGCAGGTGAGGCCAATGTCCCGTTCTTTTCTATGTCAGGTTCTGAATTTGTCCAGATGTTTGTCGGAATGGGCGCTGCAAAGGTACGTGACCTGTTTAAACAGGCAAAAGAAAAAGCGCCTTGTATAGTGTTTATAGACGAAATTGACACAATCGGCAAAAAACGTGATGGACAGATAGGCGGAAATGATGAACGTGAACAAACGCTTAATCAGCTGCTTACCGAAATGGACGGCTTCGATGCAAACAACGGTGTAGTAATTCTTGCGGCTACAAACCGTCCTGAATCACTTGACCCGGCACTTTTAAGACCGGGACGTTTTGACAGACGTATTCCTGTTGAACTTCCGGATCTTCAGGGCAGAATTGATATACTTAAAGTACATGCCGCAAAAGTTAAAATAGCAGATGATGTGGATTATTCAGAAATAGCAAGAACGGCTGCCGGAGCATCTGGAGCTGAGCTTGCCAACATAGTAAATGAGGCAGCCTTGCGTGCAGTAAGACAGGGCAGAAAAACAGTGGAACAGAATGACCTTATGGAGAGTGTTGAAGTTGTAATTGCAGGATATCAAAAGAAGAATAAAATTTTGTCAGATAAAGAAAAGAGAATTGTTTCTTATCACGAAGTTGGCCACGCACTTGTTGCGGCACTTCAGAAGCAGTCTGCTCCGGTACAGAAAATTACAATAATACCGAGAACATCTGGAGCTTTAGGTTATACAATGCAGGTTGATGAAGGTGAGCACTATCTTATGACCAAAACGGAACTAAGCAATAAGATTGCTACCTTTACAGGCGGACGTGCGGCTGAAGAAATTATTTTCGGTGATGTAACAACAGGCGCATCAAATGATATTGAGCAGGCAACAAAAC
The DNA here is from genome assembly GCA_040767305.1 of Candidatus Metalachnospira sp. GTDB lineage: Bacteria > Bacillota > Clostridia > Lachnospirales > Anaerotignaceae > Metalachnospira. The sequence continues at coordinate 192,157 of JAXGOV010000002.1, read as the reverse complement.
TTGCAAGGGCAATGGTTTCTCGTTTTGGTATGACAGACGAATTTGGTATGGTAGCAATGGAAACTATAAATAATCAGTATCTTGGTGGAGATACAAGTCTTACTTGCTCCAATGAAACTCAAACACAAATTGATGCAATGGTTGTAGATATTGTTGAGAAACAGCATAAGAAGGCAAAAAAACTTTTGGAGGACAATATTGATAAGCTTCATGAAATTGCAGAATATCTTTATGAACATGAAACAATAACAGGCGAAGAATTTATGAATATACTTAATAAGAAGGACTGAGATAATGAATATTCTCTTTACATTGGATATTAATTATATTGAACCTCTCAAAACATGTATACGCTCAATAATTCGTTTTCCTGTAAAAGAGGGATGGGATATATATATTGTTACAGCTGATGTATTGAATTTCAGTGTTTTTAAAGCTAAAGCAGAAAGTTATGATAATGTTCGAGTTCATCTTATACAAGCAGATACCGAAATATTTAGAGCATTTCCTGAAACGATTAAATATTCAAGAGTAATATACTTTCGCATATTTGCTCGCCTCGATATTACCTCAAAACTTGGACAGAATTTTGTATCTTGATCCTGACGTAATTGTCATTAATCCGCTTGACGAGTTATACAATATAGATTTGGATAAAAATTATTATCGCATGCAGCCATACAAATGAATTTCTGACTAAAGTTAACAGAGTAAGATTAGGGATTAAGAAAGATATTCCGTATATTAATTCTGGTGTTATGCTTATGAATCTTGATTTGCTCAGAAAAGAGCAGACATTAAAAAGCGTATTTGATTATGTGAGAAAGAAAGGAAAATACTTTATTTTACCGGATCAAGATATAATTACAGCTGTTTATGGTGACAGAGTAAAGCTTGTTGATACATACAAATATAATTTGAGTGACAGGCTGATAGCAATCAACAATGTAAAACCATCAAACACATATATAGATTTGAGCTGGGTAAAGGAAAATACGGTAATAATCCATTATTATGGGGATAATAAACCGTGGAGAGCTAGATATATCGGAATACTTGATATTTTTTATAAAGAGGCTGCTGCTCTTTATAAAAACGATAATAAATTATCGAAAAAATAGTTTTGTAATTTATATATAAATGTGATACTCTCTGTTTATGGAATTAACAGGGAGTATTTTTTTGAAAGGAGTACTGAGATGAACCTTAATATCTCCAAAATAAAGGATGTTTTTGCAGTATTATTTGGAAACACATTAGATGCATTTGCGGTAACAGCATTTATTCTGCCTAATGATTTGGCTTTAAGCGGAGGAACAGGTCTTGCGGTAGCGGCAAATTATTGGTTCAATATACCGATTTCATTATTTGTACTTGTTTTTAATATAATTATGTTTATCATCGGTGCTGTTGTCCTCGGAAAGAAATTTGCTGTTACAACAGCTATAAGTACATTTTATTATCCGTTTATTTTGGATGTATTCCAACGTATAATAGGGGACAGAATAATAACTACTGATGTGTTTCTTAATATATTTTTTGGCGGGCTTTTAATAGGTATTTCTCTTGGAATTGTTATTAGGGCAGGTGCATCAACGGGTGGTACAGATATACCTCCACTTGTTTTTAATAAATTGTTTGGTGTTTCGGTACCGCTTGGAATGTATACAATTGGCTGTATTATTCTTGCAGTTCAGCTTTTGTTTAAAGAGGCTGATGTTGTTCTTTATGGGTTTGTAATGATAATGATATATTCGCTTGTACTTGATAAAATTATGGTATTAGGTAAACAAAGAATTCAGCTGCAAATAATAAGTTCAAAGTCTGATGAAATAAAAGAAGCTATAATAAACAAAGTTTTCCGAGGGGTTACTGTGCTTTACGGTGAAACGGGTTATATGGGAGAGCAGTGCCGAATTATTTTAAGCGTTGTTTCAAATAGGCAGCTTGTTAAAACACAGAGACTTATTAAAAGTATAGATCCGGACTCATTTGTAATAATAAACTCAGTTAAAGAGGTAGCCGGAAAAGGCTTCTAAATATTTAAAGACCGATTAGCATAATCGGTCTTTTATTTCAGTATCTTCATTTTTAGCCCCGAACAAAAAATCGGGAAGAGACAGAACTATTAATATTGCAATAACACACATACCTACTATTTTTACACATTTTATTGTTTCAAGCATTGATGTATTAAGATCATTTGTAATCAGTGCATAACAGGCGTTATACATATTTCCTCCGGGAGAAAGTGGAAACACCGATGGAAGGACATAAACCATAACCGGAATTTGCCTTCTGATGGATGCAAGTCTTGCTAGTACAGCTATTGCAAAAGCCCCAAAGAAATTGGCGAATGTACTTAATTCAAAAAACTCAAATAAATAATAATAAATTCCATAGCCTATGCCACCGAAAAGCCAACAGAAAAATAACTCTTTTTTTGGTGTGTTATAAACAATGGCGAAGAACATGCATGACATTGACGCTAAAAGCACTTCAATTAAAACTGTTTTCATAATGTTATGGTACCTCCGAGTAATTTCCATAAAATCATGGCAAATGCAACTCCGGTGCTTATAGCAGCTGCTGTTAAAACAGCTTCATATGCTCTTGTCATGCCTGATGTGTAATCTCCGTGGAGAATGTCATTTACTGAATGAACAAAGGGAACACCTGGTGCAATAGGCATTAATGTTCCGATAATTATTTTATCCAAAGTTGATCCAATGCCGAATCGCATAAATAATACTGCAAGGAATCCTGCAATAAATCCTCCGCAGCAGTTGACAAGAAAAGTAAATATGCTTTTTGAAATGAGTGCTTGAACAAAAATGCCCATGCACATTCCGGCAAACAAAGATACAATGCCGTCTATTATTTGTCCGCCGAACATTAAAGTTCTGAAAGTGCCGGCCATACCAAAGGCTAATATTGTAACCCAGTAAGGATAAGTAGCTTTTGAATCTGCATGTTTAAGCTCAACTAACGCCTCGGCTGCTGTAAGTTCTCCTTGCACAAAGGAATCAACTATGTCTTCTATTAAGGAAATGTGCTCAGTGTGCATTTTCTTTTGCGGAACTTGCTTAACAACTGTCATAACTCCTTCTTCGGCTGATTCTACGGATATTACTATACCGGTAGTAGTAACAAATATGTCATGGTTTCTGAATTTGCCCGGCTCAAGTATTTTATTAATAAGTCCTTCGATTCTGTGGGTTCCGCAGCCGTTTGCCAGCATTCGTTCGCCTGTTGTCACTGCAAACTCCAGAATATCTCGATTATACACTAGGACACATCTCCCTGTCATTAAATTAGCATAATTTATATCATATCAGAATTGATAGTATACATATAATGACAATTTTCAACAAACTTTTATTAAAATTATTATGCAAAACTGTCATTAGGGATATTTATAGCAAGTTTTGAAAAACATAATGACAGAAAAGATATTTTGTTATATAATTTTATTGTTGCACGGCACATGGATGAATGTATTTACAAGGGGGACAATAGTAATGAATGTACTTGATTTCTCAATAATTGCAGCTGAAGATCCTGAAATTGTACAGGCTATGGAAGCTGAACTTAAACGTCAGAGAGATAACATAGAGCTTATTGCATCTGAGAACTTTGTTTCACCTGCTGTTATGGCGGCAATGGGTACACACCTGACAAATAAATATGCAGAGGGATATCCCGGAAAGCGTTATTATGGCGGATGTGTTAATGTTGACGTTGTTGAAGATCTTGCAAGAGACAGAGCAAAAGAACTTTTTGGCTGTGACCATGTCAATGTTCAGCCTCATTCAGGAAGCCAGGCAAATATTGCAGTTTACTTTGCAATGCTTGAGCCAGGAGATACTATCCTTGGTATGAACCTTAACCATGGAGGACATCTTACACATGGCTCACCTGTAAACATTTCAGGTAAATATTTTAATGTAGTACCTTATGGCGTTGATAAAACTGGATTCATTGATTATGATGAATTAGAGAAAATTGCAGTAGAAGCAAAACCAAAGCTTATTGTTGCAGGTGCGAGCGCATATGCAAGAACTATAGATTTTGAAAGAATCTCTGAAATTGCCAAAAAAGTCGGAGCATATCTCATGGTGGATATAGCACATATCGCAGGACTTGTTGCTACAGGTCTTCATCCATCACCTGTTCCTTATGCTGATTTTGTTACAACAACAACTCATAAGACACTCAGAGGCCCAAGAGGCGGTATGATTATGTGTAAGGAAGAGTATGCACAGAAGATTGATAAGGCTATTTTCCCCGGAACACAGGGCGGTCCTCTTATGCATGTTATTGCCGCAAAGGCAGTTTGTTTTAAAGAGGCACTTACACCTGAGTATAAAGAATATATTGCACAGGTTGTTAAAAATGCAAAGGCTTTGGCTGACGGATTAATGGCTGAGGGTGTTGATATAGTTTCCGGTGGAACAGACAATCACCTTATGCTTGTAGACCTCAGAAAGCTTGATGTAACCGGTAAGGATGCAGAAAAGTATCTTGATGCTGTTAGAATTACATGCAATAAAAATACAATTCCTTTTGATCCAAAATCACCTTTTGTAACTAGTGGTGTTCGTCTTGGAACACCTGCTATAACAACGAGAGGCATGAAAGAAGAAGATATGAAGGAAATTGCAGCAATCATTGCTGGTACACTTAAAGATTATGAAGGATTTAAGGACGAGGCAATTGCAAGAGTTGAAGCACTTACAAAGAAATATCCTTTATATGAATAATTAAACATTGAGATATATAAAGAGCAGGCTGTTTTCAGCCTGTTTTTTGTATATAGAAAAAACTGCCATTATTATCCTAAAATTATCTTGTATGTATATTTTGAGTGTATTATAATTAAGCATAAGCAATTTAGCAATTACTAAAACAAAGGAGGAGTTTTGAATGTCAAAAAAAGTTTTAATGCTTGCAGGAGATTTTACAGAGGATTACGAAACAATGGTGCCTTTCCAATCGCTTCAGATGCTCGGATATCAGGTTGATGTAGTATGCCCTGATAAAAAGGCCGGTGATATCATTAGAACGGCTATACATGATTTTGAAGGTGAACAGACATACAGCGAAAAAAGAGGACATAACTTTGCTCTTACAGCAGATTTTGATGCTGTAGACGAAAAAGAGTATGCAGGACTCTTTATTACTGGCGGTCGTTCTCCTGAATACCTCAGACTTAATGCAAGAGTAATTGAGATTGTTAAGTATTTTATGAACAATAATGTACCTGTTGCAGCAATTTGTCATGGTCCTCAGATTCTTTCGGCAGCTAATGTACTTAGTGGAAAAAAAGCTACAGCATATCCTGCTGTTGGACCTGAAATTACACTTGCAGGAGGCACATATGTTAATGTTGATGCAGATAAGGCTGTAGTAGATGGTAATCTTGTAACTTCACCTGCTTGGCCCGGAGATGCAGCAATAGTTGCTGAGTTTGTTAAGCTTATGGGAGCTAAAATAGAAATTTAATACATACAGTTTACAATTATAAATTAAAAAGGCGTTATTTCTTTTTCAGAAATAACGCCTGATTTATTTGTCTTAGCTCTGAGCTGATTCGGTGTTGCTGCTGTCAGCTGCAGCAGAGTCGGTATTGTCAACATATGCTTTAAGTGCGGCATCAATAAACTGTTTGTATTGATCACCTGTGTAGGCACCCTCGTAGTATCCGCCTCTAGCAATACCTTTTTTATCAACCATTGTGAATGCAGGTATTGTTTTGAATTTGTCTTGGATAAATGAGGCCATATTGCTGTCAAGCCTAATCATGTCAAATGTTGCTCCGTCTTTAGCCATAATATCTTTCGTTGTATTTATAATTTCATTGGCTTTGTCGCTGTCATCAAGCTTTTCATCAGGAGCATCTATGCAAATTGCAACTACATTGACGTTTCCAAGTGTCTTTGCATACTCGTAAGCTTTTTGAATTTCAGCAAGGTTATCAACATCAGGATAAAGGTATGATCCCCATACATAGAACAAAGTGAGGTCATAGTTTCCAAAAATGCTGCTGTCAATGTTTTCGCCGTTAATGGTTTGAGTAGAGAATGTAACTGTGTTTTTCTCAGCATATTTTCTTTCTACATAAGCATCTACATCAAAATCCGTTATTACGAAAGAAGACGAAAGTTCTGAAACAGAATTGCATATTGCTTCATAATTGTTTAGATTGTCTTCACCCATTTTCCTTGTTGAGCCAACGTAATTATAAAATAGATAATAGCTTACACCATTATTCTCTTCAATCAAATCACGAGATGAAAAAGTGGAATAAAGACCTGAATCTTCAAGCTTTGACGCTTTGTCTGTTTCAATAACAACTATCTCACAGATGGGGTACAGGTAGTCGGTAACTGATACTTGGTCATTTGTTTTACTTTCTTTTGTTAAAGTCTTCCAATCTTCCGGTGTAATATAATTATATCGTATGTTTTCAATACTGTAATCTTCTTCATATGAGTAAGGATACAGGTTGTTGGATTTAGTATAATCCTGCCAGCTTTCCGGAGTTGTATATTTTAGACCAATGTTTGAAAAATCAACTTCGCGGCTCGTGAGAGTTTCCTCTTGAGATGTACTCGTTGAACTGCATGAAGTAGTTATTGTTCCACAAGCAAGAACAAGCGCAAGCATTAAAGCGGTATATTTTATTTTCATATTAAGGATCCTCCTAAACAGTACATGCTATTATACTATATAAATAATTATTTTGCAAATTCAAAAATTTATAAATTCAAAAATTTAATGTACTAATTTAAAAAAATCTTCATTCTAAATCAATAAAAAAAATTATTGTAAAAATACAAATATTTAATTGATTTTTAATAGTAAACAAATGTACAATTTTAATAAATTGAGGTAATATTATAAAAAAAGAGAAATAACTGTGTATATGTCAGGAAAAATAAGAGATAAATAAAGTAAAATTTGTTTTATTTCCACAAAACTAATTTATTAAAAAAAAGAACAATCTTGGGATAAAAACGAATAACAAGAAAAGAGGACTGAAAATGAATAAGAACATTCTCCTTATTGAAGATGAAGTTAAACTTGCACGTTTTGTTGAACTTGAACTGAAATATGAAGGTTATGATGTTACAGTTTGCCATGACGGACGTCTGGGCTTTGATGAGTTCCAAAAAAACACTTATGATTTAATCTTACTTGACCTAATGCTGCCGGGGCTTAATGGTATTGAAATTTGCCGAAGAATAAGGAAAGTAAGTGACATTCCTATAATAATGCTCACGGCAAAAGATGAAATCATAGATAAGGTTGCCGGGCTTGATTCAGGTGCCGATGACTATCTTACAAAGCCTTTTGCAATTGAAGAGCTTTTGGCAAGAATGAGGGTTGCACTCAAAAGGTTGAGACCTGAGGTCGTTCAAAAGAATGTATATGTTTGCGGAGACCTTGTGCTCGATTCTGACAAACATCTTGTTAAAATCGGTGATGAGGCGGTTGACCTTACAAAAAATGAATATGACCTCCTTCTTTATCTGCTTAAGAGCAAAAACATAGTTCTTTCAAGAGAGCAAATTCTTAATCAGGTATGGGGATATAATTATATCGGAGAAACAAATGTTGTTGATGTATATGTAAGATATCTCCGTTCGAAGATTGATGAACCGTTTAACAGGAAATTTATCCATACTATCAGGGGAGTGGGGTATTATATAAAAGATGATGAACAGGATTAATTCTTGGTTTGCCAGAATACCGATAACCAAAAAAGTTACAATTATGTACTCATTTATAGTAATGTTTACCATAATGAGTATCAGCGCTGTGCTTCTTTTTTCTGCAAGGGGCATGGGAGCTGGCGTTGTGTTCACTTCTCTTAAGAATTGGTCCTCAAGCATTGAGGACTATATAAAATCAGGAGATGAGCTCAGTGAAGATGCTTTAGATGAAATGCTTTCGGAAAGCTATATTGACTACATTATTGAAAACAAGACTACAGGTGAAGTGTATTTAAGCACAAATATGCACAATGACATAAAAGAAGGAACAATGAATATGCCTGCACCTAATGATAATAATAAAAATTCTGAATCTAATCAGGTTGATACGTCAAATACGGATAGTTATGATACTGATACAGATAGTAATCAAGAAGATAGTCTTGGAGATTCATTGCTTCCTCCTACTAATGCAGACGATAGTACTGATACAGAAAAAAGCAATGACATGCATGATAACATAGTAAAACGTGCATTTCCATTTATCGGTGATGAAGGCTACACAATTTACAATAAAAACGGCAAAGATTTTGTAAGTGTTGATAATGAATTTATATATAATGGATGCGTTTATTCAACACGATTGCTTAAAAGCAGTGATGACAGTATGCTTTTTGTAAAATATATTGAAGTTAGGCTGTTCTACATAAATCTGCTTGGAATTTTATTTGCTGTATTGATAAGCATGTATATCAGCAAAGTGTTGCTCAGACCTGTCAGAAAAATAAGAGAAACCGCAGAAAGAATAAGCGTTCAGGACTTGAGTCAAAGAATTACAATTGAAGGTCCCGATGACGAAATGAAGGAACTTTCAATTACTTTTAATTCTATGATTGACAGGCTTGAGAGGTCATTTGAGCAGCAGAGCAGATTTGTTTCAGATGCATCTCATGAACTCAGAACTCCTATCGCTGTAATAAAGGGCTATGCTAATCTTATTAATAGGTGGGGAAAAGATGACCCTGAAATTCTTCAGGAAGCTGTTACAAATATTTTAGAGGAAACCGACCATATGTCGGTTATGATTAAGAATTTGCTGTTTCTAGCAAGAAGTGATCAGAAAAGAAACCATGTTCAAATGTGCCCTATGTCATTAAATGATGCGGTTAAGGATATAGCAAGGGACTTGGGAGTAACAGAAGAAAAAATTAATATAATAACTGATATATCCAATGACGAATTAGTTATAAACGGTGATCCTGACCTGATTAAACAGATGTTATGGATATACACTGAAAATGCAGTTAAATACACCGGTATTCAAAAAACAATTTCTTATAAGCTTTATCGAGAAAAAGGGTATGCCTGTGTCAGCGTTGCTGATAATGGCTGCGGAATAAGTGAAGAAGATTTGCCGCATATCTTTGAAAGATTTTATCGTGTTGACAAATCCAGGAATAAAGAAATTGCAGGAAATGGGCTTGGTCTTTCGATTGCAAAGTGGATTATGGATATACACGGAGGCGTTATTGAAATAAAAAGCGTTGTAGGACAGGGCACAGAATTCATAAATAAATTTAAACTTGAATAATTAAATTTAAGTATGAGCGGATAAAAAAGTTGTAAAAGCTTTGTTTATCCGCTGTTTTTTTGTAATATTTTTATTTGCATTAGGACAAACTGCTGTTATTTTATGTGTGATTTGTTTATTTATCGCATTAAAGTGTTATTTCTTGCAAGCATAATATATAGTGATTTTTGTATATCTTGAATTTTTATAAAAAAATAACTAAAATTTTTTCATTGTTAAAAAATAATGTATACAATTTATAGAAGTTTGATATATTTATAAAATTGTTGTTGATTTACTCTTTTCGACTGATTAAAATTAATACTTAAGTTGTACTAAATTTGATTCTCTTTAATAGGGGGAGGTATAAAAATGCAGGATCAGAAAATTAAGGAGTTTAAAAGAGTCCTTGTTGCTAACCGTGGTGAGATAGCCATAAGGATTTACAGAGCTCTTAATGAACTTGGCATACAATCTATATGCGTATTTTCGAAAGAAGATAAATACTCGGCGTTCCGCACAAAAGCGGATGAAAGCTATATGCTTAATCCAAATAAAGGACCCATTGATGCATACCTTGATATTGATGAAATAATTAAGATTGCTAAGGAAAGAAATGTAGATGCAATTCATCCGGGATACGGGCTGTTATCTGAAAATCCGGAATTTGTTGATGCTTGTGAGAAGAACGGAATAGCGTTTATTGGTCCTACAGTTTCAACAATGAATGCCATGGGTGATAAAATCTCCTCCAAACAGATTGCTATAAAGTGTGGAGTTCCTATAATTCCCGGAATTGACCATGCCCTAAAATCTCTTGATGAGGTAATGAAAATAGCTGAGGAAATCGGCTACCCTGTAATGCTTAAGGCTTCAAATGGCGGCGGCGGCCGTGGCATGAGAATTGTAAACGGTAAAGAAGACATGCCAAAAGAGTTTGAAGAAGCTAAAAACGAAGCCAAGAAAGCTTTTGGCGACGATAAGATATTTATTGAAAAATATCTTAGAAGCCCCAAACATATTGAAGTACAGGTTATGGGCGATAAATACGGAAATGTAATTCATCTTTTTGACCGTGATTGTTCAGTACAGAGACGTCACCAGAAGGTTGTAGAGTTTGCACCTGCTGACTCTATAAGTCTTGAAACAAGAAACAGAATTTTTGCCGATGCGGTAAAGCTTTCAAAATTTGTTAGCTACAGCAATGCAGGTACACTGGAATTCCTTGTTGATGTTGATGAAAATTATTATTTTATAGAGATGAATCCTCGTATTCAGGTTGAACATACAGTAACAGAAATGATCACTGGTATTGACATTGTTACTACACAGATACTTGTTGCTGAGGGATATGACCTTTTCTCTGAAAAGGTCGGTATTAAATCACAGGAGGATGTTCACCGCAGCGGTCACGCAATTCAGCTTCGTGTTACAACTGAGGACCCGGCAAATAATTTCCTTCCTGATACAGGCAAGATTACGGTTTATCGTTCTCCGGCCGGTAACGGAATACGTCTTGACGGCGGTAATGTATTTACTGGTGCTGAGGTTACACCGTATTATGACAGCCTTCTTGTAAAAATTATTGCCTATGACAGAACATTTGCAGGTACAGTGCGCAAATGTGTAAGAGCACTTAAAGAAACCAGAATAAGAGGAGTTAAAACAAATATTCCTTTTCTTATTAACGTAGTTCAGAGCGAAGTTTTCCAGAATGAAAAATGTACTACAACATTTATTGAGGAGACACCTGACCTTTTTGACATCAGACAGTCTAGGGACAGAGCTTCAAAGATTGCAAAATTCATCGGAAACAAGATAGTAAATGAATCTAAGGGAGAAAAGCCTGATTTTGGACCTATTGCACCGCCGAAATATGATGAAAGCATTCAGGTGTTTGGCGCAAGAGATGAGTTCCTTAAACTTGGTGCAAGAGAATTTTCTCAGAAGATTCTAAATGATAAAAAGCTTTATGTTACGGATACAACCATGCGTGATGCACATCAGTCACTTGTTGCAACAAGATTCCGTACAAAGGATCTTGTTACGGCGGCACCTGCAACAAACGCAATTATGAGAAATGCATTCTCTGTTGAGGCATGGGGCGGTGCAACATTTGACGTTGCATATCGTTTTCTTAAAGAATCACCTTGGATTAGACTTGAGCAGCTTAGAAAGGCTATGCCAAATACGCTTATTCAGATGCTTCTGCGTGCATCTAATGCCGTTGGATATAAAAATTATCCTGACAACGTAGTTAAGAGATTTATAGAGGTTTCTGCTGAAAGAGGAATAGACGTATTCAGAATTTTTGATTCCCTTAACTGGATTGAAAATATGAAAATGCCGATTGAAGTTGCACTTGAAACAGGTAAAATTGTCGAAGGTACAATTTGCTATACAGGTGATATATTAAATCCTAACGAAACAAAATACACAATTGACTATTATCTTAATAAAGCTCGTGAAATTGAGAAGCTTGGATGTCATATATTTGCAATCAAAGATATGGCAGGTCTCCTTAAACCGTATGCTGCAAAGGCTCTTTTCTCGGAACTTAAGAAAGAACTTAAAATCCCGGTACATCTTCATACACATGATACTACAGGAAATGGTGTATCAACCGTTCTTATGGCATCAGAAGCCGGCGTAGATATCGTAGACCTTGCAATTGAATCTATGTCAACAATAACAAGTCAGCCATCAATGAATTCGGTAGTTTATGCACTTAAAGGAACAGAAAGAGATACAGGTCTTGAACCTGATGAGCTTACTGAGCTTAGCAGATACTATGAAGAAGTAAGAAAAGTATATCATGGTTTTGAGAGCAATATGAAAACTCCAAGTACTGAAATATACAAATATGAAATCCCCGGCGGACAGTATTCAAACCTTCGTTTCCAGGTAAAGGAAATGGGTTCGGCAGATGATTTTGAAGTAATTAAAGAGCTGTACAAGCAGTCGAATGAGCTTTTTGGAAATATAGTTAAGGTTACACCTACATCAAAGGTTATCGGAGACTTTGCTATATTTATGCAAAAGAATAACCTTACAAAAGACAATATTTTTGAGAAGGGGAAAGATCTTTCTTATCCTGAATCTGCTGTAGAGTATTTCAGAGGACTTATTGGTAAGCCTGATGGTGGTTTCCCTGAGAAGCTTTCAAATATTGTTTTGAAGGATTTGAAACCTATAAGTGGTCGAGCTGGAGAGCTTCTCGAGCCTGCTGATTTTGATAAAATTGGCGAAGGTCTGATGGAAAAATTCAATTTTGACCATGTAAACATAAGAAATATTTTGAGCTATGCTCTTTATCCAAAAGTTTATGATGATTATTGTACACATCTTCAGCATTATAACGATGTTTCTCGTCTTGACAGCCATGTTTACTTTTATGGACTTAAAAAAGGTGAAGAAACTGTGCTTCGTATTGGCGAAGGAAAGGCAATTACAATTAGGTATGTTGATATTACTGAAGCCAATGAAGATGGTTACAGAACACTTACTTTTGAAATCAACGGAATTATGCGTGAGATAAATGTACTTGATGAGAGCCGTGAGGTTAAGAGCGACAGAATTCTTAAAGCTGATAAGAATAACCCTGCTCATCTTGGATCATCAATCCCCGGAACAGTCAGCAAGATATTTGTAAAAGAAGGGGACAGAGTTGAGAAAAACAAGGTTCTCTTAACTGTTGAAGCCATGAAGATGGAAACATCTGTGCTTTCTAAGATTTCCGGAATTGTAGATAAGATTTATGTTCACGAAGGCAGTGCCGTTAATCAGGAGCAGCTTCTTATATCATTTAAGGTTGACGAAGATGAAAGCCAAGAAAATAAATAAAATCAGCACCACGCCTAAAAGACGTGGTTTGCACTAGCCCTATAAGGGCTTATTAGAAGCCGGCGCCTTAATGACGCTGGCTTTCACTTTGTTCAAGCCCTGATGGTATGATTATTTGCTACCCTTAAAAGGGTCTTCATACTCCTTTGTATTTAACTTATCTTCTATTTGGTCTTGCTTTTCTTGCTCCCTTATATATTTTTGTATTGTTGCTGTATTTAACCCAACTGTGCTCACATAATAACCTGTTGCCCAGAAATTCCTGTTTCCAAACTTATATTTTAAATTTCCGTGTCTATTGAATATCATCATAGCACTTTTACCCTTCAAATACCCCATAAGCTGTGACACGCTCATTTTAGGTGGTATCTCTACAAGTAAATGAACATGGTCTGGCATCATATGCCCTTCTATAATTTCTATACCTTTCCACTTACATAAATCCTTTATAATTTTCTGTATATCTTCACGTAAATCATAGTATATTACCTTCCGTCTATATTTTGGTGTAAAAACTATGTGATACTTGCATACCCAATTTGTGTGTGCTAAACTGTTTGCCATAAAGCATCATCCTTTCTTCTGTAAAATTTATTGGCTTGAACACCTCTATTTTACAACATGGTTGATGCTTTTTGCTTAAGCTTTAATCTCACCCGCAGAGCGGGCGGTTGTTAAAGCCTGCTTTGCAGTCTTTCTTCACTAAAGTTATAATAAAGGGATACCCAGTGCACAAATACACTTTGTATCCCTATTATAAACTCAAATTCCTTTATCCGCAAGGTCACTAACAGCCTCTTTAATCACGCCGTACGAAAAACCTTTTCTCTGAAGAAAACCATAAACCCTCGAAAGCTCCTTATTATCCATATGAGCGAAATCCTCATATTTTTTCATAAGAAGATTCTTTGCTATCTCAGACTCATCTATTTCAGCATTTTCAATTGCTTTATCCACAATTTCCTCATCTATGCCTTTTAATTTCAGTTCCTGTCTAATAAGAAATTTTCCTTTAGGTCTAAGTCTCAGAGTTTCTTTTATGTATTTTTTGCAATAAATATCATCATTTATATAATCGTACTTTTCAAGGCTTTGCAGTACTCTCTCACAAATACTTTTTGAGTATCCGCTGTCTTTTAGCTTTTCGGCTACTTCTCTTTTAGTACGCATTTTATAGCCCAAATATCTAGCAGCCGTATCCTGTGCCCTTATATAAACAGTAGTATCCATTATGTAGTCATACTTTTCCTGGGGAAGCTCATATCCCTCTTTTATTTTGAAATATAATATATCCTCCATAATAAGACCAAAGGCAAATTCACCGTCAATATAAACCGAATAACGTTTTTTATCCTTCTTCTGCTGTTCGATTTTAGTTACCGTCATAATTCCACCTCAGACAGTTATTAAAAATCTTCTTCGCTGTTTTCAGAAAGATAAGCATCAGAAGGTATTATTAAAATATCCTCGTTATCCTCGTTCACAACAGCTGCTTTTTTACTCTTTTTGGGCTGTTCCGCAACATCAGCTTCTTCATTATGAGAATTTTCATTGTCGAGGCCATAATGAGTCCTAACAAGGCCATCTATTTCCTCAAGTAATTCAGGATGCTCTTTAAGATATATTTTTGCATTCTCACGTCCCTGGCCAATTCTATTGTCTTTATATGAATACCATGCACCGCTCTTATTAACAATTTCAAGCTCTGCTGCAAGGTCCAGAGTATCTCCTTCTCTTGATATACCCTCTCCATACATAATGTCAAATTCCGTTGATTTAAACGGAGGCGCAACCTTGTTCTTTGCAACCTTAACTCTTGTTCTATTTCCCACAAGTTCATTGTTAAGTTTAATTCCGTCTATTCTTCTTATGTCAAGTCGAACAGACGCATAAAATTTCAATGCACGACCACCTGTTGTGGTTTCCGGATTTCCAAATGTAACACCTATCTTTTCACGAAGCTGATTAATGAAAACAACGGTACAGTTTGATTTATTTGCAAAAGCTGTAAGCTTTCTTAACGCCTGAGACATAAGTCTTGCCTGAAGTCCCATATGAGATTCTCCCATTTCCCCCTGAAGTTCAGCACGAGGAACAAGCGCCGCAACAGAGTCAACAATAACTATGTCAATTGCCCCAGAGCGAACCATCGTTTCGGCTATTTCAAGAGCCTGTTCACCATCATCAGGCTGTGAAAGATAAATACCGTTTGTATCAACACCAAGATTTCTTGCATATGTAGGGTCAAGCGCATGTTCAGCATCAATGTAAGCTGCAATTCCGCCTCTCTTCTGCACTTCTGCAACCATATGGAGTGCAATTGTTGTTTTACCTGAAGATTCAGGTCCAAAAATCTCTATTATTCTGCCCCTAGGAATACCTCCAACACCAAGAGCAATATCAAGACTAAGACATCCGGTAGGAATAACCTCAACATTTACCTTGCTGCTGTCATCGCCAAGCTTCATAACCGCACCCTTGCCGTACTGCTTTTCAATATATGCAAGAGCTGCCTCCAATGCCTTTTCTTTATCATCAAATTTAGAAAAATCCTTTGCGTTTCCCTTTTTCTCTGCCACAGAAATCTGACTCCTTTCAGCCGATCATATTGCGAAATTATGTTCCCATTATAGAATACATATTTTCGTATGTCAATACTTGTTACAAACATTATCACAGCTTTTTGCGTAGGAAATCCAATGCTGAATACGCTGCCCTTTCTCTTATCACGTTTCTCTTCCCTGCCAAATGCAGTTCCTTTACATATGTTTCTCCATTAATATATACGCCTATATAAACAAGTCCCTCAGGCTTTCCTTCAGATGGTCCCGGTCCGGCAACACCTGTCGTTGATACGCCAATATCAGCTCCTGAGGTTTTAGCTATGCCTTCAGCCATTTCTGCAGCAACTTCAGCGCTTACAGCTGTATATTTATCAAGGGATTGCTTCTTAACCCCAAGTCTGCGCATTTTTGCATCATTCGTATATGTCACTGCGCCCTCAATAAGAACAGATGATATTCCTGCATACTCAACAAGCTTTGATGCAACCAACCCCCCTGTACAGCTTTCCGCAACAGCAATTGTTCGTCCGCTTTTAACGAGGATTTCGGCAACCGCATTCTGCATTGTTGTTTCGCCCTCGCCGTATACCTTGCTGCTAAACCTTGAGTAAATTTCGTCTGCTACCGGTGCAATAAGCTTTTCCGCCTCTTCTGTATTTTTACCCCTTGCTGTTATACGAAGAACCGCTTCAACATCCTTAGCGTATGGCGCAACCGTAGGATTTGTCTGACCATCTATTATATCTTTAACTGCTTCCTCCATAGCACTCTCGCCTATGCCGGCAATTCTAAGTGTTCTGGAAACAAGCGTATATTCATGCTTTGAAGCAAGAAACGGCTTAACCTGTTCTGTGAACATTGGCTTCATTTCTCTGGGAGGACCGGGCATCATAATAAGAATTTTTTTATTATCCTCAATTATAATTCCGGGAGCAGTTCCGTTATCGTTATACATAACTACTGCACCATCAGGAACCATTGCCTGTTTTACGTTATTATCTGTCATTTTTCTTCCCATTTTAGAGAAAAACTTTTCTATTCTTTTAAGCGCTCTGTCATCTAGATGCATTTTTTTATTAAAATATTCAGCACCTATTTCCTTCGTAAGGTCGTCTTCTGTTGGTCCAAGACCGCCTGTTGTAATAATTACATCAGCACGTTCAAATGCAGAATTCATAGCCTTTTTCATTCTCTCAGGGTTATCCACAACAACAGTATGATAAAAAACACTTATCCCCAATTCTGCAAGGCCCTGTGCAATAAACTGTGCATTTGTATTAACTATATCGCCTAATAACAATTCTGTACCAACAGCAAGTATTTCTGCATTCATTTTAAAGCCTCCCAAAGCTTTAGTTTTTAAGTATGCTTATATTCTTTACAATGTAATCAACACCGGATATAACCGTAAATACAGTAGCAAGCAAAATCAGTATTTTACCTAATATATCGCTTATTCCAAGTGTCACTATAATTATCATTAACATCTGTGTTACTGTCTTAATTTTGCCCCACCAGCTTGCAGCAATAACAAGGCCGCCCTCTGCCGCAATGAGTCTGAAGCCCGTAATAATAAACTCGCGGCTTATTATTATAATTACAATCCATGCAGGAAGCAGACCAAGCTCTATCATGCATATAAGTGCAGCAGATACAAGAAGCTTGTCAGCAAGCGGGTCCATAAATTTGCCAAAGTTAGTTACAAGATTATATTTTCTGGCAATATGTCCATCCAGATAATCCGTAAATGATGCAATACAAAATATTGCAACGGCAATATATCTGTTTAAAGGCTCTGATATTAAACCATTCATCAGCACAATAATAAAAACAGGTATTAACATTACTCTAAATAAAGTCAGTTTATTCGGTAAATTCATTGGCATCAGTAAACAGCCTCCCCGATAAGATCATAATCACTTGCTTCGTTTATTTTTACATCCGCAAAATCGCCTGACATTATTTCGTAATCACTACTGAAGAATACCATTCCATCAATATCAGGTGCATCTTTATAGCTTCTGCCGCAGTATACTTTGTCCTCCGGTATTCTACCATCAACAATTACTTTTACAGTAGTGCCCGTCATTTCATCACATTTTTCAGCAGAAATTCTTTTCTGAAGCTCCATTATATAATCTTTGCGTTTTTCTTTAAGCTCCTCATCAATTTGATTATCCATTTCTGCAGCCGGTGTTCCCTCCTCAGGAGAATAAGTAAATACACCAAGCTTATCAAACTTCATTTTTTCAACAAAAGCAGCAAGCTCATTAAACTCCTCATCACTTTCGCCAGGGAAACCTGTTATTATTGTTGTTCTTATACATATATCCGGCATAGCCTTTCTTAAAGCCGAAATTTTTTCGGCTATAAGACCGCTGGATGTTCTTCTTCCCATTCTCTTAAGAACTGTATCTGAACCGTGCTGAATAGGAATATCAATATAATTACAGATTTTATCTTCCTCTGCCATAGTTTTAATTGTATCTTCTGTTAATGTCTCCGCATAACAGTAAAGAAGTCTTATCCATTCTATTCCGTCAACTTCACAAAGCTTTCTAAGAAGCTCGTGAAGCATTGGTTTGCCATATAAATCTCTGCCATAAATTGAAGTATCCTGAGCAACAACGAGAAGCTCCTTAACTCCGTCCTTGGCAAGTATCTCGGTTTCCTCTACAAGACTTTCAATTGTCCTTGAACGGTGCTTGCCTCTCATCTTTGGTATTACGCAATATGTGCAGTGGTTATCACAGCCTTCTGATATTTTTAGATAAGCATAATGTCCTGGAGTTGACAAAATTCTTTTTGATGCATTATTCTCATACATACTGTCATCAATGCTTTTTAGAATTTTTATGTTTTTCTCACCCACAAGAATTCGGTCTGCTGCATCAGCGACACTTTCATATGCAGTTGTTCCAATAACAGCATCAACCTCAGGCATTTCATTAAAAATTTCCTGCTCATATCTCTGTGCAAGACAACCTGCAACAATAAGTCCCTTGCATCTTCCGCCGTTTTTATATTCTGCCATTTCAATAATCGTTTCAACACTTTCTTCAAGTGCGTCTTTTATGAAACAGCATGTGTTTATTACAATAATATCTGCCTCGTTTTCATCGGACACCAAAGTATAACCCTTTTCCCTGAGTATTCCCAGCATAACTTCGCTGTCAACCCTGTTTTTATCACAGCCCAATGAAACAAATGCAATATTTGCTTTCAATAGAATTACCTCCAGAATGTTTTATGTAAAATTTATTCTTCACTTCCGTTTTTGTATGCATCATATTCAGAAGGTGACATAAGCACCTTTCTCGGTTTGCTTCCGTCCTCAGGGCCGACTATGCCTGCCGCCTCAAGCTCGTCCATTATTCTTGCTGCACGGTTATAACCAACCCTAAACTGTCGCTGAAGCATAGAAACAGATGCCTTTTCCTTTCCAACAACAAGTTCTATTGCTTTTTCATAATGCTCATCATGTTCTGCGTCACTGGAAGCAGCTTTTACCGATGATGTTATTTCATTCATTACTTCAGTATTATAATCAGCATTTTTATGTTTTTTAAGGAATCCGACTATATTTTCAACTTCTTTATCAGTTACAAATGCACCCTGTATTCTTACGGGTTTACTCATTCCAACAGGATAGAAAAGCATATCTCCTTTTCCCAAAAGCTTTTCGGCACCAACCGAATCAAGTATAGTCCTTGAGTCAATGCCTGATGACACCGCAAATGCGAGCCTTGATGGAATATTCGCTTTAATTACACCGGTAATTACATCAACCGACGGTCTTTGAGTAGCAATAATAAGATGTATACCTGCGGCTCTGGCCATCTGTGCCAAACGGCAAATGCTGTCTTCAACCTCGCCCGGTGCAGCCATCATAAGGTCTGCAAGCTCATCAATTATAATAACAATCTGAGGCATAGGGTCAGTTTCGCCCTTTTCTGCCTTCATTTTATTATAGCCCTTTATATCTCTAACTGAATTTTCCGCAAAATCATTGTATCTGGCAAGCATTTCTCTTACAGCCCAATTTAACGCACCTGCGGCCTTCTTCGGATCAGTTACAACAGGAATAAGCAAATGCGGAATTCCATTATATACACTCAGTTCAACAACCTTGGGGTCAACAAGCAAAAGCTTTACCTCATCAGGCTTTGCCTTGTAAATAATGCTTGTGATAAGTGTATTAATACATACGCTCTTTCCGGAACCTGTTGCACCTGCAATAAGCAAATGAGGCATTTTATCAATATCCGTTACAACTGCATTTCCCGCTATGTCCTGTCCAAGTGCAAATGCAAGCTTTGACGGAAAACTTTTAAACTCTTCTGATTCGAGTACCGTTCTAAGAAATACAGAACGTGATTTTTTATTAGGTACTTCTATGCCAACCGCAGCTTTTCCGGGAATGGGTGCTTCAATTCTTATACCGCTGGCTGCAAGGTTAAGTGCTATATCATCTGCCAGATTAACTATTTTGCTTACCTTGACTCCCTGGCTTGGCGAAAGCTCATAGCGTGTTACAGTAGGTCCTTTATTTATCTGCAATACCTTTGCATCAACACCAAAGCTTTTTAATGTATCCTCAAGCTTTCTTGCAGTCGCAAGCATTTCAGATTTTGACTCACCCATGCCAGTGCTGGCATCTCTTCCTAACAGGCTCATAGGCGGAAATGTATAGTTTATAGGGCGCTTTATCGGCTTAGCTACTTCTTCTGTCTTTGAATTATCCAGACCCATAACCGTCTTCATTTCCTCGGAGGAATATATTGCCCCTCCAATTATTTTTGAATCGAGGTGATCAGCCTCACCATTAGCCGAATCTATTGCAACACCGTCATCTTCTGCCTTTTTATCAATTTCAATCGGCTTTACATCAGGTTTTTCTATACTTTCTGAAGTATCACCGTTTGAATTAATTTCAAACTCTATATCTTCACTGCTGTTATCTAAAGAAGCATTATCTGAATCATCTATAATCTCATCATAGCTGCTTATTACACTCTGTATGCCTTTCCCGTTGTTAAAATCAATTTTTCTATTTTCTCCAGAACTTTTTATATTCATTACAGGTTCCGCTGTTCCATTGTGTCTGGCAATATTTCTTACCATATAATCCGAAGGCAAAGCTTCATCAAAAAACTCCGGTACTTCATCAACCACGGTTTCTGGAATGGCATCTTCTTGTTTTTCCAAGCTTTGGTCATCTCTGGAGGCATCAAAATCTTCTTTATTCATTAATATATTGAAAACCTCTTTGCGTTTTCTAACCCTTTCCACCTGCTCAGTCTGCTTCTGCTCACGCTCAGCCTGCTTTATTTTAACCTGTTCAGCTCTGGCCTTAATTCTTTCTTCTCTTCGCTTACCGCTGTCACCAACATATTTAGCTGCACTTCCGACACCGTCAAAGAAAGATAAGTCAGTTGATAAAACAATCGAAACAATTATCATTACAGAAAGTATTATATAGGCTCCAAGATTATCAAAATATTTTAACAATACTCCGCCTATTACCCCGCCTATTACTCCACCGTTTGCGGCACTGCCGTTATCATACAGCCTTTGAACCGAGATTGACTCATATCCGTCAGTTGTAAGTGCATAAGCAAAAGCAGCCATAGCCACAAGGAACAACGCAGAAGCCGCAATTCTAATGTGTAGATTATCTCTTCTTTCGCTGAATAATATCCATATACAAAATATTATAACGATAATTGGAAGGAAATAAGCGCTTATTCCAAGTGTACCCTTCAACAATCCGCTTACAACTTGTCCAACGACTCCTATTTTATCAGTAACCAGGCTTATAAGTGAAACGGCTGATGCGGCAATTACTATAAGAGCAATCACTTCGTCCCTCATACCGTCATCAATTTTATTTTTATTATAAGAAGTCCTGCCTCTTGTCCTTGACGAACTTTTGCCCTTGTAATTTTTTGTGCTTTTTCTTGATGTAGTTTTTTTTGCGGCCGATTTTTTAGGGGCGGTATATGTTTTTCTTGTTCCCTTTTTTGCCGCCGTCTTTTTTCCTGCCATTTCTTTCACCTCATAAATCTCAAGAATTAATATAAGCATAACAAACCTATCATAACAGTATAGCATACATTTTGGAAAAAATCATTTAAAATTAATGATTTATATGCTAAAGTAATTACTGTATTATTGATGCTGAATTTAAAATTTGCATCTGTTTTGGAGTGATTATATGGCTAACAATCAAAATAAAACACCAATAATTGATGCCCTTTCAAGCTTTAACGAATTGGCACCGCAATATTTCTGTATGCCTGCACATCATAGAGGTCTTGGCGCTGATAAACGCTTTACTGAACTTTTTGGAGACGATGTCCTTAAATATGATTTAACCGAAACACCTATCACAGATGATCTGCATGAAGCGGAAGGAGCAATCAAGGAAGCCGAAATACTTGCAAGTGAACTTTTTGGCTCAGACCGCACTTTCTTTTTGGTTAATGGGACAACCTGTGGTAACGAGGCAATGATTCTTTCTTCGGTACACCCGGGCGAAAAAATACTTGTTGCAAGAAATTGCCACAAATCAATATTGATGGGACTTATTATAAGCGGAGCATTTCCAATATATATTGAACCTGAAAAAAGCACTTTATATAATACTTTTGGAAGTGTTTCTCCCGAAAAAGTCAAAACCGCCTTTGAGCAAGACCGCGGAATAAAAGCATTTATACTGGTTAGTCCAACATACTACGGAATAAGCAGTGATCTAAAAACAATAGCGGAAATTTGCCACTCATATGGTGCCCTGCTTTTAGTTGACGAAGCACATGGTTCGCACTTTGCATTTTCAAATAAACTACCTTTAACTGCAATGGCTTCTGATGCTGATATGTCTTCACAAAGCATTCATAAAACGTCCGGTTCTATGACTCAGAGCTCAATGCTTCATATTAAAGGCAATTCAGCAGACATATCCATGGTAGATTCTTCGCTTAAAATAGTCCAATCCACAAGTCCCTCATATGTTTTAATGGCTTCGCTTGATGCAGCAAGACATAATTTAGCTGTAAACGGAAAAAAATTAATTGAACACGCAATTTCTATAGCTGATTACACAAGAAAAAACCTTAACAAAATTGATGGAGCTACTTGTTTCGGCAATTCAAATGACAGCACAATATTTGCAGAAGATTCAACAAGAATTGTATTTTCCATAGACGGTTTACGAGGTTTTGATGTCTATGATACTCTTTTTTATAGGTATAATGTCTGTACAGAAATGGCAGATGAACATAATGTAGTTGCAATACTAAGCTATGCAGATACGCTTGAACAAGTAAATGTACTAATTGAAGCCGTCAAATCCATTTCCAAATCAGCAATTAAAGGTGTAGTTTGCGATTTTAACTGCCCCAGCATACCGCTTATGGCACTTACACCAAGAGAAGCATATTTTTCTAAGTGTGATTATATTTCATTAGACAAAGCCGAAGGAAAAATAAGCGGAGAAATGATAGCTCCATATCCTCCGGGAATACCTGTTATTTATCCGGGAGAGGTTTTCACCAATGATATACTGTATTTTATTTCTGAAGCAATTAAAAACAAGCGCCATATTCACGGTTTATCAGACAAAACAATGAAAAAAGTAAAAATAATAAGGCTCTAAAAGAGCCTTATTATTTTTAATAATTATTCAACTTTAGTAACAGAGTATACTCCTTCAGTAAGTGTCGTAACGTAATCAAATGTTACGCTGTCACCTATATTCTTTTTGAGTATATTAATATTGTCTCCCGCCTTAACTGAATAAAGTCCGTCACTTTCACCCAGAACAACATAAATATAAGTGTTTCCGTCTATAACAATGTCTTTTAAATCGGTAATTGTTCCTGTAATCGACTGTGATTCGGCTGTCTCGGCAATAGTTATTCCATTGCCATTCATAAGCCTTGTGTACTCATTAAGACATTCATTTACTGTATCACCTATAGCTACAATCTGATACTTCTGAATATTTACCATTGCATATTTCTTTACAAGCCCAGCACCATCTTTAAGCGCCAAGAAATATGTTGGTTCTCCGCCTACGTTAAGCAAAAGCGGGAACGTAGCTGTATATCCCAGATGCTGAACCTGTCCTTCTGCCGAGGACATTGCCGAATATTCCTCCGCACCTGCGATAGGGTAATAATTAGTTTCTTTCGTTCTCTGATTCATAAGAACAAAACCTATGTTTGACTCATCGCCGCCTACGGACGTTACGCCTGTATATACCCAAACGTCATCATTAAGAGCAATATAATTATATCCGTTAGTAGTTCGCAAACAATTTTTCTGTGCAAAAACACTGTTTAAATATCCATTTGAAAGTGTTCCATAGTAATCATACTGCTGCATAAGAAGCTGTGCATCATATACCTTGTCAATCCAAGTAGGTATATCTGCTACATCATAATACTGATTCTCACCTGTAATTGCATTAACAACTATTGCTCCTTTTATATCTGTACCGCCAAAAAGACCTATAGTGTGGTCCATTACCGAACAAATCCAATATGGAGTACCATTGTCATCAATTTCAAAATACATTCCTCTTATCATTGCTGTAGGATATCTGAAACGAACAAACCGCATAAGGTCTCTTCCAAAATACTCAGAAGGAGAAATTTTTATTCCTTCTGTAAGTCTTATACATTCTGCGTCCTGTGTTGACATATCTATAAGGATATAGGCAGGTATTCCCGAGTTTCTGTTTGCAATCCATTTTATAACGCTGCCATATCTAAGAGGAGTGACTCTATATGGCTTACCGTTATAATTAATTTGAGAAAAATAACTGCTGACTTCAAACTGAGATACTATATCAGACAAAGTTCCCATTTTCCTTTCAGCAATTATAGCTGCAGAGTCGCTGTCCAAAATAGGTATTTTATTAAAATCGGCTTCTTTGATATCTTGTTCAAATACACCTTTGTCAACATTTATTAAATTGCTGTACTGACGTGCTCTGAAAATCGGTTGAGATATCACATTTCCAGCAATATATACAACAACGAACGCAAGAAAAATGTAGACAATTCTTTTTACACCTTTTGTCGCATTAGCTAAGCTGCCCCTGAAATCTCTTAAATCGAGCTGTCTTACAAATCTGTATGCATTTAGAAATATTGCCACAACTATAGCAAACACAATAAAAGACCAAAATTCATTTGACTTAACATTTATAGGCGGAAGATAGACATAATATCCTATAAACCAAGCTAAAACTGTTAAAATATAAGATAAATATTTTTTCATATTACACCTCCATATGATAATTTTACAAGATAAGTATTGACAAATCAAGCCCGTTACAATAATATCCTATTTACATATAACTTTTTATTATTTATACTGAATATAAATAATTAAACTTTAATTATGGGGAGGGACGACTATGAAGATAGAAAAAATCAGCGATACCCAAATTAAATTTATTCTCAGCAAAGATGATCTTGCAGGCAAGAACATAAAACTTGAAGATTTATCTAGCTCAAACGACAAGACAAAAGAGTTGTTTCAAGATATGCT
Source organism: Candidatus Metalachnospira sp. (assembly GCA_040767305.1). Classification (GTDB taxonomy): domain Bacteria; phylum Bacillota; class Clostridia; order Lachnospirales; family Anaerotignaceae; genus Metalachnospira. Next base: position 166,901 of record JAXGOV010000002.1, on the reverse strand, counting down.
TGCTACAGCACTTGAAGAATTCGGCTTTGCAATTGATGACGCTCCACTTTTGGTTGAAGCGCTCCCCGTTGCAATGGACAGCATTATGATTATTGTAACTAAAATTGATTCAGAAGAAAAACCAACGGAAGAACTCGGCCAACCATCTGCTCTTCCTGCGATTTCAAACGATATTCACAAGTATAAACGTAAATCAATAACGGTACATAGGAATGATTCTTTGGATAACTCAAATGTTTTAATATATTCTTTTAACACGCTTGATGATGTTATTGACGTTTGCTCAAAAATTTATACTTATTCTTATAAGGCCAGCTCGCTTTATAAAAATGATAAAAAGTACTATCTTATTCTTCAAAGCAGAAAAAAAGATGCTGAGTCACTCGAAGGCAGTTCTTTTATTCTCAATGAATATGGTACCAAACAAAACTCTTCTGCTTTATCTAAATATTGGTTCATTGAGCACGGTGAAACTATAATTGGGGAACACGCTGTTAAAATTCTCGCTGAAAATTTCACGTAACTAAAAAATCTGCGCAAATTAATATTTGTGCAGATTTTTATTTGTTTAAATATCTTTAAAGTACATAAAGAATTGCTTTATAAACCTGAATTTTTCTTCGACTATATCAACTATGTCATGTGAAAACAACTCATTATCCATTTTATAATCCGATGTCAAGGCAACATTCCTATACTGATACCATTTTGCTATATCTTTATCAGTGCCCTCCGGTACAAAATTCTTTTTGTATACATTTACATCCACATTGAAATAATCCTGGCCCAAAATCATTTTATCAATACGCTTTAACGCAGTCGTATCTGCCGAAAGTTTCTTCCTGTACCTAGCCATAAAAGCTGATTGCGCACAATATATTCCGCATCCGCAGCTCCAGCCTTCAGGTGCAACCTCAAAATAAAAACATACTTTATCCTGCCAGCGGCCCTCTCCGTAATTGAAAACCACCCATTTTCTGTCCTTATAAGGTGATTTATCCTTTGAAAACCTAATGTCTCTGTTAGCTCTCGATATTGACGGAACAAACTTTTCACCAAGTCCCATATTATTAAGCTTTTCGCAGATTTCCTCAGCAAACAGTTTCATAGGTTCCTTTGCTAATATATTATACCTGTCTCTGTTCTCATTAAACCATTCAGTATTGTTGTTCATTCTAAGTTCCCAAAAGAAATCAATGATTTCAGGCGAAAAACCCTCAAAATAATTTGACATATATTTCACCACACTCGTAATAAAAACTATTAAAAAAGGCAGTCTCCGAAAAGACTGCCTTAAAATCTTTTTTAACTGTACAGTTATTATAATAAACCTGCACCGCTGTTTATTAATGCAAATAAAGGTGCAAATACAAGAGAAACAACTGTCATAAGCTTAATAAGTATGTTGATTGAAGGACCTGATGTATCCTTGAAGGGGTCACCAACTGTATCTCCAACAACTGCTGCCTTATGAGCATCACTGCCCTTGCCGCCGTGTGCACCTTCCTCAATATACTTCTTCGCGTTATCCCAAGCACCACCTGCGTTTGCCATGAAGATAGCCATAAGAACACCTGTTACAAGAGCACCAGCGATAAGTCCGCCAAGAGCTGTTGTTCCAAGAAGTACACCGATAACGATAGGAGCTGCAACAGCCATAATACCGGGTACAAGCATTTCCTTAAGAGCAGCTTTTGTAGAAATAGCAACACAGCTCTTATAATCAGGTTTAGCCTTACCCTCCATGATACCGGGGATAGTTTTGAACTGACGTCTAACCTCTTCTATCATCTGGAATGCAGCTTTACCAACTGACTGCATTGTAAATGCAGAGAAAAGGAAAGGAAGCATACCGCCAATGAAAAGACCAACGATAACTCTTGTATCAAGTATATCGATAGCTACAAGACCAACTGACTGCGCATATGATACGAAAAGAGCAAGTGCTGTAAGTGCAGCTGAACCAATAGCAAAACCTTTACCCATGGCTGCTGTTGTGTTACCTACTGCATCAAGTTTATCAGTGATTGCACGAACGCTTTCCTCAAGTCCGCTCATTTCTGCAATACCGCCGGCATTATCAGCAATAGGTCCGTAAGCATCTACTGCTACAGTAATACCTGTTGTTGAAAGCATACCAACTGCTGCAAGAGCAATTCCGTAAAGTCCGCCTGTTGCATAAGCAACGAGAATACCAATTGCAATGAGAACAACAGGAGCTGCTGTTGATTCCATACCAACTGCAAGACCACTGATTATTGTTGTTGCTGCTCCTGTTTCTGACTGTTCAGCAATCTTCTTTACTGATCTATAATCACTTGAAGTATATCTCTCAGTAATGATACCAATGAGAACACCAACTATAAGTCCAGAGATAATTGAAATCGCAAGACTGAATGTTCCAAAGAAATAGTTGCTTAATAAAATAGCCAAAACAATAACTATAATACTCGCTACATAAGTACCTGTTTTAAGCGCTTTATGAGGGTTTGCCTTTTCATCGCCTCTTACGAAGAAGCAGCCGATGATTGAAGCAATAATACCAACTGATGCAAGTATAAGAGGGAAAACTGCACCGGCAGCGCCGAAAGCAATTACTCCAAGTGTAACCGCAGAAACGATAGCACCAACATATGATTCAAAAAGGTCAGCACCCATACCTGCAACGTCACCTACATTATCACCTACATTATCAGCTATAACTGCAGGGTTTCGAGGGTCATCCTCAGGGATACCTGCTTCAACTTTACCAACAAGGTCAGCGCCAACGTCAGCAGCTTTTGTATAAATACCACCGCCAACACGGGCAAACAAAGCAACAGATGAAGCTCCAAGGCTAAATCCAAAAAGTATGTTTGTCTGACCTGTTGCCATAAAAATAACACTGACACCAATAAGTCCGAGACCTACAACCGACATACCCATAACTGCCCCGCCACTGAATGCGATTGAAAGAGCTCTGTTCATACCACTTGTTCTTGCCGCATTTGCTGTTCTTACGTTTGCCTTTGTTGCAACGCCCATTCCAAAGTATCCTGCAAGAATTGAAAATACTGTACCAATTACAAATGCTACTGCCGTGCCAATGCCTATTCCTAATGCAATACAAATAAATAAAACAATGATGAAGATAACAAGAATTTTGTACTCAGCTGTAAGGAATGCGTGTGCACCCTCACTGATAGCAGCAGAAATTTCCTTCATCTTATCTGTACCTACGTCCTCTTTTGCTACTTTTCTCGAAAGGACGAAAGCAAAGATAAGTGCTATAACACCAAGTACAGGTGCTACATAAATCAAGCTTTCCATTTTTAGTCCCCCTGTTAAATTAGAATAATGTGAATTTTTATTTATGTATAAATTAAATTCATCAGCCAAAACACAAAACAATAATTAATTTTTAATAACTCCTTTCAGCTGACAAATTCAAATCATATTCTTGTATACAAAAAACCTCTTCACAAATGCCTATCCATTATAGCCCATTAAATCAGTAAAATCAATACATTAAATCTTATTTGAGCATAAGTTTTCTAATAATTTCATTTGTTAGAATATAATATGTAAATTTATCACATTTACTAATCATATTTATCACAAATACTACAGTTATGTCAATATAATGCATAATAAAACTTAAAATTTTATATCTGTTTCCTAAAAGTCTCTTCAAACTTGTAAAATTTGGGCTGTTTTTTATAATAAACAATAACAAAAGAGTGGATTTTTTGAGACAAATGAATTATAATGATATATTATAATGTGATTACAATAAATCAAAAAGGAGTATATGGTACATGGAATTCCAAAATCACACAATAAACAAAGACGTTCCTATTCCATTGTATTATCAGGTCAAACAGATTATCCTGGACGAGATTAACAATGAAGGCGTAAAACCGGGCGATGCAATTCCTACAGAAAAAACCTTCTGTGACATCTACGGAATAAGCAGGACAACCATCAGACAAGCTATCAGTGAGCTTGTTAATGAGGGCTATCTTTACAGGGTAAAAAGCAAGGGAACCTTTGTTTCTCAGCCTAAAGTCAAAACTGATCTTGTTAATATGTATGACGGATATAACATGGAAATATTCAATATGTCCATGACTCCGTCCACTCAAGCAATTGAACTTACGCTTGTTAAAGCTAATTCAGAACAGGCTCGTGCTTTGGATGTCAACGAGTGCGATACAGTAATTTATCTTCTTAGACATAGATATGCCGACGGTATAGCAATGGGCTACGTTGAAAGCTATTTCCGTTATCCTCTTTGTGATTTTCTTCTTAAAGAAAATGAGGAATCTTTTAACTCTACATCGGTTTATCATATTCTTGCGAAAAATCCAGCCACAAAAATTAACAAAATACTTAAAACCATAGAAGCTGTCGGTGCAACAGAAGCTGAGGCTAAGTTCCTAAATATTAAAAAAGGCAGCCCTATAAACCTTTGTACAAACATTTGTTATTCAAGCGAAACCGGAACTCCGCTTATTTATGAAATACTTAAATACAGAGGAGATAAAAACAAATTTTCAATTGAAATAAATTTTGATTAAAAAAACACCTTGATATTTGATAAATTATTAAATATCAAGGTGTTTTTATTTCTTGTGCAGAAAGTTTTATCTCATAAACATATTTGTTCTTCTCTCTGTTTCAAGTGTAGTGGCCGGGCCGTGTCCCGGATATACTGTATAGTTCCCGTCTAGCTCTTTAAGCAGATGCAGTGACTCATTCATTGTTCCCCAATCGCCAGTAGGAAAATCAGTTCTGCCACAGCTTCCCAAGAATAAAGTATCTCCGGCAATCATTGTATTTCCGCTAATATAACATACACTGCCACATGTATGGCCAGGTGTAAATATAACTTTAAACTCCATCTTTCCCACTGTGAATGTTTCTCCGTCCTTTAAAAGTCTGTCAGCAGAAAAGCTCTTAGCTTCTCCAGTCATTGTGGTAAGATTAATACTTGGATCTTTGAGCACAACGTCCTCTTTTTCACCCGCAAATACAGGAATACCATATTCCTTTCTTAACGGTTCCATAGCACCTATATGGTCAAAATGCGCATGCGTAAGCAATATACAAATAGGCTTAAGGCCATTTTCGCTTATATACTTTATAAAAGGTGCCGCATTTCCTTCAGGATCTATTATTACACAGTTTTTGTCCTCATCAGAAAGGATATAGCTGTTCGTTTCACACATACCGCCTACAAAACTTTTTATTTCTTTAATCATATTATTCCTCCTGTTAACTACGTTGATTTTTTAAATTTTATTGTTTAGCATTACGTTTTCAGCTTGTCTGACTCCATCTGCAGCCGCAGATATAATTCCACCTGCATATCCGGCTCCCTCACCTGCCGGATACAAACCATTAATATTAATGCTGAATCCATTTTCAGGATTTCTGGTTATTCTTACAGGAGATGAACTTCTTGTTTCTACACCTGTCAGCAGTGCATCGTCACAATCAAAGCCTTTAAGCCTTTTCCCCATCTCCGGAATTGCTTCCTTTATCGAATCAGAAATAAAACTTGGGAGTACCTCGTTTAAGTCAGCAAATGTTATATTTGGTCTGTAGCTATGCTTAATGGTTCCTTCTGTTTTTGTAATCCTTCCAAGTTTAAAATCCTCATACCTCTGAGCAGGTGCATTATAATTTTTTCCCCCTGCTACAAATGCCATTTCTTCCATTTTCCTTTGGAACTCTATTCCGTCCAAAGGATTGTCAGAGTCAAAATCCTCAGGAAAAACCTGAACAAGCAGTGCGCTATTTGCATTTTCTCCGTCACGGGCATATTCGCTCATGCCATTTACAACCAGGCGCCCCTCCTCTGATGCCGCCGCTACAACATATCCTCCTGGGCACATACAGAACGAATATACACCTCTGCCTTCTTTTGTAGTGTAAGTCAACATATAATCTGCTGTTGGCAGCTTATTCGCTGCATCTCCATACTGTGCTTTATTTATATCGCACTGTCGGTGTTCAATTCTTACGCCGGCAGCAAAAGGCTTTTGTTCGAGAGTAACATTCTTTTCATATAACATTTTAAAAGTATCCCTGGCACTGTGCCCCACAGCTAATATTATATCATTGGTTTTTATTACTTCAGTTCCATTTATAACAGCTGCCGTTACAGAACTATTTTCAATCAAAATGTCTGTAAGCCTGCTTTCAAAACGCACATCACCGCCAAGAGCTATTATTTCATTACGGATATTTTTGACAACCGTTTTCAGCTTATCAGTTCCGATATGAGGCTTTGCGTCATATGCTATTTCAACCGGTGCACCTGCTTTAATAAAACTATCCGTTATATATCCACATCTTGCATCCTTTATCCTTGTAGTAAGTTTTCCATCAGAGAATGTACCTGCTCCGCCTTCACCGAATTGAACATTGCTCTCTGAATTAAACTTTCCGCCACTCCAAAAGTTATTAACATCCTCCGTCCTTGCATCAACATTTTTGCCTCGTTCTAATATTATAGGTTTCAGTCCCTTTTGTGCAAGTACAAGGCCCGCAAACATTCCTGCCGGACCAAAACCAACAACAACGGGTTTATATTTCATATTGACATTCACGTCAGGAAGCTCATATTTTTTATATGTTGATACAGAGACGTTTTTATCTCTGCATTTTTTTAGAACAATCTGCTCATTCTTAACAACCGCATCAACAGTATACAAATAGTGTATATCGTTCTTTTTTCTGGCATCAAGAGATTTTCTCCTAATATGTAATTCAATTATGCTTTCAGGTAATATTTTAAGGCTCTTGCACACTGCAGAACCTATGTCTTCATTTCCTATTTTAAGTTTAATATTATTTATCCGTATCATAATAAGCACCGCCGAGATTAAAATTAATTATGTCTATTTTCGCATAAATGCATCTAAATTTCAATAAAAATTAAAATACCTCTGCATCATAAGATGCAGAGGCAGAATTAATATTAATAATTTGAACGTGTTGTTATTGAGGAAGCCATACCGTCATTATTTGCAGTTGTATTACGGTCAGTTCCATATATTATATTGCTGTCTGTCCTGTCGTTATAAAGTGTTCCGCCGTTGTTCATAATTCCATCTCCGGTTGTACCGTAGCTTGCTGTACCATAATAGTCTGTTCCTGTATTATCGTATAAGCCTGCATCATCCCTAGATGCTGTACCATTTGTACAACCTGACATTAAGAAAGCAGCTGTCAAAAATAAAGCTAAAATATATTTGATATTCATAACTTAACCTCCTTTTTTATTTTACTGCTTTATTATTTTTCGCATACAAAATAAAAAAATACTGTGCTCATTATGGCACAGTATGAAAAAACTCCTATAATTTTTTTATTAATCTTCTGACATTTCTTCTTTAGTTAATTTTTCTTTAGAAGCAAAATATTTTTTAACCATATAATCAGGATAATAACTTCTTTTTGCTTTTCGCATTCCTTCAACGCCAAGATCTTCTTCTCTGTTTATAAACTCAACATCTTGACATTCATGCAAAACATACTGCTGATTAATCATTGTAAAAAGTCCATTAATATTTGCATCAGCCTTTTCAATATGAATAAGCTGAACATCTTTTCTTATTCTTTCTCCTAAAGTAAAAGCTTTTATTTTACCGTCAATGAGAATTGCTCCTCCGGTAAGTCCTAAAGCGTCCATATTTTTTAAAGCAAGTGAAACCGAACGTCTTTCATTTGCAAATTCATCAGCCGAAAGATCTTTGCCTTCCTTCCATTCATCATAGACATCTATACATTCTTGATACATAGAAGGTTCAAGTTTTTTATATTCATGCTCCGGATATGTTTCCAAAAATCTGTTTATATGATTCCTTTTTCCGTGGAGTTTCTTTCCTTTTAGCGTAGCAAGCTTTTCTCTTGAATATACATAATCCCAAGCAATATCTGCCGGCTCCATGTAAAGTTCAGGATAAGCCTTCTCAACTATTATTTTAAAAGGCTCCCATATATTTCTTATAACAGGAACATTTCCTTTATTCTCCATGTAATTAATAGCCTTATCTATAAGTTCTCTGTAGTCAAAGTCAGAGCCGTATTTAGGTATTGGCGGCCAAAAAAACTCAGGACATGAAATAAAATTCAGTTTAATATACAAAACATCCTCATATATTGTATACTGAATTTTTCCGTCAGCTCCCCAAACAAACATATTAGCGAAGGATAAATCAGAGCAGTCAAGCTTCCATGGTTTAGTGTAGCTGTCAATCAGTTTTTTATCCTTTATTTCAAAATTTTTAAAACCGGTTAAAGACATTTGTTTTTCATTAACCGGACACATACATTTTGATCCCATAAAATTCTCCCTTCATGGAAATATATAATCAGTTCTTCTTTTTCCAAAGAGCCGAAATCTTGCATAAAATTTTCCCAGTTTCATTGTTAATTGAAGATATAATTAATTTTCTTCCATTATCCTCTACAATATATGTTTTTACAGTAACCTTGTCACCATATCTGCATTCTTTACGATAAAGAACACGCATTTCTTCCGCTTTGTAATTTAAATATATATCATCTGGCACTTCGTCTAATGCCCATTCTATATACCTAACATTATTAGCATGTCCGTTCGTGTCTGTTTCACTTCTTCTCACAACCAGCATCTTTTCGGAAAACAAGTCCTGTTCATTTTCTTTTGGCAGTCCGTAGTTGCCTGGATTAAAAGGCGGCTCTTTATCACAACAATACGCATCATCTATTTCATCAGAAAATCTGACAGGATGACGTTTTCCTAAATCTAAAAATGCCCACCTTGATGCAACCTCGGAATATATATGACCTGTTTTCTCATCCTCAATAACGAAAAACCTAGTTGCTTGTAAAGTTCCGCCATGCTGAGCCCATGTTGAAACTTTAATTTTACTTTTATATTTTGGATAATGATACATTTTTATTACCCAGTTTAAAACAACCCAGCCTCGGTTTTCATTAATAAGTCTATCAATTCCATATCCCACAGCATCTGTATGGTCAATTGCGGTTTCCATAAGATACTTTACAATATTCTGTATGCTTATAACAGCATTCATATCAGTATCGTACGAATGTACAAAAAAACTATCAGCAAACGGCTTATCCAATTGTTATGCCCCTTCCCTAAAGTATTAAAGCATAGGAGAAATAAGTCTGGAGATAGCCTCATTTACTTTAAATCCACCCGAACGCTTTGCATACCATTCTTTCGTAATTTCAGTGCAGCTTTCAATATCCTTCATAAACTGCGCCTCGTGTTTTTGTGTTATTTCTCTATCATATATAAAAGCGTTTATTTCAAAGTTTAAATCAAAGCTTCTAATATCCATATTTGCAGTTCCAACAGACGTAACCAAACCATCAACATACACTGTTTTGCTGTGTATAAAGCCATCATTGTACTGATAGCACTTAACGCCTGCTTCAAGGAGTTCGCCTAAATATGACATACTGGCCCAATAAACAAACGGATGATCCGGATTTGCAGGAATAATTATCCTGACATCTATACCTGACAAAGCTGCTACATTTAAGGCAGAAAAAATACCGTCATCCGGAACAAAATAAGGAGTTTCTATATAGATATTTTTTTCGGCTTCATTCATCATTTTGAAATAACCGTTTCTTATATTCTGGTATTCAGTATCAGGTCCACTTGAAACTATTTGCATCTTAACATTCCCGCCAAGTCCCTTTTGCGGAAAATATTTATCAGAAAGTTCAATTTCATTTTTATAAACAAAATTCCAATCCATTATGAATCTGAGCTGAAGTTGATCAACGGCATCTCCTTCTATTCTCAAATGCGTATCACGCCAAGTACCGTATCTTGGAACCTTTCCCAGATACTCATCACCTATATTAAGACCTCCGACATATCCAATTTGTCCATCAATAACAGATATTTTTCTATGATCCCTATAATTGAGCCTTGTTATAAAGGGCGGAAGGAAAACTCCTACCTTTCCACCTGCTTTTTTAAAGTCGACAAACATATTAGCAGGTATAAACTGATTACCCATTCCGTCATAAAGAAGGCGTACTTCCACTCCTTCTGCAGCCTTTTTAGTCAGCTCGGAAATAATACGGTTGCCAAGTTCATCGTTTCTTAAAATATAATACTCCATATGGATATATTTTTTTGCATTTTTGATATCGTTAATAAGATCATCAAATTTTGAATTTCCCTCAAAATATGACTTAACTGTATTATCATAGGTAATACAGTTTCCGGAATTGATATGAAGATATGCAAGGTCATCCAAATGTTTAGCATCAATGATGTCTATTCGCCCTTCAATAGCCTGTTTCTGAGCTCTTATCATTGTTGCATACTTATCCATTCTGTTTAGATAACCAAAATATGTATAGTCATCATTTTTTGCTTTCTTCTTAAACATGGCTTCTTTTTTGCCTTCTTTTCCAAAAATACAATAAAAAACGAAGCCAATAATTGGAATAAAAAAATAACCACAAGCCAAGCCCATGTACTTGAAGGTTTTCTATGTTCAAAAAACACAGTTATTCCTGCCAATATAACATTCACCCAAAATATAGTTGTTGCAAGAAAATGAACGACATCTGATATCGACAAATTAAACACCTTCTATTCAATAATACCACATATGAAAACTGGTTGCAATTTAGGTTAAAATATATTATACTATATTACCATATGGTTTGCAAAAAAACAGCAAAAAATTTAATATAAGTTTTTATTTTTCTATTTAAATAATTCTAAATAAATGATAAAATAAAGTTTACGAAGAAGCATTAAAGGGAGGATTTTAAGTGAATGCAACTGACATATCAATTATTGTTATGGTAGTACTTGCTATAGTATTAGCAATAGTCTACTCACTTAGCAGAAAAAATTATAAAAAAGTTATTGAAGCAGAAGATTTTATTAAAGCAAACAAGCAAGTTGCTTCAATATTTGTAATTGATAAAAGATATGAGAAACCAACTGAAACAAACGTAGGCAAGCTTATTTATGAAAAGCTTGAAAAAAGTGCAAAAAGACGTAAAATGTGCATGGTAAAAGCAAAGGTAGGTCCGCAGATTGTAACATTAATCTGTGATAAAAACTTATTTGATGTTATTACACCCAAAAAGACAATTAAAGTTGAGCTTAGCGGACTTTATATCGTAAATGTAGTCGGTATAAACCTTGCAAACAAGAAAAAGAAAACTTGGAGAGAAAAGCTTACGCTCTTCACAAAAAGAGACTCAAAGGATATAGCAAAAAAATTGTAAAATAATATATTAAATAAAGGATCGCGTTTGCGGTCCTTTTATTATTGTTATTTACAGTTATTCTCTAGTATCGTTGATTAATATATCCGTCAATAACAGATTTTCGGCATCCATCACTGAAAACGCCTTCCTCTTTCAAATTTTTTAAGATAAGTTCATTTGTTGAATGTAGTATCATATCATATTCGGTCAAGATCATTTCAAACAATTTTCCATTAAGTTCCTTTGAGTGCACCTTAACAAAATATGCCTCAACACCCTTATAATCCAGAAGCTTAAGCACCCTCATTGTGGCCTTGTCTTTCCTGCTGTAAAAATAATTACAGCTATCCAAATATTCAATTTTCTCATCATAATCCATATCATGTATTGTGCTTGCCTGCTTTTTTTCCTTGGCTCTTGCGTTATAGTACTGATAATTGAATAAACCTTTAAGCACAGTATCTATATTTTTAAAGGGTTTTATATCATTATATACCACAGCTTCATAGTTAGCTTGAAGGTATTCACGCTTTGTCATATCCCCTTTAACATACTGGTCTATAAGGCTTTGCCTGTATCTGAAATATCTCTCTATAGCATTCATTTATATACACCTGCCAATCAAAGCCCATATATTACATATAGAACTCTGATTTATATTTGCTTATAATTAGATTATATATTTTTTTATTCAAATTATCAAGGAGGCCCCGCCATGAGCACAACAAAACAGTGCAGACCCTATCTTACAAACTACCAAAACAATATTGTCCCTAGACTTAACGAAATTGATTTATTTATTAAGACAAAGCCTTCCCCATATACAAAAAAAGACACAATAAAACTTCTTAATATTTCAAATAGGGAACTAGAAGAGTTAATGAAAAAAAACGGAATAACAGAAATTACATCCGAAGCTTTCATGATAATAATGAAAAACGGCTCCGATGAGCTTTGCCGCATATTCAAAAGAGAATTAGAATGCGGGCTTACAAAGTATTACTCACCAGAGCAGGTATCCTACATATATAACATTGATATAGATATAATATTAAATGCATATGCTCAAATGGGAGTATCTAAACTCCATCACGGATTACTGGAAACTCTTTTCAGCAATGTCTACATATAATATCAATCTGCCAAAATACTTTTCTTGACACTTTCAGCTTTAATTTCGCTGTTGAGAATTTTTATTATCTCTAACGCAAAATCTATAGCTGTTCCAACGCCTCTTGATGTTACGATATTACCATCAACGCATACCTTGTCATTTGAGAGTACAGCTCCTTTAAGAGCAGATTCATTTCCCGGATAACATGTGGCCTTTTTTCCTTTAAGAAGGCCCATTTCTCCCAAAATAATTGGTGCCGCACAAATGGCACATATAAGTTTATTATTTTCAAAGTTTGTTTTGATAATATCTTTGATTTTATCACATGCATTCAGATTATTTACCCCCGGCTGGCCACCCGGAATAATTATCGCATCTGCATCACAAAAATCACTTTCATCAATCTTTATATCAGACACAACCGGTATTTTGTGTGCTCCGGAAATAATATTATTAGGCGTTATTGAAACTGTAATTACTTCGATACCTGCCCGCCTTAATAAATCTACGGTTGTTAAAGCCTCTGTTTCTTCAAATCCATACGCAAGAAATAAATAAGCCTTTTTCATACTGTCCCATCCTTTCATAGCACATACAAATGTTTATATAAGTATACAGTATCATTAATAATCTCACAATATATAATACTAAATTATATTGTAATTTAAAATGATTTTTAATATAATTACCGAAAAGGAGCGATAATATGGAAATAGAAAAAAAATTTCTTGTCAAAGTTATTCCCTCGCAGCTTGAACTGTATACAAAAAAAGAGATTTCACAAGCGTATATCAGTATTAATCCAACAATACGCATAAGAAAGAGCAATTCTGACTGTATTCTCACAATCAAAGGAAAAGGTTCCATTGCCAGAGAAGAATTTGAATTAAATATTTCAGAAAATCAATATATTAAACTTACTGCTAAGACAGAAACTCCATTTGTAACTAAAACACGATATATAATTCCAATTGGAAATAACCTGAAGGCTGAACTGGATGAATATCACTCTGAGTTGGAAGGGTTATATACTGTAGAAGTTGAATTTTCTACAATTAATGATGCAGAAAATTTCATTCCACCCAATTGGTTTGGTAAAGATGTTTCAAACGACAAACGATACAAAAATACTTCTCTTTCCCTTAACGGAATTCCAAAATAATAGACATTTTTCAATCCATTGCCGTAAAATCAACGTGCAATGGATTTTTATATTCATAAAATACCAATCTAATTTTGTCCAATTTATAAGTTTCCTTAATTTTACTGTCGATTTTTCATCATTTGAATCGAAATTTTGTTAACGATTTTTCATTAAAAATATTGCAATCTGTTCTACTTTATTCTATAATGTACTCATATGTAAATATTTTACATTTTTTCTAATATTTTACAAATATTAAATTATAAAACTCACAGGAGGGATTATTTTGAGCCAAAATAAGATAAAGGTAATACTTGCAGATGATAATAAGGATTTTTGCGATGTTGTTAGTTCGTATCTCAACAAACAGGAAGACATTGAGGTAGTAGCTATAGCTTACGATGGTATTGACACTTTCAATAAAATCAGAGAGCTTAAACCTGATATTGCAATTATTGACAGTATCATGCCCCGTTTAGACGGACTGGGAGTATTGGAAAAATTACAAAAGCACACAGATATGCCTCAAAAACCAATTTGTATCATGCTTTCAGCAATAAATCAGGAAAAAATTACACAGCGTGCAATTGAACTTGGAGCTGAATATTATATAGTTAAACCTTTCGACATGGATGCTCTTGTTCTTCGCATCAGACAGTTGAAGTGTTCAAAAACAGGAGAAAAAACGCCAAGTAAATCGCTTGTAATCGGAAGTACATCAGAAAAGGCCGCAGCATACGACCTTGAAGCAAAGGTAACCGGGATTCTTCATGAAATCGGAGTACCTGCACATATTAGAGGATATCATTACATGAGAGAAGCTATAATTATGTCAGTAAATGACATGGATGTACTTAATTACATTACGAAGGAGCTCTATCCAGCAATCGCCAAAAAATGCAGCACAACTCCATCAAGAGTTGAAAGAGCTATTCGTCATGCAATTGAGGTGGCTTGGAGCAGAGGAAAAATAGACGCCATCGACGAGCTTTTTGGCTATACAATCAATAACCATAAAGGCAAACCGACTAACAGTGAATTTATAGCTCTTATCGCAGATAGATTAAGACTTGAACAAAAGGCGAGTTAACAAAGAAAATCAAGCAAAAGAACTAGGTGCCATCCGACGGATAATTACCTAGTTCTTTATTTTTCTTCAGCTTACAAGCAACTTTAATATGATGTATATTCCTGCTCTATAAAAATGTTTTGCAATCAGCAGCCCAATGTAATTTCCTGTTTGTTGTACCACTCAATAGCATCATCTATATTCTTTGCTGAAAAATCCGGCCAATAATCATCTATAAAATAGAAATCAGCGTAAACTGACTGTACAGGTAAAAACCCTGACAGACGCTTTCTGCCTCCCCAACGTATTACCATATCTATTCTTGAAACATCATTAGATCGCAAAGTATTGTTTATTGAACTATTTCCAACACCTAAATCCCATTCCCAGCTGTAATTAACCAAAAAATTTATTTTAATGCCTCCCTTTCCAAATTTATGCCTTGTTGTATAAGGCAGCAATTCTTTTGGAAACATTTTCGACTGTGAATTTCCCAGAACCAAAAGTTCAGCATCCTGCTCAGAAAGGAGTTTAACGGCTTCTATACAAGCATCTGTGAATGAAATCCTTTGCTCAGTTGGACGTTTAGTGTTATCTACAGTAAAACCATAATAGGTAATTTCTTTTATACCCTTTTCTTTGCATATCTTATATAGTTCTAAACCCGGATTAAGGCCTCTGCCATATCCGTCTTTTTTCTCAAGGCCATTCTGAACGGCCCATCTTCTATTTCCATCAGGTATTACACCAATATGTGTTGGTATCCTCATAATTTTTTCTCCTTTTTTATCATTAGCTAATATAATTATGTTATCTAACTCTTTAATTTAAACATACATAACCCTATTACAGCACAATATTTTGCCGACAAATTAGTATAATTTCTCACAAAAAATAAGGACTGAATAGCTTTAAAACTATACTGTCCTTTAAGTTATATTTTGCCAGGTAACTAGAAATTTACTTCTTCCAGACATTTAAAAACCCCGGAAAATATGCTATTATTAAAAACAGCTGATTCCGAGGTGATATTTTGAATAATAATTTTGATAAAAAACTATACATGAGCATATATAATTTTGTACAGGCTCATCCTTCTTCACATAAACCAATAATATTTCTGAACGACTACACACCAAAGCTAATGATGCTGCTCTTTTACGGGCTTATGCCTATACTGGCCATCATGCGTGATATTCGAGTAATACCATATGCGGCATTTCCGCTCATTGAGCTAGTGCTGGTAACAAAGTTCAGAAACATGATTGACCGCCCTCGTCCATTTGATGTACTTGATGTAACACCATTGGAGAATCATTCAAGTGGTCACAGCTTTCCAAGCCTTCATTGTTCGAGTTCATTTGTTATAACAACAGCATTATTTTATATAAACCCTGTTTTGGGCATAATCAGTCTTATTATTTCTGTTGTGGTTGCTGCAACACGCCTATTGGCAGGAGTTCATTACCCAACCGATGTGTTGGCAGGCATTTTAATAGGCTTGATGTTTGGCATCCCATATTTATTTCTCTGATATTTTATCTCTCATCATAAGATCATAAACAACTGTCCTAACGTCTGTACCGCCAAACAGAACTCCATTAATAGCTTCTGTTATAGGCATGCTGACGTTATGTTTTTTTGCGAGCTCATTTGCGGCTTTGGCAGTATTTACGCCTTCAACAACCATGTGGACTTCTTCAAGTGTTTCCGCAAGGCTCTTTCCCTGACCAAGTAAAATTCCCGCACGTCTGTTTCTGGAATGCATACTAGTGCATGTTACAATAAGGTCACCCATTCCCGAAAGGCCGTAGAATGTTTTTCTTTCTCCACCCATTGCTACACCCAATCTGGTTATCTCGGCCATACCTCTTGTCATAAGAGCTGCCTTAGTATTATCACCATATCCAAGCCCATCTGACATTCCTGCTGCAAGAGCAATTATATTTTTCATTGCCGCACCAATCTCAACACCAATAACATCCGTGTTTGTATAAAGTCTAAATACAGGATTGCTGAATTCGTGCTGTATCATTTTTGCTAGCTCTTCATTTTTACATGCAATAACCGCAGCAGTAGGAACGCCTCTGCCGACTTCTTCGGCGTGACTTGGGCCTGAAAGAACCGCAATCTCACACTGAGGAACGCAGTCCTTAATTACCTCTGCAAGAGTTTCTAGACTGTTATCCTCAAGTACATTGTCTACATTTTCAATCACCTGATTTTCTTTAAAAAACGGCGCAAACTTCATAATATTTGTTCTAACAAATTTTGATGGTACAGCTGCGATTACTATTTCCGCATCTTTAATTGCATCCTCATGTGAAGTAACAATCTTAATTTCTTTTCTTATAGGCACCCAGGCAGAAATTCCTTATGCTCTCCATCTTCACGGATACGTCTTGCCTCTTCTTCCTTCCAAGACCATATGGTAACATCATGTCCATACTTATCAAGCATTACTGCAAGGGCAGTTCCCCAGCTTCCGCTTCCGATAACAGCTATTTTCTTCATTTCTACCTCTCCTTCTTTTTGGGCTTAAGTTTTCCTATTATATCAAATCTGCTTTCTGTTCCGTTTAAAAGTCTTTTAATATTCGCTCTATGTTGAAAAAATGCCAATGCCGCCAATGCTATTGTAACCCATATGGCCTCTGCCGGATAGCCACAAATATGTAAAGATATCGGTATCATAACTGCTAGTGCAAGTGAAGTAACAGATACATATCCCGAAAGTAATATTGTAAGAGCAATTATAAATACAATAATCGCCGGAAACGGAAATGTTCCGAATGCCATCCCTACCATTGCAGCAATACCCTTTCCACCCTTGAACTTATGAAAAAAAGGAAAGTCATGACCGATAATTGCTCCGGCCGACCCATAAAAACCTGCTACAATGGGGTCAACCTTAAATATTGCTTTGCAAATTAAAAATGCAATAAGTGACTTTGCTACATCGCACCAAAATGTAAATAATCCTACTTTAATACCTAGTGCTCTAACAGTATTTGTTGTTCCAAGGTTTCCGCTTCCTGTTTTGCTAATGTCTACATTATACGCTTTACCGACAAAATAAGCGGTTTGTATACAACCTATAAAATATCCAATAATAAGACATATAACTCTGAACATATCAATCTTTATCTCCCTTTTGTCTTACCACAAAATGTATGGGTGTTCCCTTAAAACCAAAATTCTGTCTTAACTGATTTTCAATATATCTTCTATAAGAGAAATGCATAAGCTCTCTGTCATTAACAAAAACAACAAATGTAGGCGGTTTCACACCAACCTGAGTCATATAATAAATTTTAAGCTGGCGTCCTTTTTCTGCAGGAGGCTGCTGCATAGCCATTGCCTCAACAAGAACATCATTAAGCACGCCCGTTGATACACGAAGATTATTATTTGCATAAACTTCTTTAACAGTATCAAGCATTTTTATAACTCGCTGTCCTGTAAGTGCAGAAATAAACACTCTTGGTGCATATGCCATGTATGAAAGATCATTTGCGATGTCCTTTAAGAATTTGTTCATCGTCTTGTCATCTTTCTCAATGACATCCCATTTATTTACCGCAATAATTGCAGCCTTTCCTCTTTCATGTGCTATACCTGCAATTTTAGCATCCTGGTCTGTTATTCCCTCCTGCGCATCAATTACAAGAACTGCAACATCACAGCGCTCAACTGCGGCAACTGCACGGATTATGCTGTATTTTTCAATATCTTCTTTTATTTTGCTCTTTCTTCTCATACCTGCGGTATCAATAAGAACATATTTCTGGCCATCATATTCAAACGGTGTATCAATTGCGTCCCTTGTAGTACCGGGAATATTGCTTACAATAAGCCTTTCCTCACCAAGCATTCTGTTTA
Organism: Candidatus Metalachnospira sp.; assembly: GCA_040767305.1. Taxonomy (GTDB): domain Bacteria; phylum Bacillota; class Clostridia; order Lachnospirales; family Anaerotignaceae; genus Metalachnospira. The sequence continues at coordinate 148,440 of JAXGOV010000002.1, read as the reverse complement.
TAAGAGAAGACTTACCTACATTGGGTTTACCTATAAGTGCAACCCTTATTACATCATCTTCCTCAGCATTTTCTGCACCATCCGGAAAATGTGAACATACTGCATCAAGCATGTCTCCAAGCCCAAGTGCCTGTCCAGCCGAAACAGGATAAACCTCCTATGCCAAGGCCGTAAAATTCATATACATCAAGATTCTCCTTACGCATATCATCAACCTTGTTTACTGCAAGTATAACAGGTTTCTTAGTCCTTCTAAGTATATTCGCAACTTGTCCGTCTGCCTCGGTTACCCCCTGCTTAACATCAGTTACAAATATAATTACGTCCGCAGTATCAATTGCAATCTGCGCCTGTAAAAGTATCTGACTCAAAATAATATCATTTGTATCAGGCTCCATTCCGCCTGTATCAATAAGCGTAAATTTATAGTTAAGCCAATCAACATCCGCATATATTCTGTCTCTTGTTACACCTGGAGTGTCTTGAACAATAGATATCCTCTCACCGGCAAGTCTATTGAAAAGTGTGGATTTGCCCACATTGGGGCGACCCACAACAGCTACTATCGGTCTGCTCATTTTAGTTTTCCTCCGTATTCATAATTCTATCAATAAGGCTTTCCGCTGAATTAAGTGCTATTTTTATCGGAACGCCAAGTTCTTTTTCTATATCAGAAACGTATACATCATCAAGAAGAACAGTTTCGCCGTTTCTCAAAAGACTGTCAGGCAAAATCAAATATTCACCAAGCTCTTTATCTCTGAGTTGTTCAATAATATCTCCTCCAGTAAGCAAGCCTGAAACCGTAATTGTCTCACCAAAGAATTTATTTTTAATTCTGTACACATTTATATTTGTATTCTCACACTTTTCACTGATTTTATCAGCTATTTCCTTCATTAAGCCATAAGCGGTAACTCCTGTTGCCAATGAAACCATGCGTTTATCAGGCGAATCTTTTATACTTGGAAGTATCTCATAAAACTCATGTTTAAAGAGCGAAAGCATGCCAACGCCGTTTTCAAACTGAGCAAAATCTTCATAACAATCAGGTTTTGGAATTTCTCTTTCTGCTTTAAGATAAAATTCGTCAGCAGCATATACAATCCTTGAACCGTATTTTTCAAGATTTCTATTCTGCCAGCCCTCTATCTGATCTAGCACCTTAATTGCGTCTTCTTTTGTAAAAGGCTGCTGTTTAAAAAGACCTTCTCTGTATTTTTGTAAGTCCAACTGGAACAATAGACATACTTTCAGCCTGAGGGAATAACTTTACTATATCTGCAATCGTTCTGTCAAGCTCTGCGCCGTCATTTACACCTTTACACAGAACCACCTGTAAATGCGGCTCAATTCCTGCATCAGCAAGTTTTTGCATTCTATCCATTATGTTTCCCGCTTTATTATTGTGCAGATCATTTTTCTAAGTTCCGGATTAGTAGAATGGACAGAAATGTTTATTGGAGAAAGATGATAGTATATTATTCTGTCTATATCTTTATCCTTCATGTTTGTCAATGTAACGTAGTTGCCCTGCAAAAACGAAAGTCGAGTATCATCATCTTTAAAATACAGAGTTTCTCTCATACCCTGCGGGAGCTGATCTATAAAGCAAAAAATGCACTTATTGCTGCAACTTTTCGCACTGTCCATAAGCCCGCTTTCAAATAAAATGCCTATATCCTCATCATAGTCCTTTTCAACCTCAGCAATGTATTCTTCGCCTTCTTTGTCTTTAAGAACCATTTCAAGGTATTCATCATTTATTAAATAACGATAGTCAAATACATCCAGTATCTCCTTGTCGTTTATGGACACTAATATATCACCGGGCTCAATGCCTATTTCTTCGGCTATGCTTCCCTTTTCAACGCTTATTATAACATTTTTCTTTTTCCTGTGTTTAAATTTTCCAAAGCTTACCCTCATTTCAAGAAAAGAAAAGCTCCCATTGTCCACGCTTTTCTCCCATAACACGGTGAGAATAAAATGTATCAGGATTGCATTTAGTGCGAATTCCGCTGATTTCTATGTTTTCCTCTTTTACGCCCATGCTCATCAATACTTCTTTATTAATTCCCCAAAGGTCAATTTTATATTTACCCTTGGCTTCTTCGTCTTTTTTTATGTGTTTATAAGCAAAATTATATTTTTGATTAAAGATATCAACAACAGGCTTATCTACCTGAAAGCAGCACTGCCCAATTGACGGACCTATTCCAACCTTAATGTCACTTGGACTGCTTCCAAATTCATAGGCCATTCTTTTGACCATCTCGGCTGCCATTCCATCAGCAGTTCCTCTCCAGCCCGCATGAGCCATACCTATTGTCTTTTCTGTGTATCAACAAAAAACAGTGGCACACAATCTGCATGGAATGTAACCAAAACAATTCCCCTTTTGTCAGTCACAAATGCATCTGCCTCTATTCTTTCAATATCATCTCTGAAGCCCATTCCTTTTATGCTATCATCAGCCGAGACTATTCTTGTGGAATGTACCTGCCTTAATGTAACACACTGTTCTTTTTTAATTCCGAGGCATCACAGATTATATCAAAATTTCTATCTACGTTTTCTGCCTTATCTCCCCTTGAAAAACCAAGGTTTAGTGAAGAAAGAAAACCTTCGCTTACACCACCAAGTCTTGTGGTAAAGCAATGCCCTATAAAATCTATATCATCAAAGCTATCAAATGTATAAAACTCAAGCTCTCCTAATTTTTTTAAATTCATTCAATAATTACTCCATTCAAATGCATTTTCCGTATGCTTTATATACTTTTTATCTTCGTTTCCACTCTCAAGTATTTCAACAACATCAAATCGAATCGGTGTGTTGATGTCAAGTCCTTTTTCTGCATATAACACAAAGCACTTTTAGCTATTCTATCCTGCTTTGGCAGCGTGACTGCCTCATACGGAAGTCCATGCGAGTTACTGCTTCTATATTTCACTTCAATAAATACATAGAAATTATTGTCCTGAGCAATTATATCTATTTCACCGTATCTTGTCGAGTAATTTCTTTCCAATATACAGTAATTTTTATTGATTTCCAGCCATTTTGAAGCAATATCTTCACCTATATCGCCTTTTTTTCTGTTTATACTTCTCATGAAACACCTCAGCAAACTTATACAAAGTTTTTAATAAAACTGCTTCTATGTATCGGGCACGGGCCGTATTTTTTTAGTGACATAATATGCTCTGCAGAACCATACCCCTTATTTTTTGCAAAACTGTATTCAGGAAACACTTTATCGTACTCATCCATCATTGCATCTCTTTCAACCTTGGCAATTATGCTTGCGGCACCTATGGTAATACTTTTGGCATCTCCGTGAATTATTCCCCTCTGGGGAACATCTATTTCAGGTATTGTAACTGCATCCGCAATAATAAAATCAGCCTTAACCGCAAGGGAGCTGATCGCCTTTCTCATAGCTCTGTATGTAGCCTGAAGTATATTAATTTCGTCTATTTCTGCCGGAGAAGCTGAGCCAAATGAATAGGCTATTGCTTCATTCTTTATCAATTCTGATAGTTCCTCTCTTTTTTTAGCCGAGAGCTTTTTTGAATCATTAATTCCAAGTATTTTGCAATCATCAGGTAAAATTACAACGGCTGTCACTACCGGCCCTGCCAATGGTCCTCTTCCTACCTCATCAATTCCGCCGATAAGTTTATAGCCTTTTAATCTCAATTCATTCTCAAAAGCTGAAATTCTCTCAAGTCGTTCCAATTCTTCTATATAAGCTGAATGTTTTTTTTCATACTGACTTACAAGCTTTTTTATTCCGACACGCTCGTCATCCTTAAATAACTCCAATTTATTCAATAACTCATCAAACGGAGTTTCTGCAAGTATTTTCTTGATTTCATCTGTTTTGAGTGACATACTCTCACCTCAATATTTTATTATACACAATGAGTTCAAATATAGCAAACATTATGCACACAAAAAGAAGCACATATGCCTTATTTGAGTGCATATGTGCCGCCTCTTCATGCCACAACCCTGGAAATCAGTTTTTCCATTAGGTTTATTCCGCTTTTAATTACTCTCGCCTTTGTCAAAAGAGAATTCTTGTTTCTGCAGGTTATAACAATATACCCATCGCAGTTAGTATCAGAAAAATCCACAACATTTCCATATGAACAGTCAAGACTGTCAACATAGTAAACACCCCAGATATTTTCTCCGCCATTCCAAATAATAGAACCGTTTTCCTTGAGATAGTCTATATATTCTTCCAAGCACCAATTATTCTGATACATAATATCAGAACTTGGTTTCCCAACATATCTAATATGCCAAGGCTCGTATCCTATTCCGGTGTATTTTTCTTTTTCCTTTGGATAACGTACAATAAAACCATATTCATGGCAATGCTCTTTTATCCAAACGCCTGCCTCAGTATCAATAAAATTTTCTTCCAATGAGCCGTCATTTGAAAGATCCACAGCAAGGGCTGTCTGATGTTCACTTGCCCCAGGCAAAGCAATATAATGACCTGTTTCCTTTACAGCATCGGATAAATCTGCTCCGTTGGCTACTGCATCATCTACATCGGCATTGTAAACCGACTCTTGTTTTTCATATGAACGATATGTGCTTATGATCATAGGCGCTTCTCCAAGATCATCTTCCATATCGTTAAGCATCCTTTCAAGTGCATCTGCAGCTTCTTCGCTCAAATAATAATATGTATTCTCAAACTGAACTCTGTCAGGATTATAATCTTTATCAACCATATGCTCTGAGTTTACTAGCATAAGATGCCCTGAATCTTTAGACTCATCAAGTGTGTAACCAAATGCTGTTGATGTAATCATTATTGAAGTCAATAAAGCTATTATGAAAGTTTTCGTCAATATTATATCGCCGCCTTTCTTTTTCGACATTCTACAACCTTATTATAAAATGTTTTATTAGCAATGGCAAACAATATTTCCTGTCAATAAAAGTAAAAACCTCATTCCTTGTAAAGGAATGAGGTCATTTTTTTATTCCACAAAATCTATATCCCGTTTAATTTTATCATTAATTTTCTCGCCGATTTCATCATAAATATCAGCTACGAATCCTAACAGCCTTTTTTCACTCTGAATGTATTCTCTTGTATGCGAATTTGGCATCATATCACTGTATAATCTATTTGCTTCATTTTCGGTTTCAGCCGAATATTCATTAATAAGCTTTGCTTTTAAGCATTTATATGAATTAATTTTTCTCAATTCATCTTCATTTATTTTTTCTCTTGCAACTGCAAAATCATTAAAAACATCAGTATTAACTATTGCATCTGCCAATTCATCTGTAATAACTTTGATTCTATCCAACCTTTACCTCCTTATTATACCTCCATAATAATAGGCAAAATCATAGGGTTTCTCTTCATTTTCTGCCATAGGAAATTCTTAAGAGTATCCTTTATTGTATTTTTAATACCTGACCAACCAGAAATATGATTTAATTCACATTTCAAAAGTGCTTCGTTGATTACTTTCTTCGCTTCTTCCATAAGGTCCTCAGACTCACGAACGTATACAAAGCCACGTGAAATAATATCAGGTCCGGATACAATACTTCCGGAAGCGGAATCAATTGCAACAACAACAATCATAAGTCCGTTTTCAGAAAGATTTCTTCTATCTCTTAATACAATATTTCCTACATCGCCTACACCAAGTCCGTCAACCAGAACCTGTCCTGCAGGAACTGAACCATTTATCCTTGCATCCTTTTTAGAAACCTCAAGAACATCACCTATATTCATTATAAAAATATTTTCCTTCTGAATACCAAGTGACATAGCCAAATCCTTATGACTCAGCAAATGAATGTACTCACCATGAACAGGCATAAAATACTTAGGCTTGATAAGCGAAAGCATAAGCTTAAGCTCTTCCTGTCTGGCATGTCCCGAAACGTGTATCTCGGCAATGCCCTCATATACGACATCAGCGCCCTTTTTCATAAGTTCGTTTATTACATTTGAAATATTTTTCTCATTTCCCGGTATTGATGATGCACTAATTATAATTTTATCTCCCGGTTTAACCGAAACCTGCTTATGATCATTCGAGGCAATCCTTGAAAGAGCAGACATTGTTTCGCCCTGACTTCCGGTAGTAATAATAACCAATTTATCATCTGAATAATTTTTGATCTCACTTATATCTATGAGCGTATTATTAGGCATATTAAGGTACTCAAGCTCAATTGACGTTTTAACAGCATTAACCATACTTCGCCCTATTATGGCAACCTTTCTGCCATATTTGTAGGCCGAGTTTACTATCTGCTGTATCCTGTGAATGTTTGACGAAAATGTAGCAACCATAATTCTGTTTTTGGTTGTCTCACTAAAAATATCGTCAAATACTCCTCCGACAGAGCTTTCGGACATTGTAAATCCTCTTCTTTGGGCATTTGTACTGTCACTTAAAAGAAGCAGCACGCCTTCCTTGCCCAGCTCAGCAAACCTGTGCAAGTCCATTACACCACCGTCAATCGGAGTATAATCAACCTTAAAGTCACCGGTATGAACAATTACACCAACTGGTGTTGTAATTGCAAGGGCAACAGCATCGGCAATTGAATGGTTGGTATGAATAAATTCCACCTTAAACTGTCCAAGCTTTACAGTCTCTCCAGGAACAACGGTATGCAGTGTAACAAGCTTATTAAGCCCATGTTCCTTTAGCTTGTTCTCCAATAATGCTAGTGTAAGGAGCGTGCCAAAAACAGGCACATTTATTTCTTTTAATATATATGGCAGAGCACCAATATGGTCCTCATGTCCATGGGTAAGAACTATGCCCCTTATTCTGTCCATATTTTTAATTAGATATGAAATATCGGGTATAACAAGGTCAATTCCCAGCATATCGTCCTTAGGGAAGGCGAGACCGCAGTCTACTATAATAATGTCGTCATTATACTCAAAAACCGTCATATTTTTCCCGATTTCCTGTAATCCGCCCAAAGATATAACTTTCAACTTTGGTTTTTTTGAAGCCAAAAAAACACCTCCTGTCTTATATATTTATGTATAAATGCTTTTCGCTTATTAAATTCAAATTAATACTCAACATCGTATTCTTCACTGTCAAAAAGTTCTGCAACAGTCTCAAACTCTTCATCGTCATCAATAACAGAATAAGTTATTTCCTCTTCTGACTCACCAACAACCTTGAGAATTGCAGCTTCAGCTTCATCATCATCTATATTTTTGCTTTCAATAACAAGAATATACTCTGTTCCTTTGTAATTCTTTCTGTCAATTACAACAAATTCAATTTCTTCTCCTGTCTCGTCATCAGTCATTGTGATAACAGACATTTCTTCTTCCATATCATCAACTTTGTCAAATTCATCTGCCATTTGTTTTCTCCTCTTATCTTTTGCTATCCAAATATCCCTGCAAAATATGAACCGCTGCCATTTTGTCGATTACAGCCTTTCTCTTTTCATGGCTCAACCCGGCCTCAAGCATACTGTTATTAGCAGCAACTGTGCTGAATCTTTCATCCCATAGCACTACAGGAATATTTTGAAATCGTTTTTCAAGATATTCTTTATATATCCTAGTTTTCTCGCAGCGAATTCCCTCGGAATTATCCAAATTCTTTGGATACCCAAGAACAATCGTTTCAACTGAATACTCATCAATAATTTGAGCTAATCTGCCCAAGCTTTGCTTGTGCTCATTAGGATTGTTTCTTCTAATAATCTCGAGGCCCTGTGCTGTCCAGCCAAACGGATCACTTATTGCTACTCCAACCGTTTTATCACCAAGGTCCAGTCCTAAAATACGCACTTAACATTTTCCTTTCAAATAATCCTTTAGTATTTCCTCAAGCAGTTCATCTCGTTCTAATTTACGAATTATGCTTCTTGCATTCTTATGGCTAGTAATGTATGTCGGATCTCCTGAAAGTATGTATCCTACCAGCTGATTAACCGGGTTATACCCCTTTTCCTCAAGAGCCGCTGTAACAGTCATAATAATTTTCTCTGCTTCGCTGTCATATTCCTTTTCAACCGCACCAAATCTCATTGTTTCATTCATTGAATTTTTCTTTTCCATACTATCACTCCCATGTAAAGAAAATTTCATTTCTCTATTAGTAACACTTTATTTTAACCCAATTTTCCCAATTTTGCAACGTTGTAAATAATATTAGATTTCTCCCACAGCCATTTCGTTTTCTTCTGAAATTATTTTTGTATCCACTATACTGTTAGAGATGTCTTTATCACATTTTAAATGCACTCTTATATAGTTAGTAGTATAACCCTCATAAATCCCATCAGAAACCTGTCTTTCATAAAGAACCGGCATTATTTTACCTACAAAACCTTTTATAAAATCATCTGCCATTTTATCGCTATGTGCAATTAACCTTGCTGTTCTTTCGCTCTTAACTGCATTTAAAATCTGATTCTGCATTTTTGCCGCAGGAGTACCTTCCTTTGGCGAATACGGGAATGCATGAATTTTTGCAAAGCCAATCTTTTGAGCAAAAGCAATGCTCTTCTCAAAGTCTTCATCTGTTTCATCCGGAAATCCCGCAATAATATCAGTAGTAATGGCAACATTGGGAAAATACTCTCTTAAAAGCTCAACTGACTCTGTGTATCTTGCCGTATCATACTTTCTATTCATTCTCTTCAGAGTTCTGTCACACCCGCTTTGAAGCGACAAATGAAAATGGTCACACACCTTATCCATTTTTGAAAGCTCATATGCAAAATCACGTGTAATAATATTCGGTTCAATGGAGCTGAAACGTATTCTTTCAATGCCATCTGTTTCCTGAACCTGTTTTATTACATCAAGCAATGTTGAGTCATTTAAATCTTTCCCATAGGATGCCACGTGTATACCTGCAAGTATAATTTCTTTAAATCCGTTTTGTGCAAGAGTACGAACCTCATCTATTATGTCCTGTGCATCCCTGCTTCTTATTGGACCTCTGGCATATGGGATTATGCAATAAGAACAAAACTGAGAACATCCGTCCTGAATTTTCAGGTAAGCTCTTGTCCTTCCTGCAAGCTTTTGAATGGAAAGATGCTCAAATGTATGCTCATTTGAAATTTCACCAACAGTGCTTACTACACCCATTTTCTCCGAATACTTTTCCACGAGGTCAACAACATCTTTTCTTCCCTTTGTTCCGATTACAAGATTAACTCCTTCAACCTCCTTTATCTTTTCAGGCTGAGTTTGTGCATAACATCCTATTGCTGCTACTACAGCATCAGGATTTTGCCTCTTAACCTTTCTAATGAGCTGTCTGCTTTTTTTATCCCCAAAATTAGTAACCGTACAAGTATTAATTATGTAAATATCAGCAAACTCATCTATTCCTACAATCTCATATCCTCTTTCTGCAAAAAGTTCTGCGATTGCTTCGCTTTCGTATTGATTTACCTTACAGCCCAATGCGTGGCTTGCAACCTTCTTCATTAAAATGTATCTCCTCAATTATACTTTTAAGTGTTTCAATTACCGCATTTTCGTTATTACTTCCAATAACATGTTCAGCTTTACTTTTTACAAATTCTTCGGCATTTCCCATTGCGTAGCTCTCTCCAACCGATTCAAGCATCTCAATGTCATTGAAGTTATCCCCAAAAGCAATTGATTCGCTTTTTTTAATACCAAATTTCTTGCAAATTTCTTTTATTGCAGTTCCTTTGCTCGCTCCCATACTCATAAAATCAAGACAGTTATAACCGGATACTGCCATATACAGCTTATTTTCGTATTTAGGACCAAGTATTTTAAAAGAACGCTCTCTTGGATCCACTGAATCAAAAAGAGAAATCTTTAATATATCATCATCAACATCTAAAAAATCATTTACTTTAACTATATCATAACCAAAAATAGGTTGTCTCATAAACTCAATTAAACTGTCATCTTCTGCATAGGCATGTTTTTTCCCGCACAAAAAAGCCGCAGATTTATCTATACTTTTTATAGTTTCAACCACTTCTTTAACCGTTGCTTTATCAAGAACATTGCTATATAATTCTTTTCCCTTATATACAACATAAGTTCCATTTTCAGCCAAATATATAATATCGTCATCAACCGGCATAAATCTTTTCTTAAGCGATTCAAGCTGTCTGCCGCTTGCAGCAGCGAATAAAACACCTAAATTTTTAAGCTCTGATATTATATTATAAATTTCCTCATTCATGCGCCCGTCACTGTCAAGCAACGTCCCGTCCATATCCGAGGCAATAAACTTCAGCATTAGCTTACCTCCAAGCTTTTCTTTCGGATATTTTTCGATATAATCTAATTATTTATTCATTTTAACACAATACATTAACATTAACAATATACAGCCTCTATATATAATCATGCAAAAGCAATTATTATTTTACAGATAACGCAAAAACCGACACAAATCCTAAGATATATGTCGGTTTTGAAATATATATATTAATCTGCAGAAACATCTGTTTTCCATCTTTTGCAGTGAGCATTAATCCGCTCATCAGCGCTGTAAACGGAGCAACCGTTACAAGCCCGAAGCTTCCAACAAGTGTGTGCAGTATTTCTGCAGAAACATATTTAAAATTCAATATATTATCAATTGGTGTGCCCTGAGCCATAAATGTCATAAGCAATGCGATATATCCTCCGGAATATGCCAGCAATAAAGTCGTCGTCATTGTTCCCATTGCCGCCCTTCCAACATTCATTCCCGACTTTGCTGCCTCTTTCCATGATAGATCCGGTTTTTTCTGCACTACCTCGTATACTGCCGAGGTTATATCAACCGCTAAGTCCATCATTGCTCCAGATGCACCTATAAATATTCCGCTTGTGAATATCTGCGTTAAATTTAAATCCTGATAGCCACTGTAAAGAAGTGTCTCGGAATATGACATAACTGCGCCGTGGATTTTAAACAGGTCTGTAAAAACGATACCCATTATGCATGTAGTAATAGTTCCAAGCATTGATCCCATAAAAGCCGTCAACGTTCTTTTATCAATGCCGTACACTAGGAAAATAATCAGAGCTGTTAGAATTATCATAATTCCAATTCCTATCCACACAGGATTTAAGCCGTTTAAATAGCATGGAATAAGTATTTTCCATAACATCAGTATGGTTATTACAAATGACATCACAGCAAATACACCATTCTTGCCCGAAAACAAAATTAAAAGAACTACAAATAATACTGCCAGTATTATTTCTTTATTAATTCTATAATGGTCTATCATTGTCACAGAAGTTATTATATTATCTTTTGAATATGACACTACTACCGAAGCAGTATCACCAACTTCAAATATTTTATCTTTTTCAAGGGAACCGCTGAGAAAGTTGACTCCTTTTGTATTTTCTCCCTTAAATTTACCGTCAAGAATTATTAAATCACAGTATTGCTCGCCTGACTGTATAAGACCATTGCTAATTATGCTGCTTTCATCCGTCTTTGTTACCTCAGCTGTGCATCTTTCGCTTTCCGTATATATAGCAGCATCCTCATAGCCTGTTGGAATGGCTATGAGGATTGCTGTAAGGATAAGACCTGCAACAAGCTGTATTACATAGTTACGCTTGTTTGAGACTGTTATCATTATTTTACTCCTGTAAGATTTGCAAGATCATAGTATATATCCGTATTGTCATAGTATCCCTCAAATAAATCCTGTCCTGCACCCATTGCACAGACCTCTACGGGAAGTCCTGTATGTGAATATGATGAGAAGTTTACACCAGATTTATTATTAAGAATATGTGTTATTGTTACTGTAAGAGGTTCGTATGAGCCATAGAGCACATATTCTTCCTGGCTTAACTTTTCACTTGATCCCGACATTGTCTTATCATAAGCAGCCTTAAGTTTATTAAGTTCATAATCTGTTAAAACAAGTTTTTCATCTTTAGCCTGATCTGCTTTTGACGGCGGAACAAGACCGAAGAGCTTCTGAACGTCTGTTAATACTGTATCGAAATCAGTTTTGTTTTCTTTATATTTTGCTACATAGTCTGAGTCATATTTAGCATATGAGATTTTCTGATTCTCAAGGTTTGTAAGGAATGTATCATAGTTTGTTCCTGCAAAGCCTATTGTAAGTCCGCCTGTTTCATGGTCTGCTGTTACAAGTATAAGTGTTTCATCGGGATGAGCATTATAGAATTTAACTGCTTCTTTAACTGCATTATCAAGTGCAACTGTATCATTTATTGTCGAACCGGCATCATTTGCATGGCATGCCCAGTCGATTTTACCGCCTTCAACCATCATAAAGAATCCTTTATCGTTATCAAGAACTTCTATACCCTTATCGACATAATCTGCAAGATCCCATTCGTTATTTTTACGGTCTAATTCGTATTCCATAGCATCTGAATCTGCAAGATGTTCATCAATTATGAGTGTTTTGCCTGCACCTGCTTTTACCTTTTCAGCCTCTTTTTGTGAAAAGATAACATTATAACCGGCTTTTTCAGCCAAATCATAAATATTTTCTTTTGTACCGTCATCACCAGTTACTTTCTTAAGACCACCGCCTGCAAAGTAGTCAAAGCCACTGTCAACAAGTTCTTCACCTATTTCATAGTAGTTGTTTCTTGATGCCTGATGAGCATAAAAAGCAGCAGGAGTTGCATGGTTAAGATTAACTGATGAAATTATACCAATCTTATAACCAAGCTGATCTTTGAGCTTTTCCGAAATTGTTTCGTAGGCTACCGATTTTGTTTCATCCATATTTATTGTTCCGCTGTAAGTCTTATTTCCGGTTGATATGCTTGTTGCTGTTGAAGCAGAGTCAGGACAAAATGATGTACTGTCATATGTCTGTGCACTTCCTGATACAGGGAAATTCATAAAGCTTAAATTAGACTTTGAATCAACCTTATCATTGTTGTTCGTATCTTCAGCTGCGCTGAGATAGTAATTTGTAAGCTGTACCTGAGGATAGCTCATTCCGTCTCCGATAAATAAGAATATGTACTTAGGCACTTTAGTTGTTGTACAAACTGTAGAACTAGTGCTCGTTTTTACTACTCTTGTTGTCGCTGCCTCTGCATTTATGTTGCAGCCTAATGCAATAGCTGAGACCCCTACAGCTGCTGCACACATAAGAGCAATACTTTTTTTAAAATTCATATCTGCAAAACCTCCGTTAATTTATAATTACTGTGATATATTTTTTACACTTTAAATTATAGTTAACGGCTGTTAAATGCGTCACCGCAGTAATATTAAATGTTTATTTGCCAACTTCGCTTGTTTGTAATTGATTGTAAAATAAAGAAAAGACAGTATATCAATTAATTGAAATGCTGTCTTATATATTAAAATTATATTTATTCTATTTATAAATTATTTTTCAAGCAACATAACAAGCGGCAGAATATGAGATACAACTATTAGGTTTTTACCTGTCAGCCACATGATATATGGCCTTAGCTTATCCCACTTTTCGGTAGGCTGTATGCCAGATGAACAAATTTCTTCTATTTCATCTAGTTTTTCAACGGCTTCTGACTTCTGCTCATCATTCAAATACACTGAACGTTCGAAAAACAGCCTTGCCTCATCAAACTCACTTTTATCATAAAACATTATGTTATGTTCAGGATTTATCTCATTATTAAGTCCTTCATTTTTAAATCCGTTATCCCGGAAGCGTTCCAAGCGATTAATAATTAAGCTGACATTTTCTCTGTATGTATCTCCGCTTTTATTTTTCTTTTCATAAGATGATATGACCTTCATTCCCTTATCAAAATCATCAATGACTCCTGTATATTTATATATCATCTTCTCGAATAATTCGCCCATTCTTTCCCAATCGAAGGAATAATCCTCCCATTCTTTTTTGCAATACTCAATATCGCCGTTGACCATTCTTTTAAGCTCATATTCCAGCATTTCAAGACACCTCCTTATGTGTCAATGATTCAGCTTTTAACATTTTTCCTTATAAGCTTATTTAACTCTGTCTTAATTTCATTGCTCACTCTATATGACTCCTTCATTTTTGAAATAGCCTTATTATGCTCCCAATCGCTCAAATGGTTATTTTTCATATATTCAAAAACTAAATCAGGGAATTTCACCATACAGTCAGCCAAAAGCCATGCTGCTGCCATTGAATCATAATATCCCACAAAGCTTTTTGTATCAATTTGATGTATTATTTCATTTATATGTTCATCATCAATATACAGGTGAAGCATTGAAACAAACCCAAATCTAGCCTCAAACTCCTCTGCTGAAACGGCAGATGTAAGAACATAATCCCAAAATACCGGATATTCATCAGTCTTAAGCTTTATCGTTGAACATATGCTGTCACAAACCGCCCAGCCGTCTATAAACGGTATCATCTTACTGCAATACTCAATTTTTTCACAAATATTTGACTTTGAATAAAAAATGCTCATTCCGGCAATAACCTTTTCTTCATAGCTGTCATATTCGTTGAGATTTTCAACATAGTCTTTCCAGTCTTCCTTTGCAAGCTTTTTTGCTACTTTTCTAAGCTCTCCCATTCTTACCCCAATAACCTCCGAACGTGAAGGCTGAAGTTTCAGATGAAAATCTCTGTATTTTTCCTCGCTTAATTTAAGAAGCGCATCTCGCAAAGCTTTCTTGTTCATATTTCAAACACCTGACCCGGCTTTGTTATTTTTTCAATTTTATCTCTGTAATCTTCTGTTCTTTCGTCATCCATAAGTGCATTATATATTTTGTAGTCCTGCCAGAAGTGCATAGGGAATATGTGCCTGATATTTACACTTCTCATCAAATAATCAATAGCAAGAATGTATTTGTCTTCAAGTCTCGGGTCTACCGGAACAAAACCAACATCTACATTAATACCTTTAATTTTATCTATTTCAGACGTGTACTGACTTTTTATCATATTGTTAAACATGTCACCTTCTTCGTTCCAATGCCACCAATTAAGGTCTCCTGCATGATAAATCGTATATCCGTCAGCATGCACAATAAACGCAACACCTTCATCTGTTGATTTAAGGGTTTCTATAGCTATACCGTCAATAATAAAACCCTTATTTGCATTTACAACAGTCACATTATCAATATTCTTGTCATAACTGCAATCGTTTGAGAGAATATATCTTACATTCATATCTTTCCACTCAAATATTCTTTTATCAAAATGATCCTGATGCGAATGGGACACAAAAACAAAAACATTCTTATTTTTAAATGCTGCTATATCAATGTTATCAAATTTTCCGTCAACAGTATAATAATCAAAAACAAGGCATGTTTTATTTGTTTCTACCATAAATCCGCTGTGATACAAATAAGTTACTCTAAGCATAGAAATCCTCCCAATAATTTATTATTTAATTATATGCTTATTATATAGCGTTTGTAAAGCTTTCACATTTTCCGATTTGTATAAAATTATAATCAATAATACAAATTATAATCAACTGTTCAGTAGCAATTTAATTTTGGTTATAGTATACTAATAGAAATATATTTCAGAGGAGGAATGCATATGGAAGGAAGAATAGATTCAGCACTCGGATATAAAAAATCAGATATCGTTTTGCGCAATGCAAAGTATATAAATGTGTTTACAAATGAGCTTCTTGACGGTGATATTGCAATTAAAGACGGATATTTTGTCGGTATAGGCGACTATGAAGGAAACCAGGAAATCGACCTTAATGGCAGCACCGTTATACCTTCTTTTATTGACGGCCACATACATCTGGAATCATCAATTGTATCTCCCTATGAATTTGCTCGTGCTACCATTCCTCACGGAACAACTGCTGTTGTTGCCGACCCTCATGAAATCGCAAACGTTATAGGTACAGACGGTATCGACTATATGCTGCAAAGCACAGAAGGAATGCCCCTTGACGTATTTATTATGCTCCCTTCATGCGTTCCTGCAATGCCTGAAGATGAAAATGGAGCAACTCTGACACATCATGAACTTGTACCTTATCTCAGAGAAGAACGTGTACTTGGACTCGGAGAAGTAATGAACTGCCCCGCGGTTTTAAATAAAGATTTTGAGATGATGGAAAAACTGACATCAACTTTGGCATACGGCAAAAAAATTGACGGCCATGCTCCTGGCGTAATTGGTAAGAATTTAAATGCATATATTACTGCCGGTGTTACTTCAGATCACGAATGCACAACCTTAAATGAAGCTCTCGAAAAACTCCGCAAAGGCATGTGGATTATTATTCGTGAAGGTACAGCAGCCAAAAATCTTGAGGCTCTTGTAAAGCTCTTTGATGAAAAATATCACTTCCGCTGTCTTACTTGCACAGATGACAAGCATCCCGGAGATATATATCACTACGGTCATATGGATTATATCATAAAAAAAGCCGTATCACTTGGCGCAAACCCAATTCTCGCAATTAAAACTGCAACAATCAATACTGCTAAGCACTTCCAAATACCAGATATAGGCGCAATAGGTATAGGATACAAAGCGAACTTCTCAATCGTTGACGATATTAGGGCATTAAATATATTGTCAGTGTATAAGGAAGGAAAAGAAATTTATAATAGCAAAACAGGACTGGTTCCATTTGATAAACCAAAAATAGATAAAAAACTTCTTCTTAGAATAAATCATACATTTAACATCAAAGAACTCATTCCTTCAGACTTTGAAATAGAAAAACAGGATAAATATACTGTTATAGGTCTTCATAACAAACAGATTACAACTGAAAAAATAGTAACCTCAGATATTTCAGACTGTGTTATGCTTGCCGTAGCAGAAAGGCATAAAGGAACAGGACATATTGGAAAATGCTATTTATCTGGGTATGGTCTCAAACGAGGTGCAATTGCGACAAGCATTGCCCATGATGCCCATAACCTTATTGTAGCTGGAAAAACTGCCGAAGATATGTCTGTTGCAGCAAATTGTGTCCGCAGCAACAACGGCGGATTTGCAATAGCCCTTGATGGTAAAGTTATAGGAGAGCTTGCCCTTCCCCTTGCCGGGCTTATGTGTGATAAACCAATTGAGGAAGTTACTGAAGCAATGGATAATCTTCATAGTATAGCTGCCGAGCTTGGAGTGAACCCTGATATTGATCCATTTATGACATTAGGCTTTGTAAGTCTTACTGTTATTCCTTCAATAAGACTCACAACCAAAGGCATTATCGAAGTATAACAAAAAAGCAGGTTGGAAAACCCAACCTGCTTTTCATTTACTTCTATAATACCATTAATCTTATACATAGATCCGTCCGCATAGACAACATATACAGCTTCCACACTAAAGATTTTTCAATCAAGACTCATCACTTCTTACTATTTCGTGGTTTTCATTCATATATATTCGCTCATCAGCAATTGCTTCTGCCAATACATCATCATGAGTTGAAACAATCAGTGTTTTATCCATCTTTTTTAACTTCAGCAAAAACTTCATAAGCCATTCCTTTCCAATTCTATCCAATCCGCTAAGAGGCTCATCAAATACAAATACATCAGGATTCATAGAAAGAATGCAGGCAATAGCTACCTTCTTTTTTTCTCCGCCGCTTAAATGATAAGGCGCTCGTTCTCTTAATTTTTCAATATCAAGCATATTAAGGCAGTCATTGACTCTTTCTTTTACTTTATTCTCCGGCAAACCCATTTGTCTAGGTCCAAATGCTATTTCCTCTTCAACGCTGCTGCAAAACAACTGTACATCTGAATTCTGAAAAATATAACCAATCCTTTGATGCAAGCTATTTGCAAAAGGTTCCTTTTTCATCTTTGCTTCAGAAACCTCTTCACCATCAAAATAATATTTTCCGTCCTCAGGAAAAATCAATCCATTAATTAATTTTAGCAATGTTGTTTTTCCACAGCCATTCAGCCCTTGAATGACAACAGTTTTTCCTTTTTCTATGTGCAGGGTAATATAACGCAGTACCGGAATTCCATCATAAGCAAAGCATACATTTTCCAAATCAATCATTTTCATCGCTCCAAATATATAAATAATATAATAACGGCTGCGATACCTAAAATATAGATAATATCAACCTTTTTTATATAGTTTTTCTTTTCTCTTCTATATGTGCCATTAAATCCTCGGCACTGCATAGATTCATACATTTCTTTTGATAATTGATAAGTATGTAATAACGAAGTTCCCATTACACCACCCAAACCACTGTTGTGCTTATCTGAGTTTCCAATTATACGAAGACTTAATGCCTGAAGCATATCACATAAATAACGACCTGCCAAATCAATATACTTCAACGTAATATCCAAAATAAATACAAAAATATCTGGTACAAAAAAAGCCTTCATTGCTGACGTCAGTTCATTCCACATAGTCGTCTTAGCCATTATGTTAACCATAGTAACACTGCAAAATACTTTTATGGATATTGTAAGCATTGTTCTTGGATTGCCCATAAAAACAGCTGGCAGCAATATTAATGCTGTTAAAACAGCTGCTGCAATACTTCCGCTTAATATTGACCTAATCTCCTCACCCTTCAGCAGACAAAGCCTTATCAATATTCCAGCCGCAAGTATATAAACAAACATCATGTTTCTGGAACAAGCAGATAAAATTATAAAAAGTAAAGTAGCAGATAAATTTATTACAGCACTTGCGCTGTATCTGTCGCTCTTTCCACCGGAAAAATGCAATTTTGAAAGCACCTTCAAAATTGCAATTCTGCTTTTATCAGCAAATCGTCTCGATTTTTTTCCCGACTGACTTATAACGTTTTCCTTCATCCATTCCGGTATTATAACTTCATTCTGTTTCTCCTGATTCATATCAGTCTTCAATCCAATCTATCATAAAGAATAATTTGTTTTTTCCCTCATAAACGATGCAATAACTTTAAACAGTATAACAGTAATAGCTACGCCAATCAATGCACTTAAAACATATCCGAACCATTCAGGCAAATTTCCCATTGTATAATCAGGCCAAATAGACGACCAATTAAAACCGCTCAGCATACCGGATGGCGTATATCCAAGTTTAGCACCTCCAGATACAATTCCTGCAATCTCATCAGCACCCCATTCTCCCCAGGCCGTTCCCTCAGCTAACAAGCCTATTGGGGTAATGCATATTAACGCTACTAGAAATACCATCAATGGTTTAACGCTTGCTTTTGTTGCATTCTTATCTATCATATCCGGAGATACTTTGCAGATAAATGCAAAAACAGCAACAGTAAATATAATTTCTGCCAAACCAAATAAAGTAAGATGGCCTATCATCATAGCTGGTATTGAAACTGACAGCGGATACGGACAATACAGTGCATTTCCACCGCCATCTGTAAATAACAAAGGCTGTATTCCAAACTCAATGGCAGCAAATAACGCAGCTAAGTTTATTCCAACATATGAGCCAATCCCCGCTGATACATACTTTCCTGTCTCACCTTTAAACACTTTTCTAAACAGCTTGTATGTATAATACCCGGCAAACGGAAGAACAAATGCCATGTTAAAGCAATTTGCTCCAATCGCAAGAATACCGCCATCACCAAAAAGCAGTGCCTGTATGACCAATGCTACCGTTACAGAAAGACAAGCGGCATATGGTCCCAATACTAATGCTATTAATGTTCCTCCTACCGCATGTCCTGTTGTACCTCCCGGCAGCGGCACATTAAGCATCATACCCAGAAACGATATTGCTGCACCAACTCCAAGCATAGGCATTTTCACTTTAGATATGGTGGTTTTAACTTTTTTGATACTTACAGCCCATACAGGCACCATAGCAGCACCCATAACAGCACATGTAGACGGACTTAAATAATTCTCAGGTATATGCATTTTTTTCATCCTTCCCTTAACCCTAAAATAAACATAAAAAAGCTATAAAGTCTGTCACCTTCTGGTAACTAAATAGCCTTCATAGCTTGATTATATTTTATATTTTTAATTTCTTTATCTAGCCGTAACTTTAACAATAACTTCTGTTATTAAGCCTGCTTCTTGCAGACAATATTACTATTTATTATCTTTATTATTATAATCAAGCTGTTACTAATTGTCAATATTTGAAGATTATTAATTATAGCAACTTACTATACCAAATGCTTGGCAGCAAGTTCTGAAAAGCGGTAAACCTAGACTTACTTCAAGTGCAAACTATTTGCAAAAGCATGCAGATGCATTTTTTAATATTAATACAAAGAAACAAACCGTTAGACATTAAACAAATGCTAGATTTGACAAATTTTCTCATTAATTATATTATGTGAGTAAAAAACAAAAGAAATTTGGATGGATTAAAATGATATTTTTTGTTATTACAATTTCAGAAAACGATAAAAAACTTATTTGCACATTATTCAAAGATAATAATAAGTTCTTATATTATATCGCCAATAACATTCTACATAATCAACATAGTTCTGAGGATATATTGCAGGATACATTCGTTAAAATATCTGAAAACATAGAAAAAATCAAAGGACTTGACTCTTCTGAGCAAATTGCATTTTGCGTGGTAATAGTAAAGAACCTGTCTTTGAATAAATTAAGAAACGAAAAACGAACTATAACTTCTGACAATAATAGTTCATTAAATGAGTATTCTGTTTCAAGCAACATCCCAATTGATGAAAAAATAATTGAAAAAGAAAGGGTCTATGAAATCAATAAGCTAATAGACTTACTTTCAGAAAGCGACAGAACATTGCTGGCATCTAAAATAGGCATGAAAATGAATTATGCAAGAAATAGCTGATATTTTAAATATAAATGAAGAATCAGCTAAAAAAAGAGGTCAAAGAATACTAAAAAAGTTAAAAATATGTATAACGAGAGGATGAAATATAAATGAAAGGCTTCGATGATTTATTTGAAATAGCATGCGGCAATTCTTTTATTGACCATATAAATAATTTAAAGCCCGATGAAAAAACAGCCTCAGTTAATTTATCAAAAAATCAAATTGCAATACTTATCCAAAACTTAATTCTTCCCGAAAATATATACATTTACTTTATTTTTATTATAATATTGGACGAACAGCCGATATTGAAAATTTATTAAATATCAATAATGCAGAAAATCATATAAACTATTTAAACCAAATATTATCCCACAGTATTGGCTTAAGAAACTCATTAATAGATAATTCATCTATGAAAATAGCATGTGATACTATAATTATCCAACGAGATATTTGATTTAACGAATAACAAATTCATTGAAAATATAAATTATTCCAACGAATTTAAGAGAAATATAAATAAAATAATTCCTCATTGTTATAAAGCTACTTACAAAGTATTTAGTAAAATAGCTGCTGTAATAATTATTATGTTAATTGGAACAACATCATTATTTTCTTTTAATGTTAATGCACGACAAAAACTAAACTGGTTAATTAACACCTTTCCAAAGTATAGTGAATTCTTTTTATGACAGTACAGATACTGCCACATCTAGTGATTTAAATAAATACAATATTTCTTATTTACCAAGAGGTTTTAATTTATATGAAAAGTTTGAATCAGACTCAATGATTACTGAAGAATATAGAGATAGTTCTGATAAATATATTTGGGTATTGAAGAAAGTTTCAAGTAACACACCTATAAATTTAAATACAGAAGATACTGAAATACAATGGTTAATTTACAATGGCACAGAATATATGTATTGGAAAAGTGATGGAATTCATTATATAACATGGGAATTAGACGGTATAACTTTTAGTATTAATACAAACCTTGATGAAGAAACAAGTATTAAAATTGCAGAATCCGTAAAAAAATAATAATTTTATGTCCCTTTTTTGTTTTATATGTGTTTTATATATATAAGAGTATAAAAAACATTAAAACAAGGAGGACAAATTATGAAATTTTATAGAGTATTGCCTGCAGCAATTGCAGCATCATTAGTTTTATCTTTGCAAATAGCCTATGCCAAAACAAACACTAGTACAGAACTAGCTGACATCTCAGTTGCTGAAGAATCAATAATTGTGCCTTATTGGGCATACACAAATGCTTTAATTGCTGATCTTACCATTAACAATGGCGTAGCTAAGCCAATTGCAGTAGTAAAAGCATCCTCTACTTCTGCAAAAATCACAGGTGAACTATACTTACAGAAAAAAACAGGAAGCAAATGGCTATGCATTAAAACTTGGAGCATAAGTGGCATAGGTTCAATAAATGTTCAGAAATCGTATGCTGTTGCCTCTGGGGAAATCTATCGCAGCCGAGTTGTGGTTGATGTAGAATACAATGGCAATTATGAACATATCTATGCTAATTCCGGCAATATAACTGCTTAATATATATCCATATAAGTTGTTTTTAAAATCATATGAATATAAAAATATCTCAAATTATAGCTGAGATAATTTTATATATTACTACCCTTCCCAAAGTGGGGATAATAAAATTTTCAATATCCCCACTTCCAATATTAAAAAAATATAATATATTGCATAAAAATAACGCCGAAGTCCAATAAAATCAAAGACTTCGGCGTTATTTATTTTACTACGTCTTACCGGAATCGAACCGGCAGCCTTTCGGTCCGGAGCCGAACGCTCTATCCATTGAGCTAAAGACGTTTAATCATAAGCAATTCATTCTGTTAAGAAATTCAACCGTAATCATTTCCGAACATATCTGTACTATAAGGAATCTTCGTGCACAAAAGGAGCGTATAATATCTTTATACTCTTCAAATTGTCCATAAAAAGCAAAAGCTGCATCACAGGCATCCTCCGATGCAGCTTTAATAAGTTTCTCATTACAAACATTTTCAATGTTTAAAAATCCAGCGGCTTCAATACCGTTTACAGCTGCCTGAACAAATGGCATAAGCTTTACTCCTACGGAGATAAAAACCTTTTTCTGCACATTAAGGGCACTTCCAGACAAAGCATCTGAAGCATTGTCCATAAAGTCCAAACCATTTTTACGTTCAATATATTCTCTGAAAATGTTATCCATTTCCAAACCTTCGTCAAAATCTCTGCCGAAACTATACATCATATAATATCTCCCGATTTCGTATATGTTAATTATATGCAGAGTTCTTAATCAAAGTGCTAAATATTGATATGCATAGGTTTTAAGTTCCAAATGTCATTTGCATATTCTCGTATAGTTCTGTCGCTAGAAAATTTACCGCTTTTAGCTGTATTAACTACCGCCATTTTAGCCCATAAATCTTGATTTTTATAGGTTTCTTCGATCCTTTTTTGAGTCTCAACATAAGAAGCAAAGTCCTTAAGAACATAATACTCATCACTTCTGTTACTTGCAAGAAGTGAGTTATATATGCCCCTGAAAATATCATGGTTTTCTGGAGAAAACGTACCATCAACAAGTGAGTCAACTACTCTTTTTACTCTCTCATCACTGTTATAAACATTCCATGGATTATAACTGTGATTAACTGCCATACTCTCTGTTTCATCTGATGACAGACCGAATATAAATATGTTTTCATCCCCGACTTCCTCGTGAATTTCAACATTTGCACCATCCATTGTTCCTATTGTAAGTGCGCCGTTGAGCATAAATTTCATATTTCCAGTACCGGAAGCCTCCTTACCGGCTGTTGAAATCTGCTCACTTACATCAGCTGCAGGTATAAGCTTCTCAGCAAGGCTAACACAATAGTTTGCCATGAATACAACCTTAATTTTCCCATTTATAACAGGATCATTGTTTACAACATCAGCTACCGAATTAATTAACTTAATTATATACTTTGCTATTTTATAGCCCGCTGCAGCCTTTGCTCCGAAAATAAAGGTTCTAGGCACAACTTCTGTTTCCGGATTATCCTTAAGCATGAAATAAAGATTAATTATATGGAATACATTGAGCAGCTGACGTTTATATTCATGCAATCGCTTAACCTGAATATCATAAATTGACATCGGATCAATGTCCAATCCATTAGTCTTTTTAATATACTTCGCAAGTGCAATTTTATTATTATGCTTTACTTTCATAAACTTTCTTCTAAATTCAGCATCTTGCGCCAACGGTAACAGCTTATTAAGTTCATTAAGATTTGTAATCCAACCGTCACCGATTGTATCCGTTATTAGTTCAGCAAGCTCACTGTTTGCATGAAGCAGCCATCTTCTTTGGGTAATTCCATTAGTTTTGTTATTAAATTTGTCGGGATAAAATTCATAGAAGTCTTTAAGCTCCTGATTTTTAAGTATCTCAGTATGCAATTTTGCAACACCATTAACTGAATGACTTCCGACAATTGCAAGATATGCCATTTTAATTTGTCCGTCTGCAATAATTGACATATCATGTATTTTTGTAGGATTATTTCCGTATTTCTGTACCAATTCTATGCTAAAACGTCTGTTAATCTCTTCAATTATC
Organism: Candidatus Metalachnospira sp.; assembly: GCA_040767305.1. Lineage (GTDB taxonomy): Bacteria > Bacillota > Clostridia > Lachnospirales > Anaerotignaceae > Metalachnospira. The sequence continues at coordinate 124,043 of JAXGOV010000002.1, read as the reverse complement.
ATATAAATTCTGGGTAAAAGCCTACTAAAAAGCTTAACAGGCCATTTTTCCAGAGCTTCAGACATTATAGTATGATTTGTATATGCGCATACCTTTGTTGTAATATTCCATGCCTCATCCCACGGCAAATCATTCTCATCCACAAGAACTCTCATAAGCTCTGCAACTGCAATGCTTGGATGAGTATCATTTAACTGGAATGCAATCTTTTTAGGTAAGTCTCTTAAATCAGAATGTCTTGATTTAAATCTATCTACAGCTCTTTGTACAGTTGCAGAAATAAAGAAATACTGCTGACGCAAACGAAGTTCTTTTCCCTGGATATGCTCGTCAGCCGGGTACAGCACTTCTGTAATTGTTCTTGCAATGTTTGATTCTTCAACAGCCTTTGCGTAATTACCTTCATTAAAAGACTGGAGGTCAAATATATTTTTGGGCCTTGCCTCCCAAAGTCTCAAAGTATTTACAGTATTGTTGCCATAACCGATTACAGGATAGTCGTATGGCACCGCAATTACAGATGAGTAATTTTCCTGAATAAATTTATACTCACCATCATCTTTTTTCTCAGCATGAACATCTCCGCCAAATTTGACTTCAACCTCATATTCAGAACGCTTGATAGACCAGAAATCACCTATTTCAAGCCAATCATCGGGCTTTTCAATCTGATAGCCATCTTCTATATTCTGCTTAAAAATACCATAATGATATCTTATTCCACAGCCATAGGCAGGATACTCCAGAGTAGAAAGCGAGTCAAGGAAACAAGCCGCAAGCCTTCCAAGACCTCCATTTCCAAGACCTGGGTCAGGCTCTGTATTTTCAATTATATTATAATCTATACCAAGTTCAGTTAAAGCATCTTTAACTGTATCGTACACAAGCAAGTTAAGAACACTGTTTCCAAAAAATCTTCCCATAAGGAATTCCATAGAAAGATAATAAACAAGCTTTACATCTTTTTCTTTATATTCTTCATGAGTTGCTATCCATTTCTCGCTAAAAACTGTTCTTAATGCATAAACTGAAGCCTCATAAAGTTCTACATCAGTTGCATTATCAACCGTTTTTCTGAAAAGATTTCTAAGGCTGTTTATGACTGCATCTTTTATTGATTCTTTTGAAACTACTAGTTCCATCAGTATTCTCCTTTCGGATTTTAAATAATAACAAGTACAGCTGCAATAAAACCAATTGCCGCAGACGCACCTGTAACAGCATTTGTAAAAACATCTTTTTCAGGAAGTGCTAATGCACATCCAATATACATAACAACACCGGCAGCTGCATATTGGGCATATTCCAATCCAGCATAAAACACGGATGCAAACGCAATTGCCGAAATAATGCATAAAATAAATTTGTTAACCTTGAGCATATCAAGAATAATTCCAATAAATGCACCTATAATCAAAAGGACAATAGCCGGTACACAGTTAACTGCATTTTCAGTAAAACCAATTGCCGAAAGTGCTCCAACTGCAATAAAAACTCCGCCAATAGCACCTTTAAACAAATCAGCAGCTGTCTTTTTATCAATCTTCATTATATTATCTCCCGAAAACAAAAATGTCGTATAATTCATTATATGCTTCGGAAGCTTGTTTCAAATTAATTTAGTCTTTATTCGTTACTTTTAAGTTTCTCCGCCTGCTCTGCAGCTGAAAGTGTATCAATTATTTCATCAAGTTCACCTTCCATAATTGCATCAATTTTATAAAGCGTAAGGTTAACTCTATGATCAGTAACTCTTCCCTGGGGAAAATTATATGTTCTAATTCTTTCGTTTCTGTTCCCTGTTCCAACCTGAGCTTTTCTCTCACCAGCTATTTCCGCATTATGCTTTTCAAGCTCCATATCATAAAGTCTTGCATAAAGAACTTTAAGTGCTTTATTTTTATTTTTCAGCTGGCTTTTTTCATCCTGACAAGAAACAACTATACCCGTAGGTATATGAGTTACTCTTACCGCCGAATCCGTTGTGTTTACACACTGTCCTCCATTTCCTGAAGCACGGAAAACATCAATACGCACATCATTCATATTAAGGTTAACATCAACTTCGTCTGCTTCAGGAAGAACCGCTACTGTAACTGTAGATGTATGAATTCTTCCCCCGGATTCGGTTTCAGGAACTCTTTGTACTCTATGAACTCCACTTTCATATTTAAGTCTGCTATAAGCTCCCTGTCCTGATATCATAAAGCAAACTTCTTTAAAACCGCCTAAATCATTTTCATTCGCATTCATAAACTCGGCTTTCCAGCCATGCTTTTCTGCATATTTTGTATACATTCTAAAAAGGTCACCTGCAAACAATGCCGCTTCATCGCCGCCTGCACCGCCTCTAATTTCCATAATAACATTTTTATCATCATTTGGATCTTTAGGAATGAGAAGTATTCTCAGCTCACACTCTATTTCTGCAAGCTTTTCTTTATTCTCTGCTAGTTCTTCCTTTACCAATGCACGAAAATCCTCATCAAGATTATCCTCAAGCATTTCAAGACCTTCCTCAACAGCATTTTTGGTATTAGTATACTCACAGTATTTATCTGCAATAGGAGTTACGGAACTGTATTCCTTCATCAGTGTCTGCCATTTTGACTGATCGGCTATTATATCAGGATCATTAATAAGAGAGGATAGTTCCTCATGCCTATTTACAAATTCATATAATCGGTCAAACATTTAATCCTCCATACGTGCCATTACAACACGGTCATGTCCACTTAAATCTTTTTTTACACATATATCATTATAGCCATTATCAGCTAGTATTTTTCTTACTTCATCTGCCTCATCATATCCTATTTCATAAAAAATATAACCCCCTGCATTAAGCAGCTTTTTACCATCGGCAGAAATCATTCGGTAAAAATCAAGGCCATCGTCACCACCGCAAAGTGCATTTTCAGGTTCATAATCTTTAACATCCGGCATAAGCGAATCCATATCATTCTTTCTTATGTAAGGTGGATTGGATACAATAATATCAAACTTGATATAAGGCGGAAGTCCCTTAAAGATGTCTCCATTGTAAAAATGTGTCCTATCTTCAACTTTATTGAGCTTTGCATTATTAATGGAAAGCTCAATCGCCTTAGGATTAATATCAGTACAGTAGCATTCGGCATTTCCAAGTTTTGCAATGCTTATTGATATGCATCCGCTTCCTGAGCCAACCTCTGCGACGCTCACCTTTTTCCCAATATTTTCAAGAACTTCAAGAACAGCTTCTACGAGTATCTCAGTATCAGGTCTTGGAATAAGTACACCGCTTTCAACACAAAAATTCAGACCCATAAATTCACGATATCCCAAAATATATGCAGAAGGTTCTTTGTTCATTCTTCGCTGTATTTTTTCCAGATACTCGTTTTTTTGCTGTTCTGCCAGCACAAAAGAGCTGCTGATAAGTACCTCAATCCGGCTCATACCAGTAACCTGCATCATAAACAGTTCGGCGTCAAGTGCATACTCGGTAACTCCTGCTTTATTAAGTTTCTTCTTTCCTTCGGCAAGCAAAATTCCTAAACTGTTATTAACCATTATGCTTCCTCACTTCTAACTTCTTCAGTGAGATAGTTCCACTTTACTGTATGTTCAGGAACCGCTTCAGGTTCTTCCTCCTGAAGAACAGAAACAAGAGCAGCAATTGCACACTCTATTTCATCACCCTCAGGCTCAGCCGTTGTAAGCTTCTGAAGTGTCATTCCCGGTGCGCTTACAATTTTAACAAGCATTGAGTCGCTTCTGCCTGCCCATTTTATAATTTCATAGCTTATTCCGGAAATAAACGGAACAAGTACTACTCTGCTTAGCATTCTCATGCCTATATTATCTGTTCTCACAAACACAAATACAACCATGCTGACTACCATTACTATAAGCAAAAAGCTTGTACCGCATCTTTTATGCATTCTTGAGTGTTTTTTTACATTTTCGACAGTAAGAGCCTGCCCAGATTCGAAACAATTTATTGTTTTATGCTCTGCGCCGTGATATTCAAATACCCGCTTAATTTCTTTCATTCTAGAAATAAGAAATAAATACATTAAAAAAATAGTAATTCTTATTAAACCTTCAATAACACCAAGCATATAAGTACCGCTAATAAATCTGTTAAACAAGCTGCCAAGGTATACAGGAAGCAAAAAAAACAAAAGAATTGCAATAATCATTGAAACTGCTACGCTAAAATACATCATATAGTCAGTAAATTTACTTCCGAACTTATCCATAAGCTTTTTTTCAAACTTGCTCGGTTCTTCCTCATCGTCTTCTCCTGCAATAACCGCACTTCTCATAAGTATTTTTGTACCCATAATAAGCGAATCAACAAAAGCTGACATTCCTCTGAAAATAGGATAAGTAAACAATTTATATCTACCAAGTACTGTATCATTTTCTTTTTTTTCAACAGCTATCTCTCCGTCAGGTGTGCGTACGGCAGTTGCATAATACTTTTTGCCACGCATCATAACACCCTCTATTACAGCTTGTCCGCCATAAAATATTTTACTCATCAACACACTTCCTCAAATTAAAGTGATAACACAAAAAGGGCGGCACAACATCGCCCGCCCTCTCGTATTTTATAATTACTTTCTGCCATACTTTTTGTTAAACTTCTCAACACGTCCGCCGCTTTCAAGCAAAAGCTTCTGGCTTCCTGTATAGAAAGGATGACACTTTGAGCAAACTTCAACTGTGATTTCATCTTTTGTTGAACCAGTTACGAACTCATTGCCACAATGACATCTTACTGTTACCTGTTTGTAATCAGGATGGATACCTTTCTTCATTATATTCACCTCATTCTGTATATTCGTTGATCAATAGTTTCTCTATTTATAGACAACAAATAGATTATATCATACCGCAATTCATCTTGCAATATACTACTTTACAATATTTTTCTCCATTAGTGACAATCTTTCAACAAAGTCAGCATTGTTTTTTGTCTTTTCCATCAAATCAATAACAAATGGAGTTATTTCCGTTGTATTTGAATTACCGGCCATTCTTCTCATTGCATAAACAGCATCAAGCTCAGGTTTGCTCAAAAGGAGTTCCTCACGTCTTGTACCGCTTTTATTTACATCAATGGCAGGGAAAATTCGTCTTTCCGACAGTTTCCTGTCAAGCACAAGCTCCATATTTCCCGTTCCTTTGAATTCCTCAAAAATAACTTCATCCATCTTGCTTCCCGTATCTATAAGTGCAGTTGCGAGCACAGTAAGACTTCCGCCGTTTTCAATGTTTCTTGCTGCTCCAAAAAATTTTTTAGGAAAATAAAGTGCAGATGGGTCAAGTCCTCCGGAAAGCGTTCTTCCGCTCGGGGGAATAATAAGATTATAGGCTCTAGAAAGTCTCGTTATACTATCAAGCAGTATAACCAAATCCTTGCCCTGTTCAACCATACGCTTTGCTCTTTCAAGAACCATCTCTGCAACAAGCTTATGATGTTCAGGCTTTTCATCAAACGTTGAGTACACAATATCAACATTATCGCCCTCTATTGAACGTTGGATATCAGTTACTTCCTCAGGACGTTCATCAATAAGGAGCATAATAAGGCTGATTTCTTTGTGGTTTTTGGTTATAGCATTTGCAAGTTTTGTAAGAAGTATAGTTTTTCCAACCTTAGGAGGAGCAACTATCATTCCACGCTGTCCCTTGCCAATTGGTGAAACTAAATCAATAATTCTCCCGCTGATTTCACTTTTAGTAGTTTCAAGCTTTAGCTTTTCACAAGGATAAATAGGCGTAAGATTTTCAAAAACAGGCCTTCCTACTGCCTCCTCAGGATTATCACCGTTAACGCTTTTTACATACAAAAGTGCGCCGTATCGTTCTCCGTCTCTGGCATTCCTAGTGATTCCTTTGACATTGTCACCCGTACGCAGATTAAATCTTCTTATCTGCGACTGTGATATGTAAATATCATTGTCACCCTGTTCAAAGTTCTCTGTTCGCAGAAAACCATAACCATCAGCCATTATTTCAAGAATGCCTTCACTTTCTTCACCTTCGGGAACATTTGGTTCAGGCTGTTTTTCCTGAACCTTATCCGAAACCTCCGCGGCATTCTTTTCATGTATGGCAATCTTTATATTTTTTATAAGTTCTTCTTTTTTTACACCGGCTACACGCTTAATTCCAAGCTTTTTAGCTTCTTCTCTAAGCTCAGCCAGTGTCTTACCTTCCAAATCAAGGTACATAACATTCCTCCGAATTATTCTGCAGGTATTGTAAGAGTCATACCTTCTTTAAGCTTATCATTTTCGGAAAGTCCATTTGCAGAAAGAATCTTTGTATAGTAAGAACCATTTCCGTATACCTTAGTTGCTATTCCCCAATATGTGTCTCCCGACTTAACGGTATACGTTGTAGAACCTGATGATGAATCGCTGCTGCTTGAAGCATTGTTGTTTGTTGAAGCAGGAGTAGTATCATTGTCTCCGCTAGTGGTATCACTATCTGTTGTTCCACCGCCAAGCTGATTGTTGAGAGACTCTACCTGATCTTTAAGGCTAAGGTTATCAAGCTTAAGCTGTTCATAATCTTGTTCCATTGTCTTATATGTTTCAATTTGTTCATTGAGTTTTGAAACCTGTCCAGAAAGTGATGCAGCCTTATAAATAAGGAATGCAAATACAACTATAACCGCAGCAATAATTGCTATTCTTGCAACTGAGATGCTAGAATGCTTTTCATCATAATAATCATCATCTTCACGGAAAAGTTCGTTAAGGCTTGCCTGCTTATCTATGTTGGAAAGTTCAAGATCTTTCGCTTCAATATTTTTGCGTTTTTTCTTATTGTGTTTATGATCCTTATGTTCTGCCTTTACCGGCTTTTGAGGCTCTTGTTTTTCAGGCTCGTCCAAATCAAATTCATCATAGTCAGCTTCGTCAACAGGTGTCACACTTCCGCCGCCAAGCATTTTTGCAATCTTCTCGGCAGTAATGTCATCTTCACTTTTTTCTTTTATAGCAGTATCTTCCTTCTGAATAGGTCTTTCCTGTTTTTCTTTTTTCTGTTTTTTACCTGTAGGAGATGCAACAAGACCTCTTGTATAGCTTGTAATATCTCCAACATACTCTTCAATGTTTTCTGTTTTTTCTGCATGCTCATCTACAGACTCAACAGGATCCTTTGATGGTGCAATTCTTTGTTCAGGTTCTTGTTTAACTTCTTCCTGCTCAATATTTTCAGGCTTTTCTTCGGTGTCTTCTATAGGCTCACTTACAGCTCTGCGGTTTTTTTCCTTTGCAGATTTTATTTTAATACTGTGTGTAAGTTCATCACTTACTTCTTTTTTCATAAGCGGGTGAGTACCAATAAGCATCTCCGCTACATCTTCCGGCATATCATCATAAAGCTTTTTATAATACTCACTTGACCCAAACGATGAATCATCATTCTCGTTTTCAAAAGTATCCTTGTTAATGTTATCGTCCATAATTCTATTATCCTCCCGGTAATATCTATGTGTCAACAAATGCTTGTTTACATAGTAAACCACTTTAATATACTTTATTATTTTATTTTACAATTCATTACATTCTGTGTCAACAGTAGCAGAATTTATTTAAGGCAAATGTAATTTTTACTAAAATGCAAAGGGGATATGCATATAAAACTACATACTCCCCTCTAATTTCATATATTATTTAGCTGCTTCAAGCAGTTCAATACCTTTATTAAGTCTTTTTATTGTTTCATCTTTACCAAGAATTACCGCAAGTTCCGTTGCTCCTCCCGGAGAAGACGGTTCACCTGAAAGCGCTGTTCTTACAGGCCAGAGTATTTGGCCGTTTTTAAATTCCATATCCTTAGCAAGTCCCATAAGACATTCATAAAGGCTGTCGTTTGTCCAATTATCATGTGCTTCAAGCACAGGAACTGCAGCCTTGAGACTTTTAAGTGCAATCTCCTCTGTCGTCTTCATCTTCTTATGAATGTATAATTCAGTACCGTATTCGGGAAGATTATCGACGAAATCAATCATTTCATTTATATCGTTAAGCGTCTCAAGTCTAGACTTAAGCAGTTCGGCGATAAACTTAATATCAATGCCAGGCGTTTTTACAGCCTCTTTAAGTCTTGACTCAGCAAGCTCATAAAACTTGTCAAAGTCCATTGCCTTTATATACTCACCATTCATCCAAGTAAGCTTTTTAATGTCAAATATAGAGGGTGATTTGCTTATTCCGGAAATATTGAATTTTTTAATAAGCTCGTCCATAGTAAATATTTCTTGGTTATCAGAAGGGCTCCAGCCAAGAAGTGCAATATAATTCATTATAGCCTCTACAATATATCCTTCGCTTATAAGATCCTCAAAGGACTTATCTCCATGTCGTTTTGAAAGCTTATGCTGTGCGTCTCTCATTACAGGAGGAAGGTGTATATATGTAGGAGCATCCCATCCAAATGCATCATACAAAAGATTGTATTTCGGAGTTGATGAAAGGTACTCACTGCCCCTTACAACATGGGTAATTTTCATTGTATGATCATCAACAACATTTGCAAAATTATAAGTAGGAAATCCATCAGACTTAATTAAAATTTGGTCATCAAGTTCACTGTTATCAACTGTTATCGAACCATAAACAACATCGTCAAATGTTGTTGTCCCCTCATTTGGCATTAACTGACGAATAACAAAAGGCTTTCCTTCCTCAAGATTTGCTTTCACCTCGTCCTTGCTTAAATTAAAACAATGACGGTCATAGCGTGCAAAAGCATCTCCATGCTCATTGCTTGCCTTAAGTGAATCAAGGCGTTCCTTTGTACAGAAGCAATAATAAGCCTTGCCTTTTTCAACAAGCTCAAGAGCATAGTCCATGTACATGCCCATTCTTTCACTCTGCACATACGGACCGTATTCACCGCCTATATCCGGGCCTTCATCATGATTAAGACCCGTCATTTTAAGAGTGTTGTATATAACTTCAACAGCTCCTTCAACTTTTCTTTCCTGATCCGTATCTTCTATTCTCAGTATGAATTTTCCGCCCTGTGATTTGGCTATAAGATATTCATACAATGCTGTTCTTAAATTTCCGATGTGCATATATCCTGTAGGACTCGGTGCAAATCTGGTTCTTACTTCCATTTTGGTACCTCCGATAATTTATTTTCTATAATATCTTATACTTTTAAATCATAATTGTAAAGAATTACTTAAAAAACAGGAGTCAAAGCTTTTATTTCTTTGACTCCCATTTCTTAAATGTTATTGCATCATTTTCTGTTCGGTCTTATCCAGGTAATCATCAGCCTTATCCAAATAATTATCAGCTTTGTTTATAACATCTCTGCCTTGCTGAACCATTTGTCTGCCTTTATCTTTATTCTGGTTAAGATAATACGCTCCTGCAATAGCTGAAACGCCGCCAATAATCAACCCGTTTATGAATCTTCCCATTTAATCGACCTCCTGTAATAAAAATAACGTACCCAAAACGGATACGTTATTAGTATAACTTTTCAAATCAATTTTAATCCAAAGAATGAATAAACAATCCACTTCTGAGTTTTGGCTCAAACCATGTAGATTTGGGCGTCATTATATTGTCTTCATCAGCAATTGTCATAAGCTGTTCTATTTAAGTGGGATACATTGCAAATGCTACCTTCATTTCACCACTATCAACACGTTTTTCCAGTTCGCCAAGACCTCTTATTCCGCCAACAAAGTCAATCCTCTTATCAGTTCTGATATCTCCGATTCCGAGTATAGGAATAAGCACGTTATCCTGAAGTATAGAAACATCAAGGCCTGCAACTGCATCATCAGTACGAATTTCATTCTTTGCCGTAATCATATACCATTTTTTAGAAAGATACATACCAAAATCATACTGCTTATCGGGTTTTGCTTTTCCTTCTATTTCTTTTATTTCAAATTTTTCAGAAAGCAATTTTATAAATTCCTCATCGTTCATTCCATTTAAATCCTTAACTACTCTGTTATAGTCAAGAATTTTAAGCTGGTCTGAAGGAAATATTACTGCAAGGTAATAGTTGAATTCTTCTTCACCTGTATAATTTGGATTCTCTGCACGGCGCTTAAGTCCAACCTTAGCAGCAGAAGCATTTCTATGATGTCCGTCCGCGATATAGAGATTTGGAACTGCTTTAAACATCTCAATCAGTTTATTTGCATTGCTATCATTATCTATAACCCATGCACGATGTTTTATTCCATCTTCCGCAACAAAGTCATAGACTGGAATATTTTTCTTTATTTCGTCTATTAATTTTGAAATTTCATCTACTGTTCTGTAAGCAAGAAATATAGGACCGGTATTTGCATTGCAAATATCAACGTGACGTATTCTGTCCTGTTCCTTATCTTCTCTTGTAAGCTCATGTTTTTTAATAACTCCTTGCATATATTCATCAATTGATGTACATGCAACAAGTCCTGTCTGGCTTCTTCCGTCCATTGTAAGCTCGTATACATAAAGCATTGGTTTATTGTCTTGAACAAGAACTCCGTCACTTATAAGCTTATCAAAATTTTCCTTTGCCTTTGCATAAACTTCAGGTGAATATAAATCAACACCCTTTGGAAGGTCTATTTCTGCTTTGTCAACATGAAGAAATGAATAAGGTTTGCCCTGAGTCATTTCTCTAGCTTCCTCACTGTTGACAACATCATAAGGCAATGCAGCAACCGCTTCAGCCATTTCAGACGTAGGTCGTATAGCTTTGAATTTTTTTATTACAGCCATATTATTCGTCCTTTCTTATGCTTCCTTTACTATTCTTACTCTGCAGACACCTTCAAGCTTGTTGAGTTTTTCTACAAGTTCACTGCTCTTTCCTTCAAATGTATCAAGGTTTATGAGTGTATATGCCCAATTGCCTTTACTCTTATTAATCATATTATCAATGTTGAGACCAGCTCCTGAAATAATAGCTGTAATTGAGCCAATTTCGCCTGAGGCATTTTTATGCAGAACTGCCAACCTAGCTTTTCCTGTATAAGGAGCATCACAGTCAGGGAAGTTTACAGAGTTTTTGATAATACCATATTCCAAATACTGTTTAAGCTCAACTGCTGCCATCTCTGCACAGTTTTCCTCACTCTCCGGTGTTGAAGCACCAAGATGAGGTATACATATAACATTATCAAGTTCAATAACCTCTGCATCGGGGAAGTCTGTCACATATGCTGTAATTGTGCCATCTTCAATAGCACCTTTAAGTGCTTCAATATCTACAAGCCCGCCTCTAGCAAAATTAAGAAGTCTTGCTCCCTGCTTAGTAACAGAGAAAAGCTCTTTATTATACATATTTTTTGTACTCTTATTAAGAGGAATATGAATTGTGATATAATCGCACTTTGAAACAAGTTCTTCCATACTTCTTGCCTTAATAACTTCGCTTGAAAGGCTCCATGCTGCATCAACAGAAAGGAATGGATCAAATCCATACACTTCCATACCAAGATTAACTGCTGCATTGGCAACAAGAACACCGATTGCTCCAAGTCCTATAACGCCAAGCTTTTTGCCTTTAATTTCAGGACCAGTAAACTGACCTTTGCCTTTTTCTACGAGCTTATCGACATTTTCTTTGCCTTTTAATTCTTTTGCCCATTCGATACCTTCAACAATTTTTCTTGAAGAAAGAAAAATACCAGTAAGCACAAGCTCCTTAACCGCATTTGCATTTGCACCGGGAGTATTAAATACGACAATACCCTTTTCTGAGCACTTTTCAATAGGAATGTTATTTGTACCTGCACCGGCTCTTGCAACACATGCAAGTGCCTCAGGTAAATCCATATCATGCATTTCAAAGCTTCTTAAAATAATTCCGTCAGGATTTTCAATTCCTGAACAAACATCAAATCTTTCAGGTTCAAGTTTATTTAAGCCAACTTCTGAGATTGCGTTAAGTGTCTTTATATTATACATTATCAGTTTCCTCCGATCATTTATTATCAAGTTCAAACTTCTTCATGAAATCTACAAGTTTCTGAACGCCTTCAACTGGCATTGCATTGTAAATGCTGGCTCTCATTCCGCCTACTGTTCTATGTCCTTTAAGGTTAACAAGTCCAGCTGCTGTTGCCTCTTTTATAAATTTGGCATTAAGTTCCTCTGAAGGAAGAATGAAAGGCGCATTCATAAGAGAACGGTCCTTAGGTACTACTGTACCTTTGAAGAAATCACTTGAATCAAGATAATCGTAAAGAAGAGCTGCTTTCATTTCGTTGATTTCCTGAAGAGCTTTTATACCACCTTTTTCCTTAACCCATTCAAACACAAGTCCTGCAAAGTAAATAGCAAATGTAGGAGGTGTATTGTAAAGTGAATCATTATCTGAATGAGTCTTATAGTTAAGCATTGTTGGTGTAAAATCCATTGCATTGCCAATAAGATCTTCACGCACAATAACAACTGTAACACCTGCAGGTCCAAGGTTCTTCTGAGCACCTGCAAAAATAAGACCAAATTTTGATACATCAATTTCCTGTGAAAGTATACTTGATGACATATCTCCAACAAGAGGAACATTTCCTGTATCAGGAAGTGTTGTGTATCTTGTTCCGTAAATAGTGTTATTAAGTGTTATATAGAAATAATCTGCATTGGGATTGAACTTGCTCTTATCAAGTTCAGGTATATAAGTAAATACTTTATCTTCAGAAGAAGCAATTACGTTTACCTTACCATAACGCTCTGCTTCTGATCTTGCTTTCTTTGACCACTGTCCCGTGATAACAATATCACAAGTATTGTTTTTATTCATAAGGTTTAACGGTATCATTGCAAACTGAGTTGATCCGCCGCCCTGAAGAAAAAGAACCTTGTAATTATCTGGAATATTCATAAGTTCACGAAGTGATGCTTCTGCTCCCTGAATAATCTTTTCAAAAGGCTTAGATCGATGACTCATCTCCATTACGGACATGCCCGCATCACCATAACAGACAAATTCCTTCTGTGCTTTCTCCAGCACTTCAAGGGGTAACATAGATGGTCCGGCAGAAAAATTATAAACTCTTTCCATTTTAAATAAAGCCTCCTTAAAATAATAGTTTTAACTCAGAGAGTAAAATATGTTTGTTCGCATATTATACCAACTTGCTATGAAATAAGCAAGTAGAATTCCTACCAAAGCCATAGTGGATTGCACAACATTTTAGCTCTGATTTTGACAAAATATAAGCAAACATTATGAAACAAAAAATCGACAAATCCAAACATTATCCACAATATATAATAATTGTTCAAAATATATTATACATTAAAAAACTTTTTATTAAAAACAAACAAAAAATCATGTTTTATTAATAGCGTCATACGTACATACAAACAGTCATTCACTGATAATTATTTCATAAGATATACATTATAAACACCGTTTAAAAAATATCAGAACAAAAAAAGAGCAGCCAAAATGACCGCTCTTAATAAGCATCTTACTTAAGTGTAACTTTAGCGCCAACTTCTTCAAGCTTAGCCTTGATAGCATCAGCATCTTCTTTAGAAGCCTGCTCTTTAAGAACCTTAGGAGCTCCATCAACGAGTTCTTTAGCTTCTTTAAGACCAAGACCTGTTACTTCTCTAACAGCCTTGATAACTTTGATCTTCTCTGAACCAACTTCTGTAAGTTCAACATCAAACTCTGTCTTTTCCTCAGCTGCTGCTGCAGGACCTGCTGCTACTACTGCAACACCTGCTGCTGCTGATACACCATATTTTTCTTCTGCTGCTTTAACGAGTTCGTTAAGTTCCATAACTGTAAGTTCATCAACAGCTGCAAGGATTTCTTCAATTGTTAATTTTGCCATTTTATAGCACCTCCGATAATATTTTTAAACTTTTCAACTTATTAGCCGATTAAAATAAATTCTTTTTTTATTCTGCTGCTGCTTCGCCGTTCTTGTCTGCAATCGCCTGAATAACTCTTGCGAAAGAAGAAATAGGGCTCTTGAAGCTTCCAAGAAGTTTTGAAAGAAGAACTTCTCTTGAAGGGATATCCGCAACAGCTTTTATGCCTTCTGCATCATAAACGATACCTTCAACAACACCTGCTTTGAATTCAAGCTTCTTTGCTGTTTCAGCTACCTTTTTAATAACACTTGCACCTTTTGTAGCTTCATCATAAGAGAAAACTACAGCAGTAGGACCCTCAAGGTAAGGACTTAAGCCTTCAAACTGAGTACCTTTTACAGCAAAGTTAATCATAGTGTTCTTATAAACTTTATAATCAACACCAGCTTCTCTAAGCTGCTTTCTTAAACCTGTATCTTCAGAAACAGTAAGTCCTCTTGCATCAACAAGTACTATAGAAACAGCTTTGTCAAGTTTTTCTTTAATTTCGTTAACAACGGCCTGTTTTGCATCGATTTTTGCCATTTTAACACCTCCTTAAATTTTTAATAATAAGGATTGCCGTAAATAAACAGCCCCTTCGTCATGCAGACGAAGGGGCTCAAGTGCTCTTTTTAATCAAGTCTCCTCGGCGGGCAAGGTTTTCACCTTTTATGCTTACGCACCAGCTGTCTGCGGCAATATTCAACTGTTTGATTATATATCAAAAATCAAAGCCTGTCAATATAAAATTACTCTGTAATCTTTGCAGTATTGATTTTGATACCGGGGCCCATTGTTGATGTTATAACAACACTCTTTAAATACTGACCCTTTGATGTTGCCGGTTTTGCCTTAATAACAGCACTCATAAGAGTCTGGAAGTTTTCGAGTAACTTTTCTGTACCGAATGAAACCTTGCCTACCGGAACATGGATAATGTTTGTTTTGTCAAGACGATATTCAATCTTACCAGCTTTGATGTCTTTGATAGCCTTAGTTACATCCATTGTAACTGTACCAGCCTTAGGGTTAGGCATTAAGCCTTTAGGGCCAAGTACACGACCAAGACGACCAACAACGCCCATCATATCAGGTGTTGCAACTGCAACATCGAAACCAAACCAGTTTTCACCCTGAATTTTAGGTATAAGATCTTCTGCTCCGACAAAATCTGCTCCGGCTGCTAAAGCTTCATCAGCTTTATCACCTTTAGCGAATACTAAAACACGAACTGTCTTACCTGTACCGTGTGGAAGAACAACGGCACCACGAACCTGCTGATCAGCATGTCTGCTGTCAACACCCAAACGAATATGCGCTTCAACTGTTTCATCAAACTTAGCTGCTGCTGTTTCCTGTACAAGTTTGATAGCGTCTTCTGTATCATAAAGCACTGCTCTGTCTACGAGTTTAGCTTTTTCTGTATATTTTTTTCCTCTTTTCATAGTCGTACCCTCCTTATTCCTCTACAACAATACCCATGCTTCTTGCTGTACCGCAAATCATGCTGTATGCGGAATCAAGGTTAGCAGCGTTAAGATCGGGCATTTTCGTTTCCGCGATTTTCATAACTTCATCTTTGGAAATCTTGGCTACTTTTGTTTTGTTGGGTACACCTGAACCAGACTCAATCTTGCATGCTTTCTTAAGAAGAACAGCTGCAGGTGGAGTCTTTGTGATAAATGTAAAACTTCTGTCCTGATATACAGTAATAACTACAGGAATAATAAGACCTGCCTGAGATGCAGTTTTTTCATTGAACTCCTTGCAGAAGCCCATGATGTTTACACCGTGCTGACCAAGAGCAGGACCAACCGGGGGAGCCGGTGTTGCCTTTGCAGACCGGAATCTGTAATTTAATATAACCTGTTACTTTCTTTGCCATTGTGGCACCTCCTATAAATGTGGTAATTAACGGGGATTTTCACCTCCCACGCACACCTGCCATTCAGGTATGCTTCAAAAACGAACAATATTACATTTTGATAATCTGGTTAAAATCGAATTCAACTGGTGTTTCGCGTCCGAATATAGAAAGAACAACAGTAACTGTCTTCTTCTGATCGTTGATTTCTTTAATTTTGCCGACAGAATCAGCAAAAGCACCAAAAGCAACTCTTACCGTATCGTCAACTTCCATATCGAAGTCCTCTGTTACGGTTTCAATACCCATCATTCTTACTTCATCAGCAGTAAGAGGTACGGGTTTGCTTTCAGGACCAACAAAACTTGTAACACCGCGCGTATTTCTAACAATATACCAAGTATCCTCGTTCATAATCATTTTAATAAGAACATATCCGGGAAAGGTCTTTCTCTGAACAGTCTTTTTCTGACCATTTTTGATTTCGACTACTTCCTGAACCGGAACGCTTACTTCATGAACAACATCCTGCATACCGCGGTTTTCAACGATTTTTTCTATATTGGCCTTTACCTTGTTTTCATATCCGGAATAGGTATGCACAACATACCATCTGCTCTCGCCTTCAGCCTGTTTATTGATTTCTTCTGACATAACAATCATCCTCTTTAAATCAGCCTAAAAGACCGACAACAAAATTAATTACTGTTGTGTAAACAGTATCCAGTCCAAAAATAGCTACACCGATTATCAATGATGTAAAAATAACTGTAATTGTATTCTTTCTGACCGTTACACGATTAGGCCAGATAATCTTTTTAATTTCAGCTCTGTACTCAGCTACTTTCTCAGAGAAGCTCTTTTTATCCTTGTCTTTCTTGCTTTTACTCTTTTTAGCAGCAGGCTTTTTATCTTCGTTTTTTACATTTGGGTTTGTGGTTTTAAGTTCTTCTTCCATACAATTCACTCCCTTCGAGTTCACATTATTTTGTTTCTTTATGGAGTGTGTGTGTTTTGCAGAATTTACAATACTTTTTAATTTCCATTCTGTCAGGCTGAGTCTTCTTGTCTTTAGTAGTACTGTAATTTCTCTGCTTGCACTCTGTACATGCTAAGGTAATTCTTGTCCTCACAACTTCCACCTCCTGTTATTAAATTTTATTTACCGGCAAAAAACGCATGCCAAAAATAAGCATATCCATGCCAATCATAACGATGTTAACATAAGTAATTCTGTTTGTCAATAAAAAATATTTATATAATTTTTTATAACTTTTTCTGTTTTTCAATTACAGCTGTCAATGCTCTTGCAAGCTGATCAGGACAGCTGGTGCTTCTCATTCCGCATCCTACGCCCTTAAGTTTGTCAATAACTTCCTCTACTTTCATACCTTCAACAAGTTTTGATATACCCTTAAGATTTCCGTTGCATCCGCCTGTATATTTTACATCCTTTAAAATCCCGTCTTCAACTGTGAACTCTATGAGTCTTGAGCAGGTTCCCTTCGGTTCATACTTATATCTCATGTTTAATACTTCCCTTCAAAGCATTACTATTTATTAAACAGTATTTTTTGTCACTAGAATATATCACAATATTCTTTTATTCGCAACAATAACTTATCAAATGCATTGACATATAAGCATTTAAAATAATATAATAACTCTTGTTTATAAACGCAAATCATTTGCATCTGCAAATTTATATTAGTATAGGTGATATAAAATGAATAAAAAATTTAAATTTATTGTCACAGCTGTTTTAATAACAATATTATTTACAGCATGTTCTGGTCGTCAAAGTGCGGTTAATTCCAACGAAATAACAGTTGTAGCTTCGTTCTATCCAATATATATCATTGCTGAAAATGTAATAGGAGATACAGAAGGCATTGATCTTGAAAACATGGCTCCGCCTCAAACGGGGTGCCTGCATGACTACCAGCTTTCAACCGGTGATATGAAAAAACTCAGTCAGGCTGATATTTTTATAATTAACGGCGGAGGAATGGAAAGCTTTATTGACAAAGCCTTATCTCTTTACCCGAATCTAAATATATTAGATTCTTCCCAAGGCGTAACAAAGCTTGAAGATGTAAACTCGGAAAATAATAATCCCGAAGAAGAACATGAAGAAAATTCACATTTTTGGATTTTGCCAAACAACGCCGCCATTCAGGCAAAAAATATATGCTCAGCACTTTGTGAAATATCTCCGGCAAACGCAGATATATTCCGCAAAAACACTGATACTTTTATTTCTTCCCTTTCAAATATACCTAAGTTTGACGGAAGCAATATTAAAGCATGTGTATTTAATGAGGCATTTGAATATTTTGAGTTGAGCTATGGAATGGTAATACCTGCATGTGTTGAAATGGACGAAAATCAGATACCTACAGCCAAAGAGCTTGCAGATATTATTAAAACAGTTAAAGACGAAAATATTAAGCTGCTTATAGCTGCTGATGATGCAGGCATTGATGTGGCTGAAACAATTGCCAGAGAAACCGATGCCTCAGTAATAAAACTAGACCCTGTTCTTACAGGTGATTTTTCACCTGACAGCTATGTTAAAGCAATGATAGATAATACAAATAAAATTAAAGAAGCTGTTAACGGAGGTGATCTTAAGTGAGTATACACAATAACTGCGGTCTGTGCCATGTAAATATTGAAAACCTCGCCGTATATGATGGACATGAACCAATAATACAGGGTGTAAATATGGGGTTTCACTGCGGCGAACTTACTGCTTTAATCGGCAAAAACGGTTCAGGCAAGACAACCCTTATTAAAGCACTGCTTGGAGAAAGGAACCATACGGGAAGTATTAGTTACTTAGATCATGAAAATGGTAAAATTAAAAAACTTACTACAGGTTATGTACCCCAGCAGCTTGCATTTGACAAAAGCACCCCTATATCCGTGCTTGATTTTGTATCTGCAACTGTATCAAAACACCCCGTATGGCTTGGTGTAAAAAAGCACCTTCGTTCAGATATCCAAAAGAGGCTTGATGATTTCAACGTAGGTCATTTAACAGATAGAACACTTGGTGATCTTTCCGGCGGAGAACTTCAGCGTGTACTCCTTGCAATGGCAATTGAGCCCCTCCCCGACCTTCTGATCCTCGATGAACCAGTTTCCGGCGTTGACATCAACGGTCTTGATATGTTTTATAAAAAAGTAACCGACCTGAGAAACCGATACCATATGGCAATACTGTTGGTTTCTCATGATTTAAGCCTAATAAAGCGTTATGCTGACAGAATTGTACTTATGGATAAAACCATAATTGCACAAGGTACACCAGATGAAGTTTTTGAAACCGAAGCATTCAAAAGTGTTTTTGGCTATACATTAAAGGAGGCAAAAGAAAATGGAAACAATATATAGTTTTCTTGAAGCAGTGCTTCCTTTCTCATTCATGCAGTTTGACTTTATGAAAAATGCGCTCATTGCAACACTATTAATTACGCCTCTTTTCGGAATGCTCGGAACTATGGCCGTTAACAACAAGATGGCATTTTTTTCGGATGCTTTAGGTCATAGTGCCCTTACAGGAATCGCAATTGGTGTACTGCTCGGTTCAGATAATATTATAATAAGCCTGATTGCCTTTGGAATAATTTTTGGACTTGGAATAAGGAAAGTAAAAAGCGATTCAAAGGCATCATCTGATACAGTAATCGGCGTATTTTCATCTACATCAATAGCACTTGGTATAGTAATACTTTCAAAAAGCGGCGGTTTCGCAAAATACTCAACCTATCTTATCGGTGATATTTTGACTATATCACCTTCTGATATCAAACTTATAGCTGTTGTTCTTATAATCTCATATATTATATGGTATATAATTTACAACAAACTTCTTTTATTGAGTATTAACCCATCACTTTCCTCGAGCCGTGGAATAAAAAATGCATTTATAGAAAATATATTTGTAATAACAGTAGCAGTCGCTGTAATGCTCTCAATAAAGCAAATAGGAATACTAACAATGAATTAAGGCTTCATACTTCCTCTGCCGCAGCAAGAAATATATGTTCAAATTAAAACAATATCATATTACTTCAACAGTAATCGCTATGCTAAGCGGTGTTATCGGTCTTATAATATCCTTCTACGCGATACAGCTGCCGGGGCAACAATGGTACTCATATCAGCCGTTATTTATTTTAATATTACTTACTTCAAAGCAAACAATAGCAAAACAGTTCTCGCCGATAACTCAGCGAGAACTGTTTTTAATATTCAAATTCAAATATAGTTTTCCTATGATATATTTCTCCTTTTTCAAAACAGCATTGGGGAAATTTTTGTGGTTAATTGCATCGGCCAATTCTGTGTTTCAAGTGCAACCGCTTCTTTTTGTGATATACCGTGTTTCTTTACCGTGAACCTGTTCATCAAGATAATTTCCTGAATAAAAAGTGTCCCCCGTCTGGTCTGTATAAACAGTAAGCTTAACATCACCACTTTTTACCTCGGCACCCTTCTTCAGCCATCATTATACACTTTTTCAGTATAAAATTATGGTCATATCCAGCTCCAAACCTTATCTGTTCACAATTGGCGTCTATATCCTTTCCTATTGCTTTACCGACTCTGAAATCAAAGCACGTATCCTGAACACTTGAAATTTTTCCGGTAGAGCAACCGTATTCATCTATCTCGAAACTCATCGGTATAAATATTGCAGATGGTTCTCTATGCCGCCATTCTGATGGCCGTTAAGATTAAAATACGTGTGATTAGTTATATTAACTACGGTATCTGAATCGGAAACAGCATAGTATTCATATCAAGCCTGTTATCATTAAGCTTTAGATTACCTTTACATTCAAATTCCCGGGTAACCTTCTCTCCATTTTCAGCGTTAAGAAAAATTCAACTGAATTGTCGTTTATTACGCTCTCCAAACTTTTATCAAATCCAATTATTCCGCCTGAAGATGATTTGGACCGTTGTTACAGCCAGATTATACTCTTTACCATTGAGCATAAACCGTCCTTTTCCAATTCTGTTTGCACATCTTCCAACAATTGCACCCATATACTTGTCGTGGCATTCATAACCATCTATGCTGTCAAAGCCGAGAACTATGTCTTTTCCATTAGGAAGAATGATAGAACAAACAGCAGCACCATATGAAATAAGTTTGACTGTAATGCCATTTTCTTCAGACATAACATATTCAAATACAGTTTTGCCTAAAGCTGTTTTTCCAAACAGTTTAGTTTCTATTTTCATGTCCTCCGCACTCCTCAACAAATTTGATAAATGCTTTTTGGCCTTTGTCAGTACGCTTAAAAACTCCAGCGTCCTTTAGCACATCAAGAAAAACAAGCCCTACCTCATTTTTTACAACGTTGTCTATGTTAGATATATCAACCTCATCATATTTTTTTAAAAATTCATAAGCCCAGTCTGCATGCTTAGCAGTAATTTCATCGTCATACAAATTCTTCTCCGTTATAATTGAAGTTTCCAGTGCAGTAAGTTCTTTTTTCAGTCTTGAAGGCAACACAGCCAAGCCCATAACCTCAATCAGTCCTATATTTTCCTTCTTAATGTGGTGAAGGCTTGGGTTAGGATGAAAATAACCAAGAGGCCTGTCCTCTGTAGTAATATTATTTCTCAAAACCAAGTCAATTTCATAGTTTCCATTTCTCATTCTTGCAATGGGAGTAATGGTATTATGCACTTCACCATCTGTTTTAGCATAAACAAAAGCATCTTCATCAGTATACAAACGCCATTTATCAAGAATTTTAACAGATAGCTCAATAATTCTGTCAGAATCAGGACCATTTAAACGTATAACTGACATTGGCCATTTTACTATGCCGGCATCAATGTCCTCATAGCAATCAAAAACCAATTTTGTTTCAACCGCCGCACGTTCCATGGCAAAGCTGTAATTGCCGCCCTGAAAATGGTCATGGGATAATATTGAACCGCCTACTATAGGCAAATCTGCATTGCTTCCAATAAAATAATGCGGGAATATTTTAATAAAATCAAACATCTTATTAAATGTCATTTTATCAATCTTCATTGGTATATGCTTGCTGTTAAGTGCTATACAATGCTCATTGTAATATACATATGGACTGTATTGAAAATACCATTGTTCTTCCGCAAGATTCAAAGGTATAATCCTATGATTTTGTCTAGCAGGATGACCAATTCTTCCGGCATAACCTTCGTTTTCAGCACAAAGCTGACATTTTGGATATCCTGACTGAGGTGCATTTTTGGCAGCAGCAATTGCCTTTGGGTCTTTTTCTGGCTTAGATAGATTAATTGTAATGTCCAACTTGCCATACTCAGTGTCAGTCTGCCATTTCATATCTTTTTTAATTCGGTCACGTCTGATATAGTTGGTATTCTGTGAAAAATCATAATACCAGTCAGAAGCCGCCTTTGGTGACTGCAAATATTTAATCCAAAACTTGCTTATAACTTCTCTAGGAAACGGTGTTATAGTTCCCATTACCTTAGTATCCAGCAAATCTTTTTCCTCAATATTATCGGTGATAACACCTCTGCTTACCGCATCATCTATTAGTGTTTTAAGTATATTTTCAAGGCTGTATTCATTATTTGCATCATGCGGTTCAAAAGAATCAAGACCTAAAACAGCCAAAATACTGTTAATAGCATATGTCTCGTCTTCTTCGCCAATAAGTTCCTTATCTATGCCATATTTAACAAGTGCCTTAACAGCTTCATTAGTGTTCATTATAAAACCTCCCCTTTATTTTTTAAATCCATCAGGTGTTTTTTATGCCAGTTCCATGCCGAAGCAATTATTTCTTCAAGACTGTCATGTTCAGGCTTCCAGCCTAAAACTTTTTTCGCTTTTCCGCTAGATGCAATAAGCTGTGCTGGATCACCTGCTCGTCTTGGTGTTTCTTTTGCAGGAATAGTATGACCCGTAACTTTCCTTGCCGTTTCTATAACCTCTTTTACAGAAAATCCTACTCCGTTTCCAAGATTGAAAATATCGCTTTTTCCGCCTGACATAAGGTATTTAACAGCAAGAATATGAGCCTGTGCAAGGTCTGTAACATGTATATAATCTCTTATGCAAGTTCCGTCAGGTGTAGGATAATCTGTTCCGAAAATGCTTACAAACTCCCTTTTTCCATTGGGCACCTGAAGAATTATGGGAATAAGATGACTTTCCGGATTATGATCTTCTCCGATCTTTCCGCTCTCATCTGCACCACATGCATTAAAATATCTAAGTGATACAAATCTTAAACCATGTGCATTACCTGTCCACTTAAACATCTTTTCCATCGAAAGCTTTGTTTCTCCATAAGGATTTGTCGGCTCTGTACGGTCATTTTCCATAATAGGCACTCTTTCAGGTTCACCATAAGTTGCCGCCGTTGATGAAAACACAATTTTGTCTACGTTATTTTTAACCATGCTTTCAAGCAACACCTTAGTTCCGCAAAGGTTATTATCATAATATTTAAGCGGATCAACAACACTTTCTCCAACAAGGGAATAAGCAGCAAAGTGAATAACTGCATCTATTTTTTCCTTTTTAAAAAGATTATTTAAGAATTCAATGTCTCTTAAATCTCCCTCATAAAAACGTGCCCTATTGTCAATAGCTTCGGCATGTCCGGTAATAAGGTTATCTGCCACAACTACATCTGCATTTTCATCACATAATGCTTTAACTGTGTGTGATCCGATATACCCTGCTCCTCCTAATACCAAAATAGCCATATATTTCACTCTCCTTCAGTCAATTCGATGCCGCCTTCATTTCTTATTGAAAGTATATGACAGCATCCTTCACCTATTGTCTTCTCAATTTTAATCTTAAACTCATCAAGCATAAACTCGGGAACAAATGCCTGTATTGTACCCGCAAATCCTCCGCCATGTACACGATAAGCTCCTTTTCCGTTTAAGATTATATCACACATTGCAAGAGAATAGGCAACCTCTTGATGAAAGCCACGCACACAGAAACATTCTGTAAATACATATCCAGCTCGAACGCCCAGATTCCTTTATAAGCGCAAGAAATCCGTCAAAATCTCCTCTTTCAAGCAATTCAGCCTCTTTTACTGCCCTTTCATTATCACGGAAGAAATGCAAAGCTCTTAAAACACCTCTGTCTCCCGCCGCTTTTCTTACATCTGATATATTATCTAATATTTCATTTAAAGTTGTTTCCCTTAGTACATCTTTTCCAACCTTACTGGCTGCCGCTTTCATCTCTCTGGGGATAGCAGCATATTCGTCTGTAAGATCAGCATGATCAGCCCCTGAATCTATAATGCATAAAGCATACCCAGTTTTAGAAAAATCAAAATCCAACTTTCTTACAGCTGGCTCATTAACATTCTTAAAATCAATTGCTACTATTCCCCCAACAGATGAAGCGGCTTGGTCCATCAGTCCGCTTGGCTTTCCAAAATACATTTTCTGCATACTGTCCTATTTGGAGCAATTTAACTGCATCAATTTGTCCTTTGCAAAAAAGTCCATTCATTATCACCCCAAGAATAACCTCAAATGCAGCCGATGAAGAAAGTCCGCTTCCTTTCAGCACATCAGAAATCAAATATGCATCAAAGCCCTTTATTTCATAACCCATTTCAGTAAGCTTAAGTAGCAGATACACCTCTTATTAATGCTGAAGACGTATTTACTTCACTCTAATAGGCGTAAGGTTATCCAATGAAATTACAACCATTGCTTATCCGAAAGCAGTCTTATTGTATTTGTCCCATTTGGCGCAGACGCCGCAAGTATATCCATATCAACCGCCGCCGCAAGTACACACCCATGCTGATGGTCAGTACATTTCCTCCATTTCGCTTCTTCCGGGAGCAGAAAATATCCTTATTTTATTTGAAATTTCCTTCAAATGTACTTTTAAATCCCTCACATACTTTCTCTAATCTCTTTTTGTAATACTCTGGTTTTCCCAAAAACCCAGGATAAACTTCTTCAAGTCTTTTATCTGTAACAGGGCACATATTTAGCCTCCTATCCTCTAGTTGCAATAGCAATTATTACAGCAATAACAAGAACTATTGAAATACTTGCAACTATCTTGTTCATAGTTTCTTTTGTTGCATTAATATGAGAATATAAATTATATTTTGCGCCTGTAATCTTTTTATCCAAAGCATTTAGTTCTTTCTCTTTTTTATTAAGGGCACGTTCCTTTTCTTCAAGTACTTTTTGCCTTTTCAACAGCTCATCATCTGATAATATTTTTTTGTATTCACTCATTAGTTTATCCTCTCATGCCATTTTAAACAGCAAACCCCCGCCGGAATATTCCGATGAGGGCTCAAAGTATCCGCAAGAATATTTCTTCGAATAACCTGTTTTATTATTTCTTTGCAATGTACTTACGCACATCAATAGCAACCGCAAGTATGATTATAAGGCCTTTTATTATGTACTGCAAATATGGATTAATTCCTAAATAATACAAACTGTAATTTATAACCTGAAGAATTATAACTCCGATAAGCACACCCGGAATTGTACCAACACCACCGCTGAATGAAACACCACCGATAACACAGGCCGAGATTGCATCAAGATCATAGTTAAGACCTGTTGCTGTTGTAACAGACTGAACACGTCCTGCTTCAAGGAACGCAGCAACGCCATAAAGTACTCCTGCAACAAGGTATACAAGCATAATATTCCTTTCTACATTTACTCCAGAAACTGCAGCAGCTTCTTTATTGCCGCCAATAGCAAACATATTTTTTCCGAGTGTAGTTTTATTCCAGACAAACCACATAATTACCGCAGCAATTGCAAGAAAAACTACCAAGTGGGGTATTACGTCAAAATACTTTCCATTTACAAAATCAATAAATCTTTGATCAAGACTGGCAATAGGCTGAGCCCCGCCCTTCTGGCTATCAATATATAAACATAATACACCATATGCAATAAGCTGAGTACCAAGAGAAATGATGAATGCATGCATATTAAGCTTTGCAACACCAAAACCATTTAACAAACTAAATAAAACGCATACTATTACTGCCAAAACAAGAGGCACAATTAACGGAAGTGGCTTTGTTATCTGCGGGTACATACGCGATGCATATGTAACACTCTGCAAAAGCGAAGCAGATATTGCAGCTCCGCATCCAATTATTCGTCCTGCAGAAAGGTCGGTGCCTGCAAGTACAATAAGTCCGGCTGCACCAAGCGCCATTATTCCTCTTGTTGATGCCTGAGCTAATATTTTCCACATATTATTTGCTGAAAGGAAGGATCTGTCGGCAATAACAACACCTGCTATCATAATTCCCAAAATAATATACAGGGCGTAATTAAGCAATACGTCTTTCCAAGTATTCTCTTTTCCCATAATTTATTCCCTCCTTAAATGTACATAGCTGCAAGACGCATTATTTCTTCCTGAGTAGCGTCCTCACCATTAAGAATGCCCGCAAGATGTCCGTTTGACATTACTGCAATTCTATTGCATATTCCAAGAAGCTCCGGCATCTCTGACGATACCATTATTACTCCTTTTCCATCATTAGCAAGATTTATAATAAGTTGATAAATTTCATATTTAGCACCGACATCAATACCCCTGGTCGGTTCATCCAGTAATAATACTTCAGGATTAGTAAGAAGCCATCGTCCGAAAATAACTTTCTGCTGATTTCCTCCGGAAAGTGAGCGTATAGCAGTTTTCTGCGACGGAGTCTTTACCTTCATGCTGTCAATAACCCATTTGGTATCATCACCCATTTTTTTACTTGAAAGTAACCCACTCGTTATATAAGATTTTAGATTTGCAATTACTGAATTAAAACGAATACTCATTCCAGGGAAAATACCCGTCGCTCGTCTCTCCTCAGTAAGAAGTGCAAAACCGTTTTTAATTGCTACTTGACTGTTCTTATTATCTATTGGCTTTCCATCAAGTATTATTTCACCGCTTTCATGATGAGCAACTCCAAAAATTGTTTCAAGAAGCTCAGTTCTGCGGCTTCCAACAAGCCCTGCAACACCAAGAATCTCTCCTCGATGGAGTTCAAAGCTTACATCCATGCAAGTTGGAGTATATTTTCCGGTCAAATTCTTGACCTCAAGCATAATCTCACCAGGTACATTGGTTTTCGGAGGGAAACGATTTGTCAGCTCTCGTCCTACCATAAGCTTAATAATCTTATCTGTTGTAAGATCTTCTGCCTTCTCAGTAGTAATCCATTTTCCATCTCGCATTATAGTAACTTCGTCTGAAATACGAAGAATTTCTTCCATCTTATGACTTATATAAACCATAGCTACGCCTTTATCTCGCAGCTTGTTTATTATCTTAAATAAATGTTCAACCTCTTTTTCTGTTAAGGAAGAAGTAGGCTCGTCCAAAACTAAAATTTTAGCATTATATGAAGCGGCTTTTGCAATTTCAACCATCTGTCTCTGGCTTACCGATAGCTTTCCAATTATAACTTTGGGATCTACCGGTATTTCCAAATCGTCAAAAACCTTTTTAGTCATCTCATACATTTTGGTATTGCTAACCAAACCATCTTTCTTTGGAAAACGCCCGAGCCATATGTTTTCCATAACACTTCTTTTTAAAACTTGATTAAGCTCCTGATGAACCATGGCCACACCATTATCAAGAGCATTTTTAGGACCAGCAAAGTGCGTTTCAACACCATTAATAAATATAGTACCCTTATCTTCTTTGTAGACTCCAAATAAACACTTCATTAAAGTTGATTTTCCTGCTCCATTTTCACCCATGAGAGCGTGAACAGTGCCCGGTCTTAGTCTAAGCTGTGCATGATCCAAAGCTTTAACACCCGGGAATTGCTTTTCTATATCTATCATTTCAAGTACATATTCGTTGTCAGCCATTTAAATCACCACGCTTCCTGCATTATTATGTTAAAAGCCCAAGCTAGGTTATTCCTAACCTATACTATTTAACATATCGTATTAATGTTATTTAAAAACACAGCGGTATTTACTACCGCTGCGCTATAAATTAAAGATATACCTCTAGCTTTTACTCTGCTGTGTAAGGTGCGTAAGGAATACGAACTGCTACTCCAGTATCGTCATAAGCAAAATCTGTTCCTGCAAGGTAATCTGAACCGCTTGCAGCATTAAGAGCAATGGCTGCGACAGCATTACCCATTGCCTCACCGTCTTGAAGAACTGTAGCACTCATTGTACCTTTTGCAATTGCATCTTTTTGCTGCATCTGTTGCATCAACACCAATAACAGGGATGTATTTATCTCCGCCTTCAACATTGTATCCAATATTTGAAAGAGCAGCTATACAGCCGATTGCCATACCGTCATTATTGGCAATAACAAGCTCGATTTTTCCTTCGTTTGCAGCAAGGATAGCTTCCATAGCCTTCTGGGCCTGTTCTGTATCCCAGTTACATACCTGAATTTCACCAATACGCTCCATTGTGCATCCATCTTCTTCTGCCTGCTGTACTGAATACTGTGTACGAGCAATAGCTTCAGGATTATCAGGTTCGCCTTGGAACATTACATATTGTATTGCCCCGTCTCCGTTTATATCATATTCAGGATGCTTATCAAAGAGTTCTTTAATAATATCGCCCTGCATCTTACCTGCATCTTCTGCGTTTGTACCAATGAAAATTGCCTTATCATATGACTTAACAACATCTGTATCAGGTTCTCTGTTAAAGAAAATCAAAGGAATTCCGGCTTCTTTGGCTTTATCAACAACACCCTGAGCTGCTTTTGCATCAACCATATTTACACAAAGAACATCTACGCCTTTTTCAATCATTACGTCAAGCTGGTCATTCTGAGTAGCCTGATCACCTTTACCATCTTGCATAATAATTTCTGCTTTTCCATCAAGAGCTGTTTGAATAGCATTTCTAACTGTTGATACATATGTATCATCATACTTATAAATAAGTACGCCGACTTTGGGCATATCGGCTGATTGCTGGCTTCCGCCTGATGTACTAGATGCGCTGCTGCATGCCACAAGACCTAATGTCATAACAGCAGCAACTGCAAGTGCTAAAATTCTTCTCTTCATATAGTTTTTCCTCCCTTGAAATATGGTAGTTTATCACCCAATCGGGTTGTTTAAGTTCCCCCGGAAAATCTGCCACTATTCCGAGGTTTAACCATATTTTAAGTATAGCACTGCCATCTCCATAAAAACAATATATTCTTCGCACTTTTTTAAAAATAGTTACTTTTTTTCAGTCTGTTTTGTGCAATATATATATAATTTTGTCGTAATAATTTATAACGCGCTCTTTTTTATGTTAACATAGTGCAATTTTAATTAAAACAAGCATGTATTTTAAAATGTTTTACAAAAAGTCTATTTTTAATACAATTTATGTTAATGAAAAATTTAATTCTAATTATAAAATATTACCAATTTATTATTTGTCAACAACTTTGTCTTAAAGTAAAATACTATTTTTAGACAAGAAAAAAGGAACTGCAAATTGCAGTTCCTTTTTTATGTAGATCTACATAATATCTTCTTATAATTAAACAAGCTTGGGAGCTCCAACAGGACAGCTGCCTGCACAAGCGCCACATTCAATGCAATCTGCTTCATTGATTTTGAAGATACCACCGTCCTCAACGATACAAGATGTAGGACAATCAGCTGTACATGCACCACAGCCGATGCATTCTGAACCAATACGGTATGCCATCGGAAAACACCTCCTATAAAAAAATACAATTCTTATTCTATATCAAATCTCATAAAATATCAAGGTTTTCTTTAATATTGTATATAAATATTTATTTTTTGAATTTTTTTATATTAATATTGAGGAGCCATATTTGCAAATTTTGTATATTGCCCAAGCCAAGTAAGGTTAACCGTACCCGTTGGGCCATTTCTCTGTTTAGCAATTATTAACTCAGCCATATTCTTTTTTCTGATTCAGGGAAATAATATTCATCTCTGTACAAAAATGTAACGACATCCGCATCCTGCTCAATTGCCCCTGATTCTCGAAGATCAGATAGCATTGGTCTATGGTCTGCACGCTGCTCACATGCACGAGATAACTGTGAAAGTGCAATTACAGGTGCATCAATCTCCCTTGCAACTGCTTTAAGCGAACGGGATATTTCAGAAATCTCCTGCTGTCTTGAGTCATTTCTGCCATTATTGCCGCTCATCAACTGAAGATAATCAATAACAACTAATCCAAGGCCTTTTTCGAGCTTCAGCCTTCTGCACTTTGCCCTGACATCCATAGCAGAAATACCCGGTGTATCATCTATGTATATTGGAGCCTCACTGAGAACTCCCATAGCCTCCACCAGCTTGTTCCAGTCATTTGAGTCAAGCTCGCCCGTTCTGACCTTCTGAGCATCAACAAGAGCCTCAGCACATAGCATACGGTTAACAAGCTGTTCCTTACTCATTTCCAAGGAAAATATGGCAACAGGAATCTTCTGCTTAACAGCCGCATTTTGGGCTATGTTCAAAGCAAAAGCTGTTTTTCCCATAGATGGTCTGGCAGCAATAAGAATAAAATCAGATTTCTGCAAGCCTGCAGTTTTAGAATCAAAATCAACAAAGCCCGTCGATATTCCTGTTATCTTCTCATCAGAACTATATATTTCTTCTATTTTTGCAAAGGTACTGTACGCAACATCCATTATTGAAGAAAAGCTATCGGTATTTCTGTTCTGCATTACATCAAAAATACCTTTTTCAGCTTTGTCCAATATTTCATTAATGCTTCCGCCGCCCTTATAACTGTTTTCAGAGATTTCTCCGGAAAGCTTAATAAGCCTTCTTAGTACAGCTTTCTCTTCAACTATTTTGGCATAGCTTTTTACATTAACAGAACTTCCTACCGCACCAACTATATTTGCAAGCGTCTCAACTCCGCCTATTTCAGCAAAAATATTTTTTTCTTCAAGCTTATTTTTTACCGTAACAACGTCAATTGGTACACCCTTTGAATAAAGCTCAAATGCAGCCTCAAAAACAGCCCTATTTTCCGGGGCATAGAAATCTTCGGCCTTGAGTAATTCAAAAGCTTCTGAAGCCGCATCTCTGTCCATAAATATAGAGCTGAGAACAGCTTGTTCTGCATCGGTATCATGGGGCATCCTTTTTTGCATTAAATTTATATCATTAGAATTTTGCTCCACCGAAAAAACTCCTTTTATTCACCAGATATTTCAACAGTAAGCTCAACAGTAACCTGCGGATGAAGCTTAACCTTTACTATTCTTCTTCCAACCATTTTTAGTGGGTCATCAAATGTAATCTTCTTCTTATCTATTTCCATTCCAGTCTGTGCTGCAAGAGCCGCTGCAATCTCCTTATTTGTAACAGAGCCGAAAACCTTTCCATTTTCTCCTGCTTTTACTTTTACCTTTACAATCTTCTCTTTAAGCTCTTCACCGATTCTTGTTGCCTCATCAAGCTCTTCTTTTTTCTTTTTTTCCTCAGCTTTTTTCTTAAACTGCAGTTCATTTATATTTGCATTTGTTGCCTCGACAGCAAGTTTTTTGGGTATAAGAAAATTAAGGGCGTATCCATCATTTTTATTTACTAAGTCACCTTTTTTACCTACACCTTTAACATCTTCCAACAAAATAAGTTTCATTTAGTTAGCCTCCTCCATATATTGTTTAACGGCGTTTTTGACAATTTCTTTAACCTCATCAATAGTTGTTTCTTTAAACTGTGCTCCGCTTATAGTTTGATGTCCGCCGCCGCCTATTTTCTCCAATATAACCTGTACGTTAATTTCTCCCAAGCTTCTTGCACTTACAAAAATAGTATCCTTATCATCACATAGAACAAAAGATGCTTTTATTCCTTCAACGTCAAGAAGCTCATCAGCTGTCTGAGCCGCAGTAACTGCCGAATTGCCGTAATCCGAAGGACAAACAGACAAATACATACCGTCGGCAATCATTTCAGTATTAGCAGCAGCAATAGCTTTTGCCCTAAATACGCTTAAATCCTCCTGAAGAAGCTTTCTTACTCGTATACCGTCAGCACCGCAGCGTTTAAGAAATGCTGCTGCTTCAAATGTTATAGTTCCGGTTTTCATGCTGAAATTCTGAGTATCAACAGTAATTCCGGCAAGAAGCGCATCTGCTTCAACCGGCTTAAGTTTAACCTTTTCTCCAATATACTGTATCATTTCAGTAATAAGTTCACTTGTTGAAGACGCATATGGTTCATGATATACCATAACAGCCTTATCAATAAAATCCGTACTCTTCCTATGGTGATCAAAAACAACAACCTTTGATGCTTTATTGAGAACATCTACAGACTCTACTCTGCTGTTAATATGAGTATCCAGTATAACCAAAAGTGTATTATCAGTAATATCCTGCCAAGCCTGCTGAGAATTGATTATCAAATTTTCATAATCCTGGCTATCAGTAAATTTTGAAATTGTTTTTAATATGCTATGTGGAATATAGTCAAGAATTATTCTGCACTCTTTTCCAAACGACTTTGAAATACGGTATATACCTATAGCTGAACCAACACAGTCTGAATCGGCAATTTTATGTCCCATAACATATATCTTTTCTGATTCAACAATAAGTTCCGATAATGCATCAGCCTTAACTCTTGCTCTAATTCTTGCATTATGAGAAACCTCTCCGCTTTTTCCGCCATAAAATATATATTTTTCTCCATTCTTGATAAGAGCCTGATCACCGCCGCGTCCAAGCGCAAGGTCAATAGCAGCTTTTGCACTCTTCATTGCCGCTTCAAGTGAAACCTCTCCAATGCCTATACCAATACTTAGTGTAACAGGAATATGTTCACCGATTGTTATCTCTCTTATTTCATTTAATATATCAAACTTAGTTTTCTGTAACTTTTCAAGTTCCTCAGTAGTTATACAAAAGAAATATCGGTCTTTCTCAGTTTTCTTAAGTATGCCCCTTGCTTCATGTATCATAGCTGTTAACTTTCTGTCTACAATTGCTGTGAGCATAGGTACAACTGAATCATCTACACTTTCAATGACTTCATCATAATTGTCTATATAAATCAAGCCTACAACAGTTTTATAATTCTCGAGATTTTTTTTGAGCGTATTTATCTCAGTCACATCCATAAAGCAAAGAGAGTCCGCTATATCGCCGTCAGCAAGTTCAGCATGTGAAGAATATATTCTGTAATATCTGTCTCCTATTGTGACAATTTGATTATTAAGATGTTCATTATATTCAGGTATTCTTTCTTTTATATTTATATCTGTAAAGAATTTTAAACCCATTAACTGTAAAAATCCTTCATTGCATCCAATTACATTATAATCACCATTTATTACAACGTAAGGAACCGGAATATCGTTTTTAACAACAACCTCAGGTTCATCGTCAATATCTTCTATATTGACTTCTTCTATTACCTTTGCGTGCTGTTTATTCTTATTTTTTTTAATTGCGAACACGATTAACGAAGCAGCAATTATAATTATTACACCAATGATACCACCTATTAAAACGCTAATTATACCCGCAGCAGCAAAAAATATTATAGTAAACAGTTCATTCTTTTCCTTTTTAATATAATCATTATCCATAGCACAATCACCATTCCACTTTTAATCAATTGATGAGTAGCTGCCTAAGTATTTAAAGAATGCTACCTTCCTTTTCAACATTTTCATTGCATCATTAAGATCTTCATTATTATAGGCAATAAGGTCTATATAAAACACATAAGTCCCAAGTTTATGCTTTGCAGGACGAGATTCAATCTTAATCATATTTATCTCATAAATATTAAGTATATCCAAAACTCTGTACAGCCTTCCCGGACTGTTATCATTATCTAGAGTAAAAGCAATGCTTGTTTTTTTATTAGCCTCAGGTTTATTCTCTTTTTTTGAAATCACAACAAATCGTGTAGAATTTGTGTTGTCATCAGCTATATCCCTGCCTATTATTTCAAGGCCATATACCTCAGTTGCTCTCTCAGGCGCAATTGCTGTCAAAGTGCCGTCACCATCTGATACTTTATGCGCACTTCCGCTGTTGATGAAATAGCCGCTGTTTCATTTATTCCCAATTCTTTTATATATTTTCTGCACTGAGCTATGCCCTGAGGATGAGATATTATTCTTTTTATATCCTTCATATTAGTTCCAGGTTTAACCATCATGTTCTGATTAACCTTTAGAATAAGCTCATTTTTAATAAAAAGTTCAGAATCAAAAATCAGAGTATCAACAGTACTTGTTACCGTGCCTTCAATAGAATTCTCCAGCGGCACAATTCCTTCGTCGATTGTCCCATTTTGAACGGCAGTTATTACATCAGAAATTGAAAAAAACTTTTCAAATTCACAATCTATATTTAAACTGCCTGAATATATTAACGCCGCCTGTTCGGAAAATGTTCCTATTGGGCCAAGATAGCCAAGTTTCATTATATATCACCCTTTAAAAATCTTTGATATATTATTTTAACACATATTACAAGCTTTCACAAATATATTTCGATTACAACAGCAAAAATAACAAAAAGTCTGCCGAAATCTTTTTTCGACAGACTTATTTTATTTCAATATTTCTCCAACAACAGCAATTAACGGCATTGATGTGTCAAAGGCATAAAATCCTGTTTCATTTTTAATCGCAAATTCACGAATTTCCGCACGGAATGTATCAAGTGCATGCGTATACCTATCCAAAAGCTCATTAGTCAGCTCAAGCTCTCTAGTTCCGCATGTTTCACTGTCAATCAGCCTTACATTTCCACGTTCTTGAGGCATTGCTTCCTGCTTATCAAGTATCTGAACCATATTTACAGCTTGTTTTTTGCTTCTTAAAAATTTAACAGCACTATCATATCCATCCTCAGAAAAAAAGTCAGATATAACAACAGTAATTCCATCACCAAGTCTTTCATAAGAAAGCTTTTTTATCGACTCATTAAGTCTTGTAATACTGCCGTTTCTATCAATATCCAAAAACTTTACTGCTTTAGTAAACGACTGCTTTGAAACCAGTCCGATACATTTTTCAATCTCTGTTCCATTTGTAATAAAAATATTAACCATATCAGAATTATTTAAAGCAATATATGAAACCGAAGCAGCAAAAGCAGCTGCATACTCCCACTTATCTTTATAAAAACGCATAGACTGGCTTCCATCAATTATTATGTTTACCGATGCCTGTCTTTCTTCATTGAAAAGCTTTGTATAAAGCCTTCCGAAACGAGCATAACCGTTCCAGTCAACACGCCTTAAATCGTCACCCTGAGCATATTCTCTGAAATCCGAAAATTCCAATGATGAACCTTTGGCAGAAGATTTCCTAGCACCTGATGCAGGTGCTGATGCCAGTCTTTTCTTAACAGCCATATCAAGCACTTCAAGCTTAGAAAGATATTTATTTGTAAGTATGTCCTTTAACATATCTATTTTCCTCTCAAGCTTTCTCTTTTAACAATTCACCAATTATATTTTCAACACCTACACCATCTGAAAGAGCCTCAAAATTTAAAAATACCCTGTGTCTAAGAGAATCATATGCCACTGCCTTAATGTCATCATAAGAAACATTATATCTTCCGCTTGCAAGCGCATTGATTCTTGCAGTCCTGATTATTGCCTGTGCACCTCTGGGGCTTGCCCCGTAACGTACATATTTCTTTATGAGTTCGGGTGATTTTTCAAGTTCTGGGTGACTCTTAATTATTACTTCCATAGCATATTTAGCAACTGCGTCTGCAACAGGCACTTCAAGCGCAACATCTCTCATTTCTTTTATCTTATCAGCATTAAAAAGCTTTTGAGCTTCCGCTCCTCTTGTTCCAGTCGTTATATTAACAATATTTAAAAGCTCTTCCTCAGTTGGGAACTTTACGTCAAGCTTAAATATAAAACGATCAAGCTGAGCCTCCGGCAGAGGATACGTTCCTTCCAGTTCGAGCGGATTCTGGGTTGCAAGAACAAAAAACGGATCAGGCAATTTGTATGTTGTATTGCCGGCTGTTACGGTCTTTTCCTGCATTGCTTCAAGCAGAGCCGAATGTGTCTTTGGAGTAGCACGGTTTATTTCATCTGCAAGCACAATATTTGCAAATACAGGTCCTTTTTTGAAAGAAATAGAACCCGTTTCAGCATCCATCATATTTGTTCCTGTAACATCTGCAGGCATAAGGTCAGGTGTAAACTGAATTCTTGAAAAGCTTAAGTCCATTACCCTTGCAACGGTTTTTACAAGCTGGGTTTTGCCTGTTCCAGGAAGACCTTCAAGCAATACATTTCCCTCCGCAATCATAGAAATTATTATTTTGCGAATTATATCTTTCTGCCCTATTATATCCTTTGATATTTCATCTTCAATCTTTTTAAAATCCTCGGCAAAGCTCTTTATTTTTTCTTCCTCAGCCATTTTTGTCCCTCCACGGTATTTATATAATTTATATAAGTTTCGGTTCCCTCTTTTCCACAGTATACCGTCAGTACTTACGCTGAGTCAATTGGATTAAACCTTCCTTAAAGTATATTTAAGATTTTTATAAACAATCTAAAATCATTATTTTAATAGTAGAAAAACATTCATCTCTATGATAGAATTGAGTAAGCTAATCAGACACAAGTATATCCGTCTCCGGAGGTGATTTTTGATGAAGAAAATCAAGATTGACAAAAAATATATGAAAATAGCATTATACAGTTTTGCCGTGCTTGCAGCATGTATAATACTTTCAAGGCTTCTTGACAATTTGGACACTATTTTTATTTCTATCGGCGTATTTTTTAGTAAGATAAAAGATATATTAATTACATTTATTTATGGATTTTGTATCGCTTATTTTTTTACGCCGCTCGTTAACTTCCTAGAAAAATTCATCGGTTCATATAATGAACGGTTAAGGAAAAAGCCTCGGACGCTAAGAAACATAACTATTTTTATAACATATACTATGTTTATCGGTTGTTTTATTTGGTTAATGGTTTTCATGATACCTACAATAGCAAAGAGCTTTACTATGCTTGCAAATGCTGTTCCAGATAATATGAACAGCTTAGTAGAAAAGATTCCAGACTATCTTTCAATTCTTGACCCCAACACAAAAGAAACAGTTATTAACACAATTATGAAATTTATTGTTCCCCTTCAGGATAAAATCTCTAATCTTCCAACTTTTGTGGAAAGTTACCTCAAAGGCGGGAATAATATGAGTATATTTATTAACAGCACTGTAAATGCTGTATCATCAGTAATAAACTTTATAATAGGTATAGTTATAAGTTTCTATATGCTTGCAACAAAAGAACAGCTTGTTGGCGCATGCAAAAAATTATGCCTTACAACATTAAAAGAACAAACCGCAGAAACCTTTATCCAAAATATGCAGCGGGTAAATATTATATTCCAGAGTTTCGTGCTTGGTAAATTGCTTGATGCAATTGTTCTTGGTGTTATGTGTTTTATTGGTTTAAGTATCTTACGAATACCTTACGCTTTAGTTATAAGCGTTGTAATCGGCATAACAAATATGATACCATATGTTGGACCGTTCATAGGAACTGTACCATCTGTTTTCATAGTATTGTTGGTTGATCCTATGAAGGCATTATGGCTGCTTATATATATACTGATCATTCAGCAAATAGATAATTATGTTATTTGTCCAAGACTGCTTGGT
The DNA here is from genome assembly GCA_040767305.1 of Candidatus Metalachnospira sp. Lineage (GTDB taxonomy): Bacteria > Bacillota > Clostridia > Lachnospirales > Anaerotignaceae > Metalachnospira. The sequence goes on along the minus strand of JAXGOV010000002.1, from coordinate 86,629 downwards.
GATCCTACAGGACTTACTCCGCTTCAAGTTCTTTTTTCAATTGCCATCGGAGCATATTTCGGAGGTCCGTTGGGTATGTTTATCTCAGTTCCTGTTGTTGCATCAGTCAAGCTTTTTGTATCAGAGGCAATCAACAAACGTTACAGGGCAAAATATCCAAATGGCGCACCGGACATACCTGATGAATCCAATGAGCAGTGGAACGAAAACAGCTCCGACGGAGAAATTGATAATTAAGGAGTTTTTAGATTGACCAGAGTAAATAAAGCATATCTGTTTTTTATAATATTTACATTGATTTATTTTGGAAGTTCTCTTTTGATGGCTGTTATTCCGAGTACGTATTCTATGGATATAATGCTTTATAATATATTCGGACAGCTTGCATTGTTTGTTCCGTTAATATTAATTTGCTTGGCAATAGCAAAAGAAGCTCCCAAAAATGTACTTATGATAAACAGGATCAGCTTGATGGATATTGTTCTTTCAATAATACTTGCAATAGCGATTGAACCGTTAATGACGCTTCTTTCCCTTTTATCTACATTAATTTTTCCAAATGAAGTGTCTGAATATTTATACCAAACAATAGACTCACCTTTAATCTATTCAATTATTGCAGTTGCCGTTATTCCGGCTTTTTTTGAAGAACTGTTTTTCAGAGGAATAGTTTTCTCTCATTTAAAAAACGTTTCACTTAAAAAAGCATGCATAATAGCCGGACTGCTCTTTGGCTTCGGTCATTTCAGCGCTCAGCAGTTTTTATATGCATTTGCGATGGGCATTATTTCATGTATAGTAGTTTACAGAACAAAATCAATATTTCCTACAATGATACTTCACTTTACTATTAATTTTTCGCGCCTAATGCTCTCAAGAGTTAACTTTAATGAAATATCAGGAGAATTAACAAATACTTTAGGAGAAGCTGCCGCTGCATCTGATATTAGCATTTCACAAATGGTACTTCCATACGTTTTTCTAACATTTGTTTCAATACCAATAATCGTACTGACAATAATGTTAATGGGACGTAAATATGGCAGATTTAAAAATAACAAATCACTTCATGTTGTTGAAAAATCTCCCATCATTGTTGATGAGTCAGTATTTGATTACAATCCCGAAAAAGAATTTGAAGAAAAAATATTTACCGCACCATTTTTTTTAATTGTAATCGTGTATTTAGCACTTGTTATAATGACTCTTTTAATGACATAATATTTTTATTTATAAGGTATTGCATAAAATAGCTAAATATTGTATAATCCGGGTGACGATGGTCTTTATAACCATTGTCATTTTTACTTTAATAAGAAATATATATTTAGTTGTTTTTAAAATTTATACAGATTTTTTGTCTAATTAACAACTTTGTGTTTACTAAAATAATTTTAAAGGAGCTATAAGTATGCCAAATTTTGTGCTTACGTGCTGTTCAACGGCTGATATGCCAAAAACTTTTTTTGAGGATAGAAATATTCCTTATGTTTGTTTTCATTTTCTGCTTAACGGAAAAGAATATGATGACGACATGGGGATTTCAATGACAATAGACGAATTTTATCAAAAAATTAAAGACGGTGCCCAACCGACTACTTCCCAAGTAAACACAAACCAATACATTGATATGTTTGAACCCATACTCACATCAGGCGAAGATATAATCCATATAACATTGTCTTCCGGATTATCCGGAACATATAACTCATGTATAGTTGCCTCAGATGAGTTAAAGATAAAATATCCCGACCGTAAAATAATTGTAATTGATTCTTTATGTGCTTCTTCAGGTTATGGTTTACTTGTTGATTATGCCGCTGATTTAAGAGATGAGGATAAAAGCATTGACGAAGCTGCTGGATTAATTGAAAATGCAAAACTTCATGTTCATCATTGGTTCTTTTCGACAGACCTTACATCTTATTTCAGAGGAGGCAGAATAACAAAATCCTCTGCATTTTTTGGTACTCTGCTTAACATTTGTCCTTTGCTTAATATGAATTCAGAAGGAAAGCTTATACCTCGTGACAAATATAGGGGACTCAAAAAAGTAACAGCCCAGATAGTTTCCCGAATGGAACAATATGCTGAAAACGGCACCCAATATAATGGCAAGTGCTTTATTTCCCAATCAGCATGTTATGATGATGCAAAATGTGTTGCAAACCTAGTTGAAGCAACATTCCCTAATTTAAAAGGCAACGTTTTAATAAACAATATCGGCACAGTTATCGGTTCTCACACCGGTCCTGGTACAATAGCGCTGTTCTTTTGGGGATCCGAAAGAACTCTCTGATTTTAAAATCCTGTAATCATTTACAGGATTTTTTTTACGCATAAAAATCTTATATCTGGAAAAAATAGTAATATAAATTATATTAATTTGGAGGCAATCAACGTGAAAGAATTTTCATACAGAATAACTGATCCTAACGGAATACATGCCAGACCGGCAGGAATGCTTGTAAAGGAATGTGCTAAATATAACTCAAAAATAACTATAAATTTCAATGGCAAAGAAGCTGATGCAAAAAAAATCTTCTCTGTAATGGGATTAGGTGTGCGCAGCGGAGACAGCATTCGCATAGCTATAAGCGGAGATGATGAGGAAACAGCTGAAAAAGCAGTTTTAGAATTTATTAGGAACAACTTTTAAATTGGAGGTGATGTGTAATGCAGGTACTTATCGGAAAAGGAGTATGCGGCGGAATTGCAGTTGGAAAAATATATTTTATAAATAAATCATCATCTGAAGTTGTTAAAAAAACAATTTATGATGCATCTGATGAGACAAGAAGACTTAATTTTGCAATAGAAAAAGCAGCATCTCAACTTGAAGAACTTCAAACTAAAACAGAAAAATCAGCTGACAAAAATAGTGCTATGATATTTGAGACACACAAAATTATGCTATCTGACACTGACTTTATTGGCGAAATGGAAAGGTATATTGCCTCAAACAAGGTATGTGCCGAATATGCTGTTTTGCAAATATCAAAAAAATATGCCAAAAATTTTAAAAAAATGGACAACCCCTACATGCAGGAAAGGGCCAATGATGTAATAGATATTTCCGAACGGTTAATTAATATTCTAACTGGAAAAGAATTTTCAATAAACTCAGCCAGGAATGTAATTATTGCTGCAGATGACCTAACACCAAGTGAAACGGCAGGATTTGATAAAAACCACGTTTATGGCCTTATGATTAGGAAAGGCTCAGCCACCTCACATACATCAATAATTGCAAAAACTATGGATATTCCTGCTGTTATTAATATCGGTGACAGCCTAGATAATTCTGTTAACGGTAAAACAGCATATATCGACGGTTCAGAAGGTAAAATATACATCCAGCCAGACAGTGCCACAATAGAAATGCTGGAACAGCGCCGTAAACTTGAGAAAGTAAGAAACGAAGACCTTGAGAAACTTAAAGGAAAAGAAAATATAACAAAGAACGGTCAAAAAGTCATGCTTTATGCAAACATATCTACAGCCGCAGACGTTGAAAATATTATACGTAATGATGCTAGGGGGATTGGACTTTTCCGAAGTGAATTCTTATATATGGACAGAAAAACTCTGCCGACAGAAAATGAATTATTTGAAGTCTACAAAGCAATTGCACAGAAAATGGGAGATAAGCCTGTTATTATAAGGACCTTAGATATTGGTGCAGACAAGCAGGCAGAAGCATTTGATCTGCCAAAAGAAGAAAACCCAGCTCTTGGCTGGCGAGCAATAAGAATATGTCTAGACAGACCTGATATTTTTCAAACTCAGCTTAGAGCTATCTATCGTGCATCTGCATTTGGAAACATATACATTATGCTTCCAATGATTACGTGCATTGAAGAAGTCAATCGTGCAAAAGCTCTCATCCTTGAAACCTGTTCTGACCTAAAATCAGAAAATATAGACTTCAAAGAAATTCCCATAGGAATTATGATAGAGACACCCGCTGCAGCGCTTATAAGCGACAAACTTGCTAAACATGTTGATTTCTTTAGTATAGGTACTAATGATTTATGTCAGTATACCCTTGCAGCAGATAGGCAAAATCCTAAGCTTTCTTCTCTTTACAATGTCAACCATCCAGCTGTACTAAAACTTATTAAACTTGCAGCTGATAATATCCATAAAGAAGGAAAATGGATAGGTATTTGCGGTGAAGCCGCTGCCGACAAGGAGCTTGTCCAAGTTTTCTTAGCAATGGGCATAGATGAATTTTCAGTTTCATCAGGGTATCTTTTACCAGTAAAAGAACTAATTTTAAATTCTGATCTAAGCAATTATAAAATACCTGAAGAATATACGTTATAACAGCAACAAAAATTAGGGGGTACTTTTAAAGTTCCCCCTTGAATTCATTTTACATATTTTATTGCATTTACAGGACAACTGTCTAAAGTTTTTTTAAGTCTGTACTCATCAACTTTAAAATCATATTTTTTAACCATCGCCCTTTTATTTTGCATTTCAAAAAGCTCAGGATAACTTTTTGTACAAAGAGTACATCCAATACAGGCATTATTACTTATAATTACTCCTGTTTTTGAATTATCATTCTTTTGTAGTATATCATCATCTCTAACAATTTTTGAAGCAATCCAAGAAAAAATTAATATTGCAACCACTGTCAAAATCCAGCGGATAGTCATAAATTTTAAGCCCAAAAACTTCATTTCATTTATAAGCATAGGAATTTTTATTACTGCCCATGAACTTAGTATGATAACAATATTTCTTACAGATGCCCCTTTTTTATGAAGCATTACACAAATAGGGAATGCAGCATAAATCGGACCTGCTGATATACTGCCGAGAACAAATGAAAGTATTATGCCTTTTGTCTTTGATTTATTTCCGAGATACCTCATAATAGATTCCTTAGGAACCCATGTATCAAGAAGTGCTGTAAGCAAAAATACCACAGGCATTATCATTAACATTTCTTTAATATAATATCTGGTATTATTAAATGCTTTTATGCCAATCTGCGGTTTAATAATAAATATTGAAATATACACAACAAGAATAATTATGACGAATATATGGTCTTTAATTTTCTTTATTAATGCCATCATATAACCACCCCCATTGCTATAGCAATAATAATTGCAAATATAAAGCTAAGTAAATTTCTTGTAAGCGTAAATTTTATGCCAAATGAGTCTTTTTCAATACTAAATGTAACCACTCCAACCATTGTAAGGGTAGTTAGGAAAGCAACAGATGGCACAATTCCAACACCTGCATTTACGAGAGTTCCCACAAAAGGGATTGCAATAAATGCAGGAATCAAAGTAATTGTGCCAAAGGTTGCAGAAACTACTGTTGCTAGAAGAGTATTTTGATTTTCAACAAATACAGCTATTTGCTGAGGCGGAATAATAGCAAGGAAAAGGCTGATTACAAAAATAACTGTTAAAATACTCGGAAGCATTCCTCTCCCTATTCCAAATGCATTCCTTAATGCCTTTTTAGTCTTTTCTTTATCTTTTAATAACGAAAAAATTAGCAAAACTACTGTTAACAACCAAACAGCAACCGTAAATGCGTCCATATTATACCTCCTTCAATATTTATATCAATAGTATATTGGTTGCATTTGAATAAATATAGACACATAGGTTTCTTTTTGTTAATATAATTAAAAGGAGGTTTTATAATGAATATCAGCTTAATAACAATCCCCCTTTTATCCGATATTAATGAAAAAGTTTTAAATACATTGGTAAAAGAAAATGGGATATACGAAAAATCCTACAGCAAAAATTCAACAGTACATACTCAAGACAGCCTATGTACTACTATCGATTTTGTCAGCTCGGGAAGTCTTGTTGCATACTCTCTTGATTCTAATGGATCAGAAAGTGTTGTGTTTGAGTTCAAATCAGGGGCTATTATAGGTGCAAATTTACTATTTGGAAGCAATAACAGTTACCCAATGAATATATACTGCACAACTGACTGTTTAATATTGCATATATCAAAAGCTGCTGTATGTGAACTTTTAAAAAACTATGGTTTTGTTATTAAGTATATACATTCTATTTCTTCAAATTCACAGGGCATGAATAAAAAAATTTCAATGTACTCACAAAAAAATCTTCGTGAAAACTTGATGGAATATTTTATGTCACTTTCCGGTGAGCAAAAATCAAAAACTATTATTCTCCCTATTACAAAAAAACAACTTGCCGATTATTTTGGTGTGCAGCGTCCTTCACTATTCCGAGAATTAAAAAGAATGAAGGACGATGGTCTACTCGAAATAAATAATAGGATTATTATTATCAAATAAAACACCTGTAAAAATAAATATTTTACAAAGTAAAGTTTGACATCTTGTTCCATATTTTTTTAGTATATATTATATCATCATAAAAATAATGTTTGTTTATCTTAAAATATGCAGCAATTACTTAAAAGAAAATACTTCTTGATTTTTCATGTAAAACTGAGTATAATATATACGTTCGTCGGGGTGTGGCTCAGTTTGGTAAAGCGCTGCGTTCGGGACGCAGAGATCGCAGGTTCAAATCCTGTTACCCCGACTTATTTAAAAGTGCCGTAAATCCAGTAAAATCAAGGGTTTGCGGCACTTTTTATTTTAGCATTGCAGAAACGTTTACGCTATAAAAGTTTATTTGATGAACATATTTGTTTTAATTCATTATAATTCTTTTGTTATATAGTTACATCGCTTTATATAAAGCAAATTGGGTTCCTTAAACAGCAGAACAACTTAAGAAATTAAAGCTTCATCTAATGCACAACTTATTACTTAATAAATGATTGGTTTTTTGTATATTATCATGTTATTATAAAATACTATTTATGAGGTGATTATAATGAGTCTTTTAAATGATAAAGAAATTCCTATTGGTTTGGGAATGGCATTGGCGCAAAATCTAGACGCAATGAAAGTTTTTTCATCTCTTGATGAAGTCTCACGAAATCATATTATATCCCGCTCACATCATGCTCAGTCAAAAGAGGATATGAATGAAATAGTATCAGACCTACTGAAATAAAAAAGAAGCCTTGGTGCATAGCCAAGGCTTTTAATAAATTTTATTTTGATGTAATATACTGACCTATTGCCCTTGCAGTCGAATATATAGGCATTGTCTGCACTATTATTTTACCCGGGCCCTTTACAACTGTATTAAAAATGCCTTCTCCGCCAAAAAGCATATTTTTTGCACCTTTTACCGCTACTATATCCATTGAGCAACTTGCATCCATTGCAGCAAGATATCCAGTATCTACAATCATTGATTCATTTGCACCAAGTGTATATTCCACTGCCGCTCCATCTATTTCAACAAATGCTGTGCCTCTTCCCGAAAGCTTCTGCATTATAAAACCTTCTCCTCCAAAGAACCCTGCGCCAATTTTTTTCTGGAATGACACAGAAAGCTGTATTCCCTCTTCTCCAGCAAGAAATGCTGTTTTTTGTGCTATTATTGGCTTATCTGGAGTTATTTCAAATGCTCTAATCTCACCAGGAAAACTTGACGCAAAAGCAATAAGACCATTGCCGCCAACCGCAGTATATTTGTTTTGAAATAACGCCTCACCAACAAACATACGTCCAAGTGCTTTACCAACCCCTCCGTTTGATGTAGTTTCCATCTGCATATTCTGGCTCATCCAACTCATACTACCACGTTCTGTTATCATACTTTCACCGGCTGAAAGCGTACATACTACTGCAGGAAGATTTTGTCCAACTATCTCATATTTCATTTTACATTCCCCCAATCCAAATTTTTAATCATATTTTAATAATTATATTATAATTTTGAAAGTTTATATATGTCAACAGATTACAGCATTTATTTGCAATAAAAAAAGCTGAGGAATAAATCCTCAGCTTGATTTCCGTAATATTATCAGCCTTTAAGCTTCTTAACCTCTGCTGTAAGAACAGGAACAACCTCAAGAAGGTTTCCAACGATACCTACGTTAGCAATATCAAAGATTGAAGCATTCATCTTTGTTAATTGCAACAATGTAATCAGCACCTGTAATACCAGCAACATGCTGTGTAGCACCTGAGATACCACATGCAATGTAAAGTTTAGGAGATACACTCTTACCTGACTGACCAATCTGGTAAGCTCTTGAAATCCAACCAGCTTCGATAGGAGCTCTTGTTGCACCGATTACGCCGCAAGCGCATCAGCAAGCTCTTTAAGAATTGAGAAGTTCTCAGCATTACCAACACCACGTCCACCAGCAACGATAACGTCAGCTTCTTCAAGGTTAACTGTTTCAGAGATTTCTTTTACGATATCAACAATCTTAGTTTTGATTGCATCAGCAGCGCAATCAATAGATTCTGTGATAACTTCACCAGCTTTAGCTTCATCAGGCTCAGCTTTCTTAAAAGCGCCAGAACGAAGAACAGCAAATTCAACTTCGCTCTCGCAAACAGCATCGTTAAGTATAGCACCAGCATATACAGGTGATGTATATATGATTTTGCCGTCTTCAACAGCAACACCTGTTACATTTGCAACACAGCCAGAGCCTAATTTAGCAGCAGCCTTGGGTGCAAGGTCCTTACCATCAGGTGTAGCGCCTACAAAAACAGCAAGCAGGGAGCATATTTCTTAACAAGTTCAACGAGTGCATTTACATAAACATCTGTATTATAAACTTCATACTGTGCAAAGATCAACAACAACCACTCTTATCAGCACCGAATGCAATAACCTGTTTTGAAAGATCCGCAACACTGCTACCAATAACAGCAATGATTACTTCACCATCAGCACTATTTTTGCAGGTGCAAGGATTTCAAGACCTACATTTTTAGCTCTTCCTTCGGCAGCTTCAACATAAACTAAAATATTTTTACTCATTTCTTTGTCCTCCTCCCTTATTATAATACTTTTGCATCAACTAACATAGCGAATGCCTTGAGAGCAGATTCTTCGTTAGTCTCTTCTTTGATTTTTACACCAGCTGATTTCTTAGCAGGTGTATAAACCTTAACAACTTTTACGGGAGAAGCAGCACTTACGCCAAGTGCAACTGCGGGAATTTCTTTCTTTCTTGCAGCCATTTTGCTCTTCATAGTAGGATATCTAGGCTCATAATTGGGCTTAATTACACCAAGTACACAAGGTGTAGCGATCTCAAGCATGTTGTAGCCTTCTTCTGTTTCCTTCTTAACAGAAAGAATACCATCCTTAGGCTCAAAACCGATAACATCAACGATTTCTCCATAACCAAGCTTTTCTGAAAGCTGCTGGCTAACCTGTCCGCATGCATAGTCTGTTGACTCTTTTCCGCAACAAACAACATCAAATTTTTTGCCTCTTGTTTCTTCAAGCTTAGCAACTGCAGCCGCAATAACTTCACTTGTTGCAAGTGTGTCAGCATCAGGAATAACATCACTGATAATGTAAGCTTCATCAGCACCAACAGCAAGACAGTTCTTTAATGAGTCTTTAACTGCATCTGTACCAATTGAAATAACTACAACTGTACCACCATTTGCTTCTTTAAATCTTGTTGCCATTTCTAATGCATATCCATCAAATGCATTAACAACAGGTGCAATTTTTTCTACATCCGGTGCGCCAGCAGCGTTCAAATTTACTTCTACATCTGCATCGGGAACCTGTTTAACACAAACTAAAATTTCCATTTAGAAATTCCTCCTTATAGTATTTTATACACAACTGTAGGCGTACGTAAAAACGCACGTCTACAGCAGTTTTTTGTATATGAATTTAAATAATATTTTATCTAATTAGAATCTGCCAAGGATATTATTAGCAATAACTACTCTCTGGATTTCGTTTGAGCCTTCAAAGATCTGGAATATTTTAGCATCTCTTAAGAGTTTCTCAACAGGATATTCTCTTGAGTATCCATATCCGCCGAAGAGCTGAATGCCTTCAAGAGCACATTTAACAGCTACATCGCCGCCAAAGCATTTAGCCATAGATGACTCTTTTGTGTAAGGCAAGCCCATTTGCATAAGTGTAAATGAATGAGCTACAAGCTGACGAGCTGCTTCGATTTCAATAGCCATATCAGCCATCTTAAACTGAAGGCCCTGATTCTTAGCTACAGGTCTGCCAAACTGACATCTTGTCTTTGTGTAAGCAATACCTTCATCAAGAGCTCTCTGTGCAATACCAACTGCAACACAACCCATAACTGTTCTTGCCAAGTCAAGTGTCTTCATAGCAGTTGAAAAGCCTGAGCCTTCTTCACCAAGACGTTGAGAAGCAGGGATTCTTACATCTTCAAGAACAACATCACTTGTAATAGATGTTCTAATACCCATCTTATTCTCGTGGTTTGTTGTGCTTAAGCCCGGTGTATCTTTAAATACAACGAATGCACTCATGCCCTTAAGACCCTTTGTCTTATCTGTCAAAGCTGTGATTACGAAGAAATCAGCAACCGGCGCATTTGTGATGAAGCATTTTCTTCCGTTAAGTACATATTCATCACCGTCTTTAACAGCTGTTGTTTTTCCTGCACCAGGATCTGAACCTGCATTTGGCTCTGTAAGACCGAAAGCACCATAACCGCCTTCAACAATAATGTTGCAGCATTTCTCTTTCATTTCTTCAGAACCTGCAATAAGAATAGGTTTAATAGCCAACTGGCTTGCAGCAAATGTTGAAGCAAAACCTGCATCTGCTCTACCCATCTCTTCATACATAGCAGCTATAGTAAGCTTATCAAGGCCAAGTCCGCCGTACTCCTCAGGAATCTCAAGCATATGGTAACCAAGTTCAATAGCTTTGTCATAAATTTCTTTAGGCCATTCACCTGATTCATCATACGGTTTACACTGTTCAATTACTTCCTTTTCACAGAATGTTCTAATATCTGCTACTAATGCTTTGCTATCTTCATCCAAAATATAAGCCATTTCTAATTTCCTCCCCAGTTTCTAAAAAAGATTATATTATAGTTTACAATATTTAGTTTTAATGCGATAAGATTAATCGAACTTCTCGCATACCTTTCCAGGATTTAAAATGTTGTTAGGGTCAAATACCTGTTTGATGCCCTGCATAAGCTTCATTTTTGTATCACCGGCTGCATCATAAAGGAAAGCTACCTTACTGTGTCCAATACCATGCTCACCTGAGATTTCTCCGCCCATATCAACTGCTTTTCTGTACATAACATCCATAACATCATGAGATTTCTGTTCAAATTCTTCAAGTGACATATCTCCCTCTTTACAAGCATAAATATGAAGGTTACCGTCACCGGCATGTCCAAATCCTCTGATTGCAACTTTGTATTCATCCTGAAGTGTAAGAACCCAGTTAAAGTACTCAGCAATTTTATCTCTAGGAACAACTACGTCACATTCATCAAGTTCATCTGTAGCAGCCTGAATTGATTCAAGGAACTGGCTTCTTGCTGCCCAAGCATCTCTTCTCTTGTCAGGTGTATCTGCAACGAATACATCAAGTGCACCACACTCAAACAATACTTCACTTACCTGCTCGCAGATTGAATCAAGCTGGTCTCTGTCATTGCCATCGAAGGTCATAAGAAGGTATGCACCTGCTTCAACACCATCTATTACTTTAGGGAAGTTTTCTTTTTCAAGATACTTCTCGCTCATCTCAACGATGTCTCTTCCCATGAACTCAAGTGCCTGAGGCTCAAATTTGTTAAGGAAAATCTGAGGTACTGTTGCAATACATGTTTCAAGATCTTCAAAAGGAACGATTAAGCTTACGAATTCCTTAGGCATAGGAATAAGTGAAAGTGTAAGTTCTGTAATAAATCCAAGTGTACCTTCTGAACCACAGATAAGATTAATAAAGCTGTAACCTGAGCTTGTCTTTGTTACGTTAGAACCAAATTTTACAATTTCGCCAGTAGGAAGAACAACCTGCATAGCACGAACATAATCTCTTGTTGCACCATACTTAACAGCTCTCATACCGCCGGCATTAGTTGAAACGTTGCCACCAAGTGTAGCAAACTTTTCACCAGGATCCGGTGGATACATAAGACCCTGTTTTGAAGCATCTTCTGCAAGGTCATTGAGAAGAACACCAGGTTCTACTGTAACTGTAAGGTTACCAAGGTCATATGATTTGATATGATTCATTCTTACTGTTGAAATCATGATTCCGCCGTATTTAGCTACAGCACCGCCGGCAAGACCTGTACCTGCACCTCTGGGAATAACAGGGATGTTCTTTTCGTTAGCGAGCTTAAGGATAGCTGAAATTTCTTCAGCAGATGTTGCTTCAACAACTGCTTCAGGAAGCTTAATTCCATAGAATCTCATTTCATCATGAGCATAGTCTTCATTGATTTCATCACCAACAAACGCTCTGCCGGGGGCGATTGCTTTAAGCTGTTCAATTACATCAGGTGTAACCTTATTATATTCCATCTTTTTTCCTCCTTTAAATTGAAAAAAATTTTGATGATCATTTACTTAGATATTGTGATACATTTTACTTAATAAATTGCAAATATACTTATAGACCAAATAAATTTACCTAAATTGTTTGTTAATAAACTATCGGTATAGTGGTCTAACCAGACATGTTAAAAAAATTTTCCTGACGGAATCAATTTATACTTTGCACATAATCCAGATGATAAGACATTCTTTGCACTGCTGTATAGCTGTCTCCTGCAACAAGCGCCTCATAAATCTCTTTATGTTGTATATAAATTGCTTTTCCAGAATCTTTTTTTTCCATAGCAGCAGTCCTGTTGTAGCTGACTGTCTTTTCAAGAATATACTCAACAAAATTTTGAACTTGCATCAGTATCTTATTGCCTGTAAGCTCAAATAAGCACCTATGGAACTGAATATCAAGTTTAACGCCCTTTTCGGCATCATCCACAGCTTCTTCCATATTGTCAACGATATTCTTAAGCCTTTCGTAAAACTCCACGCCTTCTCCTTTAAGAGCCAAATGCCTTATGGAGCCTTCTTCAAGTATTTTTCTGAACTCCAGCAAATCCTTTTCCATATTTCTATCAGCAAGAATAACGGGCCAAACCATTGATAAAAATGGCTGTACATTAAAGCCTGAAACAACCGAACCCTCACCTGGCCTAATCTCGAGGATTCCCATTATCTCCATAACCTTAAGCGCCTCTCTTACTGATGTTCTGCTAACATTGAGCATCTCTGCAAGAGTACGCTCAGGCGGTAATTTATCACCGCATTTAAGGCTGCCGTCATGGATAAGTTCTACTATCTGTTCAACAATGTTTTTGTAAATTTTTTGGGTTTGGACAGTTTTGAGTTCCATGACAACTCCTTTCCTTCCCGCCCTAAAAAATTTTCTTACACACGCTGTTTGCAGAATTACTTTTGATTTCTTTGTTTCTAGTCAAGGGTACTAAAAATACAACAAAGTGTCAATTGTTAATATTGCTGTATTTGTCATGCCAATTTTATAAGAAATACCCTAATACCAACTATATTTGATTATTTTTATAATTTAAAATGATTATCCACAGCTTATTATTTAATTAATCATCTAAAAGCATTCAATGTTTTGAGCAAATTCTACAACATAATGATAATACAATAAATTAATATATGTTCCAATAAATTTATGGTAGATTGTTAATTTTTTATAAAACTTTTAGCAAAATTCATTTTTTTCTGCACATTGTTAAATTAATAATTAACAACATTTTCAGGTTTTCCGTCGATATATGTGTATATATTTTTGAACACTATATTAGCTCGTCTAATCATAGATTCCTTTGACGCAAATGCCACATGCGGTGTAAGCAAAGCATTTTTTGCATGAAGAAGCGGATAGTCCTCAGGTATAGGTGGTTCCATATCAAATACATCTATCGCTGCACCCGCTATGCTTCCGCTGTTCAACGCATCTGCAAGTGCTTCATTATCAACAACAGCTCCTCTTGCACAATTAATAAGAATAGCATTTGGCTTCATTGAAGCAATTCTTTCCTTATTAATATACTTCTTTGTTTCTGCAGTTGAAGGAATATGAAGTGATACAATATCACTTTGAGCAAGCAGCTCCTCAAGCTTTACATACTCAATGCCAGCTTCCTTTGCTTCTGTTTTTTCTGTTCTGCTGTAACCAAGCACTCTACAGCCAAACGCTTTAAATAACTTAGCCGTCATGATTCCTATTCTTCCGGTTCCAACAATTCCAACAGTTTTTGTGTTCAATTCTGTTCCCATCAATCCTGAACTTGCAAGAGTTCCACCGTTTCTAACAGCTTTATCACCTTCAGTTATTTTTCTAAGAACATTAATAGCCATTCCTACTGCCAGTTCAGAAACAGTTTCATTAGAATAACCGGCTGCATTGCAAATCATTACATTCTTTTCCTTGCAAGCTTTCTGACCAACATGGTCAATACCCGTAAAAGCTACGTCAAGCATTTTAAGCTTATCACACTTCTCTATTACACTGTTAGGAAGAGGATTATTTGCAATCATTACAATTTCACTGTCACAAGCTCTTTTGTACAGTTCATCCTCATCTGTTGTCTTGTTCTCATAATAAACAAATTCGTAGCCCTTTTCTATTAAAGGCGCAGAAAGCTCGTCCAGCAATTTCTTATCAATACCAATTGGCTCCAAAAGACTTATTTTCACGAGTATCTCCTCCTGTAAAAATATTATACTTCTTATGTAAATTATATAATAATAAAAAAGCAAAGACAATCATCAACATATACAAATAACTTCTTGATATTTTTATATGTAACAATTGCCTTTTCATATTTTTATTTATTTTTAAAATTCGACTTTCGTTCAGCGTCCCTTGACTTTTTTTCTTGTCCTTCCCTTACCATTCGTTCAGTCATTTCATTTATATCACCGGGCTCTTCCAATGTTATTTTTCCTATTTTACCGCCTCTGAACTCATCAAGTATAATTTTTGCGGCACGACCGCAGTCGTTCTCTCCGCCTTTTTTGATAAATCCTCTTGCAGATGCTATTTTCTCTAGAACATTATGTGGCTCATCAATCGTATCAAACTCAACATTATATCTTTTCTTAATAAGATTCGGATTAACCGTCATCATCAAGCTAATAAACTCTGTACATAATGTTTCTGTATCAAGTATATCATCATTTATTGAGCCTACCATTGCAAGCTTTAACCCAACTTCTTCATCCTCAAATTTAGGCCAGAGTATGCCCGGAGTATCAAGAAGCTCAAAATCCTTTTTTATTCTTATCCATTGTTTTCCCTTTGTAACACCTGGCTTATCTCCTGTTTTTGCAGTAGTTTTACCAACAGTCTTATTAATAAAAGTAGATTTACCTACGTTTGGTATTCCAACAATCATAGCACGCACAGGGACAAACAGTCGTCCTCTGGCTTTTTCCCTTTCAATTTTGTCCTTCATTAAAGTACGTGCAGCATCTGCAACTTTATTTACGCCTATTCCCTTAACCGCATCTGCTAAAATTACTGTAAATCCCTTTTCTTCAAACCATTTCTTCCAAACCTCAGTTTTTACAGGGTCTGCTAAATCCGTTTTGTTCATTAATATTATTCTTCGCTTGTTCTTTGCAAGCTCATCAATATCCGGATTTTTGCTGCTGTATGGAATTCGTGCATCAAGCAGTTCAACTACAACATCAACAAGAGAAATATTCTCTGTCATCATCCTTCTTGTTTTTGTCATATGTCCAGGGTACCACTGTATATTCATATCTATTGCACCTCTAATTATGTCCTATTTATTATTTTAAACCTTACCTTACCTAGTATATCCTTTTTATCAAAAATACCTATATACCTATCACGGCTATCAGCACTTATATTTCTGTTATCTCCCATTACAAAATACTCATCGTCACCAAGAGTAAACGGATACTGCCAATCGCCTTTGCTGAGCATTGGCTCAAGTATGTAATCCTCATCAAGCACTTCACCGTTTACCTTTACATTATAACATGCATCGTTATCATCATAATAAATATCTATTTCATCACCGGGGCAGGCGATAACTCGTTTAATAAACAATTCATTGTCCACTCCGTTGTCATATTCGCATATTGCAACATCATTTCTTTTGGGTTTAGATACCTTATAAGTAAATATATCAGTAAATACCAATTCGCCGTGAACATAATTCGGCTCCATCGAACTGCCCTTAACAGCCGTTATTCTGAATCAAAATTTCTAATCAAAAGCACCAAAACTATGCCAATAGCAAATACAGTAATCCACTCTTTAATTTCCTGAGCCGTATTTTTTCTTCTTTTTCACCGCTCATAACAAAACCTCCGAATTCATGCACATTCTACATTTGTACACTTGTGAAAACAGCGTGCAGATATATTCTGCACGCTGTAATAATTATCTGATAGCTTCTTTAACTTTTAACGCTTTACCAACTCTATCTCTTAAGTAGTAAAGTTTAGCTCTTCTGACAATACCGCGTTTTACAAACTCGATATGATCAATTCTAGGCGAATGCATGGGCCATGTCTTTTCAACACCTACACCTGAAGCAATTCTTCTAACAGTGAAGTTTTTCTCAATCTTGCCCCATTCTGTTTTAATAACAACGCCTTCAAACATCTGGATTCTTTCTTTAGAACCCTCTACAACCTTGGCATATACACGAATTGTATCACCAACATTGAACTGAGGAATGTCACTCTTAAGCTGTTCAGCTTCGATCTGTTTAATTAACTCATTCATTTTCGTTCCTCCTTCCTCCAACGGTGTTCAATAAATACTACTAAATTCGTAACAGCGAACTGTTAATCACTTTATGGTCTCACATTACCTGAAACCAAACGCGTTTATTATTTTACCACAATTAATAATAAAACACAACACTTATATTTTAATATTTTAAAATTGATTTTACATTATAACCTTCAAGACATTTTCTTCCCTCAAGCGCTTCAAGTTCAATAAGGAAACAAAGACCTACAACTTCAGCACCCATAGACTCAACAAGCTCAATCATTGCTTTTGCAGTTCCGCCTGTTGCAAAGAAGGTCATCAAGTATAACTACCTTCTGGCCTTTCTGAAGTGCATCAACGTGCATTTTCAATTGTGCGGTACCATATTCCAAAGCATATTCCTGACTTACAGTTTCTGCGGGAAGCTTTCCTTTTTTCTAATTGGGACAAAACCCTTGCATTTGTTATAAGCAATAGGCATTCCGAAAATAAAACCTCTTGATTCAGGGGCAACTACTACATCATATTCTACGTCAGAAAGAGCAGCATCCATTTCATCAACAGCCTGTCTTAATGCCTCTCCATTTTTAAGGAGTGTTGTTATATCCCTGAAAATTATACCTTTCTCAGGGAAAATCTTTGATGCTTCTTATGGTATCCTTTAAATCCATTATTATACCTCTCCAATCACTGAGTGAATTTACTAATAAATAATATAAATATTTTACCACCGGAACGAAGTTATATCAAGTTGTATTCTTTCGAAACCATTATAATAATTAATTTTAGGTGCATATATAATATCTGCAGATACATCTCCATTTCTTCCCGAAAGAACTTTTTCTGTTTCTGTATCTCCAAATTTTTGCTTTATTTTATTAATAATATCATCCGCATTTCCAAACCAAATTCCTTCAGCAACTGTACCGCTTCCGTCATCCAGCATAATTTTTAAAGCATTTCTATTCTTGCCCAAAACCATTGCCCTCATTACTTTCACATCTTTTGCTGCCAAAAGCGCCTTTTTATTGCCCTTGCCACATGGTTCAAGAAATTCAAGCTCTTCAACAAGTTGCTTGCTTAAATGTGAAAAAGGAATTGCAGCATCTATAACAATACGCTTAAACTTATCTGCACTATCAGGCCAGCCAGGAGCATTCATTCTTTCGATGAATTCATCAAGGTAGGCTTTTTTAAACGTAAGCCCCGCTGCCATAGGATGACCGCCAAATCGAGTCATTAAATCACTGACAGTCATAATCCTTTCAAAAATATCAAAGCCCTCTACACTCCTAGCAGAGCCCTTTATACAAGATTCATCGCTGCTGTCAGTAAGAACTATTGTAGGTTTATAGAATATATCTTTAATTCTGCCCGCTGCTATTCCTGCAACACTCTCATGGCATTCCGGTACATATTCTATTATAACGCTGCAGTCTATTGGATTTTCCGAAATTTTTTCGCAAATCTTCTTAACAGCATCTTCAGTCGCTTTTTTTCTATCATCATTATATAGAATTAATTTGTTCAGAGTATTTTCAGCTTCAAGCTTTGACTTACTAAACAACAAATCCATTACTAAAAACGCAGTTGACATCCTGCCTCCTGCATTTATTACAGGACCAATAAAAAATCCTATTCTTCCTACAGATATTCTCTCTCCCTCTTTTAAACACCTGTCCAAAAGTGCTTTCATACCATAATTTTCAGTATCTTCAAGCAATTTTAGTCCTTCTCTAGTAATAATCCTGTTTTCATCTGTCAAATCAACAATATCGCATACAGTTGCAACAGCAGCATATTGAAGGAGTTTGTTAAGCTCACATTTGTCAACCGAAAACTCTTTATACAGCGCTTCTGCAATTTTATACGTAATTCCTGCTCCGCACAGCTGTTTAAACGGGTAGTTACAATCAGGGCGCTTTGGATCAATTACAGCATCAGCTTCAGGTATTATGTACTCGGTTTTTCCGTTAATCTCTGTGTATTGTACCTCATGGTGGTCTGTGACAATCACTGTAAGTCCCAGCTCTTTAGCAGTTTTTACTTCGTTTATGGCCGCTATACCGTTATCACAGGTTAATATTGTATCTATGCCTTCATTGTAAGCTTTGTTTATAATTCTATCATTAATGCCGTATCCTTCCGATGTTCTGTCTGGTATATCAAAATCTGCATCACCGCCGCATTTTTTAATAGCTGTGACAAGAATATATCCGGACATGCATCCATCAACATCATAGTCCTGAACAACCCTAATCTTTTTATTATTATTAATCTTTTCCTTCAATAGAGATATTGCTTTATTCATATCCTTCATTTTATAAGGAGAATATAAATCATCTATTGTACCAAATAGATATTTATGAATATTTTCGTAACCCACAATACCTCTGTTAGTAATCATTCTAGCAAGAACAGGAGATATTCCGAATTTTTTGCCTATTGAATTAAAGTCTGCTTTTTTATTTGAGATAAACCATTTTTCCATAATATTATTCACCAAAAAGGGCTGCACAAGGCAGCCCCAAAATTCTTTTATCTTTTATTGTTCAAGTGCATTCAGTACAGCAAGTTTAATGACTCGGCTAGAGTCGGTTGCTCCTGAAACATCGTCAACCTTAACACTCTGACTGTCAACAATACTGTTTACTATAGATTCCGCATCATCACCCTTTTCAGACACAAAATCTTCAAGAGTTATTTTTTTAATTTCATTATCTCTTACAATAACCTTTACCTTTGCATAAAGTGTTTCAAAAAGATATTCTCCCTCATATGTTCCATCTTTAACATTTTCAAGTGAAACCTCCGCAACTGGGATATCCTGAACTGCATCATATTTTTTCCCGACGCCTCGGTAAAAAGATATACCAAAGCCAACAGCAAAGAGCATTATTCCCCATACGGCTATAAGAACACTTTTTCTAAATGCTTTACTTCTGTAGAATCCTGCCATAATATACTCCCCCACCAATAATATCTTCCTCATGAGATATTATATCATCTTTTTATCTATTTTTGCAACACTATTATTGAAACAGCACAATATCATTGTATAATTCGACAATATTTATGCATTATATTTTAGAAATTAACTTATTATGCACAAATGGCTGACTAAAATTTATGTCAGTGCATAAATATTCAAATTTTTAACTGATTTTACATTATAGATATTGCAATTTTTGTTACTTCAATGTATACTTTCTTATATCAAAAAATGTATATTAAATTTATTATAAATTGGAGGACTGAATAATTATGAAAGAAAAAATTGTACTTGCTTACTCAGGCGGACTTGATACAACTGTTATTATTCCCTGGCTTAAAGAAAATTATAACGATGCAGAGGTAATTGCCGTATGCGGAAACGTAGGACAGGGAAGTGAAACAGAGGGCCTTGAAGAAAGAGCTCTTAAAACCGGTGCAAGCAAGCTTTATATTGAGGATATAACAGAAGAATTTATTACAGATGCTATTTTCCCTTGTGTAAAAGCAAATGCTGTTTACGAAGGCAAATATCTCCTTGGTACTTCTATGGCTAGACCTATTATAGCTAAAAGACTTGTTGAAATTGCTCGTAAAGAAGGCGCTACAGCTATTTGCCACGGCGCTACAGGCAAAGGTAACGACCAGGTTCGTTTTGAACTTACAATTAAAGCTCTTGCTCCTGATCTTAAAATCATTGCTCCTTGGAGACTTGACACATGGAAAATGGATTCACGTGAAGCCGAAGTAAAATATCTTGAGGACAGAGGCATTCCTGCTCCTGTTAAAAAAGGTGACAGCTACAGCCGTGACCGTAACATTTGGCATTTGAGCCAATGAAGACTTGAGCTTGAAGATCCTGCAAACGAGCCTAACTACGAGCACATACTCCAGTTAAGTGTTTCACCCGAGAAAGCACCTGATGAACCAACTTATGTTACTCTTGATTTTGAAAAAGGTATATGCACAAAGCTTAATGGAAAAACCGTATCACCTGTCGAACTTCTTGACGAACTTAACAAAGTTGGCGGTGCAAATGGAATAGGTATAACAGATATCTGCGAAAACCGTGTAGTAGGTATGAAATCAAGAGGAGTATATGAAACTCCGGGCGGAACAATTCTTATATACGCTCACAGAGAACTTGAATACCTCACTCTTGATAAAAAAACTCAGGCATACAATGAAATCGCAAGCAATAAATTCACAGAGCTTGTATACAGCGGCGAATGGTTCACACCTCTCCGAGAAGCTCTTTCAGCATATTTTGACAAAGTGAACGAAACAACAACAGGTACAGTAAAACTTAAACTTTACAAAGGAAACATCATTCCTGCAGGCTCAACATCACCTTATTCATTATACAATGAATCAATCGCAAGCTTTACAACAGGTGAGCTTTATAACCATAAGGATGCTGACGGATTTATCAATCTCTTTGGCCTTCCACTTAAGGTACGTGCAATGATGCCGCAAAATGCAGAAAAAAACAATAAGTAAGGAGCAATATATATGAAGCTTTGGGGCGGACGTTTTACAAAATCCACAGACAGCTTTACAGATCATTTTCATTCTTCAATATCATTTGACCAGCGAATGTATAAGGAAGATATTACAGGAAGCATTGCACATGTTGATATGCTTGGAAAGCAGGGAGTTATTCCTGCAGGAGATGCAAAGCTTATTCATAAGACTCTTCTTGATATTTTGGAAGATATTGAAAAAGGCGAAGTTGTTTTTGACGAAAAAGCAGAAGATATTCATATGAATATAGAAACAATTCTTATTTCAAGAATAGGAGATGTTGGCAAAAAACTGCACACAGGCCGAAAGAGAAATGACCAGGTAGCTCTTGATATAAGAATGTATAATAAGGAAGAAATAGCTGAGATTAAAAAGCTCATGCTCGAACTTATCAAAGAACTTAATAATATTGCCGAAGCAAATATCAACACTATTATGCCAGGTTATACACATCTTCAGCGTGCTCAGCCTGTCACGCTTGCACATCATGTGCTTGCATACTGCGAAATGTTTAAGCGCGATATTGATAGGCTTGAGGATACCTACAAGAGAACAAATGTAATGCCATTAGGTTCCGGAGCTCTTGCCGGAACAACATATCCACTTGACAGAAATATGGTTGCTGATGCTCTCGGATTCGATGGAATTACATTAGACAGTATGGACGGCGTATCCGACAGAGATTTCTGTGTAGAACTTTTATCAACACTTTCTATTATAATGATGCATTTAAGTCGTTTCTGCGAGGAAATAATACTTTGGAGCAGCCATGAATTTAAGTTTATTGAGCTTGACGATGCATATTCTACCGGCTCTAGTATTATGCCGCAGAAAAAGAATCCGGATATGGCAGAGCTTATTAGAGGCAAAACAGGCCGTGTTTACGGCGACCTCATTGGTATGCTGACTGTTATGAAGGGCCTTCCGCTTGCATATAACAAAGACATGCAGGAGGATAAAGAAGCAGTATTTGACGCAATAGACACTATTAAGATGTGTGTACCTGTGTTTACTAATATGATTAAAACCGCAGTTTTTAAAACAGATACAATGTATAATGCGACTAAAGGCGGATTTACAAACGCTACTGATGTAGAGACTGGCTTGTAAAACAAGGTGTTCCTTTCAGAGATGCTCATGCAATTCTTGGTCAGCTCGTACTTTACTGCATAAACAACAATACTTCTCTTGAAGATTTATCATTAGATGAGTTTAAAGCGATTTCTCCTGTTTTTGACGAAACTGTCTATGATGCTATATCAGTTGAAAAGTGTAATCTAGGCAAGAAACATTCAAGGTGGACCTTCACCCGAATATATTAAAACGCTTATAGCAAAAAACAAAGAATATACTAACAACTAATTAAAGCAAGTAATATTAAAGCCGAGAATCCTACATTCTCGGCTATTTATATTCCCATATTGTAATAAAAATAGCAGGCATGTTTCCATGCCTGCTAAAATAAGATCAGTTAATATTACAGAGTAATAGTAACCTGTTTAAGTGAATCGTTCCAGCTTATCTGACTGTCTGCAACGCCAAGGGCATTGAGTACAGCACGCAAAGGCAGGAATGTTCTATCCTGTGTGATAACCGCTGTTGTATCAATTGTCACAGCCTCACCATTCACATAAATTACATTTGAACCAACTGTAATACTCACAACAGTTCCATCTGCTTTAGAGATAGTTGCTGTCTTTGTTGCTGCATCCCACTTGATATTCTCATCAGAAATACTAAGAGAATTTGCAACCGCCCTTACAGGAAGCATTGTTCTGCTGTTAGCATCAATGTAAGGAGCAGCATCAGTTATGTACTGTACACCATCTACTGTATAGTTTCTGGAACCAATAGTGAATACAATAACTGAGTTTCCAGTACTGTCCGCTGTTGTATAAACAGGAACAAAAGTTGTTTTTCTTGTAAATATCTTTGTACTGAAATCTACAATTTCATCAGTCTCTTTATTTTTCCAGCCAACAAATTTATATTCATCAGCAATCTCTATATCTGGGAGATTAGTAAGTTTAGAGCCACTTCTAACACTTGTGGTATAACTATCTCCGCCCTCCACAGTTACATTTTCATCTCCTGTGAAAACAAGCGTTACCTGCACTGAAGTACTACCGCCAGAACTTGAAGAACCAAATGTCATGTGACTACCACTAACATCAACAGAAGCAGCAAATGCAGGTACAGTTATGAAAGTTAATGCTACCAGTATAGCCAATAATCTTTTAATCTTCATTTTCTGCACCTCCTTTAATTAGAATAGGTAAATGAATATCCTTCTTTTGAAAAGCTAATTGAATAATATCTGCCATAAAGCCTATCATATGTTGCTAAATAGTATCCATTTGTTGTCGTCTGAAGTGTTCCTGATGCTTCAACTTCATTAGTGCTCAAATTTGTTATTTCAAATTCTATGCCTTCAATATTTGGAAGCATAACATTATCTTTCATAATATGAACCTTAAATGAAGTAGTTGTTTTGTCATAGATAACAGCACTAATAGAAACAGGTTCAACTATAACTTTTACTGTAGTATTATTAACACCATCATTAGGGTTATCAAATACCTGTTCAGTATTTGAATTTCCTGCCCAGTAGTTTAGGTTAGTAACAGCATAAGTATACTCACCAGTATCACTGGTTGTTAATGCATAATCTCCGTTTACGCCAACCGGTAAAAGCTGAAGAGTTGTTACAGTATCATATATATAGTTTGGATCTGAATATGTTGTATACTGTGCAAGACCGCCTTCACCGTTATATTTTCCAGTAGTAACATTTGTATAGGTAATTGCATCCTTCCAAAGTGTTCCCGGATCAACTGAAAACGGTTCATCAATTGTTACCTTAATAGGTCTCTGGCTGATATTAGAAATTGCATTCTGAATCTCAATATCATAGTTTCTTGTATTAAGACCAGCAAGAATTCCTTCTACTTCATACGGAGTATTCCTATCAGGAAGATAAGTGTCTGTAGTACCGTATGCAACGTTCGCATCAGACTGAATTGTTTCATTATACTGAGCTATTGTACTTCCGCTCAATATATCAGCAAATGTATCCAAATATACCAAATCAGCCTCAAAGTCAAGAATACGGTTATACTCGCCATACATTCTTGCCGATGTTCCTGTGTTGACAGTCGCATTTCTAAGATTAGCTACACTACTTTCAAGATCAGTACCTTCACGCACTGCCGTATTGAATGTAAGAGCCTTGCGATTAACTGTATAAGTATTTGTCATATATCCGATATTATAATTCTTATATTGTTCAGTACCGCTGCCTGCAAATGTTTTATAGCTGCCAGCATCAGTTCTTGTAAGAATATTTGCTACTGTAAATCCATCCGGATTAAGGAGATCATCAGTTGCAGTAGCTTTACCAGATTCTCCAAAGGCATTTACTCGTCTGTTTGAAACAGCACTATCACCATAGTCTTTTACAATAGCTGCTGATTGAACATATGCATTAATCTTATGAATTCTCAAAAGACCTGTGCCTGTTCCCTGATATAAATCATGGTTAAGTTCAGCAGTTACAACGTAGTTTCCGGCAAATACATCAGGTTCACCAAATACTGTGCAATCTGATTTAGTAGGTTCATTGCTTTCGCCTTCTACAAGAACAGCAAAATCATAATCGCTGTCTCCATACTGATCATGGCTATCATAAGCTCCGTCAACATCATCAATGATTATATTAACAAGCTTCTTATCAGCTACTCCATAATACGTTGTACTTATTGCATATGCACCTGTGCCCTTTGTTAATGTAATTGAGAAATCACCAACACCACTAATTGTTACATTTCCAAGTGCTCAAATTTGACAGTTGCACCATCAGCTTCCCAAGTGATTCACTTGAATCATTGGTTCTGCTCCAACCTTTGCTGCTATAAGCGCCGACCCTAAATTCATCACCATACTGGATTGTACCCTGAGGTATTCCAACAATCTCAAGTGTTTCCTGAGGGTCTGTGGTTATCTTAGCCATGTTCTGTGACACATAATCAAAGGTATAATTATATGCTATGGCACCACTTGGTATGATATCATATAAGCCCGAGTTATTAAGGTCAAGGTTTTCGCTGTCAGCAATACCAACCATGATCGTAGGCTGAACAATAAGAGCATTTATATTGCTATCTAAATACTCAAATCCGTTTACAGAGCCATTGCTGCTATCCTCTGCACTGTAAGTAACCTGAAGCGTAGGAGCTGTAGTGTAAAGTTCAGCATACTTTCTGTCAGCTGTAATTACCATCGCTTTAGGACTGATAGTAAATTCATCCTGAGTTGTGTATGCAATATAGTTAGCTGTCTCCGGATAATGATATGTTACAAGATAGTTTCCTGCATCAATCGGTTTAGTATAATCTACATTTGTAAGTCTGCCGCCTGTATATGATACATATTCAGCAGAACCGCCATTTATTGTAAAGTCTTCACCGTATACAGAGTTATTTACATCATAAGGAACTGATGTTGTTGATGATTTATGTACTGTGTAAAGACCATATACATAATCACCTGTTGAAGAAGTTACCTTAACAATGTATCTTCCTGCATTTGCAGGAACAGTTGCTGAACCTAAACCATTTTGGTCAGCATAGTAAAGGGTTCCATCAATTGTTGCACCATTTGTAGCTGTTGCAGCAACACCGGTTGCATTAATAGCACCTAATTCTACTTCAGTATTTTCAATGTGGATGATTGAGCTTGAATATACTGTACCGCTGAATGTGCCTGCATTATATCCCGAATTTGCTACATAAACATCAGCTGAAGCACCGCCTTTATAGTTTGCTCCGCCTGTTACAACAACTGTGTAAAGTCCAGTTGTATTAGTATTGTTTACTTTTACAACCTGCTCACCTGTATGGAGATAGTATGATACTGTGTATCCATTATATGCAGCGCCACTCTGGTCTATTAATTTAATCTGGCTTAAAGATACATAATGTCCCGGAGCAAGAACAATGCCGCTTGCTATTTCACCTTGAAGCTGACTTCTCAATACTTCAACTGACTGAGCGTATCCGGAATTCATATAATAGTTATCAGCACTCGGACCATTAAGTACCACGCTGTTAACAGTATATGTTCTTGTGCCTGCATCAGCACTGCTAAGTGAACCGTCAGTGATTACAGCATATACACTGTCACCTTCAACAATTCCTTCACCATCGTCAGGAACACCATTTCCACTAAGTGATGCATAAGGTATTTCAACCTTTAAAACATCTAAGTCTGTTGCTCCATCGTAAATCTTATCAAGAGCTACAATTTCTTTAATATTATTAAGCTGACGCTTTTCAACTGTAAATTCTGTTGTTGCTTCAGCTTCTGTCCAGTATTTCGATTCAGGAAGCCAAGCTTTAACTGTATAGGTACCAGCCACAGGAGCCCAACCTTAGTTTCGCTTCCGTCTCCATTCTTGATAAGTATGTATAAACAACGGATTTCTCAGCCATTTCTTTAAGACCAAGATTTTCATCGCTTATTCCAAATACTGTTGCGTTTACATATGTAAAAGCATGTTCTTCTCCATCATATGTTACAGCAGGCTTATTAATTGAAAGTGTATGGTCTGTAAATCTTACACATACTGTTCATTAATGGTCTCTGCTATATACTCGTTATTTGAAGTATATTTTGTTTCTACATTGTATACGCCGGCAGGTGCGTTCTCCCATGTAAATGAATTCCATCCGCTTACAGCGTTATCAGCTGATTCAAATACTGTAATGCCATTTTCATCAGTTGCAGTAACTGCGACTTCACCTACAGGAGTTGTCTCACCACCATAAACATTTACGTTAATTACTACATCGTCACCATCAAGTGCACCACTTGAAGCGGGAACGATATTTGTGTAAATAACAGCATCTGCTTTAGTTACGTCTATTATATTTGAATAATTTTCTCTTGTGCCCTGAGCAGGTGAAGTTACTTCCTCACCTTCATTAACATTGAAGTTAATGTATGATGCTTTAGCCTTAACAGATGTTTCAACAGCTGTTACCTTAGCTCTATACTGAACATCTTCTTCAGTATCTATTTCAAGCTCATGGCTTGTGCCTTCAGTAATTGTTTCCCAGCTATCAAGATCAGCCGAAGCTGTAGGTATCTTCTGCCACTCAATTGTGTAGTCAATATTATATGTAAGTTCTTCACCATCAAGTGTCACAATCGGATCAAGTGTAAGATAAGTCTTAGAACCGTCTGCAGGTGTTCCTGGACTTGTAATCAGAACTTTGGATCTGTCAATTACAGATGACTTGATTGTATAAGCAGAAGGCTCATCATTTCCGCCATAGAAACCTGTACTGCCGTTATAATTAACATCACCTGAGTATACAGCCTTGATGTAAAGATTTCTGGCTGTACCATCATCCATTACAGGAAGTGTATCTGTAACAATTTTTGCGATGTTAGTTACAGGGTCAATTGCAATTTTGCTGCTGTCTGCTGCTGTTTTGTCCGCTATAAGTGTCCAATCAACAGCGTTTGCAGAATCTGCATAATAGAATGCAACTGTTCCCGTAGGAGTGCCTGTACCTTCCTCAGGCAATACACTTGCCATAATTGTAACATCATTTGCCTGATATGCAGAACTATTCGGATTAATAGTAACATTTACTACCGATCCTCTAAGTTCCGAACTAATTATATTTGATGTTGCAGAGTCAGAGAGTGAGCTGTGTACATCGTTATAGAGTTTATCAGTTGTTGTTACAACAGCCTTAAAGCCATAATTTAATGACATTGGAGTCACAAAAACAGAAGTCATGCTTGAGTCTGTTGTGATATCAAGCCACTCTGTGGTTTGTGCATCTCTCGAGAACCACTTGGTTGTGTATTCATCTGCATCAAGCTTTTCTCCGTCAGTTGTATATATGTCAGAAAGCTTAAGCTGATATGTTTTGCTGGCTGTAAGGTTTTCACTTGGAGCAAGTGCAGTGTCACTAGGTATTCCACTGTCAGATACAGGGTAAGCCTGAATTGAGACCATGTCGTCATCTATTGTGATTGACCATACTTTATAATCTCCGCTGACAGCTGTTGCACTAGGATGACCTTCATCATTTGCTCCATAGAACACGTCGCTTCCAAGGTATTCAGCTTTAATGTTTATGATACCCGCAGGAAGATCCTCTGTTTGAAGTACAGCCTTAGATGTGTTGACAGCTTCACCTGTATCAACAAGTTCAACAGTTCCCAATACTGTGGTGTCTCCACCTGACACATATGAGAATCTGACATATCCGGTAGGAACTTCACCTGCAGAATTGCCGTCCACTGTTGCCGTAATACTAACTTCATCTCCGTAATGAGAACCGTCGATAAGTCCACCCGTTACTACATTTGGAACCTTTTCCGCTGTAGGATTAAATGTCTCAGAAACATCAACGGTTGTTACTGCATCATATTTTTCTCCGGAGTTGCCTACAAAGAGTTTAATGCCATTAGCAGGCTTTGTATAATGACCAATAGGTATAATAACAGCCTCATAGCTAATAGCTACATTTTCTGCCGTTACTGTAAGCTCATCTGTGCCTGTAATAGCTTCATAATTACCATTACCGCTCCAGTCAGCATACCAATCTACAAGATAGTCTGTTCCATAAACAAGTGATGTTCCCTCTACACTTTTAACATTTTCAACCTTAAGTGTATAAGCATTTCCCTGAGTTACTACATTTTCAGGAACAGGATCACCGCTATCGTAGTAATATACATTAAGCTGCGCTCTGTCAAGTTCATCAGTGCTTGTGGAAATACCTGCAGATTTTGGCGTTACATCAACAGTATTCTTTGCAGTATCATAAGTGCTTGTTCCAGAATAAATTGCCTTATATGTTACGGTTGAACCATATTCAGGAGCAGGTATTGTCACTCTGACCATACCAGCAGCATCAACTGCATATTCACCGATTGTTACACTGCCTTCCTTAAGTGTAATCGTACCGCCGATTACTGGTGTATATACATTAATTACATCACCATCAACATCTTTAGTATCAACACCCGTATATGCAACCGCTGTAAAATCAATGAGCTCCTGCTCATAAGGATGAGTATTGGATACAGTAAAATCAAGCGTTACATCGGCTACATTACTATTACATGTAATTCTGTCTACAGGCTTGCCGTTTTCAGGTCTTGTATAGTCGCCTATAGGCATTACATAAAGCGCATACTGTGTTTCGTTTGTTTCAGGAGTAACAACTATAGAACCATCAGTTTCATCATAATTATCAGAATCAATTACTGACCATGTTAAACCATTGTCGGTTGATATCTTCCATACAATGTCATAGTCGACTCCAAGGGTAAGTCCGGCCGCAGCATCTTCTGTGTCAAGAGATAACTTGTATGTTTCAAGAGGAATCATTCCATCTGAGATGGTAATATCATCATAACTACTATCATCCTCATTCCAAACTTGAGCAGCAAGATTCCAAGTATCATCAGGAAGTGCAGCTGAATTTATTGTAACAAATTTCGCTTCATAAGATTTAACAGCGTCATACACGCCTTCAACACCGGTATAATAAGCTATTATTGCATAATCGCCTGCGGGAAGGTTATTGAATGTGATTTCTGCCTCACTGTCAACAACACTGGCCTCTCCAATCTTTGCAACCTTATTGCCCAAACTATCTGCAGTATAGAACACAACAGTACCGCCGGCTATATCAATAGCTTGCACACCATTAACACCTGTTAAATCTGCCTTAACTGTTACATCCTGCCCTTCAAACTCGCTATCAATATTCTGTATTCTAAGTTCAGGTCTGTATTGAACTCCACAGCCGACAACAAGTTCGAATGAGCCTTCATCATAAATGCCCTTAGGCTCTATTACCGCTTTGTATACATAACTTGTATTGTTAGGGGTTACAGTACAAGTTTCACCAGTTCCTATTTCTACGAATTCTCCGCCTCTTGATTCGTACCAAGTTATAGAATAATCCGTATCATAGGTAAGATCATCTGCACCTGCGGTATCATTTACAGCATCATCGGGTACAGCAAGAGTATACTCCGTCTTTGCAGTAAGTGAGGAAATAGGATAATAGTTTCCATCGTAAAATTCCTCAATCTGCACACTATCACTTGCTTTTGTAATTGTTTTTGATCCGACGTCACTTATATTTAATTCAGTTTGTGACTGTGTATAGTTCTCACTTCCAAGATAAACAGCCTCAAAATTTAGATTACTACCAACAAACGATGACGGAACCGTCCAGACTGTCGTAGCTACACCATTAAAAACAGGAATAATTTTCTGGTCGCCGTCAGGCAGCTTGAAAAGGATATCCCCCTCATCAATATTAGTGTCAGCATCATTAACTTCAGCTGTCAGTTCAATTTTATCTCGCTCATATATAGTAGTTTCATCTGCCGTAAGGTCAACATACGTACTTGTTTTAGGAGGTATTGTAGGCAATGCCTCTGATGCAACAGTAATTTTTATGTTGCTGGGCAAAGCATCAAAAGTAAGCCAATATGTTGTATCATCTGAATTTGACCGAAGGTCATATTCAGTCATCCTCTGATCAAAAGTAGTATCACCTTCATCCGGTGTAGATGCTGCTTTTACTGACACATCAGTAAGCTTATACCCATCGTCTGCTACGATTTTGACTTCACAGCCACTTGAAGAAGGATTTGTATCTTCATAACTAAAATACCAATAATCATCAATAGTATCATAGTCTGCTTCAGTGTCATCAGCTCCATACTTTAAGTAAGAAACACTAGCATTAGTTCCAGCAAAGTATACCCTTCTAACAGCAGTAGCAGCAAAGGCTGTTGACGGAACCATGGCAAGTACCATCACAAACGTAAGCAAAATGCTTATAAGTGACTTTTTTGCTTTTCTAACCATCTTGTAATAAATTCTCCTTCCTTATGTAATATTTGTTTTAAAATGAAACAAGGCAACTATCAGAATCAAACACATCTCCCCCTTATTTAAGATGCTGATTTCCATCAACTTGCCAAATTGCCTATAATACTAATACAAGTTAGCGTTATAGGCAAACTTGCACGTCTTAATCATAATAGAATTCTGTAACTTTGTCAATGAATACAGATATTTTTCAGCACAACTTGTAATTCAAAAAACAACTTATTTTTCATATGCCGTACGGTGTAAAACCTTGTAATATCAATATATTTTTATATCTATTTTTGTCGTTAAATAAAAATTGCACAAAACAAATGCAATTTAGAATACAAGCTTTCAAACTTGTGTCAAACAAAACAAGTCCAAGCTAAATTGTAGCTGCTTTTGAAAAAAAACGTTGTCTCTTTCTTCGAATAATGGTAAAATATAGTCAAAATTTAAAATAATTTATACATACATGTATTATTGCTTAAAATTCAAGTAGTATTAAAACAAAATTAAAAATATACTTTAACAAACCAACTGTTCGATTTTATGAAAAGAGTGTGCCTATGAAAAAACTTCGTTTTATAAAACTAAATGAAAAAGGGTTTACCTTGCAGGAAATGCTTTTAGCTGTCGCTATTATAATAATAATGCTTGCAATAGCAGTTCCATCTATTGCTGCTCTGCAAAAAAATCTCCAAATCAAAGAACTTGACGATACAGCACGTCAGATTTATTTAGTTGTGCAAAACAAATTAACAACAATGAAAGCAACAGGTTCGCTTGAAAAGTTTAATGACACTCTTGAAAAAGACTATTATGATCAAAGACTTAGCGAAATAGGACTTTGCCCGCAGGACTATGATTTGGGTGATGAGGCATGGGAAAAGCTGTATGTCTTAAACGATACTGATCCGATTATGATGGATAGTATTATAGGTAATGATTCATTGCTTGTATCTTCTCTTGAAAACGGAAGTAAATTTATTGTTGAATTGAATTCTGAAACCGGAGATGTATATGGAGTATTTTATTCAAAGAGTGATTTTACATATAGCGATGTAAATTTTAACGGTCTTCCCACAAGGGATCGTGCAGACAGAAAAACTATAATGGTCGGCTATTACGGTGGCTCATCTGATCTTTCAGCCACATCTGAATATCCGACAGAATTCCTTCCAACAGTTGACGTAATAAACAAGGAAGATCTTTATATAAAAATCAACTGTTCAAATATGAGAAAGCTCATAAAAACACAGCGTTACATAACTACTACAATAACAATCACAGACGAATCTTATGTTCCCGGTGATGAAACAAATCACATCTGGACTGTTGATCTTATCGGCGGTTCTGATTTCTGGCTTAAAAACGACAGCTTGTCTTTTGATTATCTTCTTGACAGTATAAGAGGAAACAATGAATCCTTCAATGAGATTACAGACGGAAAGCTTAATGCCGGCGATAATCTGGAAATAACCGTCAGCATGTCATATTCATATGATGGAATTACAATAGTGGGAAGTGCCTCCGCCTCTGCAAACAGCCTCTTTGGTTCAAAAGATGCCAACGGAAACCTTTCCGTTTATACAGTAAGACATTTAAACAATCTGCGTGATGATATATATACGTATAATGGAGGCTCAGGAATAACAATCTCTCAAGCATCAAATATTAATTTTGATTCAGACACATGGAGCAGCGATGCTGTAATGGATGGAAAAAGCCTTGAGAATCCTTTGGAAGCCTCAGGATTTACACCAATTATTAACTCAAGGCTTCTTTCTCAGTCAACATTTACGGGTAATAATAACAGCATTCTGAATTTTAATATTACAGGAAATGATTATGTTGGCCTTTTTGGAAAACTTGACAACTGCATAATTACTAATACTAAGCTTGTCGACTGTAAAGCAAGCGGTCATAGTTATGTTGGTACACTTGTTGGTCAGATGAACGGCGGCAGCATAACAAACTGCAAAGTATTTCTTACAACCAAAGACGAATACAATCGACCTCTTTCTGACATGGACGAACGTATGGATAAATACAAGGTTCAGGCATCTGGGGTAAATGCGGGCGGTCTTGTAGGCAGTACCACCGGCTCAGTCATAATATCCAATTCACTTGCAGCCCTTGATGTAAACGGATATTCAAATATCGGTGGTCTTATAGGCTATCACAATTCAGGACTAGTCACAAAATGCTATGCTTCAGGTTCAGTTGTATCCTCCTCCACTCAATCAGGCGGACTTATTGGTTATGTCAAAACTTCAAACATAACAAATTGTGATTCTACATCTAATGTTACATCGCCCGGATACAGCGGCGGAATTGCCGGTATTGTAAATAGCGGAAACATATATAATTCAATAGCCTATGGAAAAGTCGCAATGAGTGACGGTACAGCAAACACATCAAATTCCGGCGGAATCATAGGAAGCGGAAGTGCCTCATTAAGTGGATGTAAGTATCTGCGTCAGGCAAACTACAACTCAGATTATACAGCACTTTATGGAACTACTGCATGTGGATATTCAGATTTAAAATCCTCCACAAACAACAGTACCAATAACGCGCATCCTTATAGCGAAGAACTTATTGATATGGCATTTCCATTCACCATGCTGCATGATGATGAAGATAGCATTATTGATCATTACGGGAACTGGCCTGCAGAACTTAAACTTCAGACATCACTTGTTTACTATGAGAAATATTCTACCGCTGATGAAACCGGCAGCTATTATGGATACTATGCTGAAACAAGCTTGACATCAAGCGATGACGAACTTGACACAGGCGGATTAAACAACTGGAAAGTTGATACTCTCAGGGATGAGATTTGTGTTGAGGACGGATATGCACTGATGAGTATATATTCGCTTACAAGCTTTACTTATCAGCTTAACGATGACTTAGATTCGTCTGCAACTTTAAATACAGTAACAATAAGCGATACTGCCGGTACAGGTAAAGCAGTCAAGATAGCCAATGGCGTTACCCTGCAATTTAAAAACATAACAGACGGCTCAACATACAGAATTACAGGTGCAAAGGTATTCCAGCTTCCGTTTGAGCTTCAGATGACAGACAGAAATACCGCAGCAAGATTTTATGACAGACTTAAAATAACCGGTTACATAAATTCAGATGCAAAGTTTGAGGACTATACATTCTTCTATTGTCCTGACTTTGCTAAGAACGCAATTAACCCTGATATAAGTGCAACAAATGCAGTCCGGCCAAGCGACCCTACGGGTATAGATAAACCAATTTATGTAAGAAGTGCCAGACAAATCAACGCCCTTGGACGTTCAGCATACTACTGGAACACAAGCCGTTGGAGCACTAATCAAGACACTAAATTTTATTTTATACAAGAAACAGATATAGACTATGGTAAATATACGACGACATACTGCGGCAGTTCATATGATTTGATGAACACTTCATCAAGCAACCCTTACCGAAACAGACCTATCGGCCGACCTAACGTTCAGCAGTTTACAGATCCTAACGGTAATACATATACACCAAGCAACTTCCGTAACAGCTATGACGGACAGGGACATGAAATCATTGATTACTGTTGTATAACTTATCAGTCAGACAGCTATCAGTTTACCGGCCTTTTCGGTGAAGTTCAAAAAGCAACTCTTAAAAATATAATATTGGTTGCTTCAGACCCTGACAATAAAAGCGGTTACGTAGAATCCAGATATAATGAGACCTCCAATAATGTTCACCATGCCGGTGTCGGTGCATTGGTAGGACTTGTATATGTTGATCCCGTTGAGGAATACTACGGAGGATACTCCGAAGGTTATTCATCAGTTTCAAACTGCGTAGTTTCAGGTTATACAGTAACTTATAATTCTTCAAACCCTAAATACCCGGCTGCAGTCGGCGGACTTACAGGATATAACTTTGGTAAAATTGAAAACTGTTCAGCTGTTTGCAAGCTTGTTAATGCTAACACAACAAGTGGCACAAAATCGAGATATATCGGAGGTATTGCCGGCTCAATAAATTCAAGAGGCACAATAATTAACTGTTATGCAGGCGGAATACTCGCATCATCAACACATCCCAGCGGCTCAACCTATTTAGGCGGAATATGCGGCGGATTTGATGATATTTACGGTGCATATTACACAAGCAATAAAATCAACTACAGGGCACAGAGAATAACGAATTGTTACTCATATTGTACATGGGACAGTGATAATATAGACGGAACGCCTTATGCAGTGGCACCTGAGTCTGATAAGATTACTGTAACAAACTGCTACTACCTCACTGACACTGTCGGACCTTATGTCACATTAAGTGGCACATCTTATGTTATTGCAAAGGATTATTTTGGACTTTCAGCAGTATCTCTGCTTGAAAACGGATCAGCTTTTGAATCAGGAAAAGCCAGCTCTGCAAATACACATACATGGTCTGAAGAACTTGAAGGAAGAGCATATCCATTCCCGGCTGTTGCTAGAGCATATAATTCAAATATCTACATTCACTATGGTGACTGGTATTCAGTGGCAAATCCGCTTCCCACAGGGTATTTATCATATTATGAGCAATATTCTGACGGAACATATTATTTTGATTACATGAATCAGTCAGGAGTGGTTACGTCTATCGGCACTCTTGACATTACTAATTCAAAAATAATAACTTCGGCAGGATATGGTTTGTTATGCCTTGCCGATGATGAAACACACAGTTATACAGCCAATGGCACAACACTTACACTTGGCAGCAAAATAAATGGTAACATAACTATAGGCAAAGGTGCATATGATTTATATTCTCTGACTAACGAATGCTTATCGGATCTTACACCAGCAGCAAGCATAAAATCAAAATACATAGAATTTGGTTTTGATATAGTTGATTACAGCTATGCATCACCTGCAACAGTAGATATTTTTATAAATCCTTATTTTGGTGATGCAATTTCAGAAACAAGCCTAAACGCGTCTCTATCAGAACCATTGCAGGTAAGAACGCCTGAACAGCTTCAAAATATGAATACTGCCTCTACAGGCTGGTATATTAAACAGACACACAACATAACGGCTTTAGCAAGCACAGGAAATATAAACAACACAGGATATAACTTTAACGGAGGCTATGCCGCAGGAGGAAGCGGTGCCTTGTACGGAAGTTACTATGTAGGAAATAACGGAAACTATATTATTGGACTTAGAAAGCCTTTGTTTATCTCTATTGGCTCAGGAGCTACAATTAATAACGTAGCAATAATAGATGCTGATATTACAACAGCAAACACCAGCGCTGCTCCTCTCGCAGTTGTAAATTTCGGCACAATTAACAACTGTTTTGCTGAAGGCAATGTCACTGGAACAGGTAGCGGCACATATGCTGCAGGTCTTGTAGCGTCTAATGCTTCAAGCATCACATCAAGCTATGCAAATTGTACGGTAACATCAGACGAAGGAAGTGTTGCAGGGTTCGTACGTTCAAACAGCGGCACTATTAATAACTGTTACTCTGTTGGTTCCGTTAACGCAAGCAACGGAGCGGGTGCAGGATTTGTAATGAGCAACAGCAACTCAACAAGCAATGCAGTACAAAACTGTTATACTGTTTCAAGTGTTAATGCACAATCCGGATATGGCTTTGGATTTGCTCCGCCAATATCGGGGATATCAGAAAATTCTTGCTATTGGGCAAAAGATACAGCATATAACAGTTCCTTAACCCCTGCCGGAAGTGCCGGAACAAACAAAACCCTTTCGCAGATGAAAACTGTATTTACAAGCGGAGTTTGGACTACAAGCAATACAGGTCATACTTGGCCAAAATTGTCTACAGGAGATTATGCTTATCCAAGGATAGCTATGCTTGACCACTGCGGAGACTGGCCGCATTCATCAGCAAATGGCAGAATAGGCGCTTTAAGAGTTTATAAACACGGTGGCGGCAGTAAATTATACGCATATGGATTGGATATTGATTTAAGCAATACAGATAACCAAACCTATTATTATCCTCCATCAAACAGATATACACCAAATGGCAACAAATATGGTATAATGTTTGATGATGAATTTGCACAAAATCTTTCGGATTGGAACGTAACGTATTCATATCACTACGGCCGACCCGAAACAATTCCATTGTCAACAAGTTTAATTACAACCTTGGACAATACTTCTGATATGCAGGTGATTTTATTTGATCCTTCAGAACATGATATTGATTCTATTACATTTACAAACAAATATGATTCATCTCAGAGTTACACATTTGTGTGGAATTGGGATTGGGATTGGCACGATGGTTGGTATTGGGGTTACTTTAGCTATGACGACTAACCCCAAAGTATTACTTTAATGAAAGGGGGCATCGTAATGAACATATTAAGAAGAAAAATAAGAAGCCAGAGCGGTGCCTCCATATTGATTGCGCTTATACTTTTTCTTGCTTGTGCCATGATTGGCTCAGTTGTACTGTCTTCAGCGACAGGAAACGCTGATAAAATAAGAAGTCGTAAAAGCGAACAGCAGGAATATCTATCAGTCAGTTCTGCCGCACATTTAATTCAAAGTGCAATCGGCGGAACTGTATATTCCGGCTGGGAAAATTACACTGTATATGCATGTGTTGGCGAACATCTATTGCTCGATCCTGAAAAACATTCCGATGTAGCAGATGTATGTACAGAAATGACTTATGACATCAACGATGATGCCGGCTTAAAGGCTGATATTGCTTCTGCCGTTTATCAGGCATTCCGTTCACATACACAATATGTTACACAAATTCCTGCGCCTGATGAAATCACAAAAAACTTTGTGATTTCAGGTAGCCAAATGGATGATGTGAATGTAAAGATGATTTTTGAAACAACAACGTATAACTTATCTTTCGAGCTTACAACAGGGGATGTTTCTGCATCTGATTATGCTATGACGCTGGACTTTAATTCTTCAGTTGTATCTCCTAATAAAGAAGATGCTGACGTAGAAACAAAAGTTAACGGCGATAAAGTTCATCAAAGATACGAAGAATTTGAGACAGAAGAAGGCATTCCCTATTGGGAATGGGTTCCTGTTGAATACGATATAACAATTTATACCCTTAATACTACCGTAAGTTATGACAACAGCACCATAACAAAGGGGGTATTGCCAGATGAATAATTTTAAAAAAAGGTGCAAAAAGGGTGAAACAATATTAGAAACCCTCGTTGCAATATTAATAATTACATTTTCATCAATAATGCTTGTTAATTTAACACTCACTGCAACTAAAATTAACAAAGTTGTTGAACAAGAAGACAGCCAATTTCGTGAAGACCTCATGGTTGCCGAACAGGCCTTAACAGGGACTAACGGAGAAGTTACAATAGAAAGTGACGGATCAACCTATACATACGATGTTGAATACTATGGAAAAGATGATGGACTGTATTCATACCGTGCATTAAACGGAGGTGCATGAATATGAAGAAGAATTCCAAACTTAAAAGAAAAGGTGGCTTTTCTTTAATAGAGTCCATTGTTACACTCACAATCGTTCTTCTTATTGCAGTCACTGTAACAATAGGAATAAGTGCCTCAAATCGTTTTTATAGAAAATCATTATTTTATTCTGAAAGTGAAATACTGTCATCAACCATAGATATTGCTCTGTCTGATGTTCTTCGTTATTCTTCTAATGTAATAACCGAAGACGATGTTGTTTCATTTTCAAACAGCAACTACAGTGTTGTAAATGGACATTTATTAGTTAAAGATGATCGAATATACATTAATTTATCAGATGAAAATCCCGATGATGTCATGGGGCCATATTTAAAAGCATTAATAGGAAATAATACCTATACAGCTATCAACGCAACAGCCTTATCGTTGGATTACAGTGACGGGGTTTACACTGGAAGTTATACTCTTACCAGTAGTTATGATACAACTTTAAGCAAAACTTTTGACTTTACTTTCAGGACATTATCTTAAAACTCCAAACAGTTACAAATTACAAAGGGGCGATTAACTTATGAAATACACAAAGCTTGGTGATTTACTGCTATCGGCAAAACTTATTACACATCAGCGACTTGATTACGCTTTAAAAATCAAAAAGCAACAAAAAACCGTCTTGGCAAAGAATTAATCGAAGAAGGCATAATTACCGAGCATCAGTTAATGCAAGCCCTTCAAATGCAGCTTGGCGTTGAATCGGTCGATCTTTCGATTACACCTATTTCACCACAGTTAACTGATCTCCTTCCAAAAAACATTGCAAAAAGGCATGGCTTGGTTCCTGTAAAACTTGTTGGAAAAGACCTGTATATCGCTATGAGTGATCCACTCAACTTCGTGGCCATTGAAGATGTAAAAACAGCAACCAGAAAACGTGTTATTCCCATGATAGCAGCTCCTGATGCAATCGAGCGTACAATTGCTACTCTTTATGGAAACGAAGGTGCTGCACGTGCTATAGAAGAAATGAAACGTGAAATATCGGTAACAGCTCCTGAAACAACTACAGATTCTTTTAAAACAAACTCAATTGAAAATGACACTCAGTCTGCCCCGACAATACGGCTTGTAAATTCACTGATTGAAAGAGCTATTGTTGAGCATGCCAGCGACATACATCTTGAACCATATGAGAACGAATTAAGAGTAAGAATGCGTATTGACGGTTTGCTCAGAAATATTATGACTGTTCCCAAAGACCTTCAGTCTTCCGTTATTTCTCGCCTTAAAATTATGGGCGGAATGGATATAACAGAACGTAAAGTTCCGCAGGACGGTCGTTCCAATGCAAAAATTAAAGACTCTGAGGTTGACTTGCGTATGTCAACGCTTCCAACAATATACGGGGAAAAGTTCGTTATTAGACTTCTTGAAAAAAACCAGCAGCTACTTGATAAACAAAAAATCGGTCTTACTGGAGATGATTTAAAAAAGTTCCAATATCTCATCAACAGAAAAAACGGCGGTGTTGTTTTAATTGCAGGACCTACAGGTTCCGGTAAATCATCAACAATGTACACAATGATACGTGAGCTTAACACAGAGCAAGTTAATTTGGTTACCTTGGAAGACCCTGTAGAATATAACATATCCGGAATTAATCAGGTTCAGATTAATGAAAAAACTGGAATGACTTTTGCCGGCGGTCTTCGTTCTATACTTCGTCAGGACCCGGATATTATTGCCGTCGGAGAGATTCGTGACGGCGAAACAGCTCAGATAGCCATGCGTGCCGCTATAACAGGACATTTAGTTTTATCAACAATTCATACAAACGATGCGTTGGCAACAATTGAACGTCTTCTTGATATCGGTGTTGAACCATTCCTTATTTCCAGTGCACTAAACGGAGTAATTTCTCAGAGGCTTATTAGAAAAATTTGTCCTAACTGCAAAGAAGAATATACTCCTAGTGAAAACGAGTTAAGGAAAATAGGTGTTACGAGTGCATCTGGTCATAAATTTTACCATGGAAAAGGCTGTTCCTCATGCTTTGGAACAGGTTATAGAGGCAGAATAGGTGTGTTTGAAATCCTTGTACTAAACACCCAATTAAGAAATGCAATCTCTAACGGATTAAAACGTGAAGAAATTGCAGAAATAGTTAATAAAAGCGGACAGTTTGTTACTTTGGCAGATAACTGCAGACGCTTAGTTTTTGAGGGCATAACATCAATAGATGAAGCAGGAAGAATTACTAACTCGGAGGATTATAATTATGAAAATTGAGGATATTGTTTTACTTGCAAAAGAGAACAATGCATCTGATATACATTTAATTTATAGCCTTCCCCCTAAGTTTAGAATCGTTGGAGAACTGCGTTCATTAATCGACTATGTACTGACAGATGATGATTGTGTTGACCTTGCAAAGCAGATTGCAGATGAAGATGCCTATAAAAGATTTATTGAAATCGGCGAATTTGACTTGGCAAAAACATTATGCGGCACACGTCTTCGTATTAATATTTTTAGGCAGATGAATCATGTATCTATTGCTATTCGTCTGCTTAACGATGATATTCCTATACTTGAAACTTTGGGACTGCCCCCTGCTGTTTCAAAGCTCACTGAACTCAAAAGAGGAATTGTTATAGTTACCGGTCAAACCGGTTCAGGTAAATCAACTACGTTAGCTTCGATACTTGATAGCATTAACCATACAAGAAGAACTCATATAATTACTCTTGAAGACCCAATTGAGTATATATATAAACCTGACCTCTCTATAATAAACCAAAGAGAGATTGGCCGTGACACAAAGAGCTATGATTCAGGTTTATATGCGACCTTACGTGAGGATCCCGATATAATACTTATCGGAGAAATCCGCAGTCCGTCAACAATTGAAACAGCTCTTACCGCGGCAGAGACTGGACATCTTGTTTTTACTACTCTTCATACTGGCTCGGCGGCTGATTCAATCGACCGTATTGTTGATACTTTCTCAGAAGCGAAACAGCGCCAAATAAGGATGCAGTTATCAATGACTCTTGTTGCTGTTATTTCACAGCAGTTGATTCCAAGGAAAGACGGAAGCGGCCGTGTTCTTGCGTCTGAATTTATGCTTGTTAATTCAGCAATAAGAAATCTGATTCGAGAAGGGAAAACCCCTCAAATAGATAATGTTATTGCTACAACAGCTGAATCCGGTTCAGTAACAATGGATAATTCACTAATAAAACTTGTGCGTGAAAAGAAAATTTCTGCAGAAAACGCTCGCATTTCAGCAAGAAATCAGGATTATGTTGTTAAAAACATCGGTCGCTGAATTTAAAAATACCGTTAGTTGATACTTATAGAAAGGAAGGCGTTTTATGCTTACCTACAAATATAATGCCTTATCTAAAAACGGCGCAAAGGTCAATGGCTATATTGAAGCCATTGATGAGTTTGAGGCAGTTTCAAAAATAAAAGAAACCTGCTCTGTCGTAACTAACATTTCGGAAGTTAAAATAAAAGCTGCAACAGTTTATGATGGAAAAATTGATGAAAAAAGCCTGTCAATAATGTGCTCTCAGTTTTCAATCATTCTTGGTGCAGGTATTCCGATTGTACGTGCCGTCGAACTCATTGCAAACCAATCAGATAATAAGCAGCTCAAAAAAATTCTTACCGCTGTTACAAAAGATGTTGGAAACGGATATTCTCTCGCAAATAGCTTTGAAGAAGAAGGTCCCAGTCTTCCTAAGGCTTTAATAGAGACTGTTCGGTCAGGAGAAAACTCCGGTACATTGGACTACTCATTCAAACGGCTTCAAAGCTACTATGAAAAGTCTTTCAAAATAAAAAACAAAGTAAAAAGTGCTATGATTTACCCTATTTTTACTATGTGCGTAGCTGTTATTGTAGTATCTATTATCATGGTTGTTGGTGTTCCTGTTTTCACAAAAAGCTTTGCTGAGTTGAATACAGATATACCAACCGTTACAAAAATTCTTATTGCAACATCAAACTTTTTTGTAAAGATGTGGCCTCTTCTTGTCATAATTATTGCCGGAGGAATTATAGCATTTAAATTTTATGGCAAAAAAGATAGCGGCCGACTTAAAATTGATAAATCAAAACTTGATAATCCTATAATTGGTAAACTGACAAAAATGAAGCTTGCTTCTCAGCTTGCAAATACGCTTTCTACACTTCTTTCTGCAGGTCTTCCTATGATTGAAGCTGTTACCATAACAAGCAAGGTACTTGATAACTATTATGTTTCTACTGAAATTCTTGATAAAATTCCACAGCTTGAAGAAGGCCGAACTTTAGGCTTCTGTCTCAGAAGCTGTGAATATCTGCCTGAACTTCTTGTGGAAATGACGTCAGTCGGAGAGGAAACCGGCACACTTGAATCAACATTAGAGACTATAGGCTCTTTCTATGACAACGAAATAGATTATGCTGCAACAAAAATGCTGGCTTTGCTTGAACCAATCATAATTTGTGTGCTTGCATTTATAGTTTTGTTTATACTTCTCTCTGTATATATGCCTCTGTTCACTATGTACGGAAGCATGTAACACTCACTGGTATCAAATGCGAGAACCCGATCGCATTGATATATAAAATTGAAAAATAATAAATTAAGGAGGAACTATTATGAGCAAATTAGCTAATCTTAGAAAAAAACTTAAAAATAAAAAAGGCTTTACATTGATGGAAATGCTCATCGTTGTTGCTATCATCGTAATACTTCTCGCAATTGCAATTCCTGCATTCAACAACGCACTTACAAAATCCAAGGTTGCTGCGGATGAAGCAAATGTTCGTTCATGGTATGCTGAATGCATGCTTAACGAAATGACAAAGACCGGTACTGATAACACATTGCCAGCTACATATGATGGCCCAACTCTCCAGGCTACTGATGCCGAAGTAGATGTTGTAAATAACAGTTCAGCAGAAACATTCAAGGTTACATATACTGCAGGTAGCAAAAACGAATACACAATGACATTTGGCAACAGCTAATAAAATGATACTTTTTTCAGCCTATACTAGTCAGGCTGAGTGATACGACCCAAGACTCGTGAAAGGGCTGA
Organism: Candidatus Metalachnospira sp.; assembly: GCA_040767305.1. Taxonomy (GTDB): domain Bacteria; phylum Bacillota; class Clostridia; order Lachnospirales; family Anaerotignaceae; genus Metalachnospira. The sequence goes on along the minus strand of JAXGOV010000002.1, from coordinate 42,951 downwards.
CGGGTTGCAGCCCTTTCATCTGAGTTTTTGTTGATTTGAATAGTGACTTGGAGGCACTTATATGCTTTTTCTATCACAAAGTGTTACTGCATATATAATTACACTTACAGCTGTACTTGGCGCCGTAATGGGTAGCTTCACCAACTGCATGGCATTGCGCATAGCTCATGATGAAGATTTCGTTCATGGGCACAGTCATTGTACCACCTGCGGTCACAAACTTTCCGCAAGGGATTTAGTTCCGGTTTTTTCGTGGCTTGCAATGAACGGAAAATGCCGCTACTGCGGCAAAAAAATTTCTGCTCGCTATCCCATAACCGAAATACTTACAGGTATTGCATTCGTAGCTATTTTGCTTAGATACGATTTAAGTCTTGATACATTGCAGTTTTTAGTGCTAACGGTAATACTTCTTGCCGTAGCCCTAGTAGACTTGGATATCGCAATAATACCTGATTCATTCATTGTTGCAGGTATATTAAACTGTCTTGCTTTTGCCGTTATTAAGGGCATTAAAAATGGAAATGTATTTAGCAATGCTGTCAAAGCTATCATAAACGGACTAATAATTGCAGTTCCTCTTTTTATCATTGTTTTAATAATGGATAAAGTACTAAAAAAAGAGAGTATGGGCGGCGGTGACATTAAACTATTTTTTATGATATCAATGTATTTTAATTGGAAATATAATTTGTTTACTATATTTTTATCGTGTATATTAGGAATTATTTTTACTATCATTTTTAGCAACATTAAAGCTGGAGATAATGAGAACCCTATGGCATTCCCATTTGGTCCATCAATTTCAGCCGGCGCTTTTATTTCTATGCTGGCAGCCAAACAAATACTAAATCTCTATTTAAGCTTATTCTGATTTTGAAACTTATCTGAGAAAAGTTTTCAGTTTAAATACTACTTTTTCATTCGCCATAAGGAGGAATATTATGTCCAAGACTTATACAGGAATACATATCGGAACTTACAGCATTAAGCTAACACAAGTTTCAGATGGTAAGATTGATAATCTTATAATTCAAGCTGCACCAGATAACTTAGTTAAAGACGGACGCATTCTATCAGCGGATATAATGGCAAATTTCATAAAAAATTTAGCAAAATCCGCTCAGATCAAGAATAAAGATGCCGCCGTTGTACTTTCATTTGAAACCAGCTTTTCAAGACGAACTACAATGCCTTATATGACTGTTGATCAGCTTAAACTAAATCTTCCTTATGAATTTCATGACTACATCCAAAACGACAAAGATGCTTACACGTATGACTATGCTGTAATTGGAAAGTTTGAAAACGAAGAAGGCAAAATTGAAGCTCTTGATTTAATAATTGCAGCTGTTAACAATGAAATTATTGACAGCTACAAAGTAATGCTTAGAAAAGCAGGTTTTAAGTTAGCTCTGGCACTTCCTGAAAATCTTACATATCGAAATATAATCCGACAATATGAAAAAACACACAGCGATCACCCCAACGAATACTGTATAGTTGATATGGGTCATTCCGCTATACGTATGCATATGTTTAACGGGTGTGTATATGATACAACCCGTGTAATCGAATACGGAGGGGCCGCATTGGATTCGTTGATTGCCGATCACATGGATATTGATATCCATTTAGCTTCAAATTATAAAATTGCAAATATGCATAATGTTCAAGAACTTGATATTTGTATTAATTTATATAATAAAATTGCAGTTGAAATTCTTCGTGCTTTAAATTTCTATCATTATAATAACCCTGACAGTAATCTCCATGATATTTATTTCTGCGGAGGATTAGTAAGAATCAATGCCTTGATGGATATAATCCGCTCAACCATTGATGAAAATCTTCACAGTATTTCCGAATTAATTCCAGAATATACTGGCACTAATAATGATGATATTGATTTAGTGCCGGCTGCAATCGGAATAACAATGCAGTAATACGGGAGGTGAACTTTATGAAGTTAAATACAAAAATTAATCAAAAATACCCTGCAAAAACCGATATTAACCTTGCAAGCCGAGAAAGAAAAAAACGTGATCTAAACAAGCTTATGCCAACATTTATTGTACTTGTTTTATTTATATCGGTATTTACAAAGTTCGCTGTCGTTGACCGCTTGAATGCTGCTGATCAAGCAGAAGCTTCTGCAGCCGAAGTACAATATCAGCTTACAACTTTAAAGAACTATACAAAAAATTATGACAATGTACTGGAGAAATATAATGAACTTCTTGCTACTATGTCATCAGCCGATGTAATTGCAACACCTATGGAGCGCCTTGGATTGATTGAAAAATATCTTATTTCTTCATCTCAGGTAGATTCTTTTGACGTCATTGACGATGTAATAACAGTGAAGATTTCAGGTGTCACATTAAATCAAATATCAAGCATTTTTGTTAAACTGATGAGTGACCCGCTAATATCTAATGTACAGGTTTATACCGCTTCAACATCGGACAAAAACGCCAGTTTAACTACAGCAACAATGACTATACAGCTTGCTGTCGATGATTCAATGTCTAATTTAGAATAAGCAACGGAGGGATTAATAATGACACATACTTTTACTGCTCGTGAAAAAACATTGTTGATGATATTAGTAGCTATGTTGCTTGGTGTTGCTTATTACTTTGCAATTCAAATACCGGTTTCTGAGCGAATTCAAACTGCACAAGCAGCTCAGTCAGCGGCCTCCGATGAAATGACGTTGGAAACAGTAAAAGCAACAAAAATGAAAAAAATGCAGGCTGTTATTGATTCTGCAGGCAATTCTTCTAAAGCTGAAATTCCAACATATGATAATCTTGAAAAGGTTATGCTTCAGCTTGATGCCATTCTTGGAACAACAACAGACTATAATCTCACTTTTGACCAGCTTACAAAAGGTGACAATCTTATGTATAGGCCTATAAAAATGACGTTTACGTGTCCTAACTACGCAGCTGCCAAAACCGTTCTTACAAACCTCAATAACTGCAGATATCGCTGCATGCTTGACGATATAAGCATAGGAACAACTTCAAATGATAGCAATAACATTTCGAACAGCGAAGTTGAAGTAAGTCTGACTGTTACATTTATAGAAAAGCTAAGCTAAAGCAGTACCAATTTTAATTTATATCATATATGTGGAGGTGCATAGCATTGGCAAATATGCTTGATTATATAGACTGGCGTGGTGATATTACGCTTGATCAATCCCCTTTTAATGATATAGATAACTTAATTTTTACTCAGTTATGCTTTATGGATTTTGATTCAATCGTTCCTTCTTTTAACGAAAAAGGTTCTATTACAATTGAAGATGCTGCTAAGATTTTTGCTTCTTCAAACAAGGCTGCAGTTAAGAACATGGGGGTTTTGCTTCCAAGTTATATAGTGTCACTGTTTATAAAGGCATCAGAAAGCCCCCGTTTTAGAAACATGCGCCTTACCAAATATATAAATGACATTGATTATAATAAACAGCAGCAGTTTTCAGCTCTTACTATTATTCTAGGCGATGGAAGCAATTATATTGTTTTCAGAGGTACTGACGATACGATTGTGGGTTGGAAAGAAGATTTCAATATGGGTTTTTTAACTCCGGTTCCATCTCAGCATACATCAGTAAAATATGTAAACGGAGTAGCTGATGAGCTTGTAGGATCAATTATGATAGGCGGTCATTCAAAAGGCGGCAATCTAGCTGTTTACTCATCTGTATATTGTAATAATGAAATCAAGAAAAGAATAACACATATATTTAACAACGACGGTCCCGGATTTACAAATGAAATAATGTCTACTGACGAATATAAAACAGTAAGTGACAGAATAAAAACTATAGTTCCTGAATCTTCAGTTGTAGGTATGCTTCTTGAGCATGAAGAAAAATATACAATAGTCAAAAGCACACAAGTTGGAATTCTTCAGCATGATGCCTTTAGCTGGGAAGTTTTAGGCACAAAATTTTGAATTGCCGAAGAACGCTCAGCATACAGCGAAATAACAGACATGGCACTAAGAACATGGATTAACGGAATGGATGAAGACGAACGAATTTTATTTGTTGATACTTTATTTGATTTATTGGAAAGCACAGATGCAACAACATTAACTGGTTTAAACAGTGATAAATTAAAAACTGCATCCAGCCTTCTTAAAAAAATAAAAAATATGAGTGAAGAACAACGTACAGGAATGAATAAAATTCTTATGAGTCTGTTTAAAGACGGTGCAATGGCAGTTACAACGGTAATAAATGAAAACTATATTAAAAAAAACAATAAAAAAACTAAACATCCTATAAAAAGAACTTTGAATTCAAAAAACAGTGTGAAATAATCACACTGTTTTTTTATCTGTTTATTACTTTTTCTGCCATTGTTTTAAGTATTATAGCCTCTGCAGAAAGCTTAATAACACAGTTCTCCATATCATCAGCATTGCCTTTGGAATATTTCTCCAAGTCAAACGCAGCTGCCTCATAAATATTGGATACAAAACTGTTATATAGCTTTGAAAACTCTTCTTCTTCAGCATCAGACCTAAGAATACTTTTTATCATTGAAATACTGAATACTTGTTTAAGCATACACACAAGTACAAGATATGCAATGTGTATTCTTGAATATTTCTTCTTTACCGGAGCTGGTATGATTTTCATTTTAACATAATTATTAATCATGTTCTTTGTTATTGCCTCATTATCCTTTATTATTACTAGATATTGATTAAGAAGTCCGATAACCTGATCCATATATAACTCAAATGAAGGCAGTTCTTCCCACATTGGTATATGACTAGATTTAATCTCTTTATCTATTTCTTCAAGCTTTACACTAAGCTCCTCGTCCAAAATGACTCACTCCCATTTTTTAAAACTATTAAGCTTTAAAATGTTCAAATATATTATCGCCTATTAATGCAGTATATCATTTAATCAATTTTACTGCAATACATAGTATTAAAAATTATATAATTTAGTATTTTATATTGACATTTGTGTATAATAAGTATATAGTATTTAAAACTAGATAACATAGTAAATTAATCTTTAATACGAGGTGAATAAAATGACTGTAGCTGCATTAAGAACTAAACCACTACCAAATTATACAAAAACAGAAGAACTTATGAATACTATTTCTCACGCAATAGGAGTAGCAATTGGATTGATTGCTCTTATTACCTGTGTTCTTGCTGCAAAAGATTCAATAGATTTAATAGGAAGTATAGTATATGGACTTTCAATGATTTTTTTATACTCTATTTCAAGTATCTACCATGGAACTACACCTATAAATATTCTTAAAAAACAAATATTAAGAATTATCGACCATTGCACAATATTTGTTTTTATAGCAGGTTCATATACACCTGTTGTTCTCAATGCAATTTACCGTTCAAACACAGCACTGGGAATAGTAATGCTTTCAATTATATGGTCAACTGCAATCATAGGAATAACACTCAATGCAATCGACCTTGAAAAATTCTCAAAATTTTCTATGTCATGCTATCTTATTCTTGGCTGGTGCGCTATTTTTATTATGAAGCCAATAATTGCAGAATTAGGATTGAACGGTACCCTTCTTTTAATCAGCGGAGGAATAAGCTATTCTATAGGAGCTATACTTTATGGTCTTGGCAAAAAACACAGATATATACATTTTGTATTCCATATATTTGTTGTTCTTGGTACATTCCTTCAATATCTTTGTATTTTAAATTATGTAATAAAATAATAATCAATAAAAAGACTCTCTTTTATATTTTGTGTTATACTAATATCATAAAATACAAAGGAGGGCCTTTATGTTTTATAACATAGAAAACAATAAACTCATTCAGGCTAAATATTCTGATAATGATACTCCGGAAGTTGCTGTTTTGCCCTATACTACAAAAAGTCTTCCCCGAAATATACTTAATATTCCCGTTCCGGTCTTTGCAGATACATTTTCAAGAAAATCATTTAGATTTGAGAGCTTTGAAAATTTTAATATAATATGTATGCAAATAACCCACATAGAGCATTATGCAGAAAGCACAGTGGTTTATATTTTTATCAGAGATAACAAGCTTGTTATGTACAGTTCAAATACTGAGGATATAACATCATTTTTGAGCAAGCTAAATACAACTGACAATACCCTTTCATCAATATTTGAAATATTGTATAGGTTTTTTGCACTGCAAGTAGCTAATGATTTAAAACACCTTGAAGGATTTGAAAAAGCATTCAATAAGCTTGAAGAGGATATTTTTATTGACTGTGACGATGTTAGCTATACAAAAAAGTTCATAAGTATAAGAAAACATCTTATGTGGATTAAACAATATTATGAACAGTTTTTAAATATACTTAATGATATTGAAGCTAATGAGAACAATCTTTTTGACAGGACAACGCTTAAGCAATTTAAAATTCTATATTCAAAAATTGAGCGGTTATATGGTAAAGCAATGAATCTGCTTGATTATATTTCCGAAATAAGAAGTGCATATCAAGCTCAAATGGATTTATCACTTAATAACACTATGAAGGTCTTAACAGTAATATCGGCTGTTATTCTTCCGCTTAATTTTATTGCCGCATGGTATGGCATGAACTTTGATATGCCGGAATATTCATATAAATACAGTTATCCAATAATAATTTTAATAAGTATTGCAGTTGTAATTATCTCCATTGCATATTTAAAAAAACATAAATGGTTTTAAAAATAAAGCATTCTTATATTATATAAGAATGCTTTTAAGTATTTCCAACGTATAGTCTATTTCCTCAGCTGTATTAAAGTATCCGAAAGAAAACCGCAATGTACCACCAGGATATGTTCCCAAAACCTTATGTGCATTTGGAGCACAGTGCATGCCAACTCTTGTCATTATTCCGTTTAAGTCCAATTCATAGGCTATTTGAGATATATCCTTTTTTGATGAAATCACAGAAATTACAGCTGTTCTTTCTTCAGTTGAATTAACACCAACAGGAGTTAAACCATTAACATCCTTAATTCCCTTCAAAAAACGCTCTGTAAGAAGCATTTCATGCTTGTATATATTATTTATGCCTACTTCATCAACAAACCTCACACCGGCATTTAAACCATAAATTCCAGGTATGTTTAGAGTGCCTGCTTCAAATTTATCAGGACAGAATTTCGGTATAGTTTCCAGATTTGATATGCTGCCTGTTCCGCCGCTGATAAGAGGTGTAATTAGCTCTGACATTTCGTCTGTAATAATAAACCCGCCTATTCCCTGCGGTCCATATAACCCCTTATGTCCTGTAAAGCATAAAGCATCTATGCAATACTCTTTCATATCAACTGGTATTGCACCTGCAGTCTGCGCAGCATCAACAATGAATTTAAGACCTCTTTTTGTGCAAATTCCGCCTATGATTTTTAACGGCATAATAGTTCCGCAAACATTAGATGCATGCGTTGTAATGATTGCTCTAGTATTTGGCTTAATAAGCGGCTCTATTGCTTCAACATTCATTCTTCCGTCCGAAAAAGATGGGATTCTGCTAAACTCAACACCATATTCCGTAAGCTGTGTAAGAGGGCGCATAACAGCGTTATGCTCCATTGATGAAACTATTACATGATCACCTTTTTTTAAAAATCCTTTAATGACAATATTTAATGCCTCTGTTACATTTGCAGTAAATATAACATTATCCGGATTTTCATAGTTAAACAGCTTACATATTAACTCTCTTGTTTCATAAACCTTCTCAGCCGCAGTAAAAGCAGTTTTATAAGCCCCTCTGCCAATATTTGAGCCATTATTCTTAATAAAATCATATACAACATCAGCCACGCTGTCAGGCTTTGGATATGTTGTAGCCGCATTATCGAAATATATCTTCATCTTTTTCACCCGCCTTAATAAAATTATAGCATTGGTGCAAAACTACGTCCATAATAAAACCGCTTACATAAAGTTATAAGCGGTTAATGTCATTTATATAAGCAGTACCCTCCATAACAATATTTACAACTCCTGTTATTGAGGCACTTTTGATTTCATTGTTGTATTTAACCTTAACAGTAATAGTTCCACCCGGCTGTCTTATGTCACATTCAATACTTTTTTTATATTTGTCAGCCAAGTATATTCCGACTGCTTCACTACCGCTTCCACAGCCTCTTTCCCAATAAAGACTGTCAGCAGATTTTACTGATACAAGAGGATTAATACTATTCTTTTCTTCATCAAACACTATAATTCCAAAAGCATCATAATCAACTTGCTCATTAAGACTTCCAACAGAAGACTCAAGTATATTTTTAAAGTCATCACCAATATAATTTTTAGGAAGAATAATATGCTTAATTCCTTCAAAAACAATAGTTGAAAGAGTCATTTCTTTACCATCTATTACATAGCTGTTCTCTTCAATTGATAACGGAAGCGGCATATTTACCGTTCCTACATATCTTCCCTGCTCTATTATCTCTATATGACATACGAGAACATCATCCGCACCTGACACCTCCAGAGGAATATCAATTTTATCTCCTGCGTTAAGCCCCAATTCAAAAGCTTTATATGCAGCAAGTGCCATTGTTCCGTTTCCGCAAAATTCTCCTGCCATCATTCTAAGCCTTGAAACAGCCTTTGAATTTAACGGGCTTTCAATAAACCCTGCCTGTTCTGCGTACACAGAGCTGTACTTTATAAGTTCAGTTCCGACAGAAAGCTGATTTTCCTCCGGAACAAACGATTTTACTAATATAGTCATATTCTCGGTAGGGCTGATTTTAACAAAATCAATTTTCATATAATCACCTGTTATCACTGCTGAAAACGATTGAGGAATAATTTTGTTCTTTCCTGCTGAGGATTATTTATTACTTCCATTGGTGAACCTTGTTCAACTATAACTCCGCCGTCCATAAAAATAATGTGGTTAGAAACATCTCTTGCAAATGACATCTCATGCGTAACAATTACCATAGTCATATGCTCAGCTGCAAGGTCTTTTATAACCTTAAGTATCTCACCGGTTAACTCTGGATCAAGTGCCGAAGTCGGCTCATCAAAAAACAGCATTTTGGGATTCATGGCCAACGCTCTTGCAATAGAAACTCTCTGTTGCTGTCCACCCGAAAGCTGGTAAGGATAAGAGTCTGCCTTGTCTTCAAGACCCATTTTTCTAAGAAGCTCAAAGGTTTCTTCCATTACCTCATCTTTTTTCCTTTTCTGAACAAGAATTGGTGCCTCTGACACATTTTTTATTACCGAATAATGAGGGAAAAGATTAAAGTTTTGAAAAACAAGTCCAAAATTTGATTTTATCTTTTTTAAATTTTCCGGTGATGCATATACTGAGCCTTCTCCTTCATCCTTTGTGGCATAATCGCCCAAATAAACCAAGTCTCCGCCATCCATTGTTTCAAGAAGAGTTGCACAACGAAGTAAAGTTGATTTTCCTGAACCTGATGGTCCGATAATAGAAACAACATTTCCTTGATCAACTGATAAAGATATATCCTTTAATACTTCATTATCGCCAAAGTGTTTCCTGCAATGATTAATTTCTAATATTTTCATTTTGTTTCCTCCTTAGCGATAATAACCTAACTTCTTTTCAATTGATTCCATAATAAAGGCAACAACTGCATTAAACACAAAATAGAATACTCCTGCAACAAACAAAGGCATCATCGTTGTCCTTGCGGCAGCAATCTGCTTTGCAAGTGTAAACATTTCAGTATAAGCAAGCACATAAGCAAGCGATGTATCCTTTACGAGCGTAATTACCTCATTTGTAACCGGAGGAAGAACTCTTTTCACCATCTGAGGAAAAATTATTCGTAAAAATGTCTGGCTTTTGCTGTAGCCAAGTACATTTGCGGCTTCATACTGTCCAATAGGAATAGACTCAATTCCGGAGCGATATATCTCAGCAAAATACGCCGAATAATTAATTACAAAGCCTATAAGAAGTGCTAAAAATCTATAGCTAGTTGTAATCTGAAATTTAAATAAAAAATAAGGTCCATAACATACAATAAGAAGCTGCAGCATTAGAGGAGTACCTCTAAGTATTGAAATGAACACTTTAGCCAACCATTGTAACGGTTTGAATTTTGACATTCTGCAAAAAGCCACCAAAAGACCAAGTGGCAACGAAAATATTAGTGTCAGAATAAAGATAACAAGCGTATTTAAAAATCCGCCTGCAAGCTGTTGCAACATTGTTACCAAGGGCATAACAAATTCCATTCCTTTCAATTCAACAAAAACCTAAAAGCACAAAGCGGCGAAGAGGAATCTTCGCCGTTCAGGACTGCCATCAAGACAGGAGTGTACTTTAACAAATCCCGTCCAAAGACTTATAGTTCGTAATATTTCATATCAATCTAAATTATTTGCCCAGACAAACCATCTTATCAAGATTATAATCTGCATATTTAGCTGCTATATCAGCGAATGTACCATCATCAACCATTTCATAAAGAGTTGCTTGTACCTGATCTCTGAGTTCAGTGTTTCCAAGTTTAAATCCTATTGCATACTGTTCTGTTGAGAGTGGCTCATCAAGCATTCTGAATAAATCTCCTCTTGAGTTAAGCTGATACTGTGCAACACCGATATCAACAGCAATCGCATCAACCATACCGCTTTCAAGGTTCATAAATGCAGTATTATAATCTGCAACCTGTTCCAACGATGCAAATGAAGCAGCAAGGGCAAGATTTTCGTCATTATCTTCCTCGTTTGTAAGTGCTGTAAGTGCTGATGAGTCAGCCTGAGTTACAACAACCTTGCCGGCAAGATCTCCTTTGCTATTTATATCTGAATCCGCACGAACAACAAAAACTATACTATTGTCAACATAAGGATCGCTCCATGTATACTGGTCTTCACGTCCTGTTATTGTAAAACCGTTCCAGATACAGTCAATAGAGCCAGAGTTAAGTTCCATGTCCTTTGCGTCCCAGTCAATTGGCTGTTTAACAAGTTCCCAACCATTTCTGTCGCATACTTCCTGGGCAAGATCAAGGTCAAATCCTACATAGTTTCCATCAGCATCCATGTATCCGTAAGGTGGATACTCTGCATCAAAGCCAACAATAAGCTGTGTTCTGTCTGATGTGTTTTCTGTTCCTGCATTATCCTCTGTCTGAGGTGTGCTTTCTTCTGTTTTTTTACTTGAGCAGCCTGTCATTACACCAAATGCAAGAACAGCACTCAATAAAACCGCCAAATATTTCTTCATAAATATCTCCTCCTAATTAGCCAAAAACCCTATTATTAAAGCTAAATTCTTTAATATATTATCATAGTAAAATATTGAAGTAAAGAAAATTACACAAATTTTTTTAAACGATTTTTAGTTTGCATGCTTTAAAATAATTATTAGTCTTACACAAAATAATACCCATTGAAAATTTCAATGGGTATTATCAATTTACTCACAACAATCCGGGCATAATCTTTCTATATCATAATATGTATTAAAATCAGTATTTTCATCAACATTTTCAGTTGTTAGACCACTGTCCGGGCACTCCCATACAAGGGTTCCATCCTCTTTAAGCATAAAGAATGAATACGTCTCGTCATCAACTCCAGCTTCCTCAAAAGTAAGAGTTTCTTCGTATCCGCACTTAATGCAGCGATAATAAACTTTTCTCTCTTTTTTATCAAATTTAATAATATGCATATCACCACCGCACATAATACAGCGATACACTTCTTTTAATCTTTTCATGAGAACTCCTCCTTAGTAATTTTTACATTTTATACATTATATCATAATAGATATTAAATAACAATAATTATTATCTTTTTTTATAAATAAAGCAGGCAAATAATTTAATTATATGCCTGCCTAAATATTCTTAAATAAAATATAGGTAAACTTACTTATAATAATATAGTTTTTTACACATTAATATGAAAAAATATATTTATCAATTTCCCAGCTGCTTACTCTGGTGCAATATTCCTCTAACTCTCTGTCTTTCCCTTCAAGATACTGAGATACAATATGTTCACCAAGAGCTTCTTTAATTACCTCATCCTTCTTAAATTCTTCAAGCGCCAACTCAAGTGACTTAGGAAGACTTCCGATACCCCTTTCAGCTCTTTCAGCATCAGACATTGCAAAAATATTATCTGTTGTTTCTGTAGGAGGAACCATTCCCTTTTCAATTCCGTCAAGACCGGCTGCAAGACATGCTGCAATTGCAAGATAAGGATTACAAGCAGGATCCGGACAACGAAGTTCTACACGTGTGCTGTTGCCTCTTGCTGAAGGTATTCTTATAAGAGCGCTTCTATTAGCTGTAGACCAAGAAATATAGCAAGGAGCCTCATATCCAGGAACAAGACGTTTATAAGAATTTACAAGAGGATTTGTTATTGCGGCAATACCTCTCGCATGATAAATAAGACCGGCAATAAAGTTATATGCTTCTTTTGAAAGTTTTCTTTCTCCGTCAGGATCAAAGAAGATATTTTTTCCATCTCTAAAAAGTGACATGTTCGTATGCATACCAGAGCCATTGATACCATAAATAGGCTTAGGCATAAATGTTGCATGCAATCCGTTCTTTTGTGCAATTGTTTTCACAGCCATTTTAAAAGTCATAATATTGTCTGCTGCGGCAAGTGCCTCTGCATATTTAAAATCAATCTCATGCTGGCCTGCTGCAACCTCGTGATGAGATGCTTCAATTTCAAAACCCATTGTTTCAAGAGTAAGACAAACCTCACGTCTAGTACTTTCACCATGGTCAAGAGGTCCAAGATCAAAATATCCAGCCTCATCATTTGTTTTTGTTGTAGGTCTTCCTTCATCATCTGTCTGGAAAAGGAAAAATTCACACTCAGGACCAACATTGAATATATATCCCATATCAGCTGCTTTTTTAAGTACTTTTTCAAGTGCTCCTCTCGGATCCCCCACAAAAGCGGTTCCATCAGGATTATGAATGTCACAAATAAGCCTTGCAACACGACCATGCTGAGGTCTCCAAGGAAGAATTGTAAATGTGTCAAGATCAGGATAAAGGTACTGATCCGATTCTTCAATACGTACAAAACCTTCAATAGAGCTTCCGTCAAGCATTATCTGATTATTTACAGCCTTCTCAATCTGAGAAGCCATTATTGCAACATTTTTAAGCTGGCCAAATATATCAGTAAATTGAAGCCTTATAAACTTTATGTCTTCATCTTCCACAAGACGAATTATATCTTCCTTCGTATACTTAGGCATTATATAACACTCCTTAAAATTTATAACATTTTCACAAAACAACCATTATGTAAAAAAAGAGCAAAGCATAATCCAACCCCTGTTAGATAGGCACCTTTGCTCAAATCCTAGTTAATTATAACCGATGGGCAAAAATATGTCAATATAGAGCATAGGCCATTTTTTTGCAATTTTTGTATTGTGCAATAGTAAAATAAACGGCCAATTTTTATCGCTTTTTTTCGTCATTTTTCCCTAAGCAATAATATTAACATTTATAATATTTTAACCATTTCAAATATTTTTATTGACATATATTTTTTTAGAGTGTAATATACATTTCAACAAAACAAATATGTTTATTTGCAATGATGGAGAGAAGTAACTTTGAGATTCTGTTACAGTGAGCGGATGACAGTGTAAAATCCGCACAAGAGGCAAAGTGAATAACACTCCGGAGCATCAATCCGAACACTTTAGTCAGTAGGTGAGACGTAAACAGTGCGTTAAACTGCGTAGACTTGATAGAGTCTGAAGGAGACTGTTTTACAGTAACTTAGGTGGCACCGCGGATTTGCAGCTATTCGTCCTAAAAACATAGGATATGAAGCTGCTTAATAATTCGGAGGTGTTTTTTTATGTGTTCAATAATGGGTTTAACAACAAAAGCCTTATCTCAACAGGATTTTCAGGAGTTTTTTGACAAGACTATTTCAAGAGGACCTGATATGTCCAAAATTATAGAAACAAAATCAGGCTACCTTTGTTTCCATCGTCTTGCTATCATGGGCCTTACAGAAAGAGGTATGCAGCCGTTTGAACTTGACGGTGATGCTGCAATATGCAACGGTGAGCTTTACTGTTTCCGTCCTCTTAAAAAAGAACTTAGCAAAAAATATACTTTTAAAAGCAATTCAGACTGCGAGCTTATTCTTCCTTTATATAAAGAATACGGATATGAAATGTTTAAGAAACTTGATGCAGAATTTGCATTGATTATTTATGACGGAAAAAAAGACAGCTATATTGCTGCAAGGGATCCAATCGGAATCAGACCTCTTTTCTATGGATATCTTAAAAAAGATGGCTCAATAACATTTGCAAGCGAAGCAAAAAATCTTGTAGGTCTTGTAGAAAGAGTATTTCCATTTCCTCCGGGTTTCTATTACGCAGACGGAGAATTTGTTCGTTTCTGTGATATAACATCAGTTGATGAATATTGCAATGATGATGTTGAAACAGTATGTAAAAACATTCATGATAAACTTGTTGCTGGTATTGAGAAGCGTCTTGATGCAGATGCGCCTCTTGGCTTCCTTTTTAAGTGGTGGCCTTGACAGTTCACTTGTTTGTGCTATATCAGCTGACATCCTTAAAAAGCCAATTAAAACATTTGCTATTGGTATGGATATCGATGCAATTGATCTTAAATATGCAAAAGAAGTTGCAGATTATATAGGCAGTGATCATACAGAAGTAATTATTACAAGAGATGATGTAATAGAGTCACTTGAAACAGTAATATCCATTCTCGGAACATATGATATTACAACAATCAGAGCTAGCATGGGTATGTATCTTGTATGTAAATATATCCATGAAAATACAGATATCAGGGTACTTCTTACAGGTGAAATTTCAGATGAGCTTTTCGGATACAAGTACACGGACTTTGCTCCTAATGCAGAAGAATTCCAGGCAGAAGCAAAGAAGAGAGTTGATGAGCTTTTTATGTATGATGTACTTCGTGCAGACCGTTGTATTTCTTCAAACTCAATTGAAGCCAGAGTTCCCTTCGGCGATCTTGAATTTGCAGAATACGTAATGTCTGTTAACCCTGAAGTTAAGATGAACAAATATAACAAAGGAAAATATCTCCTTCGCCATGCTTTTGAAGGTGACATTCTTCCGCAGGATATACTTTACAGAGAAAAAGCAGCATTTTCAGATGCAGTCGGCCATTCAATGGTTGATGACCTTAAGGAATATGCTGAAAGTGTATATACGGATACACAGTTTGAAGAATGCGCAAAAAATATGAGTTTGCAACACCGTTTACAAAAGAATCTCTGCTTTACAGAGAGCTTTTTGAAAAATATTATCCCGGACAGGCTGAAATGGTTAAAGATTTCTGGATGCCTAACAGTAGCTGGGAAGGCTGTGACGTTAAGGATCCTTCTGCCAGAGTTTTATCAAACTATGGTGAAAGTGGTAAATAAGTAATATATAAAAGAACACCCCTTAAATTCAAGGGGTGTTCTTTTAGTATATCTCAACTCTATCATAATTTATAGGATAAACCTCAAAAGCGTATTATCATACATTGCACCAAAAAACAATATCTTTTTAATTTTATTTTCACCTCAAATGCACTTCTTTATCTTTTGCTTGCAGAATTTTGAACATGACACTAATTGCCTTATCAAGTATAGCATCATTGAATTCATATTTTTGTGTATGTAATGCTGGGTAGTTTTCCCCTGCCCCTATCCCAAAGAAAAACCCCTTTATTTTTTTTGCATAATGTCCAAAATCTTCTGACCAGCGCATCGGTTCCGAAAGAAGCTTATAATCAATTTTTTCTTCTTCAAGCATTGTTTTCACATTTAAAAATAGACAATCATCATTGACCGTATCAGGAAACTCATCAAAAACATCATAACTTAACTCAATGCCATGTTTTTTTGATTCAGTATCAGCAAATTCAAATATTCTGTTTTGAAGCTTATCCAGATCACATAAAAACTGGGCTCTTACAGTCATAGAAAGTTCTCCATAACCTGCTGAAATACCGAAATTTACGCTTCCCACATTTATATTCACTATTGTTGCTAGAACAGAAGCAGAATATAAGTTGTTATCTGTGAATTCATTTAGCTTATCAACCAGTTTTGCAATTACAAACGATGGATTAGTACCTGTTTCCGGATATGCCGCATGACACTGCTTGCCGGTAAACTTCATTGTAATTCCCTTTGATGCACACGCAAATGAGCCTTGTCTTAACAAAACCAGCCCCTCTTTGTATCGAGGTATATTATGCCAGCCGTAT
The DNA here is from genome assembly GCA_040767305.1 of Candidatus Metalachnospira sp. Lineage (GTDB taxonomy): Bacteria > Bacillota > Clostridia > Lachnospirales > Anaerotignaceae > Metalachnospira. Next base: position 26,674 of record JAXGOV010000002.1, on the reverse strand, counting down.
ATTTCATCTATTTTCTCATTATCCAGCATTTTTAAGCAAATCTCTGCACCTTTTCCAATCTCTTCAGCAGGCTGGAAAAGGAAAAATATATTTTTGCCCAATTCCATGTTATTAGTCTTTAATGCCAAACCTGCTAAAGCAGCACTGTGCCCGTCATGACCGCAGCCATGGTATGCTCCATTTTCTCCCGAAATTGCATCCATATCAGCTCTGAATGCTATATTTTTATATTTATTGCCTTCATAGTGCACCGCATAAAAATATTTTCCCATATCAACTATTTTTAAATTTGTATTATATCTTAAAAAGTTCTTGATTGTCTCAGCAGTTCTTATTTCATTGCCTGACAGCTCAGGAATATCATGCAGTTTCTTTCTAAGTTCTCGCACTTTGTCCATAGCCGTACCCCCAAAATAAAGATATCTAATTATATAAAAATCCTCCTGTCAAATCAATAACAGGAGGACTTTGTAATTAACTATTTAATTTTGCAATAAGATCATCTGCTGTTATTTGGTTCTCAAGCAAGCCCTGTTCATTAAGCCAATTTATTGTATCTGTCCAGCTCTGTTCATTATTATCAAGGAAACCGCATTCATCACTTGACATTAAAGGTATGAGAATATCAAGACTAGCCTTTTCAATATTTTCGTCGAGTGGATAATTGGAGTCGTCCTGGTTTTTAAGTAATAATTGAAGTGCACCCTCAGGATCATTTTTTACATCTTCAAATCCTTTCTTAGATGCTCTTATAAATCTTTCAAGCTTATCACTTTCATTCTTTACCTGATCTTCACCTGTAATAAGAACAAGTTCCTCATAATCGGGAATGCCCTCTTTAGTAACATCAAAATATGTCACATCATATCCCTCCTGAACAAGTGTAGGATATTCATGATTTATATATGCGCCTATAACAGCATCAACATTGCCTGTAATAAGTGAAGTGTTAAGATCAAAGCCAACGTCCTGCATAGTAACGTCTTCATACGGAAGTCCATAATGCTCCATCATAGCCTTAATAAAAGCCTCATTTAACGCAGTTCCAGGGTATCCAACAACTTTACCCTTTAAATCTTTTGCAGATGTTATTCCGCTGTCTTTCATTGACATTACTATATTAAGCGGGTGCTGAACTACTGCACCGAGAACCTTTACCGGAATGTTCTGATTAGCAGCTGTTGTAATTATATCAGGCTGGTAATAGAGGCCTGCATCTGCCTTGCCTGCAGCTGTTAATGAAATAGCATCATTCGTGTTTGCCGGGAACTGCACTATTACATTAAGTCCCTCTTCCGCATAATAGCCCTTTTCTATTGCATCATAAATAAAAGCATGTACAGCATTTGGGTACCAGTCAAGAACAATGCTAAAATCCTCTAATTCACTGGCTTCAGAATCTTTTTTATCTTCTTCAGCGTTAGTATTATTACTTGCATTCGAATTTGAAGTTGATGCACTACTGCATCCAGCTGCAGACAATAGCAAAGCAGCAGATAATAATACTGTAAAAATTTTCTTCATAACATATCCTCCTAAAATTAACTGTTTTGATTACATAATTGCAAGCATTACTGTAAAAAGCTCTGTTTTTTCCTTTATAGACGGTATGTACACTTTTTCTTCTGTTGTGTGCATTCCAAACTGAATCGGTCCAAATGCATCAACTGCAGGGATGTTGTAATAGCAGAACCAGTTTGCATCTGTTGCAGTAGGCTCAGCCTTTTCTTCCATTGTAATTCCAAGCATTTCTCCTGCTTTTGCAGCAATTTCATAGGCCCTATGTCCCATTTTGCTCTTTTCAAGAGCAGGGAACAGTATTCTATGACTAACTGTTGTCCGACACACTGGATCTTCATTGTTCAGCGCTAATGATTCAATATTTGCTTCAGCCTCAGCAAAAGATTCATTCGTTGGAAGTCCCGCACAGCAGAAGCCCATATGTGCGTCACCCGATACAACACCATTTGGACGTCCTCCTGATATAGGTGCAGCATTATAATATATCTGCCTGTCATAATCATTAAAGCTATACAACTTCAATATTTTATATGCAAGCTCTTTATTTGCACTGTGCCCCTCAAGATATGCACCGCCGGCATGTGCTTCAACACCTACAATATCAAGTTCGCCAAGTATTACCCCACGTCTTTCATTTACAACTCCATAGCCCTTGTCAGTCTTTGAAGCACTCTCAAATACATATGCGCATTCAGCGCCAGACGCTTCTTTTTGAAATACCTCTCTGCTTGTAATTGAGCCTATCTCTTCATCACAGCTGTAAATCATAACGATTTCCTTATCAGGCAAAAGTCCAAGCTCGCTTGCAATTTTGACCGCAAAAGCAGAAACCGCAAATCCTCCCTTACAGTCTCCTACCCCAAGACCATGAAGCCAGTTTTCGTTGTCAATATACGGTGGATATTTTTCAGCATATCCCGCAGGGAAAACTGTATCCAAATGTGCATTTAAAACAATCTTACCGTTCGGATTTTCAGGCTTAATCCGTGCAATCAAATGCGTTCCTGTGCCATCAAAAAATATTTCTTCCATTTCTATTCCATCAATATTTGAAAGTATCTTTCTGGCAATATCAACAACCTTTCTATTGCCTTCAACATTTTTTGACTCACAGTCTATTGCTGCAAATTGCTTAAGCAGTTCTACCTGATCCTCAAGATATTTTTCTGCTAATTTCTTTATTTTTTGTATATCCATCAGGTTATCCTTTCTAAGCGCATTTATTAACCAAATAAAAAATGCTTTCCAAAACGGAAAGCACTTAATTCTTCTTTGTACTTCACTTTCCTACGTTGGCATTATCCAAATCAGGTTAGAAGGGTTAGGCAAATATTGCCCTCTCAGCCTTACGGCACCCCCAGCGCATTATTTAATTTAGAGAAAGTTTATACTCTCATGATAATTTTGTCAATCATTCTAAACAAAAAACTTTCCGCAGATTATCTGCAGAAAGTTTTTAAGCGTTAATATATAATTTTACTATATTTCTTATTTAAGTCTTAAATATTTTTCCCTTGTTGCCATACCGCCTCTTATGTGTCTTTCTGCCTTATTAACTTCAAGAACTCTTCTAACTGATCGTGCAAGCTCGGGATCTATCTTCTCTACCCTGTCAGTTATATCTTTATGTACGGTTGTCAATAAATAGACATCAAAAAAATATTTATATTAATCATCACTGCTGATTTTTAAGCTGTTACGTTTATCCAAATACATATTTTCATCGGCTTTCTCCAACATATAATTAATTAATTCGGTAGTACAATCAAAATTTGGAGTATAAGAAATACCTATATTTACAACCGAAAATTTATTATTTGCCTTATCGTATATAACATCCGTTTTCAGGCTATTCTTGATTTCATTAACAATTCTATTGGCTATTCTAATATTACAGCTTTTAAGAATTATTAGAAATTCATCTCCGCCCATTCGTATCACAGAGTCATACTCTCTAATACAAGATTTTATTGTTTTTACAGTATTAATAAGAACCCAGTCACCAATGTCATGCCCATATGTATCATTAATCAGCTTGAATTGTTCTAAATCCACAAATAAAAAAGACATTTCATTATCTTGCCCTAAATTTTTATCAATAAAAATTCTTTCATCAAAATAACGCCTATTAAACGCTTTTGTCATTGAATCATAATATACCTTTTTTTCATATGAAGAAATTTTATCTATAAATTCTTCTTTTCCAAAAGCTTCAAACATAACCTCATCCGTAATTATGCTTACAATTTCCAAAATATAGTTACTGACAATATTGCTGTTTAACAGAATTTCAATTGGCATTGCTGCAACCTGATATACATCATCATTTATAAAATCATATTTAGTCAGACGCTTTTTGTAATGGTAAGCTCTTAGACTGACACAATTAGTACACCTGTCATCTTTGTTCCATACTCTGTAGCACTCATATTCATCAAAATCTACTTCTTCTCTTTCATCGAAAGATAATATTTTCATATTAATGGGGTCTACTACTCGGACTATATCGAATATATCAGACAGACATTCAATTGTTTTTTGTATCTCTTTTACAGTATATCTCATTTTAAGCACTCCTTAATTTCGAAGTAGCAGTTGATATAAGTTTACCAACTCTTTATACAATTTTTATCATTCTATCATAGTAATATGACCAATTCAAATATTCCCATTATAAAAAAGTGTATTTTAATAATCAAATTAAAACATCCCCGTTTTTTACTAATCTCTTTAACTACAAATATTTTCCACTGTCTATAAATAATCTGTTAATCCTTATAAATAATATACAATAATTGCAGCTATTGGCGATTAACAAAAAAATATATAAATTATAATCTATCGGACAACCTCATATAAATATAAAAAACTCGGAGGCACTTTATTGAAAATCACCTTTTTTATTGATCCAGAGACAATATTAAAACTAAATCATATTTTGCCCTCATTATTTGCAGAAATGATATTGTCAAAACATTTATAAATAACAAAACCGAAAGGATGTGGTGAAGTATGCCATTACAAAAGATACAGGTTGCCGCATACTGTCGCGTCTCAACGGATAAGGAAGATCAGCTGTCAAGTCTTGAAATGCAGAAACAGTTTTTTGAAGATTACGCACAGCAAAACAACTATCAATTGGTTGAGCTCTACACTGACGAAGGTATAAGCGGTACAAAACTGAAAAACCGTAAGGCCTTTAACCGTATGATGCAGGATGCTAAACTGGGCAAGTTTAGTATAGTATTTGTAAAAGATATATCTCGCTTTGCAAGGAACGCCGTTGATTTTCTGCAAAGCATAAGGGAGCTAAAATCTCTGGGTATACAGTGCCGATTTGTTAACGCAAATCTGTCCACAGAAGACGGAGAATTTACATTGGGAATACTTGCACTTATGGCACAAGAAGAGAGCTGTAATATGTCTAAAAGAGTTAAGTTTGGCAAAACAAAAAACGCTATGAACGGAAAAGTCCCTAATTTGGTTTTCGGATACGACAAAACCGTTGGAGAACTATTTACTTTATCCATAAACCAGAATGAAGCATTAACAGTTAAGAGAATATACGATATGTATACAAATACAGGCTATGGAGCAAGTAAAATCGCTCAAGTGCTGAATTCAGAAGGCTCTCTCACTAAAAGGTCGTGCAGATGGAGTCAGAATGCAGTCAGCCGAATTTTATCTAATCCGATTTATATTGGACAAGTTGTCAACGGAAAAGAAGAGGTAAAAGATTTTTTAACAGGTAAACGGCAAAAACGAACAAAAGAAAATTGGTATATAACAAATAATCCAGAACTGGCTATTGTATCGAATGAACAGTTTTTAAGGGCACAAGAAATTTTTAAATAAAAGGCAAGATGCGTTTAAAATAAATAAAAAACATCAAAGCGGCAAATACATGTTCAGTACCCTAATAAAGTGCAGCAAATGCGAATACAGTTTTCGGCGAATTAATATAAAACGGTCATCAACTATGTACACAAAATGGGTATGCAGCGGTACAAACTCAAAAGGCAAAGATTTTTGTGATAACCACACAAAAATTGATGAAGCCGAACTAGTCAATGCAATAAAAAACTATCTAATTAGCATAATAACTGATAAAGATAAATTTGTTTCAGATACTGCAATAGAAATAAGAAAAAAGCACAAAGAAAATAGTCCAATTATCTCTGCTGACAAAATAAAAAAAGAACTTGAAAGACTTAAAAAAGCTAAAACCAAGCAAACAGAAATGTTCGAGTCCGATATTATAAATATAAGCGAACTAAAGGAGCGAACAAGCAGGCTGAACGATGATATTCAAAAATGCCTAAATATTTTGGAAGCAATTAATAATTCTAATAACGAAGATATTCTTACTAAAATATTAAACCAAAACTGCAATGATATAGAGTCTATAATATGCAGTAATAACATGGACAACCTATTACTAAAAAAAATTATAGATAAAATTACCGTCTCTGAAAACGGTGACATAAAAGTTTATTTTAAAATATAAGATATTTATTTAAACTTAAAGGCAGAGTATCTTAAAAATCGGTTACTCTGCCTTTGAAATATCTTATTTTAGTATAGGTATTCTAATTTTTCATCTGAGCAATATATGCTTTTGCAACGTTAAGAACATATTTTTGGCAGTTTAATCCTGCCTGCGTAAAGGTCACAGCAAGAGTATCAGTACGCATACCTGAATTTGAGACCCCTTGTTCTGTATGAGAACCTACTGTAGGATAACCTTCGTATGTGCCTTTTACATAATAATATTCTCCAAGCTTAACTTCTTCCATATTCTCAACTGCATCTAAAAACAGATTAATTTCCATATTCATAGCTCACTGTATAAGCAGAGGCTTCCTAATATCCTCATCTGTTCATAATATCCTCATCTGCCACGATAATCTTATTATTATCACTATCCCAGAACACATTGTAGCCGAGAGCCTCCGCTAAATAACGACATGGAGCATAAATTCTATCAGAAATGATAACAGCCTCCGTGTCCATCTCAGCTGTCTTAAATTGTTCACCTGCATTAAAAACATATTTATTACTTCCTACGGTAAATGATACTGTTTGTTCTACAGTCTTAGATAATAATTTAGCCGTTTTAGTTTCCGCATCCCAGTTGACTTCTAAATCGAGTGCCTCTGCAATTGTCCTAAGCGGAACTAAAGTACGATCATTTGAATCAATAAAAGGTGTTCCGGTTTCTTCTCCAAAAGAAACATCCGTTTCTTTTCCATTCTTAAGAATTTCAACCTCAATTGGTGAAGTCCTTTCCGCTGCAAAAGAAGCCATAGGTACAGTTCCAAGTGTCATAAACAATAATATTCCAACGGGTAATAGAATTTTCAATTTCATAAAATACCTCCTTAAATATATATACCCAAATTTTTCTAAATTAATTATATTGGAATTATAATGCAATAAACACTTTTTAACAATACTGATTTAAATTGTATATTCTCCCATTTACTTAGGCAGTGAAAAGCATACTGTACAGCCCTGATCAACAGCAACCTTTATTGATACCTTTCCCCCATGCTTTTCTATAATGTTTTTTACTGTGGCAAGACCAACGCCCGTCCCCTCAAATTCCGCATCCGGATGCATTCTGTTAAAAAGTTCAAATATATTTGTAGCACCTTCCATATCAAAGCCTGCACCGTTATCCGAAATTTTAAATATATATTTTTCAGGTGTCTCATCACAGTCAATATTGATTTCCGTATATTCCTTTTTCGCTGAATACTTGACGGAATTTGATATTATATTATGAACACAGCACATCAGTAAAAACTCATCAGCCATAACTACCGGCAGTCTTGGCATATTTACACGTATATCCCTCTCAGGATTCAGCGTTTTAATTTCTTCTATGTCAGTTTCAATAAGCTTATTCATATTAATACGAACAAACTTCAGCTTTTGAGCCTTCATCTTAGAAAAATCCAATATATCTCTAATAAGCTTCAATGACTTTCCGCAGTACATAGAAATGTTTTGAACAGCATAGCCTGACTCATCAGTCAGTTCTGCCTCATTTTCTTCTTTAATAATATCATTATACAGACTTATGGCTCTGAGCGGCGCCTTCAGTTCATGCGCAACTGTATAACAGAACTTCTCAAGCTCATTATTAGCTTCCTGTATTTTCTTTGTTCTTTCCAAAACACGGTTCTCAAGCTCATCATTCATACTTCTAATTTTTTCATTAAGCTCCATTTCGTCGGTAATATCTTTTGCAAAAGCAGATATATCGCATTTTCCATCACCTAATTCTATCCAGTGAAGCTTTAGGTTATAATATCTTTTTGCATAACTGTCATAATATTCTGTTGTATACTCCCTATTATCTGTTGTTTTATCAAAGTAATCTTCCCACAAATCACGTTCTTCTTTATTAAAAATATCAATAAAGTTCATAGACTCATAGTTTTCATTTTTTCGGGAGAAAAAATGTCCGGCAGCGCTGTTACATGTTAAAAGCTTTCCTGTATAACCGCTGACACACCATATTAAGTCATTGCTGGACTCAAACACAGCTCTTTGAATTTCTGCCATTTCAAGTTTATACTGCTCCTGAGAATATTTGTAGTTAAGAAAATGCATTATAAAGTCTCCGGCAAACACAACCAATATTTCTTTTAAAAGTGTAAGCTGTATATTGCCTATGTTGCTCTGATATGAATTAACGGAAAAAGAAATAAAAAGCATATTATTTGCACCGCTGCCGGTTGATACCGTTGCCGCCAGTCCCGCTGCCAACGCAATTATAATAATAGTTTTATAGTTATTCCTGTCATATCCCGAAACCTTTAATCCTTGGATTTTTCTAAAGCTTGGCAAACAAAGAATGCTGTTTAATGCAAAAACATAAATAGTCATAATCTCTGCCGTTACAGTTGTATTGGCATTAATTATGTTATCCGGCAGATAAGAAAAAGCATATGTAAAATATAAGTGATTAAATCCTACAAAGTACTGAACGATATACTTATTTAAAGGAAGATACACAGCTAAAAATAAAACCTGACACAAATATTGAGCAAAAAAAGGCAGTCTGCCTTTTTTTATTAAATCACTGCATATTCCGTTCAGCACAGACCAAACCAAAATAAATATTGACAGTGCCATGTTTGACCAGCCATTTGTAGGTACTGCAACAAATGGCATAAACATTGCAAGTCCCGGCAGACAGCAAATAAACGCATACTTAGCCCCAAATGCCATTGCCACAAAAATAGGAAAAATTGCTCCCGGCAAAAAGTATAGGTCATATGCGTTATCAAGTGGCACAGCAAAATATGCCGAAAAAAATGCGGCAATTCCAAGTGCCCATGATATTAATTTCATTTGCTTAGGAGATATCATACAATTGCCTCCTTACTGTTCCTTATCAGGATAAAGTATAGATGGCCATGGCTCCGGCTTTATTGGTTCATCAGACTCGTATACAATATCGGCTATCCCATTATGCACAATCGCAAACCTTGAATATAGCCATGTACAATGATTCTCTTCATCAACTTTAATCCTGCCCTGAGGAGCATCAAACTCCAATCCGGAAAAAGCTTTAATAAGTGCATCAGTATCGTTTACATCGTCAACCATTTCCATTGCCTTAGCTAGCAAATAACAGCTATCATAAGTTGACTCAGCTGCTGTTGAAATTATTGTTCCGTCTGTAACATAATTATTATATTTTTCAACAAACTCTTGGCTGGCTTCTGTATCTAGTGAAGAAAAATAGTTCATCGAAGCATATGTGCCTTCAGAAGCTTCTGTACCTATTTCTTTTATACTCATTTCGTCAGTTGTAATTGACGCTATAGGACATTCTGCAGAATCAAAGCCCATTTGATGGTACTGTTTATAAAATGAAATAACTGAATCACCTATCAAATCACAGTAAATAAAATCAGGGTCAGCCGCTTTAATCTGGTCCAATATGCTGCCAAAATCAATACTTCCAACCGGCGCATATATCTCTCCACATATTTCTCCCCCATTTGCATCAATTATCCTTTTAGCCTGCTTATTGCATGTGACAGGGAAAACATAATCATTTCCTATTAAAAAAACTCGTTTACCGCACTTTTCCATCAACCAAGGAATATATTCTGTTGCCTGCTGGTTTGGCATTGCCCCAGTATAAATTACATGGGGATCTATTTCCTCCCCCTCTGTATAAGTAGGATAAATAAGCAATGAATTATATTCCTCAAGTACAGGTAAAACCGCCTGTCGGCTTGCAGATGAATAGCATCCAACGGTAGCCGACACATTATATTCTGTAATTAGTTCTTTAATTTTTGTTTTTGCTAAATTTGGATTAGATGAATAATCAGAAACAATATAATTAATCTTTTTGCCTTTTACTCCGCCATTTTCATTGATTTCATCAAAGGCAAGCTTTGCAGCATTAATCATAGATTTTTCAACTATTGCAGATGTTCCTGTTTCGGAGAATAATATTCCCACATTAATAGTGGTATCATCTGCATTAGTGTTTTGGACAGGTGCTTTATTAAAGCCTTTACTGTATTTAGCTACAAAGGCAAGTATAAAACATAAAATTAAAGCACTAATTATTGTCCATGCTAAAATTTTTTTGTTAAACCTCATAAGCATCACCCTCTATAGTTATAAATACAGTTCCTACCCAACATTAATTTTGTTCATTCTTCTGTAATCCGACAAAGTGAAACCAAACATATTTTTAAATATCCGACCCATGTACTTGCAGTCATCATATCCAAGCTTTTCTGCTATTTCTGCCATATTCCAATCTGTTTCCGTTAAAAACTTCTTTACAACCTGCATTTTGAGCAGAGTAACATAATCTACAAAAGACTTGCCCATATTCTTTTTAAAACTGTGGCTTAAATATGTATTGCTCACATAACACACATCAGATATATCTGTAAGCGTCATCTTCTCAAATATGTGATCAAAAATATAGTTTACAACTGTCTCTGATAAACCTGACATATTGGAAGGATAATAATTCTTTATTGAAGTGTAAATATCCATCATGTATTTTTTAAACACTGCCGCCGACATAAACCAATCGTCTGTTTGAATAATCATCTTACATGTTTCCTCAATGTTCCCAATTATCATAGATATTTTACTTTTCTTTTTGATTATTAAATTATATATCTGCCTTGCAACTTCAGAAAGCATAACCGCACCTCTTACAAAGTCATCACCCGCATAACGTCGGCATTTTACTGTAATATCCTTAATCAGGCTCTCTAATTTTGCTCCGCTGTTTACTATCGTTTCGGCTATTATTTCGCACTCAGAATAGAAAATATTTTCCTCGGTCACCGAATCATCAATATATTTTATTGCTCTGCCAAGCACCTTATCAAGAGACTCTTCTTTCACCGGTTTTACAATGTAGTCAAATGCTCCAAGCACTATTCCCTTTCTTGCATACTCAAAATCAGCATATTCGCTCAACAGTATTACACACTTGCAAAGCTCTTCATTTTTAACGTATTTTAGTAATTCAAGTCCGTTCATTTTCGGCATTTTAATATCAGTAAGAAGAATGTCTACATGATTATTTCTTAAGAAGCGCAGAGCTTCTAAGCCGTTATCGGCTTCGCCCTGAAGATTTATATTCGTCTGATTCTTCCAGCACTTCAATCGCTTTAATTGTTTTCTAAATATTTCATAATCGTCAACAAGCATAACATTAGTCATCAGGCATTCCTCCATTCTAATATTTTATACCGCTAGGTATTTATTTATCATTTCATCGCTTAGGCTTTCCATTGAGCCTTCCGATACTACCTTCCCTTTCTGCAAAATTACATATTTTTTTCCGATTTTTTTTGCAAATTTAAGGTTCTGTTCAACTATAACCAGTGTAACATTCATTTCTTTTCGTATTCTCTCAAGTATTGATGCAATTTCTGCCACAATATTGGGCTGAATACCCTCTGTGGGTTCATCAAGAAGCAGTATTTTGGGATTTGACATAAGAGCTCTTGCTATTGCGAGCTGCTGCTGCTGTCCGCCCGAAAGAACTCCTCCTTTTCTTTTGAGATGAATCTCCAATGCAGGAAAAAAGTCAAGCACTTTATTTTTCTGTTCAATAAGGTTTGCAGTATGCGCATACCCGCCCAAATCCAAATTTTCTTCAACAGTCAGGTCAGGGATTATTTCTCTTCCCTGTGGCACATAGGCTATCCCCTGCTTTGAACGCGAATGAGGCATTGTCTTTGAAATGTCCTCACCCTCCAGAATAATATTTCCGTTTTCCAGAGGAAGTACACCCATAATTGCCTTTAATAATGTAGTTTTACCTACACCATTTCGGCCAAGAATTGCCAGTTTGTCGCCTTCATCAATATTAATGTTCAGTCCGTTTATTACTTTACTCTTTCCATAGTTTACTTTAATATCGTTTACTTCCAGCATTAGAATCCCTCCCCATTTTCATCCTGCAAATATACTTTTATAACTTCGGGATTATTTTTCACTTCGCTGAATGTACCGTTGGCAAGCACCTTGCCCTGATGAAGCACAGTTACAGTCTCAGCAATCTGTTCAACGAATTCCATATCATGCTCAATTACAATCAAGGTATGCTCTCCGGCAAGCTTTTTAACAAGTTCTCCTGTTTTATAGGTTTCCATATCGGTCATACCGGCAACAGGTTCATCAAGGATAATGAGTCTCGGAGACTGCGCAATTACCATTCCAATCTCCAGCCACTGTCTTTGGCCATGTGAAAGCTCTGTTGCCATCATATCTCTATCATCATATAGCTGTATAAGATCCAATACTTCCTTAATTTTTTCTTTAACTTTTTCATTTCTTCTGTAGGCAAACGCCTTATGGATTGTAGTATATCCCTTTAATGCTATTTCAATATTTTCATAAACCGTCATATTGTCAAAAACATTTGGGCCCTGAAATTTTCTGCCAATATTATATTCAGATGCAATTACTCCTGGCTCTTTGCCTGCAATATCTTTTCCGGCATAAAATATATGCCCGGATGTTGGCTTGGTTTTTCCTGTAATTAGGTCCATTAGTGTACTCTTACCTGCACCATTTGGACCGATAATTACATGTATTTCTCCTTCATGCACCTGTATATTTACTCCGCTTACGGCATGAAATCCGGAAAATGAAACACTTAAATCCTGTATATCCAAAAGCAAGTTATCAGTCATGGACTATACCTCCTTTCCGCCAGAAAAAGCAGGACTGTTATCTATTGCCTTCTTTTTCTCGCTGGGGCTTTTTCTATGACTCCAGCTGTCAATAATCTGGCCTATTAATCCATTAGGCACAAAGAATATAATAATGAGCATTACACCGCCAAGTATAAGTAGCCAATATGATGAGCATGTTTCAGAAAGTATACTCTGTGCCCAATTTATAATTAACGTTCCTGCCAATGCCCCGGTAAGATTTCCGCGTCCTCCAACAGCTATCCATACAACAGCTGCTGTTGAAGCTGCAATGCCTATATCTTCTGTTGTTATTGTTCCAGTTGCAGGCGCATAAAGCACTCCCGCAAGACCTGCCATAGCTCCTGAAATAGTAAATATCAGTATTTTAAAATGTGAAACTTTATAGCCAAAAAAACCCAATCTTGGCTCATTTTCTCTAATAGATGTTGCAATTTTTCCTATTCTGCTGTTTGTAAGCCATATACAAAATACAAATACAAGAACAGCTATTACAAGAACTACATAATAGTATTGAATTCTGCTTAAAGGGTCGCCACCATTAATTGAAAATCTTTTTATACCCTGAAGACCATTAAACCCGTTAGTATATTTCTGTATAGTAATAATGAAGTCTTTAAAAATCTGAGCAAGTGCAAGTGTAATAATCGTAAAGAATACACCCTTTATTTTACTTGAAAAAATGAAATATCCTAAAAGTAATGCAAATAATGCCGGCAGTAAAATTCCGATAAGCGATGCCAAAATCGGGTTATGAAGCGGTGCATAAAACCAAGGTAGTTGAGTAATACCCTCTCTTGTCATAAATGCCGGAACACCGTTTTGTATCTGATAGCAAAGTCCTATCATATATCCGCCCAAGCCAAACAGAACCGCATGTCCAAGGCTCAATAGCCCTGTATAACCCCATAAGAGATCCAATGAAAGTGCAAATATTACATAACAAATATAACGGCACATCATTTCAACTCTAAATTCTTTTGTAAAAAGAGGAAAAACTATTAAAAATATCAATATCGCTACATCTATGTATCTATTAATAGGAAGTTTTCCAACTTTTTTTCTTATACCAGTCATGCAATTACCTCCTTTCTTTCTGGAACAAACCCTCCGGTTTAAATCTGAGCAGCACTATTACTGCCATAAATATAGTAATTTTTGCCCATGTTTCATTAGAGAAGCCTGCAAGTACTGTTCTTCCTTCACCCATAATCCCAGATGAAGCCGCAACTCCCACAATAGACTGAACTCCGCCCAAAACTACTGTAAGGAATGAATCTGTAAGATAAACAGAACCCATTGTATACGAAACTCCTGTTGTTGGTGCAAGAACACAGCCTGCAATACCTGCAAGACCTGCTCCATAGGCAAATGTAAACGTATCTATTGTTGATGTTTTAATTCCAAGACATTCCGCCATTTGTCTGTTCTGTGTAATGGCACTTACCTCTTTACCAAACTTTGTCCTTTTAAAGAAAAATATTGTGAAAATTAAAAGTCCAATAGATATTGAAACAACAAATATGTTGTAATACGGTATTGCTACATTTCCAAGATAAAGTACGCCGGGTATCGGCATTGGAACATTCTGAGACAGCGGCCAAATAACTCTTGCAATCTCTGTAAGTATTATAGATAACGCATATGTAGCAAGTATGGTTTCTGTCGGTTTGGCATAAAGCCTTTTAATAATAATAATTTCAGTAAGAGCTCCAAATAGAGCTGTAACTACAAAAGCAAGTATAATTGCTATAACAAACGGAAGGTGTAATACGCCTGTGGCAATATAAGCACAAAATCCGCCTATCATAATCATTTCTCCATGAGCCATATTAATTACGTTCATGAGACCAAATATAATAAGAAGGCCAAGTGCAGCAATAAGCAGTACTGCTGACTGGTTCAATCCATTAACTATCTGAGATACTAAAGTTGCCATCCATATCACTCCTTTTCATAAGAATTTAAAATCCAGCCGCCACTCGTCATTGAATGGAAGCTGGATTATAACTAAATAATTACTGTGGATAGCAAATTGGATCGCTCCAATCCGGCATACAGTTGTTATCCGCATATTCTGGATAAAGCACTGCAGGCCAAGGCTCGGGTTTTATTGCTTCATCAGATGAATATACTATATCAAACTTACCATCATGAATTTTTGCAAATCTAGAGTAGAGCCAAGTACAGTGGTTGGCTTCGTCAACCTTAATATTACCCTGAGGAGCTTCGAACTCAAGTCCGCTGAATGCAGCAATAAGAGCATCAGTATCAGCAGGGTCATCTACTTTCGCAAGAGCTTCTGCGAGTAAATAGCAGCTTGAATAAGCAGCCTCTGTTAATACTGTTACAACAGTACCATCATTAAAAGAGCTATTATATTTTTCAACAAATGCATCTGATGCTTCTGTTCCAAGTGTTGAGAAATAAGGCATAGAAGCATAATGTCCTTCTGCATAATCTGCGCCGATTGCCTGCAGATTGCTTTCGTCTATAGATATAGAGCAGATAGGTGTTGTTTCAGCGTCAAGTCCATACTGTGCATAATTTTTATAGAATGCTGTATTTGAATCACCTACAACGTCTGAATATACAAACTCTGCACCTGATTCTTTAATTTTATTACATACTGTTGAGAAATCAGTACCTCCAAGAGGAACATATTCCTCACCAACAACCTCGCCGCCATACATTTCAATTAATGCACGAGCCTCTTTATTACATGTTTTAGGGAACACATAATCAGAGCCTACAAGGAATACCTTTTTGCCAAGGTTTTCAAGAAGATACGGAACAAATTCCGTTGCCTGCTGATTTGGCATATTTCCTACATAAATACAGTTCGGATGAACCTCCTCACCTTCAGTAAATGTAGGGTATATAAGAAGTGAATTTTCTTCTTTAAGAGTAGGAAGCGTTGCCTGTCTGCTTGCAGATGTTAAGCATCCTACTGTAGCAACAACCTCATCCTGCTGAATCAATTTCTTTATTTTCTCCGTTGCCGTTGCCGGATCTGATGCATAATCTTCATGGAAATACTCAATCTGCTTGCCATTGACGCCGCCTGCAGCATTAATTTCATCAAATGCCATTATACATGCATTTGTCATTGTTTTTTCCATGAGAGCCGTTGAACCGGTGTCAGAAAAAAGAATTCCTACCTTAATAGTGTCACCTGTCGAAGAAGCTGAATCTCCTCCGCTTGAAGATGATGAAGATGAACCGCACCCAGCAGCTCCCAAAACCATCATTGTTGAAAGTCCCAGTGCAACGCACTTAGTTAAAAAATTTCTTTTCATTTTGATCTCCCCATTTCTGTGTAGTCACTGTAGTTACAATGTTGTCAATTAAATATCAGCTTATAAATTATTCTTCATATGGAATACCATCTATTGGTGCCCATTTAACCCCGGGAAGTTTTCTTGTGATTTCTTCAACCCTTTTTTGAGTACCTTCAGGGTCATTAACCCAGTTACGATAGAATTCAAACTGGCACTCGGGGTTGCCAAATCTTTCTTCTTTGGAGTTAATTGTTCCTGTATATCCTCTATGAAGTAATTTATAAAGATGATTCTGTGACTGCCAATTTGCTCTTGCATCTCTAATTGCACTTACTGATAACTGAGCATACTGGTAACTGTAATCTTCTGTGCCGCAAATTCCAAGCACTCTGCCGTCAAAGCCACAGATTGATGAATGACCAAAATATGAATAAACTCCGTCATATCCAGAAGCATTTGCTACTGCTGCATATACGTTATTGCACCAAGCCATAACAGGCACAACATTTATTTCCTGCTGATTTGCCGGATACATATAGCCCTGACATCTTACAATCAGTTCAGCACCTCTCATAGCACAGTCACGCCAGATTTCAGGATAATTTCCGTCATCGCAAATTATCATGCTTATCTTTAAGCCTTTAGGACCTTCTGTAACATAAGTGCTGTCTCCGGGATACCAACCTTCAATAGGTGTCCAAGGTATCATTTTTCTGTATTTCTGAACTATTTCGCCCTTATCATTTATTAATATCAATGTGTTATACGGAACCTTATTAGGATGTTCCTCGTGTCTTTCACCTGTAAGTGAAAACACTCCCCAAACTTTATTTTCAATACATGCTTCTTTGAAAATTGCGACCTCATCACCGTCTGTTGTGGCTGATAACGCCATCATCTCATCAAAATCATACATGATGCCGTGAGTGCTGTACTCGGGGAAGATTACTAGGTCAAGCCCGGGAATGCCAAGTTTTAATCCGCTGATATAATCCTTAATTTTGTGGCAGTTTTCAATAATTTCTTCTTTAGTGTGCATACGAGGCATCTTCCAGTTAACAACTGCAGCGCCTACACAATCTTTACTTGATGAAATATCTCCATGTGTCATACCAGTACCTCCGTTGTCTTAAAATTTTATCTACGTCATAAATAAAACAAAAAAGGCGCAAACCTGATTTTTGTACTAGCCAGTACATCCAGGACTATGCGCCTTTGCATGTTTATTATTTATGCCGATGTGTTTGAATGTGCATTTATCATATTATCAAAACACATTTAAAGTAAACGGATAATTTTTTAAATTAGGAGGAAAATCTTTAACTATTTTAAAAATCTCTGATAATTTCACGGAAAAATTATATAGTGGATTATTTTTATAATTATATATAAAATCTTTAACATTTCAAGCAAAATATTTGACTTTCAAAAATTTGGGGTGTAATAATGATTAATAAGTTTAACAGGACATTGATTTTTATTATTCTATTACACACTATTAACTGACATCATAAAGGAGGAATAGTATGGGAAATGTCATAACAATAACCCGAGAATTCGGAAGTATGGGACGAAAAATAGCCCATTTGGTTTCTGAAAAGATGAATTACAAATATTATGACCGTGACATAATAGAGCTTTCTGCCAAAGAACTTAGAGAAAGCGTAAATGAGCTTTCAGCATTTGAAGATAAGAAAATTTCTGTTTTCCAGAAAATGATGTACCCTTTGGGACGCGGTTCTCATTCAATGCAAAGCAAGCTTTATGAAATGGAAAAAGAGTGTAATCATTGATTTAGTTCCTCATCTGAAAACTGCGTAATTGTCGGAAGGTGTTCAGACTATATACTTCGTGAATGCAAACATCCCAATATGTTAAATGTTTTCATTTATGCACCTTATGATAAACGAATAATATCATGCGAAAACGAACTTGGCTTAAGTCAGGAAATGGCTGAAGACTATGTTGAAAAAGTAGATAATGCAAGACAGGATTTCTACAAGTATTATACAGGCGTTTCATTTTATTCGCCGAAATATCGTAATATTATGCTAGACAGTTCAATTGCTCCGCACGAAGCATGTGCCGATATAATCTGTTCAGCTGCCAAAAATAAATTTAGCCTAAAATAAGAAAAGGAGAGTGTTTTTTATGAAAGATATTTGTACCGTATCTGTTGTTACATTCAATGCCGTATGGGGAAATAAAGAAGCAAACCTTAAACGTATCAAGGAATATATCGAGTGTGCCGCAGAAAAAGGCAACGCTGATATTGTTATTTTTCCCGAGATGGCTCTTACCGGCTATGATGTTGAAGCTGATAAGCCACTGAAAGAAAAAATGCAGTATAAACTTGCCGAAACAGTACCTGGTCCAAGCACCGAAGAAATTGGAGAACTTACTAAAAAGCTTGGTATTTACGCAATTGTTGGTATGCCTGCGAGAGATGATAACGATCCCGATACATTATACAATGCATTGGCCGTTTTTTCACCCGAAGGAATAGTTGGCGCATATCACAAAATGCACTTACCTGCTCCCGAACCCGATTGGGCTACGAGAGGCGACAGTCCTTTCATTCTTGAAACTGAGTGGGGTCCTTTTGGCGTTGCTATTTGCTATGATAACTATTGCTTCCCTGAATTAATGCGTTACTATGTTTCAAAAGGCTGCCGTTTAAGCATCAACAGTACTGCCCTTGCTCACTGCCACGGTCCATACCTCGGTTCAACTACACTTGAATCAGCAGTTGTTCAGAATGGCATTTATGTAGCATCTGCTAACCTTGGCGGACTTGATGTTGAAAACTACTTCTGGGGAGGCAGTTCAATTATAGGACCCGGACAGAAACATGCTTGGTCTTACTATTACTATGCAGGCCGTAAATTCACAGACGAAGATGCTCCTGAGTGCGAAATGTTTACATCTACAATAGACTTATCACTTTCTTCAAGATATGCATTTAAATTTAACCCTGATGTTAACGGAACTGACTGGCGTCCCGATAAATATATTGAGATGTTAAAAGATACATTATCCGATCCTAATTACGGGAAATAATTGTATTCATTAAAAATCCCTAATTGTATTTCTTCATATTACTTTTACTCACATAAAGAAGGTGTCTCTCTGGTCAAAATAAGATTTTGAGAGACACCCTTTTTATTGAATTTATAATAAAACATTTTGACTTTTATAAAAATACATCTTATAATCATAGTTATTGTATACTTCATACTTATTATATTATAGAGAGGAAAAGCTAACATGGCAGCAGTTAAACGTCCTATTATGACTATGAAGCATCAGATTTATAAAATTTTAAAAAAAGAAATATGTGACGGAAATTATCTACCCGGTCAGTGGCTTCAGGAAAAAGAACTGGCTGAAAAAATGAACGTTAGCCGAAGTCCTGTCAGAGAAGCTTTAAAACAATTAGTAGATGAAGGACTGGCTATTGAATATCCTAATAAAGGCGTATTTGTAAAAGAATTTTCATCTAAAGATATAGAAGAAATATATGATGTACGTATCATGCTGGAAAGCTATGCTATAAAAAATTCAACAAAAGTCATTACCAGCACAAATGTTAAGGAGCTTATGGATATTCTGCAGAATCTTTCAGAATGCTATGAAAAAAATGATATTTCTAAATATATAGAATATGATACTCAGCTTCATGAATATATAGTTAAGCTTGGCGGCAACAGTCTCGTATCTGATATTTACAGACGTATTTATTCTCAAGTTCAGCAATTCAGAATATATTCTCTCACAACTGAAAAGCGATTTGATAATTCTATAATTGAACACAGAAATATTGTTGAAAATCTAATCGCAAACAATTGGAAAGAAGCTGACAGAATAAATAGGGTACACCTTTCACTGGCAAAAGAAGAAATAATAAATCACCTTGAATCAACTCGACCAATTATTGCAGATGATACAGATGAGCGGGCGGTTGTTAAAGCCTGCTTTGCAGTCTTTCTTCACTAAAGTTATAATTAAAATAAACGGCAGAGCCATTAATTAGCTCTGCCGTTTAAATTTAAAATCTATTTATTAGATTACAGGACCTAAACAGTGAATATCAATCGAAGTGAAATACTGAATTGCTTCATTCTTAGTCATTTCACCGCTTAAAGTACGAAGTAATTTAGCAAATGCTTCTTCTCCTACTTCTTCAATAGTTTTTTCTCCTGTGATAATCAATCCTGCATTTAAATCCATATCCTCCTGCATTCTGTCGAATGTATTGGGGTTACCGCAAATTTTTATAACAGGCATGCTGGGGAATCCCTGGGGAGCTCCACGTCCAGTTGAGAACATCATACACTGTGCACCTGTTACAGCCATACCTGTAAGTATTTCAGGCTCACGTCCCGGTGTATCCTTAATCCAAAGACCCTTCTGAGTCGTAACTCTTTCTGGATATTCAAGCACTCCCTGAATAGGCTTGCTTCCTGATTTGACAATAGCACCCAAAGATTTCTCTTCAATACTCGAAAGTCCGCCTTCGATGTTTCCGGGTGTAGGCTGACCTTTTCTCATATCACAGCCAAGAGATTTAGCTCTTGACTCCATAGCTTCAACAATCTGGAATATTTTATCTCCGACTTCTTTTGTAACAGCTCTGCGGGCAAGCAGATGCTCACCACCGATAAACTCTGTCGTTTCACCAAAGATTACAGTTGCGCCAAGGTCTACAAGCTTGTCTGCAACATAACCGATAACACAGTTGGATGCCATACCGCTTGTTGTGTCTGAACCGCCGCATTTGATTGACATTACAATATTTGATACATCTACCGGCTGTCTCTGTAAACCTGATGCTTCAATGACAAGACGTCTTGCAATGTCTGTACCTGCCTGAATAGCCTTGCTTACTCCGCCAAGTTCCTGAATATGTATAATTTCTACATGCTTACCTGTTGCTGAAATTTCCTTAACCATACGTTCATGATCCGTACCTTCACAGCCGAGGCTTACAACTAATACAGAAGCAGTATTAGGACTGCAGCCAAGGCTGATAAGCGTATCTGTTACTCTTTCAAGATCAGGAGGAAGCTGACAGCATCCCTGATGATGTAAATATGTTACTGTACCCTGAACCTGATGATGAATTGCATTAGCAACATCATTTGCACAGGTAACACTGGGAATAATTGCTACATGATTACGAGCTCCGACCTTTCCATCGGGACGTACATAACCCATAAATTCCATAATATATTACTCCTTTCTCCCTCTATGCTGATGCTTATTTTTTCCAGTCGCCACGTCCGCGCATACTGTCAAGGTTATGTACATGTACATATTCACCCTTTTTAATGTCTTTTGTGGCAATACCTATTTCTTCTCCATACTTAATAATAAGCTCATCTTTTTTGATGTCCTTAACAGCAATTTTGTGGCCGTACGGAACATCACCGATTACTGATACTTTTTCACAATTACCTTTTTTGTCACGAATTTCAACTTCTGTTCCGTCTTTGATGTCATTTGCAAAAATAGTTGCAACATTGTCTAAATCTGTTACTTTGAGAGCTAAATTAAGACTCATTTCCCCATACTCCTTTCTATATGTTCATGCTTATACAGCAAGTACGCTGACACCATCAGGTACTATGACTACCTTAGCATCTTTTCCTTTTAAACTATAAGCAATTTCAAGCGCTTCATCAGGTGTAGATGCAGTGAATCATATTTGCTTTCTTAACCAATTCATGGTCAAGGAAAGTTGTTACAAGAATTAATTTGTGTTTCATAAGAATACGTGAATAAATCTGAGGACACCACATTTCTGCTATTGTTTCCTTTGATGGTATTTTTGAAAGATAAGCATCAATTTCCTCAGGTTTACCCATTGTAATAAGTTTCTCGAAATTTGTTCCGCCCATTCCATCACAGCATGAACAGCACATAATAATTACGCCGTCCTCGCCTGCATATACTTCGGCAGTTGCAACGCCTTTAGGACTCTGATAAAGGTTCTGATCAAGAGGATATCCGCCGTTTGATGATACTACTATATCACCTACAATTGTTTCACACTGTGAAAGACTGCGAATAAAATCAACGCCTGTTTCATGTGCCTTTTCAAGATCTCCTGCAAATGCCGCTATAATCTTCTTTTCGGCATTAAGTGCCACATTTAATATAAACTGAACATTAACAGCTCTGGCTGCAACTACCATATCCTCATGAATAGGATTTCCCTTAAGAATGCCTGTTTTTGAGTAAGGGCTCGAAATAGCCTTGTAGCAATGGTTTTCATTAACTGTTGTTGAATTGCAAATGCCGGGAAGAATGCTCTTTCTTCCGCCGGAGAAACCTGCAAAGAAATGCGGCTCAATAAATCCTTCTGTAATAAGAAGATCACATTCTACCGCAATCTTATTTGCAAAAAATTCAGCACCCGAAGGCAAATCGCAAACCTTTACAAACTGTTCGGGATCAAATGCGTTATTTGCAACAATTTTCTCATTATCAACAATTACATCACCAAACATTTTCCTTTGTTCTTCTTCTGTAGTAGGTCTGTGAAGTCCCGTTGCAATAAGAATAGTAATATCAGCATCAGGATTACCTTTTCTTAATTCACCAAGAAGAATTGGAAGTGTAATCTTACTTGGGACCGCTCTTGTATGGTCACTTGTAACAATTACAATTTTATTTTTCCCTTTTGCTAATTCCGGAAGAGTTTTCGTTCCAATCGGATTGGCTAAAGCTTCTTTTACCAATTCCACCTCACCCATAGCAGCCTTATATTCATGCATTTTTGCTGTTACAACAGCTTTTATATTTTCTTCTGCTACATGAATGTCAACTGTGTCCTTGTAATAAGGAATTTTAAATGTTTTCATTTTGATATTCCTCCCTCAAAAAGTCATATGTATGATGTATACATGATGCATGCTTATAGTTAAATTATACTCTTAATATTTTTCCAGTCAATAATTTTTATTAATACTCGAACAATTTATACAATGTATATATCCTTACACCTAACTAATAATGCATTTTGAAACATACACCACTTCTAACTTAACTATATATTTATATAATAATTCTAAATCTATTTACTGTCCTAAACAAATTACATGTAGAAATACACAAAACCCTCATAAAAAGTATTCCTACAAAACTGATGTTTTAAAAAGTTATACTACAGCAAAATGTTTGCTTTTCAGAAATATAAAATAAGCGACAGAACAAAATTAGCTCTGCCGTTTAAAAATTTTTTTATTATTGGGCACAAAATTAAGACTTATTTTTATGCTTATTTTAATTTTTCATGCTTATACAGGAATTACGCTGATACCATCGGGTATTATTACAACCTTAGCATCTTTTGCCATTAATTTCTAAGCAATTTCAAGCGCCTCATCAGGTGTAAATGCAGGAATCATATTGGCTTTTTTAACTAACTCATGGTCAAGAAAAGTTGTTACAAGAATTAATTTATGTTTTTTAAGAATAGAAGTAAAACACAAAATTCAGTGTGTATTTAAACTGCAATAATCTTTTAGAAGGCAGCCAAAAGACATTTTATTTCCATTTAGTTACATCTGTGTGTACGGTACTTTTGCTTATCCCAAATTTTTTTGCAGTTTCTCTTACGGTTGAATTAGATTTTATAATAAAATTTGCAACCTCGACTGCCCTTTCTTCTATATAACTTTTCAAAATAACACTCCCATAACAATACGTTTCGGTTATATATATGAAAAGCAAATTTAATTTATACGGACAACTGCAACCTTATTGCAAACTTCAATAATTATTTTTTCATTATACATTCTGATTACATTACGACAAATGCTCCTTTATTATATTTATATAGTAATTTTTAGTACTAAATTTAAAAAATAAATAAAGATATTTAGCTAATATGAATTATTAAAGTTTTAATAAATAATAACTTAGTATTATTATACAAACCTATTATTACTATTCTTAAAAAAATATGTACACTATTTGAGTATACTAGTTTATTTAGCGATTGAAAGCTTTAAATAGGTAGTGTATAATGTGTATTAACAATTTAAGTACAAAAAGATAATAAATATAATTAATTAAGGGGGACTTACAATGAAGAAATTCTTAACAGCAGTCGCAGCTATTACAACAGCAATTGCATTATCAGCATGCGGCAGCAGCACGTCAAGCACTCAGCAGTCTACACAAGATAGCGGAAAAGTATATAAAATTGGTGTACTTCAGCTTACTCAGCATGCCGCTCTAGATAAATGCAACGAGGGTTTCTTTGCAGCTCTTGATGATGCAGGTGTTAAATATGAGGCCGATCAGCAAAATGCTTCAGGTGAACAATCAGCCTGCCAGACAATAGCAGAAAAACTTGTTAATGACGGAAATGATCTTATTTATGCAATCGCAACTCCAGCAGCACAGGCAGTTGCAGGTGCAACAACCGAAATTCCCGTAGTTGTTTCAGCCGTAACTGATCCTGCCGAAAGCGGTCTTGTGGCTTCTAATGATGCACCTGGCGGAAATGTAACAGGTACTTCAGACCTCACACCAATTAAAGAGCAGATTGCTCTTCTTAAACAAATACTTCCAACTGCAAAAAAAGTTGGCATTCTTTACTGTTCTGCAGAATCAAACTCAGAAATACAGGCTGAAATGGCCAGACAGGCATGTGCCGACAACGGTCTTGAATCAATCGACTTTACTGTTTCTAACTCAAACGAAATTCAGACAGTTGTAGAATCCATGGTCGGAAAAGTAGATGCTATATATGCTCCAACAGACAACACAATAGCAAACGGCATGGCAACAGTAGCGATGGTTGCAACAGACAATAACCTTCCTATAATTTGTGGTGAAAGCGGAATGGTTGATGCCGGCGGTCTTGCTACTTACGGAATCGACTACTACCAGCTTGGCTACATGGCTGGTCAAATGGCAGCACAGATACTTGTCGACGGTGCTGACCCTGCAACAATGCCTATCGGTTACCTTGCGGCAGATCAGTGTGAACTTTCAGTTAACGAAGAAACAGCTGCAGCTTTAAATATTGATGTATCAGGACTCAAATAATTTGGGTTGCTTTTAAACAAAGAGCTGTGCCTGTCATGGAAAATAATCTCCGTGTATAAGGCACAGCCTTCTGCGTTTTCAAAGGTTTATTCGATACAAAAATATACTTTTAAGTACGCTTTTGTATTGGATAAACACAAAAATATAGGTTATGGAATAAAAGGTAAAAGAAAGTAGGAGAAAAAATGAGCAGTTTACTAACAGCCCTTTTGGGTGCAACAGCACAGGGTGTGCTATGGGGAATCATGGCACTAGGTGTATATATTACTTATAAATTACTTGATATTGCAGATTTGACTGTCGATGGAAGCTTTGCCCTTGGCGGATGTGTCTGCGCCATACTTATACTTAAAGGCTTTAATCCTATTGCAGCAACACTTGTAGCTATTGTTGCAGGTCTGTTAGCAGGGGCCATCACAGGAATACTTCATACAGTATTTAATATACCTGCAATACTTGCCGGCATTTTAACCCAAATTTCACTTTGGTCAATCAACTTAAGAATTATGAGTGGAAAAAGCAATAATCCTCTTCTTAATGTAGATACTATTTTATCATCTTTTGTTGGACGCTCAGGAAAAACAACTATCGAAAATGCGCCTTCCTTTGCAAAAATGCTTGGCATGACACAATCAACAGCCTCTTTAGTTGTCGGAATAGTTATCGCAGTCATTATAATTCTATTATTATATTGGTTCTTTGGAACGGAAATTGGAAGTGCTTTAAGAGCTACAGGAAACAATGAAGCTATGATACGAGCTCTTGGAGTAAATACAAACAGAACAAAACTTCTTGCACTTATGTTATCAAACGGACTTGTTGCTTTTTCAGGTTCCCTCGTAGCCCAAAGCCAGAAATATGCCGATATAGGTATGGGAACAGGTGCTATCGTTATTGGTCTTGCCGCTATAGTTATTGGTGAAGTTCTTATGAGACATGTACAAAACTTTGCTTTTAAACTCACATCAGCAGTTGTTGGCGCAATCATTTATTTCATAATAAGAGCTCTTGTTCTCCGTATGGGTATGGATGCAAACGACATGAAGCTTCTTTCGGCTATAATAGTTGCACTTTCTCTGTGCATACCTATCGTAATTCAAAGGACAAAAGAAAAGAATGCCTACTCAGAAGGAGGGGAAGAATAATGCTCAAAGTAACAAATGTAAGAAAAACATTCAACAAAGGAACAATAAATGAAAAAAAAGCCTTAAACGGCATTAATCTTCAACTCAACGAAGGTGATTTTGTAACTGTTATCGGAGGAAACGGAGCCGGAAAATCTACCACACTAAACATGATAGCAGGTGTATATCCAATTGATTCTGGTAAAATTGAAATTGATGGTATAAACATTTCAAGAGACCCAGAATTTAAACGAGCAAAATACATCGGCAGAGTATTTCAGGACCCAATGATGGGTACAGCCGCAGGTATGGAAATTGAAGAAAATCTCGCTCTTGCACTTAGGAGAGGAGAAAAAAGAGGTCTTCGCTGGGGAATTAAATCAAACGAAAGGGAAATTTACCATAAAGAGCTCTCAAGACTCGGTCTTGGACTTGAAGACCGTATGACAAGCAGAGT
>JAXGOV010000019.1:0-31455 GCA_040767305.1 Candidatus Metalachnospira sp. | reverse complement strand
TGTCTGATTTTAAGACGAATTATATACCTAATATTTTATGATGTCAATAATAAGTATTTATTTATCATTCTATTTTTATAATATTTTATATAGTTTTTTATTGAACTTGTGAAAAAATTATAAAAATAGTGTTCATATAAAAAATTGATATAAGACAACAAAATTCTATTTTATTATTTACATGTCGATTTATTTGATGTACAATGTTAATATAATAACAGAAATTTGGAGGCATTAATATGTCTGAGGATAAACCATTATATGAATTTCCATATGATACAATAATCGGCGGTGCAGATAAAATCACTGCCGATTACCTTGTTGAACAATTTAAAAATATGATACTATCAGACATTTTCCCTTCAGGTTATATGCTGCCAAACGAAAATACATTATGTGAACAGCTTGGCATCGGAAGAAGCACATTAAGAGAAGCTTTTAAGGTATTATCAGCCTATGGCTTAATTACAAGAACAAAGCATGGAACATTTATAAACGACAGCAAGGATTTCAGTTCATCATTTGTAATTAACTACAATTTTCAAGAATCTGATCCAATTGAGTTAATGGAGTTCAGAAAAATATTTGAAGCAGAAACAGCCTTTCTTGCTGCTCAAAAAGCTACAACTGATGATATTATGGAGTTAAAAAAACTTCTTATTAAAATAGAAGGCTGCAAAAATAATATATCAGCTCTTTCATTCCATGATGTTGCATTTCATTATAGAATTGCTTATTGTACACAAAATAAACTTCTTATATGTATTATGAAGCTTATATCAGATACATATTACAAAGGTATAAGAAAACAGTTTGAAGAAATTGATCAAATAGGTGATAGGAGTACTTATGAAGCAACTCTATATTATCACACAAAAATTTTTGATGCTATTCTGTTGAAAAACTCTGAAGTTGCATCTAAAATGATGCGGGAGCATCTTGATACAGTTCTTAAAGAATTAATTAAAATGGAAATAAAAAAATAAAAAACCGTATCTGTCAAAACATGTGGCAGATACGGTTTTTTTATAAACATTTTATTAAATTAAATATCTGTACAACTGTTTTCTTTATATTTTTCTTAGTTGTTTGCCTGTCCATTGCTTCATCAAGTGTCATTGCTTTATCAGCTACTGCAAATATTGAATCAATACCTGCATCGTTACATAAATTAGCATCATCTGAAACACAGCCTGCAATACCAATTACCTTTGCGCCATGCTTTTTCCCTCTTTTCGCAACGCCAACCGGAGCCTTTCCCATAGCACTTTGTGCATCTATTCTCCCCTCGCCAGTAATAACAAAATCTGCATTTGGAAGCACTCTATCAATCCCTATTTCATCAAGCACAATCTCAATTCCGGGTTTAAGCTCTCCATTTAAATATGCCATAAATGCAAAGCCCATTCCGCCTGCAGCTCCGCTTCCAGGATATTCTGCACAGTCTTTACCAAGCTTGTCCTTTGTTAAATTGGAAAAGCTTTTTAATGAAGCATCAAGAAATTTAACATCGTCCTCTAATGCACCTTTCTGAGGTCCGTAAATATAAGAAGCTCCTCTTTCTCCGCAAAGTGGATTATCAACATCACAGGCTATCCTAAAATTACAATCTTTAAGTTTATGGTACACATTATCTGTTTTAACGTCCGCTATATCTGCAACATATTTTCCGCCAATACTAACAGGTACTCCATTTTTATCTAAAAATTCAAAACCGAGAGCCTGCATCATACCAACACCTGCATCATTTGTAGCACTTCCGCCTATTCCAATAATAAAGTTTCTGCATCCCTTTTCAATCGCATCAATTATAACCTCACCAACACCGTATGTTGTTGTATTTAAAGGATTTCTTTTATCAACGGGCGTAATAGGAAGCCCTGCAGCACCTGCCATTTCTATTATAGCAGCATCAGATAAAATGCCATATTGACATATAACCTTTTCTCCGATTGGTCCTGTTACTTCTGCATTTATAAGCT
The DNA here is from genome assembly GCA_040767305.1 of Candidatus Metalachnospira sp. Taxonomy (GTDB): domain Bacteria; phylum Bacillota; class Clostridia; order Lachnospirales; family Anaerotignaceae; genus Metalachnospira. Next base: position 29,473 of record JAXGOV010000019.1, on the reverse strand, counting down.
GTCCATTCATACCTGAAACGAGTGTATCAACAGTTCCCTCTCCGCCATCCGCAAGAGGCATAACAGTTACATCTGCATCATTATATACAGACAAAACAGCTTCTTTTGCAGCCTCGCCTGCTTCAAGAGATGATACACTTCCTTTAAAAGAATCAATGGCTATTACGACCTTCATAAACCCTCTCTCCTTTATAATTCAATAATTTCTGCGTTGTTTATTGATTCTTCAATATACTTATCTAGCTCTGTTAAATGAGATTCTATTTTTTCTATTATATTTGTTTTAGGCTTTGTTTCTGGATGCTTAGCAACAAAAATAGTACAGCAGTCCTCATATGGTCTAATAGAAATATCAAATGTCCCAATTTTTCTCGCAATATCAACAATTTCCTGTTTATCAAATCCTGCAAGAGGCCTTAAAATTGGCATTGTAGCTGCTGCACTGATTGCATGAAGTCCCTGCATAGTCTGACTGGCTACCTGACCAACACTGTCACCGGTAATTACAGCCAAAGCATTATCTTTTTCACCAAGAGCACAAGCAACCCTTGTCATCGCACGTTTTAGAAATATTGTAAGCTTATCATGCGGAACATTATCAAGAAGGTAGAGCTGTAAATCTGTAAACGGAACAACATATAATTTAAATCCACCGGTAAATACAGAAAGCCTTTCAGCCAAATCAACTACTTTTTGCTTTGCTCTTTCGCTTGTATATGGCGGAGAATTGAAATAGACCCCTTCAACCTCCACGCCTCTTTTAGCCATCATAAATGCCGCAACAGGGCTGTCAATACCACCGGAGAGCATTGCAATACCCTTTCCAGAAGAACCAACAGGAAGTCCTCCAAAACCTTTAATAAGCTTTGAATATATATAAGCATCATTTCTCAGTTCTACATATACAATTATATCAGGATTATGAACATCTACAGTTAAGTTTGGAAATTCATCAAGTATATATTCACCTACAGCAGCAGAAACTTCTCTTGATTCTAAAGGATATCTTTTATCAGAACGCTTAGTCTCAATTTTAAATGTCTTATATTCATTAATTCCTATATCAGACATATGCATACCACAAACTTCTTTTATATTTTCAATATCCTGATTTGTTGTCTTTACAGCAGGACACACGCCAGTTATCCCCAGTATACATACAACTTTTGGGATAACTTTGTCAAAATCCATTTCCCCGCCTCTATCCTCAACGATAAGGCGCCCCTGTTCTCTTACAACATAGTATTCACCGTAAGCGTCAAGATTTTTTCTTATTGCATTAACAAGTTTTGTTACAAATACTTTTCTGTTATTGCCTCTCATGGCAATTTCACCATACCGTACAATCAGAACCTTTTCTTCCATACTTTTTTACCTCATATATTTTCTGAGAAAAGCTACTTTCTCCTTAAGTGCATCAACGCATTTCTCTGCTTCATCTATTGTATTAAAACGGCAAAAACTAAAGCGTATAGCTCCCTCTATTCTGCTTTCAGATAAACCAAGAGCAGACAACACCGTACTGGCTCCTTTTTTCTTACTGTTGCATGCACTTCCTGCTGAAACATATATTTTATTTTCTTCAAGTGAATGAAGCAATACTTCGCTCTTTAAACCTTCAAAACTCATATTAAGCACATAAGGACTTCCTTCATCAATTGAAGGACCGTTTATATATGTGTTCGGTATTTCATTTAATATTCTTTCGGCCATAGTCCTTTTAACAAGCATTACATTTGTGCTTGCATAATCCATTTCGGCTAAATCTATTTTTACTGCTTCAGAAAGTCCAACAATAGAAGGCGTATTCTCTGTTCCTGAACGCTGTCCTCTTTCGTGGCCTCCACCAAAAATAATCGGCTTAACTCTCAAGCCTTTTTTCATATAGAAAAAGCCAATTCCTTTAGGACCATGTATTTTATGTCCGCTTACAGAAAGCATATCAATACCCATTTTCTTAACATTGATAGGATATTTGCCATATGCCTGAACAGCGTCAACATGGTAGAGAGTTTTTGGGTTTTTACTCTTTATAATTTTACTTATTTCCTCTGCATTTTGAATAGTGCCTGTTTCATTGTTGATTAGTATTGTACTTACCAAAACAGTATCATTTCTGATTGATTTCTTAAATTCATCAATATTAACAGTTCCATTTTCATCAACTCCAAGAACAGATATATCCCAGCCGGATTCCTCAAGCTGCCTCATAGGCATAAGAACTGCAGGGTGTTCAACTGCGGTGGTTATCATGTGCTTTCCACCCCTAATATATCCCTTTGCTGTTCCAAAAACAGCCCAGTTATCTGACTCAGTTCCGCCTGATGTGAAATAAATTTCATCAGGTTCTGCATTAATTGATGATGCTATTGTTTTTCTGGCTTTTATGATTTCATTTTCGGCATTTACACCCATCATACTTTGCGAAGACGGATTTCCGAAATTATCCGTAAGCATATATTTAACTTTTTCAGCAACTTCGTCCAATGCCTTTGTAGTTGCCGCATTATCAAAATAAATCATTTTACTTCTCCTCACATATCCAGATAAACAAAAGTATTTGCAACAGCAGTCATTCCCGCCGTTTCTGTTCTTAATATTCTTTTTCCAAGGGTAACCGGCAAAACACCTGAATTTAATGCTCTTCTCTATTTCATCAACCGCAAATCCGCCCTCAGGTCCAATAAAAATGCCAAGCGTTTTTGCACCTTTTGTTCTGTAATCATCAAGAAATTCCTTTAAAGCCCTATTCTCCTCAAGTTCATAAGGAATCATTGACATATTGAGCTCTAAGGCTTTCTTTAAAGCATCACTGAAATTTAATACTTGTCCAATTTTAGGCACTATTCCTCTGCCGCTTTGTTTTGCAGCCGATTCCGATACCTTCTGCCAACGTTCTATTTTCTTTTTTTCTTTATTCTTATCAAGTTTGACTATACTTCTTTCTGTGTTGACAGGAATAATTGAATACACTCCAAGTTCAACACACTTCTGTATAATCAGCTCCATTTTATCACCTTTTGGCAATCCCTGAAACAGAGTAATTTTTACAGAAGGCTCACTATCGGTAAATGCTGTGGCTTTAATTTCAAGTTTAACTGTATTATCGGAAATTTCAATTATCTCTGCTTCATAGTCATTTCCGCTTCCATCGCATACTGTAAGCATTTCTCCTATTTTACCTTCTTAAAACTCGAGAAATATGTCCTGCATCATCACCATAAAGCGTTATAATATTGTCTTTTATGTTTTCTTCTTCAACAAAAAAATCTTGGCATATATTTTCACCTATTTAATTATTGTATTTTGAGGCAACCGCGCCTACAGCCTTTTTTATTTTTAATAAAAAGTACATCAAAATTATGTGACTTAAGAGCATCCAAAACATCATCAAGTCGTTCTACAATAATACCGGAAGCAATAAATATTCCGCCGTCTTTAATATAATTTGGTATCTTATCAGTTAAAGCTATAATAACATCGGCAACAATATTAGCTTCAACAACATCATATTTTTTGCCTCTGTATTTCTCATCAAGTTTTTCATCTTCAAGTATGTTTCCGCTTACTACCGAATAAATATCTTTACCGATATCATTCATTCCTGCATTTGTATAAGCAATATCAATTGCATTTGGATCAATATCAACTGCATCGGCATGCTTTGCACCAAGCAGAAGAGATGCAATTGAAAGTATTCCGCTTCCGCAGCCAATATCAAGAACATTATCGTTTTCTTTAACGTATTCCTCTATTAATTCAATACAAAGCTGTGTTGTTTCATGCGTGCCTGTGCCAAATACATGTCCCGGATCAATTTTAAGAACTATTTTATTGCCGTTATCGTCATATTCCTCCCATGAAGGACGAATAACAATTTTTTCTCCAACTGCAAACGGTTTAAAATATTTTTTCCAATTATTAGCCCAGTCGTCCTCTTTAATGTTCTTAACTGTAATATTAAGACTTCCAAAATCTATTTCCTTTTCATTTTCTTTTGCTGATTTAAGCATTTCCTTTACAATATCGAAAGTTTCCTTGCCATTTGCATTGTCACGAACAAAGAATGTTATTCCGTTTTTTGCTGTCTTTTTCTGTTCAACAAGCTCATCTTCAATATAATCCCAATCTCTTGCAGGATTTTCAAGAAAATCATTAAAATCATCAGCATCTTCAATCATTACTCCTGTAATACCGCATTGATAAATAATGCCGCTTACTGGTTCAAAACCTTCTTTTGTTGTTTCTATAAATATTTCTATCCAATTGCATTCGTTTTCGCTCATTTTTTCCTCCAAATTAAAAATAAGGGAATAGCAAAAAACATTCACCATTCCCAAACATTAAATCATTTATCAGCATAAAGCCTGCATACATCTTCATAGCTTTGAGGTGTACCTATATCATAGCATTCACCGTCAAAGGTATAAGCATAGACATCTTTTTTCTTATAAAGCCACTCGATGAAATATCCGGGAGCATCAGGTTTATTGCCTTCTTCTATATACTGCTTAAACATAGGTATTGTATCTTTCTTATACATATATGTTGCATATACAGCTGTATTAGCCTTTGGTTGCTGTGGTTTTTCCTCAATATTCAATACCTTATTATTTTGATCCAAAACTGCAACCCCAAACTGCTTAAGCATTTCAATATTGTTAAACTCTTTAACACAAACGCAATCTTTATCTATTTGTCTGTAGTAATCGTAGTAGTCTTTTAACTTATATGTAAAGAAATTGTCGCCGGCTATTACAAGGATTTCATCATCAATATTTTTTACATCTATTGTATATAAAATATCTCCAATTGCTCCGCGTCTTGTTTCCTCAGTTGAAGTACCATCATCAATAATTGATATACTTTTTGAGCTTTTCAATGTATTTGCCCATTCTTTAAAATTATCAGCAAATTTGTGGTTAGATATTACTATTATTTCATCAACTGCATCTATTGTTTCTATTTCTTCTATTATATAATTAATTATCGGCTTGTTATTTATTGGTAATAGTGCTTTAGGCTTGTTAATTGTAAGAGGATAAAGTCTTGTTGCATAGCCAGCCGCTAATATAATAGCTTTCATTTTAACACCTCTTTTAATAATTTTACTTAATTATATCACAGCAATATACAAAATCACAACATCTTTCCATAGAATAGATACTCATTTTGTATATTTTCTAAAGGAATATCTTCATTAAGAAGTTTTTTCGTTGTTTCATAATGTATGTCCTTAAGCCTAGATATATCTTTTTCTCTGACAATCTTTTTTAAATCTTCTTCAGACATAGAAAGCATTTCATACACACTTCTAACAACAAAATAATTTTCTGTATTTGAAGCATTTCTGAATTGAGTCCATATAGGAATAAAAGAAACTCCCGTTATGTTTGTAACATTATTTTTCTTTTCAAGTTCAATATTTAAAAGTATACTTGCATTTCTGGGAGGGGTTGTCTGCGATGAAATAAAATTTCCCATCGAATACATAACAAAACCCTTTCTCACAGAACCGTCTTCATTAGTTATATCCACCATTTCCATAGGCTGAAGAACATGCGGATGGCTTGCAACTACAATATCAGCACCGGCATTAAGCATCATATGTGCCCAGTTTTTAAACACATCTCTTGGATACTCCTCATACTCGTTTCCCATATGAGGCAGAACAACTATTATATCAGGATTAAGTTCTTTTGCCTTGGCAATATCACTTTTTACTAAATCTTCACTTAAAATATTTACAAGCCATTCCTCAGGTACTCTAATGCCATTTGTTCCGTAAGTATAAGATAAAAAGGCTACATTTATTCCATTAATATCTTTGGTAAATATCTGTGATCTTGCTTCCTCCGATGAATAAGTACCAATATGGTCAATTCCGTATTCATCAAGTATATTAATGGTTCTTAGTGTTCCTTTCATTCCCTTGTCCATACAATGGTTATTGGCTGTTGTAACCAAATCAAAGCCTGCATATTTTATTTCATCTGCAATACTGTCAGGTGTATTAAAGCATGGATAATCACTTATTCCTACAGCTTCACCTGCCATAACTGTTTCAAAATTCCCCACAACAAAATCACTGTCGTCAAAATATTTTTTAACATCCTCAAAATTATGCTTAAAATCATACTCACCTGTTTGTGAGTTATAAGCCTCGTTATACTGATAACTATGAACCATTATATCTCCTGTAAATGTAAGCTTAGCATCATACACAGGAGTTCCAAAAATTCTGGTTACAGTACATTCTGTCACTTCGCTGAAAAAAATCGAACATAGATTTTTCGCTGCCCAGACTTTTAAAGCCTATTGTTATAAGCATAACAAGAATAAACACAGGTATATATAAATATTTAATTTTTCCTGAACTTTGCCTTTTCCGTTTCATATAAATTATTCCCCTCGCTGTCTATAATCACAACAAGTACAAATCTTCAACATAAAATCTGTGTATTGCCTCAGTTCCTAAATCATCATATGCAACCACTTCAGATTTTTTAATATGTCCAGCAATAAGTGCTCCTGCTCCGCCTGTAGCACCAAAATAAACTGCCTTATTTCGTTTCATTGCTTCAACAACTTCTTTGTTCTCGCACCTTTGCCTATCATTCCTGTTGAACCATTATCAAGGACAGTAGGTGCATACATCCATTCTTCCAGCTGTTGTAGGCCCTGCGGAACCTGTAACATGCCCTGGTTTTGCAGGTGCCGGGCCAACGTAATAAATAACCTGATCCTTCAATTCAAATGGGAATTTGCCTGTTTCTAAAAATCCATCAACCATTCTTTTATGAGCCGTGATCTCTTCCTGTATATATTACTCCCGGTAAGGCTTACAATATCACCTTGCCTTAAGAGAAGACGCTTTTTCCTTTGTAAGCGGTGTAGTTAATTCTATTTTCATAACGTCACCTCCGCATGTCTTGTTACATGGCAGCTTATATTAACTGCAATAGGCATCCCAGCAATATGAGTAGGATATGATTCAACATTTACACCAAGCACTGTTGTCCTTCCTCCAAGCCCCTGGGGACCTATGCCAAGATTATTCATTCTCTCTAAAAGTTCATCTTCCATTTCTCGAATATGCTCTTTATCCGAATGTGAACCAATAGGTCTCAAAAGTGCCTTCTTAGCAAGAAATGCTGACATTTCAAAATTTCCGCCTACACCAACTCCTACAACCATTGGAGGACACGGGTTTGGACCTGCTTCATCAACTGCCTTAACAATTGCATTTTTTGCTCCTTCAATTCCTTCAGAAGGCTTTAGCATATATATTTTACTCATATTCTCACTTCCGAAGCCTTTAGGTGCAACAATTATTTTAAGCTTATCACCTGATACTATGTCATAATGGATTATAGCTGGCGTGTTATCCTTTGTATTTTCTCTGATAAATGGGTCCTTAACAACTGATTTTCTTAAATATCCTTCTGTATAACCTTTTTTTACACCTTTATTTATAGCCTGAGTAAGCTCACCGCCTGAAATATGTACCTCTTGGCCTATTTCTACGAAAATAACAGCCATTCCGGTATCCTGACAAATAGGCATATTATCGTTCTTTGCAATATTAGCATTATCTGTAAGCTGACATAGTATTTCTTTGCCGATTTCCGACTCTTCAGTTTTCTTTGCATTTTCCAAAGCACAATATACATCATTGTTAAGTACACAATTTGCCTCAATACAAAGCTTAGACACAGCATCTGCTATTGTATCAACATTAATATCCCGCATATTTACACTCCTTAATTCATAAAAAGCCCCGTTTAAGGCAAATTAAAATTTACAATAACGGGACTATTTATTTTATTTATTCATCAGTTTCTTCTGTATTAATTTCTTCTGTATCAATTTCATCTTCAGAAATTATATCATCTTCATCAATTTTTGCTACACCTGCAACAGTTACTTCATCACCAAGATTAATAAGCTTAACACCCTGAGAAATTCTTCCGAATGTTGATATTTCTTTTCCTCTAAGTCTAATAATTATACCTTCAGATGTAACTATCATAAGCTCTTCATTATCTCCAACTTTTATAACTCCTGATAAAGGACCTGTCTTATCGGTAATCTGATGTATCTTAACACCCTTACCGCCTCTGTACTGCACATTAAAGTTAGAAGCATCAGTACGTTTTCCGTAGCCATTTTCTGTTACATTGAGAATTTTATCATCCTCTTTGATTTTATCAGCTGAAACTACATAGTCGTCATCGCTCAATGCAATAGCCTTTACACCTGTTGCAGTTCTGCCCATAGGACGAACATCGCTTTCATTGAATTTAATACCCATTGCATTTCTTGTACAAACGAGAATTTCTTCTGTACCATCTGTAATGAAAGCTGCAATAAGTTCATCACCTTCACGAAGATTAACTGCTGTAAGACCTGCTTTTCTTATATTTGAGAAGCTATCCATTCCCGTTTTCTTAATAACACCGCTTCGTGTTATCATAACAAGATATTTATTCTCTTCAAATGTCTTTACAGGTACAACTGCTGTTATCTTTTCGCCCTGAGATATACTTAAAAGATTTACAATAGCAAGTCCTCTGGCTGTCCTTCCTGCCTCAGGAACTTCGTATCCCTTAATCTTATATACTCGCCCAAAATTCGTAAAGAACAGAAGGTAATCATGAGTTGAGCATACGAAAAGTCTTGTCACATCATCTTCTTCTCTTGTTTGCATACCAAGTATTCCTCTTCCGCCTCTGTTCTGGCTCTTATAAGTTGCAAGAGGAGTTCTCTTAATATAATTAAGGCTTGTCATAGCAATTACGCTTGCTTCTTCCTCAATTAAATCCTCGATATCAATTTCACCTGGATTTTGAACAATCTGTGTTCTTCTCTCATCATTAAATTTTTCTTTTATTGCAAGAATCTCATTTTTTATTACATCAAAGAGTTTATTTTCGTCTGCGAGTATTGATTTAAGTTCTTTAATAAGAATCATAAGCTGATTATATTCTTCATCAATTTTCTCATGTTCCAAACCTTGAAGTCGTTTGAGCTGCATATCAAGAATGGCCTGAGCCTGAATATCAGAAAGTTCAAACCTTTCCATCAATCTTTCCTTTGCATTGTCGTAGCTTGTTCTGATAATATGAATTACCTCATCAATATTATCTATGGCAATTCTTAAGCCTTCAAGAATATGTGCTCTCTTTTCAGCCTTGTCCAAATCAAACTTTGTTCTTCTTGTAACAACTTCTTCCTGATGTTTAATATACTCATGAAGTATCTGCTTAATGTTAAGAACTTCCGGCTTGCCGTTTACAAGGGCAAGCATAATAGCACCAAAACTTTCCTGAAGCTGAGTATACTTATATAACTGATTTAATATTACATTGGCATTAACATCTTTTTTTAGTTCAATGATAATTTTAATGTCATCACCTGATGAAGCATCATAAAGATCACTAATACCTTCAATTTTCTTATCTTTAACAAGGTCCGCAATCTTTTCAATAAGACGAAGCTTGTTGACCATATATGGTATTTCAGTAACAACAATTCTTTCTCGACTGCCGTTCATAGGCTCTATCTCAGTAAGAGCACGTACAATTATCTTTCCACGACCTGTTCTGTACGCTGCACGAATACCGCTTTTACCAAGAATAGTTGCACCTGTAGGGAAATCAGGACCCTTTATGTAATCCATAAGATCCTCTATATCCGTTTCAATCCCGGCCTTTTTGTTATCTATCATAAGTACAACGCCGTCAATAACTTCTCCGAGATTATGAGGAGGTATATTAGTTGCCATACCGACAGCAATACCAGTTGCACCGTTCAAAAGAATATTAGGTATTCTTGACGGAAGAACAACAGGTTCTTTTTCATTCTCATCATAGTTTGGAACAAAATCTACTGTATTTTTTTCAATATCAGCAAGCATCTCAGCTGTTATCTTTGACATTCTTGCCTCTGTATATCTGCTGGCAGCTGCGCCGTAACCATCAATTGAACCAAAGTTACCATGACCGTCAACAAGCATATAACGCATAGAGAAATTCTGTGCCATACGAACCATTGCCTGGTAAATTGAACTGTCACCATGAGGATGATATTTACCCATTGTATCACCGACAATACGAGCTGACTTACGGTAGCCCTTATTGGGGTCAAGATTCATTTCGCTCATAGAATAAAGAATACGTCTTTGAACTGGCTTTAATCCATCACGAACATCCGGCAGAGCCCTGGCAACAATTACACTCATTGCATAGTCAATATAACATTTTTTCATTTCCTCGTTAATATCGACAGAAACGACTTTATCTAATTCATTAAATCCTTCACTCATTTTTTATTTCCTTTCCAAAAGATTAGAAATCCATATCAGCGTACTGGGCATTTTCAGCTATAAAATCTCGCCTTGGCTCAACATTATCGCCCATGAGCATGCTAAATATTTCATCAGCCGTAACAGCATCCTCAATATCAACTTTTTTGAGAATTCTATGCTCAACCGCCATTGTAGTATCCCTAAGCTGGTCAAAGTCCATTTCACCAAGACCTTTATACCTCTGAATCTCCTTAATTCCTGTCTTTCCAATCTCAGAATAAAGCTCTTCAAGCTGTAAATCATCATAAACGTAATAATGCTGTTTATTTTTCTCTACTCTGTAAAGAGGTGGCTGTGCAATATAAACCTTACTCCTCTTTTATTAAATCCGGCATATAACGATAGAAGAATGTTAAGAGCAATGTTCTGATATGAGCACCGTCAACGTCGGCATCGGTCATGATTACAATTTTGTGGTATCTAAGTTTAGTAATATCAAAATCCTCAGATATACCTGTTCCAAAAGCAGTTATCATATTTTTTATTTCTTCACTGTTAAGAATTCTGTCTAGGCGTGCCTTTTCAACATTAAGAATTTTTCCTCTTAAAGGAAGTACAGCCTGAGTTTTAGGATTTCTTGCTTTAATTGCAGAACCGCCGGCTGAATTACCCTCTACAATATATATTTCACACTCAGTAGGATCCTTGCTTGTACAGTCCGTAAGCTTGCCTGGCAATTTAGTGTTTTCAAGTCCGGTTTTCCTTCTTACAAGCTCTCTGGCCTTTCTTGCTGCCTCTCTTGCCCTTGATGCAAGAAGACCCTTTTCGAAAATTATTTTTCCTACTGACGGATTTTCTTCAAGGAAATACTCAAGCTTTTCTGCAAGAACAGATTCAACAGCAGCTTTTGCTTCACTGTTACCAAGTTTTGTCTTTGTCTGACCCTCAAACTGAGGTTCACTTATTTTTATATTAATAACTGCTGTTATTCCCTCTCTGATATCATCGCCAGAAAGACCTTTTTCGCCATCTTTAATAAGTCCAAACTTTCTTCCATAGTCATTGACTGTTTTTGTAAGGCCTGATTTAAAACCAACAAGATGAGTACCGCCATCAATTGTATTTATATTATTAACAAAAGAGAATATCGTTTCGTTATATTCATCATTATGCTGAATCGCAACTTCAACATAAACTCCATCCTTGCTTCCCTCTGCATAAAATATTTCAGGATAAAGAGGAGTTCTTGTTTTATTTATATACTGTACAAACTCCTTGATTCCGCCTTCATAGTGGAAACTGAATTTCTTTCCTATTTCATGTTTAACATCATCTGGATCTCTGGCTTCATTTTCCCTTAAATCAATGAGATTAATTTTCAGTCCCTTTGTAAGAAAAGCAGTCTCTCTAAGATGATTCATAAGTGTCTTACATGAAAAAACAAGATTTTCAAAAATCTCGTCATCAGGCTTAAAATGCACATATGTTCCATGCTCATCTGTTGTACCAGTCTCTGTAAGCTCAGTAACAACATTACCTCTTGCATATTTCTGTTCATACAACTTTCCGTCCACAGCAACACGAACAGTAAGCCATTCACTTAATGCATTAACAACAGAAGCACCTACGCCATGCAGACCTCCGGAAACCTTATATCCGCTTCCTCCGAATTTTCCTCCTGCATGGAGAATTGTGAAAACAACCTGAACAGTCGGTATTCCCTTCTGTGGATGTATTCCTACCGGTATACCCCTTCCGTTGTCCTTTACAGATATTGTATTATCGGGATGAATTGTGACATCTATTTCACTGCAGAAACCGCCAAGTGCCTCATCAACAGCATTATCTACAATTTCATAAACCAGATGATGCAGTCCCTTCGTTGATGTGGAGCCGATATACATACCGGGCCTTTTACGCACCGCTTCCAGTCCCTCCAACACTTGAATTGAATTTTCATTATATTCTGCAGACATTTTTATTCTCTCCTCAAAACTAACACGTAATACTAACCTAATTATATAGATTATACCACAAAATGCCTGTTTTAACAAGAAAACAGGCATTTTATTTTATAAATTCATTATGGAAACTAAATAAAAATTAACTTTAAATTCTATAAAATGTACTCAATTGACATTTTTAAATTCTCCATTTTTAACATTAAACATGGTGCTTTCTTTTATATATTTACCAATACTGTCCTCTATTCCTGTACACGTAATAAAAGTCTGAAGCTCACCTATATTTTCTAAAAGAAAAACCTGTCTCGACTCATCTAATTCACTCAAAACATCATCTAGCAGCAGTATTGGAGAAGTCCCTGTTTCAGACTCTATAAGGCTTATTTCAGCCAATTTTGCAGAAAGAGATGCTGTTCTTTGCTGCCCTTGTGAACCATAAAACTTTATATCATTGCCATCAACATAAAATGACATATCATCTTTATGCGGACCGCAGGATGTTATACCAAGAATAATATCTTTTTCTCTATTATTAACAAGCTTATCTCCAAAAAAAATTTTATCCACATAAGGTTTATACTCTACAGCAAGTGATTCTTTTTTTCCTGTAATTTCGCTATGAATAGCATTTGAAATATCATTGAGATTCTCTATAAATTCTTTTCTTTTATCAATAATTTTTTCACCATAGAACATAAGCTGCTCATCCCAGACAGAAATTGTATCAGTTAAACTTTTGTTTTTTCTAATATCCTTAAGTAGATTATTTCTCTGCTTTAAAACCTTATAATAATTCTGGAGATTATGACAGTACACTTTACTAAGTTGACATAACTCCATATCAATAAATTTTCTTCTTTCGGCCGGACCGCCTTTTACAAGCCGCAAATCCTCAGGTGAAAACATTACTGCATAAAGATTCCCGAAAAATTCGGACATTTTTTTAACAGTAAGACCATTTACTGCCATACCCTTTCTGTTGTCTTTTTTATATGAACATCAATTCTGTCTGTGGATAATTCTCTGCATACAAAAGTGCGGATATGAGCTTCATCATATCCGAACTTTACAAGCTGTCCTTCAATATGCGTCTTCTGGGATCTCCCTGTTGAACAAATATATATTGCCTCAATAAGATTCGTTTTTCCCTGTGCATTATCTCCGTACAAAATATTTATATTTTTTCCAAAAGATATAGTTGCCTCACCTATATTTCTAAAATTTAGGAGTGACAAATCTTTAATATACATATAAACCACTCATTTATTCCTGTTCCACGATAACAGAACCCATATTTTCAACTTCAACAACATCTCCGGGGTATATTTTTTTACCTCTTTCGTGAACAACATTTCCATTAACTGTTACGAGACCATCTGCAATAATAAGCTTTGCATCTGATCCGTTGCCAACAATACTTGCAAATTTTAAAAGCTGACCAAGTTTTATAAACTCAGTATGTATAGTAATTTTTTCCATATTTTACACCTTCATAATTATAATCTTAACGGAAGAACAAGATACTTATAGCTCTCCCCTTCTAACGGTTTAAAAACACAAGGACTTAGAGGAGTATTAAAGTGCATATAAACTTCCTCATCATCTATTGCCTTTAGTGCGTCAATAAGATACTTTGGATTAAAAGCAATAGAAAGTTTATCACCATCTATTTCTGCAAAAACTTCTTCATAAGCAGTACTTGTTTCAGCATTTGAAGTAATAATAATATTCTTGCCTGAAATGTCAAGTTTTACAGGTATTTTTCTGGAATCTCTGGAAATAAGAGATGCTCTTTCAAGACAATTAAGCATTTCGCTCTTATTAATTTTTGCTGATGTTTTATAATCATTAGTAAAACTCTGTTGATATTTTATAAATTCTCCCTGAATTAAACGTGAAACTACAATATTTCCGTCAATATCAATCATTACATGATTATCTGTAAAATATAAAACAGCTTTTTCTTCTTCTTCAGCTGATAAAATTTTACTTATTTCACTTAAGGATTTTCCTGGAACAATGGCCCTTTTATTTCCGACAGATTGTATTAATTCAGCTTCTTTATAAGAAATTCTATATCCATCAACAGAAACAGCTGAAATCATATTATCTTCTATTTCAATGAGTTCACCTGTAAGAATTGGCTTTGATTCATCAATTGATATTGAAAAAATTGTTTGTCTTATAAGATTTCTTAAATCATTTTGGCTAACAACAAATTTTGTGTTTTTTTCTACATCAGGAATTGGAGGAAAATCATCCCCATTTTGTCCGGAGATTTTAAACTCTGATTTTCCACATGTTATAGTTGCTGTATCCCTTTCATCTGTTGATATATAAACTATATCTCCATTGACTTTTCTGATTATATCTGAGAAAAATCTTGCATCAAGAGCAATTAAGCCAAATTCTTCAATTTCTGAATCTATTGCAGCTGATTCAATTGCCAATTCCATGTCATTGGCTGTTAATTTTAGGCCGTTTTCATCTGCTCTGATAAGAATACATTCCAAAATAGGAAGAGTTGTTCTTCCTGAGACAGCTTTTGACGTTATGTTAATAGCATTTAGAAGAGCTTCTTTTTGGCAGTTAAATTTCATATGTTGATAACTCCTTTCTGTGTGTATATATATAAATAATATATAAACAGTTAGTAGTAATAGTAGTAGGGCCTGTTGATTTGTTGAAAACTATAGTTTGCCTTTAAATTTAAGGATTTTTGGTATTAATAACAATGTTGAAAGACCGATGAAAAAATGAAAATTATCAACATTTTTCACAGCTTGTTTGGACAAAGAAAAAATATCAACAGTTTACAAAAAAATATCAACAGTTTTTTAACATGGTTATTCACCTTTAATCCTGTTTTCCAATTCAAATATAATGTTCTGTAAATTCTTATCGGTTTTAAGGTTTTCTTGAATCTTATTTATTCCGTGTATAATAGTTGTATGGTCTCTTCCGCCGAAATGTTCTCCAAGCTTAGGAAGTGATATATCAAGCATTTGTCTTGAAAGATACATTGCAATCTGTCTTGGATATGCAATATTGTTGCTTCTTTTTGAACCAACCATATCTTCTGGGCGGATATTATAATATGAAGCAACTATTTCCTGTATCCTTTCAGGTGTTATTTCAATTGCAGATTGTTCATTAAATATATCTTTAAGTGCGTTTTCTGCAAGGCTTTTAGTTATGTTTTCTTGTGTAAGCTTTGCATAGGCGACTACTCTAGTGAGCGCTCCTTCAAGTTCTCTGATGTTAGATACAATATTTTTTGCTATATATGCATAAACTTCATCATCTATGTCAAGGTTTTCGTTTCCTGCTTTTTTCTTCAATATTGCGATTCTTGTTTCAAAATCTGGAGGCTGTATATCAGCTATAAGTCCACCCTCAAACCTGCTGCGAAGTCTGTCCTCAAGTGTTTTAATTTCCTTGGGAGGTCTATCACTTGAAATAATAATCTGTTTATTGGCATCATGAAGAGCATTAAATGTATGGAAAAATTCTTCCTGTGTACGCTCTTTTTGAGATATAAACTGGATATCGTCGATAAGCAGAACATCTATATTTCTGTATTTTCTTCTGAACTCTTCATTATTATCGTCTCTGATTGAATTAATAAGTTCATTAGTAAATGTTTCGCAAGATGCGTAAAGAACTTTTGCATTCGGGTTCTGGTCTAAAATATAATGCGCAATTGAATGCATGAGATGTGTTTTTCCAAGACCAACACCCCCGTAAAGGAAGAACGGGTTATAAGCTTTTGCTGGAGCTTCTGCAACTGCAAGCGATGCGGCATGAGCCATTCTGTTGCTGTTTCCGACAACAAATGTACTGAAAACATATTTTGGATTAAGATTGCTTTCAAAGCTTGATTTTGATTTTGTTTCTTTTTCATCAGGCTTTTTCATTTCGCTCGGACTCTCGTTTCCTGATACAAGAATTACTTTATAATCTGGTCCAGCTATATGTTTTATAGCATTATCTATAAGAGAAAGAAATCTCGTTTCAACCATACTTTTTATAAAGTTTTCTTCAATTTTTAGAACAACAGTTGAATCTGAAATTGATACAGGTTCAATTGGTTCAATCCATGTCTTGAATGAGATTGGAGATATCTCTGGTTCAAGTAATTCAAGGATTTTTTTCCAGAGTTCGGATATTTCCATGAGTTGACCCCCTAATAGTTGTGAATAAATAAAACTGTTTGTCCACAGATAGTTAATAAGTATGTTAATAACTTCTTTATTAACCTGTATATTTTTTATCAAATTAACAGTTTGCAATTTTTATTTATCACAACTGTAAACAACAGTAAAATAATGAGTTTATTTGGTTTTTTTATTTAATTATAAAAGTTATACACAGTGTTATCAACAAATTGTTGATAAGTTATGCCAATAACCTCTACCTGTATATAAATCAATCAACAGTTGATTGTTTATAGTGTTTATTATTAAATATATCAAAAACAAAATATTTTATCAACACATAACATTAACAAACCTTAGAAATGAAAATTTTAATATTTGAATTAAACTTATATAAAATGGAAAATAATAATATATTGCTATATTTTTTGTGGAAAACATCAGTAATTGCTACATTAAATTTAATTACAAAATTTCTTGACGCAATGGGTTTTATTTAATATAATAAAAGCAGTGCTTGCTAAGAAGCAAGGATTTCTTATGCAATAAAAAGGAGGTGCGCACGATATGAAAATGACATTCCAGCCGAAAAAAAGACAGAGAAGCAAAGTTCATGGTTTTAGAAAAAGAATGGCTACAGCTAACGGAAGAAAGGTATTGGCTGCCAGAAGAAAAAAGGGCAGAAAAGTATTATCAGCATAATTTTGAATTATAACAATCTTTAGCAAAATGTATATAATACAGATATAATAAGGCCGCTGAGAGTGGCCTTTTATAGTATAATCTGTGTTATTGACCTAATCCGACATATAAATCCTTAGAAAGAGGGATATTTGTGGAGTTTACCGAATCTCTAAAAAAGAATTTTCAATTTAGGCATGTATATAATAAGGGAAAATCTATTGCCAATAGGCAGCTTGTTATGTATGTAATAAAAAACGGAAAACAAACTAACAGACTTGGCATTTCGGTAAGCAAGAAAGTTGGGAAAAGTGTTACCAGAAGCAGGGTTACCAGACTTATTCGTGAAAGTTACAGACTTATGGAAAATTCCGTTGCCAACGGCTATGATATTGTAGTTATTGCAAGAGTCATCACAAATGAATCTTCTTACAATGAAATATCAAAGTCACTGCATCATCTTTTCAAAAAACATGGACTTTTAACGGATAAAAATGATTGAATGGTTGAAAAGAGTTGATTTAGATTGAAGAATTTATTGAAGAACATTTTTTTAATATTAATTAAGTTTTATCAAAAATGTATTTCACCTCATTTTCCTCCAACGTGCCGTTTTACTCCGACGTGTTCGCAATATGCCTATGAGGCTATAATGAAATATGGACCTTTTAAAGGAACATACCTCAGCATAAGACGGATTTTGAAATGCCATCCTTTCCATGATGGAGGCTATGACCCGGTACCTTGATCGAAGTTAGATTCTTATTTTTGAAGTCTTAAGGAGGACTATTTAAGTGTTAAATTCAATGTTTGGTTTGATTAATGCACCGCATTTGTTATCTACAACAAGTGTTATTATCGAACCCATAGCAAAGGTTATGGGTGTAATATTTAATTGGGTTTTTGATTTCATTTATTCGTTTTCAGAAACAGGATCTCTTGTTTTAGGAATTATTGTATTTACTTTGCTTGTTAAACTTGTACTCTTTCCGCTGTCATATAAGCAGATGAAAGGTACATACAAAATGCAGAAACTACAGCCGCAGCTTAATAAAATCAGGGCTAAGTATGCAAATAAGAAAGATGAAGATTCACAGAGAAGAATGGCATTTGAAATTCAGGAGTTCCAGAAGGAAAATGGAGCAAGTATGTTTGCAGGATGCTTCCTATGCTTCTTCAGCTCCCGATTTTATATGCTCTTTTCTATATATTCAGACAACCATACGATTATGTTGGAATAATCCATAATTTGTATAATTCAATTACAAATGCGATATTAAATATTGATGTTGCTCAAAGAGTTGAAGTATTTAAGCCAATAATTGTTTCAAAAGATATGTCAATGGATTTAGCTGTTTTTTCAGATGTCAATAATCTTGTAAAGAGTATGACAGCTGCTGATTGGAGTTCAGCTATTTCTTCACTTGGTACATCTGGATCAAGTCTTTCAACTCTCATTGCGCAGAAGCATTCAATTGAGTATTTCTTCGGACTTAATCTTGTTACATCAGCAGGTCTTACTTTCCCGGGAATTCTTATTCCTATTTTTGCCGGTTTAACAACATATTTGTCAACAAGATATATGCAAAGCAGACAGCAGCAGATGACAGGTGGTTCTGAACAGGAAGACATGGCAATGGGTATGACTAAATCATTGAATGTGGTAATGCCGATTATGATGGGTGTTATTACAATAAATGTCCCTGTTGCTCTTGGTGTTTACTGGTCATTAAGTAATTTGTTCTCAATTTTGCAGACTTGGGCAACATATAAAGTTCTCGAGGAAAAAGATAATAAGGGCGAATTGGTAATTGATGAAAAAGGAAAATTAAAAATAGAAGACAATAAAAAGGATAAAAAATCCGACAACAAGAAGGGAGCTAAATGACAGTGGACGCAATTCAAAAAACAGGTAAAACAGTTGACGAAGCTGTTAGTGAAGCACTTAAGGAACTTAGAATCGGGCGTGAAGATGCTGAAATTGAAATAATAGACGAAGGCTCAAAAGGTTTTTTGGGAGTATTCGGAGCTAAAGATGCTGTAGTTATGGTTAAGAAAAAATTTAACCCGGAAAAGATTGCAGCTGATTTCCTTCGTGAAGTGTTCATTTCAATGGGACTTATAGTAAAAATTGATACAAAGCACAAAGACAAGCAGCTTGAAATAACAATCGGCGGCGATGATATGGGAATTATCATCGGTAAAAGAGGTCAGACACTTGACTCTCTTCAGTATCTTGTAAATCTTGTTGTTAACAAAGGAAATGCACCTTATATCAGTATTACACTTGATACTGAAAACTATAGAGCAAGAAGAAAAGAAACTCTTGAGTCACTTGCTTTTAATCTTGCAAAAAAGGTGAAGCATACAGGCAAAAACATTGTGCTTGAACCTATGAACCCTTATGAAAGAAGAATTATTCATTCTGCACTTCAGAATGACAGATATGTTACTACTTACAGTGAGGGAGAAGAGCCTTACAGAAATGTAGTTATTGCTTTAAAAGAAAAATAAGAATTTGTTTGTCAGATACCCGATAGTTTTCTATCGGGTTTTTTCAAAATATCAAAAAGGAAGATATGTATGAAAAATATTGCTTTGGACGATGTTATTGTGGCTATTTCAACCCCAATTGGAAACGGCGGAATAGGAATTGTTAGATTGAGCGGAACAGGTTCTGTTGACATTGCGGATAAAATCTTTGCTGCTTCAGACCGAATAAAATTAAAAGATAAAAAAAGCCATACAATATCATATGGCCATATAGTAGACAGTAAAACTTCTGTTGTAATAGATGAAGTATTGGTAATGCTTATGCTTGCACCAAAGACATATACAAATGAAGATACTGTTGAGATAAATTGCCATGGCGGCATGCTTGTTACGAACAAGGTGCTTGAGTTGGTGCTTAATAACGGTGCAAGAATTGCTGAGCCTGGCGAGTTCACAAAACGTGCATTTTTAAATGGGAGAATTGATTTGTCACAGGCTGAGGCGGTAATGGATTTGATAGATTCAAAAACCGAGCTTTCAAGACAGACAGCGATGAGCCAGCTTGAGGGAAGCATAAAAGATAAGGTACATTTATTTAGAGATGAGCTTTTAGATATGATTGCAGCAATTGAAGCTGCAATTGATTACCCCGAGCATGATGTTGAAGAAGAAACATATTCTCAAATGTATAAAAGAACCAAATCTCTTGCTGAAAGAATAAATATGCTGCTTGAGTCTGCTGACACTGGAAAGATAATCAGAGAAGGTGTAAAGGCTGTAATTCTGGGCAAACCGAATGTTGGAAAAAGCTCTTTACTCAACCTAATGCTTATGGAAGAACGTGCAATTGTAACTGATATTCCTGGTACAACAAGAGATACAGTTGAGGAATATATGAACCTTGGAGGCATACCGGTTAAAATAGTAGACACTGCCGGAATTAGGAGACACCGGAGATAAGGTTGAAAAAATCGGTGTAGAAAAATCAAAAGAAATATGCTGAAAATGCGGATATTATTTTTATGATGATTGATGCTTCTACTCAAATTTCCGCTGATGATATGGAAATACTTAATTTTATAAAAAATAAGAAATCAATTATTCTTGTAAATAAAACAGATATTGACAATAATATTGATTTTGATAAACTCTGTATGTATGCAGATGAAAAAAATATTATTTATATCTCTGTAAAAGAAAATAGAGGTCTTGATAAGTTAACCGAAAGATTTAAGGAAATGTTTTTAGGCGGAGAAATTCAGAATAATGAATCGGTTATTATCAGCAATGTAAGACATAAAGATATGCTCTGCAAGGCAGTAGAAGCACTTGAAAGAGCAATTATTACAATTGAAACAAGAATGCCTGAGGATTTTATTTCAATGGATTTGCAGGAGGCACTTTCTGCTCTTGGTGAAATTACAGGCGACAGCGTTGATGATGAAATTATAGACAGAATATTTATAAGGTTCTGTCTTGGAAAATAAGGAGAGTGGAGTTCGTGTCTTATATAGCGGAAGAAGCAGATGTTATTGTTGTCGGAGGCGGACATGCAGGCTGTGAAGCGGCGCTTGCCTCGGCTAGAATGGGTTTAAGAACAATAATATTCGCTATAAGTCTGGACAGTATAGCAATGATGCCATGTAATCCAAGCATAGGCGGAAGTTCAAAGGGCCATCTCGTACGAGAGATAGATGCTTTGGGTGGTGAAATGGGCAAAAATATTGATAAAACATATTTACAGACAAAAATGCTTAATACAGGCAAAGGGCCTGCTGTATATTCCCTCAGAGCACAGGCTGATAAAGGCAGATATCAGAGAGAAATGAAAAGAACTCTTGAAAAAACAGAAAACCTTTATATCAGACAAGGGGAAGTAACTAAAGTAATTGTTGAAAATGGTGAGGTCAAGGGTGTTGCTACGTCATCGGATGCAATATATAAAGCTAAAGCAGTTGTTCTGTGCATGGGAACATATATGTTGGCAAGATGTCTTTATGGTGAAACTATTATTCACAGTGGACCTAACGGTCTTATGCCTGCTACAAAACTTAGTCAGTCACTTTTGGATTTAGGTATAACGCTTTATAGATTTAAAACAGGAACACCTGCCAGAATTGATAAAAAAACAATGGATTTTTCTAAGATGATTCCTCAATACGGTGACGAGAATATAGTTCCTTTTTCTTTTGAGAATACAGCGGAAGAAATATACCGAGAGCAGATTCCGTGTTATCTTACTTATACAAATGAAAATACACACAATATCATAAGAGAAAATCTGCACAGATCAGCTATGTATGGTGGTCTAATACATGGTACTGGTCCAAGGTATTGCCCTTCTATTGAAGATAAAGTTGTTAAATTTGCAGATAAGGAAAAACATCAGATTTTTATTGAGCCAGAAGGCGAAAATACTGATGAAATGTATATTCAGGGCATGTCTACATCACTTCCCGAAGAAGTACAGGTTAAAATGTACAGAACAGTTCCGGGGCTTGAAAATTGCCGCATTATGAGAACTGCATATGCCATTGAATATGATTGCATTGACGCTACTCAGCTTAAATTAAGCCTTGAGTTTAAAGCTATAAAAGGATTGTTCAGTGCAGGACAGTTTAACGGAAGTTCTGGATATGAGGAGGCTGCCGGTCAGGGTATAATAGGCGGTATAAATGCGGCGCAATATGTTAAGGGTGAAGCTCCACTTGTTCTTGACCGTTCTGAAGCCTATATCGGGGTGCTTATTGATGATTTGGTTACCAGAGGCAGTAAAGAGCCTTACAGAATGATGACTTCAAGAGCAGAATATCGACTGCTTTTAAGACAGGATAATGCTGACGAAAGACTTATCAAAAAAGGTCATGACGTAGGACTTGTTTCAGACGAAAGATATAACAGCTTTCTTGAAAAAGAAAAAATGATAAATGATGAAATAGCAAGAGTAGGTGCAGTTTCGATTACGCCTAAAGATAATGTACTTGAACTTTTGGATAAATACGAAAGCACAAAAATAAAATCAGGAGTAAAATTATCTGATTTAATAAAGAGACCTGAGCTTGATTATTTTAAGCTTGGGGATATTGATCAAGAAAGACCTGAACTGCCATATGCAGTCAAGGAAGAAGTAAACATTAAAATTAAGTATGAAGGATATATAAAACAGCAAATGAATCAGGTAAATCAGTTTAAGAAAATGGAAAATAAGCTGCTTCCTGAAGATATTGATTATAATGAAATCAAAAACCTGCGTATTGAAGCAACACAGAAGTTATCGGCTATACGTCCTGCATCAATAGGACAGGCCTCAAGAATAACAGGCGTATCCCCTGCTGATATCACAGTTTTGCTTATATACCTTGAACAAATGAAAAACACTAAAAGGAGCTAACAACGTGCCCTATTTGGAAGAACTTTTACTCGAAAGCTGCAAAAAAATAAATATATACCTTACTGATAAGCAAATAAGACAATTTATTGAATATAAAAATATGCTTATCAACTGGAACGAAAAATTTAATCTTACAGCTATTACCGACGAAAAAGAAATAATACTGAAACATTTTGTTGACTGCCTTGCAATTTCATTAGGTGCAGATTTATGCGGAGATAAAAAGATAATTGATGTAGGAACAGGAGCAGGTTTTCCTGGTGTTCCTATAAAAATAGCTTTTCCTGAAACTAAAATTACGTTGCTTGACTCTCTTAATAAAAGAATTACTTTTCTTGAGGAGCTTTCCAAAAAGCTTGAGCTTGAAAATGTTGAATGCATTCATTCCCGTGCGGAGGACGGCGGCAATAATAAGACTTTCAGAGAAAGCTTTGACTTCTGCATTTCACGTGCGGTAGCCAACCTTTCTGTTTTGTGTGAATATTGCCTTCCCTTTGTTAAAATTGGAGGAAGTTTTATTTCTATGAAGGGTCCGGACGTGTCGGAGGAACTTAATTCAGCAAAAAAGGCAATAAGTATTCTTGGTGGTGAGATTATTGATGTTAAAACAGTAAACATTCCTGAAACTGACATAATGCATAGCCTTGTCATCATAAAAAAGGTAAAACCGACACCGACCAAATACCCTAGAAAAGCGGGAAAAGTTAAGAAAGAACCCATTATTTGAGTTTTAATTGCAAATAATTTGTAATAAAAAAGAATAATATTGTATGTATTAAATATAACCTCTCTGGAAATATATGGTATAATTTAGCTGTAAAATATTAGAAGACAGTGAGTTATTTCATAGTAAAGGGAGGTTTTTTAATGGCTGTGAAATTATTTGAAGATGAGACAGCGGAATTTGTAAATATATCGGAATTACCTATAGATATGATTAAACCTAATCCATATCAGCAGAGAAAGTATTTTGACTTTTATTCATTAAATAGATTAACTGAATCTATTAAAAGATATGGAGTTATTCAGCCTATTACCGTAAGAGTGGTTAACGGAAAGACATATGAACTTATTGCAGGTGAAAGAAGATTGAGAGCATCTAAAGCAGCAGGATTAAAGACGATCCCTGTGGTATTTATTGATGCTGATGAAGAAGAAAGTTCTGTTTTATCATTCATCGAAAATTTGCAGAGAAAAAATATTGACTATATAGAAGAAGCACAAGGATTTAAGGCTTTTATAGATGATTTTGGAATGAGCATCGAGGAAATATCTCTTAAAACAGGAGTAAGTCAGTCTCTTATCAGACGAAGATTAAAGATTTTGGAATTTACAGATGAAGAACTAAGCCTTATAAGGGATAACAAACTTGATGAGCAGTACATAACAGCAGTTTTGAAAATTCCTGATAAGGATATAAGAAAGATAACTATTGATGACATAATTGAACAGGATATGACTGTTAAAAAAGCTGAGGATTATGTGGAAAAGATTTTGTTTTGTATGAGATTTGGAAGTCATGAACAGAAAGTTAAAAGCAGTTTTAATGATATGAAGCTTTTTACAAATTCTATTAAGCAGTCTGTTGATGCAGTAAGAAATGCAGGAATTCCGGCATATTATGATATTGTTGAAACATCTGACAGTTTTCAGATTACTATTAAAATAATAAATAATCCAAATAATGAATTGGGAATTGCCTGTGAATAAGATATTTTTTTTAATTAAATAAAGGCCGAATTTATTATTAATTCGGCCTTTAATGTTAATAACTATGAACAACTTTATAACTCTGCTTTCTTATCAAGCATCATAAATGAGGTTTGTGATGTCCCTATCATGGCGTTTTGAGTGATATCATACACTTCTCCGCTCATGTTTACAATTGTTTTTCCATACGAATCTGCCTTAACTTTGACTTGTATAGTATCTCCAAGTTTTCCTGGTTTTAGAAAAATAGTATTAAGACTTATTGTTGATATAAACCGTTCGCCTGCAAAGTAATGACATAAAAATCCGTATGCATTATCAAGCATTGATACCATTGCTCCGCCAAATAGTATTTTTTCGGGATTAATCTGCCATTCTTTGACCTTAAATTCTAATATAATGGATTTTTCCTCGTAATTACATTCTACAAATTTCGGATCAAGTGTAGGTACAAGTCCAACTTTGCCATCAGCAAGTATAACACTTAAAAGCTCATCATAGTAATTTTCCATTTCTTTTTGATTTATTTCTGTTTCTTTCATTTATTCTTTGCTCCCTTATTCCGACTTGCTTTTTTTATTATTCAAGAAATCAATTATTATCCTATTAAATTCAACAGGATTTTCAAAATTAGGATAATCTGCAGTCTCCTCAAATACTGCAAATACACCGCGATTTATTGAGTTTTTAAGTTTTTCCATGTTTTCTATTGGATTTGTAATTGATTGTTCACCCCAAATGATTAGTATCGGTATATTCATTTCATTAATGTAGGACTTGATATCCATGTTCATAAAATTTGTAATATATGATGAATAAACAAATCGATTGTTGCCGCCGCCTATATGTGCAGATGCATAAAATCTATCAGCTAAATAATCTATTCCCTTTTCAGAGGTTTTTAGCTTATCCGAACACATTTTTTTCATAACCCTTCGTGTTGTTTTTGTGAGGTAGATGCTCTCCCCTATTACTGGCAGCTCATATAATTTACGTTTTTTATTATCTTCGTTGGATGCAATTTTATCATTAATGCCTTTAGGACAAACAAAAATGAACCTTTTGAAGTTATCAGGGTTTATTTTATGTGCAACAGAAGCATACATTGCACCTTCACCTATTGCACATACTCTTGCGGGATTCTGAACAACGTCTGTTATAAAATCATTAATAAGTTTTCCGTATGTGTAGGCCGAATATGCGGTGTTTACCCTCTCAGATGTACCGTAGCCGAGTAGATCAAGTGCATATACCTTAAAGTTTTTGCAAGCTCATCAATATTTTTGCCCCATATTTCAGAAGACGAACCTATTGTAGAGTCATGAATAAGAACAATAGGCCTGCCATTTCCTTTAACACTGTAGCCTATTTTTCCAAGACGCCACTCATATATATTTTCAGCTTTTTCAAACCTGTTTATTTTGCTTGATATAAAGAATATTAATTTATTTATAGCTAATGGCGCAAATAAAATTGAGCTTACAATTATAGTTGATTTTATTTTTTTATTATTTTCCATTGTATCACTCCACTTTTTATTTACTATTATTACATAAATCTAATAAAAATAAAATGGTTTTTATCTTAAGATATAATAATATTTGAATAATTAATTTCTCTAGTAGTCGTATACCGTATATTTATCTATATATATTTCGATTCTTAAACTATTGTTTATACTGTAGTTATATTGGCAATAAATATATTAATAAAAATTATCAGTAATAGTTTACATAACTGCGGTATTCTTTATACAGGAATGTTTGTTAGTTTGCATTTAATTTAAGCTTTTAGGGCTTATTATACTTGTTCTGCTTATTTGTAAATTAAATTCATTAATAGTTTGATTTTTGGTTGGCTATATGATAAATTTATTATGCTTAACATGATTTATTGAAGGGATTGAAATTAATGGATTTTAAATATGAGGCTGCTGCATTGATAGCTAAGGCTGCGGACATGAGTATAGAAGAAGTAATTGGAATTATTGAGGTTCCTGCTAATAGTGATATGGGAGATTACGCTTTTCCCTGTTTTAAATTAGCAAAGACATTCAGGAAAGCTCCAAATATTATTGCAGTTGAAATATGTGAAAAAATTGAAAATTCTGATTGTTTTTCAAAAATTGAGCCTGTTGCCGCATATATTAACTTTTTTACAGATAAAAGCATGTATGCACAATCGGTATTGGAAAAAATAAAAGCTGAAAATGAACATTACGGTGAAATGAGTATTGGAAACGGTAAAACAATTGTTATTGACTATTCTTCACCTAATATAGCAAAACCTTTCCACGTTGGACATCTTCGCTCAACTGTTATCGGCAGCTCTTTGTATAATATATTTGCTAAACTTGGATATAACTGTGTAGGGGTTAATCATCTTGGTGATTGGGGTACTCAGTTTGGTAAGCTTATTGAAGCTTATAAGCTTTGGGGAAGCAAAGAAGATGTTGAAGAGAAAGGTATAAGCGAACTTACGAGAATCTACGTAAAATTCCATGAAGAAGCTGAAAATGATGACTCTCTTAATGATAAAGCAAGAGCTTGGTTTGTAAAGATGCAGGACGGTGATGAAGAAGCAATTGCTCTTTGGAAATGGTTTTACGATATAAGCATAAAGGAATTTGAGCGTGTATATGAGAAACTTGGTGTAAAGTTTGATCATTATACTGGTGAAAGCTTTTATAATGATAAAATGGACGCGGTTGTTGATGAACTTAAGGCTAAAAACCTTCTTACTGAAAGTAACGGAGCTATGATTGTTGATCTAGAAGATGATAAAATGCCTCCCTGCCTTATTTTAAGAACTGATGGCGGTACCCTTTATGCAACAAGAGATATTACAGCGGCATTATATAGAAAGAATACTTTTGATTTTGATAAATGTTTATATGTTACAGCTATTGACCAAAATCTTCACTTTGCACAGTGGTTCAAAGTTATTGAAAAAATGGGTTATGAATGGGCTAAAGATTTAGTTCACGTGCCTTTTGGCCTGGTTAGTCTTGAGGATGGAAAGCTTTCAACAAGAAAAGGCAAAGTTGTACTTATGGAAGATTTGCTTAACGAAGCTGTCAAAAAGACTACGGGCATAATTAATGAAAAGAATCCCGATTTGCCAAATAAAGAAATTGTAGCTAAACAAGTTGGTATTGGAGCTGTAATTTTTGATGATCTTTATAATGGCAGAATTAAAGATATTGTTTTTTCTTGGGACAGAATGTTAAACTTTGATGGAGAGACTGGTCCTTATGTTCAGTATACACATGCAAGAGCTTGTAGTGTACTAAAAAAGGCTAACTATAGTAATGAAATGAAAGAAAATATTGATTATTCTGTGCTTACTGATGATGCCAGTGTTGATGTTTTTAAAACTCTTGCTTTATACAGCGATAAAATTATGGAAGCAGCAAATAGATATGAGCCGTCAGTTATTGCTAGGTATTTAGTTGATGTTTCCCAAGCATTTAATAAGTTTTATCATGATAATATGATACTTACTGATGATGTGGTTATAAGAAATGCAAGACTAGCTGTAGTTGATGCAATAAAGATAGTAATTAAATCAGGACTTGCTATTCTTGGAATTGATGCACCTGAACAGATGTGATATAAATTTTTACCGATGTTTCACGTGAAACATCGGTTTTTTTATTTGTATATATTTAATTACAATGTTTCACGTGAAACATAAAAAATACTGTTTTTTTTCATATAAATTTATGTTATCATAATGAAAAGTGCATTTAAGGAATGAGGCAAATTATGAGTAATGTAAGGACAATTGCAATTGCAAACCAAAAAGGCGGCGTTGGGAAAACGACAACTGTTGTAAATCTTGCGGCATCACTCGGTGAAGCAGGCAAAAAAGTGCTTGTTGTAGATGCTGATGCACAGGGAAACACAACAAGCGGACTGGGCCTTGAAAAAAATTCAATGAAAAAAACACTTTATAATGTATTGTTAGGTGAAATAACTGCATCTGAGGCTATACAGGAAACTATTGCTGTGAATGTTTATATAATACCCTCAAATATGAACCTGTCTGGTGCGGAAATAGAACTTGTTGCACGTGAAAACAGAGAGTATATAATGAAAGAATGCATTTCTGGTATAAAAAAAGATTTTGATTTTATTTTAATTGACTGTCCACCTTCTCTTGGAATTGTTACAATAAATGCACTTGCAGCAGCAGATACAGTACTAGTGCCTGTTCAGTGTGAATATTTTGCCCTTGAAGGCATGGAACAGCTTTTTCATACGATAGGGCTTGTCCAAAATCGGCTTAATCCTGATCTTGAGGTAGAAGGCGTTGCATTTACAATGTATGATTCAAGAACAAATTTATCTCTCGAGGTAGTTGATGAAGTTAAAAAAGTATTGAAATCAAATATGTACAGTTCAATTATTCCGAGAAATGTAAGGCTTGGTGAGGCACCCAGTTATGGATTGCCAATAACAATATATGACCCTAAATCTAAGGGCGCGGAAAGCTACAGAGAATTGGCTGAAAAAGTTATGGATAAGGAGTGGAAATAGTGGCAATACCTAAAAAGGGACTTGGTTCAAAAGGAAGAGGCTTAGAGGCATTAATATCTCAGCAGGTTGATACAATTAGTGAAAAAGGTGTAGTCGAAATAAATATAGATAAAATAAGCCCAAATAGAGAGCAGCCAAGGCGTATATTTGATGAAGAGGCACTTGAAGAACTTGCAGAGTCAATAAAACAAATAGGGATAATTCAACCTGTTATATTGGCTAAAGAT
>JAXGOV010000018.1:0-37822 GCA_040767305.1 Candidatus Metalachnospira sp. | reverse complement strand
AGGAAACTATGGATATAAGTGCAGACCTTCAGGAGCTTGCAAATACAAAAGTAGCAGTTGTATGTGCAGGGGCCAAATCTCTTCTTGACCTTGGTCTTACTCTTGAATATCTTGAAACTTTCGGTGTACCTGTACTTGGCTTACGAACAGACGATTTTCCTGCGTTCTATTGCAGAACAAGCGGTTACAAGCTTGATTATAATGCTGCTGATGAAGCGGAAATTGCTAAAATTGTTAAGACGAAATGGGACCTTGGTTTAAAAGGCGGATTTGTAATCGGTAACCCTATACCTGAGGAGTATGCTCTTGATTATGATAAAATGGAAGCTGTTATTGTTAGAGCTCTTAAGCTTGCTAAAGAGCAAGGCATCAGAGGCAAGGACACAACACCATTCCTTCTCAGCCATATCAAAGACATGACGGAAGGTGTCTCATTTGCGTCAAATCTTCAGCTTGCTTATAATAATGCAAGGGCTGCAAGCAAAGTTGCAGTTGAGCTTTGTAAGCTTAAATAAATAATTATAAAGAAAAAGCGGTATCTTTAGATACCGCTTTTTTTATGGTCAGCAGAGAGGTTCGGCTGCCATAAAGTTTATCAAAGATTATATGCAGGCATCTTTGATAAACTAAGGATATTGGTATTTGTTTTAGAATCTAGAAAAACATTTCAAGAATGAATACGGCAATGCATGCACCTATTGCAACCTTAATAAGGCTGCCTACACGGTATGCAATCACTACAGCAATTATGAATCCTGCCAGAGCGGACCAAAGACTGTTCGTTGCCGAAAGTATTGCAGGAAATGTCATCAACGAAAGTGTTATATACGGTACATAATATAAAAAAGACTTTAAAGTGACGTTATGGATTTCTTTTTTGACCAACACTAAGGGTAGCATTCTTATTAAGTAAGTAACTGCTGCCATTATCAAAATATATATGTATACATTAGATTTCACAGCCAGCAACCTCTTTCTTTTCTTCTATTGGGAAGATAACTGCTGCAGCAAAGGATATCACCACTGTCAATATAATTATCGCTGCACCTGATGATATTTGTTTAAGTCCGGGCAAGTAAGTAAATAATGAACCTGCTGTCATAGAAATAACTATAAGAAGTGCAATAACCTTATTTTTTTTAGCTGGTGGAATAATAACTGCTATAAACATACCATAAAGGGCAACATTCATTGCACTCATAATGCTGTCCGGAAGTATACTGCCTGTAATTGTTCCCAGATATGTTCCCAGTGCCCAGCAAGGCATAGCAATTGCAATCAGTCCGTATGTATAAAATGGATTGAGCTTTCCGCCTGATGCAATGGAAACTCCAAATATTTCATCTGTAACATCATAGGCAATAAGAAATCTATGTGATAAAACTGTTTTTGAGTCCAGCTTCTGGGAAAGTGCACAAGACATAAGTATATATCTTAAATTCAATATTAGAGTTGTAAGCGCAATTTCTATGTATCCGGCACCGGATCTAATTAAACCCATTGCAGAAAACTCGCTGGCAGAAGCATTGCTTGTCAAAGACATAATCATAGCCTGTATGGGTGTAAACCCTGCTTTTTTGGCTGCAATGCCAAGTGTAAATGACACAGCAAGATATCCAAGTGCAATTGGTATTCCATCGTGTGTACCCTTAAAAAAAAGTTGACTGCTGTTCTGCATACGACACAGATTCCTTTCATGATTAATTATGGAAGAAGTATATCACTACGATTGACATAAGTAAAACGAATAAATATAATATACTTATTAGATATGCTAATGAAGGGGAATGGCAGAATGATAAGATATGAGGCTTTTGTTACAATAACGGAAAACGGCAGTTTTACGAAGACGGCAGAAAAATTGGGATATACTCAGTCGGCTGTAAGCCAGATGATACGTTCGCTTGAAGAGGAGTTGGATACATCACTTATAATTAGATCAAGAAAGGGAGTTTCTCTTACTCCGGATGGTGAAGAATTTCTTCCTTATATAAAAAATGTATACAATGCACATAGAGAACTAATTGAAAAAAGAAATGAAATGACAGGATTAGAAAGCGGTTTAATAAGAATAGGCACTTTCTCAAGTGTTTCAAGCAATTGGCTTCCAAGATTAATGAAAGAATTCAAAGAGAAATATCCGTCTGTTAGTTTTGACCTTAAGCAGGGTGAGTACACGAATATAAGTGATTGGATAAAAGAGGGAAGCGTTGATTTTGGATTTGTAACTCCAGGTGCAGCTGAGGGCCTTACGGTTATTCCATTAAAAAACGATGATATGATGGCTGTACTAAATATGAATCACCCATTGGCACAAAAAGGAACAGTTTCGTTAGATGAATTGGCTAAGGAGTCATATATACTTCTTGATGAGGGTGAAGTAAGCGAGCCGATGGAGTATTTTAAAAAGAATGGAATTATACCAAACATTCAGTATACGGTATTTGATGACTATACAATTATGTCTATGGTTGAAAACAATTTAGGTGTTTCAGTGCTTCCTAATCTTGTTTTGAGCAAGCATGCACATAATATCGTAATAAAAAAGCTTTCCCATAAGCTTGAAAGAACGATTGCTCTCGCATACAAAAATAAAAATGTTCTTCCTATTGCCAGCAGATTTTTTATTGATTTTATTATAGATAAAAAGGACGGGTTTTTAGGTGAATAAAAATACCCTTGATACATTTATTGTGTATCAAGGGTATTTTATAATATAAAGCTAAATTTATTATAAAGTTTCTATTATCTTATCAGCAAGCAAATCAAGTTCTTCTGTATTCTCTTTGCTTACAGAAGATTTGATTGTAACTTTATCGGCAATTATAGTCATGTCTTTTAATTCGTTGGTTATGAAATTTGTTATGTGTGCGCCTGCTCTTGGGCCCCAAGAACCGTTTTCTATTATTGCAAATTTTCTGTTCATTAGTCCGAGCGCCTTCATATCTTCAAGATAGTTTTGCATTACTGGAAAAATGCCAGTGTTATATGTTACAGAAGCAAGGACTATATGACTGTATCTGAAGGACTCGGAAATAAGCTGTGACACCGGGGTATCAGATACATCATAGACTTTTATATTTGAGCAGCCCTTTTCAGTAAGCTTAGAGGCAATTATTTGAGCTGCAAATTCTGTATTTCCATACATAGAAGCATAAGCAATTAAAACACCCTTTTCTTCGGGCTCATATTTACTCCATTTATTATGCTTATCAAGCAAATAGTCAATATTAGATCTCCATACAAGCCCATGAAGGGGGCAGATCATTTTAATGTCATCTGTAGGGATTTTTTAAGCAATGTCTGAACAAATGGTCCATACTTTCCTACTATATTTGTGTAATATCTTCTCATCTCATCAAGCCAGTCTTTTTCAAAGTTTCCTTCGTCATTAAAAAGCTTTCCGTCTATAGCGCCGAATGATCCGAAAGCATCTGCTGAAAACAGAACACCATTAGTAGTATCATGAGTTGCCATTACTTCGGGCCAGTGTACCATAGGAGCTTCTATAAACGTAACATTGTGCTTTCCGAAGCTTTTTGTATCTCCTTCTTTTACAACTTCGCATCTGTCTTCTGTATTAAAACCAAACTGTTTCATAATTATAACTGCTCGCTGTGTGCAAATAATTTTTACATCAGGGTATCTTATAATTATTTCTTCAATTGAAGAACCGTGATCCGGTTCTACATGATTGATAACAAGGTAATCAAGCTTTCTGCCGTTAAGAACTGAACTTATGTTTTCTATGAATTGTCGGCATACAGCCCAATCTACAGTATCAAATAAAACGGTTTTTTCATCCAAAAGCAAAAAAGAGTTATATGAAATTCCTTTGGGAATTGGATGGATATTTTCAAAAAGTGCGAGTCTGTGGTCGTTCCCACCTACCGAATAAAGATCTTCAGTTACTTTTCTTACACAATACATAAAATCTCCTCCTTATTAGAGCTGGTCTATCAATAAGTAAAATTTAGAATAGCACAATATTGTAAAAACAATACTATTTTGATAATATTAATATATACACATAATTTTTTTCAAGTCAATTATTTATAATAAATAAAAAATTCATAACAAAATAGAAAAATTTGGTGCTTATGGGAGGAATTAAAGTGGATGACAACAAGGTTATTGTACAAGTAGATAAAACTGTTGTAAAAATAACAGGAATTGATGTAAAAGGACTCAATATACAGCAGCTTGAAGCCCTTTTAAAGGATAAGCTGAAAAGTGTTGTAAGAATAATAGGAGTAACAGGTTCTTCATTGGAAATGGATGTATACGGAGTAGAAGAAGAGGATGTCTTAAAGGAGAAGAATGGCCTTATTAAGGCAGTTGCTCTTGCTGACGGAATTACATTAACCGACCTTGCACAAATTTCTTCTGTAAGTAAGATTAAGACTGTTGATATTAATGATGTTCCAAAATATTCAGAGGGGCAGTGCCTGAAGGAGAGGTGGCTTTAATATGTTTAAAAAGGCTATGATTATTCCTACAGGTGATGAACTTAATGCGGGTATAGTGCTTGACACAGATTCTCCTGCAATTATGCAGGTTTTGCTTGCGGCAAATGGGAATGCCATTATTACAAGAACATCGCCCGTACTTGATAGAGAATCTGCAATTACCGATACTATTAAAAAGTTTTCAAATGAGGGCTATGACCTTATTGTTTTGATTGGCGGGTCCGGAGGCGGTCACCGTTACAGTACAACGCTTGGTAAGGATTTTACACATTCTTCTTTGGATTCAATTTTGAGTGAAAAGCGTGAAGGTGAGCTTTATGGCAAAAATGGACATATGTGGAGTAAGCTTGTTATTGGGAAGCTTAATGATACTTTAGTATTCAATGTGCCTGGACCTTATGAGGAGGCTTGTGCAACAATTAATGCCTTTAAAGAA
The DNA here is from genome assembly GCA_040767305.1 of Candidatus Metalachnospira sp. GTDB lineage: Bacteria > Bacillota > Clostridia > Lachnospirales > Anaerotignaceae > Metalachnospira. The sequence continues at coordinate 32,917 of JAXGOV010000018.1, read as the reverse complement.
AGCTATTTAAAAGACATTGATAATTTGGATGCAATTAATAATAATATGTTAACTGCATTAAAGGCAAAATATGGAGCTTAAAAGGTGATTATATGGAATCATTTATTTATACTGCCGTTACCACAGATGGATGTCCTATTGCGGTATGCGGATTGTGTACAGACGGCAGTGTTAAGACATGTTTAGAAGCGTTATCTGACTTAAACAACATTGAATTCGGTGAATATACATCGGGATTTACTATAGATTATCGTTTGGGGAAAGTTATTAATGAATGTGTTAATAAACTTTTTGGGAATATTTTGCTTTTGGGAGCATCAGTACATGTGGAAAATGCAGAGTGCTCAACAGGTGGTATTTTTGGAGTCCCCAACGGAGAGTTTATATCTTCGGAAGAAACAGTAATAAATGAAAATGATTTTATTTGTGGATATAAACCCGGCAGAGGAGCATTTGGAGCATTTATTAATAATGTGGATTACAGAAAGAAAACAGCAGAAAGCTTTGAAAAATATTTTGACGAAGTGATAAATGCTGATTTGTTTTACGGAGAGTTATTAGATGTAAGCGATAAATTCATAATAATGACTGATGGTAGCGGTGAAGGCGTTTTTGGAATTGTAGCAAATGAAAACGATTATATAACGCTAAAAGAAGTAGCAGACCGTAATTTGGAACAAAAGGATTTTTTCGGGATTAAAAGAATTGGTGTATTGGGCGGAACATTTGACCCAATACATAATGGACACCTTATTGCTGCACAGACTGTTTGTGATAAATTGCAGTTGGACAAAGTCATTTTTATTCCTACGGGAAATACAACATATAAGGAAACTGAAAGTGTTTCATCGGGTGAAACCAGATATAGAATGACATCGCTTGCAGTTGAAAGCAATAAGAAGTTCTGTGTATCGTCAATAGAGATAGATAAGGAAGGTATATCTTATACGGAGGATACAATTAAAGAACTTAGGAAACATTGTGACGGTGATGTGAAGATATACTTTATTTTAGGTGCTGATGTGATGCAAGCTGTTTCAGGCTGGAAAGGTTTTGGCAGGCTTTCCGAACTATGCGAATTTGTTGCCGTAACAAGGCCTGGGTATTCAGATAAGTCAATATGCAATACTGAAACTATAAAAAACTGTGATGCTAAGGTTCATTTTTTGGAGGTTCCGGCACTTGATATATCATCATCATATATAAGGGCAGCTGTAAGTGAGGGCAAATCAGTAAAATATTTGCTGCCTGAAGAGGTTGAAAAATATATATCTTTGCATAGGCTCTACAAAGACAGAAAAAATCTATGCAAAAAAGAAGATGCTGAACTTGATAGAATTCTAAAATTAATAAAGTGAGGAAACGGAGATGTCTGCATTGTATACAAAAGATAAAGAAACATTGGATATGCTAATGCGCTGTTTGGATTATTATTACGGAAATATCCTTATTTCAGACGGTGACGGAAATATATTGTATGTTAATGCAACTCTTCCCAAAATGTATGGCATTACAAAAGAGAAAGCGCTGTCGATGAGCGTTTATGACCTTGTAAGCGAAGGAGTATTGGACAGGTCGGCAGTCATGGAGGTGCTGGAAACAGGTAAGCCTGCTTTGACAAAGCTATGCATTAACTCGGGAACTACTATAGACTGTGTTGCAAAACCTGTTCATAGTGAAGACGGCAATATAAAGTATATAATTGCATTTAGTCATGATGAGATTTTTATGACTGACCTCCAAAATGAATTGCGAATTGAGAAGGAAAAAAGTGAAGAGATAAAAAATACTCTTCTTTTTATACAGCAGGCAAACAAAAAATACAAACCGATTATTACTGCCGATAAGCATATGAAAAAAATTTTTGAAAGCATGGAATATCTTGCAAAGACAGACAGCTCTATTATTTTATATGGTGAATCCGGCGTAGGCAAGGATGTTTTGGCAAATTATATTCACGTAAATAGTATGAGAAAGAATGAAATATTTATGCCGGTCAATTGCAGTGCTATTCCAAATGAGCTTATGGAGTCTGAGTTTTTTGGCTATGAAAGAGGGTCGTTTACAGGAGCTGATAAGAATGGCAGAAAAGGCATTCTTGAAATGGGAAACGGGGGTACTGTTTTTCTGGATGAAATAGGTGATTTGCCGCCGCTTATGCAGGCAAAACTTCTCAGATTTTTGGACTCAGGAGAAATTAAGAGAATCGGAAGTACAAAAATTATTTATTCAGATGTACGTGTTATATCAGCGACAAATAAGGACATTCGAAAAATGGTCAAAGAGGGCAAATTCAGAGAAGACTTATATTACAGGCTTAACATAATACCTGTATACATTCCGCCGCTCAGGGAAAGACCTGATGATATTGAGGCGCTTTCAGAACATTATTTGAAAGAATACAATCAGAAGTACAATCATAATGTTGAGTTTAATGAGGAACAGATTAAACGGTTGTATGAATATACTTGGCCGGGCAATATAAGAGAATTAAGAAATGAAGTAGACAGATGTGTTATTACAGAAGGAAATGTTAATATTCTGCTGAACGGAATTGCACAAAGTCCATCAATAACAGAAAAAAATCTTATAGTAGGCTATAATTATTCTGAAAGTCTTAGAAAAGCAAAAGAGAAATTTGAACGTGATTATATAAAAGGTGTATTAGATGAATGTGACTGGAAGATACAGAAAACTGCTGACAGGCTGGGTGTTCATCGCTCTGTGCTTTACACAAAAATGGAGAAATATAATATAAAGAATAATTAGGTCTTGTTTTCAAAACATAAGTCTTGAAAACAAGACTTGTTTTGTTTTGAAAACGATAATAATTAATGTTTATTCCGATATTTGAGCCGAAGATACAAGATTTTAAGTTTTGGCACAGTTTTTGCTAATAATATTATATAGGAACCTTAAATTTTCTTAAGAAGAGAGGATGAATAATATGAAATTATTACACACAAAGTTACCTGAGTTCATCAAAAAGATGCAGGTAGCTGCCGCAACAAAGGGCAAAACTCCAAAGGAAATCAACATTATGGGACTTGAAAACCTTAGGTCTGCTAAAATGCAGAGCCTTCGTACTGGTCGTATTGAGCATGCAGTTGGAGAGATAGCTGCACTTGAAAATGTTGATAGAATGGAATTGATAATGATTCCCCGTATTCCCGAAACTATGCAGACTGTTATAGTAAAGGGGATTGATAAGGACGGAAAATGCCAGAAGGCTATTCTTGAAATTGTTAATGTTCTTCATCCAACCGAAGAAGCATATCTTCTTGATTGCGAAACGGAGAACGTTGAAGACAGAAGACCTGCAATTGGCAATCACTAATCTGATATCTTATCTTAAGGAGGAATTATTATGGCACAGTTAAAATACAGAATGATACCGGAGGGAATGCTTAACGGAAAGTTGATCCCTCTGAATATAGTATTGATTGATTATAAAGATGTTAAGGAATGCGGGCTTGAACCAAAGGAAGCTTTTGATATGGTTGCCAAGACTATTGAAGGCCCTGCTGGACTTAATATAATAGATCTTGATGCAGTTACTACAACAAGTGATGGTATTGTTGTTGAAGGTGCAATAATTAAAATGGTCGCTTCGGATAGAGGAAGAATTAACAAGGATTTCGGTTTTCTTGAAATGATTCGCTGCCATATACTGATAAAGATATTGAAAGGGAACCTCATCTTAAGGTTTGGAAGGAAAAGTATCCTAACCGTACACTTTATATGGGACCTGATTATAAGAAAAAAATTATCCCTGTACATAACGTAGTAATTACGGGACGAGCTTCAAACAATAACTCTGCAACAGAGATGATGAATATAGTAACGATGGAGGAAATTCTTCTTCCTATTCTTGGACAGCTTGAAATTTTGAAGGACGGCAAAGTTCTTCTTGGAAATACTGGAGAAATTATTTCGGTAGGCATCGGAATGGTTGTTCCCGAAGAGTACGGACGTATTGTTCCGAAAAGACAGTACAGATGCGGTGATACAGCACACGGTTCAGGAGAGTATGCTAAGACACTTAAAAAGCATATTCCTATTATTTGCGCTCAAAAACCTGTTCTTGCAAAATTTATTATACAGGCACTTGAATGCGGTATGGTGCCAGGCCGTACAATCGGAGGTTCGCCGGCAGTTCTTACTATAGCAAAATATCTTCATAAGGAAATTGACTTTGATAATATCACAGATCGTGCATATGAAGAACTTGCAAGTGTAGGATTTACAAAGGAATGGCTGCACAGTGAATTCCCTCTTCTTACAGCGGATGAAATCATTGCAAGAGCAGACGAGCTTATTCCTGGTTGTGAAGATTATAAATTGTATGAAGCAAAGGATCTTGTTCAAGTTAAATATGCAGAGTGCTGAGGTGATATTGTGTACCGAGTAGAAAGTGATTTTACATACCCTAAAATGTACAGAATACGTCAGCACCTAAATTCTGAAAAGCTTACAGATTTAAAAAAGGCTGTTTACGATGAATTGGACAGAATAGGGATTGACAATAAAATTAAAAAAGGCGGAGAAATAGCTGTTTGTGCAGGCTCAAGAGGCATAAACAATATTGATAAAATAGTTAAAGCTGCTGTGGATTACGTATCTGAACATGGCGGCAAACCGTTTATTGTGCCTGCTATGGGAAGTCATGGTGGTGCAACGGCGGAAGGACAGGTCCATGTTCTTGAGAAATACGGTATTAGTGAAGAATTAATGGGCTGCGAGATACGTTCTGATATGGAGCCTATTTATCTTGGAGATGCTGAAAACGGAGCACCTGTGTATTTTGATAAAAATGCTTATGGTGCAGATGGAATAATAGTTATAAACAGAGTTAAACCGCATACTGACTTCTTGGCTAAAAACGAGAGCGGTGTAGTTAAAATGTGTGCAGTTGGACTTGGGAAAGAAAAAGGCGCAACGGCAATGCATGGATACAACCTAGGAGAAACAATCCCTCTTTCATTTAAGGTTTCTGTTAAAAAAGCGCCTTATCTTGCTGGCCTTGCGATTATTGAAAATTCAATGGACGAAACATATATGATAAAAGCTCTTAAGCCAGAAGAATTCCTTGAGGAGGAAGCTAAGCTTTTGGATATAGCAAAAGAACAGGTCCCCCATTTGCCTGTTGATGAACTTGATGTGCTTATAGTTAAAGAAATGGGCAAAATGTTTAGTGGTACAGGTGTTGATACTAAGGTAATAGGACGTATAATGGTAAAAGGGGTTCCCGAACCCGAAGCTCCGGTAATCAATAAGCTTGCCATACTACGGCTTTCACCAAATTCATATGGTAATGCCGTTGGCATAGGTCTTGCAGACCTGACAACCAAAAAGCTGGTTGATATGATAGACTATGAGGCTATGTATATTAATCTTGTACCTACAACATATCTTGAAAGAGGCAAGGTTCCTCCTCACTTTGCTACAGAAAAGGAAACGGTTGCAGTTGCATTTAAAACATTGGGAAAAGTTAAGCCGGAAGAAGCAAAGGTTATTGTATGTGAAAACACGTTGCATATAAGCACACTTCTTGTTTCCGAAGCTGTGTATAATGAAATTAAAGACAAAGTAGACTTGATTAATGAAGATGTTCAATGGGCATTTGATGATAATGGAGATATTACAATGGACTGTTGATGGTAAATAACTCAAATAGGCTCCCATTTAGCTTGTGTTTATGCTGTAGACTCAAGTTCTTAATCCTTTTAAAACCGACTATCGGATTGATTCTGATAGTCGGTTTTTATATGTTTTGATGTTATTTTTATAAGAATTTAATAATAATAGTTTGTGTTATAACTAACAAAATGTTAGGGCAAATTGTAAATAATATCCTATTTGGGCATGCGCATAGAAGAATATGATAACTATATATGATATGCCGTTGTTTTTGGTCGTTGCTGCTATTGAAGAGTAAAAAGGCTGAAAATATGGTAATAGACATGAAATTTTACTGTGATTTAAGATTTTTTAATAATACACTACTGGCGCAAAGGTATTTGTGGGTTTTAGATTTATTACAGGAGATTGTGTAAAAAACGAGTCGGATAAAAATATTTAAAATTAGTGTTATATTTTTATCTCAAATATTCGTTAAAATATACACAAATATAAAATTAAAAATTGTGTATAAAATAACAATATAGCTAAAAATAATAAATTTATATCAAAATCATTGAATTCCATTTTTGTTTTTGATATTATCGGTGTGTAAAAATAAGTACATAAAATTATACGAAATGTACATATAAAACAAACTGTTTAATTAGTGCACAGAAATCCTTTATTCTCGCAGAATTTGCTTTTCCCGTGCAATGCGACTCACGGGAAAAGATCTCTGCTCTGTTAAAATCGTAGTTAAAAACTTAATTAAATATATAGGAGGATTAAAAAATGGTAGGTTTTAATTTATCAAAAGAACATTTGCTTCAGCAGCAGCTTTATAGAAAGTTTGCTGAAACGGAAGTAAAACCGTTGGCAGCTGACATGGATGAGGCAGAAAAATTTGATGTAAGCCTTATGGACAAAATGTCTAAGTTTGGTATGCTCAGCATTCCTTTTCCCAAAGAGGATGGCGGTGCAGGTGCAGATACACTTTCATATGTATTATGTGTTGAAGAGCTTGCCAAGGTCGATGCAAGTACAGCAACAGCTGTTTCGGTACATACTTCTCTTTGCACAACGGCAATTGGAAGATACGGTACTCCTGAACAAATAGAAAAGTATTATAAACCTCTTGCAAGCGGTAAAAAATATGGCTGTTTTGGACTTACTGAACCAAATGCAGGTACAGATGCAGCTGGACAGCAGACTATAGCGGTTAAAGACGGTGACAATTACATAATAAATGGTGCAAAGATATTTATTACAAACTCAGCATTTTCGGATGTTTTCCTTGTATTTGCAATGACTGATAAATCAAAAGGAACAAAAGGAATTTCTGCTTTCATCCTTGAGAAGGGAATGCCGGGATTTACAATCGGTAACGATATTCCTCGAATGGGTATACGTGCGGCTTCAAACTGTGAACTTGCATTTGAAAATGTAGTGCTTCCAAAGGGAAATCTTATAGGTAAAGAAGGCGAAGGATTCAAGATTGCGATGAATACCCTTGATGGCGGACGTATTGGTGTAGCTGCTATTGCTTTAGGTATTGCTCAGGGCGCAATAAATGAGACTGTTAAATATGTTGGAGAAAGAAAACAGTTTGGAAAGAGGATTGCTCAATTCCAAAATACACAGTTCAAACTTGCAGAGCTTCAGGCTAAGGTAGATGCTGCAAGACTTCTTGTTTGGAGAGCTGCAGCTGCAAAGGATAACCATGAACCTATTTCGGTATACGCTGCTATGGCCAAGCTTGTTGCTTCTGATGTAGCAAACGAAACTACGAGAAACTGTGTTCAGTTGTTTGGCGGTTATGGATATTCAAGAGAGTATCCCGTTGAAAGAATGATGAGAGATGCAAAGATCACAGAAATCTATGAAGGAACATCAGAAGTTCAGAAAATGGTTATTTCGGGAGCAATGAAGGTTAAATAAAATCGGGAGGTTAATAACGATGAAGATTGTTGTATGTATAAAACAAGTTCCGGATACTTCGGAAGTAAAACTTGATCCTAAAACAAATACACTTATAAGAGATGGCGTGCCAAGTATCATAAATCCTGATGACAAGGCTGGCATAGAGGTTGCACTCAGACTTAAAGAGCAGACTGGCGGTACCGTAACCGTTGTATGTATGGGTCCTCTTCAGGCAGATGTTGCTTTAAGAGAAGCTCTTGCTATGGGATGTGACGATGCTGTTCTTATTTCCGGCAGAGAATTTGGCGGTTCAGATACTCTTGCTACATCTACAATAATTGCTGCTGGAATAAAAACTCTTGATTATGATGTAATCATAACAGGCCGTCAGGCAATTGATGGAGATACTGCGCAGGTTGGACCTCAGATTGCAGAGCATTTGGGTATACCTCAGGTAAGTTATGCTGAAGATATTAAACTTGATGGAGATAAGCTCATAGTTAAGAGACAATTTGAGGACAGATATCAGAAAATAAGAATTAAGACACCTTGTCTTATAACAGCTCTTTCAGAAATTGCTGAGCCAAGATATATGTCTGTAGGCGGAACAATTGATGCATATGCAAAGGAAATCCCTGTTCTTGGTTTTGAAGAACTTAAGGATAAACTTAATCCTGAACATATAGGACTTAAAGGTTCTCCCACAAATGTTGTTCAATCATTTACAAAACAGGCAAAAGGTGCAGGTACAGTGCTAAAAGACGCATCTGCAGATGATGCTGTAAAGGCAATTATTGCAAAAATGGAAGAAAAACATATTATTTGATGAGGGGTGAACTTAAATGAACAAAGATGTTTATGTAATAGCAGAACAGAGAGACGGAAATATTCAGAAGGTTACCATCGAACTTATTGGTGAGGCAACAAAGCTTGCCAAAGATCTTAATGAAAAGGTTGTTGCAGTGCTCATTGGCAATGGCATATCGGATAAAGCGGAAATGCTTATACAACATGGTGCCGATAAGGTAATTGTTGTTGATGATCCCATACTTGAAAAATATGCAACTGAGCCTTATGCAAAGGCTGTTACTGAAGTTATAAAGAAATTTGAGCCTGAAATAGTGCTCTATGGAGCATCATCAATCGGAAGAGACCTTGCGCCTCGTGTATCGGCGAGAGTACATACTGGACTTACTGCTGACTGTACAAAGCTTGAAATTTCTCCGGAAACAAAACTTCTTAATATGACACGTCCTGCATTCGGCGGAAATATTATGGCAACTATTGTCTGCAAAAATCACAGACCACAGATGGCAACTGTACGTCCGGGCGTTATGGCTGCTCTTCCAAAGGATGCTTCTAAAAAAGGAGAAATTATACCTTTTAAAGTTGCCTTTGCTGCAGATGACATGAATATAGAAATTATAGAGGAAGTTAAAGAAACAAAGAAGGCTGTTGACATTACTGATGCAAAGGTGCTTGTTTCAGGCGGACGTGGAATTGGAACACCCGAATTTTTTACAAAGCTCAAGGAACTTGCAGATATTCTTGGCGGAGAAATTTCAGCGTCAAGAGCAGTTGTAGATGCGGGATGGATTGGCAAGGAATATCAGGTTGGACAGACCGGTAAGACAGTTAGACCTAACATGTATTTTGCATGCGGTATTTCCGGTGCAATTCAGCATGTTGCGGGTATGGAAAGCTCAGACCTTGTTATTTCCATAAATAAGAATGATGGTGCGCCTATTTTTGATGTATCAGATTTGGGAGTTGTAGGCGATGTTAAAGTTATAATTCCTAAGCTTGTTGATGCATTAAAGAAAAGATAAATTAAGATATAAAATTTTATAACTTTAAAAGAGTTTTGCCTAGGCAAAACTCTTTTTGTTTGTTGAAACAAATATTTGGATATGATAAACTAAATATTAATATGTAGAGGCGTAAATGGGGTGATTTTATGAGCAATCCATGGGGCGATATTTCTTTGGAAGATTACGAAAACCATATGAAATTGGATTCTGTTTATCAAATTCAGACATTGAGTAAAATGATGAGGAAACAGTTTTATACATACGGCGTAAAAGATATAATGGTATTGGGTATAGCGGGCGGAAATGGCTTGGAGCATATAGACTTAAATATAATTAAACGAGTTTATGGCGTTGATGTAAATAATAAATATCTAATAAAATGTGCCGAGAGATTTCCTGAGCTTGAAAATGTTTTTGTCCCTTTTTGTGTGGATTTTACAGATAAAGATATTGCTTTTCCATGCACTGAAATGGTAATTGCAAATTTGTTTGCTGAATATGTAGGCGTTGATTGTTTTTCAGAGAGAATTGCAGAAATAGGACCTAAATATGTTTCTGTTATAATTCAAGTAGACGAGGGTGAATCTTTTGTATCTGATTCACCATATATTAGGTCTTTTGACGGATTGGAATCAATTCATTGCCAGATAGACAAAGATGAGCTGATAAAATCACTTAAAAATATTTCATATATCAAAATATTTGAAAAAAGTGAGCGTTTGCCTAATTTCAAACACCTTGTCAGGCTTGATTTTAAAGTCGACTAATGTATATTTTTATATAAAAGAATTTGATTATGTGATATAATTAATTAGTTATACATAAATTTGCATGAATTTTCAGCTGCAAAATAATTTTGAGGAGCATACCATGAAGGGCATATTCATAACTGTTGAGGGAACAGACGGTTCCGGCAAAAGTACGCAGATTAAGCTGCTTATGGAATATTTGAAAAGCAAAGGCTGTGACATACTTTTTACAAGGGAACCGGGCGGAACACAGATAAGTGAAAAAATACGAGATATAATTCTTGATGTCAATAATAAAGAAATGACAGGTATGACTGAAGCACTTCTTTATGCAGCTTCAAGAGCACAGCATGTTGAGGAAAAAATTATACCTGCAGTAAATGCGGGTAAAATAGTTATCTGCGATAGGTTTGTTGATTCAAGTATTGCATATCAAGGATATGCCAGAGGATTAGGGTCTGATTTGATTATGCAGATAAATAAATTTGCAGTCAATGGGAGTATGCCTGACATTACATTGTTTTTTGATTTATCACCCGAAAAGGGAATATTAAGGAAGAAAAATGAACGTGAGCTTGACAGAATGGAATTGGAAAAGCTTGATTTCCATAAAAAAGTGTATGATGGATACAAATATTTATGTGAGAAATATCCCGATAGGATAAAGGTGATTGACGCAGATAATACTGTACAGAATGTACATGAGTATGTTGTAAATAAATTGGATGAATTGCTCAAGGGAAGGTATTATGTATAATTTCAATGAAATAAAAGGCAATGAGCAAATTATCAAAAGCATTCAGAGTGCTATAAGAAATCATATGGTTTCCCATGCCTATATAATTAACGGAGATTCTGGCAGTGGGAAAAAACTTATTTCAGGAACATTTGCTAAAACTTTGCTTTGTGAAACTGAAGGGGACAAGCCATGCGATAAATGCACCTCTTGCAGAACTTTTGACGGAGGGAATAACCCTGACGTTGTCTATGTATATCCATCTAAGACAAAAGCATTATCTGTTGATGATGTAAGGGAACAGATTACTGCAAGCGTTAATATAAAGCCTTATAACCATAAATACAAAGTGTATATTATACCGAATGCCGATACATTAACAGTACAGGCTCAGAATGCGTTACTTAAAACTTTGGAAGAACCGCCTGAATATGCTGTTTTTATGCTGTTGGCAGATAATATCAATGCATTTTTGCCTACCGTTTTATCAAGGTGTGTTGTATTTACAATAAAACCGCTGCCTCCAAACAAAGTGGAGGATTATTTGATGGAAAACAGCAGCGATGTTGCTGATATGGCGAATATATATGCAGAGTATTCACAGGGGAGCATAGGCAAGGCGATTAAATTTGCAGAATCTGAAGAATTTGGTGAAATGCGAAAAATTGTTTTGAATGCACTTATTAATATAAAAGGTTCGGAGTATTTTAAATTGACAGATGCGGCAAAGGAACTTGAGGCATTTAAGGATATTTCAGATGTCACTGACATGATATATATGTGGTATAGAGATGTTCTTGTTTATAAAACTACGGGCATAAAAGACAACATAATTGAGAGCGACTTGGCAAATGATATAATAAACGAAGCAAAGAATTGTTCGTACGAGGGGTTATGCAAAATATCGCCGTTAATTATAAATACAAAAAAGCAAATTAAACAGAACGTAAATTTTGTTTTTGCTCTGGAGATGCTTTTTATAAATATAAAAGGAGAGTTATCTGATGATAGAAGTGGTAGGAGTTAGGTTTAAAAAAGCCGGAAAGCTTTACTACTTTGATCCTGACAATATGTCAATCAAAGAGGGAAGTAATGTAATAGTAGAAACCGTCAGAGGGATAGAGTACGGTAATGTTATAAAGGGAAATACAATGGTTGAGGATGACGACGTTGTTCAGCCTCTTAAAAAAGTTATCCGCGTGGCTACACCTAAGGATGATGAATGTGAAATAGAAAATAGAGAAAAGGAAAAAGAGGCCTTTACGATTTGTGAAGAAAAGATTGCAAAGCATGGTCTTGATATGAAACTTATAGATGTTGAAATAACATTTGACCATAATAAGCTTATTTTTTATTTTACTTCAGATGAACGAGTGGATTTCAGAGAGCTTGTTAAAGAGCTTGCATCTGTGTTTAGAACAAGAATTGAACTCAGGCAGATAGGTGTTCGAGATGAAGCTAAAATGCTTAACGGGATCGGTATCTGCGGACGAGCACTTTGCTGTGCAACTTTTTTGGGTGATTTTCAACCGGTTAGTATTAAAATGGCAAAGGAACAGAGCCTTTCTCTTAACCCGACAAAAATATCCGGCATCTGCGGCAGACTTATGTGCTGTCTTAAATATGAAGAGGACGTTTATGAAGAGCTGAATAAAAAAATGCCGAACGTAGGGGATATTATAAGTACTGCAGACGGTAACGGCGAAATTCTTTCAACAAATGTACTTATGCAGGTTGTAAAAGCGGTAGTCAGAAAGAAAGAAAATGATCCGCCAACAATTGACTTTTATTCGATTAATGAGATAAAAGTAATTAAAACAAAAAAACAGAGGAAAAAAGAAATTTTAGATACAAGTTTGGACGATTAATATGGAGCATTCTGTTGAAATAAAAGAATATGAACGAGTAGATGACCTTCACAGAAACGGATATCAAATAATACAGGATCCAAAGCGATTTTGTTTTGGGATTGATGCTGTTATATTAAGTGGTTTCGTGAAAGTGAAAAAAGGCGAAAAAGTTATGGACTTGTGCACGGGAACTGGTATAGTTCCAATACTGCTTGAGGCAAAAACCGAAGGCAGCCATTTTACGGGATTGGAAATACAGCAGGAAAGTGTAGAAATGGCATTTCGTTCAGTGAAGCTTAATAAACTTGAGGACAAGATATCCATTGATTTGGGAGATGTAAGAAACACAGAAGCTCTGTACAGGCCATCGAGTTTTGATGTGGTTACTGTTAATCCGCCTTATATGAATGACGGCGGAGGTCTGAAGAATGATTTTTCACCAAAAACAATAGCAAGACACGAGGTAATGTGTTCTCTTGAGGATGTAATTTTTGCCTCAGCAAGATTGCTTGCACCGCAGGGCAGATTATATATGGTACACAGACCGCATAGATTAACAGACATTATGGTTACTTTGCGCAAATACAGACTGGAGCCTAAAACGCTTAGATTTGTTCACTCATATGAGGACAGAGAGCCTGTAATGGTTCTTATTGAAGCGACTAAAAACGGAAAGCCAATGGTTAAGGTAATGGCCCCGCTTGTTATATATAATAAAGACAGAAGCTATACGGATGAAATAAAAAAGATTTACTATGAGTAGGGTGGATATATGAGCGGAACATTATATTTATGTGCTACACCTATAGGGAATCTGGGTGATATAACGCTCAGAGTAATAGAAATATTGAAAAGTGTCGATGTTATAGCAGCTGAGGATACGAGAAATACAATTAAACTGCTTAATCATTTTGATATAAAAACTCCTATGACAAGCTACCATCAGCATAATATGACTTCAAAGGGACCTGTGCTTATTGAAAAGCTTAAGGAGGGTGCAAATATAGCCCTTGTCACAGATGCAGGAATGCCTGGGATTTCCGATCCCGGTGAAGATATGGCAAAGCGATGCAGGGAGGAAGGAATATCTATTACAATTGCTCCTGGAGCATCTGCGGGAATTTCCGCACTTGTGCTTTCGGGTATGGAGGCAAGAAGATATATATTTGAAGGTTTTTTGCCTACAGATAAAAAAGAAAGAATTTCTGTGCTTAAAAATCTTGAAAAAGAAACGAGAACTACAGTTTTTTATGAAGCACCGCATAGGCTTACAGATACACTTTCAGCAATATTAAAGGCAGCGGGGGACAGGGAAGCTGCAACTGTAAGAGAGATAACTAAAAGATATGAAGAAGTTCGCCATGATACGCTGGAAGGACTTTTAAATTATTATAAGGAAAATCCGCCCAAAGGTGAGTTTGTTATAGTTGTTGGCGGAAGAAGTGAAAAAGAACTTAGACAGCAAGAAATAGACAGCTGGAATAGCATAACTATTGAGGAGCATATGGATAAGTATATTTCTGAAGGAATGTCTGAAAAAGAGGCTATGAAGCAGGTTTCAAAAGACAGAGGCGTTTCCAAAAGAGAAATATATGCTTACCTCAACAAGAAATGAAACGGAGAATAATCATGGAAGAAAGAGAACAAATTACATATGAGTTCTTGGATAAACTCGGGATTAAGTACGAAAAATACGAACACGAGCCATTAATGACAATTGCTGATGCAGCGGAACTGGATAAAAAGATTGGATTTGAAATATGTAAGAACCTGTTTTTAAGCTCAAGACACGGTACGGAGTTTTACTTGCTTGTAATGGTTGGTTCAAAAAAGTTTAATACAGGTAAAGTTTCAAAACAAATTAAAGTTCCGAGAATGACATTTGCTGATGATGAGCATATGCTGGAGTATCTTAACATTAAACCAGGCAGCGTAAGTCCGCTTGGACTGATTAATGACAAGGAAAATAATGTGAGACTGCTTTTCGATTCTGATGTTTTGGATATGGAAAAGATTGCGGTTCATCCATGTGTCAATACGGCTACTCTTGTATTAAATACGAAAGATTTTATTGAAAGAATATTACCTGCCTGCGGACATGATTATATAAAAGTTACCGTGGATTAAGGCTGTTTATTATTAACATAAAAGTGTATAATGATTTTGAAAGGAGTTGAGAAATATGATCGAAAAATTAAGCGCTCTCAGTGGATATGATTATTTTTATGCCGCTGTACTTGCCTTTTTTATTACTTATATTTTTATGAGGTTTAGAAGTCTGAAAAAAGCATTTAATGAAAAAGATGAGCTGGAAATGGACATGAAAAATATTGATAAAAATTCTATAATGGAACGATGCACTAAAATGTTTCCGATTGAAACAATAAGCTTTAATGGCAGGGTTTTCAAAAGAGGAATGACAGTCAGAATTACAACCTTGCAGAAGAAAGTTTTTCAAGGCGAATTTGTAGGTAAAAATGATTTGGATATAATATGTATTCTTACAAATAAACATATTATTGCTCATGAAATTAAAAAAATTACAGAGATGATTTCTCTTGATGAACAGGAAAACAACATGCAGTGAATGTACTTATGAATAATAAATAAAGGGGATTTTTTATGAATAATGTATATATTCCAGAGGGATACAAATGTCCGCTGTCAATTTACGAAATGCAGCGAGCAATAGAGTATATTAAGAAAAATTTTCAATACAATTTAAGCAGTGAACTTAATTTAAAGAGGGTATCCGCACCTCTTTTTGTTGATGAGGCATCAGGCCTTAACGATAATCTTAACGGAGTTGAAAGACCTGTTAGCTTTGATGTACCTTCAGTTGGAAAGAATGGTCAGGTTGTTCATTCACTTGCAAAGTGGAAACGCTTTGCTCTGAAAAAATATGATTTTTATGAGGGAAACGGACTTTATGCAGATATGAATGCCATAAGACGTGATGAAGAACTTGATAATATCCATTCTGTATATGTTGACCAGTGGGATTGGGAAAAGATTATACGAAAAGAGAATAGAAACACTGAGTATCTTAAGAATACAGTGAAAAAAATTGTAAATGCCATCTGCAATACTCATGGGCAGCTCTTGAATGAATTTCCTGTAGTCAACACAAAACTTAGCAGAGATGTTACATTCATAACAACACAGGAACTTGAGGATATGTATCCGGACAAAACAGCAAAAGAAAGGGAGAATGCTTTTGTTAAAGAGCATAAGACTGTTTTTATCATGAAAATAGGCGGAGCACTTAAATCCGGTAAGCCACATGACGGAAGGGCTCCTGACTATGATGATTGGGAACTTAATGGTGATATTCTTTTCTGGAATGATGTTTTGGGCATAGCGTTTGAGGTTTCGTCTATGGGAATCAGAGTTGATGAGAAATCACTTGACAAACAGCTTAAAATTGCAGGTTGTGATGACAGAAGAGAATTGCCTTTTCATAAGATGCTCTTAAATGGTGAACTTCCTCTCACAATGGGCGGCGGTATCGGTCAGTCAAGACTTTGTATGCTCTTAATAGGAACTGCTCATATAGGAGAAGTACATGCAAGTTTGTGGGATGAAAAAACAGTTGAAGTCTGTGAAAAAGCAGGGGTTATGCTTCTGTAATAATGTAAATTTTAAAGAGGTTATTTCCTTAAGGAAATAACCTCTTGTTTGTTTATTCATTTTCGCTCAGTTCATCAATAAGCTTGTTTTTAAGAGCCATAAGCTTGTCTGATAAATCAACCGGAACGATATGGGGGTTTGCAAGTCTTCTGTGTTCATCCCAGAGTGTTGAAAGTTCCCATTCACAGTGGGCTTTTATATCTGTCACACTTGGTGAAGTGTAAATGCATTCTCCATTAATGAAAATAGGTACGAGGAGTTCTCTTATTGTATATGTGCCAGGAGTGAGCACCATTTTTTTCCACTTGGCCATATGGTCAAAAAGTTTAATTTTATCATTTTCACTGTAAGTTTCATCGTCAAGACAGATTAGGTCGGCTTTTATTTTTCCAGTAGATTTATTATAGAATCTAAGTATTTTTTTAATTCCTGGATTAGTTACTTTTGATGGGTTATCGCTAAGCTTGATTTTAGGAATAAAACCACCATTGCCGTCACTTTCGGCTGAAAGCTTGTACACACCTCCAAAAGAAGGACAATCATCAGATGTAATAAGCTTTGTACCGACACCCCAATTATTTATTTTAGCTCCCTGAAGCTTAAGACTCATGATAAGGTTTTCATCTAAATCGCTTGATGCAGTAATTTTAGCATCTGTAAAACCTGCAGCATCAAGCATTTTTCTTGCTTCCTTTGAAAGATATGCAAGGTCACCGCTGTCAAGGCGAATTCCATAGTTTTTAAGTTCAATTCCATCTGCTTTCATTTCATTGAATACTGTGATTGCATTGGGCACACCTGAATGCAGAGTGTCATAAGTATCTACAAGGAATGTGCAAGCATTAGGAAATGTTTTGGCATAGCATCTGAATGCTTCGATTTCTGATGGGAAACTCATTACCCAGCTATGTGCATGTGTTCCAAGTACTGGCACATTAAACAGTTTACCAGTAAGTACATTACTGGTTCCTGCACAGCCTCCAATTATTGCTGCTCTTGCTCCGTATATCCCGGCATCCGGTCCTTGTGCGCGTCTGAGGCCAAACTCCATTACGGCATCTCCGTTTGCAGCCCATGCAACTCTGCTTGCTTTTGTAGCAATAAGTGATTGATGGTTAATTATATTAAGCATTGCTGCTTCTACTATCTGAGCTTCTATTATTGGAGCTTTTACTCGAACCAATGGCTCTGTGGGAAAAACGATAGTTCCCTCAGGGACTGCATAAATATCTCCGGAAAATTTAAAACCCCTAAGGTATTCAAGAAAGTCATCAGTAAATACATTTAAAGAACGAAGATATTCTATATCGCTGCCTGAAAAGTGGAGATTTTTTATATAATCTATTACCTGTTCCAGACCTGCAGTGATAGCAAAACCGTTTCCCGATGGATTTAGGCGGTAAAAAACATCAAAAACAACAGTTTTGTTGAAAGAGCCATAATTGTAATAACCCTGCATCATTGTTAGCTCATAAAAATCAGTTACCAGTGACATTGTGTCAAAATTCATCTAAAAGACATCCTTTCATCTGATATACAATAAGTTTTTAACATAAATAATAACTTAACATTATAAATATAATAGGAAAATTAATACGAAAAATCAAGAAAAAAGAAAATATTCATATTAGTCAAAATATTTGTCGGAGCGTACTTTACAAAAAATAATCCGTAATGTATAATATCTGAATGTTGAGATAATAATATTCAACAAATATATCAAAACGCTTTGATACGGACAGTAAGTATGTTTTGAGGGTTCAGCGAGTTCGGGGCAGTGAGAGCCGAATACATGAAATATACCGAACATCACCGTGGAGCGTTTCAGCGAAAACATTAGTCGGTAGTCTGAGACGTTTCCCTACGTTATAGGGGCATGTGTAATTATTATGTTACACGGTTTGAGGGGATGTCTTTAAGAGGCATCAAGTCAGGTGGTACCGCGGAGAGTAAGGCTCATTCGTCCTGTTTTGGGATGTGAGCCTTTATTTTTTTTGTTGGAGGTTAAAACTATGTTATATGACAAAGTGTCTACCGATCTTAACTTCGTAGACAGAGAACAAAAAGTTCTTGGATTTTGGAAAGAAAACGAAATTTTTAAGAAAAGCATCAAATTAAGAGAGGGAAATCCGAGATTTACATGGATTGAGGGCCCTCCTACTGCAAATGGAAAACCACATATCGGACATGTTGAAACAAGATCAATAAAAGACCTTATTCTTCGCTACCGTGTTATGAAGGGCTATGATGTTCTTCGTAAAGGCGGTTGGGATACTCATGGCCTTCCTGTTGAGCTTGAAGTTGAAAAACAGCTTGGAATAAGCGGAAAACCTCAGATTGAAGAATATGGCGTTGAGCCATTTATAAAAAAATGTAAGGAAAGTGTTTGGAAATACAGCACAGAATGGGAACAGATGAGTGACAGAGTTGCTTTCTGGGCAGACATGGACAATCCTTATGTAACATACCATGACACATATATTGAATCAGAATGGTGGGCACTCAAGAAAATTTGGGAAAAGGGACTTCTTTATAAAGGTCATAAGGTTGTACCTTACTGCCCAAGATGCGGAACTGCTCTTTCAAGCCATGAGGTTGCTCAGGGATATAAGGATGTAAAAGAACTATCGGTTTATGCAAAGTTCCCTGTTGAAGGAAAGGAAAATGAATATATCCTTGCTTGGACAACAACACCTTGGACACTTCCTTCAAACGTAGCACTTGTTGTAAATGCAGATGAGGATTATGTAAAGGTAAGCTATAAGGGAGATGTACTTATTTTTGCAAAGGCTATGGTTGAAACTTTGCTTAAAGAGGATTATGAAATTCTTGAGGTATTCAAGGGTTCAAAACTTAAAGGCGTTAGATATACACCGCTCTTTGACTTCCTTGATAACGATCCCAAGGGATTTTATGTTGTTACAGATGACTATGTAACTCTTACAGACGGTACTGGAGTTGTTCACACAGCTCCTGCATTTGGTGAAGACGACTATCGTGTCGGAAGAGTTTATGGACTTCCATTCCGTCAGTATGTAGATACACAGGGTAACTTTACAAAGGAAGTAACTCCTTGGGCCGGCAAATTTGTTAAGGACTGTGATAAGCTTATTATTGAATATTTGAAAAATAACGGAACGCTTTTTTCGGCTGTTCCATTTGAACATAGCTATCCTTTCTGCTGGAGATGTGATACACCGCTTCTCTATTATGCAAGAAGCACATGGTTTATTGAAATGACAAAGCTTCGTGATAAGCTTGTTGCAAACAATGACACTATTGAATGGTATCCTGAAAATGTAAAATACGGCCGCTTTGGCAACTTCATTGCAAATGTAATTGACTGGGGATTAAGCCGTGAGCGTTATTGGGGAACTCCTCTTCCTGTATGGGAATGCGAATGCGGACACTTCCATACAATAGGAAGCATTGAAGAGTTAAAAAGCATGTCGGATGATTGTCCTGATGAAATAGAACTCCATAAGCCTTATATTGATGCAGTTCATATCAAATGCCCTAAGTGCGGAAAGCAGATGACAAGAGTACCTGAAGTTATTGACTGTTGGTTTGATTCAGGTTCAGCTCCATTTGCACAGTGGCACTATCCGTTTGAAAACAAGGAAATTTTTGAGAAACGTTTCCCTGCTGATTTCATTACAGAGGCAGTTGATCAGACAAGAGGCTGGTTTTATTCAATGCTTGCAGTTTCTACACTTGTGTTTGATACAACTTCATATACACACTGTATGTCTATGGGACATGTTCTTGATAAATATGGCATCAAGATGAGCAAACATAAAGGAAATGTTGTTGACCCTTGGACAGTAATGAACAAACAGGGTGCAGATGCAATTAGATGGTACTTCTATGTAAACTCAGCTCCTTGGCTTCCTTGTCGTTTTGATGATGAAGCAGTAGATGAGTCACAGAGAAAATTTATGGGAACATTCTGGAATACTTATGCATTCTATGTTCTTTATGCAAATATTGATAACTTCAACCCTATGGAGCATAAGCTGGAATATGACAAGCTGCCTCCTATGGATAAGTGGATTCTTTCAAAGCTTAATACTCTTGTTAAATATGTCGACGAATGCCTTGGTTCATACAAGATTACTGAACCTGCGAGAGCACTTCAGAGTTTTGTTGATGATATGAGCAACTGGTATGTAAGAAGAAGCCGTGAGCGTTTCTGGGCAAACGGAATGCCTCAGGATAAGATTAATGCATACATGACTCTTTACACGGTCCTTTCAACTCTTTCGAAGGTTTCAGCTCCTTTCACACCTTATATTGCAGAAGAAATTTACCGCAATATAGTTGTTAAGATTGATGGTTCTGTACCTGAAAGCGTTCATCTTTGTGACTTCCCTGTTGCAAATGAAGAATGGATTGATAAAGAGCTTGAAGCAAACATGGACCTTGTTCTTGATATTGTTGTTCTCGGACGTGCTGCCAGAAATGAAGCAAATATCAAAAACAGACAGCCTATTGGTCTTATGTATGTTAAGGCAGACAGAACTCTTCCTGATATGTATGAGGAAATTGTTCTTGATGAGCTTAACATAAAGAAAATAAAATTTACAGATGAGGTAGAAGGCTTTGTAACTTATAAGTTTAAACCTCAGCTCCGTACTCTCGGACCCAAATACGGCAAGCTTGTTCCTAAAATCGGAGTTGCACTTGCAGAGGTTGACGGTACAGCTTTTATGAATGAGATTAAGGAAAACGGCAAGGCAGTTCTTACAGTAGAAGGAACAGAAGTTGTTCTTGAAGAAAGTGATCTTCTTATTGATACAGCTCAGAAGGAAGGACACGTTTCTGTTGAGGATAACGGTGTTACGGTTGTTATGGATACAAACCTTACTGAAGAGCTTATTGAAGAAGGTTTCGTAAGAGAAATTGTAAGTAAAATCCAGACTATGCGTAAGGAAGCGGGATTTGAGGTTCTTGACCGTATTGCTGTATTCCATACAGACAGTGATAAAGTTGCTGGCGTAATCGAACGCAATAAAGACAGTATCATGGGTGACGTTCTTGCTCTTGAGATGACAGAGGGAGCTGGAGACGGCTATACAAAGGAATGGAACATCAATGGAGAAAAGGTAACACTTTCTGTTAAAAAATTAAGCTGATTTTAAATATTAAACATCCGAATAAGTATTTATTCGGATGTTTTTTTATGGTATAGTTAACTATATATACATATTTAATTCGGAGGTGCAATTATGAAAAGGAAAGCGGCCTTGTTTTTAACAGCAGTTATAGCTGTCGGTTCATCAATACCTGTTTTTGCTGCAGAACCCTTTAAGGATATAAATGATGTTCCCTGGGGCGGGGCACAGGCATATATTAACAGCGTTTATGAAAGCGGTCTTATGGTTGGAGATGTTAATGAGAACGGCGAAAGACTGTTTCATGCAAAAGATAATATTTCTTATACAGAGACAGCCCAGCTTGTATACAGCCTTTCTGGTGAAACGGTGAGTACAGATGAGGTGCAGAAGTGGATTTCATCCATGAAGCAAAATAACATTCCTTCATGGGCATATAACTGTGTTGCATATTGCCTTGAAAATAATATTCTCGCAGTATCAGATATCAGTGTTTTTTATAACGCTGACGGAACAAACAGATATTCAACAAGAGAAAATGCGGCATACATGCTTGGAAAATTCCTTGTTTCAAAGGGAATTGAAGCAGGTAATGTATCAAAGAGCTTTACAGATAAAAACTCGATTTCAGCAGTATGCCAGCAATATGTAGATTTGCTTTCAAGCTTGGATATTTTGGTTGGGGATGATGATAACAATTTTAATCCAAATAAAACAATAAATCGTGCTGAAATGGCTGTTATAGTTTCCAAAACTAATAATCTTTTAAAGGATAAGGCAATTAATACCGATGATGACAATGCAATAAAGGCTGATTATGTTGGCTATATCAATAATGTTGTTGATGATGGTTTGATGCTGTATACATTTGATGGAAAGAGTGTCATTCTTAGCACTGCTGCTGATTCTCAATATTATTTGGACGGTGAGGAAATAAGCACAAGAGGCATTTATTCACTGACTTCAAACGGTATTCTTGTTAAGGCGGAGATTTATGTAAACTCAAGGAATATTGCTACGGAAGTTTATTGTACAAGAGCTGATGTTGAGGGAAAGGTTACCCGACTTAGCGAAAAAACCGGTGAAGACAAAAAAGGTAATGAATATACTTATTATACTATTACGATAGTATATGCGAATGGTCTTTCAAGGTCATATATTATTGATGACGACAGTGATATTTACTTTGATGATGATGAAATAGACATTGATGAAATTGAAGGTTTACTTGACCAGTATCTTAATGTATATGGTATGGCCGATGTTCAGTACAATGATGAGTATGATGTTTATCCAAATGTATATATAAAAGAGCTGAAAATGCACTATGTTCTTGTTGATGAAGGCACTCTGTCATATATTGACGGAGAGGGAATAAAGGTAATTGACGAGGACGGAAAAGAATATGAATATAAATTTGATTCTTATGTAAGATATTATCTTGATGGTGAAAAAGTTAGATACACAATATTTAAAAAAGGTGTAACCACGAACCTTTCAACGGTAGAATTAACTTATGATAATGATGGATATATCACTAAAATAAAGGCTGAAACAAATAATTAATTTAAGGGGGCGGATAATTCCGCCCCTTTTAGTATGTTGTTTGATTTATTTATATATTTATGCTATATTTGTGTAAATATATTGAATTTACAAAGAAAGGAAAATGCTATGAAGGCGGTTTATTATATTTGTAATAACAAAAACTGGGGACATGTATCGGCAAAGGTTTGGGCACTTCTTGAACAAGAAGGCTTTTTTAAAGAACAAACGGATATTACCTTTGATGATATGCCTGTTTACAAATATGTTGATGATAAGGGAAATGATTTTTATTTTGTTTCCACAAATATTGCTCTGTGCTTAGATTATGAAAAATATTTGCCTGTAATGAATAAGCATTTTAATGACTTTGATATGTCTGCGATGGTTACATGGCACGAAGGTGCCAACTCACCGCAAAAGGTGCTTACAGTACATTCTCTGGGAGATATGAATTCGGGAGTATATGGCCCTATAAATACAAAATATATGCATAACCTTTTGAGAGGATATAAATTAGAGAAAGATGCTCTTGGTTTAGATGATTTTACTGTTGTTACTGAAGCTACCCATTGGTCTGGTGCATATGGGGAGGATTCTGATGCGGCACTCCTTACTGAATATAAAGTGCCTATGGTTGATATTGAGGTTGGGAGTGAGCCGGAAAGCTGGGAAAATGATAAAGCTTGTCTTGTGCTTGCTCGAACACTTATGCATGTGTTTGACGATGATGAAAAGAAAATTCATAACATACTTTGCGTTGGTGGTGTGCACTTTGAGACAAATTATGCAGAGGCTGCTTTTGCGGATTGGGGAGATAATGAATGCTTAGGAGTAAGCCATATTCTTGCAAATCAGTGGCTTGTTTCAGGTGAGTATGAAAATGAAAACGGTTTTAGCAGGGCTTGTAATTGTGTTGATTCTATTGAAGGCGGTATTGAGGCAATAGCGTTTCATGACAAACTAAAAGGATGCTATAAGGATCTTGTAAGAAAACTTGGAGAGTATTATAATGTTCCAATACTTAAGCATCAAAAATTAAGAAAACCAGAGGAAATAGAATGGTAATGATAGAAGATATCAGTTCAGGACTTTTAGGCGGGAGGTATAATGATGAAAAAATTCATCGCATTGGCTGTTACGGCCATTATGACTATAGGTTCAGTGGTTACGGTAAGCGCAGCAACGTTTTACGACATAAACGATGTGCCTTGGGAGGGTGCAAAGGAATATATAAACAGCGTTTCAGACTTGGGTCTTATGGTAGGAGATACAGACAGCTCTGGCCGTAAAGTGTTCAGGGCAAATGACAGGATTACATATTGCGAGGTCATGCAGCTGGCATACAGCGTTTTAAAGAATGCCGGCGCCATGGAGAATTCGGCTGATACTGTTTCTAAATGGAAAAGCATTATGCAGGCAGCATATATACCAGAATGGGCATATAATTGTGTATCATATGGGCTTGAGAATGGTATTCTGTCAGAAAATGACGTAACCATATTTATGAAGGGAGAAGGAGTAAGCAGAAATGCTACAAGAGAAAATGTTGCTGTTATATTTGGAAAAGCGATAGAGCATTTATCAGCAATTAATTCTTCTGCTGTACTTACGTATAATGATAAGGATAAAGTTGCGGCAACAAGTGTTCCTTATGTAGATCTTCTTTCCAGACTTAGTATAATTGTTGGTGATGACAGTGGAAACTTTAATCCTAAATACTATATTAACAGGGCTGAAATGGCTGTTATGACATCAAAAACATATTATGAAGTTTCAGAGCTTGAAGAGGAAAAGAATACACAGACACAGACACAGGTTGATACTTTATCGGGTACTGTAATTTTAACTGATGACGGAAGCTCATCAAAAACAATTGCAGTAAGTGATACTGAAACAGGCACCGTTTCATCATTTACAATAAATTCAACTACACTTGTTATTGATAGCGAGGGTGCTTCAAAATCTTACAGCGATATAAGTATTGGAGATGTTATAACAGTATCAAGTATGAACGGAGTAGTTACTTCGGTAGTGCTTAATGAGGATAATAATTCTTCTGCTGTGAATGAAAAGGACAATGTATTGACTGGATACATGAATAATATCACTAGTTCGGCGATCACCTTTGACACTGAAGATGGCGAACAGGAGTGGTATGAGCTGGCGTCAAACATCAAGTTCTATTTAAACGGCGGACAGGTATCAAAAGATGATTTGTATGAATATGCTGTTGGAAGAAATGTAATGAAGGTTGAAGTAAAGCTAAATTCAAACGGTTATGTAGAAGAAGTTGATGCGGAGCTTTGTGATGTTAAGGGCACAGTTTCATCTATATCAGAGGATGCAGTATATATTAACTTTGAATATGCTGGCAAGTCGAAGAAGATAAAATGCATACCTACAAGTACATGTGATTATTACTTTGAGGGAGATGAAACCAGTGAGTCAAAGATGGAAGATTTACTGGAAGATAATAAGCTCTATGCAGTTGCAGATATTAATAATTTCGGCAAAGCAGAAAGAATTGATTTTTATTATGATACATATAAAACAGGAACACTTGAAAGTATAAGTTCATCGGATATTGAATTCAAAACCAGATATGGCAAAACAGTTGAATATGAATATGATGACGATGTAGAGTTCACACTTAACGGTGAAGATGTGGGTTATAGAGCAATTAAAAATAAATTTGCTTCATCTGATATTCTTGTTTCTATTGAACTTAGTGATGATGAATTAGTAACTAAGGTTGATGCAAAAGAACTTAATATTAAGGGAACACTGGTAACAGCAGATACAAGTAGGATAGTTGTAGTTGATGATGACACAAGAATAGTCCTTCCTATAGACAGTGGAATTGAGTGTACATTTAATGGAGAAAGCGTTTCTTACAGCAGTATGAAAAAACTTGTAAGCGAAGAAGAAAATGTTATGCTTGTTGAAGCTGAAATGGATGAAGAGGATTACACTGTAGTTAAAATGACTGTTGTTTCCGGAACAGATAATGAAGGAGTTGTATCTTCTTTTTCTGGAAGTGAAATAACCTTTGTAAATTCCATAGGCATCGAGTATACTTATAAAGTCGAGCCGGCGGCTATAGGATATATTGACGGTGAATATGTTTCTTCTCTTTCGAGTGCCAGAGAGGCTGCGTTTGTAGACGGTTCTACTATTAAAGTTACATTCAGTAGCAGAGGGTATGTTAACAGAGTATATGTAATAACTGAGTCGAACTGATAGTACAGAATTATAAGAAAAGGTGTTGATTTTATGAGATATGAAGGCGCGGTATATAGACCTCCAAGTGAAGCAGGCAGTTTAATAATTCAGCTCACAATAGGTTGTGCAAGAAATACTTGCCGATTTTGTTCAATGTATAAAGCAAAAAAATTCAGAATACGTCCCCTTGAGGATGTTGTTGCAGATTTAAAAGAAGCAAGGGAGTATTATAAAGGCTACTTAGTTAAGAGAATATTTCTTGCTGATGGTGATGCACTTATATGCAAAACAAATGATTTATTATATATAATGGGTATAGTTAATGAGCTGTTCCCGGAGAATGAAAGAATATCAATGTATGGGGCACCGAGAGATGTTTTGCTTAAAAGTCATGAAGAGTTAGTCAAGCTTAGAGAAGCAGGTCTTGAAATGGTTTACGTCGGAGCTGAATCAGGTGATGATGAAGTTTTGGAGTATGTTAAAAAGAGTGCGACTCATGAAGAAATAGCTGAAGCCGGAAGAAAGCTTAAAGCCGCAGGAATAAAGGTTTCAGTCACCCTAATATCAGGCCTTGGCGGTGAAAAGCATCTTGAAAACCATGCTATAAATTCAGCAAAGCTTATAAATGAAATGAAACCGGAGTATGTTGGATTCCTTACACTTATGCTTGAGCCGGAAGCGCCAATGTATGAAGATTTGCAAAGAGGAGAGTTTAGATATCTTACACCTAATGAAGTGTTTAAGGAACTTAAGCTGTTTATAAGCAATGTTGATTCGGAAGGAACTGTGTTCCGTTCAAATCATGCCTCAAATTATATTTCTCTTGGTGGAGAGTTCAATAAAGATAAAGAGTTACTTCTCAGAAAGATTGAAGAGGCTGAAAGAAATAATATTCATAAGCCTGAGTATTACAGAGGGTTTTAAAAGGAGAAACATATAATGACTTTCGTTGGTTTTATGGCCGGAATAATAATATTTGTGTCATTATGGGCGGCTCTTGCTACAGGACGAAAAAGCTGGCTAGCTGCAACGTTTTGGGCAGGAATAATGCTTGTTATTGTACTTGGAGCAAAAAGAGGTCTGGTTGTAAATGGGCTATGTCTTCTAATAGCAAGTTATGAAGCAATTATGAGTATGAGAGCCATAAATAAGGTCATTATTTGGAATCAAAGTTTTAAGGACAAGGGTGCAGTTTTGCCCATTATTGCTTATCTTATATCGCTTCTTTTAGTTGGATATTGTATTGTTCAAATGCAATTACTTGGGTATATTCCCGACTTTATGGGGGTAAAGGGTTCGGCAGGCATTTTCAGAAAGATAATAGACTTTATTATTATTGCAATTATTGCATTTCCTGTTGCATATATAAGTCTTTTAAGATTTGAAAGATTTTTTTCTTTGGATGATGAGCTTATTCTTTTAAACTGCAGGTTTTACACGAGCAGCTCCGGAATGGGTAAATTTTCCAAGGGGTATTATATGTATGGTATAAATAATGGTGTGAAATATTATTTCAGGGTGACCAAAAGAACATATTTTATGCTTAGACTTGAAAATAGGCTTGTTCTTAAAGTTAAGCGTGACTTAAGAGGCAATATTTTTGTAATCAAGAATCCATGCCCTAAGAATCTTGAAAATGTAGCAAGAAGAGATCTAAGGTTGTTTAAAAACATTGCGGCAACTGCGGTTGTGTATATGATTATTTTAATAATAATATTGTAACTATATCCGATTTTGTGCTTTTTAATATCTAAGCATAAAATCGGATTTTTTTAGACTTCTTATGTTTGTGGCTTCTGCATATATTCTTGTGTGGAGGTACAGCTATATGAAGAAAAAACGAAATATTGTCGGAAAGTATATACTTCTGTCACAAATATATGTTTTTGCATCTGTTGTTGCAATACCGTGCACATTTGCCAAAATATATGATAAAACTGCTGAAATAATTGTATCCCATGAAATAAAAACATCAGCGCCGGTCGAAAATCAGATTGTTGATTATAAAGTAGGCGGCATGAATATTGACGATTATATAAAGGGCGTTGTGGCAGCTGAAATGCCGGTTTCTTTTCCATTGGAGGCACTTAAGGCACAGGCAGTAGCATCAAGGACTTATGCTATTAGGGCTATTGAAAATGCCGATAAAGATTTAGAGCCAGCTGACATAGGGCAGGCATATGTGGACGTAGACGGAATGAAAAATAAATGGGGAGATAATTTTGATACATATTATGATAAAGTATGTGAAGCGGTTGATGGTACAAACGATGAAATAATGGTATACGGAGGAGAACCAATATTGGCTGTTTTTCATTCCAATAGCTCAGGGGAGACTGAAACCGCAGGTAATGTTTGGGATTACGATTTGCCTTATTTAGTAAGCACAGACAGTTCAGGAGACGAGTATGCTCCGAATTATGAAGTATCGACCAATTTTACGCCAGAGCAAATAATAGAAAAAATAAAGGCGAAATATAGTGATTTCAGTGCAGATGCAAGTAATTTGTTTAATACTATAGCAATTAACAAAAGAAGTGAAGCCGGGTATATATTGGATATAACAGTCGGTAATAAGAGTTTTACCGGAAAGGAAATAAGAGAAGCACTTGGTTTGAGAAGTGCTGATTTTACAGTAGCAAAAAGCGGAGACACTATAGTAATTACAACCAAAGGATTTGGACATGGAGCCGGAATGAGCCAATATGGGGCAAAATATATGGCTGATAATGGCTGTGACTATAAGACGATTCTAAATCACTATTATAAAGATATTTTAATTGAAAATCTTGATAAATAATTATGTAAATTAAGGCTGTCCGAATATAAAAATTATGTTTGGACGTCTTTTTTTATGAGGTCTTATTTTTTCAGAGTTAATATATGATGCTTGTTGATCATTATAAAGGTTGTATGTGGGCGAGTAAAATAAGTATATATTTGTTAATATTTTAATAAATCGTGAATCGCGTTTTATAATGTAGAATGCAAAATATGACAAAGCAAAAAAAGTATACAATTATATGATTAATGTTTTATATATTATAACAAATATGTTGTAAAGATTTAGTTATATAGTATAAAATAATCTGACTTTACATTAAAAATCCTTGCTGTTATATGTGTAAATAGATGAAAATGCAGATAAATTATTTTGAATTATTGACGTGGCATCAAGGTATACAATATACTTTAAACATGACCCGAAAAATAAGGAGGCCTTTATGTATAACGAAGAATATAGAAAAAAACTTATAACACCTGAGCAAGCAGCTTTAATTGTTGAGTCTGGAAACATTGTGGATTTACTTGGTTTTACAAGCGTTAGCACAACTTTTGATAAGGCTTTGGCCAAGAGAGTCGATGAACTTAAGGATATAAAAGTAAGAACAATTTTGTCATTTCACAGCGGTTGGGAAATGTTTAAAGTTGATCCTGAGCATAAGGTATTTATGTCGGAACCAGTGTTTGCTGACGGTATTGTCAGACGAGACTTTGGATTAGGAAATTTTGCGGGGGTGCCGTCACTTTTTAATGAATATCCCAGAATGTATGAAAAAGGTGATTTACCTGTTGACGTAGGTACTTTTGCGGTAAGCCCTATGGAGGAGGACGGATATTTCCATATGGGACCTTCATCAGGTTCATACGGTCTTGCAATGGCGAGGGCAGCAAAGACATTTATTGCAGAAGTAAACACAAATGTGTTTAAAATAAACAACTCACATGATGACATTAAAATACATATATCTGAAGTTGATTATATTATTGAAGGCGAAAACTCACCAATCTCTGTTCTTCCAGATCCGCCAGCAACAGGTGAGGCAATAGAAATAGGCAAAATAATCGTAAATGAAATTGTTGACGGTGCATGTCTTCAGGTTGGCATTGGCGCTATCCCGCAAGCTGTTGTAACGCTTCTTAGTGAGTCAGATATAAAGGATTTAGGTGTTCATACTGAGCTTTTTGCAGACGGTCTTATGAAATTGTGTAAAAGCGGTAAAGTAACAAATAAAAGAAAGACTTTTATGCCGGGTATCAGTGTAACTGCTCTTGCAATGGGGACTAAAGATTTTTATGAGTTTTGCAAAACAACTGACGAATTGTGCATGCTTCCTGTTAATGTTAGTAATGATCCATATAATATAGGCCTTAATGACAATGTTGTTGCCATCAACGGCTGTTTGGAAATAGATTTGACTGGACAAGTTAACTCTGAGTCCATGGGACCGCATATGTTCTCAGGTACGGGCGGACAGCTTGATTATGTGCTTGGAGCATATCGCTCAAAGGGCGGTAAATCAATTGTTTGTGCATCATCAACATTTAAGAAAAAAGATGGCACTTTGGGTTCGAGAATTGTGCCTTTCCTTAAACCAGGTTCATGTGTAACCGACCCTAGGGCATCAATGCAGTATGTATGCACAGAACAGGGTATAGTAAATCTAAAGGGTTGCAGCATGTGGACAAGAAGTGAGAAATTAATAAGCATTGCACATCCTAGCTTTAGAGATGAGCTTATAAAAGAAGCTGAAAACATGAAGATTTGGAGACCAAGTAATAAAAGATAAATAAAAAGCCATCTGTCATATGAACTGACCTCCCAATCGTTAGATTTAAGGTCTAACTTATTGGGGTCACATCATCATATGCCCACAGATGGCTTTTTTATTATTCGCTGAAAAGTTTTGTACAGTAAACTGCTTTATTCCATCCGGCAATCAATTTAGCTGCTTCGGTTTTTTCCATTTTAGGTTCATATGTTTTGTCAAGTATCCAACTGGATTTTAGCTCCTCTTTGTTTTTCCAAAAACCAACTGCAAGTCCTGCCAGAAAAGCAGCCCCTAATGCAGTTGTTTCAGCAATAATAGGTTTAACAAGTGTTTTGCCGGTAATATCAGACTGGAACTGCATAATTTGCTGGCTTGCACTTGCTCCGCCGTCAACCTTTATTGTATTGATGGAGTTATTGGTGTCTGCTGCCATTGCTTTTATTACGTCCATTGACTGAAATGCAATTGATTCAAGTGCTGCTTTAATAATATGTTCTCTCGTTGTACCTCGTGTAAGTCCGAATATCGAACCGCGTGCGTACATATCCCAGTGAGGAGCACCCATACCTGTAAAAGAGGGTACAAAATAGACGCCTTCTGAAGACATCAATTTTGAACCTAAGTAATCTGCATCCCGAGCGCCGCTGAAAAATCTCATTTTATCTCTAAGCCATTGTATTACTGCTCCACCTATAAATACGCTGCCTTCCAAAGCATATGTCACTTCATCGTTTATTGAGCAAGATATGGTGGTTATTAGGCCGTTATTGCTTATTGCAGGAGTTGTGCCTGTATTCATAAGAATGAAGTTGCCGGTCCCGTAAGTGTTTTTGACATCACCTTTTTCAAAACATAGTTGACCGAATAAAGCTGCCTGCTGATCACCGGCAATACCCGCAATTGGAATTTTTGAGCCAAGCAAATCTGTGTATCCATAAATTTCAGAACTGTTTTTTACTTTAGGAAGCATACATTCCGGAATTCCAAGCTTATCTAGAATACGCTTGTCCCACTTAAGAGAGTTAATATTAAAGAGCATTGTCCTTGACGCATTAGTACGGTCGGTTATATGAACTTTGCCGTCTGTCAGTTTCCAAACAAGCCAAGTATCTACTGTTCCGAAAAGCAGATTGCCGTTTTCGGCTTTTTCCATTGCCCCATCTACATTATCAAGAATCCATTTTATTTTTGTGGCAGAGAAGTATGCATCTATAAGTAATCCTGTGTTAAGTCTTACATACTCAGCAAAATCAGTATCTTTTTTTAATTCCTCACACATTGTTGCAGTTCTTCTGCACTGCCAAACAATAGCATTATAAATAGGTATGCCTGTATCTTTATCCCATATAATAGTTGTTTCACGCTGATTTGTTATGCCTATTGCAGCGATATCATGGGAGCTGATTTCTTTTTGGAGCACAGCGTCAACAGCCGTACTGATTTGAGAATTGTAAATGTCAAGCGGGTTATGCTCAACCCAGCCTGGGTTAGGATAAATTTGAGGGTATTCTTGTTGGCATTTAGAGATTATATTTTGATTTTTATCAAAAATTATTGTTCTGGAGCTAGTTGTTCCTTGATCAAGGGAAATAATATATTTACCTGGCATTATTTTCTCACATCCTATTATATATTATAAAAATATCATATACTTTTAATTGACAAAAGTCAAAATATAGCTACAACCCTTGTATTTACGGCATTCTCGAGCAATTCGTCAAAAAATCGTCAAAAATAATTATTTATTTTTTCTGCTGCTGCTTTCATCATATCGTCGGTTACATGGGAATATACTCTCATAGTCATCTCTACATCGTGCCCTAAAATAGCGGCGGCAGTCTTAAAATCTATACCGCTTGCAATTAGGTTTGTAGCATAAGTGTGTCGAAGTGTGTGGAGGGTGGCATTAAATCCGAGAGATTTTGAAACCTTTTTAATATAGGCATTAATAGAATATCCGTCGAGAAGAAACAGCCTATTATCAAAGCTAAGAGCCTTTGTAGTGTTTCTATATTCTTTAAGCAACGTGATAGTACTATCCGAAAGAGGAATAGTCCTTTTACTCTTTTTCCTTTTCAATGTACCAAAGTCATAGGTTTTATCAGCTATCAGTTTCCATTGTTCTTCGACATGAATTTCTTTTTTTGAAAAATCTATATCTG
>JAXGOV010000017.1:0-38185 GCA_040767305.1 Candidatus Metalachnospira sp. | reverse complement strand
TCCGAAATCCAAATATGTTCAAGTTCAAGAGTATTTTTAATCTTTACTATTTTAAGTGCTTTTTCGTCTATTCCTCTGCATACCTTCAGTGCTATTCTTACCGCTTCACTCTCATTTTCTGCTATAAGAGGAATACGGCAGTCTTCAATGCATTTGCAGGCAATGCCATTGGCATATATACTTGGCAAATCAAGTTTTTCATAGACATTTCTCGTTATAACGTCAAAAAGTCCGACACCGATACCGTTTCCATGCGAAACATCGGTTACATCAAGAAGAACCATTCTTTTAATATCCGGAACCTTAAGTACAAATTTTTTGAGTACCGAGCTTTTGCCCACAATGTTGGGATCAAATCCTGCTCCGGAAACATCCTTACCTATCTCGTCCATTATTAAAACATCTATATCATCAATCATAAGAGTCGGCATATTTTCCTTAGCTATTTTAACAAGCTCTTTTTCCCTATCTATAAATATTTCTCTTGGAACAGCTTCAACTGCATATGTCTGGTCATATCCGTTTTCAAGTATAGCCATACCAAAAGATACATTTGTTTTTTCAATAATAATGCCTGCTGCCTCTTCAAGAATATCGGCAAAGTTTTCAGGATTCACCTCATGTATTGCAGAGCAGCCTATCTGATTGCCAAGACCAATAACAAGCATTTTGCACAACCCACTCTGTAAATCACCCACAAAATCGGTATGAAGCTTAATTCTATTTATAGGAATAATTAAATCTGCTGTTTGAGCAGTTTTATCAAAATAAACAGGAATATCGTTTTTTATATAACCAAGCAATGTTGACTCCACATTTGTAATTATCGGAACTCCTAGATTTTCTTGGGTAATGCCATATCCCGTTAAAACTTCTTTTTGTCCTTCCTCACTTCCTCCGCCGTGGCTACCCATTGCCGATACAATAAATGGTTCTGCTCCTTTTTCTTTTAGGCAATCAACAGTAGTTTTTACAATTGCAAGCAAATTTTTAATTCCTCTGCTCCCAACTGCAACCGCAACCTTAGCTCCATTAAAAACCTTTTCTGATATTTCTTTTCTCTCAAACTGTGCTCTGACCGCAGATTCAACATCATCTATATGTTCTTTTTTAAAGCTCTGCTTAACCCTATACATTTTAGGCAACAGCATATTCACATCTTTTTCCAATAATATAGGCATTCGTTTTCACTTCCTTATTTTTCAAATTAATAACCACAATATCCACAAAGAGCAAGTGCTTTCTAATCTGAATTTATCATATATCTTGCCTCTAATGCTAATCTATATCATTTTAATTATATTAAACATTTTAGAGTTTAAAATGCGTCTAATAACATTAGATTGACTAATATTTAATTTTAATATATGATTGACCACAACTATTCGATAAATGGGAATGACCTTGCTTTGGCATCTCAAATCAAGGTCATATTTATTAGGAAAAGTTATGAAGAAACAAAATAAGTAAATCATTGTGGAATCTTTTTTATAGTCATAACATTTACTTAATATTTGTCCTTTTTAAATTATAAAATAATCTCCGTCTATATTTCGTCAAAATTTTTGTTAAACTTATTTTTTCAGTGTATATTTAACTTACTTTACGATAAATTTCAATCTCTGACATAAATCAAATAGAAAGCTAGCATATCACAATTACTTTCTTATATTGGAATTATAAAAGTAAACTTAGAACATAAAAAATCCTCTGTGAAACAATATCACAGAGGATTTTTTTAATTCTCAGGAACAAAATATATTATACCTACTGCTCCTAATCCTAAATGAGCACCAACTGTCGGACCTATGTTGGAAATTATACTTCCGTCAATATTAAATCCTTTTTCAGCTACTTTTTCCATAACTTTTTTACATGCTGTTATATCACTTGAATGTACGAAACTTAAAGGAACACTTGTATCTATTCCAGTTTTTTCAATACACTTAACAAGATGTTCAAGTGAGCTTTTTCGCCCGATACATTTTTCAGCAACAGTTACCTCACCTTCAGCAGTCAATGTAATTATAGGTTTAAGTCTTGCAAGTGTACCAATTCCTGCGGCAGTACGAGAAAGCCTACCGCCTTTATAAAGATATTCAAGTGTATTGAGACTTGCAAATAACCTTCCTCTTCCTCTCATACCTTCAAGCGTATTTATGATCTCTTCGGCTGAACATCCCTTTTCAATCATCTGTGCTGCCAAAACAACATATATCTTTTCTCCTCCTGTTGCAGAACGAGTATCAAAAAGATATATATTATCATATTCTACCATACTCTTTGCAATAAAAGCACTCTGATAAGTACCACTAAGTGCCGTTGAAATCAATATGGCAATTACTGTGTCACCATTTTCCTTTGCCTTTTCAAAAATCTTTTGAAATGATGCAGGTGCAGGCTGAGACGTTTTGGGGAATTCTGTTCTTGTTTGAAGCAAATCATAAAATTTATCTTTAGTTAAATCAACACCATCAATATAATTTTCGCTTCCAAAACTTACTGTAAGGGGCACACATTCAACCGAATACTTTTTAAGTTCATCACTGTCAAAGTCTGCTGCTGAATCCGTTATGATTTTTATACTCATTAAATTCTCCTCTCAAACTTAAGGTTTGTATCCTGCAGTCAGTCTGCGAAACTCATTTGCAATTCTATTTACAGTTCCAGCCGTTTCAACTGTTCTGTCATTTCCTATTTTTTCTACAAGACCATCAACTAAAATCATCACTTCTTCATGACCTTTTTCATAAACCTCAAGGCCCTTTTCAGATAATTCAATATATACAAAGCGTTTGTCCAGCTCAGAACGAATTCGCTTAATATACCCGTTTTTCTCCATTGAATTTAGTATTCGGTTCATCTGACTTTTAAATAACCCTGTTTTTACACACAAGTCTGTTGCTGTAAGTTTTTTTTTGGGATCAGACTCTATCTGATGTTTGAGTAAATTACAAACATAAGTTTCATTAAAAGTCATTTCTGAAACAACTCTTTTATTCCATATTGCCGAAGAAAGGTTAAGCCATGCATCAACAAGTTTTTCTCCAGATTCTCTTATTTCATCCATACAAACCACCTAAATTAAAGTTAATATTTTTAACTGTTAATAAAGTTAATTATATATTGAAGTTTTATTTTTTGTCAATAAAATAATTTGCATTCCATAAAAAACATATAATCATTGTAGCTTTTAGACAATTATTGATTTATAATGATATTATTATTTTTATAAAAATATACAGTATTGTTTTTAAAACATTGTAACATAGGAGGAATATAGTATGGCAAGAAACATTATTTTAGACGTTGACACAGGCTCTGATGACGCTTGCGCAATAATTTTGGCAGCTCTTTCACCTGAGTTAAATGTACTTGGCGTTTGTGCGGTAAATGGCAATCGTCCTTTAGATGATACATTAACAAACTCACTTAAAATTGTAGAACTCCTTGGAATGCAAAACAAGATTCCAGTAGTTAAGGGCGCTGCAGAACCTCTTGTTCACGAACTTCTTTCAGGAAGAACAAAGAACCCCAAAACACCTGAAATTCAATATGATGAAAACGGTGTTGAAGTATGTTATCATCCCAAAAAGTTTAATCTTCCTGAACCTACAACTAAACCAGTTGACGAAAACTTTGTAACTTGGTATATCAACACAATAAAAAACAGTCCTGAAAAAGTGACTCTTGTACCCGTAGGACCACTTACAAATATTGCTATTCTCCTTCGTGCGGAGCCGTCGATTATTGAAAATATTGAAGAAATTGTTATAATGGGCGGAGGCCATACTGTAAGAAACTCAACAGCTGCAGCTGAATTTAACATTTGGAAAGATCCTGAGGCAGCAGAAATAGTTATGAACTGCGGTGCAAAAATAACTCTTGTTCCGCTTGATGCAACTCATGCTGCTGCAACAAGACTTAGTGAAGCCAAACAATATCATGACCTGCATACATCAGTCGGTGATATGGTGGCGGAGCTCATTGAAATCCGTGCTCGTGCATACAACCTCCTTCAGCCTCTTGATGAACCTGACGTATGCCCTATACATGATGCTCTTTGCATAGCTTACCTTATTAACCCTGATGTTCTTAAAAATATTTTATTTACAAGAGTTGATGTTGATATAAGCGGAGGATTTGCAGATGGTATGACAATAGTTGATACTCGTCATATTCATAACCTTCCAGACAATTGTTATATTGCTCTCGGAGCAGACAGAGATTTATTCAACAAGATATTCTATGAGAGAGTTGCTACATTTAAGGATTTTAAATAATTTGTTCTAATTGAAAAAATTAACCGCTGTTATACAGCGGTTAATTTTAAGGCATTTTTTGTCACGAAAGGATTTCTGTATGATAAGTGTACTTTTTGTCTGTCACGGCATCATTGGAAGAATCTCCTGAATATCTTGAATTTTCTGGGTTTGATGAGTATCAATGGCCATTTTATGCCAAGTATATGCCAATATATTTGACGTAATTAGAGTTATGACATAGCAAAAATATAAAAATATGTGTTTATTATGGCATATTAGAAAATATTCAATACACTGCTTTTATAAAAGTAAGTGTATTTTTTTGAAAAGTTTTGAATTGAAAAAAATACACTAAAGGTGTATAATTATACTATAAAAAATAAAAATAAGTGTAAGGAGTTATAATAATGGAAAAGCAAGAATTTATTAAATTAATGGATGAAAAAATAAAACTTATTAGAACAGAGTATGGAC
Source organism: Candidatus Metalachnospira sp. (assembly GCA_040767305.1). Taxonomy (GTDB): domain Bacteria; phylum Bacillota; class Clostridia; order Lachnospirales; family Anaerotignaceae; genus Metalachnospira. Next base: position 33,446 of record JAXGOV010000017.1, on the reverse strand, counting down.
TTACACAAGAAAAAATGTCCGAGATATTAGGAATTTCGAAAAAAACCTTAGTTGAAATCGAGAAAAGTAGGAAAAGCTTAGGTGGACTAACGCAGTTGCTCTTTCAAGCATTTTTTCAGATAGTACGATAATCAGAGATTCCATAGGCAGAGATACTCATAGTTTAATAATTGCGCTGGCGTTTAAGGATGAAGAGGTAGATTATCCAAAGACATGGGGCGGGAAAGCATGGTGGAGCACAATAATTAAAAATAATAATTATTGTATTCAACAGCATGTAGTATCACGTCATTATCGCATATTGAATCCTGAAAAACGTAGAATATATGCTTCATTTAATTTACATGAAGTTGAAGAGATGTTTGAACGAATATTAGCATCCTGAATTATTTTGTTAGGGGGGAATTATGAATATATATTTAATACCAAAGAAAAAAGCAGGGAAACTTTCTATAATTTTTATTATCACATCTATTGTATTAGTTGTGTGGGTAATTATTTATAATGCAATTCTTAATACTGAAATTACAGGAGGATTTTTCGGTAATATACCAATGGCGCTAATGACAATAAGTGCATTTGTCTTTTCCATTTTATCTTTTTTTGCAGGTATTATAGCACTGATTAAACAAAAGGAACACGCAATCATATTTTATATGTTTTGGGCAATAAGTATCCTGTTCATGTATTTTGGTATAGCACAAGTTATTGGAATAATTACCGGAACAAATTAGTAGTAAAATTTGCAGATAAAGGGGGATTTATTATGGAGAAGTATAATGAATTTAATTGGCTGTCAGTATTAGGGTATTTTATTGCTAGTACAGTGGCTTTCTTTGTTGGCGGAATTGTTGCTTCTTATACGGTTGAATTTATATTCTTAGGAACATTATTGGCTGGTGCTGTAAGTGGAGTATTATTGGCATTATTTACCAGACAGTTTAGAAAAGTTGGACGAATTACAATGGCTGCAGCAATTGCTGTTTCAGTAGGATTCTGGGGAACATTTATGATAGGCGAAGGATTGTTTTATCTTATTGAACTAGTAGTAGATCTAGGCAGGCTGGAGAATATACTTGTTTTCATTTTAATGGGTGTTGCATTTGGAGGCATTTTCAGTGCAATTCTTTATGGGAAAAAAGCTATTATTTTATTTATGATTGTATGTGGAATTGTTGAAGTACCATGTCTATATATTGCAGAAAATTTATATAGAAACGAATATATAACAGATACAATGAAAGATTATGGAATTGTGGATTTAAATATGTTGTTTTTTGTAATTGGCTTTGGTGTTGGCGCAGGTATTTCAATGGGATTACTTCCAAAATTTGTAAATACAATAGATAAGGTTAATGATAATGAAACATAAAATAAATTATTTTTGCTAAAATTGACTTGTAAAGGTTAAACTATTTTAACCAATCAATGGATCAAAAATAAAGGAGATACGATACCTAGTTTTATGCCAATTTGTATGCCATTTGCCCAAGAAAATATGGGTATTTTTAAGAATAAATAAGAAACTAAAGAAAATAACAGAATTCAAAGAATCCAGTAAATATAATGGCTTGAGAAGATTTGAGAGGATATAAAGCAATGATAAAGGTACTTTTTATCTGCCACGGCAATATATGCCGTTCACCAATGGCAGAGTTTATGTTTAAGAAAATGGTTGCCGACAATTATTTAGAAAAAGACTTTTATATTGCCTCAGCTGCCGTTAGCAATGAAGAGCATGGCAATCCCGTATATCCTCCTGCCAGAAAGAAGCTTCTTGAACACGGAATAGACACAACAGGTAAAAAAGCCGTGAAAATATCAAAAGAAGACTATGATAAATATGATTATATCCTTGTTATGGAGGAGTACAATCTAAGCAGAATTAAAAAAATAATCGAGAAAGACAGTGAGAAAAAAATTCATCTTCTCATGGAATATTCTAATAAACCACGAGATATTGCTGACCCTTGGTACACAGGAGACTTTGATATTACATATAATGATATTCTTGAAGGGCTTACAGGTTTCTTGGAATACATAAAATCAAATCATAAGGAAGAATTAAAATGAGTAACTTAATTATAGGCAATATAATATCTTTCATTTCAGCTGTTTTTTTAGGAATAAGCTGTTATGCAAAAGATAGGAAAAAAATATTCTCGTTTCAGCTTGTTAACTGTGCTACTTATGCAGTTGCTTCTTTTTTCTTCGGATCATATGCAGCGATTACTACCCTTGTCTTATGCTGTTTAAGAAGTATATTAATTATGAAGGACAAGTATACATCAACAGCCGCATATATTCTTGCAATATCGGTTATTGCATTTGGAATAATGGCTAACAACCGAGGTTTAGTCGGTTTGCTTCCTGTTATTGCTTCAGTAGAATACAATTTGTGCTGCTATTATATAACAGATCCGAATTTAACCAGATACAGCATAATGATAAATGAATTTATTTGGGTTATGTATGCAATAATAATAAAAGACTTTTCCACAGGAATAAGTGATACTATCATAATAATTGTGGATATTTTTGCAATTATACATTATCATAACAAATTCAGAGCAGAAAAAACATTAAATATTAACTAAAATAAAAATGACAGCTAAATTTTTTAATTTAGCTGTCATTTTTTTATATGTCTATAAATAATTTCCCATGAACATGAAGTCTGTGCAAAACAGGAAGCATTAAAATTTCGCATATCCAGATTGCTTTTTCTGCAAATAATCCATTAGATAAAAAACCCAACATTACTCCAAAACCAAATGAAAGCAAAACTATCACATAAACATTCATATATTTAATATGCTGTGGATCTTTTTTTTCTCTAAATCTCCAAAAATGAATTACAACTTGACGAAGATTGTTTGTACAAAAGACAGTTGACACAGCCTGTCCTCTCATGCTTTTAAAAGTATTATACTGCATTGCTGTCATAAAAAATATCGGCAGCACCGCATACCTTCCGGGTACTGTCTCCGGTATAATTCCTATAAAAAATATTAAAACCATCTCTATTAAAATACACAATTCAGACCATTTAACTGCGTTTTTCATTCTTGCCGGAACTTCCATAGTTATATAAATCGCAACCATATAAAGTATAATAGGCACAAGGCAGTATAGGGCTCCCCAGATACTTCCTGCACATATACTTTTAAAAAGTATAGCTAAATTACCGGTCTGTGCATTTGCAAATATTCCGCCTCGACTCATATAAGCGTATATTTCAAAAAAACCACCTGATATGGCAAGTGGAATAAATATCCATAATTCATGTTTGTATCTCTGTTCTTCATTCATTCGTATCACCAACCCTAAAGAGTATACAAAAACATATCAAAAAAAGCAATAGTATGATGAATTTTAATACTCATCAAGAAATGAATGAATTAATCCCTTTGTTTTATACCCAACAAGAGTGTCAACATTTACATCATGTATACTGTTAAAAATATTCATCTCTATAATCGGGTTACTTTTTTTGAGTTCTTTTATTAATTCCTTTGTTTCCTTTCGTTTTGATTCTATTTGAGTATTATCCATAGCAAGACCTTCGGTAAACTTGCATGCACACTGGAGAAATTCGAGATCATTATAGTTTCTCCATGAAATTATTGAATCCTCATGTACACAATATAGTGGCCTAATGAGCTCCATGCCTTCAAAGTTAGTGCTGTGAAGCTTTGGCCTCATTCCTTGAATCTGAGCACCATAAAGCATTCCCATTAACGTAGTTTCAATTACATCACTGAAATGATGACCAAGAGCAATTTTGTTGCAGCCCAATTCCTTTGCCTTACTGTATAAATGTCCTCTTCTCATTCTTGCACACAAATAACACGGATTTTTCGTTGTACTGTTAGCAACATCAAATATATCCGTTTCAAATATTATAATAGGTATTTGAAGAACCTCTGCATTATCTATAATTTTTTGACGATTTGCAGCTGTGTATCCGGGATCCATAACAATATATTTAATATCAAACGGATAATCAGTTATTCGATGAAGCATCTGCATCATTTTTGCCAACAGCATTGAATCCTTACCACCTGATATACATATTGCAATTCTATCATTTTCCTGAATAAGGGCGTAACGCTTGATGGCTTCTGTGAAAGGTCTCCACAACTCTTTTCTGTATTTTTTATTTATGCTTCTTTCTATCTGCTGACATCTTGTAAGTTCTCTTTTCATATTTATCTCCCAAAATAAGTGTTATTAAAGCTCGGCTATATCCTTTATTACTTCACTTGCAAGTATTAATCCCGCAACAGATGGCACAAATGATATACTTCCCGGTACAGACCTTTTAGATGTAGGTTCCTCTTCAGAAATATCAAATATAGGTTTGAGCGGCTGCTCCTTGGAATAAACTACTTTGACTTTTTTTATGCCTCTTTTCTTAAGCTCATAGCGCATGACCTTAGCAAGAGGGCACACCGATGTCTTTGAAATATCATCAACCTCAAACATAGTTGGGTTAAGCTTATTTCCTGCTCCCATACTGCTTATTACCGGAATATTATATTTCTTTGCTTCTTCAATAATTGAAAGCTTTGCAGCAACTGTATCCACAGCATCAATAACATAGGAATATCCGGAAAAATCAAATTCATCTTTGTTTTCCGGTAGAAAAAAACAGTTTCGTATCTCAACATCAGCATCTGGATTAATGTCAATAACTCTTTGCTTCATTACTTCCGTTTTATATTTACCTATTGTGGAGTGCAAAGCAATTATCTGTCTATTTAAATTTGTCAAACTGACAACATCGTTATCAACGAGTACAAAATGGCCAACGCCGCTTCTTGCAAGAGCTTCAACGGCAAATCCGCCTACACCTCCTACACCAAATATTGCAACCTTGGCATTATTCAGCTTTTCAATAGCTTCCGGACCTATTAGAAGCTCTGTTCTTGAGAATTGATTAATCATAATTCCCTCCGTTTATTAAAGCTTTTCCTTAAGTGATAATATTAGTTCATTTTTAGTTTTTGGAGCAAAATGCCCTTCAACCGCCGTTTCAAAATCTAGTTTTTCAAGCTCAGAAATCAGTATAGAGAGTTTTTCTCTATGTCCAATCCACTGGTCGCGAACCAATTCTTCATATATGGAATCGAAAAGCGAATCTTCTCATTTGGAATACTCACAATTACACAATCATTCGCATGTATTTTCAACATTTTAAGCACACATGGCTGATCGCCCAAATCTACAGTCAGTTCTCCTATAAATGATAAATCAGCAAACTTTAACCTTTATCTTTGTTAAATCAGGATATTCCAGACGGATATGTGGTTCACAAAACAAAGGCACCTTATCCTCGGCAACATATTTATCAAGCAGCTCCGATGTCCATTTCCAAGAACTAATATCTTCAAGTATTTTATTCGTTTTGTCACATGCTATTGATATAGCGTTGATATAGCTAATGCCAAAGCTATGGTCCCAATGAGAATGTGATAGTGCAACAAAATCTGGTTTTTTCAATTCATTTGAATCCAAATAGCTAAAAAATTCACTTACATTATTCTCGGAATTACCTGATTCTATCATAAGCGAATATTTAGTACCTCTCACATAACCAATTGCCGGCCTATCCGTCTTTTCTTCATGATTTGAATAACATACATTTTCTGTGAGCTTATGAAACATAATATACCTCTTTATAAATTAACCTTTGCGTTGTAACACTTTTCTTTTATAAATTCTTTAAACTCAGATAAATTGCTGGAAACAAATCTGTTTTTATCAAGTGTTAGTACTATATTTTTATGGAATTTAATAATATATAGATTATTGCTTTCCTCAATTGAAGTAACATCAGTATAATGATGCTTGCACCAACTGGTTTGACTGCAGATTTTTACTGACAACAATTTCATCATAAAAAAACGTCTTTGTCTCAACTTCTCGTCCATAGAGCTTTTTATAATTTGCATATGCTTTTTTTGCTTCTAACTTAGGCTTTGTGAAAAATATAAGAAAAATGAGTAAAAAGCATACTCCAAATATTAATCCTAATACATCCTGCCCAACTTTAAAACTAACTACAGATGCTGATAAAAAAATAATTATAAAAGATAAGCAATAAACTTTATAACCTTTTGAGATAATTGTTTTGTTCATTTCTTCTAAAACCGCTTCCGAAAATACGCAAGAATTCGAAAAAATAAGTTCCATTTATACATAACTCCTTCTTTTTTTATTAAAACTTAGTATAACACAGTTTTAATATTTTGTGCACTGTTTAATAGACATCTTTTACTTGGTTTGGTATAATAAAAAATACAATAAATATGAGAATACGCAACTTATTAATATATATTAAGAAGAGGAGTGTTCAAAATGAGTAGCAAACTTGATCCAAACAGCTTAAACATGAGTGGTTACAGTATCGGAGAAATCTATATTGGACAAAAGGCAAGTGTATCAAAAACTATTGAAGCATCTGATGTATACACATATGCAGGTTTAATCGGAGATATTAATCCTGTTCATGTTAATGCGGAATATGCTAAAACAACACGTTTTGGCAAAAGAATAGCACACGGTATGCTTACAGCATCATTCTTTTCAACAATCGTAGGTATGCTCATCCCTGGTGCAGATGCTATATACTGTGGTCAGACTATTAAATTTACTGCTCCCGTTTTCTACGGAGACACTATTACCGCAGAAGCTGAAGTAACAAAAATAATTCCAGAAAAACGAATTATTATTATGAGTACAGTTGTTAAAAATCAGGACGGAAAAGTTGTTGTTGAAGGTGAAGCTACAGCAATGGCTACAAAACCTGAAGAATAATAGATTTTTGTAAGCCTTATATGCACAATGTGCATATAAGGCTTAATTTTATTTTGTAAAATATAAATATTGTTAGCCTATAAAATATGTATTAGTATTAACATATATAATTTAATAATTTAGGAGGCATTATAAATGGACGAAAAGCTTATGCGTAACAGAATTGACAAGGAATTGCTTGATAATTATGACAGCTCAATTGGCTTTGACTTGGCTCATCTGGATACTTTTAAACCATTAACTGATAAACAGGAAATAGAAAATTTAAAAGCTGATACTGCTGTGCATATTTATGAAAAAATGATTCCTTCTCCCAATGGTGCCCCCGATATAAAATTAAGAATATATGAGCCTGCCCAAAGAGGAACTGAATTGCTTCCCTGTGGGTTATTCTTTCATGGCGGCGGATTCTTGTTTGGCAGTGTATACAGACAAAATGATATGTGTCTGAGATATGTAAAAAATGTCAACATGATGATAATATCCGTTGAATATAGGCTTTCACCTGAATACAAAGCTCCTGCACCAATTGAAGATGCATATACTGCCCTTTTATGGTTAGATAAATACGGTATAGATATTGGAGCCGATACATCTAGAATAGCTATTATTGGTCTTAGTGCCGGCGGATGTGTAACTGCAGCTCTCGCTCTGATGACAAGAGATAGAAAAGGTCCCATTCCTGTTATACAAATACCATTATATGCAATGCTTGACAATTCAGTTGATACATTTTCTCAGCATGCCATTACCAGTGAAAAAGTATGGTGTTACAGCTACAGCAAAATTGCTTGGGACTTATATGTTGACAAAAATATCACTCTTGACTATTATGCAGCTCCAATACTGGCAGAGGATCTAAGCGGATTACCTCCTGTATTTTCATATATTGGCACCCTTGACCCCTTCCTAGATGAAAATATTGAATATTGGAATAAACTAATTAAAGCAGGCATTTCGGTTGAGTATCATATATTCCCCGGATGCTACCATAGCTTCGAAGTGGCAGTTCCTGAATCAGCTTATGGAAAAATAGCATATGAGCTTACATATGCAGCACTTAAAAGAGCTTTTAATATAAATTTTTTATAAGTTCATTTAACAACAAAACCGCTGTATATTTTACAGCGGTTAGTTTTTTCAAATACAGCTTTTTATAAATTCTGAGGGGACATCCATTCTGTCGGCAGTTTCTTTAACAGTCATGCCAGAATCTATAAATCTTTTTACTACCATTTTAATATTTTCTCCTATTTCAAGTATGTGGTTATCAGGATCATATATTCTTACTACTCTTTGTCCCCATGAGTGTTCAACAACATTATGTACATATTTTATTTCTTTAAAAGACTCAAGTTTTTTGATAAACCCGTATAAATCGTCTTCTTCAAAATAAATCTCTGACCCATTTCCAACTATTATTTTTTCCTTATGGATAAAATCTTTCCATGTGTTCTCGGTCTGAAGAGCAATTCCACCGCTCAGTGTTACATTTGAACCAAAATCAGCTATTACTTCTAAACCAAGCACCTCTTTATAAAACCTCTTTGATACTTCAATATCTTTGACCGAAAGAAGAACCGCTTCATACTTCATTTATTACCCCTCCTAATCTGTTAGATAAAGTTTATCATTACCAAAAAAATATTTCAACAAATCTTTTAACTGCTTCTTTAGCAAACACTTTAACTGTATATCAAATTCTATCTTTTTTGCTTTATATCACTTGTGTTTACCATATTTAAAGTCAAAACTTTGCCCTTTGGAGGTTATTTTACATCAAAACAACATGCGTTATATGTATTTGTAACCGCTTATCCATTAGTAAATACAACTTATTAAGAAATACTTAAAACATTATTTCCTATATATGGTATAATAATCAATACTAAGGAGAGTGGTTTTATGAAGAAAAACTATATTAAATCAACGGCCATCTTATTTTTGTCAACTGTAATTTTAATCGGATTTAGCGCTTGTTCAAATAATTCATCTACAAATGAAACTAAACAAAATGAAGAAGTCAACGAAAATAGCACTCAAAAATCTGTGGAAGTCCCCGATAACATACAAAACATGCTTGAACCATCTGATGCTATTCTAATGTGCAGAGTCGAAGGTAAATTTTCCTATACACCGAAAGACCCAACATTTTTCTGGGCCGCTTTATACGATTTCACTTGTCTTTATGGTGCAAAGCATCCATTAAGCAAAGTTACAGATACAGAACTTATTATGCCTAGGCAAGCTGTTCAGGAATATGCAACCGCTTTATTTGCTGACTACAATGACTTACTTGATTTACCTGAATCTCTTTCTGACCACATAAAATATGATGCAGATACAGACACTTATTCATTTGGACTAGGTGACAGAGGCTTAAGTCAACCTGAAATAATTGGATTCACAGATAACGGTGATGGTTCTTATATTTTAGATGTTGCTCTTAAAAGTCTTGATGAAGGCAATATAATTTGTTCAGGTAAATTTACAATAGTGCCTAATGAGTATGCAAGTTCTATGTCAGATCCAATATATAATTTTTCTATATCTCAAGTGGATTTTAATGATTAATATAAAAAAGGATATTTCAAAAATTTTGAAATATCCTTTTTTATTCTGATATCAATCATTATCCTTTACCTCAAATTCAGCTGCAACTAGTGAATCCAAATCAAATGTATATTCATTATTCCTGTATTTTTCCTTCGCTTTATCTAAAGCCTCCGCTCTGCTGTTGGCTTCAATAACAACTCTTATTTGATGTATTTCAGTAATTTCAACATCAAATATTTTTTTTAATTTCATTTAAACCCTCCAAACCTTATTTTGTTTATTATATGGGTAATCCCTCGAAACATACGCTCCGAGGGATTTTGAGGAGTAAATTTATTTCAGGCATATAAAAAATGTGCAGAAATAAATATATTGAGGAAATTATAGAACTTACATTTAACTTACTTGTTCTTTTCTGCGTTATATTTCTTAAGTGCTTCTGTAAGCTTAGGAATGATAACTTTTACATCTCCTACTATACCAAGATCTGATACTGAGAAGATTGCTGCTGTATCGTTCTTATTGATTGATACTACAAACTCTGAGTTTTCCATACCGGCTACGTGCTGAATAGCACCTGAAATACCACATGCGATATAAAGTTCAGGTCTAACTGTTTTACCAGTCTGACCAACCTGTCTTTCTGATCCGATCCAGCCTGCGTCTGTACAAGCTCTTGATGATGAAATTTCACCGCCAAGTTCTGCTGCACATTCTTTAAGCATTTCGAAACCTTCAGGTCCGCCGATACCACGTCCGCCTGATACAAGTACCTTAGCTTCTGTAATGTCAACTGATTTCTTTGTTTCTTTTACTTCTTCGAGGATTTCAACGTTCATGTCTGCTGCTGTGAATTCAACTTTGATTTCCTTCACTGCACCTGTCTTTGAAGTATCTTTTTCAAGAGCCTTCATAACACCGGGACGAACCGTTGCCATCTGAGGTCTATAATCTTTACATAAGATTGTTGCCATGATATTGCCGCCGAATGCGGGTCTTGTCATTGCAAGAAGCTTTGTTTCTTCATCTATATCAAGCTTTGTACAGTCTGCTGTAAGACCTGTGTGTACTCTGCCTGCAACACGGGGAGCTAAGTCACGGCCGATTGATGTTGCTCCGAAAAGTACTATATTAGGGTCGCAGTCTTCTATAACCTTTGTAAGTGCTTTCGCATAAGGTTCTGTTGCATAGCTCTTAAGCATAGGATCATCAATTGCTATTACTTCGTTTGCTCCATAGCTGTAAAGTTTTGCTGCTTCATCTTTAATCTCTGAACCGAGAACTACTGCTATTACCTTTTCGCCAAGGTCAGCTGCAAGCTTTGTTGCTTCGCCGATAAGCTCCTTGCCTACTTTTGCAAGCTTTCCGTCTCTCTGTTCTGCTATTACATATATATCTTTGCTCATTTTATATCCTCCCTTCCATTAAATAATGTGCTTTTCTACAAGCTTATCCATGATTGTCTTTACAGCTTCATCTGCTGATACATTAAGTACTGTACCTGCGCCCTTAGCCTGTTTTGTAAATGACTGCTTAACATTTGTAGGTGAACCTTTAAGTCCGATGTTATCAGGATTAATGTTTTCTTTAATGTCCTCGAAGCCAAGTACTTTTACTTCCTTCTTGTAGGCATTAACGATACCTGATACAGTCATATATCTGGGCTTTGCAAGCTCTGAAAGTGCTGTTATAAGGCAGGGAGTTTTTACTTTTATGAGCTGGTATCTATCTTCATACTGACGTTTGATGACAAGTGCATCTCCGTCTGCTTTTACCTCTGCTGCATAGCTTACCTGAGGAATCTTGAGCTGTTCTGCTATCTGAGGTCCAACCTGAGCTGTATCTCCATCAATAGCCTGACGGCCTGTTATGATTAAATCATAATCAAGAGTCTTAAGTCCGCCTGCAATTACATGTGCTGTTGCATATGTGTCTGAACCGCCGAATGCTCTGTCGCTTAAAAGTATTGCATCATCGCATCCCATAGCAAGAGCTTCTCTTAATGCTACGTCTGCCTGAGGAGGTCCCATACATACTACTGTAACTGTGCCTCCGAGATTTTCTTTTAATGTAAGAGCAGCTTCAATGCCGGCCTTATCATCAGGGTTGATGATACTGGGTACACCATCTCTGATAAGTGTATTTGTTTTAGGATCAAGTTTTACTTCCGTTGTATCCGGAACCTGTTTTATACAAACAACTATTTTCATCATGATTCTCCTTTCTTAGATTATATTACAGCTTCATTGTTCCCGAAATGATCATCTTCATTGCTTCGGATGTTCCTTCGTAGATCTCTGTAATCTTAGCGTCTCTCATAGCTCTTTCTACAGGGTACTCTCTTGAATATCCGTAGCCACCGAAAAGCTGTACACAACCTCTTGTTACATCGTTTGCAACATCTGATGCAAAAAGTTTGCACATAGCTGCAAGAGGAGCATAATTCTCATGATTGTCCTTTGCGATTGCTGCACGCCATACCATAAGTCTTGCTGCATCTACTTTTGTCTGCATTTCTGCAAGCTTAAACTGAGTGTTCTGGAATTTACTGATGTTCTTTCCGAACTGTTTTCTCTCTTTTACATATTTAATTGCTTCATTGATAGCACCCTGAGCAATACCTGTTGCCTGTGCGCCGATACCGATACGGCCGCCGCCAAGTGCTGTCATAGCGATTTTGTAGCCAGCTCCTTCTTTTCCAAGAAGTCTATCAGCAGGAACTTTAACATTTACAAATGCTACCTCACAGTTTGAAGCTGCTCTGATACCCATTCTTGGAATGTTTGTTCCTACTGATATACCTTCCATAGTTCTGTCAACAATAAATGCTGACATTCCTTTAGGCCCCTTTGATTTATCTGTAAGAGCGAATACTACAAATGTATCTGCAATTCCTGCATTTGTTGTAAACATCTTTGATCCGTTAAGAATGTAGTAATCTCCGTCCTTATCAGCTGTTGTCTGTACACCTGATGCATCTGTACCGGCATTAGGCTCTGTAAGTGAGAAAGCACCAATCTTTTCACCGCTGATAAGTGGTCTTAAAAACTTTTCTTTCTGCTCGTCTGTACCGTTTTCATTGATACATGGGCAGCAAAGTGATGTATGAACTGAAAGTGTAATGCCAGTTGAAGCATCAATTTTTGATACTTCCTCCATTGCTAAAGTATAAGTAAGAACATCAGCTCCTGCTCCGCCTAATTCCTGCGAATAAGGAATACCAAACATGTGAGCTTTCTGGAGTTTATCGAGGAGTTCCCTGGGGTACTCCTCGTTTTCATCCATGTCTCTTGCTATAGGTCTAATTTCGTTTTCAGCAAAGTTATGGAATAATTCTTTGCATAACTGCTGAGTTTTTGTTAATTCAAAACCAACCATTCTTTTTCCTCCTTAATTACTTTTTGGCTGTCATAACCTGTTTAGCTATAATAACCTTCTGAATTTCTGAAGTACCCTCATAGATTTCTGTTATTTTTGCATCTCTATACATTCTTTCAACAGCATACTCTTTCATGTATCCGTATCCGCCATGTATCTGCATTGCAAGATTTGTTACTTCTCTAGCTACCTTAGAGCAGTAAAGCTTACACATTGATGCTTCCTTTGTATAAGGTTTGCCAACTGAGCGAAGGTATGCTGCATGGTATACCATCCATTTTGCTGTTTCAATAGCTGTAGCCATTTCAGCAATATACCACTGAATTCCCTGAAGTGCTGCAATAGGTTTGCCAAACTGTACTCTCTGGTTGATATAAGCAAGTGACTCATCAAGAGCACCTTCTGAAAGACCAAGAGCAATTGCGCCAACACCAATTCTTGCACCGTCAAGTGAGTTCATTGCAATACCAAAGCCTTTGCCTTCTTCACCGATAAGATTTGCCTTAGGTACGCGGCAGTCATCAAAGAAAAGCTCTGCTGTTTCTGAACATCTGATGCCCATTTTGTCTTCAATTTTACCAATTGAGAAACCGGGCATACCCTTTTCAACGATGAAAGCTGACATTCCTTTTGCTCCCTTTGAAGGGTCTGTAAGTGCAAATACAACGATTGCATCTGCTCTTTTTCCGCCTGTGATGAAACATTTGTTTCCGTTAAGAACATATTCATCTGTTGCAGCATCATAAATTGCTGTTGTCTTTGCTGATGAAGGGTCAGAACCTGCACAAGGCTCTGTAAGAGCAAATGCTGTATAGAATCCTTCTTCAGCTATAAGCGGATAATATTTCTTTTTCTGTTCTTCTGGACCGAATTTTTCGAGTGCTTGTACAAACATACCATGAACAGCAAGTATTGTTGCTACTGCACCGTCTTTTTTAGCTATTTCTTCAATAGCTATCATTCTTTCGATATCTGTTGCTTCAGGTCCGCCGTATGATTCGGGAACACCAATTGCAGTAAGACCCATTTCGACCATCATTTTGTAAAGGTCCATGGGGAAAACGTCTTTTTCATCGTTTTCTTTTGCTTTGGGGCCAATTTCCTTTTCTGCGAGTTCTCTGACCATCTTCTGAAGGTCGAGCTGATTTTCATTAAATTCAAAATCCATTATTTACCCTCCGATACATATCTACAAATATTATTTTGCCAAAAAACTATTTTTTAAATCTAAATGTATTATTTAAGACCCATTAATTCATCCTTAAAGATACGGCTGTCCATTATTTTAACCGCACCATCAATTTTGGGCTCAAATCCCATAAGATCAACTATCTGTTTCTGGATATCTATTCCAGGAGCAGCCTCTGTTAAATAAACTCCATCACTTCTGAGTTCAAATACAGCTCTTTCTGTTATATATAATACAGGCTTATTTAATGAAGCAGCATATTTACCACTGAATGTAATCTGCTGAACTTCTTTAACAAACTTGCCTTCCTTACCTTCATTATCAATTACAAGCTTACCATTTTTAATGCTTGTCTTAAGTCCGCCAGCCGTAAATGTTCCACAGAAACAAACCTTCTTGGCATTCTGAGAAATGTTGATAAATCCACCGCAGCCTGCAATTCTTGTGCCGAATTTACTTACATTAACATTGCCATTCTCGTCAGTCTGTGCAAGACCAAGGAATGCTATATCAAGCCCGCCGCCGTCATAGAAGTCAAACATAAAGCTCTGATCAAAATAACAATCCGCATTTACTGATGCTCCAAACTGTGTACCGCCCATAGGTATACCGCCAACCGGGCCTGCCTCAACAGTAAGTGTCATATAATCTCCGATACCTTCTTCATTTGCAACCATTGATACATATTCAGGAACACCTATACCAAGATTTACAACCGAATTTTCAGAAAGTTCCATAGCAGCACGTCTGCCAATTATTTTCTTTACTGTAAGAGGTGACATCTCTGTTTCACCTGTAACTGCTCTTGCTTCCCCAGTAAATGTAGGATCATAGTCACAGTTAAGGCACTGTTCATGATCAGCTTTTTCACTTACAACAACTGCGTCTACAAGGATTCCGGGAATTTTTACAAGCTTAGGATCAATACTGCCGGCCGCAACAACCTTTTCGACCTGAACAATTACCTTGCCGCCACAGTTCCTTGTTGCCTGAGCCATTGATAATGCATCAAGCGGTGTAACTTCTTTTTTAAGAGTTACGTTACCACTTTCATCTGCATATGTACCTCTGACCAAACAAACATCCATGCTAAACGGCTTAAATATAAGACGTTCCTGACCCCAAATGTTAATTACTTCAACAATATCTTCTTTTGTAATACTATTAAGCTTTCCACCTTCAACTCTTGGGTCTGCAAATGTTCCAAGACCAACATGTGTTATAGTTCCCACTTTCTTTGCTGCAATATCTCTATACATCTGACATATAACACCCTGAGGAATATTATAAGCTTCAATTTTATTATCGATTGCAAGTTGTCCAAGATTAGGGGCCATGTTCCAATGACCTGAAATTACTTTCTTAACCAATCCTTCATGTGCAAAATGGTCAGAACCTCTGCCGTCTCTGTTACCTTGTCCGGCAGCGTAAACATATGTTAAATTTCTAGGTGAACCAGTTTCCAAAAATCTATTTTCAAGAGCCTTTGAGAGCGCTTCAGGACTTCCGCTTCCTACGAAACCTCCTGTTGCAACAGTATCTCCGTCTTTTACAAGCATCGCTGCTTCTTGAGCTGATAAAATCTTAACTTTTTTCATACAAACCTCCTATAAGGAAATTTCTTTTTAGTTAATCCCTTTTAATAGGTGCAATAGTTTCAGCTAATTCAATGAGAATACCACTTGAATATTTAGGACGAAGGAAGTTTACAATAATATCCTCTGTACCTTCAACTGCTTCTTTTTCAAGCATTTCAAAGCCTTTGCTAAGAAGTTCATCTGTAGCAGCCTTAATATCGTTAACTTCAATACAGATATGAGCGATACCGCCTTTACCATTATTATACTTGCTTAAAACGCCGCCTCTTGGAATAATAAACTCAATAGGACTTTCATTAGGGCCATACTTTGTGAAGATTAAGTCAGCTGTGTAAGCATTTACGTATCCTGAATAATCAACTTCTACGCCAAGAACATCCATAACTTCTTTAGCAGCTTCCATTGTTGGTAAAACAATACCTACATGATGCATTCTTAAACGATACTTTTCCATTCCCATTGTAATTCTCTCCTCTTCTTTTATTAATATTAAAATAATTTTAACTAACTTCGTTTGTTAAATCACATTATAAAGTATAAATATTTTTTTTGGAATGAAATCAACATGGTCTTTGCTTTCTTCAACTTTCATTCAATTTGAAAGTTGATTATTTTTTTAGTCAAGTTGATGAAAATTTAATATGTTTATTTACAAATACAAGATTTTGATATATAAGTATTATATACAAGCTAATAGAAAGGGGCACAATATGAGTGATTACGGTGATTTACTTAAACGTCTAATCAAATTTTCCGATATTAAGATGTCTACAGTTGCTGATTCGCTTGGTTATGACATTTCATATATAAGCAAATGGTGCAATAAATCTAAACTTCCAGCAAGCCGGGTATCCGGTACAGTAAACAGATGTCTGGCCAAGATTTTTTCTGAAGAAATATTAAATCAAAACGAGCTGGAGAATTTCTGCCTAGATTTTTCAGTTATAGTTAAGGATGATCAACTCGAAACTTATATCTACACAATGCTTAAAGATGCATTTAAAGAATCCGAAACATTATCTAACAATCAGAACAAAAAGAATACTTACACTACCAGAGTTTTAGTTAATCAAAGTGAATTGAATGATTTCTTAACAAAAGAGCTTCCAAATATCATGTACGCATCTTCTGAACCGGTAGATATATTATGTACAATGGATATTTTTGCTCTTGTTTCCAATAACTTTGCTGATACAAACGTTACTCCGCAGCTGAGTTCGCCTGTTCATATGAAAGTTGGTATTCGTTCTGAAAATCTTTCAAATGAAGACTTCCTGTCTCTGTATTTTTTCATAAATAAATATCATTTTATTTCATTTGATTTTTATGACAATAACAGCTTTGGAAATCAAAATCTTTTTGTTATAAAAAATAAAATAGCAGTCATATTTCCCATAGATCTGCACGGAAAAATAACAATGGCAATTATAATAAACGATCCCGATAAGGTTCATACAATATACGAAAGAACACAGCCATTATTTAAAATTAATCACTTACTTATTATGGCTACTGCTGCAAAGGAAATGATGCAGGCAGGTTATCGAAGCAATTTCTACGCTTATGGTGATTTTCAGATGTTTATGGCAAGAGGATTTGAATTCCTTATACCGCCTAATATTATAGATTCTATTGTTGAATCTGCATATAAGCAGGGCTTTGACGAATCAACGGAGAAATTCCTAAGGAAACTTATCGTGACTTGGGATGACATATTCAGTAAAGAAAAAGTTGATTTCTTTATATTTAAATCAGCTTTACTTAGGTATGTTGAAGACGGCGAGATTTATTTCACTGATATACTGCACAGAATGAGTGTAAGTGAGCGAGAACAGCATATTCAACATGTTCTTGATATGTGTAAAGTAAATAAAAATATTAATTTCTATGTTATAGATGAAGAGAGTATACCCTATTCGCAACACGGATTTACCTTTGCTTTATTCAATAATCACAAAAAATTATTTTTGAAAAACACAAAAAGATTTTACAGCAACTTTGGACCTCAATTTTACAGTATAATGAACGAATCTCTTATAAATGAGATTACCAAAAGTATTGACAACATAAAAGAAATTGATGCATGTTACCATTATCCTGCCGAGTCTCTTCAGGAATTTATGGATAGATACGGAGGTATGGTCTACCGTATGCTCTCTTTAAATGAACTTAACGATCTTTGCAAATAACCAAATAAAAAAAGACTTCTATGTTTTGAACTGACCCAGTTTAAACAATCAGCACAAAGAGTGTACTATGGTAGAAATTATTAAATTTTCAGCAGTAGGCTGACATCGTTTTTCAAACGGTGTCAGTTTTGTTTTTAGTTGAATTCTTTGATAATTGTTAAAATAAATATATTTCGTCTTTAATGTAACGAGCTTTATTATAAAAATTGAGCTTTTTTGATATATATTCTGTTTTAAGAACAGAAACGACATTTTCAGACAAAGCGTTATCATATGTATAACCATACTTATTTTACCGCATGAGGTTTTTCTTTCTTAAGTTAAGCTAGCCGAAAACTCACATACATAGCAGATTGTTTATTATATTTGGGGATAAAAAAATTAGGTAGTCAATTATCATTGACTACCTAAATATCATAACTGTTTTTTTCTTAGCTTTCAGCTACTTCACTTACCGGTCCTTCTTCTGTTGCCCCGCCTTCTGATGTTCCGTCTTCAGGTGTTCCGTCTTCAGGTGTTCCGTCTTCAGGTGTTCCGTCTTCAGGTGTTCCGTCTTCAGGTGTTTCTGTACCATCATTAATATCAATGATTTCATTTTCACCGTCCCATTCAGTATTAAAACCTAATGCATCGGCTAAAAAACGAAGAGGTATATATGTCCTGCCACAATTTTCGGTGGCCGGAACACTTATTTCAACAGTTTCGCCATTTACTATAGCTGTTGTGCTGTTTGCAGTAATTTGAACTACTGTATCACCATTAGTTATTGTTACAGTCTGTGTCTCCTCATCCCAAGACACTTCCCCGCCCAATTCTTCAGATATAGCTCTAAGCGGAACTAATGTTACTCCGTTTTTGATATATGCAGGAGTATCAAATTTAATAAGATTATTGTTAACAATTACACTGCCAGCTGATAAAACTTCTGCATCAGCATACATCTGAGAAATCAAATCTGCTGCACTTGTAAATTGAGCAAGCTCCTCATCAGTATACATAGTTTTTACCACCATATAACGTTCATTGATAGTTTCTTTAATTTGTGCCTGTATTCCCTGAATCTGATCATTCAATGCCTTTATACTCTCTAAAACAGCTTCGGCAGCCTCTTCATCACCTGCTGCATGCATAGTCTCATACTGTGATTGAAGATTTTCTAACTGCTGATTCAAAGAACTTTTCTCTTGTTGTAATTCTTTCTTTTTCTCGTTTAACTCATCTTTAAATACTTTTTTGTTCCCTTGATTATTTGTTTTCTGACTTGAGGTTTCTTGGCTTTCGCTTTCCTCAACGCTGTCATCAGCAGAAGAATTTGCTCCGTTCCCGTTAGTTTCTTTTTGTGAAGCAGATACATTGGACTTCCCATTGCCAGTTTTAGCTGCAACTGGAGTAACCGACACCGATAACGCCAAAGTCATAGCAAATAATAGTGATAATCCCTTTTTCATTTTTGTTTGCACTCCCCTTCTGTAATAAAAAAACTGCATGCCGAAATCGACACACAGTTAGTTAACCTTGTGACCTCTTCGGTAACCCGGCTATCATAGCAAAATGCTTTAGACCCGTGGCTTTGCGTCCTTGGCTTTTACCAAGTTTGCTATTATCTGAGATATATTTGTTTAAGTATAACAACATGTTGCTTAATGTGTCAATATTTTCCGAAAAAATAAAGAAAAAAATATAGCAAATTATACTTAAACTGTCCTAAATATAGTATGTTTATTTTTAAATCAAGATAATTATCTACAAATTTTATATTATATTGAAATTTAATCCAAATAATCATATACTTAATTATAGGTACTGTTATATCAATTGTTTAATTAAGGAGGAATTTATATGTTTGTATACATGATTTCTTATGATTTGCATGCTCCTGCAAATAATCAGGCACAAGTTGAACAAGAAATAAAATTATTAGGAAACTGGTTTATGTATTTACCTACTACATATTTAGTTAAAACTTCCAACAATATTGATATTGTTAACAACAGAATCCTTCAGCATTTAGACAGTAATGACAGAATGCTTGTTGTAGAAGTTAAAAACCCCATTAGAGGCAGGCTAGGTCCTGACCAATGGGATTGGATAAATAAAAACCTTTAAGTATTGAGAAACATTATTTTTTTTTATTTTCTATCTTATAAATAAAAGGAGCTCCAAAATCTAATTTTTTGAAGCTCCACTTTTATACATAAAATATACATGTCAAAAACTCACTTATAAATCTATCTTTTCATTCAAGTTATTGCTGATTTGTTTCAACTGCCTAATATAGGCTGTCAATTTTTCTGCTGTATTTTTATTATTCATATTTCTATAATGCTTTTCCCCTATTATATTTTTCAAAAAGTCCCAGAAAGCAGCTGTCATATTGTTTTCATTTATGGCAAGGGCCACATGAGATACTGATGTTTTGGCTACAATTGCGCCAAGTTCCTCCTTAGCATATACCATATAACGGTCATCTGTAGTCTCTGTTGTTAAATGAACATGGAAATTTTTATATTTATTCAGAAGACGTATAATATTTTCTAAGTGCAATATATACTCATCAACTGTATAGTAAGCTACATCACCGCCAAGCATAACAAAAATAGCTACTTTCACTTTTGAATTTATAACCGTTTCTATATCTGGAAGCCGTACAATTTCAGTAAAACAATTTGTTTTAATATTATTTTCAAATAATCTAATTCTGTTTTTTTGATATTCAACGTAACGGGTATTGTCTTCGCCAAGACGGGAAATTATTTTTGATACAACATTTTCAGGCATTGTCAACAGAGAAAGTGATTCTGTTTTAATCATGGAATCACTCTTTTCTTTTTCAAACTCCAAAAGAGTATCTAAATATGGCTTTTCATCATTTAATGTGAAAATACGCATCAGCGGTTTGCATATACTCAAATACTGATCGAATTCTTCGGCAAAAGCCGCTATGGCACGCTGTTCCCTAAATAACAGATTACACGCCTTGTCTATCATGCCCCCTATTGAACTTGATATAACAGCAATGACATCCGGAACAATAAATAGCGTTTTTTTAAAAATACCATCTCGTTTTTTAGGATAAAAATAAGGTTCTATCAGACCTGACATATATAGCGGCATCCACTGGCTGATTGCATTTAACATCTCGTCCAAGTCACGGCTGACTGTATGTATAATCTTTATTCTATTTCCCTTTAAAAGCACCTGTGTCATTAAAAAAGCCCATTTTGCCGTAAAATCACTATCAGCCGTCATCCAATCGGTAGGCTCATCGCTGAACAACATTAATGTCTGAGGTTTTTTGCACTCAAGCACTTCAGAAAGAAAGCAAACCACAGCCTGACGCTTACCTTCAATTCCATAAAAAATACTTTTATCAGTCTTAGGGATTTCTGCCAAAGCATCTTCCAACATTTTGTTGGATGTTACAGGCTGCCTAGATTTTGTGTTAGAAAAACCAATAAGAAAATTTTCAACAGCTTTTGTTTCTTTTGTTTGCTCTGACAGCATCCAATTAAATATAAGCTCGGGAAACTTATCGTCATAAATTGAAAAAGAACTGATACTCATCATATCAAGCAGCGCTTTACGCTGATAATCTTCTATACAACGCTTAGCAAAATACTCTGACATAGTCTTAAGATAAATCTGGTTGCGCGGTACATTTCTGCGTCCGCTTCGCAATCGGCTTATATAAGATGCATCTAAGTTTATATTGAACGCTAACGCACTATTTGTGGTTTCAGTAATATTCATTAAAAAATTCAATTTTTCACTAAACTGCAAATCAAAACACCCCGTTTCTAATTATATCAAATGAATTATATAAAAATCAACTCATCTGGCATGAATCGTGCCAGATTATTTGGCAATGACAAATCGACTCAGCCAGTTTTTTTATTTTGTATTTAATATATATAATTAAAGTTAAAGGAGGTTAGCTGTTATGACTTATACAGTTCGGATAAAAATTGGATTTTATGAAACAAAATATTACAACTTATCTGTTGAAAATAATATGTTGCTGCTGCACTCTGCTGATGGAAATAAAGACAAAAACATTACTATTCCATATGACCAAATACTAGTTATAATACTCTCAAAAAATAAATTTCAAAAGATTGAAATTCAAACGAGAGAAAAAATTTACCAAGGAAATTTAGATGCCGAAATTGACTTTGAACCACTGCTTAAGTCGCTAAAAGATAACTTACACAAAAAAATAATATATGAATATGAAAGCATTAATTAAGTTGTAACGAAGATTTTATCATTGATTACGGCTTTTGTGTTTATTATCTCCTTTTAAGTCCCAACTCCTTCACTTGAAGAAATACAGAAGTATTGATTTTACAACCATTAACGAAGTCAGCTTCGGCGATGGAAACAATTATTCCTGTGGCCTTCTTACAATTATAGTCGACGGGCCGTTTTTTATAATTACCTTCATAGGCATTAACGACAAAGTAATTATTGTTATAACCTTCTTACAAAATAGGTCTAATTTTTATTAGCATCAAAATAAAGCCACATGTCGGTATTTAAGCCAACAGACAGCTTTTATCGTATAAAATAAGTTTTCCAAACAGTGTGAGTAATAATAAGTATCATTTCTGTATCTTCAAAAGTGATTCCATGCACTCATTTTTTATATAATTCGGTACATCTGAATTCATTGAACTATTTAGTACTTCTTCAGCCCATGATTCATGAATTGAGCCCAATGTTCTGATTGCAAAGATTTTTTTATTTATAGCCGGAGGATACATTCTATGGGCTGATTTTCTTTGAATATCAAAATAATGGATAAATCCCTTACGTACCGGTGCCCCATATATATGAATTGTAACCGCAGTGAGATCTGTTGCTGCCTGCATTTGATGTATTCCTTCATTCATAGGCAGAACAAACGTCGTTTCACCAGGAGAAAGCATTTTTTGAGAAACCTGTTTAAGTTCGGCATAGCTATCATCACTGCCGTCATCCTCACGAATAAACTTACGTTCAATAATTTGATTTACATGAGCTCCAACAATACCCCATGCTCCATGGTCATGAACAGGATATGTTACATTAGGCTCCCAGATGTATGCTCGTATCGAAAACTGCTTATCACTGCTGCGATAAATCTGAATTTCATTGGCATCTATAGACTGCCATTGTGATTTTAAGAATGCCTCATCCAGCACCAGCTTAGTCAATATTGACTGAAACCAATCAGGCTTTAATACAAGATCACTTATCATTGCTCTGCCGTTTTTAAGCAAACCAGCCATATCAGGTTTTTTTGCCAGCATCTTGCTGAATTCATCACTAAACTGCTCCAAATCATCAATTTTCATTCTCTCATCCTTCCGTTTCTTTTCTAATGAATAATACCTTGTTGTCAGTGCGGATAGTCTTTGTTCCAGCTTCCGTACTTTCGTACATGTGTCCATGACCTGTATCTAGGATCATTAGGATCGGCAGCCAAATCATCCTCTTCATGCAAGTAGAGATTCATAATGCCATTCTGGTGATATAAAAGACGGTCTTTTCCTATCGGACAGACCTTTGTGCATATACCGCATGGATATGCCTTGTTATGGCTCAATTCAATATGCCTGTCCAAACAAGGATTAAGTATAAAGTCGCCCTTAACTGTATCCTCTCGCATTACCAGTGCATCCACCGGACAACACTTCACGCAGGCTTTGCACTTAATGCAAAGCTCTTTCTCCAACATAGGGTCAGGCTCAATAACCGCCTCAGTAAATACAGATACCAAACGAACCCGAGGGCCAAACTCAGGTGTAAGCAGACAATTATTAACTCCGACAGTGCCAAGCCCTGCGTATCTGGCCGCCGTAATATGGTTAAAAGCAGCCATTGGACGATCCTTTAACAGTCTGAGACTGCCAAAACCGTCACGTGTAAAGAAATATGATGCTAATCCCAATCTATTTAAATATCTGGTCAAATTAAATGCCATTGAATCCAAAGTACGGTTAGCCGTATCATAAGTCTCTTTGTGCAATATTGACGGAGTAGTCTCAACAATGGGGAGAGGCATACCCACACCCATTACAATAACGGTTTTAGTCGGTTCCCAAAGGTACTGAGGTCGGAATTCAATTGGGACTTCATCAATTTCATTCCATCGTTCCGCCGAGGTAAAGCCTATGATATCTGCTCCAGCATCAAAGCAAAACTGTTTAATGCGAGTCTTTAATTCCATAGATGTTTCCATAATATAGCCTCTTTCCTTTTTGAATTCTCTGTACCCGTTTATTTAATTCAAAAGGCCGAATTCACGAAATCCGTCCTACTATTATGAAACTACAGTCATTTTTTTGTACAATTTATAAAACCAATGAAGGCAGCGAATAAACCCTAGCAGCAAGCTCCCACTAGATATCGTTATATCCTACCAACAACTTGTATAAAAAGGAATACTTTCCTTCACTATAGCATTGGCGTTATAAATAGTCAATCGTAAATAACAGTCAAAATCCGTAGTAAAATTGCCAATGATTGTTCCTGATAATTCTTACAGAAATGCTGTATCAACATCTCATTTATTCTTTATGTTTTGCTTACATCTCATTATTATACAAAATATCCTGTTTCATTATATATCACTTGATTGCTTAAAAATAATAATATAAATATACACTTTTTATAAACACATAACATAAATGTAAAATACATCCATGTATAATATGCAGTAAATAAATTTTTAATATAATACTAATTTAATAAATTTGCACAAAACATTTAAAATTGTATGTTGACGAATACAATCTTAGATGTTAAGATTTAAATATAAAAATAGATACTCTGTAAGGCTGTTCTTATATCCCACTGTGGGATTTTACATAAATATACAGTGTTATATACCGCTATAGATAAAGGGGTGACAGCTATGACAAATAATGTTATTACTATCGGAAGACAATTTGGCTAGCGGAGGTCGTGAAGTGGGAAAAAGGCTTGCAAAAAAGCTTGGCATTCCCTTCTATGACAAAGAACTAATTAATGTTGCGTCCCAGAGGCTTGGTTACAAAACAGAGTTTGTTCAGGAGAAAGACGAAAAACGTTCTTTTTTCAGTAATAGTGGTGTTTATGTAAGTAAATTAGGTTTATATTATCAGATGTCGCCTGAGGATAAGGTTTTCATTGAGTTGGAGAAACTCATTAAAGAATTAGCAGAACAAGGACCATGTGTTATTGTTGGCAGATGCGCAGATTACATACTTAGAGATGCAGGTAGTATTAACTTATACATATATGCTCCAATTAATGCCCGCATTGAGAGAAAACTGGCAATGGAACCAGATAAAAATACTATAACATATGAGGAAATGGAAAAAGCTATTCATACTGTCGATAAGCAGAGACGCAAATACTATGAATATTATACAGATAAAACTTGGGGATACAGCCCGAACTATCATTTATGTGTAGACTCAAGCAAATTGGGTATAGATGGAACAGTTGACCTGCTTACTTCTTATGTAGAAGCGTTTGGCAAATCAGATATTATGCCTGATAAGGTTAACATAGAATAATTTTAAGTGCAGAAAATATTAAACATATTGCAAGCAATGTGCCCTCTACCTTTCTTGGTTTGAGGGCACATTGCTTGAACAAATCTGCATATGAATTATTTTCAGAGATAAGGGAATTAATATATATTAACAAAATAATTTTGTCTCATTAAATTTACTTATATTAAGAGGTTTAAAAATGTATAAATATGATGACATTAAAGAAAAATTGAAAAAATCTTCTGAAAAAGCTGAACTAGAGAGCGAGCAGCTTATTGTAAAAAGTGGAGTATGCAGCTGCCCATCTGAAGGACCAAGCTCTTGTGAGGCTGCATGCCTCTTTGACGCAATTAAACGAGATAAAAATAACAACATAATAATAACCGGAAACTGCACAGGCTGCGGAGAATGCATCGACGCATGTCCAGAACACTCATTAGTTGGACGTAAAGATTCACTTACAGTACTTTCACTGCTTAAAAATAAAAAAACACCTGTTTACGCCATGATTGCTCCTGCTTTTTCAGGTCAATTCAGTGCAGATGTTACATCCGGAAAACTCAGAAGTGTTTTCAAGTATATGGGGTTTTATGGTATGATTGAAGTGGCTCTGTTTGCCGACATTCTTACCTTGAAAGAAACCCTTGAATTTGACCGTGAAATTCAAAGTGATCAGGATTTTTTGCTTACAAGTTGCTGCTGCCCATTATGGGTAGCGCTTATTAAGAAATTCTACCAATCTATGATTCCCCATGTGCCGCCTTCGGTCTCGCCAATGGTTGCTTGCGGTCGCTCTATAAAGAAAATACATCCAGATGCAAAAACAGTGTTTATAGGTCCTTGCCTTGCAAAGAAAGCAGAAGCACGTGAACCGGATATTGCTGACGCAGTTGATTGTGTTCTTACTTTTGAAGAAGTTGCAGAGCTTTTTGAATTAATGGATATACAACCCGAAAAGTTTGAAGAAGACCAAAGCGACCATTCTTCAAGAGCAGGCCGGATTTACGCTAGGACGTCAGGTGTAAGCGAAGCTGTGCAGGCAACGCTTGACAGACTTAGACCGGGAAGAAAAATTACGCTGAAAGCACGTCAAGCAGATGGAGTCCTTGACTGCAAAAAGCTTTTGCAAGAAATTGCAGACGGAAATATTCAAGCAAACTTTATTGAAGGAATGGGTTGCCGCGGCGGATGTATAGGTGGACCAAAAGCACTTATCGACAAAAATATTGCTCGTGAAGCTGTAAATCAGTACGGTGATATAGCAAATATCAAAACCCCGGCAGATAGTCCTTATGTAATGGATTTGCTCCACAGGCTTGGTTATGAAACAGTGGAAAGTCTGCTTGACCGTGATAACAATTTTACTAGGACTTTCAAAAAATAAAAACAATCCCAAAAATAAATCCAGATTTTACACATATATTTAATAATGCTGAATAAGCATATCTAAAAGACGCGCAAAAAATACTTTGCGCATCTTGAATTTATGTCAAAAACTCTTATTATACATTATAGTTTTTAGGCGTTATAAGACTTCCAAGTCTCTCTAAATCAAGAGGCATCTGACATTAGATTATATACTAAAAATAATTTGATTTTAATATCAGATTTACCAGTCATTTCATACTTTTCCTACACCAGTATAACTGATAAGTTCAAAAGAGCAATGTTAATTCCTAAACTTGCATCTAAATACACATGCTGAGTTCCCCTACAATATACTACTTACTGTATAAATTTTATGATATCTCTTATTTATTAAATTGTGTCAAATTTTTATGATAATAAACATCAAAAAATCAAGTTCTAAAAGAAGTTAAAAATGATACACTGATTTTTTGATGATTTAACCAAAAATTAATTAGTTATTATATACGATACTACTTATAATTATTAACAAATAATTGTGAAATAGCGACAACATTAGACAAGATATTTACATGACTGACAAGTTATAAAAGTTTTTATTTATTATTTCAATCAATTATAGTGCTTTTAGAAAACAAGTTACTGGATAAAACAAATAATTCTAGCACAATTTAACAACATTTATATAAATTTGAAAAAAGCATTGACTTTTGTTGAATATAAAAATATAATTTCAAAAAACAAACAGAATATTTAAAAATGCATTGACTGAGGAAGAGTATCTTTATAAAACCACTTTCAGAGAGTTGCCGTTTGGTGCGAGGCAATATGGTCTAAAAGCGAAAATCTCCTCAAGAGCAGTCAAGTCAAAGGGTATATTATACTTGTGTAGACTTGGACGGAATGACCTCCGTTAATTTGGTCGACATTAACGCATTTTGCGAACGATGTTTTGAGGTGACTGTTTTATACAGTAATTGGAGTGGTACCGCAGAGTTATAGTCTTTGTCTCCTAAATTGATTTTTATTTAGGAGATTAAGGTTATTTTTATACCCTTTTTCCTCAAAATTCTAAATTTGATAAGAAATGGAGATAGAAAACTATGAGATTAACAGGTGCACAAATAATTGCAGAAGTATTAATTGAACAAGGTACAGACGTAATTTTTGGCTATCCGGGCGGTGCTGTAATTAATATATATGACGCACTATATGCTAAGAGAAACAAAATTAAGCATATTTTAACTGCGCATGAACAAGGTGCCGCTCATGCGGCTGATGGTTATGCAAGAGTGACCGGAAAGACAGGTGTTGTAATAGCAACTTCCGGTCCAGGTGCAACCAATTTGGTTACAGGTATTGCAACAGCCTATATGGATTCTATTCCAATGGTTGCCATTACGGGAAATGTGCCTATGGATTTGATTGGCAAAGATAGTTTTCAGGAAGTTTATACAACGGGTGTAACCACTCCCATTACAAAGCATAATTTTTTGGTTACAGATATTGCGAATTTAGCAGATACTCTCAGAGACGCTTTCCGCATTGCACAAACCGGACGTCCAGGACCAGTATTGGTTGATATCCCTAAAAATTTCACTATTGAATCATATGAGTTTACAAACAAAAAGCCTCTTAAACCAAAAAAACATTGTACTTTGGATGAAGAAAAATTATGTAAACTAGCACAACTCATTGAAAAAAGTGAACGTCCCTGTCTTTATTTCGGCGGAGGTGTAATTGCCTCCGAGGCCTATAACGAAGTTCAAGAATTTGTTAATTACTGTTCTATCCCTGCCTGCCATACTTTAATGGCAACAGGAGTGTTGAGCTATGACAATAAGTTCAACCTTGGATTGATTGGTATGCATGGGAATGTTTCCAGTTCTCGTATGATTAATGAAGCAGACCTTTTAATTGCCATTGGAACTAGATTTTCAGACAGAGGAGTGACTAATAAGGATAAATTTGCAAATAATGCAACAATAGTACAAATAGATATTGATAATTCAGAAATAGATAAAAACGTTAAGTGCGATTTCAGCATTATTGGAGATGTAAAAGAAGTATTAAAGGGTCTAATGCAGTATGTAAAAAAAACAGATCATACTACATGGCTTGAAACTATTCAAAATTGGCGGCAAAACATAGATTTTTATCCTTCTGATGATCCGTCTGTAATTAAACCTCACCGTTTAATACAAACGATTTCTGAAATGTCCGAAGAAGATGCCATTGTTGTAACAGACGTAGGGCAAAATCAAATGTGGACAGCGCAGTACTATAAGAAGATAAAACCTCGCTCTTTTATTACATCCGGGGGGTTAGGCACTATGGGGTTTAGCTATGGTGCAGCTATAGGTGCTAAAATTGGGTGCCCAGACCGTAGAGTAATCCATATTACAGGAGACGGTGGATTCCATATGAACCTCAATGAATTATGTACAGTAGTTTCATATAACATCCCAATTATTACGGTGGTAATGAATAATCAAGTACTTGGAATGGTACGTCAATGGCAAGATTTATTTTTGAAAAAACAATTTGCTTACACCACGCTGAATAGAAAAACTGATTATGTAAAACTTGCGGAAGCATTTGGCGCAAATGGATATAGTGTAAAAACTATAGATGAATTTAAAAATGCCTTTGCTGAAGCTTTACAAATGAACAGACCTTGCGTTATTGAATGTGCAATTGATAAAGATGAAAAAGTATTACCAATAATTCCTGCAGGCGGCAGTTTAGATGACATTATAAAATAGTTGGTTAAATATAAAGATCAAGGAGGGTTTTTATGAAAAAATATGTACTATCTCTGCTCGTTCAAAATAACTTTGGCGTTCTAGCAAGAATTTCTAGCTTGTTTGCAAGAAAAGGTAATAATATTCACTCCCTTAATGTTTCACCAACCAATGACCCTACTATTTCCAAAATTACTGTTGTGGTTATGGGAGATGAAGAAATGGCTGAAAAGACACTTAAACAGGTATCTAAGCTAGAGGAAACCATCAGTGTTACTAAATTAGAAGAAAATTCTACGCTATGCAAAGAGCTAGTTCTAATAAAACTTCTAACGAACGATAAAGAAACTTGTTCTCGTGTGAATCAAATCGGAATTGAATTCCAAGCAAAACTACTCTATGAAACGCCAAAATTCACTGCTTTGGAATTATCTGATGCACCCAGTATAATAGATTCATTTGTAAATCAACTGGATCATTTTAATATTATTGGAATAAGCCGTACTGGCGCAACTGCTTTAGAACTTTAATAAAATGTTAATTTATCGGTTTAACCGATTAAAATATAATAATTAAAAAACGGAGGAAAATAACAATGGTTGAGATGTATTATGATGCAAATTGTAACTTGGAATTATTAAGAGGTAAAAAAATCGCAATTATCGGTTACGGAAGCCAAGGTCATGCTCATGCTTTAAATTTAAAGGAAAGCGGTTGTGACGTTGTGGTTGGTTTACGCAGTACTTCTGCAAGCTGTGCATTAGCAAAAGAGGCCGGTCTTACAGTAATGGAAACAGCAGATGCGGCAAAAGCAACGAGATGTAGTTATGATGCTTGTTCCCGATGAAACAGCACCGGATATATATTACACAAGCATAGCTCCAAATTTAACGGATGGAAATATTTTAATGTTCGCACATGGTTTTAACATTCATTTCAATCAAATTAAAGCGCCTAAGAATGTTGATGTTATTATGGTTGCGCCAAAAGGACCGGGTCATGTTGTAAGAAATATATATACACAAGGACAGGGCTGCCCCTCATTGATTGCTGTTTATCAAGATTATTCTGGAAAAGCAAAGGATTACGCATTAGCCTATGCATGCGGCATCGGAGCTGGCCGTGCCGGCATTATCGAAACTACTTTTAAAGAAGAAACAGAAACCGATCTTTTCGGTGAACAGGCAGTTCTGTGTGGCGGAATTACAGAACTTATGAAAGCTGGTTTTGACACTTTAGTAGAAGCTGGTTATGCACCTGAAATGGCATATTTTGAATGCTGCCATGAGATGAAGCTTATTGTTGACTTAATTAACAAAGGCGGATTTGAAATGATGAGATACTCTATCTCTAATACCGCCGAATATGGTGATTACAGAACAGGTAAAAGAATCATCACAGAAGAAACACGTAAAAACATGAAACAGGTATTAAATGAAATTCAAGATGGTACATTTGCAAGTGAATGGATACAAGAAAACAAAGCTGGTGGTTGTGCAAAATTTTTAGCTACTCGTGCAAAAGAAGCAAATCATCCAGTTGAAAGTGTAGGCGCTAAATTACGCAAAATGATGAGTTGGTTACAATAATTTAGTATTTATATTAATTAACATCATTGTACTATTGATTTGCATTATGTCAATAGTGCCTATAAACATCTTTTAAGACCGCTTATTAAGCGGTCTTTTTCTTTCTTATACCCTCTTGTCAGCCTCAAATGTAACTATTAATTCATTTGCTGCTATATTCTTTGCAATTAGTTCTTTCCAATTATGCTGCACTTATCAAATTCTTTCAATCTTCACATTTTATATACTTACTTTACATATTGGCAGGCATTATCTCTACATCTATATACAAAAAATATACTATGTATTAAAACCATTTGAAATATTTTTTCACTTTCTGGGTATCCTAACTTTGAGGTGAATGAAATGGATACAAATAAAAAGCCAATCGTAACAGATGGAAAAATGGAAAAACCAATCTCTAACGCATATCCAGTGATCGATACAGATCTTGCTAGGGATAACATTGAAAATAACCTTCCAAATGCTGACTTGCAAGATCTATGAGCCATATGTACAGACGGTAATAATTTTATACACAGAGGTGATATAATGAAAAAGTATTCAGATATGTACGAACTTTTTAAAAGCGATTCTTCAGCCAAACAGTATTTTGACAAACTCCCGGATTACGTACGAGAGCAAATCAGTACTCGTGCCGGTGGCGTCAACTCATTTGATAGCCTAAAGGATTACGCAGAAAATCTGCTGCGTGGAGATAATTAAGGAGCTTCGGCTCCTTTTTTTATACACTCTTAAAAGCATTATCATTCCTTTGTAATGTTATCTATTTATTTTCTCGATAAAAACCAATTGAAATATTCCGTCAGAATAGTTCTGTAAGCCGTTCAAAATTATATAACTTTTTTTGTTTTTTTCTCGTCAAAAGTCTCTAAATGGTAAACTAATGGGTAAATACACAATTTCACACATAAAAAGCCCCGTAAACGTTAAATTTACGGGGTACATTATAAATACGGAGAAGGAGGGATTTGAACCCTCGCGCCGCGCAAACGACCTACACCCTTAGCAGGGGCGCCTCTTCAGCCACTTGAGTACTTCTCCATAGCCTACTGCTTTGCTATAATATCATAAAAGCAAATCGTTGTCAAATATTTTATTAACTAAATATATATTTTTCTTACTAAATGCTTAGTTATGATAAGGCTACAATATTTAAATTAAAAATTACTTTTTTCTTTGGATAGATTGGTCTCGGTTCATTTTACAACAGTCAGGTCTGGTATCCCCAAACATCTCTTTATTTGACTTCTCCAGTTTAGATAAATAGTTATTTATTGCTTTTTTAATGCGTTTAAAAAATACCATGTCAACCACTCCTTATTACTATGCGCAGAAGTTGCGTATACTTTAAGGTAAACAGCTTTCGTGCAGCATATAAATTTGTTCAGCTAATAAATTTAAACTCCTACATTATATTACTACATTATTATTAAAATTTAAAAGGTAATTTATGTATAAAATTAATTGTGTTTTACAATTAGCTAAAGATTTAATGAAATAATTAAATTTACTCTTTGATAAAAATATACAGCTATTTTACAGAACAGACACTTAATTTCACTTATTACTTCTTTTGCCATATTTGCTTCGCCAAAATTCATCCTCATCTTCACCCTTTGTCTTTTGATTGAAGTAATCCACTATAAAACAAAAAACAAAAGGAATTATTAGTGATAAGATATTAAATCGCAATGAATCATTACCATTAATGTATAAATAGCTTAGTGATTTCAATTTACCTATATTAAATGCACTAGCAATAAGTTGCTCAATTACCAGTATTATAACAAATATAGTTATAGGAAACCTGAATTTATAAATATTTTTTTTACTTAATCCCTCACCAAAAATATATCTTTCTATTACCTCAGCAACTGCATTTTCATCATGAGTATTTTTTGTAATATAATCTGCTTCAGCTTTTATAGGATCAACTGCATTTCTAACTGCAACTCCAAGCCCTGCTGATTTTATCATTGAAATGTCATTAAAACTGTCACCCATGGCTATTGTCTGTGATAAGCTTACTCCCAATTTTTCTGCAAGTTCTGCCATAGCTTCCCCTTTAGTGGTTCCAATATGTGTAAATTCCAGATAATTAGGGTTTGAAAAGAATATATTAAAACCTTTTAGTCGTCTCAAAAGCTCCCTTTGTATTTTTAACAACACTTCATTAGGACCATTTAATAAAATTTTGGCTATTTTACCTTCATAACTTGCAACACTTTCAACTAACATATAGTCTGTGTTTAATCTTTCAATATATAATTTTACTCTTTCAGATATTTTTTCAAGGATAAGCTTATCATCCCTATATATTTGAGCATCTACACCATATCTTTTTGCAGTTTCATATATTAAGGAAGCAGATTTATTATCAAAAAGCCGCTCTTTTATTAATAATGGCGGATATCCTTCATAAATTGCACCACCATTTAAACAAATAATAAAACATTTATCCCATTCGATTTTAAATTGCTCTGCTAT
>JAXGOV010000016.1:0-50578 GCA_040767305.1 Candidatus Metalachnospira sp. | reverse complement strand
GTCTTTTAGGCGTGGTGCTGATTGTTTAATAATAAAATATCGGTGCTATCAGCATTTAACAACTTCGGGATATTCTACGCCGAATGTTTCAACAGTAACTTTTTTCATCTTCTGTTCTTTAACGGGCTTGTCACCGTAGTCTGTTTTTATTTCTGCGATTGTATTAACCACATCCATGCCATCGGTTACTTTTCCGAATGCAGCATATTCGCCGTCAAGATGGGGTGAATTCTTATGCATAATAAAGAACTGTGAGCCTGCGGAGTCATTCATCATTGAACGAGCCATTGAGATTACACCGGGCTCATGCTTAAGTGTGTTCTGTGCGAAGCCGTTTCTTGTAAACTCGCCTTTGATTCTGTATCCGGGACCGCCGGTGCCTACTCCAAGCGGGTCACCGCCCTGAATCATGAAACCTTTAATAACTCTGTGGAATATAATTCCGTCATAAAAACCTTTATTAACAAGTGAAATAAAGTTGTTAACTGTGTTGGGTGCATATTCGGGGTAAAGCTCAACCTTGATAATTCCTCCGTCTTCCATTTCAATAGTAACTACGGGGTTTTTGTTTTCCATATCGGTTTTCCTCTCTTTTTTGTATTTTTAGCCTTGCGGTTATAGTGCATGGCAATTTTAACATAATTATATGTAGGTTTTATCATCAGTGCCGTTATTATCGTTTTCGTGTTCACAAGCAGAGTTTTTCCATACTTCCTGATTATTTGTCTCACTTCTGCTGTCAAAATCATCATTTTGCGATGACAGGCCGGATTCTCCTTTTCTTGCATTCCATTCGGCTCGGAAATCAAGCTCATCCATATATTCTTTGCGGACATCAATAAAAAAGTTCGCAGTAGTCAGTCTGAAATAGGGCAGATAATAAAGTCCTGCAATACCGAATGTTACTGCTGAAAGAATAAACCAACCGATAAATGAGAGGTCAAGGTCAAAAAGCTTTACTTTTTTGCCAATCATCATTTTTTTGCTTAATCTTATTGCTTCAAGCGGTGAAATTTCCGGATTTTCGGCCATGATAAATTCAGACATTCTGTATCGGTAGGCCGCGATTATTCCGGGTATAACAAGAAGCAGTGACCAGAGAAATATAAATATTGTTTTCAGAAGATGGAGCAATAATACATTAAATATATTTTCAAAGGAACTGAAAATGTAGCTATAATGCTTTTGTTTGAATTGATTATTTCAATGTATAGCGTGCCAGTCCAACTATGAATGCCGCGACCAATATAAATATAACGGTGGACGATACAGCAGCAATCAAATGTTCATGCCTTCTGAATAAAAAAATAAGGTTATCGGATGAATAGCTTATCAGCATAAGTGAATAAATACATATAGCGGCAACGATTGATGAATCCTGATGCTCTTTATAGGATTCCTTTGCCTGTTTTTTCATTTGCTTTATTGTTCTCATTGACATCACCTCTTAGTACAGATAATTTTAGCACAATCAATTATAATTGTAAATCTAACCAATTATTTATAATACATTCGTAATAAAATATTCAGAAATTAATAAAAAATTAATAAAAAAAATTAATGTCAATGAAAAGCTCACACAGCACCTGTTTATTGACACATGTGTTTAAAAATGGTACGATGTTTTTGTTGAATTGGTAAAAATGTTACGATTATTCATACTTAAATTGGTATTCCAATAAATGTATTTTGGAGGTGCTTTATGGAAAACAAGGATATTTTGAGTCATATTGATCATACTCTTCTTAAGGCAGTTTCTGACAGGGAAGGCATACTAAAATTATGCTCGGAGGCAGCAGAACATAAAACGGCATCGGTATGTATTCCGCCGTCATATGTAAAGCTTGCAAAGGACAGTTTCCCTTCGCTTAATGTATGTACGGTAATAGGCTTTCCTCTTGGCTACAGCACCAAAGAGACAAAGGTTTTTGAAACAGCTGATGCCGTTAAAAACGGAGCCGATGAGGTGGATATGGTAATAAACCTCGGTGATGTGAAAAACGGTGATTTCGATAAAGTTACAGATGAAATTTCGGCAGTTAAAAAGGCAGCAGAGGGTAGAGTGCTTAAGGTTATTATTGAGACCTGCTATCTTGAGGAAGACGAAAAAATAAAGCTCTGCAAATGCGTTGCCGATGCAGGTGCAAATTATATAAAGACATCGACTGGCTTTGGAAGTGACGGAGCCAAAAAAGAGGATATTCTGCTTTTTAAGAAGTATATAGGCGACGGTATTAAAATCAAAGCCGCAGGCGGAATAAGAACAAGGGAAGCAATGGAGGAATTCATTGAGCTTGGCTGTGACAGAATAGGAGCAAGCAGTACAAGTGTATTGTTCGATGAAATATAATCAGCAAAAAGAAAAACAAAGTTTTTCATTATAAATTTTCGCTTCCTATTTTAAAAGGAAGCAAATGCAGTATGCACCTCAAAAATAGATGAGGGTGCACAAAGTTCTGAACTTAAATACTGCGGTTTTATGGGTTAATATTTTTTACTTGAGGAGGAATTTAGAATGTCAGCAAACAACACGCCTACGCCGCATAATGCGGCGAAATACGGTGAAATCGCAAAAACGGTACTTATGCCCGGCGATCCTTTACGGGCAAAATTCATTGCGGAAAACTTCCTTACGGATGTTAAGCAGTTCAACAGCATAAGAAATATGTTTGGCTACACAGGCAAGTACAACGGCAAAGAAGTATCTGTAATGGGCAGCGGTATGGGTATACCTTCTATCAGCCTTTACACATACGAGCTTTTTAACTTCTATGATGTTGATAACATTATCCGTATCGGAACAACAGGCGCCATTAATGATGATCTTGGAATAGGTGACCTTGTTATTGCTCAGGGTGCATGCACAGACTCTAATTTTGCAGCACACTTTGACCTTCCCGGTACTTTTGCACCTATCGCAAGCTATTCGCTTTTAAAGGGTGCTGTTGAAGCGGCAGACCAGCTTGGTGTTAAATATATGGTTGGAAATGTACTTTCGAGCGATGTATTCTATGCAGGCAGCTTTGACGGCCTTATGAAATGGAAGAACATTGGCGTCCTTTGTGTTGAAATGGAGTCCTTTGGGCTTTATATGAATGCCGCTCAGGCAGGCAAAAATGCACTCTGTATTCTTACGGTTTCTGACTGCCCTGTTAAAGGACTTGAAACAACAGCGGAAGAAAGACAAAATTCTTTTACAAATATGATGAAGGTTGCTTTATCACTTGCATAAAATGTTAATAAAAATAAAATCATATACAGGGGGGATACGCTATGGGAAAGACAGTAACTGACAAGGAACTTGTTCTTGAGGCAATCGAAGCAAGAAAGGCTTCGTATGCACCGTACTCTAATTTTATGGTTGGTGCAGCACTTCTTACTAAGGACGGTAAAATTTACAGAGGCTGTAATATTGAATCAGCTGCTTATTCACCTACAAACTGTGCAGAAAGAACCGCTTTTTTTAAGGCTGTTTCGGAAGGCGAAAGAGAATTTAAGGCAATTGCCGTAATAGGAGCAGACAGAAACGCAAAGGAAGCGGATTATGGATATGCCTATCCCTGCGGTGTTTGCAGACAGGTTATGATGGAGTTCTGTGATCCTAAGAAGTTTATAATACTGACGGCTAGAAGTGCAGACGATTTTACGTCATATACGCTGGAGGAAATTCTGCCCAACGGTTTTGGACCGAGCAACCTCAAGTAAATGATTTGGAGAAAGAAATGAAGTATTCAACGCTTTGCTATATTGAAAAGGGTGACAGCTATCTTATGCTGCACCGAACAAAAAAAGAAAATGATGCAAACAAGGACAAATGGCTTGGTATAGGCGGAAAATTTGAGGACAGGGAAAGCCCTGAGGACTGTGCTTTTCGTGAAGTTAAGGAGGAAACAGGACTTACTGTCACAAAATATGCATACAGAGGTATAGTAACATTTATTTCGGATAAATGGGAAACAGAGTATATGCACCTTTTTTCCGTGTATGAATATGACGGCGATATTATAGAATGCAATGAGGGCGATTTGGAATGGATTAATAAAGACGAGCTCATTAAGCTGAACATGTGGGAGGGTGACAGAATATTTCTGGAACTTATTTCCGCAGCCGATACGCTGTTTTTTTCGCTTAAGCTTGAATATAAAGGAGAAACCCTTGTTTGTGCTGTTTTAAACGGAAACAATATTGATGTGGGAAAAGAGGGATAAATTCATGGAAAGAATACTTGTCAGCGCATGTTTGCTTGGGGTGCCATGCAGATATGACGGAAGCGGCAAGGCGGATGAAAATATAGTAAGGCTTATGAACAAGTATGAGCTTATTCCGGTTTGTCCTGAAATTTTCGGCGGTCTGGCAACACCTAGAGATCCTTCTGAAATAATTGACGGAAGGGTTATAACTAGGAGCGGTGAGGACGTTACAAAAGAATATGTAACGGGTGCAGAGGAAACATTGAGGCTTGCTAAGCTATACGGCTGCAAAAAGGCCATATTAAAGGAGAGAAGTCCGTCATGCGGTTTTGGAAAAATATATGACGGTACATTTTCTAAAGCAGTTGTTGCCGGCAACGGAATTACAGCTAACCTGCTTACTGAAAATGGTATAGCTGTGGCAGGCGAAACTAATTTGCATTTTATACCGCATTAATATATAATACTAGACTGGCATACATAATGAATAAGACATAAGGGGAGGCTTTTTTGATGGTTTTTGGTGTTGCTGTTCGTGCGGTTGAGTATAATGAGAATGATGCAGTGAGGATACATCATCTTATAAGAGTTCATACTTTTGCAAGGATAATAGGCAAATCTGATGGATTTGACGAGAGCAACCAAAAGATTGCCGAGCTTGCGCTTTACTGCATGATATTGGCATTCATAATGCAGAGGAAAAATATAATTCTTCAGAAGGGAAGTATCAGGAGATTGAGGGCGGTCCGGTTGCAAGAGAAATAATGGAAGAGGCCCACATCCCTGAATGGGTAATTGACAGGGTTTGTTATATAGTAGAGCATCATCATACGCTCAGTGCAATTGACGGTCTGGATTTTCAGGCGGTTGTTGAGGCAGACTTGATTGTAAATATGTATGATGACCACCTTAGCAAGGAAACAATTACAATGCTGAGAGACAAAGTATTTAAAACAAGAAAAGGTACTCAGCTTGTAAACCAAATGTATCTTGGTGACAAATATAATTATAAAGAAAAATAACTTTCATAGCCGTCAGACTGCAATAACTTGCAGGGCTGCGGCTTTTTGATATATGGGAGCTGTTAATAATGGCATTTGACGGTATAGCCGTATCGAATATAGTATACGAACTTAAGGAAAAGCTCATCGGCGGCAGAATAGATAAAATATATCAGCCGAGAGCCGATGAGATAATTTTTTCGGTGCGCTCTTTAAGAGAGGGCAATTTCAGAGTGCTGATTTCTGCCAACTCAATGAATCCAAGAGTGCATATTACCGAAATAAAGAAGGAAAACCCCAAAATTGCACCGATGTTTTCCATGGTTATGAGAAAGCATGTGGCAGGCGGCAGAATACTTGATATTCATCAGCCGGATTTTGAGCGTATAATTGTCATTGATGTGGAGAGCATGAATGAAATGGGCGATTTGGGTGTTAAGCATATAATAACCGAAATAATGGGAAAGCACAGCAATATTATACTTGTGGACGAGAACGACAGGATACTGGATTCCATTAAGCATGTTTCCCATGAAAAAAGCTCAGTAAGAGAGGTACTGCCGGGCGGACAGTATGTTTATCCTCCGTCACAGGGCAAAATAAACCCGCTTATAGCAGACTTTGATATGTTTTATAATACAGTCAGGGAAAAGTCGTCACAGACTTTACAGGCGGTTATTTATAAAAGCTTTACCGGCATAAGTCCTGCTTATGCATCGGAGATTTGCCATAATGCAGGCTTTGATTCCTCCGACAGAGGAGAACAGCTTGATGAAAACGGCATTAAAAAGCTTTGGCAAAGCTTTTCGTCAGACATCGGCAAAATAAAGAACGGTGAATATACTCCGCATATTGTATATGACAATAACGGAAATGTTGTGGACTTCTTTTCGCTTTCGTCCAATCAGTACAGCGGGTATGACATAAAGAACTACGAGTCGTTTTCTCAGCTTTTGGAGAACTTTTACAAGAAAAGGGATAATCTATATCATGTGCGTCAGCGTGCTCATGATGTGAGAAGGATAGTTGTCTCAAATATTGAGCGATGTGTCAAAAAGAACGATATTCAGCAGAAGGCATTAAGGGACACGGAAGGCAGGGAAAAATACAGGCTTTACGGCGAGCTTATTACCGCCAATATATATTCTGTTGAGGAAAACAGCACTAAGCTTGTTACGCAGAATTATTATGAGGAGGATATGCCGGAGATTGAAATTCCTCTTGATCCGCTGCTTACGCCTTCGGAAAATGCGGCTAAATACTTTAACAGATATAATAAGGCAAAACGTACCTATGCGGCTACCATAGTGCAGATGGAGCAGAATGATGCCGAGCTTAATTATCTGGAGAGTGTTTTGTCTGCGATTGATGCATCTGATGATGACAGTGATATATCCGAGATAAGGCGTGAGCTTATAAACGAGGGCTATATAAGGGCAAAGAAACAGGACAAAAACAAGGGTGCCAAGAAAACAAAGCCATTGCATTTTGTGTCCTCGGACGGAATTGATATGTATGCGGGAAAGAGCAATATACAAAATGATGAGCTGACGCTGAAGTTTGCCGACAGTGACGACATATGGCTGCACACAAAGAACATACCCGGTTCGCATGTAATAATAAAATGCGGTGAAAACGGTGCTCCCGAAAGAACAATAGAGGAGGCAGCAATAATTGCGGCATATTACTCCAAGGCAAAGGACTCAACAAAGGTACCGGTTGATTTTACGCCAAGAAAGTATGTAAAAAAGCCTAACGGGGCTAAGCCAGGAATGGTTATTTATGTGCAGAACAGGACAGTGTATGTTAATCCGGACGAAAGTGTTGTGAACAGGCTTGAGGCTGAGGGATAAAGAGGGAAAACATTGGAACGCTGTTCCAAACCTTGCTCACTTTTTCGGGAAAAAGTGAGACAAAAAGCTTTTTTACTGACATAACTGGCGTTATGCCAGAGGATAAGTCACTAGGTCTTAAAGTTTAAGTCATAAGACCTTGGAACGCTGTTCCAAACCATGCTCTCTTTTTCGAGAAAAAGGGAGACAAAAAGCTTTATTACTGACATAACTGCGTTATGTCAGAGGATAGAATATTAAATTACATCAAGGGAAACGCAGTTTCCCTATAAGGTTTTTCGCTTCCTTTTGCAAAAGGAAGTAGGGGGTTGGGACGAGGTCCCGAGGTCTTAATCACTTAGCTTTTTGCGGTATTTAGAATGGATAAAAAAGAGGTATGAGATAAAGCAGAAGAATTTATCTCATACCTCTTTTAAGTATATCAGTGTTTTTTGACGAATAATACTCTCTTTGAAACATTACCCCAGTCTATAACATTAAACCAGTTGTCAATATACGAGTTCCTTTCATTCTTATATTTCAGATAATACGCATGCTCCCATACATCCATAGGCAAAATAGGCCATGATGTGTCGGAAAGGGGTACGTCCTGATTAGGCATATTTTGAATATACAGCCCTTTTTGGGAATCGGCAACAAGAAATGCCCAGCCGGAACCAAACTGGCTGAGTCCCGATTGCTTCATTTTCTCTTTGAAACTGTCATAAGAGCCGAATGTGTAGTTTATTGCAGCTTCCATTTCCTTGGACATTGTGTTTGTGCCGACAGGTGCCATGGAGTTGAAGTACATATTATGGTTGTATACTCCTCCCCCGTTTCGTTTAACGGATAGCCTTATATCCTCGGGCAGTAAGTCAATGTTTTTAAGAAGTTTTTTTAAGCTCCAGTCATGGTATTCGGGGTACGGCTCAAGTGCCTTGTTCAGGTTGTCGATATAGCCCTTAAAATGCTTGTCATGGTGGTAATGCATGGTTTCTTCATCAATATATGGCTCAAGCGCATTATATGCATAGGGCAGTTGAGGTAATTCAAATGGATAATGATCGGTCATGCTTTTTCCTCACAAAGTTATTGATTTATAAATAATATATGAACTATTAATAAAAAACAACACAATAGAAATGTATACATAGTATTTCTGAAATACAATAAAGACAAAATTCGACAAAACTCTCATATTTGCAGATGATGCAGCTTTTGATGCTGAAACAGCAAGGATAAGGTACAGCTTTTGCCGAAATTCGAGAAAGCTGCATAAAAGATTGATCAGGGTTTCACTTTTGACAAAAAACCGCATATTTATGCGGTTTTTGTTTATTAAATTATAAGTATATAAAAACTATAATAATAATCGTATAAATTATTATTGCGCTTATACAAGTATTTCTTGTGTCTTTTTTTATCTCTGATATGTAAAGAGACTGTAAGTCCGGATTGTTTTGGTTTATTGTTTTATTCTTAACAGCTATATATTTATACATGCCTAATCCGGATATAAATAGTACGGTTATCATTATAATTTGAATTATACTCGGAAGATGAGTAATAGCTAGTACGAATATAAAATTTCTTGTTATTTCGGATATGTTTTTAGTATTATAATTCAAAGAAAAGCCGTTGTTAAAATTCCATATTGTTTTCATAATAATATGATAAATATGCTCAATTACAATAAGTGTACAAATTATATCTAAAAACATAAAACACCCCCAATATCACAAAAAAACCGGTTGATTATAAACATAATTCATTAATAAAACTTTAATGAATTATAATAAATAATTAAGCATAGCAACAATACACAAACACAATCTATGAGTATTGTTTTTTTAATCTCTGCTATATAAAACTCATATAAACTTGGATTGTCTTTACGTACAGTTTTGGTTTTAACAGCTACATAGATATATAATGCTATTTTAGATATAATTATTGCGGTGAAAAATATAATTTGGAATATTTTTGAAACATTTAAAAAAGTAAATATATAGATAATAAGCCTTATTAGTTCAAATATATTATTCTTATTATTTGCTAAAGGATAGCCGTTTTTGAAATTATCTAGCATTGTTTTATATGTATGATAAAAAAACTCAATTGCAACAAATATACCTATTATATCTATAAGTTTCATAGAGCACCTCCAATACATATATAACACACAAAACTGCAAAAAGGGACAGAATAAAAGCATATTTATGTCTTTTTCAAAATATAGCTAAAAAACAGCCGAGGTGAGCTGTTTTTTTTATGTAAAAAAATAAACGCAACAGCACTTGTAATTTATGTAAATTTTATTTATAATGGTGACAAGTGGTGGAGAGTAGATGAATTGTGGTTGATTAGGGTGGAAAAATACCGATTTTGGAGAAATGAGGTGAGATAAAATGTTCATAGGAGAGTATTCGCACAGTCTTGATGCAAAGGGAAGGCTCATTGTTCCTGCAAAATTCCGTGATGATCTCGGTGAGCGTTTTATCTTAACAAAGGGTATTGATCGCTGTTTATATATTTATCCCAGAAGTGAGTGGCAGACGTTTGAGGACAAGCTTCGTCAGCTGCCCCTTGCCAATGCCGATGCAAGACGTTTTACACGTTTCTTTCTCTCGGGTGCGGTTGAATGTGATACCGATAACCAGGGAAGAATTATAATACCCCAGAGTCTG
Organism: Candidatus Metalachnospira sp.; assembly: GCA_040767305.1. Taxonomy (GTDB): domain Bacteria; phylum Bacillota; class Clostridia; order Lachnospirales; family Anaerotignaceae; genus Metalachnospira. The sequence continues at coordinate 40,868 of JAXGOV010000016.1, read as the reverse complement.
CGTGCTTATGCCGGACTTACAAAAGAAGTTGTTTCGGCAGGTGTCGGAACAAAAATTGAAGTTTGGAGCAAGGAAAACTGGGATGCTGAATGCAATCCCGAAAATCTGGACGACAGTATTGTGGAGTCAATGGGACTCTTCGGAATATAATGGAGTGGTTATAAGTGGAGTTTAATCATGTATCGGTGCTTCTTAATGAGGCCGTAGACGGTCTTAACATTAAAGAAAACGGCATTTATGTTGACGGAACACTCGGCGGCGGAGGCCACAGCAGTGAAATTGTCAAGCATATTGCAGGCGGAAGGCTTATCGGAATTGATCAGGATACTGATGCCATTAAGGCGGCCTCAAAAAGACTGGAAGAATACAAGGACAGATTTACGGCTGTTCACAGCAATTTCTATAACGTCAGGGGAGTGCTTGATGAACTGGGAATTGATAAGGCTGACGGATTTTTGCTTGATCTTGGTGTTTCATCGTATCAGCTTGATGAAGCGGAAAGAGGCTTTTCATATATGAATGATGCCCCTCTTGATATGCGAATGAACAGAGACAACGAATATTCCGCATGGGACGTTGTGAACAAAAAAAGCGAAAAAGAGCTTAACGACATTATCTTCAAATACGGTGAGGAGAAATGGGCTAAGCGAATTGCGCAGTTCATAGTAAGCGAACGTGCCGAAAAACCGATAGAGACTACATTTGAGCTTGTAGAGGTAATTAAAAAAGCGGTTCCGAAGGGGGCAAGACGAGACGGTCCTCACCCCGCAAAGCGTACCTTTCAGGCGATTAGAATAGAGGTCAACAGTGAGCTTGCAATACTGGACAATACTGTTGATGACATGGTCGCTTCACTTAATACGGGCGGCAGACTTTGTATAATAACGTTTCATTCCCTTGAGGACAGAATAATAAAAAATGCAATGAAAAGGCATGAAAATCCATGCACATGTCCTCCGGAATTTCCTGTATGTGTGTGTGGCAAAAAGGCAGACGGAAAAGTAATAACAAGAAAACCCATTCTTCCTTCGGAGGAAGAACTTGAGTACAATCCAAGGGCAAGAAGTGCAAAACTAAGAATTTTGGAAAAGATATAAAAAACTTTTTGGGGGCTTGTATAATGCAAGATAAAGAGATTGCTTATTCCAATTTCAGCAGAAGAAATACTTTCGGCAGTTTCAACTATGGTACTGCTGCGTATGATATAGATTTTAAGGAACGTGAAAAAAAGGAAAAACGCCGTGAAATAGAAGAGGCACACCGTAAAAAACAATTGAGACAGGAAAAAGCCGAGGCACGTCTTGATATTTGGCATACACTTCAGCTTGCCGCTGCTGCTGCTGTTTTTTGCTTTGGCTGTGTGGTTACGATAATAGGTATTTCATCTGTAACAGAAATGAGATACAATATTACCCAGATGAAAAATGAACTTAATACAATTCAGAACGAAAATATAGTGCTTTCTTCTGAAATTAGTGATAAAATAAATCTTGATTATATCGAAGACAGAGCAATAAACGAGCTTGGTATGACCGAGCCTCAAAGCTATCAGATAAAAACAATAAGCGTACCTGATCAGAGTTATACAATTCAGTATGATGACAGTGCAAAGGACGAGCCCAAGGTTGATGCACAGCTTGTGAAGGAGTTCTTCTCAAGGGGCTGATACGCTTGAAGGGATTGATTTAGTTGAAAAAGAATAACCAAAAGCAAAGTAGAAGAATAAGACGTCAAAAGCTTATTCTTTTTGCTATGTCTGCAATGATGATCGTTCTTGTTGGCAGAATTGCATACATAAAGGTGGTACACGGTGAAGAATATGAAGATGCCGCCAAAAATCAGCAGACAGATGACTATGACAATGTTATTGTGGCAAACAGAGGCTCCATTGTTGACCGAAACAATCAGGCATTTGCAGTATCAACAAGAGTTTATGACCTTGCTCTTGATGTTCGTGTGCTGGTGCAGTATGACGATGAAGAGATTGAAAAGACATTAAACGGATTGGCTGGACTGGATTTCCTTGGCTTGGATTACAGCACGCTGAAATCATACACGGTTAAGGACGAAAACGGGACTCCTGCTGCCGATACACATTGGAAGGTGCTTGCTAAAAAGCTCAGCCGTGAGCAGAAGGAGCAGATTGAGGCGCTTGGTCTTAAGGGAATAGTATTCGGTACCGATACAAAACGAAGCTATCCATTGGGAACGATTGCGTCAGATGTTGTTGGTTTTATTAGAGGAGACAGCTCATGGGGATTGGAAAGCCAGTATAATACAGTGCTTTCCGGTGTAAACGGACGAGAATATAAAACATATGACGGCAGCAGTTCTGCCATTGTTCAGACAGTGGACGCTCAGGATGGCTCAACCGTTGTTACAACACTTGACTATACCATACAACAGTATGCGGAGCAGGCGGTAGCACAGGCAATGTCGGATTACAGTCCGAGTCATGCGGCTGTGCTTGTTATGAACCCGAATACCGGTGAGGTTTACGCAATGGCGGATTCACCGACATTCGATCCCAATGATCCGTCTAATCCTGAGTCTGTAGACACCAGCGAAGAATTTGCCACGCAATGGGAAGCCATGAGTGATGAACAACAGTATGATTATCTCATGGACAGCTGGAAGAACTTCAATATATCATATACATTTGAACCCGGTTCCATATTTAAGCCAATGGTTGTTGCGGCGGCACTGGAGGAGGGCGTTGTTAAAAAAACCGATACATTTTACTGCAGCGGCAAGAAAACGGTTTATGACCGAGTAATCAGCTGTTGGCAGAAATCAGGTCACGGCACTGAAACGCTTGAGCAGGTACTTGCCAATTCGTGCAACGTGGCTATGATGGATATCGGTGAAAAATTGGGTGCACATCTGTTTTATAAATATCAGAGGGATTTCGGCTTTGGTGAAAAAACAGGCATAGACCTTCCGGGTGAGGCATCTGCATCAACACTTCTTTATTCGGAGGACGCAATAGGTCCGGTTGACCTTGCAACAATGAGTTTCGGACAGTCCTTCAACTGTACGGCTATACAGGTGCTTTCGGCTTTCTCGACTGTTATTAACGGCGGCAAGCTTATGCAGCCTTATATAGTTTCAAAAATAGTAAATCCAAATGGTGAAGTTACATATGAGAAAAACCCCACACTCGTCAGAAAGGTTATAAGCGAGGACACAAGTGATACGGTAAGACAGTATCTTCAGGCGGTTATTGATAACGGTACAGGCGTAGCAAAGGCAAAGATTGAAGGCTATGCAATAGGCGGCAAGACAGGTACAGCTCAGCAGGCTATACGTGCCAATGATGAATATACGGTTACATTCATAGGCTTCCTCCCTGTTGACGATCCGCAGATAATCGCTATTGCCATAATTGATGAAACCATCGGTATATACGGAAGGTTCTGCTTCTGCGGCACCTATGTTAAAGGGACTTTTGGAAAACATTATCAAATATATGGGTATTCAGAAGACGGAAACGGTTACTGCATCGTCAAGCAGTGATGACAGTACAGTTGTGCTTGATGATTTAACACAGTATACAACAAACGAGGCCATTAAATACCTTTCACTCAAAGGACTTGACTATCAGGTGGTAGGACAGGGCAGTGAGGTTACAAGCTCGGCACCGCATGCAGGTACAGAGGTGCAGGAGGGCTCGACTATCATTCTTTATGTAACAAAGGCGGCGGGTGAGGACAATACCGTTCAGGTGCCAAGTGTTTTGGGACGGAATTACGATGATGCTGTTGCGGCTATTATGAATGCCGGTCTAAGCCCCGTTGTTGAGGGTGATGAAAGCGGTGTGGTAGCAAGCACAAGCCCCAAGAGAGGTGAAACCGTCGATAAAGGCTCTGATGTTACACTGTCATTTGAGGTTAAGTCTGACGGAATAGCAGAAGGCTCCGGCGGAGACGATACATCATCAGGCAGTACAGGCGACAGCTCGGATACGTCAGGCTCGGGTACGGCAGGCGGTACTGTAACAACTCCAAGCGTTGTTACAACTACAAGAAAATCAGGAAATGTGGTATCAAATTAAAAAGTTGGATAATTCCGCAGAGCTTGCTCTGCGGTTTTTTATAATGTTGCCAAGAATTACATTTATTGTAGCTTAATTTTGGAAATTCAAGTATAAAATAAACAAAGTTGGAATAGCAAGAATACTTATATAAGCTACTACCATTTTGTATTATTTTGTGTTAAACTATAAAGGGTTATGCGCCCGATATTAGTGATGCCATTAGATTTAGTTAATGTGGACAAAGCAAGATTTTATGATGCGATAGATATGTATTTTTTATGGAAAGAATTAGACCAGAGAATACGCTCTTCAGCAACACGTGGTATTAATTTCCCTGAAACAATCAGTGAAGCAATGGCTTGCTATGCATTAGGTTTTCAATGGAATAAAGGTAGCGGTGGCGATGCTGTAAATGGTGATGAAATTATTGAGTTTAAAGCAACAAGCAATTGGGATCTTGATACTACAAGTTTTTCACCAACGGAAGAGTTTGACAAACTCTTTTTTTTAAGACTTGACAAAAGAAATGATGAACTGTACATTTATGATACTAACATTAATTCAGATGAGATAAAACAAATTAAAGTAAATAAGGATGAAACATTTGCAAAACAACAGGATGCAGGGCGAAGGCCGAGGTTTAGTGTAATTAATTTTATAATAAACCCAAGAGGATTACAGCCTGTTTGCAAAGTAGATATTCGTGGTAAAAAGGTAATAAATTTATAAGAAGGAGAGTGGGTGCATATCCCACTTAATTTTAAATATTAAATTGCGGCGTGCTGCAATTTTCTAAAGGAGAAAAAACATGAAAGAATTGAACTGTGCATCGTTTTTTGCTGGAGTTGGTGGCATTGATTTAGCGTTTGAACAACAAGGGTTTAAAACAATTTATGCAAATGAAATTGAGCCTTTAGCCTGTAAAACATATGAAACTAACTTTAATTTAAAAGTTGATAATAGAGATATAAATAATGTAAAAGCATCTGAAATACCACATTTTGATATTATGTTGGCAGGGTTTCCATGTCAAGCATTTTCGCTGCGGGTTATAGACAAGGATTTGATGATGAAAAAGGTAGAGGCACTCTATTTTTTGAACTTGAAAGAATTTTTAAAACAAAAAGCCTAAAATTATTTTTCTTGAGAATGTTAAAAACCTTGTAGGACACGACAACGGTAATACATTTAGAATTATTTTAGAAAAATTAGAACATGCTGGCTACCATGTAAAATATCAAGTACTTAACGCTATGGAATATGGCAATATACCACAGAATAGGGAGCGTATTTATATAGTTGCATTTAGAAATAAAGCGCAATATCAGAAATTTGAATTCCCAAAACCTCAGGTGCTCACTACTAAATTATCTGATATTATAGACTATCACAATAAGGTTGATATCAAATATTATTATAAGGAAAATTGTACATTTTATGATAAACTTGTTGAAGTTATGTCTTCAAAGGATACGGTTTATCAATGGAGAAGAGTGTATGTAAGAGAAAACAAAAATAATGTATGCCCTACCCTTACCGCAAATATGGGGACAGGTGGGCATAATGTACCACTTATTCTGTCAGATAGCGGAATTAGAAAATTAACGCCAAAAGAGTGTTTTAATGTACAAGGATTTCCAAGCGATTTTATGCTACCAGATGATATAGCTAATACCCATTTATATAAACAAGCAGGAAATTCTGTTGTTGTGCCTGTGATTTCTAAAATTGCTGAAAATATAAAAAAAGTACTTTAATAATATAATTAATAAGAACGTATATTTTTTAAATAAAAACCGCTTTTGGATGAAACTTTGTCAACCAAATGCGGTTTTATATTTATGCTTTAATTCATTTCATGTATTAATTTAGTCATAACGTCCTTATCCAAGCCGACTGAGTCATCGTTTACGGATATTGAATACGAATAAGTGCCGTCGTTCCAAACAGCATTGTATGCTTTGCCTTTTCTGCATTTTTATTAATACATTACAGTCATTAACAACAATTTTTGTTATCTCGGTATAATTAAAATAGTTTCCGCTTGCAGTCCTCAATACCGCTGGCTTTTCTTATGTAAAGAGTGTCGTCGGAGCTTTTGTAATGTATATCAATAAGTTTGTCTTTAATTGCCAGAATTACCTGTTCATCATAGTCTTTGGGTATGACCTTTGGAAGTGTTATATCAAAGCCTGCGGTTTCTTCCGCAGCTTCAATTGTTTCGCATGGTATGAACGGATTAGGCAGCTGTATAACATATATGGGTTTTGCATTTGCATCGGCTGCGAAGGCTTTAACGCCAAAGTCAGGCACGGCTGAAACCAATAAAGTACAAAGTATGACGGTAACAAGTTTTTTCATAATACATTATCCTTTCTGTTTATAACATTTAATATTTTTTCTGGTATATAATGTAAAAAGATTAATGCTAAATACTGCATTGACTGGAAAAATATTTTATAATATCAATTTAGCACAAATAACAATCAGCGTAAACACTAAGCAGATTATTTCGGTGAATTTATAAAAACGGTTGACATTGTATTTTATTTAGAATAAACTGAACATGTTCAGAACATGTTTTAAATACAATGGAAAGTGTGATGCAGATGCAGACAAATGAGTCTGAAATGAGGGATAAAATTATACAGGCGGTGCATGAGCTGATAAATGACGGAGTGGAAATTGAAAAAATTACGGTTCGTGCAATAGCCAAGAAGGCCGATGTCGGAGTCGGGCTTATCAATTATCATTTCGGCAGTAAAGATAATCTGCTGGAAACGGTGCTGGCAGATTTAATGGCACAAACCGCAAAGGAGTATATGGCAAACGGGCTTGCCGATGATACTATGCCGAAAAAGGATAAACTCAAGACTCTGTTAAAAAGCCTTTATATGCTCACCATTCAGTACGAAAGCATAATAAAATTCCTTATTATGAGGTGTCTGCAAAAGTGCGATATGGGGGCTGAGCTTACGCTTATGCCGCTGTTAAAGCAGATTTTCGGTGATGAGAAAAGCGAAATTGAGCTAAGAATAATGGCAATGCAGATAATAAAGCCGATTCAGGTATCGGGACTTGCGGCAGACAACTTTAGGGTATACAGCGGTTTTAACCTGTATGACGAAAAACAGAGAGAAAAATTTGTTGATATTTTGGTGGATAATTTAATATAGGAGGTATAATATGGAATTAAACAGCTATATGGAGCAGGGTATTCAGTCAATTTCGGGTACTGTATCTGCCTTTTATCTGAACAATATAAAGGGTATAAAATTTCTGGCTGCTTTTCTGCCGTCTTTGGCAAAGGGCAGCAAGCTTAGGAAAAACAATGAGAAAAACGGTCTGCATGTGCCACCGTTTTTAATAGCAAGCATTGCATCTCAGTGCAATCTGCATTGTGCTGGGTGTTATGCAAGGGCGGACGGAATGTGCTCGGAGAATTTGTCTGAGGAAATGACCGCCGAGGACTGGAAAGAGTTTTTGACGAGGCGCAGGAGCTTGGAGTATCGTTCATTCTTCTGGCAGGGCGGCGAACCGCTTTTAAAGCGTGATGTTATAGAAATTGCGGCAGAGCACAGGGGCATTGCGTTTCCTGTATTCACAAATGCCATGCTGATAAATGATGATTACTTAAAGCTGTTCGATGAAAAACGCAATCTTATACCCGTTATAAGTGTTGAGGGCAGTGATGAGCAGACGGATATGCGCCGTGGAGAAGGTGTTGCCGAGAAAATAAAAAGCGTTATGGCTGAGTTTAAGAAAAGAGGAATTTTGTTTGCAGTATCCGTTACCGTGACAAGAGAAAATCTGCACACGGCGGTTTCTGACGGGTATTTGAGCGAGCTTAGACAAAAGGGCTGCGGTGTGGTCTTTTATGTTGAGTATGTTCCCGCTGAAAAGGGTACGGAAAATCTTGTTCTTACATATGACGACATTGAGTGGCTTAACGGCGAAACGCAAAGACTAAAGAGGGATAAGAAGGATATGACAATACTTTCTTTCCCCGGTGACGAGGAATACATGGAGGGCTGTCTTGCGGCGGCAAGGGGCTTTTTCCATATCAATCCCAACGGAGGAGCAGAGCCGTGTCCGTTCTCTCCCTTTTCGGTGCTTAACTTAAAGAGAAACAGCATAAAGGAGGTACTTGGCTCCGAGTTTTTCGAGAAGGTCAGATGTATAAGCAAGAATGCCAAAGAGCACAACGGCGGCTGTACTCTGTTTATTCATGAAGAAGAAGTTAAAAATTCTATTGCTGAAATGTGAGGTGTAATTATGGGTAATATGAAAACTGCTGTACTTTATTATTCTGTATCGGGCCAGACTGGCTGTGTGGCAAATGCAATGAAATTTGTAATGGACTGTGACGTTTTTGAAATACAGACAGAAAAAATAATTAAGCCAGATTTGTTCTCAAGGTAGTATTTTGGAATTAAGCAGATGAAAAGCAAGGAGCTTCCGAAGCTTAAAAAATCGGAGTTTAATGCAGATGAATACGACTGCATTATTATAGGCACGCCCACATGGGCAAGCAGCTATGCACCTGCGATTGCGGCATTTGCAAAAGAAAACAAAATTGAAAACAAAAAAATGTGTTTATTTACAACCTATGCGGGCGGCGGAGACAAACAATGCATAGATGCAATGAAAAAGCTATTCCCTAATAATGATTTTATAGCATTTGCTTCCTTTAAAAACCCTAAAAAAGCCGATAAACAAAAGCTAAGGGAAAAGCTTGAGGGTTTTGCGGCTAGAGTTAAGGGAGAATGAAACGGAAAAAACAGTGGGGGGAAACCGGAAGCAAATTTAATTAAAAGCTAATGATATAATGTTGAAAAAGAGGCTCTCTTTTATGTATAATATTTACAGCAAAGGGGGGCTTTTTTTGTATACACTCAGAAGCAAAATTGAAAATTATATTCCAAAATGTGAGCAGGAGCAACAAGATAAGGAACTCATGCTTAATTTTATGGCTAAAAACGACGATATACTTTTTAGAACAAATACAGCCGCACATTTTACTGCATCGGCGTGGGTGGTAAACAATGACAGAACAAAAGTATTGATGGTTTATCACAATATATATGATTCATGGACGTGGACAGGCGGTCATGCAGACGGCGAAGAGGATTTGCTGGCTGTGGCAATACGAGAGGTTAAGGAGGAAACGGGCGTAAAATCTGTTGCTCCTGTTAATGAGGATATTTTTTCTCTTGAGGTACTGACGGTTGACGGACATATAAAAAACGGAAAATATGTGTCCTCGCACCTTCATCTTAATGTTACATATTTGCTTGAAGCTGATGAAGGAGAAATGCTTTGTATTAAGCCTGATGAAAACAAGGGAGTTAAGTGGTTTACGGCCGATGAGGCAATGAAGGCTGTAAGTGAAGAATGGATGGAAAAATGGATATATAAAAAACTGATACGAAGAGTAAACTAATAATTTATAAACCGAGAGGTAAATATGTATGAAAAAATATTTAAAAATTTTTAAGTATTCATCAGCTTTAATATCCGCAGTAATAATGCTTTTCGGTTGTACTTCTACAAATAATACTGCAAACAGCATCAGCAGATTCAATCTGGAAGAAATCATTGCCGGCGCAAGAGATGAAGGCAGTATTAATTCCGTTGCCATGCCTGATGACTGGGCGAATTTTGGAGACACATGGAGAGACATTAGACTGTTTTATAAAATAGAAACAAATGATACAAATATGAGCTCTGCCGAGGAACTTGAAACATTTGACGGCGATGAAGGCAGTGCAGACATAGGCGATGCAGGCTTTGATTATGCCAAAGAGGCTGAAAGCCGTGGCTTGACAATGAAATATAAAACATCATACTGGGACGACATTCCGTCATGGGCAAAGGACAATGACGGTGACTGGGTAGTATGCTATACGGGTACACTGGCTTTTCTTATAAACGACGAGGTTGTTGATAAACCTCCGACTTCATGGCATGATGTGCTTGAGGGTGATTATAAGGTCGGCATCGGCGATGTAATAAACAGTTCCATGGCACAGTATGCCATTTATGCCGCCGCTGTTGCAATGGGCGGAAGCAGTGAGGACATTAAGCCCGGAATTCAGTTTTTTAAAACACTGGCGGAGCAGGGAAGGCTTGAAACCAATTTGATAACATTTGATGACTTTATTGACAGCGGAGTGGGCGTGCAGATGAAATGGGATTTTGTTGCACTTAATTATCGGGATAAGGCGCTTGAAGGCTCCAAGCCGATTAAGCTTTCGGCATGTCTGCCTTCCGACGGTTCCGTTACAATGGGGTATGCTTCAATAATAAATAAAAAATCCGCAAATCCGTTTGCAGCGGCACTTGTAAGAGAATACATATTAAGCGATGCGGGACAGCTGAATCTCGTCAGGGGATATGCAACGCCTATTCGTTCCATTAATATACCTGAGGAAATGGTGGCAAAGCGTATACCAAAAGAGCAATATACCGATGAGATGACAGTAAATGCATTAAACTTTAAATATGAAACAATTGAAAAAATAACGGCTGAGTGGAAGGACGAAGTAATACCTGTTTTGGTGGACAACGAGGGGAGTAAACGGGATTGAGAAAGAAGTTTTTATATGTTTTTATTTTTGTGCTTTCATTAACTTTTAGCATTGACTGCTTTGCCGAAAGTTTGGTGAATAACAAAAAGCAAGAAATTACTGCAATTGCGGCACCGGAGGCTGAACCGTATATTTCGTTTGTAAACGGATATGCGGTTGGAATTATTCCTGATGTTATGGCTTTATTTGAAAACAAAATGAATTTAAACATAAATATTGTTGAGACAGACAGCTTTGAGCAATATATTAATTATGTTAAAAGCGGCGAATATGATATTGTGCTTGATGCGGTTGAGGACAAAGGCAGGGCTTATTTTGATAATTATTATCTGTCTGAGCCGTACCTTGATGAAAACTATTACAGAATAAGCCTGAGACAAGCTGACGGCAGGACAACAAAGGCCGCAATAGCCAATGAAAACTCACTCTGTGCCTTGTATGCAAAAAAGTTTTATTATCCTGAGCAGTTGAAATTCTACGCAACCACGGAAGATTGCTTAGATGCGGTTAAAAACGGTGAATGCACCGAGGTGGTAGCAAACAGTTTTGCTGCGGAAAAAATAGTTAATGATGATTTAAAAAATAAATACATAGCAACCAGCTTTAACAGCAAGCCCCTTGAGATACGTTTGGCAGTCAACAAAAGCTTGGGTGAGGACTTTGTTCAGTCGCTTAATGACGCAATAGAGAATACCGATCAAAGCAAGATAGCAAATATAATATCATTGCATACGCTGTATGTCAGACCGGATATGGGGTTAGTAGATAGGCTCTACTGCAATCCTACGGCAGGGTATTTGCTGATATTTTCTGCTTGTATCACGATAATATTTATATTTATTCTGTCTTTTGTTATAAAAAAGCAAAAAGACGATGAAAGGCAGAAGGAGCTGCTGCAGGCGGCTCTGGCAAATGCGGAAAATGCCAACAACGCAAAGGGGCAGTTTTTAGCCAGAATGAGCCATGAAATAAGAACGCCTATGAATGCTATTGTCGGATTGGTTGCACTGGCAAAGGACAATGCTGAGGATAAAAATATGGTGCGGGAGTATCTTGAAAAAATAGATTCCGCTTCCTCCATATTGCTCAGTCTGCTTAACAATGTGCTTGATATGTCTGCGATTGAAAGTAATAAGTTCAGTATTGCAAACAGCAAGTTTGACTTTAAGAATCTTATTAACGGAATTTCGTCCATGTTTTATACACAGTGCAGTGCCAAGAATGTCGAGTTTAAACTGGCATTTACCGATGTTACGGAGGAAATATTAATCGGTGACAGCCTCAGGCTTAATCAGATATTGATTAATCTGCTTTCAAATGCGGTTAAGTTTACGGACGAGGGAGGAAGTGTAACCCTTAATGTAATTCAGACATCAAAAACCGATGAAAAGGTTTACATGAAATTTATTGTGAGCGATACCGGCTGCGGAATGAATGCGGACATGCTTTCGAGAATTTTTAAACCGTTTGAGCAGGAAAGTGAATACAACACAAGAAAATACGGCGGCAGCGGTCTCGGCCTTTCCATTGTGAAAAGCCTTGTTGACATGATGCAGGGAGCAATTACGGTTGAAAGCTCTAAGGATTCGGGTACTACATTTACTGTTGATATGCCATTTGGGGTTACGGACGAAAATGCCTCGGAGCAAATAAAAAAATTCGGCACTATAAGGGCACTGGTCATAAGCAAGGATACAAAAAACTGTGAATTTACGTTAGGCGCGCTTAAGAGTGTGGGAATTGAATTTGATATTGCCGATTGCTCGGATAAAGCCGTTGAAGCTTTAACTGCCGCACATGAAGGCGGAACAGACTATGACATTTGCTTTATTGACTGTGAAATGAGCGGTTTGTGCGGTATTGATATGACAAACAGAATAAGGGTGCATTCAGGCGATGACATTGTAATAGTAATTATTTCGGCTTTTTATACATTAGAGGCGGAGGAGGCGGCAGAAGCGGCAGGTGCGGATATGTTTGTTACAAAGCCTGTCTATCAGCCGACGGTATTCAACATTCTTATGGCCTTAAGCCAGAAAAAGAAAAACTTATTCAAAAAGAATACCGCACATTATGATTTCGGCGGATATAAGGTGCTTATGGCAGAAGATAATCAGCTTAACAGGGAAATAGCCGTTGCATTGCTTGAGAATGTACATTTAACTGTTGACTGCGCTTCAAACGGTAAGGAGGCAGTTGATATGTTTTTAAATTCCAAAATGGGAGAATATGCCGTAATACTTATGGATGTGCAGATGCCTGTCATGGACGGATACGAAGCGGCTAAAATTATTAGGGCATCACAACACCCAGATGCACAAACAATACCGATTTATGCAATGACGGCCAATACATTTACGGAGGACGTTACAGCGGCACTGTCCAGTGGCATGAACGGACATATTGCAAAACCCATAGACACAAAGACATTGTACGAGGCGATAAATGCAAGCATAAAAAGCAGAGCTAAAGGAATTTTATAACCAGCATAAAAAATAATCCATATCAGTTATTAATGAACAAATAGTAAGACTTGCTTTTATAGCAAGTCTTTTTTTGCTGCTGTTGCATTTTTTTGGAGTATGCGGTATACTCAATGTATCCCCTGTGGGGGGATATGATAAGGAGGCAAATATAATGTCGGAGGAAACAAGAAAGCATCATCATCACGATGAGGCGCATATGAAAGCAATAGTGAACCGAATGTCTCGTGCGATAGGGCATTTTGAGGCTGTAAAGAGAATGGTGGAAGACGGAGAGGACTGCACTGATGTACTGATACAGCTGGCGGCGGTTAAGTCGGCGGTTAATAATATAGGCAGGGAAATACTTAAGGAGCATCTTTCACACTGTATTGTGGAGGCTGTAAATACCGGGGACGAAGAGGCGGTAAATATGCTGAATACCGCAATTGATAAATTTATGAAGTAAGGGTGAGAGCTTATGGAGGTTATGGATAATGAAAAGCCGACTGGTGAGCGTGCCATTGGTTTTGCCGTTGCTGCGGCGGCGTTATATGCACTAAGCTCGCCGTTTTCAAAGCTTTTGCTTACTGATGTGCCGCCGATGATGCTTGCGGCGTTTTTATATCTCGGGGCGGGCATAGGAATCGGGATATTAAGCTTAATACGGCGGAAGGCGGGGAAGGGTGAAAAGGAACAGCCGTTGACTAAAAAAGAACTGCCCTATACCATTGCCATGGTATTGCTTGATATAGCGGCACCGATACTGCTTATGTTCGGGCTGTCAATGACAACTGCGGCTAATGCGGCATTGCTTAATAACTTTGAGATAGCGGCTACGGCTGTGATTGCACTGGCGGTATTTAAGGAAAAGATAACAAGACGGCTTTGGACGGCAATTGTGCTTGTGACTGCGGCCAGTATAATGCTGTCCTTTGAGGATATAAGCAGTCTGGAGTTTTCAGGGGGCTCACTGCTTGTTTTGGCGGCGTGCATATGCTGGGGGTTTGAAAACAACTGCACCAAAAGGCTGTCTGGCAAAAATCCATTGGAGATAGTGATAATAAAAGGTATATTCTCGGGAACGGGGGCGTTGGTGCTTGCGTTTATAGCGGGGGAGCGGATACCGGCACTGATTTCATGCATATGGGTTTTGGGGCTTGGGTTTTTGGCATACGGGCTTAGTATTATGCTGTACATATATGCGCAAAGGGAGCTGGGAGCGGCAAAGACAAGTGCGTATTATGCGGCGGCGCCGTTTATCGGTACAATATTGGCGCTTATTATATTCCGTGAGCTGCCGACTATTGGGTTTTTGACTGCTCTGGCGGTTATGGCGGCAGGGGCATATCTTGCATCAACGGATAAAGGCTAAAACATAAAATCAAAACGTTAAAACCATGAGACTCTGTCTCACACTCTGCAAGCCTTTAAAAAGGCTTGACCTAAATTTTATTATGGGACACGAATACTTCGTGTCCCTTTAAAGTTTTTTGCCGAGCTTTTTTGATAAAAAGCTTGCGGGTATTGGGCAGAGCCCAAGTGTTCTTTAATTGTTTCCTAAGGTCTGAAATGTATAGCCAATTCATATATATTACCAATAATCTTTATGATGGACCGGTGATAAAATATATGGAGCGATTGACTTTCAAAGGCCGAAAACGCCTATACATAGTGCTGATTATATTTTCTGTGTGCTTAGCTGCACTTTCAATACGTGTCGGGTACATAATGCTGACAAAGGCCGACGAATACCAAAAGATGGCCTATGACCAGCAGACAAGAGACAGACTTATAACGCCCAAGCGTGGCTCAATACTGGACAGAAACGGTGTAGGTATGGCTGTTACCGAGTCGGTCTCTTCAGTATCGGTTATCCATGCCCAAGTGACGGATAAGGAGGGCACGGCGGAGGCTTTAAGCAATATACTTGACATGGACTATAATGAAGTTTTAGCTGACATTAACGAAAACGTTGCATTAAAGCGAATTAAGTCAAAGGTGCCGAATGACATAGCCGAACAGATTCGTTCGCTTGATATGGACGGTGTTATGATAGATGAAGATGTAGAGCGTACTTATCCGTACTGTTCAATGGCGGCACAGGTAATCGGCTTTGTCGGAAAGGACAATCAGGGCATTATCGGGCTTGAAAGCAAGTATGAAGAATACCTGAAGGGTGAGACGGGAAAAATCCTTACACTGACTGATTCAAAGGGCAGGCGTGTATCCGATGCAGAAGAGCGAGTGGCGCCTATTGACGGATATGACTTGGTTACGTCACTTGATGTGGTGGTTCAGCAGTATGCAGAGCAGGAAATTCAGGCGGCAGTGGAGGCTAAAGGTGCAAAAAGCGGCATGATTATTTGTATGAACCCACAAAATGGCGAGATATACGCAATGGCTAACTATCCGTCGTTTGACCTTAATGATCCGTTTACAATTAACGATGATGAGCTGGCGGCCATGTGGGATACATTCACCGAAAAGGAAAAGAATGATTATCTTAACCAGATGTGGCGTAACAAGTCGATTAATGATACATATGAACCGGGCAGTACATTTAAGGTAGTAACCGCATCAGCCGGACTGGAGGAGGGTGTAATTACTCCGGACAGTACATTTAACTGTGCAGGCTCAATGGTTGTAGGCGGAAGGCAGATTAAGTGCTGGAGGTATCCTCGGTCGCACGGGTTGCAGACTTTTACCGAGGGTGTACAAAACTCATGCAACTGTGTATTTATGCAGGTAGCCGAGCGAATAGGCGCCGACAGGTTTTATGACTACATGATTAAGTTTGGGTTTAATGAAAAAACGGGTATAGACCTTAACGGCGAGGCAGTCGGCATACTGCATAAGAAAGATGACATAGGACCGGTTGAGCTGGCAACAATGAGTTTCGGTCAGACATTCCAGATTACACCTATACAGCTTTTGCGTGCGGCGGCGGCTGTTGTAAACGGCGGTACACTGATTACTCCGCACTTTGCTGTTCGGACACAGGACAGCAACGGGTTTGTTGTGAAAACGTTTGACTGGGAGAGCGATCAGCGGGCTATAAGTGAGGAAACAAGCGCTACTATGCGTGAGATATTGGAAAGTGTTGTTGCAGAGGGTACAGGCGGAAAGGCAAAGGTTGAGGGCTACCGTATAGGCGGAAAAACAGCTACCAGCCAGAAGCTGCCCAGAGGAAGCGGAAAGTATATAGCCAGCTTTATGACATTTGCACCGGCAGATGATCCGCAGATAATGACGCTAGTGCTTATTGACGAGCCACAGGGGTTATATTACGGGGGCTCGGTTGCAGGACCGGTTATGCAGGACTTCTTGGAAAATATTCTGCCGTACATGAATATACCCAAAACTGCAGTTGTCGAAGACAGTAAGACAGAATAAATAAATAATACTCTGTATAGGCTTGTGGGTGATGTCTGACTGTGATATAATTATCCAGTTAAAAACAGTAAAAACCACTAGAACCTTGGGACTCTGTCCCAAACCCTAGTAAGCCTTTTAAAAAAGGCTTAAGCGAAAATTTTAATATCGCAAAAATATGCATTTTTGCGTATTAAGGATTTCGTCCACCTTTGCAAAGGTGGCGGGTATGGGCAAAGCCCATGGTTTGAGCACTTTTTTTGGAGGTGTTTTTTTGAAGCTGAAGGATTTGTTAAATGATTTAGAATATACGCTCGTCTGCGGTTCAGAGGATATTGATGTTTCCTCTGTTGCCTATGATTCCAGAAAGGCCACTGAAGGCGGTCTTTTTGTATGTATTACGGGTTTCACCACAGACGGTCATAAATACGCATTATCCGCCGTTGAAAAAGGCGCTAAGGCAATTATTGCCGAGCATACAATAGATTCTGTACCGGACGGCACAGCGTTTGTTGTTACGCCTAACACGCGTAAAGCTCTTGCACTTATATCCGCCGCATTTTATAACCACCCGTCGGATAAAATGAACGTAATCGGTGTTACCGGCACAAACGGCAAAACAACCACTACATACTTAATTAAAACAATACTCGAAAATATCGGGCATACAACAGGCGTTGTCGGCACTATCGGCAATATGATAGGCGGAAAAAAGCTCCATGCCGAGCGTACAACACCCGAAAGCCTTGAGCTTCAGGAGCTGTTTAAAGAAATGCTTGATGCAGGCGTGACAGATGCAGTTATGGAGGTTTCAAGCCATTCATTGGCCCTTGACAGAGTGGCAGGAGTGCATTACTCAACTGCCATATTCACCAACCTGACACAGGACCATCTTGACTACCATAAAACAATGGAAAATTATATGAAAGCCAAGGGTATTTTGTTTACAATGGCAGACAAGGCAGTAATTAACATAGACGATGCTGCGGGTAAATACATGATGAGTGTATCAAAGGGCAGAATACTTACTACAGGCATAGATAATCCCGCTGACCTGCGTGCGGAAAACATTTCCGTTACAGCAGAGGGTGTCAGCTATACACTGGATTATGAGGGCAGACAATACCCTGTTAAGCTTAATATACCCGGTCGCTTCAGTATATATAATTCACTCGGTGCAATCGGTGCCTGTTTATTAAACGGCGTTGAAATGAGTGAGATAATAAGAGGTCTTTCAATGAATAAGGGTGTGCCGGGACGTTTCCAGTCGATACCAAACGACAAGGGAATAACCGTTATTGTCGATTATGCGCATACACCCGACGGTCTTGAGAACATACTTGAGACAGCACATGAGTTTGCCAAGAAAAGAATAATAACCGTTTTCGGCTGCGGCGGTGACAGGGACAGAACAAAACGCCCTATCATGGCAGAGACGGTAGGCAGGCTTTCGGACTTCGCTATTATTACAAGCGATAACCCGAGAACAGAAAACCCCGCACGTATACTTGACGATGTTGAGGTCGGCATTATACCTACTAAGTGCCCGTATCATAAGATTGAGGACAGACGTACTGCCATTAATGAAGCTATTAAAATGGCGGAAAAGGACGATGTGGTAATAATAGCGGGCAAAGGTCATGAGGATTATCAGATATTTGCTGACAAAACAATACACTTCGACGATGTTGAAGAAGCTATAAAGGCGATAGCCTTAAGATGAAATCCCATGCAGGACCTTGGAACGCTGTTCCAAACCTAGCCACCCTTTAAAAAGCGTGGACGTAAACTTATTTATGAAACAACATATGTTGTTTCATATTATATATCATTAAGGAAACGGAGTTTCCGAATAAAAGTTTTTGATCCGCTTTTTTTAAAAAGCGGGCAGAGTGTGAGACAGTGTCTCACGGTTTTAAAGAAAGAGTTAATATGAAATTCCCTTGGATTTTATCTTGTTACCGAAGGTATGAACGGCTCTTTCCATCGGCTGAAAGCCTTGAAACACCGCCGTTCTTCTGGCTTTTTTCGGGAGTGAATCCCTCAAAAAGTTAAAATCGTTTTTTAATTTATACTATAAAGGAAACGGAGTTTCCGAATAAAAGTTTTTACTCCGCTTTTTTTAAAAAGCGGGCAGGGTTTGGGACAGAGTCCCAGTGTTTAAGGTAAAAAAGGTGAGTTAAATGAATAATATTTCTTCTTTACAGGCGGCACAGTTTGCACTCGGCGAGCTGAGAGGTGCAGACGGCACTATCCGCCATATAACAACTGATTCAAGAACAATAACCGAAGGCTGTTTGTTTGTTGCACTGCGTGGTGAGCGCTTTGACGGCCATAGCTTTATTGAGCAGGCATGGGAAAAGGGCGCAGTCTGTGTGCTGAGCGAAGAAATGCATACTCCGCCTGTGGGCAAGGGCATTATTATTGCAGGCGATACAAGAAAGGCACTTTTAAGCCTGGCCGGCGGTTATCGCAGAATGTTTGATATTACACTTACAAACGTAACAGGCAGTGTCGGCAAGACAACAACAAAAGACATGATATCCGATGTTTTAAGCAGGAAATATTCAACGCTTAAAACCGGCGGAAACTATAATAACGATATTGGTGTGCCCATTACGCTTTTTGCCCTTGACAGCACCTATGAAACGGCTGTTATTGAGATAGGCATGAACCATTTTGGTGAGATAGACGCTCTTGCCAGTACCTGTGCGCCTGATATCGGTGTTATAACCAATATTGGAGTATCACATATAGAAAACCTTGGCTCAAGAGAGGGTATATTGCAGGCAAAGTGCGAAATGCTGCCGTATATAAAAAGCGGCGGCTTTGCGGTGCTTAACGGCGATGATGATATGCTTATGAAACTTCACGGCAGCGAACAAAAATACGGACTTCCGGCAGATGTAAAAATCATTTGGTACGGCATAGGCGAAAATAATGATATCTGGGCTGACAATATAGTGAGCTACGGCATTAAAGGCACTAAATGTACCATTCATACACCTGTCGGTACCATTGATGTTTATATTTCGGTTGCAGGTGAACATATGGTGCTTAATGCACTTGCCGCAGCTTCTGTGGGATTTATCCGCGGACTTGACATAAGTATGATAAAAGACGGTATTGAGAACTTTAATCCTACCGGCAAACGTATGGAAGTTATTGAGCTGGATAATGGTGCAAAGGTAATAGATGATTCCTATAACGCAAATCCGGTGTCCATGAAGGCCGCAATTGATGTTCTTGCTTCTTGTGACGGTGTTAAAATTGCAATTGTCGGGGATATGGGCGAGCTTGGAGTGTACGGGGCTGAAATGCACTCTGACATCGGCAGGTATCTGGCTGAAAAGAGCATAGACGGTGTAATAGGCATCGGCGAATTATCCGAAAATATTTGCAGAGAAGCCGAAAGCAACGGCATTACATTTGTCAGACACTTCGACTGTGTTGAGGATATGCTGAATGAGGAATATGTGCCGACAGGAACAATACTTGTTAAAGCATCACATGCTATGGGCTTTTCAAGAATAGTTGAAGAACTGCAAAGATCATAAGGCTGTCTTTTAGCCTTATATCTTGATTGTGTTAAAGGGAGTTATACAAATGAATCTTATCATTAAAGGTATATATACATTAATACTTGCATTTGTTATCGGAGTGCTTATATGCCCTGTGCTCATTCCTTTTCTGCACAGGCTTAAATTCGGCCAGACAGTGCGTGACGACGGTCCTCAGGCACACCTTAAGAAAAACGGTACGCCTACTATGGGCGGTATTGCTTTTATTTTGGCATTTACTGTTGCAACCATGATAATGAAGCCGACACAAGAGGCCATTGTGGTGATTCTTGTTACACTAGGCTTTGGTTTTATCGGCTTTTTGGACGATTATATAAAGGTTGTTAAAAAACGTTCACTGGGACTTAAGCCTATGCAGAAAATAGTCGGACAGCTGTTGGTGTGTGGGGCTTTCCTGTATTATCTGTATAAATCAGGCATCGGTACCGCAATTTATATACCGTTTTCAGGCGGAAAGCTTTGGGACTTGGGTATGTTCTTTATACCGTTTGCAATAATTGCAATTCTCGGTACGGTAAACGGTGTTAATCTTACTGACGGGCTTGACGGACTTTCAGACGGTGTTACACTTATTGTTACGGTATTTTTCACTATGTGTGCATATGTCGCGGGAAACGGGATCGTAACGGCAGGCGCTATGATCGGCGGTTTGCTTGCATTTCTTATATTTAATGCATACCCGGCTAAGGTATTTATGGGCGATACAGGCTCACTTGCCATGGGAGGCTTTGTTGTAGCCTGTGCGTTTATACTTAAAATGCCGGTGTTTATACTGATAGCCGGTATAATATATTTCTTGGAAACATTATCTGTTATGATTCAGGTATCGGTTTATAAAAACTAAAAAGCGTGTGTTTAAAATGGCACTGGCCAAGCACCATCACTTTGAGTTAAGCGGCTGGAGTGAAACTAAGGTAGTCACTTTGTTCTATATTGTGACTGCTTTGGCATGTCTTGTGGCATATCTCGGATGTCAGGGAATATATTGATTTATCTGACTGTGTTTTTATATTTGATTAATAAAGCAAGTGCCATAAGAAATGGTAAAGCATTAGGCCTTATGAAAGGAAGAACTTTATAAATGATTGATATACATACCTTAAAGAATAAAAAATATATTGTCTGCGGTATGGCAAGAAGCGGTATTGCGGCTGCCGAGCTTTTAGCCTCATATGGTGCAAAGGTAACTCTTCAGGATATCAAGCCGATGGACGTACTTATTAAACTGCATGATATATCCGCATATAAAAAAAGCGGTATAGATATTTATGCCGGCAGTAATCCTGATGATATTATAGATGAATTTGATACTGTTGTTTTAAGCCCCGGAGTACCCTTTGACCTGCCTTTTGTTCAGAAAGCATTGGCAGACGGAACAGAGGTGGTAAGTGAGGTTGAACTTGCGTACAGCCTTACTCCGTGTCCTGTATGCGCTATTACAGGCACAAACGGCAAGACAACAACAACTACTCTTACAGGGCTTTTGCTTGATACCAAGTATAAAAATACCGCTGTTGTTGGCAATATCGGTATTGCGTATTCACAAAAGGTTCAAAGCCTTACCGAAGGTGACTATGTATGTGCCGAGATAAGCTCGTTTCAGCTTGAGGGTACAAAGACATTCAGACCGCATATATCAGCGGTGCTTAATATCACACCCGACCATCTTAACAGACACAAGACTATGGAAAACTATGTGGCCGTTAAGGAAATGATATTTGAAAACCAGACAGCTGAGGACTATACAATACTTAATAAAAACGATGAATACTGTGTTAAAATGGCGGACAAAACAAAGGGCAGAGTATTCTTTTTCTCCAGTACGGAACACCTTGAAGAGGGAATATTCCTTGACGGAGAGCATATACATATTATTTGGAACGGTATTGACGAAATGCTTATTGATATCAATGAGCTTAAGATACTTGGTGTGCATAACTACGAGAATGTTATGGCGGCTGTGGCATGTGCCGTGTGTGCAGGCGTTAGGCTTGATGACATACGCCGAGTGCTGTTGAGCTTCAACGGTGTTGAGCACAGAATTGAGTACTGCGGAACATATAACGGTGTGGACTGTTACAACGATTCAAAGGGTACTAATCCCGATGCGGCTATTCGTGCGGTATTGGCTATGAAAAAGCCGATTGTGCTTATAGGCGGCGGGTATGATAAGGATTCGGAGTATGATGAGTGGGTTAGGCTGTTTAACGGCAGGGTAAAGAAGCTTATTTTAATCGGTGTTACTGCGCCAAAGATAGCTGCCTGCTGTGACGAGTATGGGTTTCATGAGTATGATTTTGCCGAGGACTTTAAGGAGTGCATAGACAAGTGCAGGGCAGCGGCAGACGAGGGTGACTGTATTTTATTATCACCGGCCTGTGCCAGCTGGGGCATGTTCGAGGACTATGAACAGCGAGGCAGGATTTTCAAAGAACTGATTAAGGAATAAGATCAAAACCTTTTCCAGCTTTTTATAAAAAGCTGGGCAAAAATTTTCACACTGCAACAATGTACATTGTTGCAGAAACAAAAGTTTAGGTTAAGCCTTTTTAAAGGCTTACTAAGGTTTGGAACGGAGTTCCAAGGTTTTAGTACTTTATGTTGTTTAAGGTGGTGAGTGTTGGTGCCGCAAAGTACGCACAGGAAACGAAAACCGAATAACGTACATAGATTGACGAATACATATTCAGGCGATATCCCGGAGAATGGTAAGCTGCACCTGCGTACGCTTATTAATCCTCATCCGTTTAGGGGCATTGACTATACAGTCCTTATACTGGTCATTCTGCTTATCATGTTTGGCCTTGTTATGGTCTTTTCCTCAAGCTATTACTATGCAATGACCGAGGCACAGTTCGGCCATGATAAATTTTTCTTCTTCAGCCGCCAGCTTAGATGGGCATTGGTCGGCGTAGTCGGCATGATAGCCTGCATGAGTATCAATACCGAGGCATTCCGCCGTATTGCAAGACCTATGTACCTGTTTATTGTATTTGTATTAGGCGCCGTATTGGTAATAGGTGTTGCGACCAATGGTTCCAACCGTTGGCTCCAGGTTTTGGGCACATCGTTTCAGCCCTCCGAGTTCGCCAAGTTTATCATCATTATTTTCATGAGCGGGTATGTCATAAAGTACCATGACCTGCTGATGGGCAACTTTTTGATGTTTCTTAGGTGCTCATTCCCTGTTCTTCTGGCGTTTATTTTGATAGCAACCGAAAACCTCTCAACAGGTATCGTTGTTGTAGTTGTAGGCTTAATGATTATGTTTGTAGCCAGTGATAAATTGGCGCACTTTGTTGTAATGGCTGTGCTTGGTGTAATGGCATTTATCGGACTGACTATGGCAGAGAGCTACCGCCGTGCCAGAATAACCGGCTGGCTTGATCCGTGGGGCGATCCGAATAAATCAGGTTATCAGATAATTCAGTCGCTGTACGCCGTTGCATCTGGCGGTTTATTCGGCCTTGGTATAGGTCAGAGCCGTCAAAAGACATTTATACCCGAGAGCTACAACGATATTATTTTCGCTATTATATGCGAGGAATTAGGTCTTGTAGGTGCAATTGTGCTTATCCTGCTTTTTACACTGCTCATCTGGCGTGGCATTAAAATCGCAATGACGGCCAAGGATAAGTTCTCATCTTATGCAGCAACGGGTATTACCACTATGATTGCCATTCAGGTCATAATAAATATCGCCGTTGTTACAAACTCCATGCCAAACACAGGTATGCCTATGCCCTTTATCAGCTATGGCGGTACTTCACTTGTTGTTATGATGGCATCTATCGGTCTTCTGCTTAATGTTTCCAGAGACTGTAAAAAATAAATATTGAATATGTTAAATAAATGTCAATAGCTGAATACTGTTGACATTTATTTTTTTGCGGTTATAATGACTATATAGACTAATTTAGTCAAAAAGACTGGAAAAATAAAGGAGGAACTGTATGAAAATTGAACATATAGCTGGGTATTTTAAAGATTTAGAGTCCGGCAAAGAATTCTTTGAAACATATTTCGGTGCAGTTTCGGGTGGTATTTACCATAATATTAATACTGGCTTTAAGTCCTATTTTCTTTCCTTTGAGGACGGCGCAAGACTTGAGATTATGACCAGAGAGAATTTGACGGACGGTTCTGCGACTGAATTTCGTACGGGATATATTCACATGGCGTTCAGTGTCGGAAGCAGGGAGGCGGTTGACAGCCTTACTAATAAGCTTCAAGCTGCTGGGTATAAAGTGCTGAGCGGTCCCCGTATTACAGGCGACGGATATTATGAAAGCTGTATACTCGGCCCCGAGAATAATCGTATTGAAATAACGGTATGACAATGCCGCAGACTAAACACAATTGTACTTATAATTAGACATAAGTTTAGATTTGTGTTATAATAATAACATAGGTCTGCATCAGTAGTTCTAATTTTCAAGGAAAGGGGTACAAATGAAGAAAATAAGATTAGGTTTAGGTTTTGCTACAGGCAGAAAAAGCTTTCGTAAGGTACTTAACGCACATATCAGCGGTTGGAAAGCCGTACTGAAGAAGTTCCCCGATTTGGATGTAAGTCTCAGTCTTTTTGTCGCATATGATTTGGACTATCTGAATACAAAATCAACCGACTATACAAATCTGAGTCAGGAAATAGTTGATGCACTTGACGACATAGTGTTTTTAGGTGCAAAGAATGCTCTGAAAAGCATTCAGTATCTGACCAGAAGAGAGGAATTTACCAAGTCGGAACTGAAAAGTGTTTTCAGCCCCGGATATGCAGGAAAACGAAATGCAATTTTATTTGCGGCTTTGGAAAATCAAATAGACTATCTGCTCTTTCTTGATGATGATGAATACCCGGTTGCGGTTACCAACAACAATGATTTTTGCCTTTGGAGCGGTCAGCAGGTTATATATACGCATTTGCGTGAAATACAAAATGCCGACTATACAAACGGATATCATTGCGGCTATATTTCGCCGATTCCGCAGATTGAATTTAACGACACACTCACCGAAGGTGATTTTCAGGCATTTATTGAAGCAATCAGCAACGACATAATAAACTGGGATAATATGAAACGTCTTATGGATTCAGGAGGTGTTACATATGCTTCCAAGGAAGTGCTGATAAACAAAGAGGTTAAGGAAGTACCTGAAATTAATAAATGCAAATTTATATCAGGTGCAAACCTTTGTTTGAATTTGACTCAGCCTGAGAGAACTTTTCCATTTTACAATCCGCCGGGAGCAAGGGGCGAGGATACATTTCTTTCTACCATGCTGCATGACAGGGTGGTGAAGCAAATTCCCTGCTATGCATTTCATGACGGTTTTTCCATTTACAACCATTTGCTTGACGGTGTACTGCCGATACAGCTTTCACCTATCACGGCGCAGTCGCCGACCATTGTTACAAGATTTCTTGCCGCCTGTACAGGCTGGGTAAGGTATAAGCCGCTTTTGGTTTATATTACACACCCTGATGAGTTTGAGCAGGAAATGGATTTTATGCGAAAGACACTTGTAGAAACGCTGCCTAAGCTGGCAGAGTATTTTAAAAATGAGCGTTTTCTGTCGATTATTGACGAATTTGATAAATACCGTAAAAATGTAAAGAAACATTACAGTCAGTTTATATTAACCCAAAAGACTTGGGAAAAGCTTCTTAATATTATTGAGGACATGAAAATATAAATTGCTGTGAATAGCTTTATAATTAGGGAGATAAAATATTGGTGATGCAGACCGTATTTTATTAGTATGATTTTTGAGGTGAAATAAGTTGCCTAAGTGCTACTCAACGGAGGAAAAAGAATATATTTTAAACCGCCTGAAAAAAGAGGCGGCAAAGTGCCTTGACCTGTACGGAATAAGGCGGACAACGGTTGATGAGCTTGTTAAGCGTGTGAAAATACCGAAGGGTACTTTTTACCTGTTCTATGAGTCAAAGGAGAGGCTGCTGTTTGAAGTAATATCAGAACAGCACAACAACATTGAAAAACAGCTTTTAGATGCCATTTATAATATTAAGCCCAATGAAGTTACAATTGATGAGCTGACAGATATTCTATTTGATTTCTATAAGAAAGCCGAGGATATGCCAATACTCAGAATGCTTAATACAGACGAGATTGAGCTTATTACGAGAAAACTGCCAAAGGATATAGTTCAAAACCATTTAATGCAGGATAATTTAATGATTGAACGCTTATTTGATGTTTTGGGCAGGAAAAATGACTGTGATATTGAGGTGTTTTCGTCGGCATTCAGAAATATATATTTTGCATCACTGCATAGAAACGAGTTCGATGATGATAAATTTGATGACTCAATAAAGCTTTTGGTTAAGGGCTTGGTTATACAGTTATTGCAGTAAAATGGTCCGGTTTGTATTTGACCGGACATATAAATTTTATTATTTTGACTATTAATATAAAATCAGTCAAACAGTGCGGAGGGAATTTATGATTGAAGTCAGCAATTTATGTTTCAGCTACACAAAAAAACCGTATATAACAGACATGAGTTTCAGTGTACAAAACGGTGAGATTTTCGGTTTCCTCGGTCCTTCGGGTGCGGGAAAAACCACACTTCAGAAAATACTGACCGGACTTTTGGAAACCTATGAAGGCTCCGCCATGGTGGAGGGCGTTGAATGCAAAAAGCACACTAAGAAATTTTACGAAAAAATCGGTGTTGACTTTGAGTTTTCAACCATGTATGAAAAGCTTACGGCAAGGGAAAACCTTAAATTTTTCGGTTCGCTTTATTTAGGAGAGTCGCGTCCCGTTGATGAGCTTTTGGAGGCCGTCGGTCTTATTAATGATGCCGACAAAAGGGTGTCAGAATACTCAAAGGGTATGAAGGCAAGACTGAATTTCATAAAGGCTCTTTTGCATAACCTGTCTGTGCTTTTCCTTGATGAGCCTACCAGCGGTCTTGATCCAACAAACAGCCGGCTAATTAAGGACATGATATTGGAGGAAAAGAAGAAGGGCAAAACAATTATTCTTACCACACACAACATGGTTGACGCAACTGAGCTTTGCGACAGGGTAGCGTTTATTGTGAACGGTAAAATATGTGCGCTTGATTCTCCGCATAATCTGATAATGAAAAGAGGTGCGGCTAAAGTGACCTATACATGGATAGAAAACGGCGAGAAAGAGGCTTCATGCTTATTGAGCAATGTTTCCGAGGACGAAAAACTGCAGGAGCTGATAAAAAGCAACCGCTTGATTTCCATTCACAGCAGTGAGCCTACTTTGAACGATATTTTCATTGATATTACAGGGAGGACTTTGGAGTGAGACAAAGAAATTTGATTTTTTGGGATATGCGATTTCAGCTTAAATACGGCTTTTATTTTATATACGCAGTATTGAGCATATTGTATGTACTCCTGTTGTCGGCATTCCCGGAAGCTTGGAGAGATAAGGCGTCTGCCATACTGATTTTTTCCGATCCGGCAGCAATGGGACTGTTTTTCATGGGTGCTATTGTGCTTTTGGAAAAAAGTCAGGGAGTGCTTAATGCCGTTGCGGTTTCTCCTATAAAAACATCGGAGTATATTATATCTAAGGTTGTTTCACTCTGCTTTATTACGGAGATTGTTGCTCTGATTATTGCTTTGGCGGCAGGAGTGGAGAATTTATTGCTGACACTTGTCGGTACGGCTCTGACCTCTATTATATTCACACTCATCGGAATCATTGCGGGAACGAAAGTAAACAGCCTTAATCAGTTTATATTTGCCATAATACCCATAGAGCTTGTCTGCTTTATTCCGCCGATATTTTATTTGTTCGGTTCATGGCAGAGACTTTGGTTCTATCCGTTCAATACGTTAATCAGCATGGTTGAGGGAAGGACGGACAGGCTGATAATCGGCGGGCTTTTGGCATTAATATTGATTGCCTTTTTAGATGTTTGGGCATACAGAAATACCGAGCGTATGTTCAAAAGCATTGGAGGTGTGAAGCTGTGAGAGCCATTTGGTTAAGCTTTAAACAGATGATGCGTTTTGTTAAGTATGACATGATGCAGGTGGTTGCACTTGTTTCGCCTTTTCTCTGCGGTACGGCGATTAAGTTCGGAGTGCCTGCCTTGGAAAGGTATCTGACAGCATACTATTCAAAGCCTTATGTTCTGGCACCATACTACGGACTGTTTGATATTTACTTTACTTTCATACTGCCGATTATGTACTGCTTTATTGCAACCATGGTTATGCTGGAGGAAAAAGACGACAATGCCGCAAGTTATCTTGCGGTAACTCCGCTGGGCAAGGACGGATATATTGTGTCAAGGCTCGTAATTACTACTGCAATTTCTTTTGTTATGACGGCTGTATTTCTGGCTGTTTTTAAGCTGAGTGATTTGTCGGTCATCACTATGATAATGCTGTCACTCTCGGGTGCTGTTCAGGGGCTTATCATTACGCTTATAGTCGTAGTGCTGTCGTCAAACAAGCTGGAGGGCTTTGCAGTAACAAAGCTGTCTGTCATAATACTGCTTGGTGTATTTGCACCGTATTTTATAGGAACAAATGTACAATATCTGCTGTCGTTCCTGCCGTCTTACTGGATTGGCAAGGCAATACATGACAGTCGGTTGATTTATATTGTGACTGCACTTGCTGTCTCTGCCTTATGGATTGCTGTTTTAAAGCGTAGGTATGAGCTTAAGAGCAATTCATAGAGGTGTCAGCAAAATGAATATAAATTCAGACAATCAGCTTTTTGAATCTTTTTAAAGCTTCGTTTTTTCTGCGGTAGATGCTTGCCTGTTCACAGCCTAGTCTGTCACAGGCATTGTATACTGCCGCCATTTTATCTCTGGGACACTTTGTATACAATTCCTCAAGAACTATCCTTTCATCATTGGACAATGAACCCCATGCATTATCAAAAACCTCAATCTCGTCCTCCAACAGCTGTATGCGTGCAGTAAGCTCTTGTTTTTCAAGCAATACATTTATTTTATCATCCTCTGTCAGCTCATGACTTAAACGATGCTCAAGTGTTTTTAGCATCAGCTTTACAGATTCCAACACACGCTTATTGTTTTCAGATGCCTTTAAAAGCTCCTCAGCTGCTTTATCCCAATCAACATAATTTCCTATGCTCATATGCTCACCCGCTCTTAT
This sequence comes from Candidatus Metalachnospira sp., assembly GCA_040767305.1. Classification (GTDB taxonomy): domain Bacteria; phylum Bacillota; class Clostridia; order Lachnospirales; family Anaerotignaceae; genus Metalachnospira. Next base: position 11,673 of record JAXGOV010000016.1, on the reverse strand, counting down.
ATATAAATTTAATTTCTTTTTCTTTTTATTTATTAATGTCTGCGCTATAAACTTCCTGTTATAGTGCTTTTTATAATTCCTGTTTTATTGCTTTTTATCATACTAATTATACTTCGCTAATCATTTCAAAAGGTCAAATATCCACTGATTGTGAATAAGTCTGTTGATAACCTGTGGACAAGCTGTTGATAATAGTGTGCTTAACCTATGCCAATGTCTTTAAGCACCTGAATTTTGTTGTTATTATTAATGCTTTCTATGTAATTCATAATATCCTTTGCGGAACTTGTCTGCTTGTTTTCGTCTGCCATATAAAGCATACGGTATTTGTTCGGATGTCCTTTGCGTCCTTTATAAAGCTGAATCAGGTTATTGTCAATGAGAGGCTTTCTTATTTGGTAAATGAATGTTGCCTCTCTTTTTTCTCCGACCTGCTGCATAAGAGAAGGGTTGTCTGCAACGATTTTATCCTCCCAGCCGCTTTGATTGAAAAGCGCTATCATGCGAGACCAGAGAAGCTGTGATTTCGGCGGAAGATAGTTGGTTGACAGCCAGCGATTAAATGCATTGAGCTCCGCTATGTAATTTATCTTTTGTTTCATTTTTTTACCTCCATGACTTTTTAGTCGTTTTATGACACAATTATATTGCGAACCTATGTTCTTGTCAACATAAGGTAATACAAATGTATAAAGTAATATTTCGACATTTTTTGCGAACTCATGTTTTTATTTACGAAATATTTCTGTAACTTTGTTGAATAATGAATAAGATTGTAATATAATATAATTAATAAATACAAGTATCATAATTCATTACAATTTAAGGAGGACGTTTATATGAAAAAAATGATTATGGCGATTGTTGCCGCAGCTTTGGCAGTAAGCATGAGTTTACCGGCGTTTGCATATCAGGTTAATGTAGTAGGCGGAACAGATAACAGACCAGTGCCTGAGACTCCTGTTTATAATGCTGAACATAACTTTACAGATGTTTCAAAAGAAGATAATGATATTGTCAACATTGCTTTTAAAGACGGCGTTATTGTTGGTATTTCAGATAATACATTAGGTGCTGAGGATAACATGAAACTTCAGGATTTATGTCTTATTTTATGGAATATGGCAGGCTGTCCCGATGCTCCCGGAAAGAAAGCATACAGCGCATTCTCTGCTGATAAATATGCCGTTTCCGCAGTAAAATGGGCAGTTGCCAGAAGTGTAATTTCAGGTACAGATGATCCTCAAAAAGTATTAACGGTTGCTGATGTTAAGCAGATGCTTTATAACGCCGGATACGACGCATCTTCAATTGTAGGCACACCAAAGGAAGTAACAAAAATAAGAGCTCTCAGAATGATTATCAAATCTACAAAGCGTGGATCAATTCAGGTAATTGAAGGCTTTAATCATTTAGGTTTATATGTTTACGACAGATAATGTAATTAAAAAAAGGGACACTTTGTGTCTCTTTTTATTTAAATAATTTATAATATATAATGAACTATTGGTTTGATTATAATATAAATTTTGAAATTGAAATTAGAATGTATTGTAATTTCCAAATATTACATATATAATAAAGTAATTATTGAGTCTGAAAAATAACATAAATTATATATCAATTAAAGGTGGGGCAGTTATATGAAAAAAATATTATTGGCGGTTATTGCCGCAAGTGTTGCAGTAAGCATGAGTATTCCTGCGTTTGCATATGATGTCATTGTTTATGGTGGATCGTATAACGGTACTGATTATGGTCAATCTTTACTGCCACCACAGACACCATCACAAACACTGATACCATCACCACCACAGACACAGACACCACCACCACCACAACAACCACAGACACCACCACAAACACCACCACCAGCACCTGATCATGTTGCACCAGGACAGGGCGACACAGGCGGTGCATCAGGCCAAGGCGGCACAGGCGGTGCATCAGGCCAAGACAGTACAGGCGGTGCATCAGGCCAAGGCGGTACAGGCGGTGCACAAGGACAAGGTGGTACAGGAGAAACATCAGGGCAAGGCGGCATAGGCGGTGCGCAAGGACAAGAAGGCACAGGCGGTGCATCAGGACAAGGCGGTACAGGCGGTGCAATTATAGCCGAAGATAAAATGACTCTTCAGGATTTATGCCTTATCTTATGGAATATGGAAGGAAGCCTCAATGTTCATGGCGTAGTTGCATATAATACTAACAGTGCTGATCATAATGCTGTTTCTGCAATTAAATGGGCAGTTGCAGTAAATATAATTTCAAGCACAGATGATCCCCACAGGGTATTAACGATTGCTGATGTTAAGCGAATACTTGATAAAGCAGGCTATGATACCACTTCAATAGAAGATGGTACAGCAGAGGTAACAGAACAGGAAGTTCTTAATATGATTTCAAAAGTTAATAGACGTTCATCAATTGAGGCAATAGGACAGGGAGGCACTGATAATTCTAATTTTATTCCGCTGCCCAATAAACCTAATATTCCTGAAAACGGCGGAGTTCCTTGCTAAGTTATTTAAGGCAGTCGGCTAGTATATAAATTAACTTTCATATCCGTCGCCTGCGGAAAAGACAGGTAATTAAGAGATGTAAGATATTGAGATTTCAAGACCTTGGAACAAAGTGTTTCGAGGTCTTTTTTTATTTGCCAAAGGCTTAAAAAGTATTACAAAAAATATTTTATACTATACAGTTGACAGATAAATATATGTTTGCTAAAATAAATCCAGTGAATTGTTATGATTAACTAACAAACAAATAAAGAGGTAATTCTATTATGACGCTTAATGAACTGGCAATAGGAGAAACAGGTATAATAACAGCGGTAAGAGGCGAGGGTGCTTTGCGCCGCAGACTTCTTGATATGGGTTTGACTCCAAGGACTAAAGTAATGATTCGTAAGGTTGCTCCCATGGGAGATCCTATTGAAATACATTTGCGTGGATATGAACTGACTATCCGCGTTGATGATGCAAAAGATATTGACGTTGAAAGGGTGGCTGAAGGTAAATGATATTTGCGCTTGGCGGTAATCAGAACTGCGGTAAAACAACACTCTTTAATCAATTGACAGGCTCTAATCAGCATGTGGGTAACTTCCCCGGTGTAACGGTTGAGGGGAAAAGCGGGAAGGTAAAGGGGCACCCCGATGTAACAATAGTTGACCTGCCGGGCATTTATTCACTGTCACCGTATACATCAGAGGAGATTGTGACAAGAGATTTTTTAATCAATGAAAAGATAGACTGCATTATAAATATAACAGACGCAACTAATATTGAGCGTAATCTGTATCTGTCTTTACAGCTTATTGAGCTTGATATACCAATGGTAATCGCTCTTAACATGATGGACGAGATGCGTGAAAACGGCAATACAATTAAGATAAGTCAGCTTTCACAGGACTTGGGTGTGCCTGTTGTGCCCCTTGCGGCTGTTAAAAACGAGGGCGTTGACGAGCTTATAGAGATTGCAATTGAGACAGCCGAGCATAAGCGCAAGCCTGCTGTCATGGATTTCTGTACAGGTGCGGTGCACAGGGCAATACATTCGGTGGCACATCTGGTTGAGGACCATGCGGACAGGATAAACGTACCTGCAAGGTTTGCGGCTACAAAGCTTATTGAAGGCGATGAACCTATGCTTAATGCACTCAGGCTCTCGGATAACGAAAAGGATATGCTGGAGCATATAGTGACCGAAATGGAGCGTGAAACAGAAACTGACAGGGAAGCGGCACTGGCTGACATGCGATACGCATTTATTGAGCGGGTATGTGCAAGATCTGTGGTTAAAAACGGCGAGTCAAAGGCACATGCCAGAAGTGTCAAGATTGACAGTGTGCTGACACACAGGATTTGGGCTATACCAATATTTATTGGCATAATGGGAATAATATTCTGGCTGACCTTTGGTGTATTTGGTGCGTGGCTGTCGGAAGGGTTTACAATATTGATTGACGGCGCTGCATTGGGTATTGACCGTGGGCTTACGGCTTACGGTATCAATCCGGTGGTGCATTCGCTTATTGTTGACGGTGCAATTGCCGGTGTGGGCAGTGTATTGTCGTTCCTGCCGACTATCGTGGTGCTGTTCTTCTTCCTTTCTATGCTTGAGGACAGCGGATATATGGCACGAGTTGCATTTGTTATGGATAAGGCACTAAGAAAAATCGGACTTTCAGGCAGGTCGTTTGTGCCTATGATAATAGGCTTCGGATGCTCGGTGCCGGCTATTATGGCGAGCCGTACTCTGCCGTCTGACCGTGACAGAAAGATGACTATAATTTTAACACCGTTTATGAGCTGTTCGGCTAAGCTGCCGATATATACTGTGTTTGTTCAGGCATTTTTCCCTGTTAAGTACAGAGCGTTGGCTATGATAGGGTTATACATATTCGGCATGATAATGGGTGTGGTTGTTGGCTTTATACTGAAAAAAACAGCGTTCCATGGCGAGCCTGTTCCGTTTGTTATGGAACTGCCCAATTATCGTATGCCGGGATTTAAATCGGTATTTATGCTGATTTGGGACAAAGCAAAGGACTTTATTACAAAGGCGTTTACGGTTATATTTACTGCTTCGGTTATCATCTGGTTTTTACAGACATTTGATACAAGGTTTAATGTGGTGGCAGACAGTTCAATGAGTATGCTTGCATTAATAGGACGTTCAATATCACCGATTTTCATACCGCTTGGCTTTGGTGACTGGCGTGCGGCAACTGCGTTGATTACAGGATTTTCGGCAAAAGAGGCTGTTATAAGCACTTTAAGTGTATTAATTGGCGGAGAAATAGGCACAGCTTTACAGGGGTTATTTACCACACAGGCGCAATATCGTTTCTTATATTTACGCTATTATACACACCGTGTGTTGCGGCTGTTGCGGCTGTTAAACGTGAACTGCACTCCGGGCTTTGGGCAGCGGCTATTGCATTTGGACAGACGGTATTTGCGTGGTGCATAGCTTTTGCGGTTTACAACTTAATAATGCTGTTTTAGACATTAACTCACATACTGAGACAATGTATATTGTTTGAGGAGTTATTCCTAGAAATGAGTTGATTTTATGAATATAATGGATTGGATTTTAATAATTCTGGTTGTGGTTTGCCTATTCTTTGCCATCAGATATATGATTAAGCATAAGGGCAGCTGCTGCGGAGGTTCGTGCTCAGGCTGCAGCGGTAACTGCAGTGAGTGCAGGAAAAAAGACAAAGAATAGCATTTTAAACATACTGTATGCTTAGTTTATAACGGATAGGAGATTTTAGTATGGCTGAGAATGAAGAGAAAAAGGAAAGCAAAGAACCCAAACAAAATAAAGAAAATAAAGCCGTTAATGATAACGAGTCTGACTCGTGTGTTGATGACAAATGTGTCGGAGTAGTTGACGAAAGTGATTTGGAGGTACGATGTCCGTACTGTCATTCTAATAATGTGAAAAGAGTTTCCACGTTATACAAAACGGTTGACCTGCTTTTACGAGGGATTTATGCCATGGACAGAATAGGCGTAAAGTGGCATTGCAACAATTGCGGAAAGGATTTTTAAAAGCTTACTTCAAAAGCTTGAAAACCTAAAGATATTACCTTTCTTTAAAGAAAGGTAACCAAAGAAACTTTATTGGGAAATACGATAAGAATAGAAGAGACGTCCTAAGTAAATAGGGCGTTTTTTGTTTGATTTTATGTAAATTTAGTATATAATGGTATTTAATTTACATATTCTGGAGGTCACATTAATGGGTTTGTTTGATAAAATAAAAGAGCCTGTATTCCTTAAAGAAAGCAGTTCGGCACGAGAACAGCTTGAGGAATTAACGGCTTTAAGCGATAAAATACCGACTTCGGCAAAAAAATCTTTTGAGCGTGATTTACGTTTATTGAAGGCAGGCATTTATGGTGAAGATAATATAGCATATGAACTGAAAAACAGCCATATGCCGATGTGGGTTATACATGATTTGTATCTTGAGTATGAGGGGTTTACTGCACAGATTGATTACTTGATTATAACTAAAAAAAGATTTATTGTTGTAGAATGCAAAAATCTTGTGGGAAATATTGAGGTTAACAGCAATGGTGACTTTATTCGTACTTTTGAAGGCGGAAAAAAAGAAGGTCTTTATTCGCCAGTGACACAGAACAGACGGCATTTAGAGCTAATAAAAAAAATACGAGTAGACGAAAGAGGAAATGTTTTTACAAAGGCTTTAATGGGAAAAACATTTTATGATGATTGGCGTTCTGTTGTTGTTCTGGCAAATCCTAAAACATATTTAAATTCAAAATATGCTAAGAAGGAAATCAAGGAACAGGTAATAAGGGCAGATCAGCTTATTAACTATATACGAAACGTTAATTCGGAAAGGGACGCCACATCAGTAGGTGAGGCATTAACTGAGAAGTTTGCAAACTATATGCTTGCTAAGCACAAGGAATGTCCTAAGGACTTGGTGAATAAGTACACTAAGCTGATAGAGAATACAAAAAATGCCGAAAAACCGCAAGAAACAGCTAAAGAAGAGCCAAAGGAAGAACTGTTGGAAGAGACAACCATACTCTGTCCAAAGTGCGGTGCAACCATGATAAAACGTGTGGCAACAAGAGGTGCAAATGCAGGCAATGAATTTTATGGCTGCTCAAACTATCCAAAGTGCAGATGTATAATTAATATTAAATAAAAACCTTACAAGATCTAACCACTTTCAATACTTTGCTACGCAAAGCCGCTTAAAAGCGTCCGCTCATCTTGGCGGTATTACTTGCAAGAAAGGTAACCAAAGAAACTTAATTGGGAAACTGCGTTTACCTGGACGATTATTATATGAATACAAAAGACGCCTGTATTTAATAGGGCGTCTTTTATTATAGTTTTTTATGCTTCTTTTAAAGGGTGGCTTATTATGCTTTTGGCATATTATCGTTTTTAATTAATTCCTTAAATGATGTTGCAAGTCCAGCAACACCCTGTATTTCTGAAGGGATTATTATCTTTGTTGCCTTGCCGTCAGCCACTTTCTGAAGTGTTTCAAGGCTCTTTAGAGCAATAACACTAGCTTCGGGAGATGCGCTGTTAAGCATCTTTATACCCTCTGCAGTTGCATTCTGTACCTTAAGAATAGCCTCTGCTTCACCTTCTGCACGACGTATGGCAGCTTCTTTTTCAGCCTCGGCTCTAAGAATGGCAGCTTCTTTTTCAGCCTCTGCATTAAGAATAGCAGCCTCTTTAGCACCCTCAGCAACAAGAACGGCACTGCGTTTCTCGCCCTCTGCCTGGAGTATTTTCTCTCGTCTTTCACGCTCAGCCTTCATCTGCTTCTCCATGGAATCCTGTATTTCCTTGGGCGGCATAATGTTCTTAAGCTCAACTCTGTTTATTTTAATTCCCCACGGGTCAGTCGCTTCATCAAGTATAACTCGCATCTTTGAATTGATTATATCCCTTGATGTAAGTGTCTGGTCAAGCTCCAAATCACCTATAATGTTACGAAGTGTTGTAGCTGTAAGGTTCTCAATGGCATTAAGGGGTCTGTCAACACCGTAGCAGTACAGCTTGGGATCAGTTACCTGAAGATATATTACTGTATCTATCTGCATTGTTACGTTATCCTTTGTGATAACAGGCTGGGGCGGAAAGTCCGCTACCTGCTCCTTAAGGCTTACTTTCTTTGCAATACGGTCAATAATCGGTATGGTTAAATGCAGACCGGTACCGAATGTTGCATAATACGCACCCAGTCGCTCTACTACATAAGCCTTTGCCTGGGGTACAACCTTGATGTTAGCTAAAATTAATACAATGATTATTACTATAATTGGAATAATAAAAAAGTCCGCAAAATTCATATATCCTTCTCCTTTCAAGTGGCAGATGAAATATCTGTGTGTCGTATGTCAGGCTACTATGCTGTCAGGGTCCTTTACTTCATTTTTTTTTACTATGAGCTTTACACCTCTTATATCAATGATTTTTACTTCTGTGCCGACCGGAATAACATCATATTCATGTTCTGAACGTGCTGTCCAAAGCTTTCCGTCAGCCTTTACTGTACCGCTTGCCTCTAAGTTGTTTATTTCTTCCTCAACAATACAATTTTTCCCGATTAATGCCTGAGCATTCGTCTCAATTATATTTTTGTGGATGTGTTTGTTGACAAAGGGCTTTATAATGATAAGTAGCAGCAGTGATACAACAACAAAAATCACTGTTTGCTGCATTACAGGCAGACCGGCGAGTGCAGCAAGCCAAGCTGCAAATGCACCTGCACAAAACCAAACCGAAACAAGAGAACCGGTCGTCACCATCTCAAGAACAGCAAATATTGCAAGCACAATTAACCATATTACAGTGAAAGATATTTGTGGCATATTAATACACCTCCGTTTTGTTGCATATTATAATTGTATTATATTGCAATTCAAATTAAACATCAATAGAGGGCATAGCTTTTGTAATTAATTAAGTATTTTGTAAGAAACAGTAATATATATTTTATCCTTGACAAATGGTTTTTTTTACTCTATCATAAATACATTATAAGTAAAAATGTGTTTATCGGAAGGAGTACGGTGCAGCCGCCGTCAGAGAGCAGTATTCTTGGCTTTGCCATGTCTGTGATATACTGTGGGAACAGGTACATCGGAAGGTAGTCCGTCAGCAGTTTGGGTGAGAACAGGCAGGCTTTTTCTGCTTAATTAGCCAAGACCGTGTCAGCTTACGTTACAGGCTGTATACAAGTGCATGCTGTTTATCGGCATGAATTAAGGTGGTACCGCGACGCTTTCGTCCTTATTATAAAGACGAAGGCTTTTTTTATTTTAAAAACAAACTATGAAAGGATAGATATATATATGATTCATGAACTCGAAAAAACATACGACCCGAGCATAGAAGAACGTATCTATGATAACTGGCTTAATAAGAAATATTTCCATGCTGAGGTTGATAAATCCAAAAAACCTTTTACTATTGTTATGCCGCCGCCTAATATTACTGGCAAGCTGCACATGGGCCACGCCCTTGACAACACACTTCAGGACATACTTATCCGCTGGAAACGTATGAGCGGATATAACGCACTCTGGATTCCCGGAACAGACCATGCCTCAATTTCAACAGAGGTTAAGATTGTTCAGAAGATGGCGGAAGAAGGTCTTACAAAGAACGATATTACAAGAGAGCAGTTCCTTGAACGTGCATGGGCATGGAAAGAGGAGTATGGCTCGGAGATACTTAAACAGCTCCGTAAGCTCGGTTCAAGCTGCGACTGGGACAGAGTACGTTTTACAATGGACGAGGGCTGTTCTGCGGCTGTTCTTGAAACTTTTATTCGCCTGTACAACAAGGGATATATTTACCGTGGTGAAAAACTCATCAACTGGTGCCCTAAATGCCAGACCACAATTTCCGATGCAGAGGTAAACCATGTTGATATGGCAGGTCATTTCTGGCATATTAAATATCCTATTGCCGGCACAGATGAGTTCCTTGAGCTTGCCACAACACGTCCCGAAACAATGCTCGGTGATACGGCTGTTGCAGTTCATCCCGAGGACGACAGATACAATCATCTTATAGGAAAGAATGTAATTCTTCCTATAGTAAATAAGGAAATTCCCATTGTGGGAGATTCATATGTAGACCGTGAGTTTGGTACAGGTGTTGTTAAAATTACGCCTGCTCATGACCCTAATGACTATGAGGTAGGAGAAAGACACAACCTGCCTAAGATAAATGTATTTAACGATGACGGTACTATTAATTCAAACGGCGGCAAGTACGAGGGTATGGACCGTTATGAGGCAAGAAAGCTTATTGTTAAGGAGCTTGATGACCTCGGACTTCTTGTTCGTGTTGAGGACATCACTCATTCGGTAGGCGTACATGAACGCTGCAACGAGATTGTTGAGCCTATGATTAAGCTTCAGTGGTTCGTTAAAATGGAGGAAATGGCTAAGCCTGCTCTTGATGTATATAAAGACGGCGAGCTTCGTTTTGTACCCGAACGTTTTGGAAAGATTTACACACATTGGCTTGAAAATATCCGTGACTGGTGTATTTCACGTCAGCTTTGGTGGGGACACCGTATACCGGCATACTACTGCCAGAAATGCGGACATATTGAGGTAACAAAGGACCCTACGGGACTTGTATGCTCAAAGTGCGGTTCAACTGAATTTAAGCAGGACGAGGATACTCTGGATACATGGTTCTCATCTGCGTTATGGCCGTTCTCAACTCTTGGCTGGCCCGAGGATACAGAAGAGCTTAAGCATTTCTATCCCACAAGCACAATGGTAACAGGCTATGATATTATTTTCTTCTGGGTAATAAGAATGGTATTCAGCGGAATTGAGCAGATAGGCGAGTGTCCGTTTAAGGACGTTCTTATACACGGTCTTATACGTGACGAAAAGGGACGCAAGTTCTCTAAGAGTCTTGGAAACGGAATTGACCCCATTGATGTAATAGATAAATACGGTGCTGACGCAATGCGACTTATGCTTGTAACAGGTAATGCTCCCGGCAACGATATGCGTTTCTACTGGGAGAGACTTGACGACTGCCGTAACTTCAACAACAAGCTGTGGAATGCTTCAAGATTTGTTATGATGAACCTTGAAGATGAAACTGATGAGGATACGCTTCTGTATCTTACAGGCGCAGACAAGTGGATACTTTCTAAGGTAAACACTTTGGCAAAAGAGGTTACAGAAAACCTTGATTCCTATGACCTCGGTCTTGCCGCACAGAAGATCCGTGATTTCCTTTGGGACGAATACTGTGACTGGTATATTGAGATGGTTAAGCCCAGACTGTACAACAAAGATGACAGCACGAGAGATGCAGCTCTTTGGACACTTAAGACAGTACTTATTAATGCGCTTAAGCTTCTTCATCCGTTTGTACCGTTCATTACAGAGGAGATATTCACACATCTTCAGAGTGACGAGCAGACAATAATGCTTTCTGACTGGCCTGAGTTTAAGGCTGAGTGGGACTTTAATGATAACGAGAAGGAAATCGACCTTATTAAAGATGCCGTTCGTTCAATACGAAATGTGCGTGCGGAAATGAATGTTGCTCCAAGCAAGAAAGCAACTGTATATGTTGTTACAGCCGATTCTGAAATTGCTGGCATTTTTGAACGCTCTGCGGTATTCTTTAAGACTTTGGCATATGCAAGTGAGCTTATTATACAGGAGTCAAAGGACGGTATTGGTGCAGATGCGGTATCTGCGGCTATATCCGGTGCAACTGTATACATGCCTTTTGCCGAGTTGGTTGATATTTCAAAGGAAATAGAGCGTTTGACAAAAGAACGTGACAAGATGATTAAAGAGGTTGAGCGTGTAGAAAAGAAGCTTGCCAACCAAGGCTTTGTTGCAAAGGCACCAGCTTCCGTTATAGAGGAAGAAAAGGCTAAGGGTGTTAAGTACAAGGAAACACTTAAGCAAATAGAGGAAAGATTGGCTACATTAAAGTAAAACATTAAACACTTTTTCCTTTTTTAGAAAAAAGGAAACGAAAAAACTTTATAGCGATACATACGAATCGCACGGGGTATAATAAAAAGGTATGCGAAAATCGCATACCTTTTTTAATTAGGTTTTAGATCCAATATGCACCGCAAAGAAAGATGCGGACGTTCAAA
>JAXGOV010000015.1:0-55179 GCA_040767305.1 Candidatus Metalachnospira sp. | reverse complement strand
TACAGAAGTTGAAATATTTGATATTGTAAATAAAGATGAAAAAACATTTGTGGGATATAGTGACGGTGAATACAGCTATGCTGCTTTTAATAAAAAATCAGACGGTTCATTTGAGCTATTAGAAGTAAAAAGAGCAAATAAACTGGCTGAGAGGGCAGAGGATATCTTTGTTGATAATACAGGAGAATTTTTGATTGTTGTAAGCAATAATAAGCGATTGTCCAGTATTACTTTTAAAACCGATAAAGGATTCAATGAGGAATGTTCGGTTTTTGGCAATCCGTCATTAAGCGTAATTGAACTTCCGAATGAAGACATTAACGGTGAATATAATTTTTACGATTCACACGGAATGCCTATTTTTTGATTAGTTTTTGCTTATCAGGGGTTAGTAATTATTATAAAAATTAAATTATCTTTGTTTATTATAAGCTGAGGTCATCCAACAAAATTGTCGGAAACTCAGCTTTTTTGACTGTTATATTTTTAATATTTAGTTGATATTATAATAGCCTAACATTCTCCACTTTTATTATATTTTGATTAATTTTATCTGCATTATGTTAGAAATTACCTATATTTTTCCAATGTTCCTCCACTTTGTAAAACAAAAGCTTGAAAAATACGAAAAATGTGGTAAAATATTATTAATTTTGTGTTAAGGTTTTTTGAAAAAAGTGTTTCATATTGCAATGCTTTGCAGGAGACACCATATTAACTTGAGGTGTGAAATGAAAATTATTAAAAGTATAACTGCATTATTTATTGCTGCTGTTATGCTGTTTTCTGTTTCGGCGCAGATATTTGCTGCGGATATTTACGGTATGGCAACAGGCAAGCCGATGCTGTTGGATTCTGATATTACAAATACAATGGCTGCAGCAGAAAAACTTGGCATAATAACAAACGGCACCAATAAGACGGATGTTGTAACAAAAAAAGAACTTTGCAGACTTATTGTAAGGTTTTATCGTGCGGCTACAGGTTCAACTGGAATAACGCTTTCTGACAGCAGTTTTATTGATTGTGATGATAATGAGGTGATTTTTTGCAGTGAAAACGGTATAGTTAGCGGAATAAGTGATATTACTTTTGCGCCAAATAACTATATTTCAAGAGAAGAAATGTGTAAGTATGCAGTTAATGCACTTAGATTTTCCGGGGTAAACATTATCAAACCGGAAAAAGACTGCTTATCAGGTTTTGCTGATAAAGACAGCATTGATGCTGCATACGCCGAGGACGTAAACTACCTTGCTTCAATTAAGGTGGTAAGGGGCTATGATAATTATTTTTATCCAAAATCATATATTACATATGAACAGGCATCGGCAATACTTGTAGAAATTTATTATCAGCTTATGTTATCTAAAGTGGAAATAAACGGTTCTTCTATTTCTATTGGCGACAGTGATGAAAAAATAATTGTTGATTTTGGCCAGCCATCATACACTTTTGAAGACGCTGAGAAGAACATGACAATTTGGGTATACAACAAAAATCTTTTAAACTTTTTGTATATCGGCATGAGAGACGGTATGGTATCTGAATTTTTTTCTAACAGTCAAAACTTTACATACCGCGGCGTTTCTTCGGGTGATAATGTTAAGGGATTGGATTTTGGCTCAAGAGGTGACAGGGAAGGAAACTGTGTTACTTACTCAGATGGTTATGGTATAGTTGAAATTGGATGGAGTCCCGGAACGAATGAAATAAACTATATTTATTCGAGTAATAGTGATGAAAGTAAAAGGCACAGCATATCAAAGACAACAGTTGACGGTGATATATCATTGCTTTACGATATAATTAATGCTGAAAGAATCAAGTCAGGACTCAATATTTTCAAAATAAACAAACAAGTAGCTTCGTCTGCGAGGCTTCATTCTTTGAACATGGCTTACTGGGGTTACTTAGATTATATCAATAAATATAATATTACTCCGTTTGACAGGCTAAAAGATAAAGGAATAGATTATATTATGGCTTCTGAAAATATTGCATGCGAGACTAATGTAAAAGAAGTGTATACATATTGGATAAACAGCGCGGGAAGCAGAAGCAATATGTTTTCCGAGTATATGGATAACACAGGACTTGGAATTTCGGTTGCATCAAATAATGGGAATGCTTATGTAACTATGGATTTTGTAAGGCTTAAAAATATATTGTATTAAGATAACGGTGCGGTGATCCGCACCGTTATTATTATGAGCGATTTCAGTTACAGCAACAACCGCAGCCACAATTATTGTTGGCAGTAGTAGGACTTAATTCACTTAACGTAGGTGGGCAGAACATGTCAGAAGGGAATGAAAGGCTGTTGAAGAAATCGCATACATTTGTAGCAGCCTCAGCACCTGTACATTCTTCAGGTACACAGCAGCCCATGTTGCGTACAATCATGTTAACAGGTCTGAAAAGCCTGATAACAGCAAACAAACCAATTGTTACACATACTGCTGTAGGAATCTGAGAGATGCCGTCGTCGCCATCGCAAGGGCAAGGGCAATTGCATCTAGGTGTAAGTTTAAGTTCAGCAGCAAGACCTGCAGCCTTTGCTTCAACAGATACAAAAGGACCTGATGATGTTGAAAGGCCATCAGCATTTACAAGATCTGTTGCCATTGCAGTATCGCTTCCGACTGAACCGAACATAGTCATTTGCATAGTGTAAACGCTTGTTGCATGACAGCATGTAATAAACTCACATTCGGAATCACGGAATGTCAAATTATAACAGAATACAAATTTAATTTCAATATCCCAGTATCCTGTTCTAAAGGGATTAGGTTTTTTCTTGGTAATGAGTATTTTGCAAAGGGTTAAGTCATCCATTGATACAGAAGCTGCGTTGATAGGCGGAACAACAATATCGCCTTCCTGAATAACTTCGCTGCAGGCAGCTGTACTTCTAGCACAGCGTGCAGGACCAAGAATGCAGGGAGTTAAACAAATCTGTTTACGGCACTGGTCAAATATTTTGTACGCAATTATGCAATCGTCTGACATTGAATTTGACTGTACAGCATTTACTGAATTATCACAGCATGGCATATACTATGCCTCCCATATATTTTTATGTTATATAATATGAGAAAGAGAAAAATAGGTGAGAGGTAATTCAGTAAATTATTTAATTGGCATGTATGCTGTCAAAAGTTGGATTGATTTCGGTTGACATATGTATTAATCGGTGATTATAATAAATCGACTAGATAACCATTATTTGGGGGAGACTCATATGAAAGAGATACGATATTCCTTTGATAAAGATGATGATATTGAAAAAACAACTAAACAGAGTAAGCCCAAAGATTTTCATGATGAAGAAAAAAACTATAATGACGATGAGAATTTTTTTGAAGATGAATGTATAAATGATGATTTTGATGATGAATTAGACTATTTGTCTAATGATGAATCAAATTATGAAACGGACGATTCAGAAGAAAAAACAGAAAATGATACATTCCGGAATGTCAATGATAATATTAAGGCTGTAAACAGTGCATCTTGTAAGGCTGAAAGAGATGTAACTGAGGATTTTGCTGAACCTACCGTTATAAAAAGAAAAACGATTAGGCCTCATAAAAAAACAATTAGGAATATCAGACTTAAAAAAGTTTTATTTGTTCTGACAGCAATTTTTGGAACTGCATTTTTTATTGCGGCATCGCCTGTATTTGCAGTTGATAAAATTGTAATGAATGACCTTCATTATTTTACAAAAGATGAAATATGCAGTCAGATTGGTCTTAATACGGGCGTAAACGGTATCTTTTTTAATAAATTAAAAGCTGAAAATATACTAAAAGACAGTCCGTATATATCATCTGTAAAGATATCATTTAAGCTTCCTGATACAATGATAGTATCGGTTAGTGAAAATAAAATATGCGGTTACATAAAATACCTTGGGAGCTTTTTATATATAGACAGAACCGGACGAGTAATTGACATAAAGAATGAAACAGAGGAAAGTCTGCCTATTATAGAAGGTCTTAAGTTTTCTTCATTTACAATTAACAGCGAAATACCGGTTGAAAATACGGAAGCATTTCAGGCTGCGCTTTCTGTATCAAATGCTATGTGTAAATATGGAGTTTTAGATGATGCAGTTAGTATAAATGTATCGGATATAGATAATTTATATGCGTATATTAATAATGTTAAAGTGCTTCTTGGCGACAACAGCCGAATGGAAGAGAAGATCAAAACTATGGCAGAAGCTGTCAAAGAAATTTCTAAAGAAGATAGAGGAACCCTTGATTTGACAGATCTTAGCAAGCCGATTATTTTTAAATATACAACATAAAGGTTAATCAAGAGGAAAAATAATAAAAATTTTTTAAAAATTAAATTTATTATTGAATATTGGACAGAAACAAGATACAATGATGTATGAGTAAAAAAATGTACTACTGTTAAATCTACTTAAATAATATACGATAAATTATTTTTTATATACAGTATATAGGGAAAAACTTAGGAGGATTACTATGCTCGAATTTGATATGAATAATGCCAATGTTGCACAGATAAAAGTTGTTGGAGTAGGCGGCGGCGGTAATAATGCTGTTGACCGAATGATTGGTGACGGAATGACTGGAGTAGACTTTATCTCCATTAATACAGATAAACAGCAGCTTGACAGATCTCTTGCAACAACAAAAATACAGATTGGAGAAAAGCTCACAAGAGGACTTGGTGCTGGAGGAAATCCTGAGGTTGGAGAAAAAAGCGTTGATGAAACAAAAGAAGAAATTTCTAATGCTTTTAAAGATGCAGATATGGTATTTGTAACCGCTGGTATGGGCGGTGGAACAGGTACAGGAGCGGCACCTAAAGTTGCCGGAATTGCAAAGGAAATGGGTAAGCTTACGGTTGGTGTTGTTACTAAACCATTCCTTTTTGAGGGTAAAAAAAGAATGTCAAATGCCGAGTTGGGTATTGCGGAACTTAAAAAACATGTAGATACTCTTGTTATTATTCCTAACCAGAAACTTTTGAGCATTATAGATAAAAAGACAACTATGATTGAAGCATTCAGAAAAGCTGATGAAATTCTTCGTCAGGGCGTTTCAGGTATTACTGATCTTATTTCTAGCCCCGGCATCATCAACCTCGATTTTGCCGATGTAAGAACAATTATGTCGGATAAGGGCGTTGCTCATATGGGTATCGGTGTAGGAACAGGTGAAAACAAGGCAGAAATGGCTGCAAAAGCTGCTATTTCAAGCCCGCTTCTTGAAACTACAATTACTGGCGCTAAATATGTGCTTATTAATATATGCGGTGATGCTAACCTCGGACTTCTTGAGGCAGGAGAGGCAGCTAGTCTTATCAGCGAAGCTATTGATCCTGATGCAGAAATCATATTCGGTACTACACTTAATGAAGAGCTTGATGATAAAGTTATTGTTACTGTTATTGCTACAGGACTCGATGCAAATGGATTTATAGATGAAGTAGTTGCTAAGAAGCCAGAAGTTAAAGAAGATGCAGAGCCTGTTAAAACTAACGTTGTATCTAAGGATGAGCCTAAGAACGAAGAACAGAAAGATGTAGTTTCTTATGTAGACAACGACGGCGAGAAGGTTGAGCTTGACATTGAGATTCCAAGCTTTCTTAGACGTAAAAAGATGTAAATAATTATAACTGCTTTTACTGCATTATTTTATTAATTTGTAGATGCAGATAATGTGCATATTTTGACGGAATATTTAGCTGCTCTTTTGTATTAAGAGCAGCTTATTTTATAAGGAGGCGAACGCATGAAATACTTAGTAATCGGAACAGGCGGAACAGGTGCAGCCGTAGGTGCATTTTTGGCTGATGTCAAAAAAGATGTATCTTTTGTGGCTAGAGGCTCTCATCTTAAAGCAATGCTGGAAAACGGACTGAAACTGGATTCGGGCATAAAAGGAACGATTTTACTTGATAATGTCAAAGCATTTGAAGGTAAAGATGTTAAGGAGAAGTATGATGTGATTTTTGTGTGCGTTAAAAGTTATTCTCTTGATGAAATAATTCCTGTCATAGCGGCAGCTGCGCATAAAGATACTGTAGTAATTCCTATCTTAAATATGTTTAAGACCGGCGAAAAGCTTAAAGAAAGTCTGCCTGACGTTAAGTTCCTTGAGGGCTGCATATATATTAGTGCGTTCATTAATTCCCCGGGTGAAGTTGTACAAGCAGGTAATGTGTTTAAGCTTTTATTTGGGAATCCTCATGGAGAAGAAGTAGAAGAGAGTGTATTGATGGGCATTGAGTCTGATTTAAAAGAATCCGGAATAGCTGCTGAAATTTCTGACGATATTTTGAGAGATTCATTCAAAAAATTTACGTTTATATCAGCCTTTGCAGCAACCGGAGCATATTATAACATATCTGCGGGAAGTATACATACTGATGGTGAAATAAGAGACTTTTATAAAGAGCTTGTAAAAGAAATAATATCAATCGGTGAAGCAATGGGCGTAAACATGAGTCCTGCACTTTTTGAAGAGGATATCAAAACCGTTGATGGCTTTGGAGCTGATATCAAAACTTCTCTTCAGCGTGACATAGAGAGCGGCAAAAATTCGGAGATAGATACGCTTATATATGATGTAGTTTGCCTTGGAAAACAATATAATGTGAAAACACCTGCATATGATAAGGTTTCAGCAAAGTTTCAAATGTCTTAAAATTTTAAAAATATATGGTGAAATTTGGCGTACTATGGTATACTTGTTCTATAATTTTGCAGTTATGCGTTTTTTGAGGTGGATGTCTAATGGCTGAAAAAAATCATGTTCAGGTCATGATAGAGGGCAGAATGATGACTCTTGTGGGAACTGAATCTCCGGAGTACATGAAAAGTGTTGCCGATTATATAGAGAAAAAGAATAAAGAAATACGTTCGTCAGACAACGGAAACAGAATGAATGTGGCCATGGCGTCGATACTGACTGCAATTAATGTTGCAGATGATTATTTTAAAGAAAAGAAATGCCGCGAAGATATTGAAATTGAATTGGCGAATATTAAAAAAAGTCTTGAAAGTACAAAAACTGAGCTTGAAAATTCCAATAAGGAAATTGAACAGCTTAACAGGGATATATATATACTTAAAGATGATATGAATATGCTCGCGGAAGAAAAAGCTCAGGTTGAAGATCAGCTTGATGAGTATTTTGTTGCTCTTGATGCAAGCAAAAACATATCACACAAGAATAGAAACAATAAACAGTAAGCGTACGGGCGAGCCTATGTTGTACACATTTTAGCTCGTCCGTTTAATCATTTTGGAGGGAAATATATGCCGATTACAATTAAACCTGAATTGCTTTCACCCTGCGGTTCTCCGGAATCACTGAGGGCTGCTGTTAATAACGGCGCCGATGCGGTTTATCTTGGAGGAAAAAGCTTCAGTGCAAGAAAATATGCAGGTAATTTTTCTGTTGAGGAAATTAAAGAAGCATGCGATTATTGTCATGTACGCGGTGTTAAAGTATATGTCACTGTTAACACTCTTTATAAGGACAGCGAATTGGCTAAGTTTATAGAGTTTATTAAAGAACTTTATGTAATTGGGGTAGATGCGCTCATTGTTCAGGATGTCGGTGCGGCAAACCTGATTAAGCGTTCATTTCCTGATATTAAGCTTAATGCAAGTACGCAGCTTACTGCAAACACTATTGAAGATGTTGAATTCCTTAATAAAAATGGATTTGACAAGGTTATTTTAAGCAGAGAGCTTGCTTTAGAAGAAATAAAAAATATCAGAGCAAAAACTAATGTGGATATAGAGTGTTTTGTTCATGGTGCACTTTGTGTTTCCTATTCAGGCCAATGTATAATGAGCAGCATATTGGGCGGAAGAAGCGGCAACAGGGGCTGCTGTGCCCAGCCTTGTCGCTTGCCTTATAAGCTTTATAAAAATTATGAGTTGGTTGATGAGGGCTATTTAATGAGCCCTAAAGACATAGAAACTCTTGAAATTCTTCCTCAGCTTATAGAGGCAGGAATTAATTCTTTCAAAATTGAAGGAAGAATGAAAAATCCGGAGTATGTGGCTGGAGTAACAGCTATTTACAGAAAATATATAGATCTTTATTTTGAAAACCCCAAAGAATATGCTGTTGATAAAAACGATTTGAAAACACTTCTTCAGTTGTTTAACAGAGGCGGTTTTACTAACGGATATTATACGTCACCATCAGGCAGCGATATGATGAGCGTTGAGAGGCCTAAGGCATGGGGATTAAAAACAGGTATTGTTGATGTCTATGATTTAAAATACGGACGTGCTTCAATAAGAACAAGAGAGCCGTTAGTCCCCGGTGACGGAATTGAAATATGGACGGAAAAAGAACCGCATCCCGGCTGTGGTATTTCAAAGCCTTCCAAGGCGGGACAGGTTATAAGTGTTATGGTTAAGGGCGACATAAAAAAGAATGATGTTGTCTATAAAACCTATGATAAAGCACTTATGGACTCCATGAAAAAGACATATGAGAAGGATACAAGAAAAACTCCGATTTACGGCAAACTTACAGCTAAGTTGGGCAGTCCCTTAAACATAAAGCTTTGGCTTGAAAACGGAACAAGCATATCCGTTGACGGCGGTATGCCTGATAAAGCTCAGAATCGTCCTACAACAGAGGAGGATTTAAGAAAACAGATTGCTAAAATGGGCAATACACCGTTTGAACTTATAAAAGCAGATATTATTTGTGATGAGGGCATATATGTAGATATAAAGACTTTGAATGAGCTTCGCAGAAATGCCAGTGAAGCTCTTGAAAATGCACTTAAGAAAAAAACAGAACATACAGAACCCGATTTTGTTGCTTTTCCGGAAACAAGTGTCAGCGGAGTAAAGGTAAATAAAAAGGTTAATGCAAAAGTTAGAAACAGAGAACAGCTTAATGCTGTTTTGGGTGTTGACGGCATTGACACAATTTATTATGAATTGTGTGAGGATTTTGAGGATAATTTTGAATACCTCATTAATATGGTGCACGACAGAGGAGTTAAACTTTTTGCGGCATTCCCAAGAATATACAGGGAAAATACGGCAGAGATATATGGCGACTTTGTGTCAAAGCTGAAAAATAGCCTTATTGACGGATTTCTTGTTACATCTGTCGGATTATTTGATATGGTATAATCATTTGGCAAAGAAATAGTGGTTGATTATAACATGAATGTGTTTAATAATGAAGCTGTGGAGTATTACAAGCACAGAGGAGCAGACTATGTAACAATGTCGGTTGAACTTAATGTTAAGGAACTTAACGAAGCTGACTGATGACGATTGTGAAATGGTTGTATATGGATATTTGCCGTTAATGACGACTGTGCAGTGTCCAATTGGAAATTATGCCGGAGGCAAAACTAACGGACTCTACTGCAGGGAAAGATATACTAAGGAAGAGTATGTACTTAAAGACAGGAAGGACGTAGCCTTTCCGCTTCTTCCTGATTGCGAACAATGCGTATGTCAGGTACTCAACAGTAAACCGTTGTTTGCACTGAAGTTTTACGATGAAATACTTGAAACGCCGACAGGCAGAGTCAGACTTGATTTTACAAAGGAGACACCATCTGAAACAGCTGAGATAACCAAGGCTTATGTGACAATGACAGCTGATTGCAAGCATCCTGATGCACATGCAAAGGCGCTGCTTTTTAAAATGTCAAAGAGAGCTGTTACGAAGGGACATTTCTTTAGAGGAGTTGAATAAAACTCTATGTATGATTTACTTATATTGTTAAGCAGATATGTTTTTATTGCATATATTGCAGCATTTCTTTTTTTAGGACTTATTTTTGTTATTGATGAGAGAAAAGGTGACGGCAGGAGACTGCCTAAAATCATCTCTAATCAGAAAAAAATAATCGTTGCAATGCATGTTACTGCTTATGCCATTCTATCATATAGCAAGACAGAAAATACGATAGAAATTTCAGCCATTATTATTGGCAATTTGGCATATATGTATGTGTCAAGTTTGCTGATTAAAAGTGTATATAAAAGAAGCTGTCCGTTTATTTGGACTGGCATGTATTTTTTAATGGACTGCAGCTTGATTATGCTTCAAAGACTAAATCCATCTTTGGCCGGAAAACAGTTGGTGTGGATGTCGGTTGGTACAGCCATAATGCTGTTTATTCCTATACTGCTTAAAATAATACCTAAGCTTGAAAAATTTGAACTGTTTTATTTTATTGCATCATTGGTGTTTATTGTATTGCCGTTTGTTTTCGGCGATGAACAAAACGGCTCATTAAACTGGATCAGTATAAAGGGAATTGGTTTTCAGCCGTCAGAAATTGTAAAGTTTCTGTTCCTGCTTTATGTTGCTTGTATTTTCAGAAAGCCGCTGGATATTAAACGGCTTTATATTGTTACAGGCTTTGCGGCATTTATTGTTGCTTGCTTGGTAGTTCAAAAGGATTTAGGCGGTGCACTTATTTTCTTTACAACGTATATGCTTCTGTTATATATAACAACAAGCAATACACTGCTCCTTTTAGGTGGTTTTGGGTGCATGGGATTAGCCTCTCTTGCGGCCTATAAGCTATTCTCTCATGTTCGTGTACGAGTAACAACATGGATTGACCCATGGAAGGATGCGGGAAACACTGGATATCAGATAACACAGTCGCTGTTTGCCATAACTACATGGGGTTTTCTCGGGAGCGGTTTAACTCGAGGTTTGCCTACAAAAATTCCTGTAGTTGAAAGAGATATGATTTTTTCGGCAATCTGTGAGGAATTCGGAACTCTCTTCGGCATGGGTATAGTATGTATATACATATTGTTATTTTTAAGAGGCATGTTGATTGCCGTTCGTTCTAAAAAAAGATTTTATAGTATTCTTACATCCGGTATTGTAATTATGTTTTCTTTCCAGACATTTCTCATAATTGGAGGAGTAATTAAGCTAATACCGCTTACTGGTGTAACGCTTCCGTTTGTAAGCTACGGCGGAAGTTCAATTCTTGTCAGCATAATGCTTATTGGACTTCTTCAGTGGAGTAATTCAATGTCATTGATAAAAGAAATCAAACCAACTGGCGAACAGGATACAGAAGAACTGCAGACAGATAAAATACGGAGAAAAATAAGCGAAAGAAAAAAAGAAAATAACCAACAAAAAATAATTTAAAATGATTGGCGGATAAGCACTTAATAAGTGGAAGTCGCAGGTGATATAAATATGCAAAACGGAATGAAAAGCAGTATGAAGCGTGTGTTCTGGTTATTGGTTATGCTGTTTGTAATGGTACTTGGAATGCTGTTTAAAACAGTTGCATATGATAGGCAGACTATTGCTTCAAACAGTTATAACACAAGACTTGGCTATGATAACGGCGAGTTTAAGCGTGGAACCATATATGATACCGAGGGCAATGTTATGGCTGAAAGCGTGGATAACGGTGATGGATATAAAAGAGAGTATCCTTATGGCGAAGCGTAGCTCATGTAACAGGATACACAGGAACAGTGGGCGCCGGTATTGAGGCTGTTGAGAATTTTACTTTGCTGGGTTTAAATGATGAAATAGGACAGAGGGCTAAAAATATACTGTCTGGCAAAAAGCTTCAGGGAAATGATGTATATCTTACTATAGATATGGATATTCAGAAACTTGCATATGATTTGTTGGGAGATAA
The DNA here is from genome assembly GCA_040767305.1 of Candidatus Metalachnospira sp. GTDB lineage: Bacteria > Bacillota > Clostridia > Lachnospirales > Anaerotignaceae > Metalachnospira. The sequence continues at coordinate 43,506 of JAXGOV010000015.1, read as the reverse complement.
TAAGGGTGCAAGCAGTTGTAATTAACCCAACTACCGGTGCCATCATAGCAATGGCCTCTACGCCTTCATTTGATCCTAATACTGTTAATGCGGATTGGGATAGCTTTCTTCAAACACTGACAGCCCAATGCTCAATAGAGCAACACAAGGTCTATATCCGCCAGGTTCGACATTTAAAATTGTAACTGCACTAACAGCTTTACGAAATATAGATGATATAGATAATTATGTGTTTGACTGTGAAGGTGAAGTTACAATCGGCAATAAAATAATTCATTGCTATAATAGCAGGGTACATGGTGCATTAAACATTGATGATGCTATGGCTGTTTCCTGTAACTGTACATTTGCTACATTGGGTAAAACAGTAGGAGCGGCTAAGCTCAGAGAAACAGCTGATTCACTTAAAGTAAATTCAACGGTAAGCTTTGAATTACCTCTTTCACAAAGTATAGTTTCTTTGACTAGATTTTCTAATTTAAGTGAGCTTGCCGAAACATCAATCGGTCAAGGCAAAACTCTGGTTACACCGCTTTATATGGCAATGCTTATATCTTCCGTTGCAGATGACGGTAAAATGATGCAGCCATATATGGTTGAAAAAATAATGGACAGCACAGGTGCAACTGTATCTACAACTGTTCCTAAAGTTTACAGTACGGTAATGACAACCGAAGAAGCTGACAGACTGACACAGATGCTAGTAGAGGTTGTAAACAGAGGTACAGGAACAGCTGCTAAACTAAATGGATACCAAGTTGCAGGTAAGACAGGAACGGCACAAAATGAGAATGAAAATGATCATAGCTGGTTTGTTGGCTTTGCTTCTACAGACAATCCGCAGGTAGCAGTAGCTGTTATACTTGAGAATGTGAGCGGCTCAGAAAGGGCAACTCCGATAGGCGCAAGACTTATTAAGGCTGTGCTTGATAAAAATAATACCGGCAGTATTAATGATGCTGATTATAATTATCAGTCTGCTCCTGTTACACCTGAGGAAACAGAAAATGATGATATTAACAGTGATACCGACATTGTTGAGAATGCGGTCACACCTGAGGACGATTATGTAATCGGCAGTGATGAAGATGAAAATACGGAAAATCAAAGTCAGGCTGATAATTCTGCAGGTGATAACCAAGACGACCAGACTGTTCCGCCTGACAGCGGTATAGAAAATGAAAATAATGCAGATAATAGTACGGATAATAGTACGGACAATAATGCAAATAACGATACAGATTCATCGGACGGGAACGGCTCAAATGCCGCTCCCGATGAATACATAGATGATAACGGACACGAATTGCCGTTGATTAATAAATGACGCAGAGGTAAATATTATCCTTACTGCGTTTTTTTAGTTTGTTCTGTTATTTCCACGTATATTAAATTTTTTCCTCTTAGTGTTGAAATGAACTTTAAAAAGCTGTATACTATTATCAATTGAGAGATAAACTATAAACTGTACGGAGGTAATCGGGTGATAGAGGCAGTCAGCTGCGGAGGCGTAGTTATATGCAGATGGAAAATACTTCTTCTGTATAAAAACCAGAACGGACGCTACATGGGCTGGGTATTACCCAAAGGCACTGTTGAAGAAGGCGAGACCTTTATGGAAACAGCATTAAGGGAAGTTAACGAGGAATCCGGAGCGAAAGGACATGTTATTAAATATATCGGAAAAACCCAATATGTATTTCGGGGGAGTGATGATATTGTTAATAAATCTGTGCACTGGTATCTAATGTCAGCTGATTCTTTTTACTGTAAGCCGCAAAGTGAGGAATTTTTTGCAGATGCAGGGTTTTACAAGTTTCATGAGGCATACCACCTTTTGAAGTTTAATGATGAGAGGCAAATGCTTAAGCGTGCTTTTCTGGAATACACAGATATCAAAAAGGCAGAGGGAATAACGCCTAGAAATTTAATTTTGAAGGGTTATAATTAATCCAAGTGTTCTAATGAAAAAATGATTTGAATGAAAGGAGTGTTCTATATGAGAAATTTAAGCAATTTAAGTCCAACAGATGTTAAAGCATATCTTGCAGGACTTAAGGATGAGGAAAACAAAAATAAACTTATTACAGTTATTATTGTTGGTTCTATCGTTATTGGGATGCTTGTTGCAGGTATTGTATATCTCATAAAAAACAAATATGATGAATGCGATTACGATGAGTGGGATGATGAATGGGACGACGATGAGTGCTGCTGCGGAGATGATGACTGCTGCTGTACTGACAATGATGTAGATAATAGCGTAAAGGTTAAAAAAATTGATGAGTAATCTTTGCATTAATTAAATAAACATGTAAAGCCGCAAAATAATATTATATATTTTGGGGGTTTGATAAATGAAAACTAAATCAAAATGCTGCATCAAAGGTTATTTGCCAATGATTATAATGGGCATCTGTATTATAGTCGCATTTGTAATTGCGCTTGTAAAAGGCATTACTATGGACGATATTTTTACACTTGTTGAGGGAAACAAGGTTCAGGCAGTTATAATCATTCTTGGTCTTTATGCATTAAAAGGTGTAGTAGCTGTTATTTGGCATGCAGCATTGGTAGCTGTCAGTGGATATGTTTTTGGGTTTCCGTTTGCTTTGTTTATAAATTCAATCGGTACTGTTTTATGCCTTAGTGTGTCATATACTGTTGGCTACTTTACGAAGTCGGATTCGGTACGTACAGTGATTTCAAGAAATAAACACATAAATAAATATTTAAATAAGTGTGAGACAAATTCATTTATTATATCATATCTTCTTCATGCAATGGGACTATCAAGTGAAGTGCTCGGATTAATGTTTGGTTTTATGAAAATGCCATATACCAGATATATAATTAGCAGCTTTGTTGCTATGATTCCCGGAATTGTTTGTATAACACTGTTTGGTGAAAAAGCTGATTTCACTTCACCTATATTTTGGATTGCAGTTGCAGTAGAGGCTACTGTAATTATTACGGCGTATATTTCAAGTAAGAAGCTTTTAAACTAGAGCTTTGCAATGCTGATTATATTAATTATAAAAAAGCTGTGGCAGGTTTTGTGTTACAGCTTTTTTAATAGGCTTTTTCATTGAAAAAAACTAAATATTATTCTATACTAAACAAAAAACATAAAGAGGAAAATAGATATGGACCTATTTGAATATAATATGGCACGTCAATTTAATACTACTGCTCCCCTTGCGGCACGTATGCGCCCTGAAACGCTGGAGGATTATGTCGGTCAAAAACATATAATCGGGAAGGGCAAAATGCTTTATAATGTTATTAAGGCAGACAAGCTTGGCTCAATTATACTTTATGGACCTCCAGGAACAGGCAAAACTACACTTGCCAGGGTTATTGCAAACAGTACAAAACGGAAATTTGTACAGCTTAATGCGACTACATCTGGAATTAAGGAGATCAAAGAAACAGTTGAAAAGGCTAAGGAAAACGCCGGAATGTATAATGTCGGGACAATACTGTTTATTGATGAAATACATCGTTTTAATAAAGCACAGCAGGATGCTCTTTTACCGCATGTTGAAAATGGTACGATAACACTTATCGGAGCAACAACAGAAAACCCGTATTTTGAGGTAAATAGGGCTCTTGTTTCGCGTTCGTATGTTTTTGAGCTAAGACCTTTGGACAGTGATGATTTGAAGCTGCTGATTTTAAGGGCTATTAAGGATAAAGATAAAGGCTTTGGCACATTGAATATAGAAATAAGTGACGAAGCTGTTGAGTTTATTGCTGACATTTCTAACGGTGATGCAAGACGTGCCCTAAATGCTATTGAGCTGGCTGTTTTATCATCAGAGCAAGATGAAAATGGAGTAATTAAAATAGATATTTCAAAGGCACAGGAATGTATACAAAAAAGAGCTCTGAATTATGATAAAGACGGAGATAATCATTACGATACAATTTCTGCATTTATTAAAAGCATGAGGGGCTCTGATCCGGATGCGGCGCTTTATTATCTTGCAAAGATGTTATATGCAGGAGAGGATATTAAGTTTATTGCAAGAAGAATAGTTATTTGTGCTTCGGAGGATGTTGGGAATGCTGACCCGCATGCGCTTCAGGTTGCTGTTGCGGCAGCAGAGGCGGTAAACATGATAGGTATGCCCGAGGGCAGAATAATACTTGCACAGGCAGTAACTTATATAGCTTGTGCACCAAAAAGCAATGCATCTTATGTTGCAATAAAAAAAGCAATGTCTGATGTAAAGAATATAAGTGTTTCAGGTGTTCCTGCTCATCTTAGGGATTCCCATTACAGTGGGGCAGCGGAATTGGAGCATGGGGTAGGATATAAGTATGCTCACAGCTATCCCGGTCATTATGTGAAACAGCAATATCTGCCTGATGAACTTGTTGGAAATATATATTATGAACCGACAGAAAACGGAATTGAGAAAAAGATAAGTGAATCCTTAAAAAGACTCAGGGGAAAATAATATTTTCTTTAATCAGAAACTGGAAAAATCGGAGGTGCAAAGTAATGAATGAGAAATTATGGGAAAAATGTGTTGATTTTCACGGACATGAATGCCCTGGGCTTGCTATTGGCTATCGTGCAGCTGTTGAGGCTTCAGATTACTTAGGTATTAACAAAAGTGAAGATGAAGAGATTGTCTGTGTTACTGAAAATGATGCATGCGGTGTCGATGCAGTTCAGTGCGTTTTGAGCTGTACAATTGGAAAGGGCAACTTAATTTACAGAGGAACAGGCAAAATGGCATTCAGTTTTTTTGAGAGGAAGAGCGGAAAAAAGGTACGTTTTTACCTTAAGCCGTTTGAAGGTGAAATGAGCCGTGAAGAAAAGATGAATTATATATTGACAGCACCATTTGACGAGTTGTTCGCTGTCACAGAACCGTCATTTAAGCTCCCGGAACCAGCAAGGTTATTCAATAGCATACAATGTGAAATATGCGGAGAGAGTGCGCCTGAACACAAAATACGTTTGATGGATGGAAAAAAAGTTTGTCTGGATTGTTTTAAAGATTATACGAAAGAATGGTAAAATTGACTGAGGAGAACTCCCGAAAGTAAGTAACCATGGTTGTTATTTTTATGGAATAAAACTAATAATTAAAAATAAGTTGACAGTATTGTTTTCTGTGCTATAATAACAGTGTTTAATACGATGATGAGAAGAGTAAAAGGCATAAAAGTCTTTCAGAGAGCAGCCGTTGATGGGAAAGCTGCAGACAATGCTTTTGAATACTAACTCGGAGTGGCTCCAATCAAGCCCGTTGATTACGTTATAATTATTAATTAAGTGGTTTTTACAGCAATTAGGGTGGAACCGCGGGAGAATAGCTCTCGTCCCTTATTATTTTAATTAAGGGACGGGATTTTTTTATGCCTATCCCAAAATCTTTGATTTGAAAGGAGTTTGGACATATGATTAAGGTTACTTTAAAAGACGGTGTTGTTAAGGAGTATAATGCAGGAATTACAGTTCTTGAAATCGCTAAAGATATCAGCGAAGGACTTGCAAGAAATGCTTACTGCGGCATCGTGAACGGGAAAACAGAGGATTTAAGATTTGCTGTTAATGAAGACAGCTCGGTTGAAATATGTACATTTGATTCACCGGAAGGAAAGAGAGCTTTCCGCCATACAGCATCACATGTTATGGCACAGGCTATTAAGAGACTTTATCCGGAAACAAAGCTTGCAATAGGACCTTCAATTGAAGATGGTTTTTATTATGATTTTGACAGAGAAAAGGCTTTCACACATGAAGAGCTTGAAGAAATAGAAAAAGAAATGAAAAAAATCGTTAAAGAGGATATTACTCTTGAGAGATTTGAGCTTCCCAGAGCAGAGGCTATTAAGTTTATGGAAGAAAAGGAGGAGCCTTATAAAGTTGAGCTTATAAAAGACCTTCCTGAAGATGCGGTTATATCTTTCTATAAACAGGGAGATTTTACAGACCTCTGCGCAGGTCCTCATCTTATGAGCACAAAGCCTATTAAAGCTTTTAAGCTTATGAGTGTTGCCGGTGCATACTGGAGAGGAAATGAAAAGAACAAAATGCTTTCTCGTATTTACGGAACAGCATATACAAAGGCATCAGATCTTGAAGCTTATTTAAATATGCTTGAGGAAGCAAAGAAACGTGACCACAGAAAACTCGGAAAAGAACTCAAGCTTTTTGCACTTCTTGATGAAGGCCCCGGATTTCCGTTTTTCCTTCCGAATGGAATGGTAATAAAAAATACCCTTATTGATTACTGGCGTGAAATTCATAAAAAGCAGGATATGTTGAGGTATCAACACCAATAATACTTTCCAGAACACTTTGGGAAAACAGTGGTCATTGGGATCATTATAAAGATAACATGTATACAACAGTGATTGACGGACAGGATTATGCTGTTAAGCCTATGAACTGCCCCGGCGGCATGCTCGTTTACAAACAGGAAATGCATTCATACAGGGATCTTCCTTTAAGAGTAGGCGAACTTGGACTTGTACACAGACATGAAAAATCTGGTGCTCTTCATGGACTTATGCGTGTAAGATGCTTTACACAGGACGATGCGCATATCTTTATGACAGAGGATCAGATAAGAGACGAAATAAAGGGTGTTGTAAATCTTATTGACAGTGTTTACAAACTTTTTGGTTTCAAATATCATGTAGAGCTTTCTACACGCCCTGAAGACAGTATGGGAAGTGATGAGGCATGGGAAATGGCTACAGAAGGCCTCCGCGGAGCTCTTGAGGATATGGGACTTGACTATGTTGTAAATGAAGGAGACGGAGCATTCTATGGTCCGAAAATTGACTTCCACCTTGAGGATTCAATCGGCAGAACATGGCAGTGCGGTACTATTCAGCTGGATATGCAGATGCCTGAAAGATTTGACCTTGAGTACATTGATAAAGACGGCACAAAGAAACGTCCTGTTATGATTCATCGTGTATGCTTTGGTTCAATAGAAAGATTTATCGGCATTCTTATTGAGCATTTTGCAGGAATGTTCCCTACATGGCTTGCACCTATTCAAGTTAAGGTACTTCCGATTTCAGAGAAATTTGTTGAATATGCAAAGGGCGTAGAAGCAAAGCTTGAAGAAGCAGGAATACGTACTTCTCTTGATGAGAGAGATGAAAAGATTGGATTTAAGATTCGTGAAGCAAGAAATGAAAGAGTTCCTTATATCATTATTGTTGGTGAAAAAGATATGGAGGTAAATAAAGTATCACTCCGTTCAAGAGCTAATGGTGAAGAAGGTCAGTTCGAGCTTGCAGATGCAATTGATAGAATAACAAATGAAATAAAAACCAGAAAAGATTGTTGACAATTTAGTTGAGAGGTGGTATACTCTTTTAGTAACGAAGCAGAAGTATCCACTTCTCACCTTATAACCGGTTGTTCATAAGGTTAATAATCAGGAAAATTTCTATGATTTTTTAAGTGGATAGTTCTCTGTCCACTTTTTTTTTATTTGTATCGGAGGTGCTTAACCATTACTGAATTAATGATTAATGAACAAATCAGAGATAAGGAAATCAGACTTATCAGCGAAACAGGAGATCAGCTCGGAATTGTATCTAGCAGGGATGCTCAGAAGCTTGCGGACGAAAAAAAGCTTGACCTTGTAAAAATAGCCCCTAACGCTAAGCCGCCTGTATGTCGTATTATGGACTACGGTAAATTTAAGTTCGATCAGGCTAAAAAGGAAAAAGAAGCCCGTAAGAAACAGAAAACTGTAGACACAAAGGAATTACGTCTTTCGCCGAACATTGATGACCATGATATTCAGGTTAAGGTTAAGAAGGCCATTGAATTTCTTAAGGACGGAGACAAGGTTAAGGTTAGCATCCGTTTCCGTGGACGTGAGATTGGTCGTACAAGCGGTGGTGTGGCAATTCTTGAAGAGTTTGTAAAGTCCGTTTCGGAATATGGTGTTGTTGACAAACCTGCTAAAATGGAGGCTAGAGCTTAGTAATGTTCCTTGCACCAAAATCATAATCTATATGCTCTAAATGCACATTAAGGAGGAAATTTTAAAATGCCTAAATTAAAAACTAAAAAAGCTGCAGCTAAGCGCTACAGATTAACTGGAACTGGAAAAGTTAAAAGAAATAAATGTAATACACAGCATATCCTTGGCAAAAAGTCTACTAAGAGAAAAAGAAATCTTAGAAAAGCAACTACTGCTGATAAGACAGTAGTTAAGACAATTAAGAAGAAATTAATTCCGTACGCATAAGACTAAGACAAGGAGGATTTAAATAATGGCTAGAGTAAAAGGCGCTTTAAACGCAAGAAAAAGACATAAAAAGGTATTAAAATTAGCAAAGGGTTATCAGGGAGCTAGATCAAAGCAGTACAGAGTTGCTAAACAGTCTGTAATGAAAGCTATGAGCTATGCTTTCGCAGGCAGAAAGCAGACTAAAAGAGAATACAGATCTCTTTGGATTACAAGAATTAATGCAGTTGCAAGAAAGTATGATATTTCTTACAGCCAGCTTATGCACGGCTTAAAGACTGCAAATATTGCAATCAACAGAAAGATGCTTGCTGACCTTGCAGTTAGTGATGAATCAGCTTTCGCAAAGCTTGTTGAATCAGCTAAAGCGGCTCTCTAATTTTATATTAAGATTTTGAATATAAAGGCCTGTCATATCGACAGGTCTTATTTTTTTATATAAAAAAAGCCGACTACTAATTAGTAGTTGGCTTTAGTTTTTGTTTATTTTACTATTTTTGATATAACCTTGAAGTGGGGTGTTCCTGCAACAGCTGTAAGTTCAAATAAAGCTGTTTCGCAGCATGTAATAAGAATGCCTTCGCCCATTGCACGTTTAATTGCATTCTCCTTATTACTTAACGTTCTTGAACCAATACAATCTTCTACAAGGAATACATTATAACCTTCTGCTTTAAGGTCAATTGCGCTCTGAAGAACACATACATGTGCTTCTGTACCGCAAACAAGTATATTCTTTTTACCAAGTGCTTTAATTGCAGAGAATATTTCTTCTGTACCGCAGCCACTGAATGTAAGTTTGTCATAAGCACTAAAATCGCCAATGCATTCAGCAATTTCAGGAATAGTAGCACCGAGCCCTTTTGTATACTGCTGGGTAACAACCATAGGTATTTCAAGCTCTTTTATTCCTGAGAGAAATACTCTCGATGTTTTAATGAGTTCTTCTTTTTCATACATTGCAGGTATAAGCTTTTCCTGATAGTCAACTACAAGCACTGCAGTGTCCTTATCTGTAATACGCATTTTATCAGCTCCTATTCAATATTGTATTTGTACATGCACAATAATAATATATTGTACTAAAAATTATACCATATAAAACCAATTTGTTCAATAAAAAAGGCAAACTCAATTGAATTTGCCCATAATATTTAGTTATCAAAATTTCCGTTTGCAAGTGAAGCTTTTTTCTTGAGAGAAGTAAGTCTGTCAAGTGCCGCAATAAGAGTATCATCGTTTTTAGCAAAGTGGAAACGTATATAATTATTAATGTCTTCATGGAAAAAGCTTGATCCGGGAACTGCACCTACGCCGACTTCACGTGCAAGCCATTCACAGAACTTAACATCATTTGTAACTCTAAATTCACTGGTATCAACAAGGACATAATATGCACCCTGAGGATCACTGTAGTTGAGACCAAGGTCTTTAAGACCGTTAATAAAGATATCTTTTTTATGCTGATATACACTAAGAAAATCTTTATAATACTGATCTTCAAAATTAAGTGCAGTTACAACTGTCTCCATAAGAGGATGAGCAGCACCAACTGTAAGGAAGTCATGAACTTTTTTAGCAACATTAACAATTTTTTCGTCAGCGAAAATGTAGCCTAAACGCCAACCGGTAATTGAATATGTTTTGGAAAGTGAACTGCATGTAATTGTACGTTCAGCCATCCTGGGAAGGGTAGCAAAGTAAACATGCTTATTTGGTTCATATACAATATGCTCATAAACTTCGTCTGTTATTACAAAGGTATCATATTTTTCAGCAAAGTCAGCAATTATTTTAAGCTCGTCCAATGAAAATACCTTACCGCTGGGGTTTGAAGGATTACATACAATAATTGCTTTAGGATGCTGTTTAAAAGCAGCCTCAAGAATATCAACATCAAATGAAAAATTCGGTGGATTAAGAGGCACATAAATCGGTTCAGCACCTGTCAAAATAGCATCTGCACCGTAGTTTTCGTAAAAAGGAGAAAAAACAATTACCTGATCGCCGATATTGCATACCGTCATCATTGCGCACATCATAGCCTCTGTACTGCCGCAAGTAACAAGTACATTTTTATCTGCATCAAGTTTCATACCCGAAAAGTGCTCCTGTTTTTTGGCAAGAGCCTCACGCATTCGCTGAGAACCCCACGTAATTGCGTACTGATGATAATTTTCATGAGCTACTTCTGCCATTCTGTCTGTAAGTGCTTTGGGTGGATCAAAGTCAGGAAAGCCCTGTGACAGATTGATGGCATCATATTCAAGCGATATACGTGTCATTTTTCTGATAAGAGATTCCGTAAAGGAATCGGTTCTACTGCTTAAGCTGGGCATTTAAAAGTTCCTCCTAATTCATTTAATTATTAATTCTGATTTAATAGTACATATTTTGATATAATACCACATTAATAGGAATAAGTAAAGTTATTGTTATCGGTTATATAGATAACTGGATATAGGTTTAGCAGATAACTATATTTACTAATACTATGTACTCAGTATTGTTGTATATTGACAAAATTATCAGTTGATACAAAAAATAATTGTTGTTTTTTCTGACATATGATATAATATTAAGCGATTGATTGTGGAACGGTTGGCAAATTGCCATAAAATAAATTAAAAATAAAAGGAGGAATTTTTAATGGCTTTAGAATTTAACGAACAGCTGTCTATGCTTCAAAAACCAAGTAAGGAAGAAATGACACAGGAAGAGTTCGATGTTTTTGAAAAAAGTGTCGATTCTATGATGGAAAATTGGGGGTTCTGTAACAATCTTTTTAAGGTTTTGCCCCTTAATGCAAAGCAGTACATAGGATTCCTAAACTTTAAAGCTTCTCTTTTTACACCTGAAACTTGTTACCTTTCTAATGCTGATAAGGAAATGATTGGCGTTGTTGTATCATCAATCAACTGCTGCTCATATTGTCTAACAACACATGGAGATGCTCTTAGAGGGTATACCGGAGACCCTGAGTGGTGTGATAAATTATCTTATAATTATCGTTCGGTTAAGATGACACCTAAGCAGAGAGCACTTTGTGATTACGCATGGTTTGTAACTGCACATCCTCAGGAAATTGATGTAGATCAGATTGAAAAGCTTCGTGCAGTTGGTTTTAACGATCATGAAATTCTTGAGGCGGCTTATGTTGCCGGTTTCTTTAACTATACAAACAGATGGGTTAGTTCAATCAAACCTTTAGCAAATGAAGGTCACTTCTTCCATAACAGAGAACATAACTAAAATATTTTTTCATTAGAAACTGCGGTATATTTGTGGGTATTATAAACCACTATATGCCGCAGTTTTTTTGTATTTCTCATGATTATTTTACAAAACTTGTATCTTTTTAAGAAATATTTAAGTATTTCTAATACATATTTCCTTGATTATTCCATATCAATTCTTTAAAATAGAGGTAATAGATGTAATATAATAACTAAACTAATGCTACAAAACGACTGGGGGAATTATTTTGAAAAAATTTATACCTATATTATCTGCGGCGACTATTGCTTTGAGCAGTATTGGCGGAACAGTTGCCTACGGCTCTGTTTTTGCGGATATTAATAATGTACCATGGTCAGGCGCTGCTCAATATATTGATGAAGCTTATACTCTTGGACTTATGGCAGGTTATGTAGAAAATGGCTCTAGATACTGCAAGGCTAAGAACAATGTTACATATTGTGAGGCTGTTCAGCTTATGTATTCAATAATGAGTTCATATTCTGGAACATCTGTTAGTTCATCTGTTGTCAGCAAATGGACAAGCACTATGGCATCAAACAATATACCTACTTGGGCATACAATTCAGTTGCTTATGCACTTGAAAATTCAATTCTTTCAACAAATGATCTTTCTATTTTTATGTCATCAAGCGGAACTCAGAACAACGCAAGACGTGAAGATGTAGCTGTTATTTTTGGTAAGGCTTTGGCAAAAGTTTATTCAGTTGCTTCAAATCCTACAATTTCTTACAACGATAAGTCTAGCGTTTCAACAACGTCTATTCCTTACATTGAGCTTTTGAACAGACTTGAAATTATGGTCGGAGACTCAAGCAATAACTTTAATCCCAAAGTAAATATTAACCGTGCTGAAATGGCCGTGCTTTCTTCTAAGGCATACAACAAGCTTAAGAACGGCGGTTCTACAACAGGCGGAACTACCGGACAAATAATTCAGTATGCAGGTACAGTTCAGTCAAAGACATCAAATGGTTCAGGATATACAATTTCTTTAGCTGGCAAAACAGGCGGAGTATCTGTAACATATACTTTTACAACTGATTCTTCAACATCGGTAATTAACGGTTCTTCTACCACAACTGTAGCAAAACTTAATACAGGAGATACGGTTGTTGCTATTTGTAACGGAACAGTTGCATCAACAATTATTGTTACTGCAACCGGCTCAACAGCTACAACAACGAAATCAGGTACAATCAGTGCACTTACGACCTCCAAAATTTCTCTTAAGTCCGGAAGCACAACGACAGATTATAATATTAACGATTCATCTGCTGTGACTGTTACAATTGATGGAAGCACAAGCTCATTCTCAACACTTAAGAGCAAATTTACAGGCGGAACTGATTATACTGCTACAATTACAATTGATTCTAACGGCTACGTAACAAAGATTGCCGCAAAATCAGGAGATGATGATGAGATTGTAAGCAGGATTTCATCAAGCTATATATTACTCAAGAACGGAGATAAGTACTATTTTGTTGATGATGAGGATGACTTGACAATTAAGCTCACATCAGGAACATCATTAAAAACACTTGACGGTGTTGATGAACTTCAAGAGTATTTTGATGACATGGACGATGACGAATACATGACCGTTGCTCTTACACTTGACGATGATGAAATAACAAAAGTTGTAGCTACTATTGAATCAGAAGATGACAGCAGCTCAACAAGTGTAAGCGGTGTTATTTCTTACATAAGTGAAAGCTATGTTAAAATCGACGGAACAAAATACTATTTCCCTAGTAATGATGACGATGTTACAATGAAGTTTGACGGCACATCTAAGAGTACAATAAGTAGTTTTGTCGATAAAGTTGATACTGCAATGGAGGATGATCAGTCTGTATATGCTGAAATAAAAATGGAAGATGACGAGATTTATAGAATATATGCTACTCCGGGTGAGACAAAAACAGGTGAGCTTAGATCTATTGATACAGATTCAAAGGAAATAGAAATAGGAACTAGAACTTACGATTACACAAGCAGTACAACTTTTGAAATCACTGACGGCAACAGCTCTATTACATCAGCTTCAAAGCTTGAGAAAGCAATAGATGATGATGATAAGACAGTCGAAGTTACTTTGTTAATAAATGATGACGACGAAGTCGTAAGTGTTACTGGCGAGGTAACAGAGGTTGATGGTACAATCAGAACATACAGATACAGTTCAACAGACACAAGCTGTTATATAACAATTGATAACTCAACAGATACAACAAAGTATTACTTTACAAGGAGTACTGACTTCACAGGCGATTGTGATGATACTGAAGATCTTGACAATGTGGTAAATGAAGATGAACAAGATGTAGATGTTGTAATTAGTCTTGAAGACGGTAAGATAACAGACATAGAATGTACTTACTAATATAAATAAGAATATTGGATTGTCACCAAATTATTATATTTGGTTGACAATCCTTTTTTTTATTGCTATTATTGCTAAGCAAGGAGGGGTTATATGTCACTAAAGGAAGATATTTTGGCTGGTTTAACTGAAAATGAATTCGTTTCCGGTGAGATGATGGCTGAAAAATATTACGTATCACGAAACAGCGTTTGGAAGGCAGTTAAGCAACAAGAGATGAGGGCTACAATATCGAAGCCGTAACTAATAAGGGATATAGACTTAAAAAATGATTACAATAATATATCATCAGCAATAAAGAAAAATGCGCAGGCCGACTGAAGTATGTAATACTTGAAGAAGTTGATTCAACCAACAACTATGCCAAAGACTTGTTTTAAACGGTGAAAGAAAAAATACTGTTGTAATTTCCGAAAGCCAGACAGGAGGTAGAGGAAGAATCGGCAGACCTTTTTATTCTCCAAAGGCAATGGACTTTATATGAGTATTCTTATTTATCCGAAATTGAATGTTGAATATGCGCCATTGATTACATCTTTTACTGCCGTAGCTGTTGCAAAGGCAATTGAAAAGCTTACGGATGGAAGCTCATTAAATATTAAATGGGTCAATGATATATATATGAACGGAAAAAAATATGCGGATTCTTACTGAGGCAGTTTTGATTTTGAAGGCGGTGCTATTGACTATGCAGTTATAGGCATAGGCATAAATGTTCTTGGTGTTGATTTTCCAAATGAGATTAGTAATGTAGCAACATCAATAGAAAAAGAAACAGGCGAAAAACTTTCACGAAATGAACTTGCAGCCGAAATATTGAATAATCTTAAAAATTTGCAGGAAGCAATAAAAGATAAGACATATCTTGACTATTACAGAGAAAAATCCAATGTAATAGGTAAAAATGTGCTCGTAATATATGGAGATGAAAAATTCAATGCAAAAGCAATTCGCATTGATGATAATGCAGCTCTGATTGTTGAAACAGAAAAAGGGATAAAAACGCTGAATTCCGGGGAGGTAAGTATAAAGATATGAAAACAAGAGATATGATATTAATAGGACTTTTTGCAGCAATTATATGTATATGTGCTCCATTCTCAATTCCAATAGGTGCGGTTCCGCTGTCACTTTCAACTTTTGCAATTTATCTTGCGGCGATTGTATTGGGAGCTAAAAAAGGAACTTATGCTGTAATAATTTATATTTTGCTTGGCATTATTGGACTGCCTGTATTTTCAGGATTTCAGGGAGGCATAGGCAAGGTGCTTGGAGTAACAGGTGGGTACATAATCGGTTATATACCATGTGTATTTATTGCCGGAGCTGTTATTGAAAAATATGCTGATAAAAAAGTTGCTTATGTTGCGGCACTTATTTTAGGTACGTTAGTGCTTTTCGTATTTGGAACAATATGGTTTATGGTTCAGTCCGGCAATAGTCTTGCTTATTCACTTTCAGCATGTGTTCTGCCGTTTATTCCGGGAGATGCAATAAAAATTGCTGTCGCAGTAGTTGTTGGATATAAGTTAAGGGCATATGCCTTTAAAGATATTAAAGCATGTTGAGTATTTAAAATTCAATAAGTTATAGGAATGCTAATTAATCTATATTGATGTATAATACCATTTAATTAAAAATGTATAGTTTTTTAGCATTCTCTGTGATATACTAAGAGCGTGGCGATTTTATATCGACACGCTTTTTTGATTTTAATTACTTATGCAGGAAGGACGACTCATATATCTATATAGTGAGAAACTTCTTTAATAAGGAGGAAAAGAATTGAAGGAAATAATAATTGACGGTGATAAAATAGAAAGCAAATCAGAGGTACATGAGCTTTTTTTGTAAAAGAACTTGGTTTTCAGGACTATTACGGAAACAATCTTGATTCTTTTGGCTGATTGCCTTGATGATTTGGATACACCTGTTACAATAAGTTATATTAACAGAGACAGAATGAAGCTTAAATTCGGACGTTTCGCAACTGTACTTTCACAGGTGATTAAGCTTGCCGCTAAGCATAATTCAAAAATAACATATTATGAATCAAAATAGGAGTTAGTTATGAGAATCCGTAAGAAATCATGGGAAGGCGAAGAACTTTCAACAAACAAAAATCTTGTACATGACCCGGAAGAATACAAAGGAAAATGGAAAGAATATTTTGGAAATGACAACCCGATTTATGCCGAGATAGGCTGCGGAAAGGGCAAATTTATTATCCAGAATGCTTTTGAAAATCCGAATATAAACTTTATTGGTATTGAAAGACAAACAACCATTATGGCAATTGCTGCACGCAAAACTAATGATGAAATGCATAATATTGCTCTCATCAGAGGTGATGCAGAAACTCTTTCAGATGTATTTGAGCCGGAGGAATTGTCAAGGATATATCTTAATTTCAGCGATCCTTGGCCGAAAAAGAGATGGGCAAAAAGAAGACTGACAAACAGACATTTCCTTGATTTATATAAAACATTATTGGGTGGAGATAAGGAAATTTTTCTTAAAACAGATAATACTGTTTTTTTTGAGTCTTCACTTAATGAATTCTGCGAAACAGGCTGGAGGCTCTCAAATATTTCTTTAGACTTGCATAACAGCGGAATTGAGGGAAATATTATGACTGAGTATGAAGAAAGATTTTCTTCGCTCGGACAGCCAATATATAGACTTGAGGCAAGATGGCCTCACAATAATTAACGAGAAGGTAATCAAATGAAATATGTTCTTGATGCACATACCCATACGATTGCAAGCGGTCATGCCTACAGCACACTGATGGAGAACGTGGATTATGCTGCTTCAGCCGGTCTTAAACTTATTGGCATAACAGACCATGGTCCGGCAATGGCAGGCGGTACAAAGCCGGCATACTTTTTGAATTTCAACGTAATTCCTCGTGAAATCAAAGGTGTCAAAATTAAAATGGGTGCAGAACTGAATATTCTGGATTATGACGGAAGGGTTGACCTTGATAAGTTTTATCTGGAGAGAATGGACTACGCTATTGCAAGCCTTCATCCGCCGTGTATCCCTTTTGGTACCCTTGAGGAAAACACTAATGCAATTTTGCGGGCAATGGAAAATCCATATATTAAGATACTCGGTCACCCCGGTGATCCAAGATACCCGATTGACTGTGAAGCAATAGTCAATAAATCTGAAGAAACGGGAACGCTTATTGAGATAAATAATGCATCCTTAATACCAAATGGTTTCAGAAAGGGCAGCGAAGCATATATTACTGAAATATTGAAGTTATGTTTGAAAAAACAGCTGCCGATAATATTAGCTTCTGATGCGCATTTTTGTACACACATTGGTGACTTCGGATATGCTTTGAAACTGCTTGAAGAAATAGGTTTTCCAGATGAACTTGTTGTAAACACTTCACTGGAAATGCTCGAAAAATATATTTAATTATTTTAAATTTTTTATCAGCTTATTTACTTTAAAACTTTAGTATGTTAAAATAAAGCTATCGTTTAGCGAGACTATATTTTAAAGTGGGTGAGTATTGTGAACAGCAAAATCAAGAGTGATGCAGCTGATAATCTTTTTAAATGTATACTTACAATGAATAATCTTGAGGAATGTTACAGATTGTTTGAGGACTTATGTACAGTACATGAGATACAAGCCATTGCGCAGCGTATGTAGGTAGCGGAAATGCTTGACAGAAAATGTACTTACATAGAAATAGCTGAAAAACCGGAGCTTCAACTGCAACCATTAGCCGTAAACCGTTCATTAACATACGGAACTGACGGTTACAAACTTGCAATTGACAGAGTAAGAGCTCAAAAGGAACAGGAAAACAAGCCCAAACAGTAAACATCAATTACCCACTTGATTAATTCATGTGGGTAATTATGTATGGAGTGATGGTTATGAAAAAAACAATTGCTATATTGGCTATGACATTTTGTCTTACAGTAAGTAATTTTGTTGGTGTATCAGCCGCCTTAAAAACTTCATCATGGGCAGCTCAGTATGTCAGTGCTGCAGAAAGCCTTGGCATAATGCCGTCATCTTTTGGTGATAAAGATTTGACTCAATATATAAGCCGTGTGGACTTTTGTGAGCTTATGTATAATACAATAAATAAAATATCTACAAAGAACAGCGTTAAAGTCACATATACAGCGAGAGATTCTCATTTCTATGATACTGACAATAATGCTGTTATTGCACTTTACAGAATGGGAATTATATCGGGAAAAACCAGTACAAAGTTTGCACCGAATGATTATATAACAAGAGAAGAAGCAGCTGCAATACTTTACAGAGCGGTCAATTATCTTGAACTAAAGAAATTTTCAAATACAAATAGATTTACTGACAGCAGACAGATTTCCGGCTGGGCGTATGATAGTGTAGATGCAATCTGTGGTATGAATATTATGAGCGGTATGGGTGACGGAACGTTTAACCCCAGTGGATACTATACATTTGAACAAGCGATTACGACTATGATTAGGCTGGCCTCTTCAGTTCCAAATGAAAGCCGAGAAAAAATTGAAAACGACATTTACTATTTATATAATGATTACTTCTTCTGGATTGAAAACGGAGAAGGAGAGGTTAAATTTAAGCTGTCTTCGGATAGGTATACCGGACTTAATTTCTATTCTAACGGAGAAGAAATACTTGTCTTTGCGACATTGAAAAATGGAACATCTACAGATGCATATAGCATTGCAAGCGGCAAAAAGCTTTTCAATATTCCGGCGCATGTATATGGAACTTATGCAGACAAAAGAATAATTGTCAGCAAACAAACAGATGGAAAGACACTTTTTGGAGTATATAATTTTGACGGTAAACAGGTTCTGCCGATTGAATATAATTGGGATTATTTATATTCAAACGGATATGTAGGAACACAAAATGCGTGGCAATAGAATTAAAAATGACGGGCGTTAATTAATTTAACGTCCCGTTTTTAAAGTATGGGAGAAAATAAAATGATAGGTTTTGATGAATTAAATCCAATGCAGCAGAAGGCTGTTTTGCAAAAGGACGGAGCAGTTCTTATTTTAGCGGGTGCAGGCTCGGGTAAAACCGGTGCACTTACTGTAAGAATTGCAAGTATGCTTGAGCATG
Organism: Candidatus Metalachnospira sp.; assembly: GCA_040767305.1. Lineage (GTDB taxonomy): Bacteria > Bacillota > Clostridia > Lachnospirales > Anaerotignaceae > Metalachnospira. The sequence continues at coordinate 24,498 of JAXGOV010000015.1, read as the reverse complement.
GAATAAGTCCATATAATATACTTGCTATTACATTTACAAATAAGGCGGCAAAGGAAATGAGAGAGCGAGTGGATAAGCTTGCCGGAACTGCGGCTGAACATGTTTGGATAAGCACTTTCCATTCCACATGTGTACAGCTTTTAAGACGAGAGATTGAAAAGATTGACTACTCAAGAGATTTTTCTATTTATGATGCAGATGATCAAGAAAAAGTTATGAAAGAAGTATTTAAAGAGCTCAATCTTAGTATAACTGATAAAGGATACACAGTTAAAAGTGCTATCGGCGCTATCAGCCACCTCAAAGAAGAAATGACATCTTGGGAGGACTATGCAAAGCAGGTTGATAAGGCTGATTTGAGAGCATATAAAACATCAAGGGTATATGAGATTTATCAGAAAAGACTTAAAAGAAACAATGCTCTTGACTTTGATGATTTGATTTACAAAACTGTTTATCTTTTCAGGACAAGACCTGATGTGCTTTCTGTATATCAGGAAAGATTTAAGTACATAATGGTTGATGAATACCAAGATACCAATACATCTCAGTATGAGCTTGTAAAACTGCTTTCAGGAAAATACAAAAATTTATGTGTTGTAGGCGATGATGACCAGAGTATTTATGGCTGGCGTGGTGCAAACATTAGAAATATACTTGACTTTGAAAAAGATTTTCCCAATGCTGTTGTTATAAAGCTTGAACAGAACTATCGTTCAACTAAAAATATCCTTACGGCGGCAAACTCCGTAATAAAAAACAATAAGACAAGAAAAGAAAAGACTCTTTGGACTGAAAATGACAGCGGTAGTGTAATTCATATTTTTAGGTCAGAAAACGATATTGAAGAAGCTGTATTTGTGGCTGATACAATTGAAAAGAACACAATGAAAGGCAAAAAATACAGTGATTTTGCCGTTTTATACCGTATGAATGCACAGTCAAGAACAATAGAGGATAGATTTGTTAAAAGGGGAATACCATATAAGCTTTTTGGCGGCGTTCGCTTTTATGAGAGAAAAGAAATTAAAGATATTATTGCATATTTAAGACTTATAGAAAATTCTTCAGACGCAATAGCAATTAAGAGAATTATTAATGTACCAAAAAGAGGTATAGGCGGTAAGAGTGTTGAGGTAGTTGAAGCAATTGCTGCTGAAAGAAATATTAAACTTTTTTCGGCACTTGGAAAGGCAGAGGAGTATACTGAACTTAAGAGCAGGGGAAAGAAGCTGTCTGATTTCTACAATTTTATATGTAATTTAAAAAAGAAGGCTTTAAGCTTACCTGTTCATGAGCTGATCGAGGCAGTAATAAACGATACCGGTTACAGACGTGAGCTTGAAGAGGACGGCTCTGATGATGCAATGATGAGAATAGAAAATATGGAAGAGTTTGTATCAAAGGCCGTTGAATTTGAAAAAACAAATGAGGAACCTACACTTTCTGCATTCTTGGAAGATGTGTCACTGGTAGCTGATATTGATTCATACAATGAAGATGATGATGCGGTAATTCTTATGACACTCCATAGTGCAAAGGGGCTTGAGTTCCCATATGTATTTATGGTTGGAATGGAAGAAGGAATATTCCCGGGGGCAAGGGCAATTAATTCAGGCAGTCCCAAGGAGATGGAAGAGGAGCGCCGTCTTTGCTATGTGGGTATTACAAGAGCGAAGACTGAGCTGTTTTTAACACATGCCAGACAGCGTATGCAGCATGGACAGATTCAGTTTAATGCACCGTCAAGATTCCTTGGAGAACTTCCTGCTGAGCTTTTGGACAACCCATTTAAAAAGTCACCAAAAGTTGAAATATCAAGTCACACGCAATCTTCACCATATAATTTCGGCAGCGGAATGGGAATAGTAAAAAGGCCGGCTATACCTAAGCCATACAGTACCGAAATGCCAAAGCCCAAAAATGTAGCAGTTGATTTTGAAGTTGGAGATAAGGTTAGAGCACCAAAGTATGGTGTTGGAGAGGTAAAAGCAATTAAAAATGCAGGAGCAGATTTTGAAGTTGAGGTAGCATTTGCCGGAAAAGGAACTAAGAAATTTATGGCAGGACTTTCAAAGCTAAAAAAAGTTGAAACGGAGTAATTCATATGGACAGAATGAAAGAACTCATAGATATATTGAATAAAGCTTCAATGGCATATTATCAGAATGACAGCGAGATAATGAGTGACCATGAGTATGATAAGCTTTATGATGAGCTTACTGCGCTTGAAAAAGAAAGCGGAATTGTATACGGCGGAAGTCCGACACAAAGGGTAGGCTATACTGTTTTAAGTTCTCTTCAAAAAGTAAAGCATGAAAGCCCAATTCTGTCGTTGGACAAAACAAAGAGTACAGAAAGACTTGCATCGTGGCTTGGAGCTAATGAAGGCATAATAAGCTGGAAACTTGACGGTCTCACAATTGTTTTGACATATAATAATGGTATTCTTGAGCGTGCGGTTACTCGAGGAACTGGTTTAATAGGAGAGGATATTACCCATAATGCCAATTATTTTAAAAACCTTCCTAAAAAAATATCATTTAAAGGTGAGCTTAATCTGAGAGGCGAAGGAATAATTTCATATAGTGAGTTTGAAAGAATAAATTCAGAGCTTGAAGATGATGAGGTTTATAAAAATCCCAGAAATCTTTGCAGCGGAACAGTACGCCAGCTTAACAGCAAAATTGCTGCAGACAGAAATGTAATGTTCTATGCGTTTACATTGGTGCGTGCAGAAGGAATGGAATTTAAGACTAAAAGTGAGCAGCTTGATTTTTTGAAAAATCTAGGCTTTGAAGTGGTGGAGCATTATATAGTATATGCAAAGGATATAGATGAAAAAGTAAAGATGTTTGCTGAAAAAATTGTTCATAATGATTTTGCTTCTGACGGGCTTGTTCTTACTTATAATGATATTGAATACAGCCGTTCACTTGGGATAACGGCAAAATTCCCCAGAGACTCCATTGCATTTAAGTGGAGTGATGAAATGGCTGAAACAACACTTCAGAATGTTATATGGAATACATCAAGAACAGGCAGGATTAACCCTGTAGCTGTTTTTGACCCTGTAGACATTGAAGGCTCAACTGTCAACAGAGCAAGTTTACACAATGTCAGCGTAATGGAGGAACTTAAGCTTGGCAAGGGTGATAGAATTAAGGTTTATAAAGCTAATATGATTATTCCTCAGGTTGCAGAGAATCTTACTTGTTCGGCAACTGCTGAAATACCAAAGGTTTGCCCGGTATGCGGTGGTGAAACAGAAATAAGAATGCTGAAAGAGGGCAGAGAGCTTTATTGTACTAATCCTAATTGTTCTGCTCAAAGAATAAAGGCGCTGGTTCATTATGTATCAAGGGATGCTATGAATATTGAGGGACTTTCAGAGGAGACAATAAAGAAATTTGCCGAGAACAGTATACTGGACAAATACACAGATATTTATAGCATTAAGAACCACCCAGAGATAAAGGATATGGAGGGTTTTGGCAAAAAAAGCTTTGAGAACCTTACTGCGGCAATTGAAAAATCGAAAAAGGCAGCTCTTGAAAATTTTATAAATGCACTTGGAATAAATCAGGTTGGTTTGAGTAACGCCAAGCTTTTGTGCAAGCATTTTGATTATGATATAGATAAAATTATTTCTCACCGATGAGAAGAGTTATCATCAATAGAAGGCTTTGGTAAGAAGTCATTTTCTCACGGCATTCATTCATATTTTAACAATAATGAAAACTTAGAATGTATTTAATGAGGCCGTTTCACTGATGGAGTTTATAAAACCTGAGGAAACTGATGATAAACTTAAGGGACTTACTTTTGTAATCACAGGCGATGTGGAGCACTTCAAAAACGAAGAAATGAGCTTAAAGCGCTTATTGAATCTCTTGGAGGAAAAAGTTACAGGCAGTGTAACAGGAAAAACAAGTTATTTAATTAATAATGATAAGGAATCGGCATCTTCAAAGAATAAAGCCAAAATTTAGATATTCCTATTATATCTGAGATAGATTTTATATCAATTACAAATTAATGTTTGACAATTAATAAATATAATATTAACAATTAAGTGGCAGAAAAAGTGTAAGTCCTGATTTGGATTTACACTTTTTTGTAATATGATATGCTTGCAGTATTAAGCAAAAATCCGGTATCTGGCTTTTTGAAGTATAATTTTATATAAGCTAAATGAATATGTAAGCTAATATTTGTCAATTATTTTATTAGGTATATATATTTATTTTCAATAAATTGTGCAGTTATTTCGTAGTAAGGGGTTAGGTATTAGTTGTTTTAAATGCAGTCGAATTAAGCAAATGTATACCTAATATAAAAAGTGCTTACATTATTAAAAGATTTTGTGATATAATAAATTATAGCGTGTAGTCATCAAGAGTGGAGCACAAATCATGTTGCCGATAGACGATGCGCTTTTTTTCAACTGAACAAAAAATTATGTAATTAAGGAGGGACTATGATGTTCAGCAAAGAAGACTTGGTTGTGTATGGTTCAGAAGGTGTTTGTAAAATTGTTGATATTTCTAGGAGAGAATTTGGAAATACAGTCAAAGAATATTATACTCTCGTTCCTGTAATTGATGAAAAATCTACAATTTATGTTCCTGTTGGAAATGATAAGCTTGAATCAAAGATGCATAGGGTACTTTCCTCAAGGGAAATTAATGAACTTATTTCATCAATGCCTAAACAAAAGGGACTATGGATTGATAATGAGATTATGAGAAAACAAAAATACCAGGAGATAATTAAGAACGGCAAACACTTAGAATTGGTTTCATTAATAAAAGCAGTACACAAACAGCAGGAGAAACTTAAAGATACAGGAAAAAAATTGCATCAGAGCGATGCAAAGTTTTTAGCTGAGGCACAGAAGATGCTTCACGGCGAGTTTTCTGCCGTGTTAAATATTGAAATTGATGAAGTTGATTCATTTATAATGGAAAAGATAAGTAACAGCTAAAAAAAAGCCTCTTTAAAAAGAGGCTTTTTTTAGCTTATAGGAAATATTTATAAGTTAATATATTTATAATACGATAGCAATATAGACTAAGATTTAAATTTATAAGAGTAGCTTTTGTTAAAAACCTTAATAGCGTATGATGCTGAATTTTATAGGTATATGGAAGTTACATGCGAGAAAATTTTGGATACAGATCAACTTGAATAAAGAGTCGAAGCTTTTGTAGAAGCAGGAGAAATATATTGTAAATTGGGTTCTAAAATGGTTTCTAATTGCTGTACAAAAAGAAAATGGTGGTAAATTATCAGACAATTTTTATTTTTATTGACATGATTTGGAATTTATATTGACATAGTAACCGGTTGGAGATAAAATTATAAGCACATGTATTATATGTCTGCTTGGAGGTTGTCCTGTGCTTCAACAATTAATTAGTAGAATAAAAAAGACGAATTATGCTAGAAAACTATATTTTGATAATGCCGGGGATGAAATTGCTGAGCTAAATTTAAGTTTGCTTAAAATTCTGAGTGCTGTTGCAACAATTTTAATACTTTTGCTTATTATTATAGCAAAAATTATTATTACTAGCTGGCACCAACGTTGCAGCATATTTTATTTGCTCCTTCTACTGCTTTTATCACATTAATTTCCTATTTATATGGAAAGCACAAAACTATATCCAAGAATATTGTAAACCTTCTTTGCTTATTATTTTGTACTGACATTATGATTTTTGTTATCGCTATTGATGTTTTCCGTATAGATATTCACCAGTTCTTTTATGCAGGTGGTGCTTATTGTTTTACCGGTTTTGTTTATATTTCGTTCCGAATAATTTATACATTCATGCTGTTTTTTGAGGTAGTGTATGCAGTATCGCTTTTTCTATAAATCACCGAGAATGCTTCAGAATGACTTGTTTAATTCTATAGTCGGAATATTTGTTTTTCTTTATTTTAACATGGATTACAATGAGCCTTAGGGTTGAGGGCTATAATGTAAGAAATAAATACTGTCAACTGAGCAAGTTTGATGATTTAACTGGTGTAATGAACAAAAACACCAGTAAAAAGGAAATTAGAGAATATCTTGACAACCAGCAGAACAACCAAAGATGTTCGCTTTTTATTATTGATATTGATAACTATAAATTAGTCAATGATCGTCTGGGACATCAGGTGGGCGATGATGTTTTGGCAAAGATGGGGCAGTTGCTTATTCATTCTTTTGATACATCGGATATTATAGGGCGATTGGCGGAGATGAATTTGTTGTGCTGATAGATAATGTTACAGATAAAAATATATTAAAGAAAAAATGTGATCTTTTATATTCTAAAGCAAAAACTATGTCAGAATCAATTAATTTTAACGTGTGTTATAGCATAGGCATAGCAATTCAGAAGGATACAAAAGTAACTTATGAAGAGTTGTTTAAAAGTGCTGATGATGCGCTTTATGAAGCAAAGTCATTTGGCAAGGGACAATGTGTCATGCATACAGTTTACTGTAATAAGTTTATGGATGACAATAAAAAAACTATGCTTATTTCAGTTGACAGTAATGTTACACGAAGAAATCTTGCTGACAAATTTATTAGTGATTTTGTAGTAATTGAGGCAGGTAGTATTGAAGATACTTTAAGTAAGCTTAGTATGTATGATGAGAATATTGATGTAATTATTCTTGATATGAATTTGCCGGAAATAAATGGGTATAAGCTTTTGGAATATATGAAATCAAGAGAAAACTTATTAAATATTCCGGTAATAGCAATTGAATCGGATGAAATGTCAGGAAAGACGACACTGGAACTCGGTGCGGCTGATGTATTATATAATCCTTTCGATGAAAATTTTGTAAAAAGCGTTGTAATGAAAGCTGTTGAGAATAAAAATAAAAGAACCGCAGGTTGATATACTGCGGTTCTTTTTATATAGATTATATAGAATATTAATATGCACGTCCCCAATATACCATGTGCTTAGCTTTTTTACCGCAGCATACACAAGTATCTGAAAGGTTCTCCTGCTCAAAAGGAATGCATCTTGATGTAGCACCTGTTTTTTCTTTAATTGCATCTTCACAAGCACGGTCACCGCACCACATAGCTTTAACAAAGCCGGGAGTTTCATTGAGTTCCTTCTCAAATGTCTCCATGTCTGTTGCAACATATGTTTTTTCATTACGTCTGTTTGTGGCCTTAACAAGAAGGTTGTGCTGAATATCTTCAATAAGAGCAGCAACTTCTTTTTCAAGATCATCCATTGATACAATCTTCTTTTCTCCTGTATCACGGCGAGCAAGAACGACCTGATTTTTTTCAATATCTTTGGGACCAACTTCAAGTCGTACAGGGACACCTTTCATTTCATATTCACTGAACTTCCATCCGGGAGATTTATCACTGTCATCAACTTTGACACGGAAGTTTGAAAGTCTGTCTTTAAGTTCATTTGCTTTTTCTACTACTCCGCCTTTCTGCATTGCAATAGGAATAATAATTAACTGTATTGGAGCAATTGCAGGAGGAAGAACAAGTCCGCTGTTATCACCATGGACCATAATTACAGCACCGATAAGACGTGTAGTTGTACCCCATGATGTTTGATGAACATACTTAAGCTCATTGTTTTTGTCTGTATACTGAATTCCGAAAGCATGAGCAAAACCATCACCAAAGTTGTGAGAAGTTCCTGACTGAAGAGCCTTGCCGTCATGCATGAGACTTTCTATTGTGTAAGTAGCCTTTGCACCCGCAAAACGCTCTTTCTCTGTTTTTTGTCCCTTTATTACAGGCATTGCAAGTACGTTTTCACAGAAATCTGCATAAACGTTAAGCATCTTTATTGTTTCCTCTTCAGCTTCTTCAGCTGTTGCATGAGCAGTATGACCTTCCTGCCAAAGGAATTCTGTTGTTCTTAAAAATGGTCTAGTCGTTTTTTCCCATCTTACAACTGAACACCACTGATTGTAGAGCTTAGGAAGATCTCTGTAAGAATGTATAATATTTTTATAATGGTCACAGAAAAGTGTTTCTGATGTAGGACGAACGCAAAGACGCTCTGTAAGTTCGGTTTCTCCGCCATGAGTTACCCAAGCAACCTCTGGGGCAAAGCCTTCAATATGGTCCTTTTCCTTCTGAAGCAGACTTTCAGGAATAAACATCGGCATGTAAACATTTTCGTGTCCTGTTTCTTTAAACCTTGCGTCCATCTGTTTCTGAATTAAATCCCAAACTGCGTAGCCGTAAGGTCTAATAATCATGCAGCCTTTCACGCTTGAATAATCAACAAGGTCTGCTTTAAGAACTACGTCAGTATACCACTGAGGGAAATCTGCTTCCATATCTGTAATGGATTCAACAAATTTTTTATCCTTAGCCATTTTTTATATCTCCTTTCATTATGTGCAAATAAAATAAAAAAAGCCCTGTATCCCAACAATTGGGACCAAGACATATCGGCGGTGCCACCCAAATTGACACAAATAACAATAAATGTGTCCTCTTTGTATCCTTAACGCGGATTACGCTGCAGCTTTTTTACTCCCGCAGAACTCGAGGGGCAGGTTCAAAATTCTTTCGTTTAAGGCTCTCACCAAAAGCATGGAATAAAAACACATGCACGCCTATTCTCTGAAAACAAAAAAATATTTACTAATCCCTGTCAATGTTTTTGTACAAATGATATAATAATCTATAAAATGCTTATATGTCAAGATATTTGGTTAAATAAATGTTTGGAGGTAGCTGTTTATGAAAGACATAAGATTAGAAAAGCTTGCGGAAGTGCTTGTAAAATATTCAACAAAGGTAAAGCCGGGGGATAATGTCTGCATTTCCGGAGAGGACTGTTCATTGCCATTTATAAAGGAAGTAACAAAGCAGGCAATATTAGCAGGAGGCAATGTAAAATGGTTTATTGATATGCCTGATTTGGATGAGTTTCTTTTTAAAAACGGAACAAAAGAACAGATTGAACAGCCTAACTACCGTTTTGGAGAATGTGCAAGGGCTGATGTTTGGATAAGTGCATGGGGCACAAATAACGTTAGCACTCTTTCGTCAATAGACGGTGAGATTTTGAAAAACAGAAGGCTTGCTAATGCTGAAAACAGAAAGATATACAATGAACGCTCTGCAACAGGTGAATTAAGATGGTGCGGGACGCAGTTTCCAACCAATGGTGATGCGCAGTATGCAAGCATGAGCCTTGAAGAGTACGAAAATTTTGTATATAAAGCAGGATTTATTGATAAGGAGGACCCTGTTGGCGAGTGGCTGAAAATGGCAGACTATCAGCAGAAAGTGGGCTGATTATTTAAACAGGGTTTCTTCACTTGAAATAAAATCACAAAACACACATATTACATTATCGGTAAAGGATAGAAAATGGATTAATTGCTGCGGCAATGAAAATTTCCCGGACGGTGAAATATTCACTTCTCCGGTTGAGAATTCTATAAATGGTTATATTACATTCAGCTATCCTGCTCTTATGAATGGAAATGAGTTCATGGGTGTACGCTTAGATTTTGAAAACGGAAAAATTGTGTCCGCAAAGTGCAATGATGAGGATATGACCAAGAAACTTTTAACATACATTGATACTGATGAGGGTTCTAGATATATTGGTGAAGTTGCATTTGGAACAAACTACGGGATAACCAAGTTTAGCCACAATATTCTTTTTGATGAAAAAATCGGCGGCACTATGCATATGGCCCTTGGTGCAGGCTTCCCGGAAGCAGGCAGCAAAAATGAATCCGCAATTCATTGGGACATGATTAATGATATGACCATATGCGGTGAGGTTATTGCAGACGGCGTTAAAATTTACGAAAAAGGCCATTTTAAAGATGAGTTATTATGTAAATAAATAGGTGTAATTACTTATATAATATGACATTTTAATTCCCCTGAAGGATTTAATATATTCCTCGGGGGAATTTTTTTGATAGTATATATAGACGTTGTTTTTGCTATAAATTTTCTCATGGATATGACTATAATTTGGGCAGCAGGAATGCTGAACAAAGAAAAGATAAAAATATTGAAATTGGCATTTGGAGCTGCATTAGGTGCGGTACTATACATAATTTCACTTTATTTTCAATATTATAATACGATATTACAAATACCTGCGGCATTGTTTGCAATGTGCCTATCAATAATAGTTGCTTACGCACCCAAAACTATATTTCATGTCATAAAACTTGCATTGATATCTGTTGCGGTGTCATTTGCAGCAGCGGGTATGATATTTGCATTGCTTTGCTTTAAAACAATGATTGCGCGGGAAGGTATTCAATATGTTTTGGAAAATTTTAATTTTGGTGTGCTTGTTTTATCATCTGTGATCATATACACAGTTATAAAAATTGGCGGAAAATACATACGAAAAGAAATATCGGATAAACGTGAATATTTTGATTTAACAGTTACCATTGGCGATAAGAAATTTATGGCAAGGGCTTTGGCTGATACAGGAAAACTCTCTTAAAGACTGTATGGGGGATAATGAAATCATTGTATGTGAGTATGAGTGTATGAAAAATGTATTGCCAAATATTGAAATGCCATCCAGACAGCGTTTTGATGTTCAAAAGAATTATCAGCTACGATTTATGTACAAAAATAAGGCTGATACCATTTAAAAGACTTGGTGAAAAACAATGGACTTCTGCTCGGCATAAAAAGCGATCGAGTTGAAATAAGCGGTAATAAAAATGCAGTATGTACAAATGCAATTATTTGCTTATTCAATGGAAAGCTAGACAGCAGAGGATTGTTTAATGCAATAACAAATTATGATGTGTTTTTATAGGAGGGTAATATGAAGAAATTCAGATTTATAAGGCTCATTATATTTAAAATCAAGGATTGGTTTATACATAAGATACATTCAATGAAATATAATGGTAATGAGATATACTACATCAGGCAGTGATTCCGCCGCCCAAAGCTCAGTATTACAGAGGAAGCAATGATATTAGATGAACTAGGCGGCGAAAACGATATACATGCAAAGTCGGTCTTAATTGAAAGGAACCTGAGACTGGTAGTATACATAGCAAGGAAGTTTGAAAATACGGGCGTAAACATAGAAGACTTAATATCAATAAAGACAATGGGTCTTATTAAGGCAATAAATACATTTAAGCCGGAAAGAAAATTAAGCTTACGACTTATGCATCAAGATGTATTGAAAAATGAAATATTGATGTATTTAAGAAGAAACAGCAAGACAAGAACAGAAGTATCAATAGATGAACCTCTTAATGTTGACTGGGAGGAAATGAACTGCTTTTATCAGACATATTGGGCACAGAAGCAGATGTAATCTATAGAAATATTGAGGACGAGGTTGATAGAAATTTACTTAGGGAAAGCGTTGATAAAGCTTAGTGACAGAGAACAGAAAATAATAAATCTTAGATTTGGGATTACTAACGGAGGCAATGAGAGAACTCAGAAAGAGGTTGCAGATATGCTTGGCATTTCACAATCATATATTTCCAGACTTGAAAAGAAAATAATATTAAGGTTAAAAAAAGAAATGAATAAGCTTTCTTAGAGGAGGAAAGGTATGCTGATACATAGAGTTAGTGAAGGGGAAACAATTTATTCTATTGCAGAATATTATGGGGTTACTCCCGAAAGCATAACTATAAATAATCAGCTTCAAAATCCAGATAGTCTTGTTGTTGGTCAGACTCTTGTTATACTATATCCAAAGACAGTTTATACTGTTGAGGAAGGCGATACTCTTGAAGCGATTTCCAGAAAAACCGGAGTCTCGGTCACTACATTAAGACGTAATAATCCTGTAGTAAATTCGGGATTATATATTTATGCAGGACAGACATTGGTATTAGAATATGAGCAGGAGAAAATAGGTGACATTGATGTGAATGGCTATGCTTACACATATATCAGCGATTCGCTATTAGCTCAGTGTTTACCTTATCTTACATACATTAGTATATTTTCTTACGGAATAACTTCAGACGGAAACCTTGTATATTCAAATGATGACAGACTTCTAAGATATGCTAAGGAATATGGGGTTAAACCAATACTTGTATTAACCTCTATCACAGAGGCCGGCGTGTTCAGCAGTGAAAGAGTAGCAGCTCTTTTTTCTAACTATGACGCGCAGCAAAATCTAATAAATAATTTGGTTTATGTGCTTAAATTAAAAGGATACTATGGTGCGGACATAGACTTTGAGTTTATACCAAGCGAGTTCGCAGATACATTTGCTGCATTCATTGGCAGGCTTTCTGCAGCTTTAAATGCAGAGGGAATGATACTATTTACAGCTCTTGCACCAAAAGTATCGGCTGACCAAAAAGGGCTTCTGTATGAAGGACATAATTATTCCTTAATAGGAGAGGCAAGTGATTATGTATTGGTTATGACATATGAATGGGGCTACACATACGGACCTCCTATGGCAGTCGCACCAATTGATAATGTAAAAAAAGTTCTTGATTACGCAGTAACTGAGATTCCGCCCGAAAAAATATTCATGGGCATACCAAATTATGGATATGATTGGCCGCTGCCGTTTGCTGCCGGCGAGACAATGGCAACATCTATTTCAAATGTTGATGCGGTGGAAATAGCGGACAGATTTAGTGCAGATATTTTGTATGATTATATAGCTCAGTCTCCTCACTACAATTATTATAACGGTTACAATCATGAGGTCTGGTTTGAAGATGCAAAGAGTATTGATACAAAATTATTAACCGCAACAAATTATTCTTTGAAAGGAGTAGGCTACTGGAACCTTATGAGGTATTTTCCTCAAAATTGGCTTGTATTAAACGCTCTGTTTAATATAAACGTTATAAAATGAAAAATAGAATAATGTCATAATTGTATAAAAATGCTAGGAAGATATATGCATTATATATATAATGCATAAAAGCTCTAAATACAAAGTTTAAAATAATATAATGGTTTTGCAGTAAATATTTAATTGTGTATAAAGTATTTCAAATAAAGTATACAAAAGGTGGTGGCAATGTAATATATAACTAAAATCGTTGACAATTTATTTCATTTACTGTAAAATATATTCATAGTTATGTAAGATTTTTTCTTATATAATTTACAGATTTTTATAATCAAAATTAAATAAAAAACAACTAAAGTAATAACAAAAGAAGAGAAAGGGAGAAAAAACATGAAGAAATTTATTTCAGTTATTCTTGCTTCTGCATTGGTTATCTCAATGGTAGCAGGATGCTCTTCATCAAAAACAGAAGAGCCCAAACAAGATGCAACTCAGACAGAAGGAACATCAAACACAACGGTTTATAATGTATGTAACCTCGTAAATGGTAATCTTGGCGACAAATCATTCTTTGACTCAGCTGAGGCTGGATTAAAGGAACTCCAGGATGCTGGCCGCATCACTTATAAGACAATTGAGATGGGTGCTTCAACAGACGATCAGGCTAAATGGCAGAGCTACCTTGAAGAAGTTTCATCTTCAGGCGAATATGATGTAATCATCTGCGGTACATACCAGATGCCTGACTACCTTAAGACAGTTGCAGAGGAATATCCTGATCAGAAATACATAATTTATGATGATACATCATATGCTCAGGACAACGTTCTTCATATCAGCTACAAACAGAACGACTTAGGATACATTGTTGGCGTATTTGCAGCTTCATTAACAACAGATACATCATTTGCTAATATTAATGCAGATCCTGTTATAGGTTTTGTTGGCGGTGTAGACAGCCCTGTAATCAATGACTTCCTCTATGGATATATCTTAGGCGCTCAGTCAGTTAACCCTGACATCAAAGTTGATACAAGATATGTAGGCAACTTTATTGACCCTGCAAAAGGAAAAGAACTTGCAGAATCTATGATTAATGATAAGAATTGTGACATCGTTTGGGGTGTTGCCGGAAACTCAGGAAACGGTGCTGCAGAAGCTGCTCAGGAAACTGGCAAAGCTTACTTCATCGGCGTTGACTCAGACCAGGAACAGACACTTTCACCAGAACTTGCTGCTATCACATTAACATCAGGTCTTAAGAATGTTGGTCAGTCACTTGTTTGGGTATTCGATGAACTTGACAAGGGCAACGAGCATTGGGGCGAATTCGTAGAACTCGGTATCAATGAAGGCGGCGTTGGCATTGTAACAGATAAGAACTTCACAACTACACCTCAGGCAGTTCAGGATGCAGTTAATAAAGCAGTAGATGACGTATCATCTGGTGCAGTTACAGTACCTACAGCTATCGGCGACGAATCAGGAGCTCTTGAAACTTTAAGAGAATCAGTTAAACCCTAATTGATTTAGATAAAAACAATAAAGGGGAGCTAAATTGGCTCCCCTTATTTTTTAATTTTTAATGTCGAATTTAGGGAAATAGTGTTTGTTTTTTGTTTTTGGTACTATAAAAATACATAATATTATCGGCTGTGTTTTGAAACAATTTATTAATATTACTTTATTTTTAATGAATTGTTTGAAGGTACAGTCATGATGGGTGAGCTTTCAATAAAGTACGATATGCAGGGTATATTCAAAAAATTGTGTATTAACTGTAATAAACAAGGAACGGGAGGTATAGTCTATGCCGGACAACGAGTATGTTGTACAGATGAAGGGGATAACTAAGGTTTATCCAAATGGAATTGCAGCCAATCAGGGCGTAGATTTCAATGTCAAGAAGGGCGAAATTCATGCTCTTATGGGCGAGAACGGAGCAGGCAAATCAACGCTTATGAAAATGCTTTTTGGCTTGGAACAGCCAACAGAAGGAGAAATTGTAATCAATGGTGAGAAGGTAAACTTAACATCACCTATGGTTGCTATCTCAAAGGGTATTGGTATGGTGCACCAGCACTTTATGCTTGTACCAAGCCTTACGGTAGCAGAAAACATTGTATTGGGCATGGAGCCAAAAAGTAAGGGCTTTATAGATTATAAAAAAGCAGTACAAATAGCTGATGAGTTTGGAAAAAAATATAATCTAGTAGTTGATCCTAATGCAAAGGTAAGGGATATTCCTGTTGGAATGAAACAAAAGGTAGAGATTCTTAAAGCTTTGGTACGTGGTGCCAAAATACTTATACTTGATGAACCTACTGCCGTATTGACAACGCAAGAAACCGAAGAACTCTTCAGAGAACTTATTCATCTTAAAAATCAAGGTCACACTATTATATTTATATCTCATAAACTTAATGAAATTAAGCAGATTACTGACAGACTTACAATTATGCGTGCAGGCAAATCTATGGGCGTTTATGAGACAGCCAGTATCACTAAGCAAGAAATCTCAAAGCTTATGGTTGGACGAGATGTTGTTTTGACTGTTCAAAAGGATAAAGCTCAGCCTACTGACGTTGTTCTCAAGGTTAGAAAGCTTAATTATACAAATGAATGGAACAAGCAAATGCTTAATGACTTGTCATTTGATGTAAGAAAAGGTGAAATACTTGGCATAGCAGGTGTAGAGGGTAATGGTCAGCGAGAACTTGTTGATATGCTGTTTAATCTTAATTTACCGGATTCAGGTTCAGCCGAAGTAAATGGAGAAAACATACTTGGTGTTGCTCAGAGAAAAATACGTGATATGGGTGTTTCTCTTATACCTGAGGACCGTATGACTTATGGCATTGCGGGTAACGGAACAATTGAGGAAAACCTTATAAGTGACCGTGTTTCTAATAAAAAATATAATAAAGGTATTCTCTTTAATATGGATACAATCCATGCTGACAGTGACCAGCTTATTAAAGATTACACCGTTCTTTGTAAGTCAAGAAAGCAGTTGGTCGGAATGCTTTCTGGCGGTAATATTCAGAAGGTTGTTGTTGCTCGTGAATTTTCATCTGATCCCAGTCTTATAATTGCTGACCAGCCTACTCGAGGTATTGACGTAGGTGCAACAGAATTTATCAGAAAAAAACTTGTTGAGCTTAGCAGAGAGGGAGCTGCGGTACTGCTTGTTTCTGCTGACCTTAACGAAGTTATGGAGTTATCTGACAGTCTTATCGTTATGGTTAACGGTAAAATCGCGGCATATTTTGAAGACACATCGGTACTTGATGATGCTACAATGGGTGAATATATGCTTGGTATTAAACATCAGTCTGATGATGAAATAAGGAGGGTTCAGCATGGAGAATAAGAGCATGATGCGCTTTGAAATTTTCCGTGGTTTTGTTGCCATTTTGATAGCGATAGCATTTGCGTTCATATTTATTATAATAAGTGCAGATGATCCGCTTCAGGCACTTAGCTGTTTGCTTATCAAACCGATAATTTCAAATGGTGCACTTAATGTAAATTCAATATTAACAATACTTGGTCGTACAACACCTATTATTTTTACTGGTCTTGCAACATGTGTAATGTTCTCGGCTAATCAATTCAACCTTGGTGCCGAGGGTGTCACAATGCTTGGCGGATTTGTTGCCGTTCTTGTGGGAATTTATGTACCTATGGCAGCAGGTCTTCATGCAGTAGCAGCTATCATTGTCGCTTCAATTTGCGGCGGTATTGTAATGCTTTTGCCTGCACTTGTAAAGGTAAAATTAAGATCCAGCGAAATGGTTACATCTTTGATGCTCAACTATATCATTATGTATTTTATTCTTCATTTCCTTAATAACAATTTTGCGGATAGATCAAAGGGTGCTACTCAGACTTTCCCGTTTGCTTCAACTGCAGCTGTTGGAACAGTAGTTAAGGGTACAGAATTAACATACGGTTTCTTTATAGCACTTATTGCAACTGTAATTATTGCAATCTTTATGTATCGTACACGTTGGGGCTATGCAATAAGAATGATTGGTATTAATGAATCATTCTCAAAATATTCAGGTCTTAAGGTTGGTACTATTATTATAGCTTCTCAGGTAATTGGCGGAGTTTTAGCCGGTATGGGCGGCTCAATCGAATGTCTTGGACGTTACACAACATTCCGTTGGCTTGATCTTCCCGGTTATGGATGGACAGGTATTACAGTTGCGATTCTTGCAAAAAATAATCCGATAATGGTTCCGTTTGCAGCTCTTTTCATAGCATACCTCAACAGAGGATGTGAGTTAATGTCAATATATGCTGGTGTTCCTTCTGAAATGATAGACATCGTTCAGGCAATTATATTCCTCTTCTTTGCAGCTGAGCAGTTCCTTTCAAAACATCGTCAGAAACTGGTCGTTAAAGAAGCTAAACAAGAAATCAGCAATAAAGCTAATACTCAGATGAAAGGAGAGAATGCATAATGCTAGGACAGTTATCAAGCATGATTTTTACAACAAGCTTTGGCTATTCTATTATCCGTATTACATCTCCCATACTCTTTGCAGCTCTTGCTTCTGTAATTGCTGATAAAGCAGGTGTAATTAACATCGGTCTTGAAGGTATAATGATGTTTTCATCATTATTTGGAGTTCTTTTTGCATATTGGACAAACAGTTGGTTTGTAGGCGTTCTTGGAGCAGTTGTTATCGGCGCACTTATTGGTTGGCTTATTGGTTTCTTTGCTTTGAAGCTTAAAACAAACATTATACTTACCGGTACTGCTATTAATATAGCCGGGTCGGGAGGTACTATATTTCTTCTTTATGTATTTACGGGATTAAGAGGAAATACATCTAATCTTACAACTCCAAATATGCTTACACCAAAAATAAATATTCCGTTAATTCAGAATATACCTGTATTAGGCAAAATTGTATCAGGACATTCTATACTTACTTATGTATCTTTCATACTTGTTATAGTTGTTTGGATGCTTCTTTATAAAACGGCACTTGGACTTCGTATCCGAGCAGTTGGTGAGAATGCAAATGCAGCTGACTCGGTTGGTGTCAGCGTATTAAAAACAAAGTATATAGCACTTATGCTTTCCGGTGCACTTTCCGGCCTTGGCGGTGCATATATGTCAATGTACTATTCACAGAGCTGGAATACCGGCATTGTTGCTGGCCGTGGTTTCATCGCCCTTGCGGCTCAGGCCATGGGACAAAGTGAACCGGTTGGTACAATGTTTGCTTCACTGTTATTTGGTTTTGCAAGTGCATTGGGAACAAAAATGGAAGGACTTCCTGGATTTTCATCTTATCTTGTTGCTTCAATACCGTATATTGTAACAGTTATTGGTCTTGCTATATATGCAGTTACACAGCTTAAAAGAGCTAAGAAAAGAATTGCAAGTAAATAAAATTAAAGTCATATGCCCAATCATATTGAAATGTTAAATTTACATTTTGCGTTTCTTATGAGAGGGCATTTTTTTAGGAGGTTTCAAAATGAAAAGAATTCCTGTTATACTAGATGGAGACCCTGGACATGATGATGCCATTGCATGGGTATTGGCAAACGCCAGTCCTTTGTTAGATATAAAAGCTGTTACATCAGTCTGCGGAAATCAGACAATTGAAAAAACAACATATAATGCACTTCGTATATGTACGCTTATAGGTTTGAATGTACCGGTGGCAATGGGCAGAATTAAGCCGTTATTAAAAGAGCCTATGGTTGCTCCGAATGTTCACGGACAGTCAGGATTAGATGGTCCAAAGCTTCCCGAGCCGGCATTTGATATTGTAGATATGGACGCTGTAACTTTAATGGCTAAAATAATAAGTGAAAGCGATGAACCGATAACACTTGTTCCTACTGGTCCGCTCACCAATGTTGCTTCTTTGTTCCTCGCTCATCCGGAGCTTAAGAGCAAGATATCACATATCTATATTATGGGCGGTGGGATTCATCATGGTAACTGGGCGCCGGCGGCAGAATTTAATATTCAAGTTGATCCTGAGGCTGCCGATATTGTTTTCAGAAGCGGTGTCCCTATTACAATGGCAGGACTTGATGTTACCGAAAAGGCTCAAATCTATCCTGAAGAATTTGAAATTATTAGGCAGGTAGGAAATCCGGTTGCAAAAACCGTTGCAGACTGGTTTGACTTTTTCTTCCGTTACCATAAAGCCTTGGGGTATAGAGGTGCAGCTGTTCATGATGCAGTTGCAATAGCCGCTATTACTCATCTGGAAATTTTTGAGGCAAAAGATATGTATGTTGAAGTAGAGACAGAGGGAGATTACTGCAAGGGTGCCACTGTGGGTGATATAAAAGGAAAACTTGGTAAAGAACCTAATGTTCATGTATTATGGAATATTGACAGGGATGCATTTTCTAAAATCCTATTAGATGCTGTTAAAACATATGGGGAGGTGGCTGAATAATGAAAATTCCTGTATTTATTGATTGTGATCCCGGTATTGATGATACAGCCGCATTGCTTATAGCAAATAAAATTCCTGAAATTGAAATCGTTGGTGTCGGAACTGTATGCGGTAATGTTGAAGCTTCTAAAACATATTCAAATTGCTGTAAGGTTATGGAGCTTGCAGGTAATAATGCACCTGTTTATGCAGGGGCAGAAAAGCCTATGTTCAGAGAGCTTATTATGGGCAAATATGTTCACCATGAAGACGGTCTTGGCGGTTTAAGCAATTGTATTAATTGTGACATAAAAAATGCTCCAAAAGAGAAAGCTTGGGATGCACTTTATCGTGAGGCAAAAAAATATAACGGCGAACTCGTTCTTGTAGCAATCGGACCGTTAACAAATATCGGAATTGCACTTGCCAAATATAAAGAACTTCCGTCGTTGTTAAAGAAAATTGTAATTATGGGCGGTGCTGCGGCGTTTGGTAATATAACACCTGCAGCTGAGTTTAATATATATGTAGATCCCGAGGCTGCCGAAATGGTATTTAAATGCGGAACTCCTGTATTTATGTGCGGACTTGATGTTACTGAAAAGGCGTATATATTGCCGGAAGAGACAGAAAAAATAGGTGCACTTGGCTCAAAACAGGCAAAATACTTTGCAGACATTCTTAAATCAGCACTAAAATTTTATACTGACCACGGATTTAAGGGTAACTGTCTTCATGATCCCTGTGCTGTAATGGCTGTTGCATATCCGGAATTATTCTCAGGCAAGACAGCAGGTGTTTGTGTCGAAACAAAAGCAAAAATCACAAGAGGCAAGACAGTTTGCGATTATTATACCGATGTTAAGTTTCCGTTTGAGAATGCTTATGTTGCAACTGATATTGACAGAGAAACATTTATTGATAAAATAACAGAACTTATGTCAAAATATTAAAAATATTAATTTAAAAGCACCGGAAAGTTTTTCTTTTCGGTGTTTTTCTCAGTAATAAACTAAAAAGGCGAACCAATATATGGTCCTGATTTCAACATATCTTGACGGACTATTTTTTTAGTTCTATAATTCAAATGTTGAATAGATTTACGGAGGAGTGATTAAGGTATATGATAGATTTTATTTTACATGGCAATATAATTTACTCTGAGAACAAGGACACTTTAAAAATCATAGAGAGAGGTTACGCCGTATGTATTCAAGGAATATCAAAGGGCGTATTTAATGAGATACCAAGTGAATATAAAGATATAAAGGTAATTGAGTGCGATAATAAGATTATTATACCAGGTATGACGGATTTACATGTTCACGCACCGCAGTACGGATTTAGAAGTGTAGGTATGGACTGTGAGCTTTTGGATTGGCTTAATTTGCATGCTTTCCTCGAGGAAGCAAAATACAGTAATATAGACTATGCAAAAAAGCATATCCATTGTTTGTAGATGATTTGAAAACGGTTTTACTACGAGAGCCTGTATATTTGGCACTCTTCATACGGAAGCTACCATTGAGCTTATGGAGCTTCTTGAAAACAGCGGTCTTAAAACAATGGTCGGTAAGGTGAATATGGATAGAAACTCACCTGACTACCTTTGTGAGGTTTCGGCTGAAAAATCCCTTGAGGATACAGAAAAGTGGCTTGAAGAAAGCAAACACTTAAAAAATACAAAGCCGATATTGACACCAAGATTTATTCCTTCTTGTACAAATGAACTGATGGCGGGACTAGGTGAGCTAATTAAAAAATATGATTTGCCAGTGCAATCGCATCTGTCGGAAAACCCGTCAGAAATTGAATGGGTAAAGGAACTTTGCCCCGAGTCAACTTCATATGGAGATGCTTATGACAGATTTGGTATGATGAATAACAAAACCATAATGGCTCATTGTGTTCATATGACAGAGGAAGAAATCAAACTTATGAAGGAAAATGGCGTTTTTGCGGCATTACTGCCCCTGAATCCAACTTGAATATAGCTTCTGGAATTTCACCTGTTGTGAGATTCTTGAAAGAAGGAATACATGTTGGGCTTGGTTCAGACGTTGCAGGCGGAACAACGCTCTGGCTTCCAAAAGCGATGACATTGGCTGTTCAGTGCTCAAAGATGTATTGGCGCTATTTAAACAACGAATATGCACCGCTTAATCTAGAAAATGTATTTTTCATGGCAACAAAAGGCGGCGGAGCATTTTTTGGAAAAGTCGGCTCATTTGAGAACGGCTATGAATTTGATGCAATCGTTCTTGATGATACTACAATTGCTACAACCGTGGATTTCAGCATCAAAGAGCGTCTTGAAAGGCTTATTTACCTTGGAAATAAGCATAGTATAGATAAAAAATTCGTATCGGGTGTTCAGATTGTTTGATTGCATTAGGGAGGTTTAACAATGTATGACCTTGGAATAATGAACGGAAATGTATATTTGAACGGAAGTTTTATTAATGCCAATATTTATGTAAAAAGCGGTAAGATCGCTGCCTTGTCATCAGATAAACTTGAATGTAAGGAATATGACGACGTAAAGGGTAAAAGGTTTTGCCCGGTTTATCGACCCTCATGTACATTTTAGTCTTACAGTTGGAGAGAATACATCAACTGATGATTTTGGAAGCGGCTCTGTGAATGGTCTTATCGGAGGTGTAACAACATATATTGATTTTTTGGACCCGGTTAAATCGGCAGATGAGTTGAAAAAGCATTTGAAGACAGAATGAAGCTTGCTGAAAACTCGGCATCAGATTATGCTTTCACAGTTGTTTGGCAAATCCGTCGGATAGTCCTAAAGACATGATTAATGAAGGTCTTAAGTGCGGGATAAGTTCGATTAAGCTTTTCACAACTTACAGCAATACGGACAGACGCACATATGATGATTATATTTTTGAACTTTTAAAACTCTCAAAAATGTATAATGTGCGAGTAGTTATTCATTCGGAAAATGACAGTCTGGTTAATTACAGCAAAGAAATATTGATTAAGGATCATGAAAAAAGCAGGAATACTCTTTGTGAGACTACAGAAGTTTTAAAGCTTGCTCAAATGGCAAGAGTAAGTGACGGAAATCTTTATATAGTTCATGTAAGTGCTGGAACAACAGCAGATATTATCTCCGTGGAATACGCAAAAGAACTTAAAAATGGAAATATAATTATGGAAAGCTGTCCTCATTATTTTATTATGAATTCAGATTTATATGAAAAGAAAAAAGGATATCTATACACTATGACGCCGCCGCTTCGTCCTGAAAAAGATAGAGTATTATTATGTGAGTGCATAGATGAAATCAGTACAATTGGAACTGATCATTGTCCGTTTACAGCAAAAATGAAGGAACATAAATATACAAGCGAAACACCTATGGGCATTGGAGGAATAAAATATTCGTTCCTCAATATGTATACTGATTTCGGCGAAAAAGTAATAGATAAATTTACATCAAATCCGGCCAAAGCTTATAATATGTACCCAAGAAAGGGTACGCTCATAGTCGGTGCTGATGCAGATATGGTTATTTTTGATGAAACAGCGGAAGGTGTAATAAAAGACAAAGAAAGTCTTTACAACGAACGTAAGATAAAAGGTGCAATAGAAAGAGTTTATCTTGGAGGCAACATTGCAGTAAGTGAAGGAAAATACCTAGGAAGCGAAGGTAAATATATAAAGAGATGAAAATAACAGCCGTAATTATGTGTTCGGGTTTTAGCAGAAGAATGGGCAAAAATAAACTTCTTATGCCTATAGCCGATAAAAGAATGTTTGAGTATGTTTTTAATACAATTAGTAATATTGTATTTTATAAAACAATTGTAGTAACACCATATGATGAAATAAAGGCTTATGCAGAAAAGAAAGGTTTTGTTACAGCCTTTAACTCGGAAAATGAAGAGGGGATTTCGGCGTCTATCAGAATAGGAACAAGTCTGTCGGGAGATTCGGACGGTATAATGTTTTTTACAGCCGATCAGCCCTTTATTGATGTTCAAACAATACATAGATTGATTTTTGAATTTGAAAATAACAATAAAATTACAGTTCCTGTATTGGAAGGTGAGAACAAAAATCCGGTGATTTTTCCGGCAAAATATAAAAAGGATCTTCTTTTACTGACCGGTGATGTTGGCGGAAAGAAGATTATAGATGCAAATAAATCCGGAGTTTCTAAGGTTATATTTGAGAATGAAAGACCTTTTTGCGATATAGATACAATAGAGGATTTTGAAAACATCAAGCATGTCTGACATATTGTTTGGAAAAATAGGTTGACAAAAATAAATTTTTAAGGTATTATTTCACAAACAATAACTGAAAAAAATTTCGCAGGAAAGAAGATAACACACATGAATTACATCAAATCAAAAAACAACACTATGATGATGATGTGCAGCCATGGCATGATGATGTCTATGGTTAGTTTTTATGCGTGTTATGGACCTAAAGGCTGCATTTAAGGTGAACTTTTATGAAGCGGTTGCATGACACACATGCAGCCGCTTTTTTGTTGGTTATTTGTTAGTGATTAGGGGGAAAGAAAATGTTAAACGAAAGCAATGACACAATAATTGAGCTAAGAGATTTATCTAAAACCTTTGACAGCGGAAAAAATGATGTAAAGGCTTTGGAAAATATAAATCTAAGCATTAAAAGGGGCAGCATTTACGGAATTATAGGAATGTCAGGCGCAGGTAAAAGTACATTGGTAAGATGTATCAACTATTTAGAAAAACCCACTGAGGGAAGTGTGCACATAGAAAACAAAGAATTAGGTATTTTGAGCGAAAAAGAACTTAGAGAAGAAAGAAAAGAAATAGGAATGATATTTCAGCATTTTAATCTTCTTCAGCAAAAAAGCGTAATTGATAACATTTGCTTTCCTCTGCTTATATATGGCAAAAGTAAGAAAGAAGCTCGTAAACGTGCGTCTGAACTGTTGGAGGTGGTTGGTCTGGCGGATAAAGCCAAAGCATATCCTATACAGCTTTCCGGCGGTCAGCAACAGAGGGTTGCAATAGCAAGGGCATTGGCTGCTAATCCCAAAATTCTTCTTTGTGATGAGGCAACAAGTGCTCTTGATCCGCAAACAACAAAATCAATTCTTGAGCTTTTGAAAAGCATTAATGAGAAATACGGAATTACAATAGTAATAATAACACACCAAATGTCAGTAGTCAGAGAAATATGTACTCATGTAGCGGTAATATCCGACGGTCACATTGTTGAGAACGGTGAGGTATCTGATATATTTTCAAGACCTAAAACAA
>JAXGOV010000014.1:0-60805 GCA_040767305.1 Candidatus Metalachnospira sp. | reverse complement strand
CTGTCAATACTCTCTCCGACAGCCGCACTGACCGCATCGGCAAAAATAGTCATAAACTCGTCTGTTTCAACAGGTTTTCTTCTTCCGCTTTCATCCGGCATTCCAAGTATCATCTTTCTTGCAGTAAGCTTACCGTCATTATGAGATACAGGTGACGCAAGCTCAATAAACTTAACTCCGTCATATTGAGCAAGCATGAGTTCTTCTTCATCCGCGGGCATATATTTCTTTGTACGTCTGTATACAATAGTTACATTTTCAACACCTTGGCATCTTTTTGCTGCTCTGGCTGCGTCCATTGCTGTATTTCCGCCGCCGATAACAACAACGTTTTTGCCTAAATCAAACTTATCTCCTGATTTAAGCTTCCTTAAAAATTCGATTGCATTAACCGAAGTTCCTTCTATATCAAGTTTAGTTGACTTTTCAGCTCCCACACAATAAAGTACATAGTCATATCCCATTTTCTTGAGCTCATCAATAGACGGTGCCACTGTATTAAGCTTAACCTCTGCACCCATTCTTTCCATCAGCTTAATGTCGTTATCAATGGCTTTGTCACTTATTCTGTACGAAGGTATTACATTTCTTACAACGCCGCCAAGCTTTGCTTCCTTTTCAAAAATTGTAGCCTTAACTCCGTTTTTGCCAAGAAAATATGCTGCTGAAATTCCGGCAGGGCCTCCCCCCACAATTGCTACTTTTTTATCCGATGTCAATTCAGGAGTTTTAAGTTCTGCCATAAGGTCTTTATATCCATTTTCGGCAGCTATAAGCTTAGTATGTCTAATCATTACCGGCTCTTCATAGAAATTACGGGTACACTTGTCCATACAATGATGAGCACATATAGTTCCCGTGATAAAAGAAAGTGCATTTTTTGCAGTAATAACTTTAAGTGCCTCTTTGTACATTTCCTTTTTACAAAGTTCAATATATTCAGGTATATCCTGTTCTATCGGACAGCCTCCCTTGCACGGTGCAGTAAAACAATTGATAAGCGGAACTTTTTTATCAATTTTTCTGCCGGGCAAAGGTTTAATAGGTTTAACAAGATGGAAGTCTGATTTAGATTTTTCAGAAAGCTGTTTAACTTTTTCACAGTCAACACCGTCAAAAGGCTTAAATTCACATTTATCCAGACTTTCTGCTATTTGTGTAAATCTTTGATACCCGCCGTCTTTAAGTATAGTAGTGGCAACAGTAATGGGCCATATTCCTGCATCGAATAATTTATCAATATTAAAATAATCCGCTCCGCCTGAATAGCTAATTCGTATTTTACCGCTAAACGACTTTGATATTCTGTTTGCCATTTCTATTGTAAGAGGGAAAAGAGCTTTTCCGCTCATATACATTTCTTCTGAAGGCAGTTCATCAGCTTTGACATCAACCGGGAATGTATTTGAGAGCTTAAGACCAAATTCCAAACCATTATCTTCTGCAAGCTTTTTCAAGCGGCCAAACATTGGAATAGCATCTTCATACTGCAAATCCTCGTTAAAATGATGTTCATCAAAAGCAATATAGTCATATCCCATTGTGTCAAGTGTTTCTCTGGCTGTCTTATATCCCAATATAGTCGGATTGCACTTAACAAATGTATTAAGATGCTTTTCAGTGATAAGGTATGAAGCTATTCTTTCAATTTCCTCAGGCGGACAGCCATGAAGTGTTGAAAGCGTTACACTGCGGCAAATCTCAGGAGAAATATTATCTATATATTCTCTTCTTGTAGGAAACATTTCTTTAAGAACCGATTTATACTCTTCCCACGCCGGCAGTCTTTCAGCATTTTTAAGGCCTTCAATGAAATCATCAATCTTTTTGCTTTTTATACCTTCCAAGTCATATCCAACACTCATATTAAATATAAATGCGTCAGGATTTCCCAATCCATATGCAGCGCTTAATACTTTAATTGCAAGCCACGCCTTAACATATTCATCTATTGCCTGGGATACATACAGCTCTGTTGACCATTCACAGTTATAACCTTCATCTTCCGCAAGGATACATGGCCTTGCGATACATTTTGCCAGTTCTTCACCATCCATAATCTGAACAGTTTTTAACTCAAAAAACCTGCCTCCGGCAAAATATGCCGCAATTATATTCTGTGCAAGCTGTGTGTTTGGACCTGCGGCAGGACCAACCGGCATTTCAAGATTTTCTCCGAACAACTGAAGTTTTTTGTCATTCAATTTTTTATACGCACGGTTTACGCCAAACATACTGCCATTAGTTTTGTATTCTTCAACTGCCCATTTCATTATATTTTCAAATGATATCGGTGTCATTTTTTCACTCATAATTCATGGTCATCTCCTTAACCGTTTATCTTTTTCCACAAATCTTTAGCCGTCTCCAGAATTTTTGCATCAATTTCTTCTTCATCAATACCTATAAGCTCTCTGTTTCTCATTAAAACTTTTCCGTTCGCAACAGTAGTTAAGCATTGTCTGCCGTTCATTCCAAAAAGAATATGTCCGTCTACATTTTCATTTGAAAATGGTGTATACGGTTTATAATCCATTACAATAATATCGGCTGCCGTTCCTGCCTTAAGTACACCCAGAGGCTCATCAAAATATCTTGCACCAATTAACGGATTATTCTTAAAAAGCATATCCGTTACTTCGCACCAGCCTACATTCGGCATTTTTGCATTGTGTCTTTGAATTGCAAGAGCCGCCTTTAGGCTTTCAAGCATATCATGCGTATATGCATCTGTGCCTAAGCCAATCAAAATTCCTCTGTTAAAAAGATTAAGTACCGGAGAACATCCAACTGCATTTCCCATATTTGATTCAGGATTATTAACAACCATTGTATCTGTTTCCTTAATGATATCCATTTCATCATCGTTTACATGTATACAATGACCAAGTATTGTTTTTGGACCTAAAATACCCAAATCACGAAGTCTTTCAACCGGACGTTTGTTATACTTTTCCCATGTATCCGGAACATCATTAAGACCTTCGGAAACATGAATATGATAGCCTGTCATTCCGTTATTAACCTCTATACACCTTTCCATTGTCTTATCAGACAGTGTGAAAGGTGCATGCATGCCGAACATCGCCTTAATCATACTATTTGGCTCGTCCTTTGTATATTTTATAAAATCATAGTTTTCTTTAATTCCCTGCTTACATTTATACTCACCGTCACGGTCACTTACTTCATAGCAAAGACAGCTCCTTATGCCAAGTTCTTTTGCAACATCAGCTATTTCAAAAAGAGAACCCGGTATTTCACAATAGCTGGCGTGGTGGTCAAAAATAGTTGTTACACCATTCTTTATGCATTCAATATATGTCGCATATGCAGATGCTCTAGTTCCGTCAAGAGTAAGCTTACGGTCAATATTCCACCACATCCCGTCAAGCACTTCATAGAAGTTAGTAGGGTTATATCCGTTTACCGCCAAACCTCTTGCAAGAGCACTGTAAATATGAGTGTGTGCATTAATAAATGCCGGCATTATAACATTGCCTTCCGCATCAACTATTTCAGCATTGGGATACTTAAGCTTTAGTGTGAGACCATCTCCGACCTCTATTATTTTATTGCCTTCAACAGCTACTCCTCCGTCCTTAAAATAAGGGTTTTCGCTGTCTCTTGTAATAACCTTACCGTTCGTAATCAAATACATATATATCCCTCCCGTTCACGCCTGAAAATAATTTTTAATCTCTAAATAAATTTTATAATATTTTTTTAAGAAAAGCAATGAAAACACACAACAACACCGCTAGTATTTGTAAACACACAAAATTGTGATATACTTGTGCTATGCTAATTTCGGAGGTATTTAATATGATAAGGTTCAACAATGATTACAGCGAGGGCGCACACGAAAATATAATTAAAAAATTGACTGAAATTAATTTATTTCAGGTCTGCGGCTACGGAGAAGACGAATACTGTAGGGAAGCCGCAGATATAATAAAAGCTCTGTGCAATAAGCCTGATGCTGACGTTCATTTTCTTGTTGGCGGCACACAGACAAATTTAACAGTAATTTCTTCAGCTTTAAGGCCATATCAATGTGCTGTTTCAGCTTCAACCGGTCATATTAATGTACATGAAACAGGTGCAATAGAGGCAACCGGTCATAAGGTTTACTCCATAAATACAGATGACGGTAAACTTACAGCAAAGATGATTAAATCAGCTTTTGATAGTCACTGGAGTGATGAAGCACACGAACATATTGCTCAACCAAAACTCGTATATATATCAAACCCAACGGAAATAGGAACCATTTACAGCAAACAAGAGCTTATGGATATTTACAAAACATGTCGTGAATGCGGACTATATCTTTATATAGACGGTGCAAGACTTGCCTACGGTCTTGCAAGCGAAAAAAACGATCTTGATTTTGAAACCATTGCATCTAACTGTGATATATTCTATATTGGCGGAACAAAATGCGGTGCTCTTTTTGGAGAAGCAGTTGTAATTATAAACAATGCTCTCAAAGAAGATTTTCGATACATGATAAAACAAAAGGGCGGTATGCTTGCAAAAGGCTGGCTTCTTGGACTTCAGTTTACTGAACTGCTCAAGGATAACCTTTATATCAGTCTTGCAAAAAACGCTGACAGACTTGCTTCAAAAATTAAAGAAGCTGTTATTCAAGCAGGTTACTCGCTTTATTCTGAAAGCTATACAAATCAGCAGTTTATTATTCTCCCCGATACACTTATTGAAGAATTAAACAAAAAGTATGCTATTTCATACCAACAAAAATATGATGATACCCACAGCGTTATAAGAATTTGCACAGACTGGGCTACAAAAGATGAAAATGTGGATTCACTAATAAATGATATAAAAAATTAAAGCATTAAGGAGGAATTGAATATGAAACTTGGCGTTGTTGGCGGTGCAGGTCTTCTTGGGTCAACCTCTGCATTTCTTGCAGGAATGAAGGGTTATCTTGATGAAATTAAAATTATTGATATTAAAGAAAACCTTGCAAAAAGTCATGTCTTAGACATGGGACAAGCTATCTTCTCTGCCTCAGGAACAGTTGTATCCTACGGAGAATACAAAGATCTTGCCGACTGCGGAATTATTCTTATATCTGCAAGTATTCCGGAAAGACAGGTTGCCGACAGAATGGAATATCTTCGTGATAACATTAAAATTGTCAAACCCATTTGCGAGCAGATTAAAGCAAACTGCAATGAAGCAGTAATAATTAACGCCACAAACCCTGTTGACATATTCAATTATATTATATGGAAAATACTTGGCTGGGACAGAAAAAAAATACTTGGCTTCAATGGTAATGATACATACCGTCTTAAATGGGCTGCAGCTGAGGTAACAAAAAAGGATATTAAAAAGATAGACGGTTTTTGTATAGGAGAACACGGAAACGGTCAGGTAAATCTATACGACCAAATGACCTTTGAAGACTTACCCCTTAATCTTTCTGCGGAAGAGATTAAAAATATAGAAGACATGACCTCTAACTTCTTTACTGCATTCCAGTCTTTAAACAGCGGACGTACATCAGGCTGGACATCATCAATCAACATTGAGGAGCTTATTGAAGCAGTCGCAACTAATTCAGGCAAGGTTATTGAGTGTTCATCTGTTCTTCTTGGAGAATACGGCTATAACGGTGTTTCATTCGGCGTGCCTGTCTCCGTAGGGTCCGAGGGAATAATTAGTTATGAAATGCCTGAGTTAACATCTGAACAAAAAAATAAGCTTGATGGTATTTCTGCAAAACTTGCAGATACGCTTTCCAAAATTGAATATTGATAAAACAGCGGTGTAATTTATATAAATTACACCGCTTTGTTTTTATATTAATTTTATTCTCTTTTCTCCTGCATAATCAGTTATAAAACCAATTCTTTGAGCGCTCGGAACACATTCTTTTAATTCTTCAAAGACTTTGTCTGAATCCTTTTTATCAACAGCCATAAGAAGACCTCCTGCTGTCTGAGGGTCAAACAACATGTCCTGAACGGCAAGCTCAACACTTTCTCCGTCAACAAAGCATTCAGCAAAACTTCTGTTTCTGTATAAGCCTTCAGGAAGCACTCCCATTTTTGCCATTTCATATGCTTCATCAAGCAAATCAATTTTCTTTGTTTCAATAACAGCATTTACATCAGAACCTTGCACCATTTCCAGCAAATGCCCCATAAGACCAAAGCCCGTAACATCTGTGCATGCGTGAACTTCGTACTTAACCATAACATCTCTGGCAGACTTATTAAGAGTAGTCATGAGCTCATACGCTTTCTTAATTCCTTCTTCTGATATTAGGTCAGCTTTCATAGCTGTTGTTAAAATTCCTATGCCTATGGGCTTTGTCAAAATAAGTACATCTCCGACTCTTGCACCGCTGTTTGTAATTATTTTATTAGGATTAATAAAACCAGTTACTGCTAGACCATACTTTGGTTCATCATCAAGAATAGAATGCCCGCCTGTTATTAATGCCCCTGCTTCATATACCTTATCATATCCGCCCTTCAAAAGCGCATGGACATGCTCTTTATCCATATCCTTCGGAACAGCCATTATATTAAGTGCAAGCTTAGGCTCTCCGCCCATTGCATATATATCGGACATTGCATTGGTTGCCGCTATCTGCCCGAATGTATATGGGTCATCGGCTATAGGCGGAAAGAAGTCAACAGTCTGAACAATTGCCAAATCATCATTTATTTTATACACCGAAGCATCATCACTTTTATCAAATCCAACTAATAGATTTTCATCATGTCTAACCTTTATATCCTCAAGCAGCTGTGACAGAACCCCGGCTCCTACCTTCGCTCCGCATCCTGCACACTTTGCAAGCTTAGTAAGCTTTATATCCTCCATATTTATTCCTCCTTAGACGACATAAGTGCCAAACAAGCCTCCAATACTCCTCCGCCAACAGCAAGCGCCTTATCAGAAACACTGTAACAATGCTCTAATTTGCATCTTGGGTCAACATCTCCGCTCTTCATTCCTTTAAAAACAGGCGTGTTTTCAGGCAGTATCCCTCTGAGTACTCCTCCTATTGCACATTTAACCGGCTCATCATCAACATATGCCACTATTTGTCCCGCTTCAACAATATCTCCAATACTGCAAATCGGCCTGAATATTCCGTCCTTTACAGCTCTTACTATTCTCTCAACAGTATATCCGCCTATATTTCCCGGTACGCCTGTATTTTCAGAAGCGCTTCCATTTAAAAATACTCGTCCCAAATAATGCCCTCTTTGAGTCTCAATAACAGCATGACAGTCTACACCAGCCTCAAAGCCCGGGCCAACAGCTATTACAACCGATGCATCTGTAATTTTTGTACCTATATTTTTCTTTGCGAGTATAGCATCTATTACAATGTCAGGCTTAAGCTCTTTAATACACTCTGCATTTTCATCAGCAATAACGGCAATATTCCCATTGCCAAGCACAGATTTTACTTCTTCAATGCTTTGTGCATTTTCAGCAGTTACATCCTCAACAACCATACTGCCGTTTACAATTGCCTGTGAAAAACATACTGTTCTTCGTATTGCCGTTGGATATTTTAAATCTGTCATTACTATATCAAATTTAGCATGCTTTAATCTTAGTGCTATTCCGGAAGCTATATCACCTGCTCCTTTTATTACTGCAAACATGTAACTCCCCCCTCTCTATTTCTCCTGCATAAACAGGTTTATCCATATATTCAGCAATAATTTCTGCATTTATAATATCTTCTTTGTTTACTACCTGATTTAAGACAAACAAATCACCAAAGCCTTCATAAGTCAGAACCTCAGCCGCCATTTTAGGCGTAACCACGGCATTTACATCAGTTTTTAATATGTCTGCATATAACTGCGGTCTGTGACAAGCATCTTTTATGGCATTGCCGATACCTTTTATCCCCAGAACAACTATTGTTTTCACACTTTCTTTGGGGATAACCGGCTCATATTCTGCATGAGCCTTTAACGGCAGTCCCCTTGAGCCGTCAGCTTCGGTAATTATATAGTCGGCATAAGTCTTGAGCACAGAAAACCCTATATCAGGCTTTGTCAGCTTTCCTTTTTTATTTTCGCAGCCTACACAAATACAACTATTATATTCAAAAGCTTTTTTAACATCTTCCTCAGAAGGCGAAATAAGTGTTATAATATGTTCAGGCTTAAAAATCTGCGTAGTTGTGCAAACAATAACCTTACTGTTTTGGGAAAGCTCTTCCGCCAGTTTATACATCAGAGTAGTTTTTCCTCCGCTGCCGATTACCGCAGTAACACCTTTTTTTATTTTTAATATATCAGCAAGCATTTTTTACCTCGGTAAATTCATTATATTACTAAAAGAATAACACTTTTGAGGAGCGTTGACAATGGAGAACAATTTAAAGGCCAAAATCAGAATTCATCTTTTCACAAATGACAAATGCTACGGTCCGGGAATACATGAGGTTCTTGAAAAAGTCGACCGCCTAGGGTCATTACGTTCTGCCGCCGCAGATATGAACATGGCATATTCTAAAGCATGGAAAATGGTAAAAACTTGTGAAGAAAACCTAGGATTTAAACTGCTTATTTCTTCAACAGGCGGAAAGCATGGCGGCGGTGCATATGTAACTGATAAAGCCCGTATGTTTATGAAATCATACAGTGAATATCGCAATGAAATAACAGCATTTTCCGAAAAACTGCTTGAAGAAAAATTCGGATTTTATAAAAACAATTAAGAATAAAAGCCAATATATTTTCTTCTATGATAATATTATTGGTTTTTCTTTTTATTTTTGAAACTTTTTTAATTATTTTTTGTATCTAAAGGTGAAGGGGTAAGAAATGGAGGACAAAAATGAATGATAAACAAATAATAGATTTATATCTCAGCCGTTCTGAAAATGCCGTCACCGAAACAAATGTAAAATACGGTTCTTACTGCAAAAAAATATCAATGAATATATTGCAAAACGAACCTGATGCCGAAGAAACATTAAATGATACATGGTTAAAAGCTTGGAACACAATACCACCGCAAAAGCCAAATCCCTTGAAAACATATCTCGGTATGCTTGTGCGTACTATTTCAATTAATCGTTATAATTATTATACTGCCCAAAAGAGAAACAGTAAATTTGATGTTCTTCTTTCAGAAGTTGAAGAAATAATACCTTCTTCCTATGCAAACATGGAGTTTGAAAAAGGAAAAATAACAAAAAGTATAAACGGATTTCTTGAAGCCACAGATAAGGAAGCCCGAATTTATTTTGTCAGACGCTATTGGTACTCTGACTCAATATCCGTAATAGCAAGAATGTATGGAGTAAGCGAAAGCAAAGTAAAATCTTCATTATTCAGGACTAGAACTAAACTGCGCGCACATCTTGAAAAGGAGGGCATAGAAGTATGAATAAAGAAGATCTATATAAAGAGCTGGGAAACATTGATGAAAAATACATTAAAGAGGCCGATCAGTCTTCTAAATTTAATTTTTTTA
Organism: Candidatus Metalachnospira sp.; assembly: GCA_040767305.1. GTDB lineage: Bacteria > Bacillota > Clostridia > Lachnospirales > Anaerotignaceae > Metalachnospira. The sequence continues at coordinate 51,310 of JAXGOV010000014.1, read as the reverse complement.
AATGGAAACGCTATACTGCAATTGCCGCTGTACTGATTTTAGCGGTTGCAATTGCCAATAATTCAGATTATGTACAAGCTGCAATAAAAAAAATATTTTCATTCGTTCCAGGCATTGCAATTACAGAAGAAGAGAAAAACAACGTTCTTTACTCAATGGACGGTGAACCTCAGACACAGTCCAACGGCAAAATAACCTTTACTGTCAATAATGCCTATGTTACTAATTATTCAATTGATATTGCTTGGGAAATGTCTATAGATTTCATTGATGAAAGCAAAATTAAATATGATACCACCTCTGAAGAATTAAATAAAATTATTGAGGAAAACGGTGCTTCGGCATATCTTAAAACAGATGATGACAAAGATCCGTATTGTCCTTTTATAGAAACAACTATTGACATCAAAGCCGGTGAAAAGACATTTTCCGTCCCAATTAAAAGCGGAGGAGGTTCATTGACAAAACAAAACTGTGTCAGCGGCATTGACTATGTTCCCGAAATAATTAAAGAATATGGCGTAAACACTCCTATAACAGTTTCAATAGGCGGAATGTCCTTTGACATAAAGCTCAAACCAATAGAATACTATGACAGTGTTGATGAAATTGGCCCTACTGTTTTCAAAAACGATTTATCTCTTACCGCAATACCAACATGGAAAGATAACATACTTTCAATTAAAATGTACTCTCTTAATTACAGTGAGTTTTCTCAGGTATATGGTTACTGTGATGACTATAATGCGGAAACAACTAGGCCATATCTTGAAATAGGCGGTAATAAAATATTATCTGATCCAATTGACGGCGACGGAACAGAATTTAGTTTTAATCTTGATGGATACTCAATTACGGAACAGGATAAAGCAGAATCAAAGCTTCATATTCCGGTAATTCTTATGCTTAATCAAGAGGACGTTACATTTGATATAAGTGTTAATAAAGACGGAACGGTAAATCACCCAGATAAAGTTCGCTTCAAATATTCCGATATCAATATTTTATCTATGAAGGTCGGAGCCGAAGACTGGCCTGACTGCATACAAATGGAATACACAACCGCTGACAATACCGATAATATTAAACTCTCATCATTTAGTGTCAGTTCAGTAAACGGCAGACTTACAGGAGGAATGTCAAGCTGGTCTCAGTATGACCAAGATAGCGGAACAATTAAAATGGCTTTTCAGCATGGAGATACTGACATTAAAAATTATAAAAACGTAACTTTATCATCTCCGAATTATTTAATTACAGATGAATATGTGTTTGACCTTAATTGAAAAGCGGCCTTCCCTTATGGGGAAGGCTTTCGTCTTATTTGCAAGACCTATGTTGTATAATCAGTATATGCTTTTGTTGCAAAAACAGGACAAATGTATTTATATCACTATATAATACAGTATTCTGCACATTGGCACAAATTTTGCTTAATTATATCATTGTAATATATAATTCTATACATAAATTTCATTATGTAATATAATTAACATAAAATATTTGCCAATAGCGTTACGAAAATTAAGGAGGAAGTCTACAATGGGAGTAATGGAACTATTTTCACTTAAAGGTAAGAATGCACTTATTATCGGCGGAAGTAAAGGTCTTGGCGAAGGCATTGCTCAAGGACTATCAGAAGCAGGTGCATCTGTTGTCGTGTCAAGCCGCAAACAGGCAGACTGTGATACTGCAGCTTCCAAAATCCAAGAAAAAACAGGCGGCATCGCAATTGGCATTGCAGCTGACATATCAACAAAAGAAGGCGTTGACGGTCTTGTTAATTCAATGGTTGAAAAGTTCGGACATATTGATATTCTTGTAAACAGTGCCGGCATTAACATCAGGAAACCTGCTATTGAATATACCGTTGAGGATTGGGACAAGGTTCAGGATGTGCAGCTTAAAGGTGTATTTCTCGCATGCCAGGCTGTTGGCAGACATATGATCGAAAAAGGAATTAAAGGAAAAATTATTAATATTTCCTCAATAAATGCTCGTATAGTTGCAAGACCTAATATTGTTTCATATATTGCGGCAAAGGGTGCTGTTATGCAGATGACTAAAGCACTTGCCGTTGAATGGGCACAGTATGGCATATGTGTAAATGCCATTGCTCCCGGATTCTTTGAAACAACAATGACAAAAGTATTATTTGAAGACCCTGCAACAAGAGAGGAAATGTTCAGACATATTCCTGTAAAACGTTTTGGCAATCCCAATACTGACCTTGCAGGTATGGCAGTATATTTTGCTTCAGAAACTTCAAACTACACAACAGGTCAGATAATATATATCGACGGCGGATATACTTCTATTTAATAACTTATAGAAAACGGGATAGCATAAGCCATCCCGTTTCTGTTTTGCAAAAATTATTGAATCTTTCCAAGTCTTTTAAGCATTGTTTTCTTAACTGCTTTAAGTATATTTTCATATCCTGTGCAGCGGCAAAGATGTCCCGAAAGAAGCTTCTTTAACTCATCATCTGTGTATTCTTTGCCAGATTCTAATATTTCAATTGATGTCATTATAAATCCCGGTGTACAGAAACCACACTGGATTGCACCTTCATCAATAAATGCCTGCTGTATATCCGAAAGCTCTCCATTTGGTCCTAAAAGACCTTCAAGAGTTCTTATTTCTTTTCCATCAGCCCATACCGCAAGATAAATACATGAATTAAAACATTCACCGTCAATTATTACGTTGCAGGCTCCGCATTCTCCTACTTCACAGCCCTTTTTAACCGATGTAAGCCTATAATCATTCCTGAGCATATCTGTCAGAGAAGCCCTCACAACTACCATTGTTTCAGTATATTTTCCGTTAATCGTACATCTCACAAGCTTTCTCTGCATCAGATTTCACCTCCTGCGAGTCTTATTGCCTCAGTCATAGCTCTCCTTGACAATTCTTCAATAAGATGTAATCTAAGTTCCTTAGATGCTCTCCAGCTTGTTCTTGGATTAACCTCATCAAGAGTAGCCTTTGCAAACTCGTCAATAAGTTCTTTGCTGACTGCCTTACCGATAAGTATTGCTTCAGCAGCCTTTGCTCTTATGGGAACAGGAGCAGCTACACCATATGCAATCCTTGCAGACACTATTGTTTTTTTATCCTCTGAAAGCTTAACATTGGCAGAACATCCGGTTGTAGCAATATCCATAGCATTTCTCATTGCATATTTAATATAATGTCCATAATATCCTTCATAGCTTTCCTTGCTGATAAGAATGGACGTAAGCAATTCATTGTGTTTTAAATCAACTTTTCCTGCACTGATATAAAAATCATGTATCGGAATGCGTCTCACTCCGTCAGGACCTGTTATCTCCATTATTGCATCATAAGCATGAAGAGTTGAAGCAGAATCGGCAGAAGTAACTCCGTTGCATATATTTCCGCCTATTGTACCTATATTTCTAAGCTGAGGACCGCCAACCATATCAACAGCTTCGCCAAGAACATTCATACGCTTCTGAATAATATGGTTCTTTGTAATGTGTGAAAAACTGGTAAGCGGGAGTATGCGGATTGTACCGTCTTCCTCCATTGAAACACCTCTTAAGGCATCTAAAGAGTAAATGCTTACAAGCTCCTTCCCTGCAAGCTTACCCTCTCTCATTTTAATAAGAACATCGCTTCCTCCTGCAATAATAATAGCTTCGGGATGTTCCGTAAGAAGCTTTATTGCGTCTTCAACAGACTCAGCCTCATATAAAGCTTTTATATCATACATTTTAAAGCACCTCCTCTTAAATCAAGCCTTCTTCTTTAAATCGCACAAACAGATTATGCGGATTAAGAGGAAGTACATCAACGGAAACACCTGTTGCATTAAGCAAGGCATTTCTTATTGCAGGTGCGCCGGGAACAGCCGGAGGCTCTCCCAATGCCTTTGTTCCATAAGCACTTGTAGGCTCATAATTTTCAACAAACTGTGCCTCAAGATGAGGATGATCCATAATTGTTGAAAGCTTATAGTCTAAAAGATTGTCATTTAGAGGTCTTCCTGTTTTTGGATCATAAAGAAGTTGCTCATTTAATGCATATCCAATTGCCATACTCATTCCGCCGTGTACCTGCGCTTCTGCAAGCTGAGGATTTATGAGCTTTCCGCAGTCATGTACATTTATTATATCAAGAACTTTTATTTTACATAACGGGATATCTACCTCTATTTCAGCAAAACAGCAGCCAAATGAATAAGCATTTGATTTGCACTGATAGGTGCTTTCTGCCGCTATATGCTCACTGTGTGTAACACTGTATAGCACATCAGTAGCTAATTTGCCTAATGTCATAAGTATCCTATTATCAGTCGTACGAACAATATTACCGTCAATTATATCAAGGTCACTTATCTCCATTCTTGTAAGCTCATGTGCATGACTAAGTATCTTCTCTTTTAATAATTCTGCAGTCTGTTTAATTGAAAAACCGGCTATATAGGTCTGTCTTGAAGCATATGCACCTGTTCCGAATGGTGTAACATCTGTATCCTGTGTTGAAATGACATGTACATCTTCAAATTTTATACCAAGAGTTTCAGATGCCATTTGTGCAAATACAGTATCTGCACCCTGACCGATTTCTGTCTCTGCAATCTGAAGCTGAATACTGCCATCCTGATTCAGCACCATACGGCATGAACTTGATTCAAGCGATATCGGCCAAACACCTGTATTATACCAGAATATAGCCATACCTAAACCTCTGCGGACAGGGCCTGTCTGGTTTTTATATTTTTCAATCTTTTCATCCCAGTGTATGTATTCTCTGCCCTTTGTTATGCACTGGTTTAAAGTATCAAAATAATTCTCATTTTTAGAGAAGTCATCAACATATCCAACTTCCATCATGTTTTTTTGACGTAATTTTATCGGATCAAAATTAAGCGCCTTTGCAATATCGTCAACATGGCTTTCCATGGCAAAAGTTATCTGCGGTATGCCATATGCACGCATCGCTCCCGCCGTTGTTCTGTTTGTATAAATTGTGTATGCATCAGCCTGCGAAGCATCACTCATATATATTTGTGAAAAAGCAGAAATACCCTTTGCAGCAATACTGTGACCGTGAGATGTATATGCACCCTGATTGGAGAATGACTCGCACTTTCTTGCAACAAATTTTCCATCCGGACGTACATATGTTATCAAATGTACCTTTATTGCATGACGGACACGATTGCATGCAAAAGTCTCTTCTCTTGTCATATCCAGTTTAACAGGTCTGCCCCCTACCTGAGTTGTAAGATAAGCGCAAAGAGGCTCATAAAGTGCATCCTGTTTATTTCCGAATCCGCCGCCAATATAAGGCTTGATTAATCTTACTTTTCCCCAAGGTATGCCCAGCGCCTGACCTACAATTCTTCGAACTATATGAGGGATCTGTGTTGAAGAAACTACAACAACTCTTCCTTGTTCCATATAAGAATAACAAATATGATTTTCAATATGACAATGCTGAACTGTGGGTGTATCATACCAACCCTCAATTTTCAGCAAACCTTCATCTTTAATTGCCTCTTCATAATCTCCCTTGTATATCTGTGTATGATTAAGGATATTGTTTTTGTATTCCGCATGAATCTGAGGTGCACCATCCTTCATTGCTTCCAGTTGATCAAGCACAAATGGGTATTCCTCGTATTCTACTTTTATTGCTCTTAACGCCTGATTTGCGGCTACCTCGTCCTCTGCGATAACTGCCGCAACATCATCACCGTAATATCTTACTCTGCTTGTAAGCAGAAGTCTGTCAGCTACATCCTGATGCGACGGGTCAGTAGACCACGTATGTCCTGCAGTTGGAAACTTGTACTGAGGAACATAAAAACATGTAATTATTTTAACGACTCCAGGGATTTTCTCGGCTTCAGAAGTATCTATTGACTTCACAACACCATTTGCTATTGTTGATCTAAACACTTTAGCAACAAAAAAGTCCCCTCCGCCAAATCGTCCGTATACTTGGCACGTCCTGTTGCTTTTTCATAAGCATCAACTCTTTTTTCGCTTACTCCAACAGCCATTTTTTTCACCTCGTATCATTATAATTGTTAAATTGTACTAAAATATATTCCTTTAATTAAATTTATTTTGATTATAGCATTAATTAAAAAATAAATAAAGGATGAAATTAAGTGCGTTATTTTAAATATAATACAACGTTTTCAATCTCAAATAAAACCATTTCACTTGAATATAAAATATATAAATGATAACATTACATTAATAAGATAATGGATCGGGAGTGATGTTATGCCTACATTCACTGTTAACGGGATTTCATATACTGTTACAAACAATATAAAACTCATGGCTTTTTTAAGAAATACTCTTAAACTTACTTCTGTCAAAAACGGTTGTAATGAAGGCGCCTGTGGCACATGCACCGTAATTATTGATGGCAAGGCAATAAAAGCCTGTGTACAAAAAACCGAAAACCTGGAGGGTAAAACAATAATTACTACCGAAGGCTTGTCAGACAGAGAAAAGAAGGTTTTCAGCTATGCCTTTTCTGAAGCAGGCGCAGTTCAGTGCGGCTTCTGTATACCCGGAATGGTTATGTGTGCAAAAGCTTTAATCGACAAAAACCCTTCACCAACAATCGAAGACATAAAGATTGCTATTAAAAATAACATCTGTAGCTGTACAGGTTACAAAAAAATTGAAGAAGCAATACTTCTTGCGGCAAAACTTTTAGGGAAAACACAGAAATAAACGAACCTGTTTATACTGGTCTATTAGGTGAAAGCATGCATCGAGTTGATGCTTACGGTAAAGTTGTTGGTACCGCCAAATATGCCGATGATTATTATTTTGACGGCATGATTTACGGTTCTGCATTAAGAAGCGAATATTCAAGAGCAAAAGTGCTTTCTATTGATACTTCAGAAGCAAAATCCATAGACGGTGTCATTACTGTTATGACAGCCGAGGACATTCCCGGAACACAAAAAGTAGGACATATTAAACGTGACTGGGATGTTATTATTCCTGTTGGCAAAACAACACATTATCTTGGTGACGCAATCGCACTTATAGCGACAGAAACTCCTGAAATTCTGGAAGAAGCAAAGAAAAAAATAAAAGTTGAATATGAACCTCTCAAAGGAGTATTCTCCCCCATTGATGCTCAAAAAGACAATGCTCCTCTTGTGCACCATGACGGCAATCTTCTTGCAAGCGAACATCTTGTAAGAGGCAACGCAGACGAAGCTATTGCAAAAAGCAAATACTCCGTAACATATCATTACAGCGTACCATTTACTGAGCACGCCTTTATGGAGCCTGAATGTTCTGTTGCCTATCCGGAGGAGGACGGCATACACATAATAAGCGGTGACCAAGGTATTTATCAGACACAACGAGAATGCTCAGATGCTTTAGGATTACCAATTGAAAAAGTTCGTGTGTCTGCGGCAATGGTAGGCGGAGGTTTTGGCGGCAAAGAAGACATGAGCGTTCAGCACCATGCAGCATTGCTTGCACAAGCAACAGGCAGACCTGTTAAGGTAAAACTCACAAGAGCAGAGAGTATACTCATTCATCCCAAACGCCATGCAATGGAAATGGATTTCACCACTGCCTGTGACGAAAACGGATATTTAACAGCAATGAAGGCAGTAATAATTTCAGACACCGGTGCCTATGCAAGTCTCGGCGGTCCTGTACTTCAGCGCGCCTGTACTCATGCTGCCGGTCCATACAACTATCAAATAATAGATATTACAGGAAAAGCATATTATACCAATAATCCTCCCGCAGGCGCTTTCCGAGGCTTTGGAGTTACACAAAGCTGTTTCGCAACGGAGTGCAACCTAAATAAGTTAGCAGAATTGGTTGGTATATCTCCCTTTGAAATCAGATACAGAAATGCTATACGTCCCGGTCAGGTTCTGCCCAACGGTCAGATAGCAGATGAAACGACAGCACTTATTGAAACGCTGGATGCAGTAAAAGATATTTATGAAAAAAACCCAAAATGCGGTATAGCGTGTGCTCTTAAAAACAGCGGCCTTGGTGTAGGTATTCCTGATACAGGAAGATGCCTAATTACAGTTAAAGATGATATGGTTTATGTAACGTCAAGTGCTGCATGTATCGGTCAGGGCATGGGAACGATACAGGTACAAATGATATGTGAAACAACAGGTATATCACCAAATAAAATAATTTATAAAGAGCCGGATACGGCAATATCTCCCAATGCCGGAAATACAACAGCCTCACGTCAAACACTGTTTACCGGCGAAGCCGCTGCAAGAGCCGCAAAAAAGCTCAAAGCTGCTTTGGAAGAAGAAGGTTCTCTTTCAGCTCTTGAGGGGCAGAGCTTTTTAGGCGAATATACAGGAATAACCGATAAGATGGGCTCAGATAAGCCTAACCCAGTGAGCCACATCGCTTATGGATATGCAACGCACGTTGTTGAGTTGAATGATGATGGTACATTAAAATGTGTTACTGCCGTACATGATGTTGGAAACCCTGTAAATCCCAAATCGCTTGAGGGTCAGATTGAAGGTGGTGTAACAATGAGTCTTGGTTATGCCCTTACCGAAGATTATCCTCTTGAAAACGGAAAACCATTAGCAAAATTTGGAACTCTAGGCCTTTTCAGGGCAGATAAAACCCCCGAAATCAAATCAATTGTTGTAGGCAAAAAAATACGTGGTCTTGCATACGGAGCCAAAGGGATTGGTGAAATAGCCGCAATACCATCTGCACCTGCAGTTCAGCTTGCATATTATAATTATGATGGCATTTTCAGGACTCAGTTGCCACTGAAAGGTACACCATATAAAAAATAGGATTTAGAACACCTCTAAAAAGAGGTGTTCTATTTTTTTGTAAATTATATTGCATTTTCACATACACTATATTATAATGCCAATAGTTGAACAATTATTCAATTGAAAGGATGAGCAATTATGAACGAAGAATCAAATGATTATATTCGTGCCCATAGTGAAGAGATTGATAAAGTTCTGGAAAAAATGCCAGATGAGGAAATACTCTACGATATAGCAGAACTTTATAAAATTTTTGGTGATAGCACACGAATAAAAATACTGTATGTACTTTTTGAATCCGAAATGTGTGTTTATGATATAGCTCAATTATTGAATATGAGTATGTCCGCAATTTCTCATCAGCTGAGAATTCTTAAACAGGCTCAGCTGGTCAAATTTAGACGTGATGGAAAAACCATATTTTATTCTTTGGCTGATGACCACGTAAGAACAATTCTTGATCAAGGTATGGAACATATTTGTGAATAATAAGGAGGAAAATATATATGAAAAAATCTTATAAACTTATTGACCTTGGCTGTGCAAACTGTGCATCAAAAATGGAAAGAGCAATTAGTAAAATCGACGGAGTTAACAAAGCTACTATAAGTTTTATGACACAAAAACTTACTATAGATGCTGATGATGATAAATTTGATAACATTCTAAAAGAAGCAGCTACTGCAGTAAGAAAAATTGAACCAGACTGCAAAATCAACATAAAGTAAGGTGACAAAATGACAGCTAAACAAAAGAAGTCTTTGCTAAAAATAATTATAAGTGCAGTAATTCTTATAACTTTAGCCTTTATACCAATCACAGGATACATGCGTTTTATATTATATATAATACCTTACCTGATTGTCGGTCTGCCTGTACTTAAAAAAGCAGCAATAAATATATCACATGGGCAAATTTTTGATGAAAACTTTCTTATGTGTATTGCTACATTAGGAGCGTTGTTTATCGGCGAATATCCTGAAGCAGTATTTGTCATGCTGTTTTATCAGGTAGGAGACCTTTTTGAAACAATTGCAGTTGGGAAGAGCAGAAATTCAATATCCGAACTTATGGATATTTGTCCCGTATATGTTAATGTTGAAAGAAACGGCACTATAGCTCAGATAGACCCAGATGATGCAGTTATCGGAGATATTATGATAATCAAGCCGGGTGAGAAAGTTCCGCTTGACGGGACAATACTTGAAGGCAGTTCAAGCCTTAATACAGCAGCTTTAACCGGTGAATCACTTCCGCTTGATGTTACTAAAGGGGACAATATAATAAGCGGCTGTATAAATATAAACGGAATGCTGAAGGCTGAAATTACAAAGGAATATTCAGATTCAACCATATCAAAAATACTTGAGCTTGTAGAAGATTCTGCAGAAAACAAGGCCAACACGGAAAATTTCATAACTCGTTTTGCGCGATATTATACTCCCATAGTAGTAATATCAGCAGTTATTCTTGCATTTGTACCACCTATTTTTACTGGTGGAAATTTTACGGATTGGATAATGCGAGCATTAAATTTTCTTGTGGTTTCATGTCCATGTGCACTTGTTATTTCAGTACCGCTAACTTATTTCAGCGGAATAGGCTGTGCATCTAAACACGGTATATTAATAAAAGGCTCTAATTATATTGAGACATTGGCAAAAGCCAAAACAGTTGTATTTGACAAAACCGGTACTCTTACGAAGGGTTCATTCTTTCTTACAGAAGTTCATCCCAAAAACTTAAGTAAAAAAGAACTTTTAGAAATAACAGCTCTTACTGAAAGCTATTCAAACCACCCCATATCCGTTTCAATAAAAATGGCATGTAATAAGAGCTTGGATACCTCAAGAGTATCCGATATAAAAGAAATCCCCGGTAAAGGTGTAAAGGCAGTTGTTGACGGCAAAATCGTCTATGCAGGAAATGAAAAACTTATGCAGCAGATAGACTGTGCATTTGACAAGGTGTTTAACGGAACAGTAATTCATGTGGCAATTGAAAATAAATATGCAGGTTATATTGTTGTTGCAGATAAAATAAAGGAGGATTCCAAAGAAGCAATATCCATGCTTAAAGCTTACGGCATAAAAAATACTGTCATTCTTTCAGGTGATAAGAAAGCTGTCGCTGAAACCATTTCAAATGAACTCGGAACAGATACTGTGTATGCCGAACTTTTGCCTGATAACAAAGTGAAAAAGCTCGAAGAAATAATTAACGATACTTCCGCTGGTTCTGTTGTATTTGTTGGTGACGGCATTAATGATGCTCCTTCAATTTCAAGGGCAGATGTTGGAATAGCAATGGGTGCTCTTGGTTCAGATGCGGCAATAGAAGCGGCTGATATTGTTTTAATGGATGATAAGCCCTCTAAAATACCCCTTGCAATTAAAATTGCAAAAAAAACAGAAAAGATTGTAAAACAAAATATTACTTTTGCTCTAACAATAAAATTCATTGTTCTTGTTTTAAGCACATTAGGCATGTCAAACATGTGGGAAGCAGTATTTGCCGACGTAGGTGTTTCGGTTATTGCTATTTTAAATGCAACGAGAGCAATAAAAATAAAATATTAATGAAAAAACAGTGTGCAGTTTAAAATAAACTGCACACTGAAATTTTATTTCCTTAGTAAATTATAAATTTCCTTTATATTAGCAGGAGTAGTTCTGCAGCAGCCACCAATTATTTCCGCACCAGCTTTGTACCAACTGTCCGCCCATTGACCGTAAGTCTTTCCATCCTTAGCACCATGCCACGTTTTTGTTACAGCATCATATTCCTCACCGCTGTTGGGATATACAACAATAGGTTTTTCACTTACAGCCTTTAATTCCTTGATAAGACCTTCAACAAAATGTGGTGCTGTACAGTTAAGGCCTATTGCCTTAACACAGTCGTATTCATTTAATTTTTCTGCACACTTGGCAATTGATGTTCCTTCACAGATTTCTTTATCATTTTTACAGCTGAAGCTTATCCAACATTCAGCCCCGATATCCTTTGATATATCAGCAGTTATTAATGCCTCTTCAAGAGAAGGAATTGTTTCTATAGCCAATATCTCTGCACCGGCTTTCCAAAGCAGCTCCATACGTCTTTTGTGGAAGTCAGCAATTACATCTTTTGAAACACCGTATCCGCCTTTGTATTCGGAACCATCTGCCAAAAATGCACCGTAAGGTCCAACAGCCGCCGCAACAAGCGGATATACTCTGTCGCTGTTTTTGCCCTCAGCATCCCACCATTCATCTCTTGCCTCGCAAAGAAGCTGAACCGAATGCGCAATTAAGCTTTCTGCTTCCTTTTGTGAGTAACCTTTTTTCATATATCCTGCAATAGTTGCCTGATAGCTTGCTGTTATTCCGCAGTCTGCACCAGCCTTAAAATAACTTAAATGTACCTTTTTAATAAGCTCAGGTTGTTCTGCAAGCACCTTAGCGCTCCATAACTCATCATTAAGATCACAGCCCATAGACTCAAGCTCAGTTGCCATTGCACCATCAACAATCATAGTTTTTGTAGCCTTTATAACATTATCAAATGTATTCTTCATAAAAATTCTCCTATACTTTATCAAACGAACTAAAGCCATCGAAAATTCCGACAGCTTTAGTTCTTTGAAGATATTATTTATGTTCAACAGTTTCATATGAAACTTTTTCAGGGTGCTCTCCTCGTTCTATAGCTGGAATAAAACGATTCCAGAAGTCATTGTAAAGTCTGAAAATTTCTTTCCTTTTTGTATAGATAAAAATAAGTGTAATGATAACATACGCAGCACTTAACAAGTCTGTCATAGCCCAAAGCATATCTGCTTTAATATTATAGAAAATAAGACAAGGCATCATATAATAAACCATATAGAAAGGTCTTGCTATTTTATTGGCTTTTGTATCACCAAAAGCATAGTTTACTGATTTTTCACAGCTGTAATACATTCCTATAATTGTTGTCCAAGCAAAGATCGCAATTGCAATCGCAATAAAGTAACCGCCGAATTTGCCGAATGCAACCTTAAATGCAACTGTTGTAAGCTGGGCACTTGTTACTTCGGGAAAATCTATGTATGAGTTGGTAAGAATTATTGATAAAGCTGTTACAGTACATACTACTATAGTATCTAGGAAAACCTCTCCCCAACCCCATGATGACTGGCGAACAGGATGGTCTGTTTTTCCTGCAGCATGTGCAACAATGCCGTAGCCTGTACCGGCATCATTGCTGTAAAGACCTCTTGCAATACCATATCTTATTGCGTCTCTTACCGTTGCACCGGCAAAACCTCCGATACCTGCCATAGGTGTGAATGCACTTTTGAATATAATTCCAAAAGCTGCCGGAATCTGACTAAAATTTAAAGCAAGAATAACGATACCAGCAATTATATATCCAAAAGCCATGAAAGGAACAACTTTTTCCATGATTGATGAAATTCTCTTTAATCCACCTGCAATCGTTAAAAAACATGTAATTCCAAGAACAACTATTGATATTTGGGGGTTAATCCCAAATCCTTCTAAAAGCGAGCTTGTTACCGATTCTGTCTGAACACAGCACGTCCATGGTCCAAGCATAAAGCAGAACACAGCAAGAATTATTGCTCCGACTTTCCATCCGAGAGCATTCTTCATAACAAATGAACGATCGCAGATATATTCATCCATAGAATTTTCATATTTAACTCTGTAACGCTGTCCAAGAATTATTTCACACGCCTTTGTGCTCATTCCCAAAAGACCTGATATCCACATCCAAAAAATTGCTCCAGGACCGCCCATTGTGATAGCTGTGGCAACACCGCCAATATTACCTACGCCAATAGTATTTGCCATAGCTGTACAGGCCGCGGCAAATCCGGAAACAGAACCTTCACCCTCACCTTTTTTAAACATATTGGCATATGTGTTTTTAAAATGAAATTTAATCTTTGTAATATATCGGAATTTAAATTTTATCGTAAGAAAAAGTCCTGTTCCGACGAGTGCAATTGTCATTGGGGTTCCCCAGACAAAATCCGAAATTGCAGTTAAAATCTTTAAAATCGCATCCATTATTAACCTCCGAAATTTAAAACTTAAAATATATCCAACGCTTTATTGAAGTCCTGTATAAGGTCATCCACCTCCTCTGCCCCAGTGGAAATCCTTATGAGTCCTTCGTACAAGCCCATTTCTTTGAGTTGCTCTGCAGTAAATTCATTTCTGAATGCTGTTGCAGGATGCGCTATGGTTGTTCTTATCCCGCCAAGAGTTCCCATATACTTCACAATTTTAAGCCTGTGCATAAACTCATTTACTTTATCTAAGTCATCCTCTACTCTAAAACTCATCATTGCACCATAGCCGTTTGTAAAAATAGACTTTGCAAGCTCATGCTGAGGATGAGTTTCGATGCTTGGATGATAAACAGCTTTTACCTTAGGATTTTTAGTTAATGCATGAGCAAGAATTTCAGCATTTTTATTCTGTCTCTTAACCCTCATTGCCATTGTTTTTATACTTCTTGATGTAAGCCAAGCAGTATTTGGATCCATGCAGCATCCAAGAAGAAGATATGAAGGCATTAGTTTATTAATTATTTTATTGGTAGCAGTAATAGAACCGCCTGTAATATCACTGTGCCCGCCAAAATACTTTGTAAGAGAATGTATTACTATATCTGCTCCCCTATCAATAGGTTTTATAACAAACGGCGTCGTAAACGTACTGTCAACTGCAACTATTGCATTGTATTTGTGTGCAATGGTTGATACTTTTTCTATATCAACAACCAGAGTAAGCGGATTTGCAATAATCTCTGTATACAATAATACGGTATTTTTCTTAATTGCCTTTTCAACTGCAACAATATCCGTGAAATCAACGAAAGTAACCTCTATGCCATAGTTCTTAAGCATATTTTCAATAAGTTCAATTGTCTCACCGTAAATGGCTTTGCTTATTACTGCATGATCACCCTGCTTCAAAAGCCCCAAAAGTACAGTAGATATGGCAGCCATACCCGATGAGCATACAATAGTTTTTTCACCATGTTCAAGATATGATATAGGCTCTCCAAGGCAGTCCCTATTGGGGTTTGCTGTTCTGTTGTACAAATATTTGCCGCCTTTTATTTGCAAAATCGTAATCATCTGTGTCTTTTACACAATAAGCTGTAGTTTGATATATAGGAGCAACCTCCGGATTGTCTGCTATCCCCTGTACATCCATTCCTTTATACAGAATTTCCGTATTTTCATGATAATACAATTAAAACACCACTTTCCATTTCTTATCTTTATTTTCTTTAATGCTAATTGTTATTGTAAGAATAAGGTCAAGGTGAATTCATAAAAAAAATATTGTCTTAAACTATGAAAAATAGTAATATTGATTAATAATTTTAATAATTATAATAAAATTTGTATCTCATACCAAGCTTGTGAATATTCAACAAGATTATCTTCAAACTCTAAAGCCAATGCAAGCACAGGCATATTTTTATTTTTAAAATAGTCGGTTAATATATCAGGATTCCAATTCTCTTTTAAAGCCTGTGTTCTAAAACAAAGATACTCTCAGAAGGAAGCACATCATATAAACCATCATCAATGTTTGGCTTTTCCCTTAAAAAAATAAAGTACTCCATTGGATAAAACTCCTGCTTCATTAGAGATTTTACATTAACCCTATATCCGTATTGCCTGCGGAAATTAAGGCCATCATATTCCTTTTGACTTTTAACCCCAGCCAAACGAATTTCCATACTATTCAATGGCTCCATATAATAGCATGGCGCCTTAATGATATATCTGTCCTCTAACTGAATCTTATACAAATAATCTGAATTTTCTCCCTTACCCAAATAAGTAAAATAATCAATATACCATTCGATATCTTTAATTCTGCCCTGTAATGTTTCAAGTTCTTCCAAAGCAGCTTTTTTCTTCTGCTCTAAATATGGCAGCAGGCAGTCTAC
Source organism: Candidatus Metalachnospira sp. (assembly GCA_040767305.1). GTDB lineage: Bacteria > Bacillota > Clostridia > Lachnospirales > Anaerotignaceae > Metalachnospira. The sequence continues at coordinate 35,544 of JAXGOV010000014.1, read as the reverse complement.
TCTTCCGCTATGAATAATTTTCTGTATATCTTTCAGCTGCATTCCAAAACCCTGCAAATATTCAATCCTATCAATATAATGAAACTGAGTAAATGAATAATACCTATATCCTGTCTTTTCATCACAATAATCAGGTGACAGAAGCCTAATTTTATCGTAATATCGCAATGTCTGAGTTGTAACTCCCAATAGGGATGCTGCTTCTCCAATTGTATAATATTTTTTCATAATACACCTCCAAACATTATTTTAAAATTAATTTACTTTAAGCTTAATATAAACCTTACTGTAAGAACAAGTCAATACAATATTTTTATATATTGTTTTATTTGCAATAAAAAAGCTCCGCAATTTCTTGCAGAGCGACATAATCAATTTTTATACAGTTATTACTTTATCGCATTTCTGCATCTTTTCAACTATTTCATACATATTGCTGGCAATACCAACTTTAAGTTGCTTAGTAAGATTATAGTAATTCAAGCATGTTCCGCATACCAACACCTGTGTACCCTTATCAATTAGTATGTTTAAGCTGTTAATAACATCTATTTTATCACCGGTTACAAGCTTAACTCCGCTATTCATAAAAATAATGTAAGCAGGGATATCATCACCCCTCAGATAATGTATAAAGCATCATTTTTGCAAGATTATTTCCAAGAGTATAGTCACCCTCTCCAACATAATCTTTCCCAAAAAACACCGCATATCCGCATCCGGCAGCACTGCATGCAGGAGAAGAAATAGTCTCAGCCTGAACAGACTTCTTATCAGCACCTCCGGCAAAAACAACCTCAAAATTATTATTATCTTTATTTACTATCACATTAATACCCTTATCGGATGCCAGTCTTTTAAGGTTTTCAACAGCTATTTCATTGTCAACCGCTACTGTTAAGTTTTGCTCACCCGCATCAATTTCTTTTTTAGTACAACGGGCATAGGGCATGCTTTTCCTCTTGCATCAATATATTTTGACATATCTCATCCTCCCCATTCGTTATTCTGATAAAAGTATATCCATCTTGCTTTTAAAAGTCAATCATAATATAATAACTGACAGGAGTGATATACATGAGAAACGAACACTATTATCTTCTTGCTTTTAACTCAACACATTTTGCGATTTCAGCAGAAAACTATCTTTCTAAAACCATACCGGTCAGCATTATGCCAACTTTAAGAAAAATCACTGCCTCATGCGGTATCTCAATTAGAATCGAACCAGAATATTATCAAAGCTATTGACCTTATTAACTCTAATCCCAAAATAAAAAAAGAACTCCATGCCTTATGAAATATTGGACGAAAATATAATCCCTTTGAGCTATTATTGAAGTTAAATTAAACAACAAAAGACCTGCCGATAAACGGAGGTCTTTCGCCGGAAATAAAAGGTTTAATGAAATAAATAAAGGGGCCTTTATTTAGTCATTTACAACTTTAACGTAGGTTAGCATTAAAGTTATAAAGTATAATACACCTTTTTGAAATTTTTGTCAATAAATTTTATATTATTTTCCAAGGTATTCTTTTCCGCCCATATAAGGTCTTAAAACTTCAGGAATTCTTACAAAACCATCTTCCTCAAGATTGTTCTCAAGGAAAGCTATAAGCATTCTTGGAGGCGCAACAACAGTGTTATTAAGAGTATGCGCAAAGTATTTTTCGCCATTTTCTCCTGCTACTCTTATTCTTAATCTTCTTGCCTGAGCATCACCGAGGTTTGAACAGCTGCCTACTTCAAAGTATTTTTTCTGTCTAGGTGACCAAGCTTCAACGTCAATAGACTTAACCTTAAGGTCTGCAAGATCTCCTGAACAGCACTCAAGTGTTCTTACCGGAATATCAAGAGATCTAAAAAGATCTACAGTATTCTGCCAAAGCTTATCAAACCACATCTTACTTTCTTCAGGTTTACATACTACAATCATTTCCTGTTTCTCAAATTGATGTATTCTGTAAACGCCTCTTTCTTCTATGCCGTGTGCACCCTTCTCTTTACGGAAACATGGTGAGTAACTTGTAAGCGTATATGGTAAATCTGCTTCCTTATTAACAGTATCTATAAATTTACCAATCATTGAATGCTCACTTGTACCAATAAGATAAAGATCCTCTCCCTCAATCTTGTACATCATAGCATCCATTTCATCAAAGCTCATAACCCCTGTTACAACGTCGCTTCTAATCATAAAAGGCGGTACACAATATGTGAAGCCTCGGTTAATCATAAAATCTCTTGCATAAGAAATTACTGCAGAGTGAAGGCGTGCAACATCTCCCATAAGATAATAGAAGCCGTTTCCTGCTACCTTTCTTGCACTATCAAGATCTATGCCATTGAATTTCTCCATAATTTCTGTATGGTAAGGAATTTCAAAATCAGGAACAACAGGCTCACCATATTTCTGAACTTCAACATTTTCGCTGTCATCTTTACCAATAGGTACAGAAGGATCAATGATGTTAGGTATTGTCATCATAATAGTTTTAATATTTTCTTCTACTTCTTTTTCTCTTTTGGAAAGCTCATCTACTCTTGATGCATCGGCTGCAATCTTTGATTTTATTTTCCCAGCTTCTTCTTTTTCGCCCTTTGCCATAAGGCCGCCGATCTGCTTTGAAAGTTTATTTCTTTCAGCACGAAGCGCCTCTACTTCCTGTTTTATTTTTCTGTTTTCAATATCAAGCTCAATTACCTCATCAACAAGCGTAAGCTTTCTGTCTTGGAATTTGTTTTTAATATTTTGCTTTACTATTTCGGGATTTTCACGTAAAAATTTAATGTCAAGCATTTGTTTTATCCTCCTAAAAATTAATAAAAAAAGCCCGTCCCTAAAATAAGGGACGAGCATTAACCCGCGTTGCCACCCAGATTGATAACCGATAAACTAACAATTATCCTCTTTAACTGCTGTAAAGGGCTTACCCTCTCGATTTTCACCGAAGACTCCGAAAGTGGAACATCTTATCCAAATACCGATTTTCACCAACCATCGGCTCTCTGAAATTTATCGTAAGACTTAGCTTTCATTAACGCCTATATTTTATTTGACATTATTATATCATAACAAATCAAAAATGCAACAATAAATACATTTATTATATTATACACTGCATATTAATAATAATATTTGCCACAAAACAATAGTTCTAAACAAAGCTGTAGCAATAATTATTATCTTATTTTTATGTATACATAAGATTTATTTATTTTACCATTAGTATAATTTATATTAATAACACACATACTTTAATAAGAGGATTTTTGGGTTGACATTTTAACTTTATCAGGTTATAATATACACGATTTTTAGATTATTTATTAGAGGAAAAAAATGTTTAATTTATATTTTAATAACTTTATTAAACACTTTCTAGCTATTGCAAAATCTGTAATGGTTTATTCTGCTTGTAACAAAAACAATTATATTATGCCTGTGCACATCGCTTTTGCCGTGTGCTTTTTTATTATTTCAAGTTTATTGGCTGTCATTATTAATCTTGTTGTCAGCAACGACATTGTTTGCACAGCAATTATTGTCGTGCTTATACTATCAGTGAATTGCAAACTCAATAGACTTAAGACACTAAATAAAATTATAGGGTAATATATTTATATTTTAATGAATATTAAAATACAAAATCAAACGACTCTGTTTTTATTTAGCAGAGTCGTTTTTTAATATTTAAGGATAAAAGACTTTGAAAAATTCAAAGCTTTTACATATAAAAAACTAATATATGAAAGGAAGGAAAATCACTATGAAGAAATTTATTGGCTTATTTTTAGTAACAGCAATGACAGTAGCATGTCTTGCAGGCTGTGGAAACACAGGAAGCAATACTTCATCAAATTCATCAGCAGATGCTGAACAAACACTTGTTATCGGAGGCTCAGGTCCTCTTACAGGCGACTATGCAACATATGGCATTTCTGTAAAACAGGGTGCAGAGTTGGCAGCAGAAGAAATTAATGCAAACGGCGGTGTAAACGGCATAAAGTTTGAAGTAAAAATGGAAGACGACCAAGCAGATCCCGCTATGGCAGTTAATGCGTATGCAACTCTTTATGACGAAGGCATGAAGGTTTCATTAGGCGCAGTTACAAGCGGTGCATGTATTGCAGCATCAGAAGAAGCAAACAAAGACGGTATGCTTATGATTACACCTTCAGGATCACAAAAAGAATGCACAAAGTATGATAATGCTTTCCGTGTATGCTTTACAGACCCTGACCAGGGTGTTTATTCAGCAAAGTTTATAAAAGACAATGATCTTTCTAATAATGTTGCTATACTCTATGATAAATCAAATGACTATTCTGCAGGCATCACAGATATGTTTGAAAAAACAGCATCTGAAATCGGACTTAATATTGCAACAAAGCAGGCGTTTACAGACCAGTCAAACACTGACTTTTCTGTACAGCTTCAGGCAATAAAATCATCAGGCGCAGACCTTTTATTCCTCCCTATATATGCACAGGAAGCTGCATATGTTTTAACACAGGCTCAGAAAGCAGGTCTTGATGTTACATTCTTCGGTTGTGACGGTCTTGACGGTATCATCAAAAAAATTGGAGAAGACAACGTTTCTGCAACAGACGGCGTTCTTCTTTTAACTCCTTTTGCAGCTGATTCAACAGATCCTGTTGCAGCAGCCTTCTCAAAAGCTTATCAGGATAAATACAGCGAAGTTCCTGACCAGTTTGCTGCTGACGGATATGATGCAATCTATACAATTAAAGCAGCAATAGAAAAAGCTGGCATTACAGATTTAGAAATGGATGGTTTTAACGAAGCAATGATCGCAGCCATGACACAGATTGAAGTAACTGGAGCAACAGGTACTATGACATGGTCAGCAGACGGTGAACCTACAAAAACTGCAAATGCAGTTGTAATTAAAGACGGTGCTTATGTAGCATATAAATAAAAAAGAGCAAGCTTTACCGGGCAGAATTCTGCCTGGTAAAGCAATATATTATGAGGTGTTTTTATGAATTTTCTTTCAAACATGATAAGTGGCTTGAGCCTTGGAAGTATATATGCACTTATTGCTCTTGGATATACAATGGTTTATGGTATTGCCAAAATGCTCAATTTCGCACATGGTGATATTATTATGGTTGGAGCGTTTGCGGCTATTGTCAGTGTAGTTACAATGGGTTTCAGTCCTATTATTGCAATAATTATATGTATAGCAGTTTGTGTTATATTTGGTGTTTTAATCGAAAAGCTTGCATATAAACCATTGAGAACTGCTCCTCCGCTTTCTGTTTTAATAACAGCTATTGGCGTAAGCTATTTCCTACAAAGCCTTGCACTTATTATATTCGGTTCAGATCAAAGAAGCTTTCCAAAAATTATAAACGTTTCTCCGGTTCACTTTGACGGACTCACAATAAATGGAGAATCTATTGCTACTCTTATAGTAACACTTATTATAATGATTTGTCTTACGCTATTCATTAATAAAACGAAAATGGGAAAAGCAATGCGCTCAGTTTCAGAAGACAAAGAAGCTGCAGAACTTATGGGTGTAAGTGTAAATAAAACCATTTCCACTACATTTGCAATAGGTTCGGCACTTGCAGCTGTTGCAGGTCTTTTCTTTGGCAGTACCTATGGCTTTATTGGACCCTACTCCGGTTCAATGCCCGGCATCAAGGCTTTCGTTGCAGCGGTATTTGGCGGTATCGGCTCCATTCCTGGTGCCATGGTTGGCGGAATACTACTTGGAATTATAGAAAGTATGTCAAAGGCATATATTTCCACAGAATTATCTGATGCAATAGTTTTTGGTATACTAATTATTGTTTTACTCTTTAAACCAACAGGTTTACTTGGTAAAAAAATCAACGAGAAAGTGTAGGTGTAAAAAATGAAAATCAAGAAAGAATCTCTAAACAATTTAATCACCTATGCTATGCTAATTGTTGGGTTTGTTATTGTAATGATATTAATTGCATCAGGAGCAGCATCAAGGCACTTTACTTCCATGCTTGTTCCAATATGCATTAACATAATTTTAGCATTATCATTAAATCTTGTAGTTGGTTTTTTAGGTGAACTTTCACTTGGACATGCCGGTTTTATGTCAGTCGGAGCATATGCAGGCTGTTTATTTTCGATTTATACAGAAAATATATTATCTGGTACTATAAGATTTCCATTGGCAATACTTATCGGAGGTTTAGTGGCAGCAGTATTTGGACTTATTATTGGTATTCCTGTTTTAAGACTAAAAGGAGACTATCTCGCAATTGTTACACTTGCCTTTGGTGAAATTTTAAGAAGCGTAATTATAAATCTTAACTTTACAGGTGGTGCATCAGGTCTTAAAGGAACACCACAGGATTCAACATTTGTCATTGCATTTGTGATGACTATGATTACACTGTTTTTCGTAATAAACCTGACTAATTCAAAATACGGACGTGCAATAATGTCTCTGAGGGATAACAAAATAGCCTCTGAAGCATGTGGTGTCAATGCAAACTATTATAAACTTATTACATTTATTATTTCAGCTTTTTTTGCGGGAATTGCAGGTGTACTTTACGGACATAATTTTTCAATTTTGAACGCAAGTACATTTGATTATAATAAATCAATTGAAATACTTGTTATCGTCGTTTTAGGCGGAATGGGAAGCATAAGAGGTTCAATTATTTCGGCAATAATTATAACAATATTACCTGAATTATTACGTTTCTCAAGCGATTACCGTATGCTTATTTATTCACTTGTTCTTATTGCAATGATGCTTTTCAGCTCATCACCAAGCTTTGCATCATTTAGAAATTCAATTGGCTTTAATCAGAAACATAAGGCAAAGTCCGATAGTAAAACCGATGGAGGTGCAGTAAATGAATAACAGAGAAATGAAGCCTGTTCCAAGCAATGCAATTATGCCTGATGCAGATCTTGATAAATCACCAATCCTTCAAACTCAGCAGCTTGGTATAGATTTTGGTGGTCTTACTGCTGTTGATAACTTTTCGGTTACCGTCGGAAGAACTGAAATATGTGGACTTATAGGACCAAACGGTGCAGGAAAAACAACAATATTCAATCTGCTTACAAATGTATACCAACCTACAAGAGGTTCAATATTACTTAACGGAACAGATACATCTGGAAAAACCACTGCACAGGTAAATAAGCTTGGTATAGCAAGAACATTTCAAAATATACGTTTATTTTCAAATATGACTGTTCTTGATAATGTAAAAATCGGATTGCATAACAATATAAAATCAAATTTAATTTCTTCAATGACACATGGTTTTGGATACAAAAAGGCTGAGAAAGAAGCTGACGAACAAGCAATGGATTTGTTGGATTTCTTTGATATGAAGGGCATGGCAAAGTATATTTCAGGCAGTCTGCCATACGGCGCTCAAAGACGTCTTGAAATTGTAAGAGCTCTTGCGACAAAGCCGAGTATAATACTTCTTGATGAACCGGCAGCCGGCATGAACCCTTCAGAAACAGCCGAGCTTATGGAAAACATTCGTAAAATAAGAGATACGTTTCAGATTGCCGTTATGCTCATTGAGCATGATATGAATCTTGTAATGGGAATCTGCGAAGGTATCGCTGTTTTAAATTATGGTAAAATCATTGCAAAAGGTACGCCGGAGGAAATTAAATCTAACCCGACAGTTATAGAAGCTTATCTTGGTAAAAAGGCGGAATAAAAATGTTAAAAGTAGAAAATATTAATGTTTATTACGGCAAAATACATGCAATAAAGGATATTTCCTTTGAAGTTCATGAAGGTGAAATTGTTTCCCTTATTGGCGCAAACGGTGCAGGAAAAACAACTACACTAAAAACCATTTCCGGATTAATGCGTTCAAAAACCGGTAAGATTACATTTATGGGAGAAGATATTAGCAATGTTGAAGCCTACAAACTTGTAAGCAAAGGGCTTGCTCATGTTCCTGAAGGCAGACGTATTTTCCTCCAAATGACGGTTAAGGAAAATCTTGAGATGGGAGCTTATACACGAGGCGATACCACTCAAGAAGATCTTGAAGATATTTTTACCCGTTTCCCCAGATTAAGAGAACGTAAAAATCAGATTGCAGGAACATTATCAGGCGGTGAACAGCAGATGCTTGCAATTGGTCGCGCTCTTATGAGCCACCCTAAATTGCTGATTCTTGATGAGCCTTCAATGGGTCTTGCTCCAATTCTTGTAAGCCAAATTTTTGACATTATTAAAGAGCTTCATGAAACAGGTACAACTATTCTCCTTGTTGAACAGAATGCTGAAATGGCACTTAATGTTGCAGACAGAGCCTATGTTCTTGAATCTGGAAGGATTGCTTTATCAGGAACAGGCGAAGAGCTTGCAAAGAGTGACAGAATTAAAAAAGTTTATTTAGGCGGTTAAGAAAAACTATGACTAATAATACTATCAACCCCATTTATATTAATAATTTATCAATAAATGGGGTTTACATTAGTCAACTTTTTTATTTACAAATCTATTTTCAGTCATTTATTTAAAAACATATTATTTAATATTACTCATTATATTTTCAAACTCATATTTAATTACACTTTAAAATCTCCTAATATATTAAATTTCTTATCCATTATAATCTATTATTCACATTAATTAACTCATTATAAAATTTGTTTCATCACCCTTATATATCTAAAAATTTCATCTTCAACTTTAAAAATCAAAAATACCCTATAAAGAACAAAAATTATTTTGCTGCATAATATGTTAATAAACATTGTCCAAAGAAAAATCAAGTATTAATAATCAACTCAAGCTTTCTAAATAAATAACTAATCATCTATAATGCAAAAGTCGCCCTCAATAAAATGTCAGCATATTCATTGTTTCGTATGGATGATACATTTCTAAAATTGTACCAATAAAAATAAAATTACTATTATTCAGTCATTTTCAAAGATTGAAAGTGAAACAGTTTATTCAGGATAATAAGAATAATATTTTAATTGTATAAATACATAAATAATTATCAGTAAAAAATTAAATTTCGAGGTATAAGAAATGTATAAGAAATACATAAAAAGATTTCTTGATATTGTGTTGTCGGTCTGTGGATTAATAGTACTGTCGCCTATATATATAATTCTTGCAATTGCTATCAAGATAGATGATCCGGGCCCTGTTTTCTTTCGACAAAAGCGAATCGGCGTAAATAAGACTAATTATAATATTCTTAAATTTCGTACCATGAAAGTTTGCACTCCAAAGGATATACCAACCCACCTGCTTGAAAATCCTGAACAATACATCACACGTATTGGACAATTAATGAGAAAAACTAGCTTGGACGAACTGCCGCAAATAGCTCAAATTTTTACAGGTTCAATGAGCATTATAGGACCACGCCCTGCTCTGTGGAATCAATGTGATTTAATAATTGAGCGAGATAAGTATGGCGCAAACAACATTAAGCCCGGACTCACAGGATGGGCACAAATCAACGGGCGTGATGAGCTTTCTATTAAAGTTAAAGCAAAATATGATGGAGAATATGTTGAGAAAATGAGTTTCCTGTTCGACTGCAAATGTTTTTTTAGCACATTTAAATATGTACTGAATCAAGCAGGTGTTGTTGAAGGCAGATCAGGAATGAAAAAAATCAAGAAAATACATAAAAAATAAAGATTTTGTAGCAAGTATTTCATATAAGCAGAAAATGGTAAAAAACTAGTACTGTGCAAAATTTTTTGATAAATATTTTAAAAAACATTTGTCTAACAACTATAAAAATTATCCAAAGCTACACAAGTACAGCTAATAAGATGGTTTAGATAAATTATAAGTAAGCTCCAAAATAATATTATCTAGAAAATATGAGAAATTAAATTACATGTTTAACTCAAATTGTTACAGTAAGGTAAGTTAATAATAATTTTAATATCAAAAATTTGGTATAGTTTCAATTTAGCTATAATTTTATTAAATAAATTTAAATACTTCATTTTTTTACAAATATTTGTAATTATTGCACTATTGCATATCAGTTCAAAAAAATATATATTTGAATAAAAGTATATATTTATTTTTTCAATATGAAAGGAGAATTTTTATGAAAATTAGTGCAAGAAATCAGCTTAAAGGAAAAGTAGTTGAAATTAAAACTGGCGCAGTCAATGCTATAGTAGTTTTAGACATTGGAGGAGGTAATAGTATCAGCGCAACAATTTCTATGGATGCAGTTAAAGAACTTGGCCTTGCTGAAGGTAAAGAAGCTTATGCCATAGTTAAAGCAACTTCAGTTATGGTTGGAGTTGAATAAATTCAATTAATATAATTTATTTTATCTATAAACTAATATAATAGCTGTAAATTTTCTATGAATTTATAATCTTAACCACCGGCTTAGCCGGTGGTTTGCTTACGCCCCTAAGAAATGCTGTAAATTCCGCATAAAATGTCCTGTCTGCTGAAAAAAAAGAATTAAAAGATATTATAATGCTAAAATAACAGTATCACTGCTGTACTTAATTGGCTTGATTTACCGGGACTTCAGAATGAAATTGACCACCTTAGAGTTCGCAAGTCTGAGCTTAAAGATACTATCAGCCATGCAAAAGAAATTATAATAAAAAACTCAGTATAAGGCATTTGTTCTTAAAGTATGGATTTCGATAATTTCCTATTACCTATATGAACTTTTAGAATGCTGAATAATTATAGGTTTATCGCTATTATGTTCTTCATCGTTATAGTAGTTTGCCACTTCGAGTAAATCTATAACATCTGTTTCTGTAACCTTAGATTTTGGCCCAATCCATATTTCCTTAATAAAATCGTTTTTTGTCTTTGAAAAATCCATTTCACAATATGAAATAATATTGCCATTATTAATTCTATACTTAGGTGGTAAAAAACAAAAATCTTTTTTATTTATACGTTCAGATCTGGTTGGTTTAGATAACAGAATAACTCTCCATTCCTTTTCATCCCCAAAACTTGGATTTTTATAAAACGGAAATTCTAAGTTATAATTTGAATTTAGTTCTAATGCTGAATGTCCTACTCCCTTGGAACTCATTCCACTGATAATTTCTTCCGTTATTTTTCTAATAAATTCATCTTGTTCTTTATAAATAGCTTTGTCAAATTTTAATGAATAAGGATGATATAATTCCTGTAATTTTTTTTTGGAAATCCCAATACTTAAACCCTGCCCGTCTTGAGCATATCCTCTCCATAGGCTTAAACAGTCTTTTTGTTCAGAAAAGCAAGAAATATATGTTTTCAAACTTGTATTCATATTTAAATTTACATCAACCCAATCTATCCAGGCTTTTAACCTCTTCTTATCATATTCTTTTAATCGATTCTTGACTTCTTCGTTAATTTTATCTCTGATCCAGGTTCCTTCTTTACTGTCATTTAACTTTTTATAATCTGATAACCATAATTTTGAGTTTTCAATAATATTTAAAAATGCCTCAACCCCACAATAATGATATAAAATTTCAGTTGTCTCTTTTTTATCTACCATAACAATTATCTCTCCTTTATTGATTATAAAAAAAACCATATTTACTTCCCATTATTACAACATTTATATTCTGCGAATACCATCCACATTATACCATATTTTATCTAAATTCCAATATTCATGGTTTTTTTTCAAAAAAATTAGAGGCACAACCATAGCCATGTCTCTTATCCCGAGATCATTTTTAAAAAGTCCAATAAATTTCTTTTCATTTTAAAATACATGGTCGTCAAAATAATACATCAATGCAAACAAAAAGCCGCCCAATTAAGAGTGGCATATTTATAGACGGTCATTAGATTTAAACACAATTCCATCAATTTCTTTAAGAGTGTTCCATTCGGCTTCAGAGATTATTACAGCATTCCCATAATCGGCTGACACCTTTAAATTTCATCATCAACTATAACGTTTTTTATGCAATAGTCTAAACCGATGCTTAATTCTTTCAGAGATATTTCTTTTATTTGAACACCTCATTAATTTAATTCATATACGCATAATATAAATTTTTACTTAAGATGACAACCAACTCATTCACACAACATAACCGATTTTTCACGAATTTCCATTGGCTTTCTACAGTGGATAAGATCTGGCAAACGTAAAAATAAAGCAGTCGAGCAATCTCCAAATCTTATGGAAATTGCCGACTACCTAAAAACGGCTTGAAATAAGGCTTTTTTCTACACATTTATTTTTGAACCCTTGACATTAATGTTACCGTCTCAACGTGTGATAGTTAGGCTATTTTACATATCAGAAGAATATAGTTAAAATGCTGTATTTATAAGGGTTTGCAATCAATGCTGTCTTATCAACCCTTTGTTTTACCTTTTATCACATTACTACGGTGTGACTTTTCAAGTTGAACCGCTTTGAAAATTTCAGATGTTATAATAGCAGGATTATTATCTTCTGAAAGATAATGTGCTTCATGCTTCCCATCTTCAAACAATAGGACACTTCCTGTATACTTTTCATTGCTCAGCATAGTATCAACTGTTCGCTTAGACCAGAAATATTTAGAAAAGTGTAGTCTTATAAACTCATTAAATTTCTTTAATATTGTACTACTAGAAATTGAACTTATAACAACTGTCTATATATAACAATGAAGCATCCCTCTGGGTTTGGTGTATATACTCTCGTCTTATTGCAATTGGTAAATATATTAGTAAAGACTATATTTTTGACTTTTCCCATTTCATTATGTAGATGGCAACGCTGCGGAAACGCTATTTTCCCAAAAAAGCTTAAAAGCGTAAGCTGTTAATCCACATCAACCTCTAATTTGATTTTTTCCCAGAATTCTTTTGCAATCGCTCGATATCCCTGCACCGTCGGATGAATATCGCCAGGAAGATATTGAACCAGGTGTTTATCCATGGCAACGTCAGTAGGCACATAAATGGCCACACCTTCCACTGTACTCTCCAACTGCGAGTTAAATCCTTCCAGAGCGGTACAAAAGTAAGCCTTTTGCACATCGTCTAATTCAGGATATCCCTGATAAGCAAGCGAATAAACCACTCCAGGCAGTGCATTGTAGTATCCCATTACATAAATCTCTGCGTCTGAGTTCAATTCATGGATTTCAGACAGAATCTCTTTAATATTATACAAAGTATTAGGAATGACGTAACTATCCAGATAAGAACTATATTCTGGGTTATATAGAGCTCCAATGAGGGGATCTAAAAGGTCATTTGCGCCGATATCTAAAGTAATAAATTCCGCATTTTCAATCTCAGCTCTCACTTCAGGATCCAAAAGCTGGTTCAAAACATCTTCCGTTGTATAGCCAGACTTGCCTAATTTTGCATAATCTCCCAAAACTCCCATTTCGCTCAGTTTACCTGCGAGGATATCTGTGTACCCATAGCCTTCTGTAATACCGTAAGGATTCTGCCCAGCCGCTAGGGAGTCACCTAATGACACATAATCATAGACTGTGCTCTGCGCATACACAGAGATGGTGATCGTGCTCATTACCATCATGGTTGTTGTAAAAGCAATGAATCTTTTGATGATACTTCTTTGCGATCTCATAAAACTTCCTCCTTGATTATTTTTTCTAATTTTTACCTTTTTTTCTTCTTTACTATACCACTAATTCAGTTTATTGTAAATATTAATTAATGTCACCTTCCTCTAGCTAAAGTTATCCTGTCAACTCAACCCCCACAGCCTTTTTACCTCTGGATATGTTTTGTCAAACGCAAAAATCCGAGGGCCAGATTATCACTCGGATAACCCCAACCCTCGGACCCCGCTATTTCAAGCCTTTTCCAAACTTATTTTTAAAGCCAGACATCAATACTAAGCACTCAACTTGCTCCATCCAAAGTAATATTCCTTTTTAAATATTACTACCTTTTAAAAACTCAACCTCTTCAGAATGAGATTGACCGCCTTAGAGTTCGCAAGTCAGAACTTGAAGATATTATTGGCCATGCGGCGGAACGCAACAATAAAAAAATCAGTAAAGAAAAGCTCATTGCCCTTATGCAAGAAGGAGCAAAAACTCTTGATACTGACATTAAGAATGTTATTAAAAATCATATAACAAAAATATACGCCCATGCGGACGGTCCGTTTACCGTAAACATAGGCGTACATTTAATAGATTGCGGGAGCAGGATTTGAACCTACGACCTTCGGGTTATGAGATAAGACAATTTAAATTTATAAAAACTAACTTAATTAAAGAAGTTGATAAAATCAATGTTTTTTCGCATATCTCTTCTGTAGAATCATATGCAAATACTAAATTTTTCATATAAACAAACCACTAATAAACCACTAATTTTTATATTATATATTAAGCGACTTTTATAAATTACAACTTCAGAACAAAAACATTTATTTTACTTTATTATCCCTACTTGCTAATTTAATAGGTGTTATAATTAGAACCTTAATTGGGACATAGATTATCGTTGCAATAATAAAGCCAATAGGTTTAAAAACAAAATAGATTAGCCAGTACAAAGGCAAATAATTTGTAATTTTATTTAATAACATAACTGTTTTTAAAACACATTTATTATAATGGTATTTATATATTTTTTTTGAACTCAGGTTTTGTAAAATCATTAATAAAAAGCTAGCATTTCGGGAACAGCAATAGGAATAAAATCCTTATTTAAACCAATTTCCACTCGCATGATTTTATACATTTCTGCAAATGAATATATTATCATATCTTGAGAATACCACTTTAATTCACGTATCTTCTCATCAACAGTTAATGCCCGATAAAAACAATATGTATTATAAAGCCTTTTTGAACCAAAAACTGCTAATGATACACCTATATCATAAAATTGTTTTTTTAATACCACATCATTTATTATCATATTTTTGTTCTTACTATTTTCAGCAAAAATGACTTGAAAAAAATTAATTAATTTTTTATATTCTTCTTTCCTGGTTTCGTATATTTTCAATTTGTTCTCTGTTCTTTTACCTAAAATAAAAATAATTAAAGTTATAAGTAAAGAAATAAGTGTTAACTGCTCAGTCTTTAATGAAAATATAAACTTAAAAATATCTTTTATTATATCCATAAATAGTAAAGCTCCTATAGTATTTCAGCTCAGTTTAACAACATAAGCATCTCATTTGCAACATTCAAAAACCTTTTGACATATTTCCTTGATAGAATTTTATTTGTAACATATTCGCTAAAATCTATACTATGAATTCCATCATTGCTAGTATATTTACTTTCTTCCTCATCTTTTAATGTGGTTGTAAATATTATCTGATTAGGTAATTCAGAAAACATATGTAATGCCTTTTTCTCACGTTCTGAAGATAGATCCTCTGCTCTAAAAGAATCTACTATAATAGGTAACCCATGCTGAAGTATTTTTTCAAAAGCATACATTCGAGCTAAATGAAATTCTGTAGCTTCACTTCCTGAATAAATCTTATCCCTTGCAGTAAATATATCACTATATGGAATTATATTTGCTGAATCTATATTTTCATAAAACTCATTCATTGAATCTACGATATCGCTCAATAGTTCTTCACGCTTTCCTTGTATTTTATCAGAAAGAGCCTCTTTCTTTTCCAATTGTCCACCTAATTCTAGTAATTTCTCATCTATCTCGACTATTCGCTGATCAGCATCCCTTGAACCTTCCATATTCTGCCGAGCTATTAATAATTCCTCTAACGAAATATCATCAACTTGAAATGAAGAATCCATCTCTCTTTGACAAATAATTATTTCCTTTGTAAGTCTTTCAATCTCTTCATTATATATTTCTATTTTTTCCATCACAGCATCTAATATTTGTTTTCTCATCGCAGATGTAGAAATATCAAAAGAAAATTCAGAATCTGCACTTTCATATGCTATGTGTTTTGATCCACAATCTAAGCAAGCAATCTGCCCTGTTTTCATTGTTCTATTCAACGAACGAAGTTCTTTTAGTGCTAATTCATTTTTTGTTCGCCTAGATACAGCATTAGCTCTTTCCTTTTTTAACGCAAGTAACTTATTTTTTATTCTTTCTACTTCTTTAAGCATATTTTCGAATGCAACTTTGTCATTAGTTGAACTTAAGTATTCAAAAATTGTATTATCCTCTTTTAACATTTTGTTTTCCTTTAACAAAATTGCCTTTTCCGCCTTCAAACTCTTAATTTTCTTTTTCACCTTATCTATATCAACAATTGTAACATTACTATTACTGATCCCAGCCATAGCATACAAAAGTGCATAAAAATCGTCTTTTTTATACCAGCCCTTATTAATAATATCTGATGTTGTCTTCTTATCCTGACCAACAAAAAATAACTGCACTAATAATTCCGGATCAACGATTCTCGGAACATTGTCCTTTATTATTACTGGCAACGCCTGTATATTTTTATTCCAATACCGTTTAAACTCGGCCGTATTATCAAAAACAGTGTATTTCTCACCTTTTTTAACAACAAAATTTTTAGCTTTCCTGCAGATCTTTATTAACTCCTCATTATGTTCGACATATAAAATATAGAAATAGTTCTCATACTCAAATGAAGTGGGAAAGGCTGGCGTATTGCCTAAACAATACATAATTGACTGAATTACTATAGTTTTGCCCTTATTATTATCATCACTAAAAATTATATTAAGCCCTCTTTGAAAATCTTCAAAAACATATGCTTCATCCGTATTCCCTATAAATATTGATTTAACTATCATAATTCGATTCCATCCTTAATAACAGATATTAAATACTTTAATGAAAGAGTTTCAAAATACATACATCTATTTAGAATATTCTTATCTAAATATCTATATAACTCATTTATATTATCAAGCGGATTATTAGTTATAATATTATATATGTTCTCAAAAAGCTTCCAGAAATCTTCTTGGCAATTACTATTAAATAAAGCTCTGGATAAATCCAACTGACAATCTTCTAACATATTCTTTCTCTTTTCTTCAGGAAACGTAGTATATATATCTATGAAAGAACGTGGTACCATTGAGCCTATAACAGTTTGATTTAATATTCTATTGAGTACCAAAAGACGAATCTCCTTAGTAGTCAAATGTCTACCATAATTTAATGCTTCATCCGGAGCTTCAACTATGATACCCTCCACTACACTTATGTTCTTTTTTTGCGACCTGTACATCTCTTATCTCATTAAAAATTGCAATCAGCGTCTCCTGACCTGGTATTATCGTAGGATTTAATTTAATAATCTTTTTTACATAATCTTCCTTGCTTTGATCATCAATAACAAAATATATTTCTTTCAAAAATTCATTTATTTTTTCATCCTTAATATCTTCGTCCGCAATATAGGTCTTCTTTCTGCATTCCTCCAACAACCCTTTTTTGAGATTCTCTAATGCCTCTTTTTTAACATTAGAAATAGTGAATTTTGTTAGTTCATCATTAATTCTAACTGTATTTGATACGCCTCCCAAGAAAAGAATATATTTATCAAACTTTAATTCACTAACATAATTTTTATACAAGGTAACCAATTCTTTACCAATAGCAAGTGGAGAAGGTTGCTTATCCCCTTTAGACTGTAAGTCCCAAAGCTTATCTGACATTTTTGACATTCCTGTTAAATCATTAAAGAAATCAACTACAAAATAATAAATTTCATTACTATCGTCTCGAAAATTCATTAAATACAATAACGCTTTTGTTTCTGTATCAGCAGCCGAAGGCCTTAGACGTTCAGATGACTTAACTACATAGGCCATAACAAACTCCTCCTATCTTAATTTTTGCATACTTGTTTAAACTATTATTATGCATATTATACCATAATTTATATTATTTCCAATAATTTTGGGGTTAATTGCAAAAAAAGAAGCACAACCGTTGTTGTGCCTCCTGCTATTCTTTATAAATTTAATTCAAAGTTAATTACAAACATAATGTAAACTCTATTAAAATCACAAATATAAATTCGTACTAATCATATATTCCATTTCCTTTGCAACACTTTTTAAATTTCTTACCACTTCCACATGGACATGGCGCATTTACTCCAATTTTCTTATGCCTATATGGACTCGATTTTATTGTCGGAAGTTTATACGGAATCCCCTTTTTTTCAAAATATATTTTATCTATCAAACTTGGACCATCGGGTGGAAAAAATACAGTAGAATTTTTTATATTCTTTTTAATCTCAGGATTCAAAAAATATCCTTCGATTACATCCAGTTCATCTGATGATAATATTTTTTCATGGTACTCCATTCGCCAGATAATATACTCCACAAAATCCTGAGGCTTTTTCTTCAGAAAATCAAGTATTTCAATAATATTTTCAAAATCATGTAAATTGCATACCCATGGATAAGGTTGCTGTTCTTCTTTTTCCAATAGCAACGTTGTATTTACTGCAATACTACCAAACTGATTTAACGTTAATACAATCGGTAATACAACCTTCCGAGGCACATTTTTAATCACAAACTTTGAAACTTTATTTTCATATAAAACAACTTCATCCTCGTTTTCAATAAACTTCTTTAAGATTACGGCCTGTTTATAGGCTCCGCCGATTCCAATATCAGAATTAAAGTGATCTCTCACTCGTTTATATGCTTTTTCTGGATTAAAAAATGGTTCTCTTACTTTTGAAGCTTTAACTTCGATCACTAGAATAAAATTACCAAACTCAATTAAAATATCGTGTTCCTTAGTACCTCTTTCTTCACAAACACTCGTATGATACTCAGCTTCTTCGCCAAATATAGCCGTTAGATATTTTAAAAATTCCTTCTCAACAGTTTCAGCTTTTAGCTTCTTGTATTTGTCTGCGAATGTATTTTGAGGCTTTTCTAATGTATTTGTAATATAATTATAAATTGCATTTAAAACAAATTGTGGATGTACAATGAATAAGCTTTTTCCTTCATCTATACAACAAAGTGGTCTCTCTTCAAAAGGATTCTTTCCATTATAATAAGCAAAATCTCGTGTTTCTCGATAAAGACCAAAAATTTCTATTAACGCTTTTCCTTTTTCTTCTCCAAAAGTCTCCTTGATTGCAGTGACCTTAACCGTATTAAGACTGTCCATTGCATTCTGAAAATCAGACCTTGCTTGCCCTTTACCAAAATCAAGCAGTCGTTGATACTCTTTCTCTATATCTTTTGTATTTGGATCAAGTGAATATATAAAGTCATTAATCTCTTCTATCGATTTTTTGTAGGAATCCATCGCCTTAGAAAATGAGTCACATACTAATTGATAAAAAGCTAAATATTCCTCTATATTTAGCCCAGTTAATTCTTCTAATTCTGTGTTGAAACTACCATACAGTAGTCTTATTAAACCTATTGTCTGCTCTGGATATCTTAATATTCCCATGTCAAAATAAGAGGTAAACGCCTCCATTGAAACTAAATTTCTTTTTACAATATCCATATCTGAATCTATCGGGCTAATGTCCATAAAATTTTTAGAATACTCTAAAGTTATTTCTGCACATCACTTCTAAATCATCATACTTTTTTATCCTCTGTAATAGCACCCTCACTTTTGTCTTCTGTGCTCATAAGTAAACCTGCAAGGTAAGTATATTGCTTTTGTGGTGATATTAATTTTGTCTTATTAAATATGTCTGACTGTTCAGCAATATCATTCGCGCCATTTGAAAAAATTACGAAGTGAGTTCCTATCATTCCTAATAAATCTCTTGTTCCAATATATTGTAATTTTTCCTTTAAAGCCTTTATTTTTTCATCCATGATTTCATACCTCTTCACTTAATACTATTTTTTTGTAACTGTATTTGTATGATCCTAACTCACAAGCACCAACCATTTTATACCATAATTTATATAAATTCCAGTAATTATGAAAATTTTGTAAAAAATAAGAGTCACAACCGCAGTTATGCCTCTTATTCCGAATATTTCCATTTTTCAACAAATGCCCTACTACATAGTAAGGCATTTTATTCCTATAAATTTATCATATTTTTATCATTCAAAGTTTCTAATAATTAGTTCCTCAAACTTGTCACCGCTACTGTTGGCCGAAAGCGTGCAGCTTCTTGTCACACCCACAACACAATAATTCTTGTAAAGTTCCCTTATAAACTCATCATCATTATAAGATAAAATAAACCTACCCTTTATATTATCCAGGCATTCCTTAAGCCTTATATGATCTGATTCATTAAAAACTTTGTCATTGTCATAATATTTCTCAGTCTTATGGTATGGAGGATCTAAATAAAACAACGTGTCTGGATTATCATAAAGTTTTATAAGTGATTCAAAGTCCTTATTTTCAATAATTACTCCTGACAGTCTATCTGTAATCTCTTTCAATCTTGCAAGTGTACTATCCAACCTTTTTGGCCTAGTTGCATAGCTTGTTTTACAACATCCAAAACTCAGCTTTATAAGATAAAAATACCTTGCAGCACGTTGAATGTCAGTAAGGCCTCTTGTATTTACCTGATCCCTGTAATCCTCAAATATTTCTCTGGCCGAAAGTATGTAGTCAAGTTCTTTCTGAAGAGCTTCAGGATGGTACTTAATGCATCTGTACAGATTTATAAGATTACTGTCAAAATCATTAAATACCTCCATTTGCCCTGGTACTTTATCCTTCCGGAACATTACCCATCCGGCACCACCGAACACCTCAACATATCTACCCATATTATCAGGAAACTTTGAAATTATAACATCTCTAAGGGCTTTCTTTCCTCCAACCCAACCAATAAAACTATCCATAAATTAATCTCCCTTTCAATAAATATTGGGGCATTCATTGAAAAGAATTTTATTATTCGCAAAAAATACTTTACTTTTTAATGCTTAATATATAACATACTTGACTGAAAAAACGTCAAGTACGATTCAGTTCTTTACCTACTCATTATAACCATAACCCTAAGCATATCCTCGGACAGGTTTAGATTGTCCTTATCCGCAATAGCCCCCTTGTCAATGAGCTTGCTTATTGTCTCCTTCGCCCAATCTGGGACCTCTTCAATCTTATTATATCTTGTCATATTCTCTTCCTCCTCTGCCTTAATTATTACTGTAGCCGGTGCTTTCCAGCTATTACTTATTTCAAAATGCGGTCTATCTGGGCTACTTGTCCATGTTCCACCCCAAGTAATACCCAAACTAGCGGCTATTTGCCCAGCTTTTGCAAAGAATGATATATCGGAGTATTCCTTACCTTTAATATTTTGGCAAATATCCCATGCTCTACGGCTTGTATGTCTGCTGTTATGAGTCCATGTCACTTTAGCACCTGTTCTGGTTCTTCCCTGAGCATACAGATAGTACTGACGGTCCTGCGAGCGATATGTCTCAGTAATTAATACATTTAAACCTGCAGCTTTACACTTTGCCATAAACAAATTACAAGCCTGTTGCGCAAGTGGAGTAAGTTCTGTTATATCTCTGCAGGCTATTGTTACGTTTGCCATATGTATCACTCCCTTATTTGCTTATAATATAGTCATAATCTGCCTGAGTAATTGTTCCTTTTACGACAAGTGTCATAAGCTGTTCTTTTGTAACTTTTCCCATTATGTATTGTAATCTTAAGAAATCAATCATTCTATATCCCTCCTCCCATAATGATATATAGCATAGTTTCTTCTAAAGAGGATAGTCTATCCTCCTGTGTGGGCGCTGTTTGTTCAGTGGCGATAGGCTCGTCCACTACTTCAACCGTTATTTTTTCACCCGTTTGTGCATCAAATATTATCTGTGTCACGCATTATACACCTCCACTTTGTAGCCGTTAGCAGGAGTATGATATTTGAATTGTAAGGCTGTTATGTTGGTATTTGAATAATTTAGATTTATACATTGAACAGTTAATAAACTATTGGTATTTTCTGTATTATTCTTTGATACGCCAATGCCGCCATCTGCAAATATTGATAAAAATTCATTAAAATCAATTATTGCTTCGTATTTTGTATATACATCACCACAAAAAATCAATGATGAATATCTGTATTGAGTAGAGTTTGATTTTATCCAATCGTTAGCAACAGGCAAATCATTGGGTAGTATATAGGTTCCTGCTCCCAACTGTAGAACTTTGCCCGTAACAACTACTCTATATTTTTTTCTTGCGGGCAAATTGTCAATAGTAAAACTAGTGTTAATCGTTGATTTTTCAAAATGCCATTTTGTTAAGTCCATTAACGTATTTTCGGTTATGTCAATTGACGCTCCACCGCTTGTTGCTGACAATTGAAATGTATCAGACGTTGCGTTTATAACATAATAACCGTTTGTAGTTTGTGTAAGTCCTCCGGCATATACCGCTATTGGATATACACTCCCTGCATCTTGATTAATAATCGGATAAATTGTATTGCCATTACTTAATTCATGCCCTACCGCAGTAAAAGTATTTGTATCAACATCAACCGCAGTTACATATATTTCAAGGTTGCTGTCATGTATATATGTTGCAACAGGTTTTACTGTGTCTTCTGGATAATCTTCACCTGCCACTGCATGTTGAACATTGGCGCCATTACCTTTCAACAACCCTGAAATATTAGTAGCGGTTATAGTTGTAACCTCATTAGGTCCTGGCTCTCCTTGAACACCTTGAATGCCCTGTTCACCTGTATCACCCTTTGGTCCCTGTGCACCTTGAATACCTTGTTCTCCTGTGTCGCCTTTGAGACCTTGAATACCTTGTTCTCCTTGTATGCCTTGCTCTCCTGTGTCCCCTTTGGGACCAGATAATCCTTGAACACCTTGCTCACCTTGTGGTCCTGTATCCCCTTTAGAAATACCAAACTCAAGATTTACAGTGCCGTCCTCATTTGGCGTTTTGTTAACTGTTGGAATACTTCCCTCCGGAAGCTGTTTAGCGGAAACGGTCATATTTTCAATAGCGGTTTTAGCAGCCACAGCATTTCCCTCTGATACAGAAGCGTTATTGGCAGATGTTGTTGCAGCAATAGCCTGTGCAACTGAAATATCCTTTGCTGCCACTGATTCATCCCTAGCCATTTCCGACTCATCTGCTGAAGAAGCTGCAGCGCTTGCCTTTTCAACCGCTGTAGTCTTCGCCTCTACTGATTCAATCCTAGCTGTTTCCGCCTGATTAGCTGATGTCTGAGCGTTGGCCTCTGAGGTAGAAGCACTACTGGCAGATGTGGCTGCAGCGTTGGCCTGTGTCACTGCCGTATCTTTTGCCGCTACCGATTCATCCCTAGCCGTTTCCGCCTCATCAGCTGCAGTCTGAGAAAGTACAACATTATCAGTTATTTCTTGCATTGATGCTACAATGTAGTTTCGTGAAGCGACTGTCATTTTAATTACATTCGTATATGAAATACTTGCTGTATTCCCCTCTATTATTGTTGTAGCCTGAGTCCTGCCGACAGAATACGGAACAGTTTCAGTCTTGCCAACAGTATTATTTGTGAAATTAAGCTGACCTTCTATATACAAACAATCAGGTTCAAAAAGAAGAGTTTCTTCCTGATTTAATAAAATGTAAATCGTTTCACCTATTATGCTTACATCATCACCCGGATAATCCTTTTGAAGTGTTGGTGTTTCCTCGTGATTACTCTTATTTATTGTGAAAACTGCGCTGTTAATGGTGTCAATAAGAATATCACATAATTCAATCACTAGCGTTGCTGTTGTTCCGGGTATAATTATCTTTTTTTCATCAATCATTTTTCATCACCAGTACTGTCTTTTTCATGCTGCGTACCAAAATAGAATGATATAACAACAGTAAATATAGTTACAAATTCTCTTGGTTCAATTTTTCCTGTACAGCACATTATTGAAAATACAGCTGTAAGTATTAGTGTCACAAGCGTTTTAACCTTAATGAGCTTTACTATAGCATTTTTCAAATAAATCCCCTCCTATCTCTTATTTTCTAAATCTTCGATACGATGATTTGCGACCTTCATCCTTTCATCCTGCAGTGCCATGCTCTGCTCAAGATTATATGTGCGGTCAATTACTCCGTTATGCTTTTCGACCTTCTTAGTTAATTCATCCAACCTATAGTCAATTAATGCAATTGTTTTATCGTGTTGTGCTGCAGACTTTTTCGCTTGAGACCTATTATTTATCATACATACCCCAAGAGTTACTCCACCGCTTATTAATGCTGATATAATCTCTTCTGTCATAAGTCACCTCCACATAATAGTAAAGGGGCAGATATACCGCCCCTAAATGACTTATCTTATAGCTTCAATCTCACAACGGATCTGCCTGAGGAGTTCACAGTCAGCCATTTTCTTTTTGTCGTTATGAGGTACAATTACAGTTTTCCCGCCGTTTTTAACCTGTGTCCGTGTGCGGAACTTTTCGTTGCTATCTCCAGATAACTTAACCCATGCTTTGCCGGCACCATAAATAGTATATTTGTGCCCATTAACAACAGGTAAGCCATCATCACACTGATGCTCGTCAGTCTTAATATATTTGCCGCCGCCATAAACGCTTGCCCTATCCTCATATTCTGTAGAATGTAACATATCATCCTCTACTCCGATGTAATCGAATACCACACCATCATCCTTTTTGGGTGTCTTTATGCCCTTGTCATAAGTAAAATCGTGGTGTGCTGCTTCCAGTTCCATTTCCTTTTTGAATGCTTCTCTCATTGAAATCACTCCTTTAATATTGTTTGATTTAATAATACAAAAAAGGTGCAGGCTATTTCTAACCCACACCACAACTTTTTTATTCCATGCTTTTCTCGTTCCAGGAATTTATACTTTTTAAAGCTTCTTTTTCTTCTTTCCCAGATATATTCATAAGCCTCTTTTTTGCTTCAAGAGCCGATATTTCACCCGATTTATACATATCACCTATTGTCTTTGTAACATGGGCATTAACCGCTGATTCACTAATACCATGTTCCTGTAAATATTCTGATTGTTTCTTTACACCGGTGACACTGTTTGACTTTATGGCCTCATCCATAGTGTTATACTTATTGAAATCTTTGTCGTCCCATTCCTGCAGCTGCCAATAAACATCATTGTCAGAGTAATCAAAATATTGCTTAAGAATATCACCGGCTTTTTCTGCAGTTATATTACTGTCAGCATATTCAGACTTGACCGCTTTTTTAAGTACGGATTTAACCTGGCTGTCTGCCTCTTCTTCAGTCTTACCCTTGGAAATATAGCTGTCATACAGTTCAGAATACACACTTTCATATTTTTCACTGTCTCCGGAGGCGATAGCCTTATACATTCTATCTCCCTGCATTGATGCAGTCCTTTCAGCTCCGTCCTCGAATTCAAAAAGATTATTGTTTTTAATGCCGTCAATATATCCCTGAATGCCAGTGACTATATTTTTTACGTTTCTGTATGGCAGACCAATTACCTGAAGCAATTTACCTGTAAGACTTACTGCATCACCAGATCCGTTTGCTATCTGCTCAATAATATCACTGACTGCACTTAAAGCTGAATCAGTAAGACCGTAATAATTACTGTTACTGAATTTGGATACCAAAATGTCATATATCTGACTGCCCAGGACAAAACAGCCGGCAATTGCCGATCCGGAGTCTTTAAGAATACCTGTGAGTATTGACTCAAGTGTAACCTCGTCATCATCATCTCTGTAATTGTCCATTGTACGCTGCAGCGCATTGGCAACAAACCTTAATACAGCAAATGTGATAGTTCCGCCAATAACAACAGCTGTTGTTGCACCTGCACATTGATTAACAGCTTTATCTAAGTCTGCCTTTGTAACTTCATTCCTTCCGTTCTTATAATCAGATTTATACCTTGATAATCTGGCGAATGATTCAAACATTATATTAAAGTTCTGATTTGACTGAGTTTTATACATAGTCAGTATTTTATAAGTTTCCCTTTTATCCCTTAGCAGATCACTGCGCTCGGTAGTAGTGTAATTAGGCTGTGTTTTTCTCAAAATATCGGTAAACTTATCATTAACCAGCTTATCATAGTTCTCCGCATCTTTTTTGATTCCGAGTACGTCCTCTACATATACCTCTGCCATGCTGTACATAGCTGCAGTAGAATACACATCGACATTCTGACACCAATTCAAAAGCTTTCTGTTAGTTTTCTCATCTATCCAACTCCAAGCTTTATCAACAGGATTGCTTCCGCCTTTCATTTCCGCAAATTCCCTGGTTGAACCTTCGCCCCTGTATCTCTGCCAGAACCATACGTTCTTCTCGGCAAGCTCATTTTTCTTTGCTTCAGAAAAGCCTACTGCCCATCCCCTTGCATAGCCTTTGGCCATTATACCCCAGCCTACCTCTGCTGCAGCTGTAGGTATTGATGCAGCCTGGGATAATGCCACTCTGATATTTATGGATAACGTTGCTCTTGCACGATTTCTTCTGACAGGTTCAAGAATACTGGTTTCCTTTTTGCCCTTGCCTGTTAAGTCAGTAAGCAGGTTTTCGATATATTGCTCACCTGTTACACCAAATTTTCTGCTGCCTGCACCGGCTTTGCCCTTGATTGCCTCTTTTACGGACATTGAATAATCTTTATTTCGGATATTATAAAGTCTGTTAAAGTCCCTTGTTGCCTCTACATAACCATAATATGATGATACTTGCTGAACACTACTTTGAAGCTCCATAAGTATATCTGTAAGCATAAGCGGAGCAACGGACTTAACCCTGTCTTTTATGCTGCCCCAATTTTCAAGAGTTATATTGTTAACCATTGATTCAAACTGAGTATTAAAATATGATGCATCCCTGTGAATAGTATAATAGTTCTTCACTCCGGCTTTTTTGATGCCGTACATTTTAAGGGTAACCTCGTTTATATAATCCCTTGAGTGCTTATCGTACCACTCTGTTGTAGTGTCAATAAATGACCTTTCATCTGCAGTCATTATATCTTCACACTTTTCTCGAATTTTCTTTATCTCATTATCTGCAATTTCCTCTGCCTTGGCTATTTTTTCTTCTAGTATTTCTATCTCATCATAAAGATCATACACCTTATCCTGATCTGTGCCGTCCATATCCTTAAACTCCTGAAGATCATTGAGCTCATTAAGTTTTTGCATATTTTTTTCATACAGACCGATAAGCTCCGTATTAGCCGGCAGCGTTCTTATATTACCTCTTGCAAATGAATCCTTAACCTTTCCAATGTAATACTGCTTAACCTCCGGGACTGTAAAACCGCCATACGCAAAGGCTCTTTTATTATCTTCACTGCTTAAATGCTTATAGACGCTTAACATCATGCCCCTTGTAAGCATAACAGGCTTACCCATGCTATCCTTTATACCAATATCCACAAGGTTTTTTGTATCGGAAAGCGAATTAATAAACTTAATATTCTCATAGTTTCTGAATAACTCAGTAAATGTTCTTTGCACCATAAGTTTCTTTTCCGTTGCATTTTTGAATGTTCTGCCGATTGCATCACAGGTAGAGTCTTTCTTAAAACCTGATAAATAACTGAAAAATCTGTCAGGACTCAGCTGCCATAAAGCAATGTCCTGTGCAGCATCAAACACCTTTGTAAATTTATGATGAATAAATGTTGCTTCACTTACTTCAGTCATAACCTTTTTGCCGGTTTCAAAAATATCCTGTTTATATTCTTCGGAAAACAGCCTCGTTGCCTGGGTGACATTTTTATGTAATGCGGTCATACAGTCCTTCAGATATTTAAGTACGCTTATTTGTCATTTTGTTTAGCGGAACATCTTCAATCTCGGCCTGCAGGTTATCCAGCATATCAGCAACAACCTCATCGTAAACATAGTCATAGGTTGAATCCTCTTTATAGCTTTTGTAAGTGTCCCTAATTTTTGCAAGCCTATCCTTTGTTGATTGGCTTTTAATTCGTGGATCATCCATATTTATAGAATCACAAAAATCAATAACCATTCTGGTAAGCTTTACAGGAATATATTTTTTCTTGGTTGGCCGCATAAGCCTTGCATTAAAGTCCTTAACAATTTTCTTAATCTGTTCCCTCGTCTGAGAAGCCTCTCTGCCCTCTTTGTAGTTTTTGATAGCTATGGCACGTTCCTTTGAAATAAGATTTTTCATGGTTTCCATGGTCTCAAACTTGGTAAGCTTCATATCCTGCCTTGCAATCTGGTTCCTTAAATAATCCCTGCGTTTTGTAAGGGAATCAATCTCCGACTGTCTGGTACCCTTCATATACATAATTTCATTAAGCTTCAGCCTTAGTTCATTGTAGTCAGCCTCTTTTTTGTTTAAATCCTCAATCTTTGATTTATAACTTTTGAGCAGATCTCTTTCTGCAGCATTGAGATCCGAGCCTTCAAGAAGAGATACAATTCTCTCACGATCATCATTTTTTAAATATCGTTCCTGATAACGCAAACTGTCTGAAATGCCTGTTTTTTTCCGTTCAATTCCATAATGATTTAAGACATCTTTCGGCAAAACATCCGAAAAGTAGTCCTTGACTAAAAATAACGCATTTGCTACACTTATAGTGGAATCAGTAAGAGATAAAGGATTATTTCCTGAAGCTCTGGCTCTCTCAAGAGCAGCTGATTCTATTTTTTTTACATTTGCTGAATACATAACATCAATATATTCAACCTCGTTTGTAATATGGTTTACTACAATAGAAGCAAAATATAGACTGCCGTTTTTTGTATGT
Source organism: Candidatus Metalachnospira sp. (assembly GCA_040767305.1). Lineage (GTDB taxonomy): Bacteria > Bacillota > Clostridia > Lachnospirales > Anaerotignaceae > Metalachnospira. The sequence goes on along the minus strand of JAXGOV010000014.1, from coordinate 6,881 downwards.
GCACCGCCAAACAAAATATAACTGCTCTCTGCAGATTCTTTTTTGGGGACAGCTTTATTGATTAATATTGAGTTTTTAAGTATCTGACCTATGTTCTCAATAACAGGAGCCTGCACTCTTAGTCTTCTGTCCAGACCATGTCTTAATGCTGCTTTGCTTATATGCACATCCCTGTCAATATCCTTTACAAATACTGAAGGCATACCACTGCTGTCAATTTCTCCTGTATCGGCTGCATTCTTATAAGCTGTCTCTACAATACTTTTCCTATCAGGATTTTCTTTAATATCAGAAACTTCCGTAAGTGTAATATCCTGTTTTTTTATTAGCTCTTCATATGTAAACTTTCTATGCTGCAAATCACGCTCTTGGTATTTAATATTTTCAGATTCATTATAGATTTGAACAGCCTTTTCCTGCATATTTGTCCACATTTCAGTAAGTTCATCCAAATATTTATATGCAGCCTTAGTCTCTGCTCCTCTGGCCATATAACCGTTATACAGGTTTTTTATATCCCCTATAATTTTTAATACTGCATCTTTAACCTTTTCAAACAGTGTTTTATCATGTGAAGCAAGACGTTCAATTAAATCACTGTTAGTCAATATCATCTGTGAACCGTCAGCAACTACTTCCTTAAGTGCCGCTTCATCTGACATGGAAGTTACATACTGCTTAAGCTTTTCTTCGGACACACTAGGATACAATTGTTTGAGCCTTGAAAATCTCTCCTGTAAAATAAGAGTCTTTTTTTATTCTGTAGCATTGCTTCTATTGAAACATCTTTATTTTGAGTAATGATATTTACAACAAAATCAGAATATTTCTTATAGTCTTCAGGAGCCCACTGTTCTGCAAAATGTGTCAACTCATGCGAAAGTGTATAACCTAAAAAGTTCTGTCAGATGATACATTGTCTGCACCTGCATTAATATCAATATGTATTGTTCCAGAACCATCAATCCAACCATTTTGTGATGTGTAGTCACCTTTTTCATTTACGGCTGATTCCTCAAATACAATGTTAATGCCGCCATATTTGAAATGCTTTGCAAAACTTATAACAGTTTTCTGATCAGAATTGAAATTTCTTCTGGTTTTCTCTGATAGATTGTTCGTATTTACTGTACCCTGCTTTTTTTGTCCTGCCTTGTGTGAATCATTAATATTCTGCTGTTTTGCATTTGTCTCTTTATAACCGGCTTTAACTCCTGTGTTATATGCCATTTCAAGCTGTCCCTTGGTAAGCATATTTGCAACACCGCTCTTTTGGGTATATTCAAGAGATGCTCCCATTCTGCCATAGTCATATGCATTATTGTACTGACGAATATATGCATCCGAAGACTGCCTTGCAGCTAATGGTTTTGATGCATTCTCTGCCGTATAGCCAAGAACCATATTGTTGGCATCGGAGCCGTACTGAGATGCAACCAAAATTACATCATTAAGCTCAGTATCACGCAAATCCACGTCTGCAAAATTCTTCTGTGTACCATCTGAGAAAGTAAGAACTGTATTTCCGTCATCTGTTACAGACACGTTGCTTATACTGCCTACTTCACTGTTTTTACTAAAACCTGTGCTTTGTGACTTTTCTGTATTTATTTCCGGAGTATATTTATTTTCTGTTTCTATGTTTTTAGACTGACTATTTAAAGTACGATTAAGTAATTTGGCTTTTTCTGATACAAGATTATTTTTATCGGTAATGTCATTTGTCCATTCACTGTTGTTTGAGATCTCATCAATTACGCTTTGAACCCTTTTATCGGACAATATTTTTATATCCGTAATGCCAAGTTTTTCATTATTCAGCACTTTAGAAACAGCAGTCTGCGCCTTTTTTACAGTTGCATCATCTATGCCTGTTTCCTTCAGACGATCAGATATAGCAGACTGAATATTACTGCTGTATTCTCCTTCATACTTATTCTGCAAATCAAAATAGGCCTGTCCAATCTGTTTAGTGGACGGATCTTCACTTAAATTCATTTCATTTCCATACTGTTCAGTAAGTTTTTTAAGAAGTTCAGGCTTACCATTGTCATTTATCTGCTTTCCGGTTTCATTATAAACAGAATTTTGCATGGCAGTCTGTACCCCTGTCTGCACACCGCCCATGATTCCGCCTGTTAATGCACCTCCAACAAAATCCCAAGCAAGCGAGCTTCCCCAATCCTTCCATGCTTGCTTTTTTGCCTCCTCTGCCGACATTCCTTCAGATGAATAACTTGCAATACTTTTATTAATATCACTCTTGTCTCCAGATATAATCTGATCAGCTATTGTATTTGCAATAGTTGTAAAAAACTCCTCTGAGCCTTCCGTAAAAGACTGTTTCAGTACATTTTCTATAAACTGGCCCATCGTCCTTGCATCTTTGATTTTGAGTAATCTATCTATTGATACCTCTTCAAAAAGAGCCTCAAATATACCGTTTGCACCGCCAAGTAAAAAGCCTGGTCATCTGACAGTCCCTTTTCTTTTGCATTCTAAATCCACTGGTCATAAAGAGATGCACCCAAAACTAAATTAGTAGCCTTGCCGCCTGTTACAGCAAGAGTATACGAATCAACCATTGACATTCCAAGCTGGTATAAATCACCTAAACCTTTTTCACCTATTACCGGAATATCAGCTGTTCCTTTTTTATTAAGATTATCTGCCACAGTTCCTCTAAGCGTATTTGTCATTGCAGAACCAAGCATGCCATAAGTATCATAGTCAACCGGATCAACAGCCTCACCTTTATTTTTCTTAAATGCATTTGAAATATTCTGGCCAACAATACTTGCTGTTCCAGCAACACCACCGAAAATATTTGTCGGTACTGAACCGATTGATGCAGCCACAGGATGAGCTGTTGCATACTGAGACATTTTCTGTGTTGTGTCAGCTGTCATTCTTTTATCCAGGTCATTATACAGGTAATCAATGTATGCCTCTGCCTCTTTCTTTCCCTTGGAATTATACAAATAGTTATAATTTGATACTTCCTCTGCAGTCATATATTTATAAACAGACTGCTTATCGTGTGTATCTGAATTATCCAGGAAGTCATGCATACCTCCAACATTGTTGACTGCAAGATAATCATTATCCCAAAGACGATCATCCGATTGCCAATTTTTAAAATCAATGCCAGACTGTGATTTTTCTTTGTAATCCAAATTCTTTATAAGAGAACTATACTTTTGTGATGATTCAGCAGTCTTTAAATCGGATTTAAGACTGCTAAGTTGTTTATTTAAATCATTTATCTTACTTTGATAGGGATTGTTATACATATCAAATCTGCCCTGGTAAACAAGATCATCACGCTGGGAAGTAATATCATTAATTTTTGTTTTAAGGCTATCCATATCAGTATTATTAACTACTGTACCTATCTTAGTTGTATGTTTTATTTCATTGTTAGCATTACTTTTATTGAAATATGGAGTCTGTTGAATTAATGAATAGTCAGGTAAATTTTTCTGCCATTGAGGTTTAGACGAAATACCATTTGATTTCCTATCCTCTAACTGCCTCTTTTTTCTTTCTTTATAGCTATCCTGCCAGCTCATAAATACCACTTCCTTTAATGTTTATGGGAGTTATAATCTTTTGTCAATAATGTTGCATACTGGTTTTGTATTGACTCCCAAGCTGAAGCAATAGAATCAGGATTATAACCATAAATATTTTCCCAATCATTCAATAAATTGATCACTGCCTGTCTTCCATTATTTTTATATGTTTCCAAAGCCTCATTCACCATATCTGAATCAACAGATTTACCACTTGACTTACTTGTTCCTGATGAGCTGCCTGAAGAACTCTTTGATGCAGCCAACTCCCTATTAAGGGCATTCTGCTCTTTTTCATAATCATACTGTTCTCTGCTGAAAATCCTGATTCCATTTAGTATTGTTCTGACTTATTTCATTCCAGTAATCGCTATTTTCAAGGTTAATGATATTATTCATCTGATCAAGATTGTTATAGTAATCATTCTGAGCTCTGTCTGTCTCAGTCTGCAATTCGTTATATGCCTGGTTACTCTCAGTCAGCCACTGATTATATGAGTCCAAATACCTGCTGTAATCAGTATTATCAGCATCCTTATACATATTGTACTGGTTAAGCAGGTCATCACCCTCTGCCTGATACTTGCTTAAAGCCAAATTATAAAGATCAGGTACTTTATCATTTAACTGCTGCAGGTAATTCTGATATGCCTGTGAACCGGCACTTGTCGCATATGAATTACCATATCCACCTGTTAAACCTGCAGCCTGTCCCATTGTGTCCTGCATTGCATTTTGCCCCAGGTTCATATACTGGTCTTTATATTGCTGATAGAGCATATCAGCACTCATATCATATTGAAAATCATCCCTGTTTTCTATCTGATTCATAAGCTTTTCAATCTGAGCCTGGTATGCCGAATTATAGCCACTAGGCTGTTTGCTCGCTATATTGTCATAAGTGGACTGAGCACTCTTTATTGCATCACTATCTCTGTAGTTCTGATTCTTTGCATTATCATAGGCCTCTTTTGTTGAATCTTTTATTGACGAAATGTCGGCCAACGAACTCCCATTGCTGTTATAGCCGTTGCTATATTGGCCATTATAGTTCTTTGTATTTGTATTGGAGTCATACAAAGCTGAATTATATGTACCGTCTTCATTTACACCTAATATCTGATATGTACCTCCGTCAGTTACAACCCTATCACCTTCAGACAACCCACTCTGTGCCTTTCCATTGGACTGGACCTTATAATATTTACCTGATGCCCCTACATCCATTAAATCACTTGCCATTTTTGTCACCTTCCTCTGCCTCTAAGGTTTTATTGTATATATCAGTTTCATTGTTAACCTGCTGTTCGGCCAATAAGTGTATCTGTGAATAATACTTTCCGATAATAAGCTCTAGTATAATTGGCGGAAGTCCGCTGTTATTTATGTCATTCTCAACCCTTTGAGTAAATTCTTTAATTACCATTGATGCCGGTTTTTCCATAATAATCTCCCCTTTATAAATTGCATGCGCTTACAATATCACTCATATAATATGTGTCTCCGTTGAAACGAATTCTAATGTCATCCTCCTCTATCCTGATATAGGCGGTCACATTTAATGAGTCTCTGTTTAACACGGACAGCTCCGCTCTTGTATCATCCATGTAAAGCCTACTGCGGCTGCCACTGTCTGTATTTTTATAATCATCATCATAAACAAGTTCAATTTCTCCGTCTTGAAACCTTAATATTTTTGTAGTTCCGTCACTTCCATCTGCAAGCCAAGTTTGACCTGGTTTAACAAACAAAGAACATTTGCTACTTTCGGTACTTTCCAAAAAGCAGTCCCGAATATTGATTCAAAAGACTTTCAAGCTCATAACCGAATCTGCCTTAGACACATATGGATCACTTGTCCCACCGTCATTGCCTAGAATATCCATTATTCCGTCAAAGACTATATTACTGACTGACATTTTTCCAGTTGTAATTTTACTTGCATCAATATCGGTTATATTGGCATTGGCTATTTTAAGCAGGCCATCCTCAATTGTGCAGCCGCCTATCACTCCAGAAGTAGCAGTTATTTTTCCGCTGATGTCTGCATCATTCGCTTTAAGTGTTCCAGCCGGAAAGTACATTAAGTTTCCTGTGATATATGCTATCTCTTCGCCCCTGCATTCCAAAAAGCTATTTCATCTAGCAGATACTGTTGTCAAAAGGTTCTGCTTATCAAGTATAGTTTCTCCATCCTGTGTTTACTGTTGTTGACGCAGATTTCCAATACCGACACCATATACCGGAGCCCCTTCAGTGTCATAAAAAAGCAGTCCTGTTTTTATATATTGCTCACTTGATACTGTGCCATCACCAAATTCAGAACTGATTCCTGATGTGAAATGAAACAACTGTTGAATACCCTCCGCATTGATCGTAATGTCATTTTGGAGCTGTTCAGTATATTTACCGAAATCCGATATAGCTACATAGTTACTTTTCAAAGTCTTTGTAAGCTCTTCACTGTTTTTAACCGCATAATCAGCAGTTTTAACTATTAGCGAACGTATATTATTCTGAATACTTTTTACTGCAGTGTTTTCTTCTTTATCTGCATTTGAGGAAACTGCATTACTTACTTCCTTCAATATTCCCTCTGCACTCATGTCTTGAAATCCAACATTTAATGCCTCTACAGTCTGATATACATAACTTCTCAGCTGCATAATCTGTTCACTTACGTTTCCTGAAACGACAGGCGGTGAATTTAAGAATAAAGACATCACATATCACTTCCCTTTTCTAATACTGCAGCAAAGGAGTACAATTTGAACTCACCCATTCCGACAAGCTTAATCTGTACATGATCACATCGTCTTGGTATAACCGGCAATGTAAAAGTATAATTAACACCCTTGCCGTTAATAGTGCCTCTTCTCTCCCATATTCCATTAGAGTCATACTGAAGAAAAACTTCGCACCAACCCTTCTTGTCTAGACTCATACGGATATTAAAGCGTGATAAATATTTCTTTTGGTTATATTCATATCCATATACTCCTGTTACAGCCTCCCAGCTCACAGCTGTTTCGCCATTTTCGCCTTTTTTCTTTACGGTCATTAGTTTTTTAGTGTCATAGTCAATGAAATACAAATCATAGTTAATATCTGCAAAGCACTGAACATGGGTATTGTCCTCATGCATCCAAATACCCTTTTTAATATCATAAGAAAACATATGCCATATATTTTTATCATCTTTCATTGAGATATAATATTTATTGCCAAGCCGTCCGCCTACTGCATCGGAATATCGTTCGTCACCGAATGCTGAAGAGATGCTAGTTGCTTGTGAACCGTCATAAA
>JAXGOV010000013.1:0-74391 GCA_040767305.1 Candidatus Metalachnospira sp. | reverse complement strand
TAGTTTCATCTTCAACCACTTCAGAAACAACTCCATCTGCTGCTGCAAGAACATTGGTTCCTTCATCTGCTGCAATGTATATACTGTCATTTGTTCTGTACTGATCAAGCGTGGGGTCATATACAAGGCTATTAGGACTGTATCCTAATATAATGTCACCTTTGACAGGCCAAGATAATGCAATATCAATGTTTTCATCTTCATCATCAGATATTGTCTTCTCAGCTTCATCTTCTGCAGCAGGCTGTTGTGTATTATCCTTTGTTTCAGCCTGAGTTTCCTGAGCCTTATTTGTCGAAGGAGTTTCTGTGTTTTCTTCTGTCTTGGCATTTTTGTTAGTCAATACAGGCTCACTGGTTTGAGAAATTGGTGATTTTGCAGCTTCACTGTCATCAGCTTTACTGCCCTTGTTATAGGCTGCAGTACCGGCACAAATACCTGCTACAACTATAAACGCAAATATTGCCACATACTGACCTTTGCTGTTTAAAAATTCCATAAACCTGTTTCTTTTCATACTGGCACCTCCATAAAAGTGAAATCATTTGATTTCTCTGTCAGTATTATTACCTTTCAAAAAGACCTTTATTCAGTTAAAAATATAAAAATACGCTAAACAATCAGCGTATTTTTATTTAAATATTAAATTTATTAAATAAGTATATCAGCAATTAAATCGTGCGGTATAACAAACTCTGGCGTACCCTGTGCGCCTGCTGCAATTTCATACTTTCCAAAACAAATTACAATATTACCATCATTATTAATATAAAAATCTTGATCAACTTTGATTTTATCAAAATCTTCTATGAAAAACATTCCGTTTTCTTCGGCATTCTTTCTCTCCATTTCACTTCTAATATATTCACTTATTGGATTAACATAATCGGATCCATCCTTAAACATTCCCTTAAGTGTATAAAGTTCTCCAGTATGTTTATTAATTGTATAATATTTATGAATTGAAGTAGATGAACCAGACGCAAAGAACGTATAGACATCAAGTGCCAGAATATCATCGTTATCGGTCTTTACATCATAATTAAATTCTAAATCCTTATGTAGTGTTTCATTGCCAAATTCCTTTTTAAGTTCAGCTGCATCTTTTTCAAAAAGTTCTTTTACCTCATCACCTTGAGCTTTAAATTCAGCATTAAGCTTCGCCTGGAGTTCTTCATTTACCAATCCTTCTATCTGAGGCGTACTAATTGAAAGTTCATAACCGTTATCATTTTCCTCGTATTTGCCAAATGTGACAACCCTAACTATACTGCTAATAACCGGAACACCACTTAACGCAAATGCAAGCGTAGGGCTTGCATTAAGTGTAATACCAAAAACAACAATGCATACTGCGGCAGCCGTAATACTCGTTTTAATATTTCTTTTAATTTTTTCAATATTAATTTGCTTGTTCATTTCCATAATAAACTCCTCCGATGCATTAACATTATTATATTCATTTTTTATTTTTTTTATTTTATTTGTAGGCTTCATCGTTATCCTCAACATCCTCCTTTAAAATTTAAAGCGCTTTATATAATCTTGTTTTAACAGTATTTTCATTTATGCCAAGTACATCTGCGATATCTTTTATTTTCATATCCTCAAAATACCTTAGTGTTATAACTTCAATATATTCTTCATTAAGTTTTTCAATCAATTCATTTAAATTTGATATCTCGTAATTATCTTCATATAAATTTTTATCTTCAATTTCTTCAAAAGGAACTACTTTGGTATTTTTTTTTATATTATTTAGTGCCGTATTTGAAACAATTCTATAGAACCATGGTTTTAATTTAGATACGTCTTTTACATTGTCTGCATACTTTATAGCTTTTATTACACTCTCTGACACAACATCTTCTGCGTCCTGCTGATTTTTCATATATGTAAAAGCAAATCGATATGCATTATTAATATTATTTTTAATAAAATTTTCTACGAGCTTTTTTTTGCCCATTACAACTTTCCCCCTGATGAATTAACATTTGTTTTATATTTATAAGACAATTATATATTGCAAAAAGTTTTAGAAACTGCAAAAAATTTTTCTTTGATACTTTTGTGCATATAAAATTTTCATAATCTAACTGTAATTTAGATACAAGTAAAAACTTCATTTGCCCACCAAAAATATGATTAGTCAATTGCATTAAAACAGTGGAAAAGAAGTCTTTATGAGTATCAGCACATAATTATTTCATTTCATATAAAAAGAAATTGAAATTAGGCTTCAATCAGCACCTAAAGGCTCTGGCTCCCCTTTGAAGGTACCTTCATATTCTTTTGCTCTTAATTTATACTGTAATATATCGCTATTTCCCCGATCTTGAATATAATTTTTTATTTCCACCCGCATAGCAGGTGAGTTTTTATTTCGCATGCTCAACAAACTAATTCCCATACAAAAAAGACCGACTTAAAAGCCGGTCTTTTATATATGTACTATTTTTACTTATTTTCCTGCACTTGTAGCTTTTTCTGCCTTTTCTTCAAGAGTCTTTGACCAAAGTTTATCTGCAACCGGTGTCCATTCCTTTGCATATTCAACACACTTATCACAAAGATGATCACATGTTTCTGGTGACTTAAGATCCGTTGATACTGCACCTGTAGCATGAACTATCTCACGAAGTCTCTCAGGGTTCTCAAGCATAGGACATGGTCTAAGTTCATTACTGTTAAATGGCTGATTATCTCTGTAAGCTCTGAAAAGCGGCTGCTGGAAACACTCAATTAATGATTTTTCATGAATGTTTGCACTTGAGTAATGAATAAATACACAAGGCTCCACATCACCAATAGGATTAATATGGCAATAGCATCTTCCTCCGGCTACGCAACCATGAACAAATTCACCGTCATTCTGGAAGTCAATAGCAAAAATTTCTTTGCCGCCTTCCCAATCTCTGATTTCTCTTACCCTATGATACATATATTCACGCTGTTCAGGTGTAAGAAGTAAATCTGTTGAAGCATCGTTACCAACAGGCATATAGTGGAAGTACCATGTATACCTTACACCCTTTGAAATAAGAAGATCAAGAAATTCATCTGATGTAACAGTTTTATAATTTTTGCTAGTATAACAAATAGATGTACCGAAAAGAAGTTTATGTTCTTTAAGCAATTCCATCGCATGCATTACTTTATTAAAATGTCCCTCACCTCGGCGTCCGTCATTTTCATCTGCAAATCCCTCTATACTAATTGAAGGAATGAAGTTTCCTACGCGGTACATATCGTTGCAAAATTCTTCATCAATAAGAGTACCGTTTGTAAAACAATGGAATGCGCAATCCTGATGCTTTTCACAAAGACGTATTATATCTTTTTTACGAACAAGCGGTTCTCCGCCTGTCATAAGGTATGCGTGTATACCAAGCTTTTTGCCCTGTTCAATTATGCTGTCCATGTCTTCAAACGATAAGTTGTATTTATTTCCGTATTCTGCTGCCCAACAACCTATACAATGCATATTACAAGCACTTGTAGGATCCATAAGCACTATCCAAGGAATATTACAGTCGTATTTTTTACTCATTTCCTGACTAAGTTTATAACCACGGAATCCAGCTTCGTAACCAAGTGTAAGGAATGCTCTCTTAAACACTGAATGATCGACCTCATCCAAAAGCCTCTTTCCATATCTTGACCATTTGCTGTCAGGATCAGAAAACGCCTCTCTAAGTTTATCATAAGCTTCAGGAGTCCAAGTATCGCCAAGTATTTTTTCAGCCATATTTATAAGCTGCACCATATTTTTAGAAGAATCTTTTCCTAGACGTTTAATGACTGAGTCAATAACAACCTCAAAAGCCTTCCTTTCTGCTGCGTGTGCCAATTTGTTTTCCATAATAATACCTCCATAATAATTATATATTTATATAATCGCCACATTATTATGTGTTCTATAATAATATAGTAAAAAAAGTAAGGCAATTTACAAAAGTACCAAAATGTATAAAAAAAGGACAGTTCCAAAAAACTGTCCCCTAAAACATATCCAATTTATAATTATTTCCTAAAAACAGGTCTGTTTATAATGTAGCAAAATAAACAAACAGTCTTCTTTTGTATACATTTAACGACACTGATTACAAACGCAAAAAAATGGGAGTTACAGGGCTCGAACCTGTGACCCTCTGCTTGTAAGGCAGATGCTCTCCCAGCTGAGCTAAACTCCCAAATGGCGACTCAGAAGGGACTCGAACCCTCGACCTCCGGCGTGACAGGCCGGCGCTCTAACCAACTGAGCTACTAAGCCATATAAAATTTTTCATACAGGGGCAGAAGGACTCGAACCCTCGACATTTGGTTTTGGAGACCAACGTTCTACCGACTGAACTATACCCCTCTATAAGCTCCCCGAGTAGGATTCGAACCAACGACCCTCCGGTTAACAGCCGGATGCTCTACCGCTGAGCTATCGAGGATTATTCGTGTAAATAATTAATAATAAATTCTTTCAAACTTTGCTTGTTTTTTGAATTTATTTCTTTATTAGATACTCTTCGCGAGCTACTCATTTATCGCTTTGCAGATCCGGCTTTTTCGTGATCCAGCCAAAAATATCATCCCTTGCGTCTTAACCGTCGTGTTCGATGTTCAGCGCATCACCTACCCGGAATTCCTTCTCGTATTTCAGCACCTCAAAACCAAACATGGTATTCTCTCAATTTGCTTCATTCTCTTTGGTCAAGCCCTCGACCTATTAGTATAAGTCAGCTTAACACGTACTGTGCTTACACCTCTTACCTATCTACCTCGTAGTCTTCAAGGGTCTTACTTCTTTCGAATGGAAATCTGTCTTGAGGGCACACGCTTAGATGCCTTCAGCGTTATCCGTTCCGAACATATACTCTGCTGTGCATTTGGTATGCAACAGATTCACCAGCGGTTCGTCCATCGGTCCTCTCGTACTAAGGACAGCTCCTCTCCAATTTCTGCGCCCAGGATAGGGACCGAACTTGTCTCACGACGTTCTGAACCCAGCTCGCGTACCGCTTTAATGGGCGAACAGCCCAACCCTTGGGGGACCTACTTCAGCCCCAGGATGCGATGAGCCGACATCGAGGTGCCAAACCTCCCCGTCGATGTGAACTCTTGGGGGAGATCAGCCTGTTATCCCGGCAGCTTTTATCCGTTGAGCGATGGCATTCCCGTATTACCGCCGGATCATGTCCTACTTTCGGCCTGGTCCGTCGACCTCGCAGTCAAGCCTTCTTTGCCTTTACACTCTTTGAATGGTTTCCAATCATTCTAGAAGACCTTCGAGCGCCTCCGTTACTCTTTTGGAGGACCACAGTCAAAACTGCCCGCCTGACATTGTCCCCTACCACCGTTGCGGCCGGGTTAGAAATCCAATGATATAAGAGAGGGTATCCCACCGTCGACTCCTCCGAAACTAGCGTCCCGGATTCTTAGTCTCCCTCCTATCCTGTACATACATCATCGAATCCTAGTATCCGCAGCAGTAATCATGGGTCTTTCCGTCCTGTTGCGGGTAACCGGTATCTTCACCGGTTCTTCAATTTCTGGCGTGTTAGAATGAGACATCGCTCAAATCTTCACCTTCGTGCGGTCAGAATTTCCTGACAAGGAATTTCTACCCGGCATCTGTTGCGTTACGGTTCTGGGGGCTGAATTCAAACTTCGATTCCTTACCTCTCCTTTTAACCTTCCAGCACCGGGCAGGTGTCAGCCCATTTCTCTTCCCACCTTTCGGTTTTAGCAGAGATCTGTGTTTTGCTAAACAGTTGCTTGAGCCTCTTTTCTGCGGCCACTTGCGTGGCTCCCCTTCTCCTAAGTTACGGGGTCATTTTGCCGAGTTCCTTAACAACACTTCTCCCGTCGGCCTGTGGATTTTTCTCCTCATCTACCTGTGTCGGTTTACGGTACGGGTATGTATAACACTATAACTTTTCTTGGCAGTGTGGATTCAGTTACTTCCCTACTCTCTTTCAGTCCCCATCACATTTCATCATCTGTAAGCGGATTTGCCTGCTTACCTTGACTTTATGCTTGGTCGTCTTCCCTTTCCGCGGTTAACTTATCCTCCTGCGTCCCCACAGTTTGATTATACAGTTGGAATATCTACAGTTGTCCATCGACTACTGACTCTCGTCCTCGCCTTAGGTCCCGACTTACCTGAGAAGATTACTTTACTCAGGAAACCTTAGATATTCGGCCTATATGGTTCTTACATATATCTCGCTACTCATTCCGGCATTCTCTCTACTGCTTCGTCCACCTTCGCTCGCTTGGGCTTCGTCCTTGCAGTATGCTCCTCTACCACTTGTTACCATTGCATAACAAATCCGTAGCTTCGGTGGTGTGTTTTAGCCCCGATTATTTTCGGCGCAGGTTCTCTCGACTAGTGAGCTTATTACGCACTCTTTAAATGTCGTCTTCAGCCAACATCTAGTGTCTATGAAATCCCACATCCTTTTCCACTTAACACACTTGGGGACCTTATTGTCGGTCTGGGCTCTTTCCCTTGGACTACGAAACTTATCTCACGTAGTCTGACTCGAGGGTATCTTGACGGCATTCTTAGTTTGATATGAGTTGGTAACCTTTTTGGGCCCCGCGTCAATTCAGTGCTTTACCTCGTTAGACTCCTCTCGAGGCTAGCCTAAAGCTATTTCGAGGAGAACCAGCTATCTCGAGTTCGATTGGAAATTTCTCCGCTATCCACTCATCGCCACTTTTCAACAGATGGCCGTTCGTGGTCCTCCATAACCTTTTACGTTACTCAACCTGGACATGGATAGGTCACCGGTTTTCGGTCTACTAATACTAACTTCTCGCCCTATTAAGACTTGGTTTCCTTCGGCTCCATACCTTCTGAGTATTTAACCTCGCTAATATTAGTAACTCGCCGGACCGTTCTACAAAAAGTACGCAGTCAGCGCGCTTATCGCCTCCTGCTGTTTGTAAGCACAAGTTTTCAGGTTCTTCTTTCACTCCTCCCGGGGTCCTTTTCACCTTTTCCTTCACAGTACTGTTTCACTATCGTCACCGGTTAGTATTTAGGCTTGGGAGGTGGTCCCCCCGGCTGCAAGGTTTCTCGTGTCCTGTGGTACTCTGGATACTGCCTGCTGACGCTCAATTTCAACCTGGACTTTCAACCGTCTTTGGTCTGCTTTTCCAAAACAGTTCAGCTTATCGATTGTCAATGCATTACGCAGTCCGCAACCCCGATGGATAAATCCTTCGGTTTGGCCTATTCCGTTCGCTCAGCTACTGAAATCGAGTTTTTTATCTTCCTGCTACTTCTAGATGTTTCAGTTCACGGCGTTTCCCTTCTGCAAGCTATGTATTCACTTACAGATGACTGAGCTTTTCTCAATAAGGTTTCCATTCGGATATCTGGATCGACAGTTATTTGCGCTTGCCGAATTTTTCCGACATCACGTCCTTCATCGGCTTCCGGTTGGCATTCCCCTTGTGCTCTTTCTTGCTTGACCTTACTGCATCTTCGAATGTAGCAAAGCGATACTACATTTCTTCTTTCTTTGTTGCTCGATGTGTTTTTATTACTTTTGACTCTTTTTCTTACCATGTTCAGTTTTCAAGGTGCTTTGCCAACAACTTTATTATTTAGGTAGCTTTTCGACTTCGTCGAAACCGCTCCTTCGTCGCCATTTGAAACTCCTCACACTTTTTCAAGTGCGTTATACGTTTCTCATTAGCGGCGACTTCAGTCGCTAGCTTAATGGAGATTGCGAGATTCGAACTCGCGACCCCCTGCTTGCAAGGCAGGTGCTCTCCCAACTGAGCTAAACCCCCGTGGTGCCTTTTTTATTTCGTTTTTATAAGTGGGCTCAAGTGGACTCGAACCACCGACCTCGCGCTTATCAGGCGCGCGCTCTAACCGGCTGAGCTATGAGCCCATATGTAGTTTCCGGCAGCCACTTACTTTCCCGGGCCGTCTCCAGCCAAGTATCATCAGCCGCTTGCGTCTTAACCGTCGTGTTCGGTATGGGTACGGGTGTTTCCCACAAGCGCATCGCCACCGGAAATTTTATGAAGTTAATCCTTCAAAACCAAACAGCTGATGTTTATTAAACCATTGTCTCCATAGAAAGGAGGTGATCCCAGCCGCACCTTCCGATACGGCTACCTTGTTACATTTCACCCCAGTCGCCAACTACCTTCGACTGCTCCCTTGCGGTTAGGTCACAGGCTTCGGGTGCTTCCAAACTCCCATGGTGTGACGGGCGGTGTGTACAAGGCCCGGGAACGTATTTCACCGCGACATGCTGATTCTGCGATTGCTAGCGATTCCAGCTTCATGTAGTCGAGTTGCAGACTACAATCCGAACTGAGAACGGATTTTTTGTGCTTCGCTCCACCTCAAGACTTTGCTTCACTTTGTTCCGTCCATTGTAGCACGTGTGTTGCCCAAGACATAAGGGGGCATGATGATTTGACGTCATCCCCACCTTCCTCCGTGTTATCCACGGCAGTCTCTTTAGAGTGCCCATCTTAATGCTGGCTACTAAAGATAAGGGTTGCGCTCGTTGCGGGATCTAACCCAACATCTCACGACACGAGCTGACGACAACCATGCACCACCTGTCTCCGATGTTCGTAGAAAACATATATCTCTATATGCGTCATCGGGATAATAAAGCCTTGGTAAGGTTCTTCGCGTTGCTTCGAATTAAACCACATGCTCCACCGCTTGTGCGGGCCCCCGTCAATTCCTTTGAGTTTCAATCTTGCGATCGTACTCCCCAGGTGGAGTGCTTATTGCGTTTGCTGAGACCGAAGGTTCCCCTCCGACACCTAGCACTCATCGTTTACGGCGTGGACTACCAGGGTATCTAATCCTGTTCGCTCCCCGCTTTCGTGCCTCAGCGTCAGTTTCAGTCCAGAAAGCGCCTTCGCCACTGGTGTTCTTCCCAATATCTACGCATTTCACCGCTACACTTGGGAATTCCGCTTTCTCTCCTGTACTCTAGCTCAACAGTTTAAAATGCAATCCCGCAGTTCTTCGGGCTTTCACATCTTACTTGTCATGCCGCCTACTCACCCTTTACACCCAGTAATTCCGGATAACGCTTGCCCCCTACCGTATTACCGCGTACCGCTGGCACGTAAAGTTAGCCGGGGCTTCACTATTTAGGTACCGTCATTTTTTTCGTCCCTATTGATAGAAGTTTACAATCCGAAAAACCGTCTTCTTCACGCGGCGTTGCGGATCAGGGTTTCCCCCCATTGTGCAATATTCCCCTCTTTTCTCCCGTAGGAGTTTGGGCCGTGTCTTCAGTCCCAATGTGGCCGATCACCTCTCAGGTCGGCTACTGATCGTTGCTGGTGGGCTGTTATCTCACCAACTTAGCTAATCAGATGCGGCCCATCTCATACCGGATTACTCCTTTTCTTCTCTTAAGATGCCTTAAAAAGAATGACATGAGGTATTAGTCACGTTTTCACATGATTATTCTCTGTATGAGGTATACCACACGTTACTCACCTGTCTCGCTAAGATATTCAAAAGCAAGCTTTTTAAATATCTCCGCTCGACTTGCATGTGTTAAGCACGCCGCCAGTTCATCCTGAGCCAGGATCAAACAACATGTTAAAATCCTTTGCCAGTATCACTCTGACTTTTTTTGTTTCCTTATTACTTTGGTTTGTTTATCTTAGATAAACTCATTGTCTTTTGACTTGGGTTTAATTTTTTTTACCATCAACTGTTCAGTTTTCAAGGATCAATCTCTCTTTTTTATTTTTTCTTGCTGTCTCACCGGACAGCTTGATAATAATACATCATTTGTTTTACAAAGTCAATACTTATTTTAAATTTATTTTAATTTTTTTCATAAAACTTCAAACTTCGACTTTTTTGATAGAATATTGTTTTGAACTTCGTTTATTTGCATTGATAAGAGCGCCTCTTTCCATTATAAGTCATATCTTCTTCAAATGCAAGATTTGCAAGATTCCTAAGTATTTCTATTGCATCTTCACAAGTAACCTCTTCATTTTTTCCATTTTTTTATAAATTGTGAATATTTCAAGCTCAATTTTCTGAGAGTCCTTATTATTATTTGTCAGAAATATGTCGTTTTCAACAAATCCTTTTACTATTGCTGACTGGGCCTTTTCAATTATGTCGAGCTTTCCCTCAAGCATTATGTCTGTTGAGTTGATATATATATTTATTTTTTCTCCTGCAACATAAAGCTCCCTGTCAGAAACATAGTTAAACATTTCTTTCATAATAACATTAATCATCTTTGTCGGTAAAGAGTAGAACTTTGACGGAATTTTTTTAGTAGTGGAAATGCCAATCTTTCTAAGAGCTGTCCTAATTTCATCCATTACATAAATATTACCTTTGCCAGCCACATGCATATCCATACTCTTGGCAACTATTTTTTTAATCATTCTTTTAATTCTTATAGCCGGAGCACAAACAAGAATTACAGCCATAGCACATCCAAGCATTGCCGAATATCTGTATCCTCTTATAATACACTTGGCATACTTTTTTTTATCATCCTTTGTTACTCCCGTAGTCATGGCTCCAATTACCCCTACAGCCGGAGGAATACCAACAACACATATGATATATAAAACCCGCTTAAAAATGTCTGTAAGTGAATTTTTCGGCACATAATCTTTAAATATATTGAATAATATAGGAAAAGCCGTTGCAGCAAGACAGTATATCCATATAAAAGACAGTACTATCATGAGATAAAACCAGCCTTTATTTTTATCCGGAAGTTTACCAAAAAACATTTCGGTCGCCCAACCAAATATAGTAATAAATATTTTTATGAAAAACCTAATTATCAGGAGTATCAAAAAATCAAGCAGCAAAAATAACGGCATAGTTTCACCTCCTTAAAAGAAAGCATATTACGTGTTCAAAACGTGATATGCTTTAAATTCAAAATTTATTATGTCTGCTCTTAGCTGAGTGGCTTCATTGTCGGGAAGAGAATTACGTCTCTTATACTTATTGATTCTGTCATAAGCATTACCATTCTGTCAATACCTATGCCAAGACCGCCTGTAGGAGGCATACCGTACTCAAGCGCTGTAAGGAAGTCCTCATCAATCATATTGGCCTCCTCATCACCTGCTGCACGCATTCTCTCCTGGCGTTCAAAACGTCCTCTTTGGTCAATAGGGTCATTAAGTTCAGAATACGCATTACCATACTCACGACCAACAATAAACAATTCAAATCTTTCTGTATAATCCGGCTTAGACGGTTTTCTTTTTGTAAGAGGAGATATTTCAACCGGATAATCCATAATGAATGTAGGCTGAATAAGGTTCTTTTCTACATATTCTTCAAAGAACAGATTGAGGATATCACCTTTTTCATGTCTGTCTTCAAATTCAATGCCTCTTGCCTTTGCAATTTCCTTTTCCTTTTCCGTATCTGATATTTCGTCAAAATCAACATCTGAATATTTCTTTACTGCATCAACCATAGTAAGCCTTTCAAACGGCTTGCCTAAATCAAGCTCATATCCGCCATAATTCAGTGTAGTTGTGCCTGCCACATTCTGAGCAACAGTTCTAAAAAGACCTTCTGTAAGATCCATCATGCCATTATAATCAGTGAATGCCTGATAGATTTCAATAAGCGTGAACTCAGGGTTATGACGTATATCAATACCTTCATTTCTAAATACACGGCCGATTTCATAAACTCTTTCAAGACCACCTACTATAAGTCTCTTAAGCGGAAGTTCAAGAGCAATACGGCAGTACATATCAATGTCAAGTGCATTATGATGAGTAATAAAAGGTCTTGCTGATGCACCACCAGGAATTGTCTGAAGCACAGGTGTTTCTACCTCAAGAAATGCCCTGGAATCAAGGTAATTTCTAATTTCTCTTATAACTGCGGAACGCTTCATAAAAGTATCCTTCACCTCAGGATTTACAATAAGGTCAAGGTATCTTTGTCTGTATCTGAGTTCCTGGTCATTAAGGCCATGGAATTTTTCCGGAAGAACCTTAAGGCTCTTTGAAAGAAGCACTATTTCGCTTGCTCTAACAGATATTTCGCCCTTCTGCGTTCTGAAAACAATACCCTTTACTCCTATAATATCACCAATATCAAACTTTTTAAACGCAAGATAGCTTTCTTCGCCTACATCGTTTTTGCTTATATAGCCCTGAATTCTGCCTTCTCTATCCTGAAGATTAATAAAAGAAGCCTTGCCCATAACTCTTTTATTCATAAGACGTCCGGCAATAGTTACTTCTTTGTTTTCAAACTCTTCAAAGTTATTTAATATATCACTGCTGTGATGAGTAACATCATACTTAACAATTTCAAAAGGATCTTTGCCCTCATCCTGCAAAGCCTTAAGTTTATCTCTTCTAAAGCCCTCCTGTTCGGATATCTGGCTTAAGCTCAATTCTTTAGTATTTTCTTCTGACACTTTTTGTTCCTCCCAAACTTATTTATCTGGATATTGAAAGCACCTTAAATTCAACATTTCCGCCAGGTGTTTCAATTGATACAACGTCTCCTACTTTATGTCCCAAAAGGCCCTGACCTACCGGAGATTCATTTGAAATCTTACCGTTTTCCAAATTCATGGGGTCAGCCTCTGCGGATCCAACGATAGCATATGCTACTTCTTCATCAAATTCTGCATCCCAGATTTTCACTTTACATCCTACACTTATAACATCTCCGCTTACTTCATCATCATCAATAACTTCAGCATTACGAAGCATTTTTTCAAGCACAACAATTCTTGATTCTATTTCGCCCTGTTCCTCTTTTGCAGCATCATATTCAGCATTTTCAGACAAGTCTCCCTGTCCTCTGGCTTCCTTAATTTTTTCCGCAACCTCTTTACGTTTGACAGTTTTTAACTCTTCTAATTCTACCTCTAATTTTTTGAGGCCTTCATAAGTTAAAACTACTTTTTTGCCTTCCGCCATAAAGCCCACTCCTCGTCATAAATATATTAATTGAATCCAATCCAAATTTATCCATAAAAATTTGCATATTATCACATCTAATGAATTATAAACTACCTTTAATTTCTTGTCAACGCCGACAATTCCATATTTTCAATAAGTTCAGACCTCTTTGCTATGCCAATGTTTTTATCCGACAGAAATCGCATTTTTTCATCTGCGGCATACAATGCATTTTCCATTGCAGCCAACATAAATGATCTTTTAACTATATTTTTACAATCAATTACCGTGTCTGCATTCAAATAATTTTCGTGTTTAAAACTGTTAATAAACTGAATATTTATACCAAATTCATTAAAGTAATAATCCCAAATTTCTTTATACTCATTTTTATTTTTACATAGCAAAGATACATACTTAACCCTTGGAGAAACAGCACTCAACGCTGTTTCGGTCAAAAATTTTTCGCCCTCAATTATTACCGTTTCAAGTTCAGGCCTAAGTTTTTGAGCAGCAATCAGCACTCCGACAATGCTTCCATCTGCATAATGTATACAGCCCATGTTTATGCCGGTTTGAGAAATAACTTCATTTTGTTCCAAAAAAGACCTAACTTTTTCAAACACCTTTCTCTTAAGTTTATCGTCTGCACTTTTCGGCAAATTAATTAATATTCTGTAGCCTTCTGCCCCAAAAGCCGAAATATTCTCTGCTGTATATGGCCTAAAAGATGCATTAAACCAATTATTTATACTTCTGTCTTTTGCTTCGCCGTATATAATCTCAGCATATTTCATAATATCACCCCGCATTAGTGATATATGAAACCCTACCTTAAAAAATACCCGTGTACAGGAACTGCACACAGGTAAAAATAGCAATATCAGAATTCCATCTTTTCTTCAAGATAAGGTATAAGCTCATCAACCTTAAGTCTAATCTGTTCCATTGTATCTCTGTCTCTTACTGTAACAGTATCATCTTCAGGTGTATCAAAATCAACTGTTATACAGAAAGGTGTACCGATTTCATCCTGTCTTCTGTAACGTTTTCCAATACTTCCTGACTCGTCATACTCACAGTTAAACTTCTTAGAAAGCTTATGGAATATTTCAGTAGCCTTATCTGAAAGTTTCTTTGAAAGAGGGAGAATAGCAGCCTTAACCGGCGCAATTGCAGGATGGAAGTGAAGAACAGTTCTAACATCATTTTCTCCTACTTCTTCCTCATCGTAAGCATCACAAAGGAATGCAAGAGTAACACGGTCTGCTCCAAGTGAAGGCTCGATTACAAAAGGAATATATCTCTCATTCTTTCCCTGATCAAAATATGATAAATCCTCTCCCGAAGTAGTCTGATGCTGGTTAAGGTCATAGTTTGTTCTGTCAGCTACACCCCAAAGTTCACCCCATCCAAATGGGAAAAGATACTCAATATCAGAAGTTGCCTTGCTGTAGAAACAAAGCTCTTCAGCTGAATGGTCACGTACTCGCATATTATCATTCTGCATACCAAGACCCATAAGCCAGTCAACGCAGTACTTTTTCCAATATGAGAACCATTCAAGGTCTGTACCTGGCTCACAGAAAAATTCAAGCTCCATCTGCTCAAATTCCCTTGTTCTGAAAGTAAAGTTACCGGGCGTAATTTCATTTCTGAACGATTTACCAATCTGACCAATCCCAAAAGGAATTTTCTTTCTTGATGTACGCTGAACATTTTTAAAGTTTACAAAAATACCCTGAGCTGTTTCAGGACGAAGATATACTGTATTCTTTGCATCTTCCGTAACACCCTGAAATGTCTTGAACATAAGATTAAACTGACGAATATCAGTAAAGTTATGCGCTCCGCATGAAGGGCAGGCTATATTATTTTCTTTAATAAAATCAAGCATTTTTTCGTTTGACCAGCCGTCAACCGTT
Source organism: Candidatus Metalachnospira sp. (assembly GCA_040767305.1). Classification (GTDB taxonomy): domain Bacteria; phylum Bacillota; class Clostridia; order Lachnospirales; family Anaerotignaceae; genus Metalachnospira. Next base: position 59,539 of record JAXGOV010000013.1, on the reverse strand, counting down.
ACATCTTCACCCTTTTCATGACAAAAATCTTCTATAAGTTTATCTGCACGGAAACGCTCCTTACACTCTTTACAATCCATAAGCGGATCAGAGAAACCGCCAAGATGTCCGCTTGCAACCCAAGTCTGAGGGTTCATTAAAATGGCACAGTCAAGACCGACATTGTATTCATTGTCCTGAACAAATTTCTTCCACCATGCTTTTTTAAGATTGTTTTTAAGCTCAACACCAATCGGGCCATAATCCCATGTGTTTGCAAGACCGCCGTATATTTCACTTCCTGGATATACAAAGCCTCTGGTTTTTGCAAGAGCCACAATTTTTTCCATTGTTTTTTCCATGTTTCATTCCTCCAATAAATTTACAAAAAAATAACCCTCAATCCCTAAAAATAAGGGACGAAGGTATACACTCTCCGCGGTTCCACCCTTGTTGGCAAAATGCCCTCTCGAAACCATGCCGTTCAAAAGCGCCCTTCACCTAAATCGCACTAGCTGCTTGCACCAAGTACAGCCTCTCTGTAAGCACTATAATAGTTACTCTTCTTTATCACTACGGCTATTTATTTATATCTACATAAACCTTAATCTAGCAAATAAATTATGTATTGTCAATAAGAAAATTTCATATTATTAATATAATCAAGGGTTTTATATCCACAGCCAAGATATTCTTGTCTTAATGAATTTGCAAAAATCCAAAGTTGATCCAGTACCTCTACCGACACATTAAATCTATATACCGCAGACATTTTGGACTTCATAATATAATTAACAGCTTTTAATGCCCCTGCTCCGATATATATTTCATTTCCGCTAACACCACAATCATTACATAGCATTTCGCAGCTCTCATTGTCCAAATACGCTTCATTGTTTAGTTTATTTCCACATTTCTGACAGTTATACAGTTCTCCAATAAAACCACTCTCTTTAAGCAGTCGAATGATAAACACGGTTGTTATCAATTTAGGGTTATTTGCACCTTTTGACAGAACCAGCAGAGTTCTAAACAGCAATTCAAACATACCGCTGTCTTCAAGTTCTTCAAATGACGTCTTTTCCGTAAGCTCCAAAATATACGCACCATATGCAAGTCTATCAATTTCAGCACTTATTCCGTAAAAGCTTTCTATAACATCTGCCTGCGTAACAGAATAAAAACCTTTACCTTCAAAAAGCGAAAATTCACTATATGCAAAAAGCTGTGTACCTGCCATAGTTTTGCTTTTAGCATTTTTTGCACCACGGGCAGAAAGGAGCATCTTTCCATGCTCCTTAGTGACTATCATTATTCTTTTTCCGCTTTCGCCTGCATCAGTTTCCTTAATAACTATTCCGTTCACCTTAGAAACCATTTAAATACACTTCCTGTTTTTTTCTGCACTCACATTGATGTTTTGTGTATTGTTTCTGTATCTTAAATAAGCATCAATACTTCCGCTTTTTTCAAATTCTTTCCACAATTTATCCATAACATCACATCCCCTTCGGTAATATACTACCCTTACACGGAGCAAATATTCTGCATAAATAATTCCTTTTGTTCGAATTTTATATTTTTTTGCTGTCGTAACCGAAGTTTTTAAGCAGAAAATCGCTGTCTCGCCAGTCTTTTTTCACCTTAACCCATATTTCTAAATATATTGGTGAACCCAGAAGCTTTTCGATATCATGCCTTGCGTTTGTTCCTATTTTTTTAAGCATAGCTCCTTGTTTCCCAATTATTATTCCCTTATGGGAATCTTTTTCACAATATATGGTGGCTCTTACATCAACCACATTTCCCACCGGTCTTTTTTTCATTTCTGTTATTTCAACGGCAATTCCATGCGGAATTTCATCCTGAAGAAGTCTCAGAGCTTTTTCCCTTACTATTTCAGAAGCAATCTGTCTTTCTGGCTGGTCAGTTATCATATCAGAAGGGAAATACATCGGTCCCTCAGGAAGATACTTTTTAAGTGTTTCCAAAAGTTCAGCGGTATTTGTTCCTTCAAATGCACTTATTGGTATAACTTCAGCAAAATTATAAAGTTTACTGTACATATCTATAACCTTGTAAATACGCTCTCTGTCTACCATATCCATTTTGTTTATAACCAAAATTACAGGCGATTTTACTCTTGCCAGCTTCTCAATTATAAGCTTGTCCGCTTCAAGTATTTTATCAGAAGGTTCAATTAAAAATAAAACTGCATCAACCTCATTAAGAGTTGTTTCCGCACTTCTTACCATGTATTCACCAAGTTTATGCTTAGGTTTATGAATGCCCGGAGTATCAATAAAAACTATTTGAAAATCGCCCTTTGTTAAAATACTCTGAACTCTGTTTCTTGTTGTCTGCGGCTTGTTTGATATAATTGCTATCTTTTCACCTATAAGTCTGTTCATTAATGTAGATTTTCCTACATTAGGCCTGCCGACAAGTGATACAAAGCCACTGTAAAATTTATTTGCCAAATTATTTACCTCTCTTATTCTTCTGATTTTTATCCATTATTTATTTCGTCCAGTTTTTCTCTGATTAGTTTTAGGTCGTCCCAAGCCGGACGCTTTTTCGTTTCATCACGCAGCAGTGCAGACGGATGATATGTAGCAATAAACCAGTAACCTTTTCTTTCAGTCCAAACTCCATGTTCTTTTGTTATTTTAAAATTTTTATCAATTATTGCAGTTGCTGCAATTCTGCCAAGGCAAACAATTATTTTGGGCTTAACAAGCATCAACTGATAACGCAGATAGTTCATACAGCATTCCTGTTCATCTTCATGGGGATCACGATTTCCCGGCGGTCTGCATTTTACGATATTAGCAATATACACCTTCTGCCTGTCCAAACCAATTGAGGCCAGCATTTTATCAAGGAGTTTACCGGCAGGGCCAACAAATGGTTCACCCTGCAAGTCCTCCTGCCGCCCAGGCCCCTCACCTATAAACATAATATCTGCGTCCTTATTCCCGCAGCCTATTACGACATTAGTTCTTGTTTCCCAAAGTCTGCATTTTTTACAGTTATAACACGCACCTTCAAGTGTTTCCCAGCTTTTCAAAAAAGACACCCGCCTTATTTTCTAGGAATGCCCGCTTTTATAAGTATTTCTTTTTGTCTGCGGAACATATCCTCCTCGTCCTCCTGTACCATATGATCATATCCCATAAGATGAAGCATACTGTGAACAGCTAGAAAGGCCAATTCACGTTCAAGACTATGTCCATACTCCTGTGCCTGCTCCATTGCTCTGTCCACAGAAATAATAATATCACCTAATACTATTTCTTCATTTTCATTCACATCAGCTGTCTCACCCTCTTCAAATGTAAGCTGCGGAAAACTAAGTACATCCGTAGGTGTATCAATATTTCTGAACTGTTTATTTATCTCATGTATTTCTTCGTTAGAAACTAAGGACAGGCTTATTTCACAATCATTATCAAACTCCTCATAATTAAGGCTTTCCAAGCACACCTTTTCAAAAAGAGCCTTAATTTCATCAGTGAGTTCAAAGTCTGTTCTGTTATCTATTAAAAGTGTCATTCGTTATCGCTCCTATAATAAATGTATAAAAGTTATTTTTTATCGTTCCTGCCTCTTTTTCTGCTGAGGCTTTCGTTCTTCTTATTTTCTGCTTTTTCATATGCTGTTATTATTTTTTGAACAAGCGGATGACGGACAACATCTTTGTTTGTCATATTAATAATGCCAATATCGTCAACATCCTTAAGTATTCTAATAGCTTCTATCAAACCAGAACGCTTGCCTTCCGCAAGGTCAATCTGAGTAATGTCTCCGGTTATTACAGTCTTTGAGCCGTATCCGATACGAGTTAAAAACATTTTCATTTGCTCCGGAGTCGTGTTCTGTGCTTCATCCAATACAATAAAAGCATTATCAAGAGTTCGACCTCTCATATATGCCAATGGCGCAACCTCAAGAAGACCCTTTTCCATATTTCTCGAAAAGGCTTCGGCACCCATAATCTCAAAAAGAGCATCATACAAAGGTCTTAAATACGGGTCAACCTTCTGCTGCAAATCACCAGGAAGAAAGCCAAGCTTCTCACCAGCCTCAATAGCCGGTCTTGTCATTATAATTCTGTTGACATCATTGTTTTTAAATGCGGTTATAGCCATAGCCATCGCAAGATATGTTTTACCCGTTCCGGCTGGACCGATTCCAAACACTATAGTATTATTTCTTATCATGTCAACGTATTTTTTCTGTCCAATAGTTTTGGGCTTTACAGGTCGGCCGTTAACAGTAAGGCATATACGATCATCATAGATTGTGCCTACTTCATCCAGCTCTGTATTTGTTGAGTTAATCATATAATTAAGATTTTGTGTAGAAATATTCTCACCTTTTTTGATGAGTGTAACCATAGTGCGCACTATTTTTTCGGCCTTTTCACCGTTAGGTTCTTCTCCGACAATTTTAATGCCATCGCCCCTATTGACAATTTTAACCGAAAACTCTTTTTCTATCTTAGAAATATTTGTATCAAATTCTCCGAAAATGCTGGCAATAGCATTATTATCGGCCTCAACTATACGTTCTGTTTGCGGCATCTATTCTGTAACCTCCTCATTATTTACAATTTGCGCTTCTTTTTGTGAATCTATTCTCATTATAACGGAAACATGACCTTTTACCGTTACATTTTCTTCATCTTCAATAACTTCTTTTTGCATAGCAGACATATCACCACCGGTTTCCATAAGAAGTGCAGTTAATTTTTCACTAAGCTGCTTATCCGCAAGCTCATTTGCCTCTTCAGGTGTTCTGGTGAGCTCTTCAGAATATATTTCTCCGTAAACCGTCTTTTCTATACTAAATGGCAGTCTATAATCTCCGATATCGAAAATAAAAACGTCATCAGTCATCTGCTCGTAATTTTCTTGCAATGAAGGAGTTATAAAATTAATATTTTTATCACCGATGCAAAAACTATAATCAGTTTTTGTTTTACCAGTAAATTCTTTTTCCTTATAATTTAATTCAGATGTTCCTTCAATATCATACTGCCTTTCGGCGTATACTTCACCTGATGCACAAACATACTTTTCTCCTGTTTGTGTTTCTCCGTCTTTCAGCGGAACAATACTGCTAATAAGCACATCTCCTGCCGTAACCTCGTCTCCCTCTTTAACAACCGGAGTGCCCGTAGCAGCAGCGACGCTTACAATTTTTCCATCAACATTAGCTACTACGTCTGTGGGAGTTTCTTTGTTTACATATTGCGTATGGGGAATTGTTTCAACAATCTTTACTGTTATATCAGTTCCCTTAAGGTTTACGGCAATCCATGATATGTCATCAAATTCGAGCATCAGCTTTTCACCAACAGAATATAAGTCTATGCCATGCTTAAGTTTTCCCGGTGAAACACCGTTTTTTTTACATGCGGCAATGACATCTTCTGAATTAATTCTGCTGACACCCTCAACATTAACTGTCCATATGAATAATGACATTATATACATTACTGCTGCAAATGCAAATACTCCCGCTATGTAAACTTTCTTAGTTCTATACGATTTTAGAATCTCAGGAATTCCATAACGTCCAACGACCTCAAATTTACATCCTGTCTTGATGCAGCATTCCTTTAACAGGCTCATATTTTTGGAGTGCGTTTTCATTATAACTCGGTTTTTTTCCGGCTCTACATCCCATATAATAATTCCCTTGTTAACTGCCAGATTTACAAATCGTTCAACCGAAAATCCTTTGACATATATAATAACATATCCATGAAGATAATTCCACAATGCAAGAAACATTAGTTAACCCCATTTACCTATAAAAATTCTATATGTGATATGCAGCCTGTAATAATTATATTATTTAAATCAAGGCATTTAATGGCCATTTTGCTGCCAGTAAATTTCATAATACCCACTGTGGTGTTTATCCTTATTTTTTCCGAACTGTATTCTATTATCCCTTTATAATTTTCTACCACTGCCTCTTTATTTCCCCTTAGAGAAATGAATGGCATATCCAAAACAATTTCCTTGGGTATCTCAAAGGCAGTTGATATATCTTTTTTTAAATCGCTTTTTCTGTTCATGCCAGCCTCTCCGAGTTAAATTAAATAATTATAATCCCTATTAATTATTTATATGCGTAACATGAAGTTAAATTCACCGAGTCGTCAGCAATAAAAATCCACCGGCTTAGCCGGTGGTATTTCGGATGTGCCTTAAAGGCTCTGTTACTAGCAGCGCCTTAAGGCGCATTTTACGTTCTGCCACTTGCGATGAGATTGTTACTTGCTACCCGTAAACGGGTCTTGATATTCTTTAATTGTCATCTGATCCGATACTTGATCTTCTTTAAGCTGATTTTGTATGTACTCCGCTATCTTTTTTGCATTTTTGCCTGCTGTATCTACATAATATCCTCTGCACCAAAAACTTCTGTTTCCATGTTTATATTTCAAATTTCCATGTCGCTCGTGTATGATTAGGCTACTCTTTCCTTTAAGAAATCCTACGAAACTTGATACGCTCATTTTTGGTGGTATTTCTACAAGTACGTGAATATGATCAGGGCACACTTCTGCTTCCAAAATATTTACTTGCTTCCAGTTACACAACTCTCGCAGGATCTTTCCTATTTCCACTTTTATTTCTCCATAAAACAACTTCCTTCGATATTTTGGTGCGAAAACTATATGGTATTTGCAGTTCCATTTTGTATGTGCTAAACTATTGGTGTCATTCATTTGAATGTTCTCCTTTTGATATGTTAGTGCAGTTGGCAGACCGCATCTTTAATTATATCAAAAGGAGTTTTTTATTCCTTTGCTCGCTAAAGCTTTTTCCGTACCACCGGTATAACCGGTGGTTTTCATACAATAAAAAAGCAGCCGAAAGCTTTTCGGCTGCAATATATTTATTTTTTGCTTAATATTTGTTTTACGTAACCACTTACAACTTTGTTGTCGGCACGTCCTTTAACCTTAGATGAAACTGCGCCCATAACCTTGCCCATTTCCCTCATAGAAGAAGCACCGACTTCAGCAATAGTTTCTTCAACGATTTTTTTTATTTCGTCCTCAGTCATTTGTTCCGGAAGGTATCTTAATAAAACTTCAATTTCTTTATTAAGATTCTCAATTAAATCTATTCGACCGCTTTTTTCAAACTCTGGAAGTGAGTCACGACGCTTTTTAAGTTCTTTAGCTATAACATCAATAACACCATCATCATCAAGTTCAATATGGTTATCTTTCTCAATCTGAAGAACACCTGAACGCACAAGCTGAATCGTATTCTTACGAATGGTGTCTTTTTCCTTCATAGCTTCTTTTAAATCTTGCAAAAGCGTTTCTTTCAATGACATTTATATCATCCTCTTTACTGTCACCAAAAATTACTTAAATTTACGTTTTCTTGCGGCTTCTGATTTCTTTTTACGCTTTACGCTGGGTTTGTCGTAATGTTCTCTTTTACGTACCTCTCCCATAATACCGTCTTTTGCACAGCTTCTTTTAAAACGGCGAAGAGCGCTATCCAAGGATTCATTCTCTTTTACTCTTACCTCTGACATGAATTTCCCTCCCTCCAATTGCTGAGATTGCTTTGCAGGGATTTTATCGGTACAATACCACTTTACCCCATACTCATAGAATTATACACAAAAAATCAAATCTAGTCAACAGCAATTTTGCAGCTATGGATTTATTGAATCTGTTTTATTGTGCTTGATAACCTATTTTTGCTGTTTGGCGTCAGTGATAATATTGTTGTTGCTAAAGGCGGCAAACTTATTGATATGCTGTTTGCACACCTATTGCAATGAATTTTTTTGCTTTTTACAGCTTTTTTATTCACTACTCCGCTTCCGCCGTATTTTTCATCATCACTGTTGAGTATTTCCTTATAATATCCCTCAAAAGGCACCCCTACATTAAAATCTAAAACAGTTCTTGGAGTAAAGTTGCAAATAACAATTACAAAATCTTCAGTATTTTTCCCATACCTTACATAAGAAAGCACACTGTTGTCCGCATCGTCACATTCAATCCACTCAAATCCCTCAGGATAAGTATCTCTTTCCCAAAGTGCAGGTTGCTTTTTATAAATCTTGAATAAATCTCTTAAATATACATTAATTCCTAAGTTTTCATTTTCGTTAAGCAAATGCCAGTCAATGCTTCTTTCTTCGCTCCATTCATTGTATTGAGCTATGTCATTTCCCATAAACAGCAGTTTTTTACCCGGATAAGTGTACATAAATCCATAAGCTGCTCTTAAGTTGGAAAACTTCTGCCACTTATCGCCCGGCATTTTATTAATCATTGAACCTTTCATATGAACAACTTCATCATGTGACAACACAAGAACAAAGTTTTCAGAAAAGGCATACGTAATGCCAAACGTAAGATTATTGTGATGATATTTTCTGAATAACGGATCTTTCTTCATATATTCAAGAAAATCATTCATCCAGCCCATATTCCACTTAAATGTAAAGCCTAAACCATTGCTGTCGGCACCTCTTGTTACGCCTTCCCAAGAAGTTGATTCCTCTGCAAATGTCATAACGCCTTTAAAAGTCCCGGATATAACAGAGTTCAGATGTTTAAGAAATTCTACCGCCTCAAGATTTTCCCTTCCGCCATATTCATTGGGAAGCCACTCTCCATCTCTTCTGCAGTAATCAAGATAAAGCATACTAGCAACAGCATCCATACGAATACCGTCAATATGATACTCCTTAATCCAAAACAATGCATTTGCAATAAGGAAATTACTTACTTCTTTTCTCCCGTAATTAAATACATAGGTTCCCCATTCCTTATGCTCGCCTCTTCTCCAGTCCTCATGCTCATAAAGGGCTGTCCCATCAAAACGTGCTAAACCGTTTTCGTCTTTAGGGAAATGGGCAGGAACCCAGTCAACGATTATGCCAATACCATTCCTATGACAGCAATCAACAAAATACCTGAAATCATCAGGCTCGCCATATCTGCTCGTCGGCGCATAATACCCGGTAACCTGATATCCCCAACTTCCATCGAATGGATACTCTGTTACAGGCAAAAGTTCTATGTGTGTGTACCCCATGTTTTTTACATATTTCACAAGCTTGTCCGCCAGCTCTTTATATGTTAAAAATCTGTTGTCTTCTTCAGGAACACGCATCCAACTGCCTAAATGAACCTCGTAAATATTTATAGGTGACCTGTAATCATCAATATTTTCTCTGTTCTCAATCCATTTTTCATCATTCCAATGAAATACTCCCAAGTCATATACAACAGAAGCCTTCATCGGCCTTACTTCCGTATAAAAACCATAAGGATCTGTCTTATCAACAACATTATTATATCTATCTTTTATTCGGAATTTATATCTTTCGTATTCTCCTATTCCCGGTATAAACAACTCCCATATACCTGAATTGCCAAGCATACGCATTTGTGTAGCTCTGCCGTCCCAATAATTAAAAGTACCTATAATACATATACTTTTAGCATTTGGAGCCCATACGGCAAACGAACAGCCATCAACCCCGTCCACCTTGCACAAATGAGCACCGAGCTTATTATATATTTCGTAATTATTTCCTGCATTAAAAAGATAACGGTCATATTCGCTTATATACGGACTGAAGGAATACATGTCCTCTTTTTCCGTTATTGTACCATCAATATATTCAATGCGTAAAATATAATTAAACCATTCCTTCCGATTTTCAATAACTGCTTCAAAAAATCCGTCATCATGAATCTTCTGCGACGAATATTTTCTTCTTTTATCCTTTTTATCTATTACAGTAACTACCTTGGCGCAAGGTGCAAAAACCCTGACAGAAATCATTTCTTTTCCTTCGAACAGCACTTCATGCATTCCAAGAATTGTATGAGGGTCTTTATGTTCTGCGTTAATTATCTGATATATTTCAAAAATACTTACAGTCGTAATCAAATGAATCCCTCCTTGCATTTCAGTATTATGTTTATTTTATTATACCATTCCATTCTATTTTTTTCCATATAAAAATAAGGCATATATTTAATATTAGATTTCATATATTGGCTTACTATGTTATCAATTATTTGATTTTTTTACTTTTTTCAGTTGTAATATTTAACTATATTTAGATTTATTACCAAAATATGTATTTAATCTAATATAATAATATACATTTTATATACATTTTAATATTTTATTATACACAAAGGAGAACCAGTATGAAATCTTACATCAAGTTTGTAGTAATTGAAATAATTTTACTGCTGTATTTGTTTTTATTCAGTGTTCTTATGCTGCATATAAAAATCAGTATTCAAGGCGATTTTATTCACAATTATGTCACGGTATTTTTTACAGTACAATATATATCTAGGATAATATTTGGTATTTTACTGTATTGTCTTAGTACAATAAGACCTGCTGGCAATAACGAAATACTTACATTTGCTGTCCTGCATCTAATATTAGGTGTTGCTATAATAGCATTTAATATTTTGTTAACTTATGGAATAATACCACTAAACAACAATTATTTTTTCTATTGGCATCAATACGGAATAGGAACTTCATTTGTTTTAGGTGGATTTAATATAGCCTATTTCTGCAAATACATTAAAGAATATATGCACTTTAGAAAAAACACCATAAGCAACGAAAGTGATAGTTAAAAAACAGAATCCATTGGATATTATTAAATTAGGGTGTCAATTATATTGACACCCTAATTTTGTTCCATAAGTTTTTAGCTTAAATTAAATATTAATTTTTCTTATCCAGTTATATTTATCTTCAATTCTTCCGTACTGAGTATCTGTGATTGTATCATAAATTTCCTGTGCAATAGGTCCGATTTTTCCGTCATTGATTATATAATTCTTTCCTTCGTAAAAGATTTCGCCTACGGGTGAAATTACAGCTGCAGTTCCTGTTCCGAAAGCTTCATCAAGTTTTCCGTCCTCAGCCGCTTGAATAAGTTCTTCAATTGAAATTTTTCTTTCTTCAACTTTATATCCTTTATCTCTTAAAAGCTCAAGTGCAGAAGATCTTGTAATACCGGGAAGAATACTTCCGTTAAGTTCAGGTGTTACAACAGTTCCGTCAATTACGAACATTATGTTCATCGAGCCAACTTCTTCAATATATTTGCGTTCAATTGCATCAAGCCATAATACCTGTGCATATCCAGCTTTTTCTGCTTCTTCCTGTGATTTAAGACTCTGCGCATAATTTGCTGCTGTTTTTGCAAAACCTGTGCCGCCTTTAACAGCTCTTTTAAAGTCATGCTCAACATAGATTTTTACAGGCTCGATACCTGATTTATAGTAAGATGCAACAGGGCTGAAAATACAAACAAACTGGTATGTTTTTGAAGCATGAACGCCAAGACATTCATCTGTTGCAATAATCATAGGTCTGATATAAAGGCTCTTTCCGCTCTCTTTTGGAATCCAATCTTTTTCAATCTTAAGTGCATCTATAATATAATTAGTGAATTTCTCAGGATCTACTCTGGGAATACAAAGACGATCATTTGAATTGTTCATACGTTCAAAATTCTTTTCAGGTCTGAAAAGGTGTATTGCATGTTCATCAATGTAATATGCTTTAAGTCCCTCAAATGTACTCTGACCATAGTGGAAAATCATTGCACCCGGATCATAGTTAAGAGGGCCATAAGGAACAATTCTGGGATTGTGCCATTCCTGCTCCTGATTGTAGTCAACAAGTATCATGTAATCAGTAAATATCCTTCCGAATCCAAGATCTTCCATGTCAGGTTTCTGTTTAAGTATTTTTCTTTCTTCAAATTCAATTTTCATTTTAACTCCTCCTAAATTATATAAAGTCTAATTATTCTCTAAGCACCGCAATACCCTTGCCGGAACCAATAAAAAAAACCTTTCGACTCTGAATATTTTCAGAGACGAAAGGTTTAACTTCCGTGGTACCACTCTAATTCATCTTAAAAAAGATGCTCTCATACAGATACGGCAAATAAGTGCTTATATCCTGCCACTGTAACGGTTGGCATCCGTTCCCACCTACTTAAATTCTGTTCAGCGGACCGTTCAAAGGTTACTTCGGCTTAAATAACAGTACTGCTTCACACCATCCAGCAGCTCTCTGAACTGTTCCAATAAACTTACTTGTCCTTATCACTACGTTTTTCGTTTAAGTTCTTATAAAGACTATCACAACATATTTATCCTGTCAATATTTTTTTACAAAAAATCCGAATTAATTCTATACCAATCTATTACTCATGAAAATACAAATCATTCAAATCTATATCTGGCTCAACCGCAGGTTTGGGCTTCATGCTTTCTGAAGGCTCTGAATATTCATTAGGTTTAAAGAATTCAGAAAGTACAGAATGCATAACAATCGCAACCAGACCGCCCGCAAAGCCATTATTATAAAGATTGACTCCAGAGTAGCCTGCACCTGCATAAAGTACAACACAAGAATGTACAAAACCTGCAATAATGCCTGCAAGAAATCCATATGTACCGCTTATTGGTGCAAGTGTAGTTCCAAACAACAAAGCTAACTGCGCTGCCGGTGTTACTACCGCCCCATCTCCTCTTAACAAGCCGCTTATAATAATGCCCAGAATTATAGGCAGCATATTCCGAGCATGTTTTCCTTTGACACTAAATCCCGCAATAGTCAGTATACCTCCGATTGTCGGTCCATTAATGTCCCCGCCAATTGCAAGAATAACCACTGTTGCAACGATGATATTTACACCCATATTTATAAGCACTGCCCCAGCACCATCCAGAAGCAAAAAGTCATCCACCGGATTACCGGGCCGTCTTAGCAAGTTTCTATAATTTTCAACTGCATGCTCATCACGTGAGCACCCATATATTATCATTATTATTCCAATTATAATCATGGCAGTTGATAACGAGTTGTTATACTTTGTGGACCAAATGCTTACTGCATTAAATTCGTAGCCAAACCCTTTTAATGTAGGTGTCAGCATCATTGCCATCAACCCTGTGGCAAAACCACCGTTATACAGATTAAGCCCATGCTGAAGCCTAACTGTATATCCTGTAAGAACCGGTGTTACAAATCCAATTATCAAACCAAGAGTAACGGATATTGCCGCACTTTTAACAGTAATATTACCGCCATAAAAAAAAGTTGAACTTATAAGAGGGCCAAGTGATGACGCCCAAAAACTCTGGAGTAAATATTTTGACATGGGCTCTTTTCTTAAACCACAAAAAAGATATGTTCCTAAAAGAATGAACCACATATTAAATATATTTTTACCAAAAAAAGCGAAACCTGACATAAGGCCAATTGTAACAATGTTTCCGCTTTGTATTGGCATTTTGTTCATGTACATAAGAATAATGGTACTTAGCATTACAAGCCCAACATTCATAAAAGTCGCACCGACTCCAGACAATTCAAGGTAGTCAGTAATCAGAATGTCGCTTGAAAGAACTATTGTTTTAAGTCCATGAAGTATTTCCATAGGACTAGCGGACATAAAGCTAACCACAAAAAACATTAGCACAAATAGGAAAAGACCACCATATGGCTTTTGCCAATCCTTCTCAATCAAAAGCTTCTCCCCCAGCATATTATATTGATAATTTTAATTATCATCTGGTTATTGAAAGAATTATACCACCGCAATCATTACATTTCAACAATTTTGTTTGATAAATCCAATAAATACAAGTAATCTTTTACAAGCATTAGTTTTTATAAAAAAACTTAGCTCGTCATATTTAAAAATATCCGATATAAAATATATTAATTAATTATATCGGATAATACTTACTTATTAATACTTACTTATAAATTATTTTAAAGGCTTAAGCATAAAAATCACATGCCTTAATCCATCACGAACAGTTCTTAAATGTGAAGATGCTCCTCTGCCATCAACAGAAAGCGTTGTAGGTATTTCACACATTTTTACTTTTGATTTTGCAAACCTTCCAATTATTTCAGTAGCAAACTCCATTCCGTCGGCTTTTAAATTCAGCTTTCTTGCCGCATCAGCATCAAATCCCCTTAAGCCGCAATGGAAGTCACCAATATTTGTTTTATATATTATCCTGCCTAAACACGAAAGAACCGATACACCCAGCTTATGTGAAATCGGCATTGCACCATTAGCTATTCCGCCTAAAAATCTGTTTCCATTAACAAAAACATACCCTTCTCTAAGCTTTTGAGCATAAACATCAAGATGTTCAAAATCATAACTCATATCACAATCGCCCATTATTATATATTTGCCGAAAGACGCTTCAATTCCTCTTTTTAGTGCATTTCCATAGCCTTTATTATTTTCAGTTATCAATCTTGCACCTGCAGACTTAGCAACAGCAGCCGAGTTGTCGCTGCTTCCATTATCAACCACGAGCACTTCCCCTTGTACTCCCGAGTGCTTTATCCATACTTTAGCCTGCTTTATACAAGCTTCAACAGTGCGTTCCTCGTTAAGGCATGGCATCAATATTGTAAATTCAAGCATACCATCACCCCTTATTTTTTAAATGTTTTTCTTGTATCATATTATTCCTTTTATTATGAAACTTTTCGGTATCTATTGCATACGAATAAAACAGTGCCAGACACATAACACTTGAAATCAATGCACGATATGTAAAATAGCTGTGTTCATAGGAGTGATTTGCCAAAATCATAAATCTGATAAAAGGTAAAATCCCGACACACAAAAGAATTTTCCGCATTTCCTTATAACTTGACTTTTCCCTGTGGCACATTATATAAATTACAATTAATATAGCTATCGCAATCATAAGTATAATTACAGTATACAAGTAATTCACTGCAACATTTGTTGGAATAAGTAATGCAATGTTTTTTAGTAGTGCAGCCAAAGGCATCGGAATATTTAAATTTAAATCTATAATGCCGCCAAACTTATCTAGCCCTATTACCAATATCTCAACCTTTGCAATATTCCCGAGAACATTAATCGAAAATATCCATTTAACCAAAAAACATAAAGCATATGAAATAACCCAAATTGCAAGTAGTATAAAACTACGCTTAGCCGCATCTTTAAATAACAATTTTTTTTCATTGTTTTCCGTCACTAAAATACACAGCAGAGGTAGAATTGCTGTAATTGTTTCAGTTGTAAGAAAGTCAAAAAACGCTGTTGATACTCCAAGCAGCGTAAACAGAATTATCTCCTGTTTAAAAGTCTTTATCTTCAATGCTGCTATTGCCCCGGCAAGTGTAATAAAATAAACCGACATATATTCAATTGCTATAGGTGCAAAAAAAGACTCAGTAACAATAAAACCAATTATATAAGCTGCTGCAATTCTTTTGTTTCCGGAACGCCAGCACATCAAACAGAACAAAATACTCAAAACAATAAGAAGCATACAATTAAACATATGCATCCCATGTGCATCTGTAAAAAGCAGAAGTAATCTAACAAAAATCATGGAACCATGCCAGTATCTTGAATAGTAGTTATTGCCCTGTGCACCTTTGACAGCATCAAGAAAATCCTGTCCCATACTAATATTATCATTGCCAGTATAATACTCTCCCTTTATAGAAGCATCAATAGGATTGCTGCTGTCTGTACACGCAATCATATTCATCAGTATTGCATCTGCATAAAAATCCTGTTTAGACTGCTCAGCATTATCAACTACAGGCATTCTTGATATAAAACCGGAATAATATTCTGCAGATGACAGCAAGTTATCATACATTAAACTCTTTGGTATCAATGCAGATGCGAAAAGCAAGCCTGAAAGCACCAACATAACAACAGCAAATGTAGTCACCCACCATTTAAAAATCCCTACCAACTTTAGCATTCGTACTTTAATTTTTCTCTGTCTTTTATACATAGTTTAAGCACATATCCTCACAAATCTTAAATAATCCTAAAAAAATAATAACCGATACAGAAAATTATACCGGTTATATAAAGTCTCTTAAATATCAATTTTTTCTTGAATTAATCCCTTAATAACATTAACCGAACCTTCTATACCCGCAAAGGCACTGTTAATAGTAATATCGTAATTCTCCATATTTCCCCATTTTCTTCCTGCATAGAAATTATAGTAACCTTCTCGCTGCTTATCTGTCTTTTTTATTACATCAACAACTTTATCAGGGTTCTCACCATATTCCTCAATAGCTCTTTTAATTCTTGTATCTATATCAGCATGGATAAATACTTTTACGCAGTTAGGGTTATATTCTAGTGCATAGTCTGCACATCTTCCTATTATTACACATGATTTTTCCTCGGCAAGTTTTTTAATTGTTTCAAACTGAGCAAGAAAAAGTTTATGATTAAGAGGAAGAGTATCCTCCCCAGCATATGTACCCATTACAAGAGAATAGAAGAAACTTCTATTATGTTTCTCATCATTTTCTCTCAAAATTTCCTCATTAAATCCGCTTTGCTTTGCAACAAGGTTTATAAGCTCTTTATCATAAAAATCAATATTTAAATCTTTAGCAAGCATGCGTCCTATTTTATGTCCGCCGCTTCCGTATTGTCGTCCGATTGTAATAACAACTCTGTCTTTGTCCATACATACACTTCCTTTATTAGTAATTATATGGTACGCATAAAACACAGAAGGCTGTATATTTAAGCTTATACCGCTTATATTATATCTTTTTAATCACTTTTTTTCAATAACTTTACTCAGTTTCGCCTTTAATCCAACTCAGTATTTCATCAGCATTAGTATCCGGCTTTGCCTTTGGATAGCCTTTTATTATAATACCGTTTTCATCTATAATATATGTTGTACGAACAACTCCCATACTTACCTTACCATACATTTTCTTTTCTTTCCAAACATCGTAAGCTTTTATCGTTTCAAGTTCTGTATCCGATAAAATCGTAAAATTGAGCTCATTTTTTGTTGTAAAATTCTGATGAGATTTTTGGCTGTCTTTGCTTATTCCTATTACCTTTATACCAAGCTCTTCGTAAACGTCCATTACATTTCTGAATGCACATGCCTGTCTTGTGCAGCCTGAAGTACTGTCTTTGGGATAGAAATAAACTACAACTTTTTTACCCAAAAAATCAGATAAGCTCACTATATTTCCGTCTTTATCCGGCAAACTGAATAAAGGTGCCTTTGTTCCTGCTTCCAACATAATATATTCCTCCTTATAATCCAGATATATTTGTATTTTCAATAAATACAGAAGGCGATCCAACGCCATTCATTCCAAATTTTAAATCATCTGAAACCAGTTTGATGCCTTCAATAATTTTAAAGAAATTACCTGCAACCGTTATTTGTTCAACAGGAGTTATTATTTTCCCATTTTCGATTAAAAAACCCTCTGCCGAAAGAGAAAAATCACCTGTTACAGGATTTGCCCCTGCATGAAGCCCTTCCACATCAGTAATAAACACCCCGTCTGCAGCTGCCTTAACTAATTCATCAAAACTGTTGCTGCCCTTATCAATATAAAAATTAGTACAGCCTACGGAAACAGGTGACCTAAAACCAGCTCTAAAACCGTTGCCGGTTGATTTTTTACCGGCTTTTAAAGCATACTTTAAATCATATAAGAATGTCTTTAATATTCCGTTTTCAACAACAACCTTATTTTGACAAGGCACTCCTTCACCATCAAAGACCGCAGATGCATATCCATTTTCAAGCAGTGCATCATCTCTGATTGTAATGCAATCTGAAGCAATATTTTTGCCCTCTCTGCCCTCAAGCATGGAAAGTCCCTTATATGCCTGCTCTGCACTGAACGAATCAGAAAATGTTGCTAAAATATCTGACATTGCAGAATTTTTAAGAACAACATTATATTTACCGCTCTTAATTGATTTTGCGCCTAAATGTTTTTCGGTTTCTTCTGCGATTTTTTTACCCAAACTAACAGCATCAAATTTGCTGTAATCATTTCCGCATACGAAATCACCGCCGGTCTTAACATCATCCCCGTCCGCACAAATTACAGACGCATAAGCTACCATTGAATTAGATGCATACTGAGCATCTAAGCCTCTCGTATTCATTATAGAAACAGTACTTTTCTCGTCGCCATATATACATCTGTCAACTGCACGCACATTATCCGAATAATCAAGCGCAGCCTTTTCAAGATCTCTTGTGCTTTCTATTTTTTCGTCAACACTTATTTTATCCAGTTCGTCATTATATAGTTTAATATTTTCATACTCGCCACCGGCATAAAACATTTCCTTCTCATTATTTTCATGTATTTCAGCATTTTCAATTGCAGCTTTAATAATAAAGTCCACAGCAACTTCATCAAATCTTTCAGAATAAGCAAAACCTGTCTTTCCGTTAATAACACCCTTAAACGCAGCACCTGAACTTGCACTTGTTTCATACTGTTCTACTTCGCCGCTGCTTATAAAAATCTGAAAAGACTCTCCGCCCTGATAGTAAATTTCACAGTCCTCAAATCCGATTCTTTTGGCTTTATCTATAACCATTTTCTGAAACTCTTTTATTTCCATATCAAAGCCCCCTTCCGCCGACAGTCATATTCTGAACCCTTATCATAGGCTGGCCGACATCGGCAGGTATAGAACCGCTTATTGAGCCGCACATTCCCTGTGCACGCATAAGATTATTACCTACCATATCAATATTAAGAAGCACCTCTGAACCCTTTCCTATTAACGTAGCCCCTCTTACAGGCTCGCAAATTTTTCCGTTTCTAATTATATAACCTTCAAGAACAGCAAAATTAAACACACCTGTAGCAGGTTCAACCGAACCGCCGCCCATCTGCTTTGCATAAAGTCCAAATTCTGTATTTTCAATTATCTCTTTGGTTGTGTTTTTGCCCGCTGCAATGAATGTATTTGTCATTCTTGATGTAGGAGCATACTTATATGACTCTCGCCTTGATGAACCGGTTGACTGCATACCCATTTTTCTGCCGTTGAGCATATCTATCATATAGCTTTTTAGTATTCCGTTCTCGATAAGAATATTTTTCTTTGTAAGATTACACTCATCATCTATATTTGCGGAACCCCAGCCGTTTGGTATTGTTCCGTCATCAATTGCAGTAACAACATCAGATGCTATATTCTCACCCAATTTTCCTGTAAATACAGATGCATTTTTTGCAACTGCAGTAGCTTCAAGACTATGCCCGCACGCCTCTGTGGAAAATTACACCGCCAAAACCATTATCAATAATAACCGTCATTTTCCCCGAAGGGCACTCTTTTGAAAGAAGCATTGTAACAGCTGTATTGGCAAGACGCCTTGATATCTCATTTACATTCATCCTATTAAACAGTTCAAACCCTCAGACCCTCCGGGACTAAACCTCCCGCTTTGCTTTTCATTTCCGTTTCCTGCAACAGCCTCTATTGAAAAACGACTTCTCACACGCCTATCCTCTGCCCAAAGACCATCACTATTTACGATGAGAATATCCTGAGTATTGTCCATATATCCGCTTCTGGTTTGCATGATTTTATTACTATAATTGAATGCAGTGTCAGAAGTCTCCTAAGCAAGTCTCTTTTTTCCTTATTCTTAACCTCTGAAGGCTGTACTTTTATGGGATTTATATTACTGTGCTCAATAACTTGGAATTGTTTGCAATTTGTTTTTTTTGCTTTTTCAATTGCATCAGCAGCAGCCTTTGCTGTTTTAATAAGACCATTTTCACTCATATCATTCGTGTATACATAAACAGCATTAAGCCCGTTTAAAACTCTAATTCCGGCTCCATAATCAAGACCGCTGACGGTTTTATCTACATGACCGTTTACCATGGAAATATTGTTACGAACGGTATTTTCACAAAAATTTTGGCAAAATCCCTGCCCTTTGACAGTGCTGTATTAATAACCGCTTCAGCAATTTTTTTACTTATGCCTATATCCATACAATCAACTCCTTTTCCATTATTATACTATCATCATCAATTTAAGACAATCTACAATCTGAATGCATTAAGAAATGGCATTTTTATATGCTTCGGCAACTTTTTTATCAATAGTAATATAATAATTTGAATAAGCTGATTTGTTGGATATTCGGTTAGATTTATCCATATAAATTGCACCTTTTATATTCTTATCTTTTTTTGCATCTTCATAAACTTTGCTTATGATGTTGCTCGCCTCATCACTTGTATATGTGCAGTCTGCAGATGAAAAACTTACCGCACCAAAACGTAAAATCACCGGTTTATCAGAAGAGAAAAACTCGTTTTTTTCTTCAAAAAATCTCTCAGCTTCTTTTTCTGTGTCAAAATACCCATTAACACAGATATAGTCAACATCACTGTCAGGGCAATACTTATCAGCAATCATAATATCGTCTGTTTTAACTGACCAAACTCTTTTGACAAATGCATTCTTTTCGTAAAATTTTTCCGCAAAAGATATTTATAATATTCATTATTTATATCACTCAAATAGTCATTTTCAAATATTTCAACAAATAAAGGCACCTGATATTTGCCAATAATCTCTTGCCATTTCATCTATGCTTGCCTTTAAACTGTCTTTTCTTACGTTATCCTGGCATTTGAGAATAATATACGGTGTTTTGCCAGAAGCGTAAGCTTCAAGTATAAAATTTTCTGCTTTATCTGCCTCTGTAATAAAAATCTCATCAGCATATATGTCATGTTTTCCCGTAAGTTCTTCAAAATTGGAAATATCTTTTGCTAAGTTATCATCTGATATATCTGCACCTATTAAAAACTTTTCATCTTCATTTGTTTGAGCCATTGCCTCCCTCAGTAATATCGCCATTTACATTTTCAACCATAATTTTTTTTGATGCTGATGAGCATCCGCATAATGTTATACACAATAAAAATAAAGCAATCTTTTTCATATACATCCCTCCGTATATGGATATGATTGCCTTAAATTTAATAATTAATAATATTAACACTAGTTTTTTTCTTTTAAATACTCATTTACAGCTTCCAAATAGTTTAGCATTGCACCATTTGTATTTTTTATCTTATATCTTTGCTCAAAAGCACCATATGGTATAGATTTTCGTCCACCATTCTGAGCATCTTCCCAATATTTTTTAAGCACTTCAAGCGGCAGAAGAAAGAACTCATTTTCTCCAGTAAAATTAACCAGCAGAAATGATATGCCTCCTTGCACACTGAAATCTTCCATAAACTCTATTTGGTGAGAATGTATATTTTGCAACGGAAGTCTTTTCTGAGCTGCTTCCTTTGCGTCAAAACAAATTGGAATGCCCTGTACCGCACCTATGTAATCCACAGTACTTTGTTTATCGAAGTATGCAAGGGTTATCGTACTGCTTTCCTTATTCATTTCAACAGGGGTAATCGGTGTCGGTATTTTTTGTATTACAGCAAGTCTATGCTGACGATAATAATCATTTGTAAAGTTAATGCAATCCTCAAGAACACTTCCTCTAAGACCTCTCGTTTGCCATGCACCCATTTAAAACACTTCCTCACATTCATACTGATGTGAGTATATCATATTAATGGACTTTTCTCAAAAGCTTCTTTTTATATATCATTCCCCTCATTAATTATATTGTTAAGCTCACTGACAGTAACAAATTCCACTCCCATTTTTTCAACCTGTGCCTTTGCTATTTTCAACGCTTCGGCAGTTGTTTTTCCGCCTGCAGGTCCAACATGACCTATTACAACTGCATATCCATTTTTCTTTGCTACCTTTGCAGCCTTTAAAATATTGCATGCTGTTGCATCAGTGTTACCCGGACAATCAATAAACGCAGTCCTTTCCAAATAATCTACACCTTTTTGTTTGGCAAGCTCTTTTCCTTTTGAACACGCAGTCGTAAGACTGTCAACAAATACAACCCCCTTATCAGCTACAATATCCATAACTGTGCCGAGCTTCTCTTGACTCTCCATTATTGCCGAACCCATATGATTGTTAATTCCTACAGCAATATCCACAGCATCAAAAGCTTCGTTAACAACTTCTTTGATTTCTTCACTTGTCATATCACAGAAAATACCCTTTGCTCCTACCCAGCTTTTTTTGCCGTTTTTTGCTTCCATAGGCAGATGAATTATTGCATCATTTCCGCTTTCAGATATAAGTTTGCAGTCATCTGCGGTATGTTCCGAAAAAGGCATAATTGCAGCCGTAAAAGGTATGTCTAAGTCTAACATTTCTTCCGTCCCTGTCCGTCATAGCCAAAATCATCAATTATTACGGCAAGATACGCAATGTTGTTCTTCTCATCGCTTGTTTCTGCAAACGCCCCACTTATAACCGTTAGAGAAACCACAATCGAAAATATGTACAAAAAAAATTTATTTTTCAATTTTTATCTGCCATCTCCGACCCTTTTTAATATGAGTATACTGATATATTAGATTATTTATTACTTTTACTTCATAAATAAAATCTATAGCAAATAAATGATGATAATCCTCGGTTATTATGCAGCAAAATCATTTGACTCCTGAATATAATAAACTGCATTTATTTTAAGGCTACAATAAAATTTGACTTGAATCATTAGATATATATAATGGATAATAAGAAATATTCATTAAGAACGGAAGAAGGTACAGCATATGAGCGAATCGTATTTAGAAAAATATCTTGATCCAGAATTCACTTATATTTTATCACAGCCGCCAGCATATTTAGGTGCATGGAGCAACGAAAATTTTCTAAGAAAAATCGGAAGGGATATTATTTATCCGCCAATTCCTGTTCCTCCAGATCCAGAAGTTAAGATAACCGAACAGATGATTCCCGGCCCTGAAGGTGCCCCAGAAATTAAAATCCGGATTTATGAACCAAAAATAAGAACCGGGATTCTTCCCGGTCTTTTGTATTTTCATTATGGCGGATATACGATAGGAAGTCCTAAGCATGAAGATGATATGTGCTATCGTTATGTAAAAGATATTGGATGCGTAATCGTATCACCTGAGTACAGATTAGCGCCGGAAAATCCTGCTCCTGCTGCTTATGAAGACTGCTATGCAACACTTTTATGGTTTGTTGCTAACGCAAGCAAATTTGGAGTAGATCCATTGCGTATCGCTGTTACAGGATTGAGCAGTGGGGGAGGTCTGACAATTGCAGTTTGCCTAATGGCAAGAGACCGCGGAGGTCCAATGCCCATATTTCAAATGCCAATTGCTCCAACCATTGATGACAGATTACAAACAAAGTCCAGCAAGGAGTTTAAAGATCCGAGAGCACTTAATTATAATTCATGTAAGCATATATGGAATTTTTACCTCGGAAAAGGGCACGAAAACAAGAACGATATATCTCCATACGCTGCACCCGCTAGAGCAACAGACCTAAGCAGTTTACCACCATGTTATTGTTACGTGGGCGGACTTGATCCGCATCGTGATGAAACAATCGCTTTTATTGCGAGGCTTACACAAGTACAAGATCAGACTGGTTTTTCACTTATTCCCGGTGGAATCCATGCTTTCCAGATTGAATCTCCAAATGCCGGAATAAGCAGATACGCCATTGGCACGGCAATTTATTATCTGAAACATGCCCTCTACCCAAACTCATAAAAGAAAGGTCGAATTAGTCAATTTCTCCTTCACCCAAAAGTTCTTCAATGGTAAAATCTTTTAATACATTCTGAAATGCTTTTTCGCCTTTTAAAACAATAAGAGAAATATAGTACTCTGAACCAGTCGGTGGTACCGAATAATACGGTGTCGGCTCAGTCGTTACTAATGCTTGATAGACATCAAGCACAGTGATCTCACTTGCCAATCTGCCTAGAATGTATCCTCCATACCGTCCTGGGTATGAGATAATAAGGTCATTTTTGGCTAACCGAGCCATAATTTTTTTTAGATAAGTAGTTTCACACCCGAGCTTTTCTGAAAGCTGAGAACTAGTCACCATATCGCTTGACTGTGCGATGATCACCATCGCACGAAGCGCAACATGAAACCATTTGGGACCTAAATCCCCTGCCATAACAACCAACTGCACGTTATTTCCTCCATTTTATACAAAAAACAAAAACATTTAGAAAATCCACTTGACAAAACTGACAAACTTAATTATCATTAATGGTGCAATAATAATCACCATTAATGATGATTATACAAACAAATTTCTTATTTGACTCAAATTATATATTATTTGACTAAGAATACCTTTCTTTAGCCAAACAAATCAAACATTAAATATTACTAGACTATATCACATAATTACTTATACTGTAAAGAAAAATCATGATAATTTATCGTTATTTGATCACTAGTCAGCTCAAATAATTTTTATAGCATAAATGGTGCATTTTTCTCACCATTTAATGTATACAATCAATTCTCTAACATTGGCCGAAATTAATACGGATCAGAATTGGGAGGTGACGTTCAACACCTATACGCTAAATTCAACAGCCAATTTAGATAAAAGAGAAAAAATAAACAGAGGAGGGAATACAAATGAACAATATAATGTCAAAGTATTTTACTGTAAGCGACGGAACAAAGTTGCATTATCTGGAAGCCGGTACCGGTAAACCGCTTGTTATGATCCACGGCTGGGGTCAATCAGCAGAGTCATTTAAGTATAATATCCCTGAGCTGGCAAAACATTTTAGAGTGATTGCTGTTGACCAACGTGGTCACGGTGAATCTGAGAAACCAAATCATGGCTATCGTCTTGCTCGTCTGTCAAAAGACATATACGATCTGCTTACGGGACTGGATTTGAAAGATGTTAATATTCTTGGATGGTCAATGGGTTGCTCTGTTATATGGAGCTACTGGGATACTTTTGGCTCAGAACGTCTTTCAAAAATGATACTTGTTGATGAGCCTGCATGGCTACTCAAATGTGAGGAAAATGAACTTGGGCTTTGGACATATGATGAGCTGCTTGCCAATTGCAAAGCTATTCTTGATGACAAGGCTGCATATACAGTAGAGTTAATTACTGGTCTTCTTACAAAACAGGTTACCGAAGAGGAAAAAAATCAGCTCATCGAAGAAAATATGAAAATGCCTGCCGATTATACTGCAACACTTGCATTTACTCATTGGCTTGGTGACTGGAGAGACGTTATTCCCACAATTACAATTCCTACGCTTATTATTGGCGGCAAGAAAAGCTTTGTTAACTGGAAATCACAGGTTTGGAATCATGAACATATTCCAAACTCGAAGTTGGAACTCTTTGATGAACGCGGACATCTTCTGTTTTTTGAAGAACCTGAACGATTTAACTCAATTGTCAAAGATTTTATCGGCTAATTTGTGTTCATAAAGAGTTGCTCCACAACACTACAATAGTAATTATGTTTACCGTTTAAGTAATATTATAACTGCGAAGTAGACTAAATTTAAATTTTGCACCAAAAAAATATTTTTTTGATTCACCTCAAAGAATCAGCGAACCCCCGCGTCCAACGCGGGGGTTTCGTGTACAATAAAGCACCCCAAAAACAAATGCTTTGAGGTGCTTTTCAAAACTTTAAATAAGTGTATATCTATGAACTCCTTCAGAACCAATGTCACATTTTATTATACCTTTTGCCATTAGGTAATCCAAATGCGCTATTGTTTCTCCAACAGCAAACCAGCGCTGACTTATGGGGAACTCGTCCCAATTTTTGCCTCTCATCTGCCATTTCATATATGCAGCTATTTCGTAGGCAGTTGAATTTGGTATCATTTTTACAATATTTTCTGTATCTTTAAGCCTTTCTTCATGGTGCACAAGAAGCTGATCTATTCTTTCATATACGTTAATACCCTTCGTGTTCCTGTGTGCCGGAAGGGCTGTAACAATATTAAACGTTCTGATTTTTTTAAGGCTCTCAATATAATTATTAAGCGAATTTTTAACTCCGTACCATGCCGTAATATTAGGTGTAATATCAAAAAGTACATGATCGCCCAAAAACATGAGATTTTCCTTTTCATAGTATAAACATGTATTTCCTGGAGTATGACCGGGAACAAAAATACATGTAAACTCATAATCACCAACCTTGAATTTATCTCCGTCCTCAAGTCTTATTGCATCAAATGCTCCAGCAACCTGAAATGCTCTTGCTGGATTTTTTGTACGCAGCTCAATTAATTTATCTTCCGGAAAACCGTGCATTCTGAAAAAATCATCCGTGTCGTCCCAGTGATTTCCTGTTACTGATGTCATAAGGTAATCATAATCAATTCTGCCCATATAAATCTTTGAACTATTTGGCATAATTGTTGCCGCAAGTCCTACATGATCAGAATGCATATGTGTAAGATAAAGCACTGTGTTATTTATATCAATCTCAAGCTCTTTGAGTCCGGATTTAAGTGCCTCCTCACATTCGGGACGATTAAAACCTGTGTCAATAATAAGATTGCCTTTATCACTTTTTAAAACAAAACAATTAAGGTTCTGCAGAGGATTATCCGGCAAAGGAATAAACAATTTATATATATCGGGATTTGAATAGATTTTTTCGATCACTTAAGCACCTCCAGAAAACAAATATAGTCTTTATTCTATCCTTTTTTCAGCTAAATGTCTATTAAAACAATTAAACACCCTATAATTCAGAATTATATTTAAATAATAAAGCCTACAAAAATGAGGTGTATATATGAAAAAATCATAAATTTATCTTGCCGGATGGTATATAAAAATAAATTTTTCAAACGCACTTGAAGAGTTACTTGAGTTACATTGAATCATTTCAAAGCAACTTGTTTATTTCAATTTTCTCTCCTGTCCAGATAATTTCCAGTCCATCTCTTACATCTTTTTTCATGTCAAAAATATCGGATTTCTCATTAATAATTCTTTCAGATAACATATAATTTCTTATTTTCTCATCTGTGTTTTTACCATTAGCATTCTTACTTGTACATCTATGATACTTTCTTTTATTCTCACAAATATAATCATAATCAACCTTGTTGCTTCTGTTAACAGCCAGCATTCTGCCTCCGCATAAACCGCAAACTATTATGCCCGATGCCAACGATTTACCCTGTGTAAGTCGCTTTTGATAATATCGTTTAGCAGAACCCAATTCTTCTTGAACTGCCACCCATTCTTTTCCGCTTACTGCCGGTCTGTGTCTTCCAACAGCAATTATTTTATTCTCTTTATCAGCTTTATTGTATGCAACTAGCCCAAACTCAGCGCACTCACCGAACAGTTCAATGCCAGACTCCTTATAATAATCAAAAATATCCCTATCGGCTTTGCAATATACTGGATTAGTAAGAATATTTCTTACAGAATAATTTGTGAATTCATCTCCGTTTTTAGTTTTGTATCCCGCTTTATTTATTTTTTCAACTGTTTTTGAAACACTTTCATATTTGAGATACGTCTGAAATATTTTAATTGGTATAATTAGGTTTTTGTCTTCCTTAAGATAACATGCATACTTGCTTCTTCCTGTTTCGGTTACAAACTCAACCTTTACCGAATGATATCCCAAAGGTGTGTTCCCGCCGAGCCAACGTCCGCTTTTTGAAAGCATTAGCATATTATCACGAACTCTTTCGCCGATAGTCTCTCGCTCCAGCTGTGCAAAAACACTAGCCATGTACATCATTGCCTTTCCCATAGGCCTTGATGTATCAAACTCTTCTTTTATACAAATCAGACCCGTCTTACACCCATTCATCATCTCCACAAGAGACGAAAAATCGCTTACACTTCTGCTTATTCTATCCAAACGGTAGCAAATAACATAATCCAAGCGGCGTTTTTTTATATCCTCCGTCATTTTTTTGAACATAGGTCGTTCAGTATTTTTCCCAGAAAAGCCATCATCTTCATAAATAACAGTGCTGTTACCATCTCCGAATTTTCCAATTATGTAATCTTTGCACATTTCAGCCTGATTTTCAACAGACTCGCCCTTTTCGCTCAATACAGATTTTCTGCAATATATTCCAAAAACCATGTTATTCTCCGCAAATCAGTGTTAATATATTTATACTGAATTTTTATTCTTATATACTTCATTTTGGAGGAAATAACAATGTTAAACAAAGCAATAATTATAGCATCTGAAGCACATAACGGACAATTTGACAAAGCAGGCAAACCATATATTCTACACCCCTTGCGGGTTATGTTTTATGTGGAAGGCGATATTAAGGAACAATGCACAGCCGTTCTCCATGATGTCGCAGAAGATACCTCAGTGACTATTGAATACCTAAAAAATCAAGGTTTTGACGATGATATCATTACAGCTTTAAAGCTTTTGACAAGAACTGATGATGAAGATTATATGGAATATATATTGAAACTTAAGTCAAATGCAATTGCAAAGGCTGTTAAGCTCGCAGACCTGAAAGATAATATGGACATGACAAGAATAACTAATCCAAGCGAAAAAGATTTCAAAAGGCTTGAAAAATATAAGAAAGCAAAAGCATTGCTTTTGGAATAGCAAAAATAACGGCAATCACAAAGTTTGTGACTGCCGTTATAAATATATTTACTGAGCCTTAACTTTAAGCCAGAGCTGACTGAGTTTCTGTCTCATTATTTCATTATCCTCAAAAACTTCATCTTTCTCATAGTTCGCCCTTGGAAGATATGCTTCATTATCAGCATATTCATTATTTGATACTTCCTCAAGCACATCTTTGTTAGGTGAAGCATATCCAACAGTAATTGTATTATCATATGAAGCATCATATGAAAGAATATAATTTATAAACTCGTGAGCAAGCAGTGGATTCTCAGCGTTTGCCGGTATGCACATTGAGTCACACCAAATATTAGTTCCTTCATCGGGCATATAAAATCCCATATCTTCATTTTCATCAAGAATGACTGTAGCATCACCGCTGTAAACGACAGCAATATCTTTTGTACCGTTAATCATATTGTCAATTACTTCATCTGTAACATATGCGGGGTCCATTGTATCGTTGAGTTCAAGGAGCCACTGATAGGCTTTCTCTATTTCAGCATCATCCTGTGTATTCATAGAATATCCGAGTGCCTTAAGCGCAACCATGAATGAATCTCTTTCTGAGTCATACATGTAAATATCGCCTGCATAATCTGTGTCTTTAAGAATTTCAAATCCTTTTTCTTTTACAAGCTCCTCAGGGACATTCTTTTTATTATAAACAATCCCTACACTCCCCCAGAAATATGGCACTGAATAAGTGTTGTCAGGGTCAAATTCAAGATTTTTAACTCCGTCAGCAAGTACATCCATATTTGGAATAAGAGATTTATCAAGCTTCTGCAGCATATTTTCACTTATAAGCCTCTGAATCATATAATCTGAAGGTATAATAACATCATATGAATCGCCTGCCTGAAGCTTTGTATACATCATTTCATTTGAATCAAAATACTCAGTTATTACATCTACACCATATTGTTTTTCAAAGTTAGATATTACATCTTCTCCAATGTATTCGCCCCAGTTAAATAGTTTAAGTTTGTCTGAACCATATTTTTCAATCGGATCTTCTGCCGCACTTGATTTTCCGCCGGAACAGCCTGTCATCAAAAGCAGCACACTTAATGCAATAGGTAAAAACTTTTTCATATTGTCCTTTTCTCCTTTTTCTCTTTTATGATAGGTATAACGTTTACAATAATTAGTACTGTAGTAATAATAAATATTACTAAGGTTGAAAGAGCATTAATAGAAGGATTAACACGTTTACTCATTGTATAAACAAGTATAGAAATATTGCTTACACCATTGCCGGTTACAAAATAAGAAATAATAAAATCATCAAACGACATAGTAAATGCAATAAGTGCTCCTGACACTATTCCGGGCATTATCTGCGGCACTATTACCTTTGTAAGAGCCTGAAACGGTGTTGCTCCCAAGTCCATTGCTGCATCAGCCAAGTTAGGATCCAAAGATCTTAATTTCGGTGTAACCGACAGCATAACATATGGTATGCAAAACATAATGTGCGCCAGCAAAAGTGTCAAAAAACCTTTTTTAATACCGAGTGCACTGAAAAACATAAGCAGTCCTATGGCAGTAACGATTTCAGGATTCATAATCGGAAAATTGTTTATCTGCTCAACGCTCTTCTTTAGTACAGGTCTGGATTTTGATAATCCGATGGAAGTTATCGTTCCTGCAATTGTAGATACTATTGTTGCAAATACCGCAATTACAATGGTATATACGACTGATTCCATCATAGTTCTGTCACTAAACATTTTCTCATACCACCTGAGCGAAAAACCATCCAGATGTGTCAAAGAACGAGATCCGTTAAATGAGAATATAATTATATAAATAATTGGCATATAAAAGAAAATAAGCAGTAATGCCACAAATATTTTTGATCCGATTTTCTTTTTCTCTTTCATCAGGATATTCCTCCCTTCTCTGCCGCCGGATCTGTATCAATCTTGCGGGTTATATAGAGAGAAATCATTATTATTACCGCCATTATAAGAGATATTGCACTTCCGAAATTCCAATCTCCCGCTGTAAGGAACTGAGTCTCTATTACGTTGCCAATAAGTACAAACTGTCCGCCGCCGAGCAGTTTGGGAATAAAGAAACTTGATACCGCAGGCAAAAACACCAGTGTTATACCGCTTATTACACCGGGAAGGCTCATGGGAAATGTTATTTTCCAAAAACATTCATACTTATTTGCACCAAGATCGCTTGCTGCCTCCAAATAACTTCTATCCATTTTTTCAAGTGATGAATATATTTGCAGTATCATAAAAGGCACAAAATTATATACCATTCCGAGAACTACAGCAAAATCCGTATATATTATTTTTACAGTGCCAATTCCAAACATTCCTAAAAGCATATTCACAATACCGTCATCCTGCAAAATTCCCAACCACGCATATGTACGTACAAGCATATTTATCCACGTAGGAAATGTAATAAGGAGAACTAGCCATGTCTTTCTCTTAGGATTTGCTTTTGATATTATATATGCGGTAGGATAACCTATAACCAGACACAATAATGTTGTAAAAACAGCTATGTACAGTGAGCGGTAAAGCACATCTATATATACCTTGTCACTGAAAAACTTAGTAAAATTAGACAGTGTAAATCTGAAAGTTGTTACATTGTTGCTGCCTTGAATAAAGGCATACATAATAATAAGCAGCATAGGCGCAACAATCATAATACTTATCCACGCCACATAAGGATAAGACATTTTTCTAAAATGATTCATACGCTTAGCCTCTTAAAGACATAACATGTATGTCCTCAGGTGCAAACATAAGTCCCACCTCGTCACCTTCATGAAATTTATCGGTAGTATCAATTTTATATTCATAACCTTCTGTGGCAAAGGTTACGTAATATTCCCCCGCAACAATATTTTCAGGGTCAAAATCATATTCTACCTTTGTAATCTCAACATGTGAGCCATCTTCCAGACTCCATGCCGATGCATTTGCCCAAGTTTTAAGATCCGTATCAAGAGCAATGCTTTCTTTGATTTCATCTGCTGATTTAAATATATTAACAGCAAATATTTCTTCCTGATATTCACTGTTAGCTACCTTATTTTCATCCAGAACAATCATTTTTGCAGTTACGCTTGTTCCGGCTGATGTATAGAATGTAACCGGATATGTACCCTTTTCTGCTTTTATATCATATTCAATCTTACTGATTGAAATATATTCATCCGACTCAGGATCCCATGCCTGTGCAGAAGCTCTTGCAATGATATCAGTATCTGTAAGCTCAGCAACGTCCTCTGCATCAAGTACAAAGTCATTGGCACTCATCATCTCTCCTGCTTTTTCATTTACAACCGGTTTTTCATTAAACACATGCATTTTAACCGTAATGTTTGTGCCCTTCTTTGTCTCTACTATAGTTTCATAGTGAACACCCTTGAAAAGCACTGAACGAACAACACCTTTAAGTTTTCCGCTCTTTTTATCAACAATATCAATATCCTCCGGTCTTATAACTACCTGTACAGGCTCGTTTTCGCCAAAACCAAAGTCAACACACTCGAACTTTTTGTCTTCAAACATTACTTCATAGTCCTTGACCATTACAGCATCAATTATATTGCTCTCTCCTATAAAGTTTGCAACAAATTCGTTTACAGGCTCATTGTATATGTCAGTAGGAGTTCCTATCTGCTGTATCTCCCCATCCTTAATAACAACAATTTTATCAGACATGGTAAGAGCTTCTTCCTGGTCATGAGTTACATATATAAATGTAATTCCTACCTCCTGCTGAATCTTTTTAAGCTCATGCTGCATCTCTTTTCTAAGCTTAAGGTCAAGCGCACCAAGAGGTTCATCAAGCAAAAGCACTTTCGGTTCATTAACAAGGGCTCTTGCAATAGCTACTCGCTGTTGCTGGCCGCCGCTCATCTCAGTTACACTTCTTTTTCCGTAGTCATCAAGTCCAACAAGCTTAAGCATTCGATTTACCTTCTGTTCGATAACATCTTTTGGTTCTTTCTTGATTTTCAATCCAAAAGCTATATTGTCATAAACATTCATATGGGGAAAAAGAGCATATTTCTGAAATACCGTATTAAGTTCACGCTTATAGGGAGGAAAATCTGAAATCTCAACGTCATCAAATATAACATGTCCTTCATTTTGTCTTAAAAATCCGCCTAGAATACGAAGCAATGTTGTTTTTCCGCAGCCAGATGGTCCCAGCAGAGTAACAAATTCATTTTCATAAATATCGAGGTTTATACCCTTAAGCACTATTTGTCCGTCAAAGTCCTTGACTATGTTTTTGAATTGTATCAGTTTATGCATTATATCCTCCTAAAACAACGGCGGCGTTGATACCCAAATTATTTTAGCCGTTGTTTTCTTTTCATTAGTAATGTAATGGAAAGCTTTCCCCGTCATATAAAATGTCTCACCTTTTTTTACATTAAATCTTTTTCCATCAGCCACAAGCACTGCACTTCCATCAATAACATATCCAAACTCTTCACCGCCGTGAGGATTAACACTGAATGATTTGCCTCCTTGCGGTATTTCTATTAAAATAGGTTCCATGTCATTTTTTTGTGTATTAGGGACAATCCAGTTAATTGTATATTCATCTCTTTCATCAACAAAAAAATCCTTTTTTTGAAAAACGGTCTGTTCGTCCTTTTCCTCTTTAAAAAAATCCGAAAGAGAACTTCCAAGTGCCTCAAGAATATCCTCTAATGTTGATATCGAAGGTGATGTCAAATTTCTTTCAAGCTGTGAAAGAAAACCCTTTGTAAGCTCACTTCTGCTTGCAAGTTCTTCTAAAGTAAGATTCTTTCCAACACGGAGCTGTTTTATCTTATGACCTATATCCATAGTTCTGCTCCTTTATTAATACTAAACAAAAGTATTACTATTCCTAAACTGAAATTAATTATATCGTATTTACAATAAATTTCAAGTATATAAAAAAAAATTCAAATCATATTAAATAACGATAGGTTATGTGACTGCGTCACTGAACTTATGCATGATATCTTATATAATTCAGACATAAAAGAAAACAAATATTACTCACATATAAATGGTATTAGAAAAAGGAGTGTTGAATATGTCAGCAATTAAAATTACTAAAGAAAACTTTGAAAAAGAAGTTATAAGATCAGATAAGCCTGTACTTCTTGACTTTTGGGCAGTATGGTGTGGACCATGCAGAATGGTTTCTCCGCTCGTAGATGAAATTGCACTTGAAAATGCAAACATCAAAGTAGGTAAAATAAATGTAGATGAACAGCCGGAACTTGCATCAACATTCAGAGTTATGAGTATCCCCACACTCGTAGTTATGAAAGATGGCAAAGAGGTTAAAAGAAGTATTGGTGCTCTCCCCAAGAACAATATTCTTGACCTCGTTAAATAACTAAGTTAACAACTAGAATTTGATATAAAATAGTATCTATGAATAATCTCCTTAACAATATCCCCTAGACATCTGATGTTTGAGGGATATTGTTTATATTAAATTTTCCAGCTTCTGTCTGTTATTTCAATTTTTCCTCTTGAAAGCTTACTATTAAACACCACATTTAATTAATGTCATTAATCATACAGTATTAATCACTGCAGAACAATGGAAGATCATAGACAACACAGAGAATATAGCACTTTTCAAGCTTATGCTTAGATGTCAGTTTGCTTAATAATTCTTTGTCTGACTGATTAAGTTTATTCCACACAGGAAAAACATCCTTAAACTCCATTTCCTCACCCCCGTTAAAGGAAAGTATATATCATTCACATAGTTCATTGGCAACAAAAAAACTATTTTTATATTGTTGCTGAATTATAAAGAATAATATGGTAATATAGTATATAATAGAAGTAAATTTCATGCTTATACACATGGAAAAAAATTTTTAAACATACAGTAATCTGATTTAAAGGAGTGATTGAAAAATTATGATGTTGTAATCATAGGCGGAGAGGTCCTGGATACACCGCCGCTCTTTATGCTTCAAGAGCAGGATTAAGTGTTATGCTTCTTGAAATGCTTGCTCCCGGTGGGCAAAATGGCTACTACAAGCGAAATTGACAATTATCCTGGATTTGATGAGACAGTTGCAGGATTTGATCTTGCAATGAAAATGAAATCCGGCGCAGAAAAAGCCGGTGCTTTAAGTGAATTTGCAGAAGTAACTAAACTTATATTGAATTCAGAACTCAAAATAATCAAAACAACATCAGGTGATTATGAGGCTAAAGCAGTTATTATTGCTACAGGTGCTGCTCCAAGATCACTTGGTGTTGAAAATGAGAATGAACTTAGAGGCAGAGGCGTTTCGTATTGTGCAACATGTGATGGCATGATGTTCAGAGGAAAAGACGTAGTTGTTGTCGGCGGAGGTAACACCGCAGCAGAAGATGCTCTTTACCTTTCAAAGCTCTGCAGAAAAGTTTATCTCGTTCACAGACGAGATTCTCTCAGAGCTTCTGTAAGTTATCAAACCCAGTTAGAAAGTCTGAAAACAGAATTTAGTTTGGAACAGTAAAGTTAAGCTTCTTTTTGAGAATATCAAGGCTGTATTTTTATAATAAAGTTACTAAAGATACAACAAATCATCGAATGCAAAGGAGTATTTGTTGCAGTGGGAAGAATGCCAAATACAGCTCTTGTAAAAAATCAATTAGAATCCGGGACAGTGATGGCTATATTACGCGTGAAACAACAAAGACAAACATTCCCGGAGTTTTTGTTAAGCAGGAGATGTACGTCAAACATCTTCGACAAATCGTAACCGCCGCTTCTGACGGCGCAGTTGCACGCAAATTTGCCGAAGAATACATAGGCTATATTCAATAATAATAAAAGCACTCTAGTCATCAGGCTTGAGTGCTTTTTTCTATAAAACTTTCTCTATACAAAATGCAAGCATTAATTTTAATTTATCACTTTGCAGCAAATCACAGTTTAATATTTCTTTTATTTTTTTAATTTTGTAATTTACAGTATTCCTATGAACATATGTTAATTTAGCAACTTCTGCAATGCTTGATTCATTGTCAAGATAACACCTTAATGTTGATACATAATCTGTACCATTTTCCTCATCATGTTCAACCAAAGCGCCCAGACATTCGTTATAATAATCTCTTAGATTACTCTTATCTTCAATAGCCATAAGCAGTTTATATATTCCTGTATCAGAATACCTCATAAATTCCGAATTAAAACTTTCGGCAAGCTTAATAACGTCGCATACCCTTTTATATGCCTTTCTAAGCATTGCACTATCTCTTTCATACGGTGCAATTCCTATGTATATTCCATCCTTGATGAATGAACTTTTTAATATTTCTGCCTGACTCTTTATTTCTGTTTCAAACTCAGTTTGACCAATACCCTGACATACAACTAAAATAAATTTATCCATATCAAAAATAGAATGCCTTTCAGTATATGCATTAAGTCTCCTGCCAATGTTGTATTTAGCCATTCTTTCAGCACTTTCTCGGCGTTCCGGGTTGTTAACCTTTAGGCTTACTGCAGCCATTAAATATGTCTGACCATCAACAAATCCACTTTTCTCCAAAATAGGTTTATATGTTGTTTCCTGCTGAGGGTTATTAATTGCGTAAATAAACATCTCTGCCTTGCCTTTACTAAGTTTTTCATCAGTAATTATATGGTGACAGAATTCATAGGTTATATCCACTATTCTTGTTTCCCAAGGAATTGTGTAAAGTGGAAAATTAACCGTATTGCAATAGTCTATGAGCTCTCTCGGAATATTCCTGACATAAGGACCGAGATTAATTACAAAGCCACATGCACCATATTCATACAGTTTTTCTGCAAACTGTATAAGCCAGTTATTATCCCTATGAGCTATACCTGTCGTAAATACAAGTTCATATCCATGCAAAAATCTCGGAACCTCTCCGCCCTCAATATAATGAACCCACTGAACTATATTGTCTATTCCCTTTTCTCCGGCAATCAGCATCATACCATAATCATTTTCTGAATTTCTGCATAACTCCGCAAGCGTCAAAGCCATAATATCACCTCATATATACAGTGAAATTGTAAATATTATTATGCTATTAAAACAACCCCCGAAAAACATCGGAGGTTGTTTTAATTAGAAATAATATACATCAATAATTATCATTTTTAATAGTGAGCGAACCTGTAAGCCGGGTTCTGTCTTGAACAGTCATCTATCTTGGTACATCGTTACCGATATCATCATGCAGCCTCATCGAAACGGAACGGGCAATTCCATGCGTTTCACTTGGGCCTTGCTTCAAGTGGGGTTTACAGAGCCCACTCAGTCGCCTGAATGGCGGTAAGCTCTTACCTTACCTTTCCACCCTTACCTGCATAAGCAGGCGGTTTATTTCTGTTGCACTATCCCTGGAGTCGCCTCCGCCGGCCGTTAACCGGCACCCTGCCCTATGAAGCCCGGACTTTCCTCACTTACTATCTGTAAGCGCGACTGTCCAGCTCACTCACCGATTTATAGTAACACAAAAGCTGATTTCATGCAATAACACTTTTAAAATTCACATTTAATTCTAATTAGCCCTATACATGGAATACGCTGCCTCCTACAAACTCTCGGATAAGTGAGTTGTTTGGAATTGAATCAGCCGGTGCACTAAGAAAATAAGCCATAAACTTAATTAGTCTTTTTGCAGTAATATATTCCGGCATTGAGTCATCAATTTTATAAAGTAACGGTTCAGCATACTGCTTAAGCACAGAAAGCTCATATATAGTTGCAGAATTAAACACTTCATCAGCATTTTCCTGAAACGGAAAAATGTTTTTTTCCTCACCTCTAGTCACATTTGACCACATGGAGATTGTTTGAGCAGCATCATTTCCTCTTGAAAGGCTGTCTCTTACAATTCGCCTTAAAAGTCTGCTGTCACTGGTTGATATAAACTTATGATTATCAACATTCAGCTGCGTCATTGCACTGATGAAAATTTTAAATTTATTTTCATCTTTTATACAAGGAGTAAGCTTGTCATTAAGGCCATGAATTCCTTCAATTATAATTATTTCATTTTCGTGAAGTCTTATAAAGTTTCCTTTATATTCCCTCATTCCAGTAACAAAATTGTAATTCGGAAGTTCAACAGTTTCTCCTGCAATAAGTGCATTTAAATCATCATTGAACTGCTTTATATCTATACAGTCAATATTCTCATAATTTCTTTTTCCGTTTTCATCAATAGGAGTCTCATCTCTGTTGACAAAATAATCATCCATAGATATAACATGCGGTTTTACTCCAAGTACCCTTAATTGAACACCTAGTCTGTTAGCAAATGATGTTTTTCCTGATGAAGAAGGACCAGCAATAAGTACAAGCTTAACATCATCCTTTTTTTGAAAAATTGTGTCAGCAATAGAAGTCATCTTCTTTTCATGCAAGCTTCATTAATCCTTACAAGTTCACCCTTTCGGCCACTATTGTATCATTTAACTCAGCAACATTTTTCACTTCCATTAAACGACTCCAATGCATCTGCTCCATATTAAAAACGTTTGTTATTTTTTCAAACTTTTCAATTTTAGGAAGCTCAGTAATATCTTTTACCGATGGCAGAAATAAGGAAACCATTTTCGTAAGGAACTATATCGTAAAGATACACACACCCTGTTGATGGAGCCATATAGCCATAGAGATAGTCATAGTATCCGTCCAAGCTATACAGACTTACAACTGTATCTTTCTATAGCGATAAAGGTTTATCCTCAAGTCCAAATTCTCTTAACTTCTTTAACAGCATCTTTATGCCTAAACCTATTTCGCACAATCGGAATGTCTGCTTTACAATAATTTCATTCATTCTGTGCTTTACTTTTAATAAGTTCAATTTCAACCTGTGTTTTGCCTTCACAATAAAAATTCTTTTTTATAGAATTTTCTATTACTACCTGAGTATCACTTCCTAAATATCATTGACTGCTTTAAGCATAATAATGCACGCAGTCCTCATATATACACTCATTCCTTCACGGTCAGAGAATCTATAAATATAATATTATCTCCTTCACTTACTTCAAAGAAGTTCTCTCAGAGTATTTCCCCACCTTACCATCATAATAGGCGCATTAAATCTATCTTTGTACTCTTTGCTCAATTCAATATATGTAGGATCCCTCAGGAACGGAAATATCATTCATCACTGTTACATTAATCAAACTTTTTCAATTTCGTCAAATATGAACAAAAGTTTGTCCGTTAATATTTGATTTTTAATACCTCAACATCATCTATTCCCCTGTTTTCAAGTTTCTTAAGAATATATTTAGCTAAATACACAATTATGTTTTCGGTTGCGTAATGTAAGTGTTGCATCAATTGGCAATATTTTTATCAATTGCCTCCATAGCCTCATGATACTTTACATCTGCTGTAACAAGCACATCACATTTCGACTTTATTGCCAATTCAATAAATTCAAAACCTGCACCAGTACATAAAGCAACTTTTTTCACTTTTGAACTTAAGTTGCCAACAGTACGAACTGCATCAAGTCCAAGTAACTCTTTAATACGAACAGCCAAAAGTCCCAATGTTGTATCTTCATCAAGAATACCAACTCGTCCTATTCCCATACCCTCAGGAGTATGCGGTGAAAGTACCGTTATATCATTTAATCCTATTGTCTGTGCAAGTACATCATTCGTACCACCGTTAGCCGCATCAAGATTAGTATGAGCAGAAAATACGCCTATGTCGTTTTTTATTAGCTTTATAATTTTTCTTCCATCGGGATTATTATAATTTATTTTTTTAAGCAGTGATGAAAAATAAGAGGATGATGCGTTATTATTAAATCAGCATTTTTTTCAATTGCTTCATCACGTTTCAGTAGCATCAAGTGCTAAGAATTCTATTAATGTCTGCATCTGGATTTCCGCAACATTACTTGATTCCATTCTTCAGCGAGCTTTGATGGTGCAAAATCCTCCATTATCCACATAATATCCCTGCACTTCACAGACATCTTCGTATACCTCCTTGCACATCTTTTGATACTCAGCGCTTTTTGCCTATTTGCGGAATTTTCAGTACTCTTTAAGGTTTTCTGATATTTTCGTTTTTTTGATGGTATTGCGCATATAAATATTTTTTCTGCCGCACTTTTCTTTTTATCACATTTATCTTGCCGAAAACATAGTCCTTTTACTATCATATGTCTCTTTACCCAATACTGCTCTTATAACTGTGTAGTATATGCCGTCTTCATAAAGCATTTGTTCATCATCAATTTTATTTCTCGAATGTAAAAACTTTCTAACGCATTCAATATCACTCTGAGGCCGCAGTATTAACTCCTTAACAGCCTCCAGCTTATCCGGAAAAAGTCTTTAAAATATTCATCATAAGCATTTCGCCCATACCGGCAATTACAATTTGTCCGTTTCACCGGCTTTAATTGGGCACAACCATTTCCAAGCTCTGTTTCTATAACATTTCAAGATGATTTATATATTGCTTTCCGCTCTTTTTATTGGTT
The DNA here is from genome assembly GCA_040767305.1 of Candidatus Metalachnospira sp. Taxonomy (GTDB): domain Bacteria; phylum Bacillota; class Clostridia; order Lachnospirales; family Anaerotignaceae; genus Metalachnospira. The sequence goes on along the minus strand of JAXGOV010000013.1, from coordinate 19,597 downwards.
CTCTATTTATATCACAAGCAATAGCTCTGTCTATTATTTCCTCTTTATAAATAGGTGTGTATCCGTGGTCCGTTCCTATATCTGCTATAGAACGACTTTCGTGTACAAAAGATGCAACTGTTTTAAGTCTCTCAAATTTCCATAATTTATTCTCCTAAAAAAAGTTTCCCTCAAAATGAGGACAGCTCAATAAAATCACTCCAAATAACTTGCTTTACTTCTGCTTGATAGAAATGAAGTTTCTAAGCGCCTTTGCCTATTTGTCGTATTCTTCACGAGTTACATTGAACTCTTTACCTAATTCTTAAAAGCCTTCAAGCGTCCATCTTCTAGTCCAAAACGGAGTGTAAATTCTCTTTTCCCTATCCGTAAGGGTGTCCAAAATCAGCTCTGCCTAAGAAGTGTGAATGCAGCTCGAGATCAGCTGGTGCAGTTATATCGTCATCAGGAATAAAATCTCCAAGATGACTGCCACCACAAGTGCGTTTCAAGTAAACCGCCTGCGCTATCTTCATTATTTCCCTAACTTTATCTACAGAAAAGTTAACGACATTTTTTTGGCAACAAGCTCTCGTGCAGATGCGTTCATGTCCCAATTCCTGCAGTGCACAAGTCATTTAGAAATACGATGAATAAGTTTATTTATAGTTTCGACCATGAACTGGTATACGGATTACCTTTCTTTTCGTTCTCGTGGGTTCCGTAATCGAACGTGCTATATTCCTCCGTCTAATCAAATTGTAAAGCAGCATATGCTGAAAATTTATACCCTTTACGATAGTCAAACTTTTCAACCGCCTTGATAAGTCCAAGATTTCCTTCCTGAATAAGATCAAGGAAAAGCATACCTCTGCCCACATATCTCTTTGCAATACTAACAACAAGTCGGAGGTTAGCCTCTGCAAGTTTTTTTCTTGCTTCCTCATCGCCGTCCTCCATTCTCTTAGCTAGGTCTGTTTCCTCCTCTGCACTTAAAAGAGGAACTTTACCTATTTCCTTGAGATACATTCTTACTGGGTCATCAATATTAATACCTTCTGGAAGAGAGAGGTCAATATCCTTTTCAACTTCTTCCTCAGTATCAATGGCACCCATCATATCAATGCCCTGACTTTCAAGGAACTCATATACCTTGTCCATCTGGTCTGAGTCAAGCTCAATGTCGCTGAGGTAGTCCATTATTTCTTTATATTCGAGAACGCCCTTACGGCTTTTTCCCATTGTAACAAGCTCTTTTAGCCTTGTCATCAATACGGTTTCTTCTCCGGATTTCAATTTCAATCCTTCCCTTCCTAGATACTCACTATTGTTAACTCTCTGAAATGGTTATATACAATTCGTCAAGTTTTCTTTTATTTTCTGCAAGTTTTTTTATATCTTCAACGGTTTCTGCCTTAGCCAACAGGTTGTCCGTGTAATTTTTTTTAATTATTCTTATATTTTCATTCAATGCCTTTTCTGTTTTTACAGGATCATTAAAATCAATCTTAGCCGAAAAAACAGCCGCTGCCGTATTCTGCTCCTCAAGGCTTTCAAAGCAGCTTACAATATCGGCAGGCTCTCTCTTTATACCTTTTTCATAATCCGAGAAAATTTTATCCGCAAGTTTTATATAAACATCTCCGTCAAACTCATACGGTTTAAGCACAGCTGATACCGTCCTTAAAATCTTTTCATTATATACGCTCAATGAAAGCACCGCTTTCTGAGCCTCAATGACTCCCTTTGGACGTATATCTCTGCTGTCTGTTTCCGTATAAATTCTTCTCCGCTTCTTTTCTGCTGATTTTAAAAATTCACTTTCAGTAGCATCTCGAATTCTCATAATTCTGCTTTTTAAAGTCATTTCATCAATTTCGCACAGAGCAGCTGTTTCCTTTGTATATACATCTCTCTCAATATCATCGTTAACTTCGGAAAGGACCTTTGCAGCCTCTTCAGCAAATCTCACTCTATGCTCAGCATTTTTCATGTTATAATTTTTCTTAATAAAATTTATTCGAAAAACAATATAATTTACTGCATCAACCAGTAGTTTCCCAAATGCATCAGAACCACATTTCTTTATAAATTCATCAGCATCCTTTGCTCCTGTTACTTGAGTTACCATGACCTCAAATCCATTGTTCACAAGCACAGGAATAGCCCTCAATGCAGCTCTTTGCCCTGCTTCATCACTGTCATACAATAATATAACTCTGTCACAAATTTTGCGCAGCGTCCTTGCATGGTCATTGTTAAATGCCGTACCGAGTCCTGCAACAACATTAGGGAATCCTGCCTGATATATGCTAATCATGTCCATATATCCTTCAACAAGTATTATTTCCCTTTTTCTTGCCATTTTAGCAAAGTTCATGCCATAAAGAGTTTTACTTTTGTTAAATACAGCGGTTTCGGGTGAATTTAAGTACTTTGGCTCACCTTTATCAATTACTCTGCCCCCAAAAGCAACAACTCTTCCTTGCATATCAAAAATAGGGAACATAATCCTGTTAAAAAATCGGTCATATAAACCACGGCCGTCTTTGCTTTCCATAATAAGGCCGCTTTTTAGCATTGCATCCCTTTTATAGCCTTTTCTTTTCAGATATTCATACAAATATCCTCTCCCGTACGGTGCATATCCTATCCCGAATTTTTTTTGGATTTCAGGTTTAACACCTCTATTATTTAAATAGCTTTCAGCTTTAACACCATTTTTGCTGTGCGGCCTGGCATAGTAATACCTTCCTGCCAGTTTATGCATTTCATAAATTTGCTGTTTAAGTTTTTCAAATTGCTTAGCCTCTTCTGAATATTCCGGTTCAGGCAAGGCAATATGAACTCTGTCTGCAAGGCGCCTAACCGCTTCAGGAAAATCACAATTCTCCATGCGCATTATAAAACTATAAACATTTCCGCTTTCTCCGCAGCCGAAGCAATAATAAAACTGTTTATCCGCACTAACAGAAAATGATGGTGTAGACTCATTATGAAACGGGCATAATCCAAAATACGAACTTCCCTTTGGTTTAAGTCACAACATATTCTGAAATCACGCTTACAATATCATTTTGAATCCTTATCTCATCTATCAGTTCCTGAGGATAGAACATTTTAATTACCTCCTGCCCTGACATAATAAATTCGACATGGTTCCTCAAAATCCTTCTGACAGGTGTAAGTTTGTATACATTTCCAAATCAATTGCTTCTGCATGACTTTTCATTATAAACTTTTATTAGAAATATTAATGTTTATCATTTTTATATTGCAGACATTGTAAATTTTTATTCATAAAAGCTTATAAATTTTCAATAAATACTCCAAGAACTTGGTATAAACAATTTTTTGTAAAGAGTAATTGCAAACCTGTCAGTCATACATGCTATATAATCACAAACTACTTCCTGCTCAGGTTGACCGCTCTTAATTAGCTGTATAAATTCATCATCCATACTGTCAGGGTGATCATGTAATAATAAAATAAATGTGTTATAAGGTCTTTAACCTTTTCTTTTTCTTTAAGTGCATAATCATTAAGATAAACCGTCTTAAACATAAAATCCCTTAAGCGCCCAAAGTTTTATTCATGTCTGAGCTCATTTTTATATCACGTATACCTTCGCTGTTTTTGATAGTGTCTCTTATCATTGCATTAATTCGAGAGCTTGATGTACTACCCAAAACATCTTTGAATTTTTGCGGAATATCATCTATTACTCCTGCCCTCATTGCATCATCAATATCATGATTAGTATACGCAATTTTGTCAGAAAGTCTTACAACCAGTCCTTCCATCGTTGCCGGCTTACAGCTTGTTCTGTGATTTAATATTCCGTCACGAACCTCCCATGTCAGATTAAGACCTTTACCGTTTTTTTCGATAATATCAACAACTCTAAGGCTTTGTTTATTGTGTTCAAATCCGTCCGAAAATAATTCATTAAGAGTGTCCTCACCTGCATGACCAAATGGAGTGTGTCCCAAATCGTGTCCCAGCGCTATTGCCTCGGTTAAATCCTCATTAAGCGACAATGCTCTTGAAATACTTCTTGCAATCTGTGCTACTTCAAGTGTATGTGTAAGTCTTGTACGATAATGGTCACCTTCAGGCGCAATAAAAACTTGAGTTTTATGTTTCATTCTCCTGAATGCTTTACAATGAATTATTCTGTCCCTGTCTCTCTGAAAATCTGTTCTAATATCACACTTTTCTTCATAACGTTCACGTCCCTTTGTATTTATACTTTTCATAGCAAAGGGACCAAGAATTTTTCTCTATTTCCTCTTGTTTTTCTCGCGGCTCCATATAATAACACCTCCAAGCATACAGTGATTATCTCCTTATATATTAATAAATACTGCAAAATACAGCGTTTTCCTTCTTTTTTGAATGTTTTTTCAACTTTTAATTAAATATACTAAAAAGGCGCGGGAAACCCGCACCTGATAATATATTAAGCAATAAAACTATTATTCTTTATCATCATCAAAATCGCCAAATTCATCTATTATTGGTATAATATTACCGCACGCAGGACATGTAAGTTCCGTCTCATTATGAAGAATATCATCATCAACCTCAAGCTCCTGTCCACAATTAGGGCATATAAAAGCATAGCTGTATTCCGCATCCTCATCATCATATTCATCACAATATTCTCCGTTAAATGCAATAGCCTCTGCCATATCATCCAGTACTTCAAGTATTCCCATTAAAATTTTGCCTTCTTTTGTTTCCTCAGATAAACCGTATCCTTCGCACAATCCCCTAAGATATGCAATTTTTTTCATAATCCCCTTCATAATCATTCTCCCTTCTGTCTTGATTATTTTCCCTATTTTATCGTAAAAAATCAGGGGATACAATAAATATCGTATCCCCATACACTTAAAAATTATGTGCAAATTCGTTATCAGTTAGCTCTTCCGAGGTATTCACCAGTTCTAGTGTCGATTTTAATAACTTCACCCTGGTTAATAAATAAAGGAACAAGTACCTGAGCACCTGTTTCAACTGTAGCAAGGTTTTGTTGCACCTGTTGCTGTATTTCCTGCAAAACCGGGTTCTGTTTCAATAATCTCAAGTTCAACAAACAAAGGAGGTTCAATACCGAATACGTCACCTTCATAAGAAAGTATTTTAACCATTTCGTTTTCCTTAACGAACTTAAGTGTATCACCAACATCAGAAGCATTAACTGCTATCTGCTCAAAGTTTTCAGTATTCATAAAGTGATAGAGATCGCCGTCATTGTAAAGATACTGCATATCCAATCTTTCAATATGAGCTTTTGGCATTTTTTCAGTAGGTCTGAATGTTCTTTCAACTACTGCACCTGTTTTAAGATTTTTGATTTTTGTACGAACGAAAAGCGGCGCCCTTACCTGGTTTAACATGCTGGAATTCAAGGATTATAAAAATATCTCCTTCATATTCAATTGTTACGCCGTTTCTGAAATCACCTGCAGAAATCATTTTAAATATGTCCTCCTCATTAAAGCCGGCTGTGCCGACCAATTAAATTTAATTTAATACCTAATTGGGTATATAAGCCTCATACAAGTTTAAAGCATTTTTCTCTATATTTCAATATTTTTTTTAAATTATGCATATTTTTATTCAAACTGCATTTTTATTGCCTCTATCGCCAAAAGATATCCCTGCCAGCCAAAACCGCAGATTTGTCCTACACACACCGGAACCGTAACAGAAGTATGTCTGAATTCCTCTCTCTTATGAATATTTGACATATGTATTTCGACAATAGGAATATTAACAGAGGCAAGCGCATCTCGTATAGCATAGCTGTAATGTGTATATGCTCCCGGGTTAATTACAATTCCGTCCGCATTAGAGTAACATTCCTGTATTTTATCAATTATGGCACCCTCATGGTTGGACTGAAATATTTCAACCTCAAGACCAAGCTCTTCTGATTTTTTCTTTATCTCATCATTTATTTCATCAAATGTAAGCGTTCCGTACACACCTTTTTCTCTGATTCCTGTAAAATTGATATTCGGACCATGAATTACGCAGATCTTTTTCATAATATATTATCCCCTTCAATTATACTAATTATCATTTCAGTTGCTTGTCTTGCATTTAGCCCGGATACATCGAATATAATGTCGCTTCTTTCCTCATAAAGAGGTTTCCTTTCATCTAAAAGCGCCTTTATTTTACCTATTTTATCATCACACTGCAACAGCGGTCTGCTGTTATCGTCCTTAATATTTTTATAAATATGTTCCGGCGTTGCCTTCAAATATATAACAACTCCATTTTTCCTAAGCAACTCTATATTTTTCTCATTTTTAATAACTCCGCCGCCGGTAGCAATAATGCATGATTTTGTATTGGACAATTCCCTACACAAATTTGATTCAATGGCTCGGAATTCTTCTTCTCCAAACTTTTCAAAAATACAGGAAATTTTTAATCCTGTTTTTTTCTCGATTTCATCGTCCATATCAATAAATCTGTATTCGCCCAACTTTTCAGTAAGTTTTTTTGCAAGTTTTCTTCCTATCGTTGTTTTTCCGCATCCCATAAAACCGACAAGAATAATGTTCTTTCCGCTCATATGTTTACCCCCTGCGATAGAAATCCGTAAGCCTTTTCTTGAGTAAAACCGCAGTATTAAAATCAACCGTCATGTCATGCCAAATTTCAAAAGAAGCCAATCCCTGATAGAATAACATATCAAAGCCATTTGCGGTAATTGCACCATGCTGTGCGGCATCCTTCATAAGCTTTGTTTCCCATGGTGTATATATTATATCCACAACAAACTTAACATTATCAAAAAACGCAGCATTCTTTATGGGACTCTCTTTGTCATTTCCCATTCCTACAGAAGTTGTCTGAATAAATATTTCAGGGTTCTCAATTTCCATAATGTCTTCATAGCTTATCGCATCAACAGCAATAGGATAATACTGCTTAACTCGCTGTGCGAGTAATTCTGCCTTTTCAGCAGTTCTGTTTACAATTATAAGCCTTTTAGCTTTTTCTTCGCCTGCAAGCATTGCAGCCGAATTAGCCGCCCCGCCTGCACCAGCAAGCACGACAGTTTTTCCCTCAATCTGCGTATTCCTCTCTTGAAATGTTTTTTTGAGCCCGATAATATCGGTATTATATCCCTTATATCCATTTGAAGTTAGCTTAAGTGTATTAACAGCGCCGATTCTTTCAGCAACCTTGTCAATCTCACAAAGAGATTCCATAACCTCAATTTTATGAGGAACCGTAACATTAAACCCTTTTATCCCAAGAGCTTGTCCTCCGAACACGGCTATTTTAACACTGCCTCTTTCTACCTTAAAGGGAACATAAGCTATATTTTTGCCCAATTCTTTAGCAATTGTATTCTGCAGCACCGGAGAAAAAGACTTTTCAACAGGATTTCCGATTATTCCAAACACTTCAGTTTTTCCGTTCACTAAATCAATGCAGTTCATTTTTTACATGCCTCCTGAAATATATAGACATTATCAGTCTTTCCAACGGCCTTTTTATTTTCGTTACAAATTGATCTCTGTTGCATATTGGTTCAGTCATTATTGTAAGCATACCGGCATTGTGTCCGCACCATATATCTGTAAACACTTGGTCCCCAACAATAGCCGTGCTTTTACTGTCTGTCCCCATTTCCTTCATTGCTGCCTTTAGTTTTTTAATTCCGGGTTTCCCAGCTCTCCAATAAGCAAAAGCACCTAATTTTCTGTTGAATCTCCTTATTCTGTTCTCATTATTGTTTGAAAGCAGGCATATCTTAAAGCCCTCTGATTTCAAATTGTCAAGTACAGAAACAGCCCATTCATCAGGTTCTTCCATATCAAAAGGTGCAATTGTATTGTCAATATCAAATACAAATGCTTTTATTCCTTTTTCTTTAAGTTCATTTATTGGAAGAAATTCAATAGATTTAACATAAATATCAGGAAAAAAATTTCTAAACATATTTTACCTCAAATATCACTTCTTTTTAATCTTTCTTGTTATCTTATCAGCAACATAAAGACCGTTTGCCGCGGCCTGTGACAACGAACGTGTAAAACCTGCTCCGTCACCTATTGCATATATATCGTTACAGCTCTTAATTTCAAAATCGTCTGTTTCAGGTCTTGCTGAATAATATTTGCATTCAATACCATAAAGCAACGTATCATAATTTGCAGTTCCCGGAGCTATTTTATCTAGTGCATGAAGAGTTTCTATTATGTTATCAAGCTGCCTTTTGGGCATACATAAACTCAAATCACCGGGTACAGCTTTCATAGTAGGTCTGGTAGTTGACTGTGCAAGACGTTTTTCTTCGGTTCTTCTTCCGTTTTCCAGATCTCCCAATCTTTGTACAAGAACTCCGCCGCCTGCAATAAGGTTTGCAAGACTTGCCACATTACGAGCATAAGTAATAGGGTCTTTGAATGGTTCTGTAAATCTAATTGTTGAAAGAAGTGCAAAGTTTGAATTCTTAGTTTTTCTTGCAGCATCCCTGTATGAATGACCATTTACCGTAAGAACTCCGTCCGTATTTTCAGTTACAACGCCTCCGCGTTCATTGAAGCAAAACATTCTTGTAGTATCACCGTATTGTTTGCTTCTGTACCATATTTTAGGTTCATATATCTTCTTTGAGAAGTTATCCCAAATAATTGCCGGCATCTCAACTCGCACTCCAATATCAACCTGGTTATTTTTAAGCTTGATATCGTTATCTCTGCACCATTTAGCAAAAAATTTGCTCCCGAATCTTCCTACTGCAAATATAATGTGCTCAGCTTCAGTATAATATTCCTTACCTTCGTTTACCATTGTAAGCACACGAGAATTCTTATCGACAGCTGTAACTTCAGTATCAGTTATTATATCGCACCTTGTGCCAAGATCAATGATAAGCTTTCTCATCGTCTCAAAATTACTGTCTGTTCCCAAATGTTTTAACTGTGCCTGCGCCATGTGCAGATCATGCTTAATGCACTCTAGTTTAAGTTCATTGTTTGGCATGAATCTTTCTGTTGTGGCTCCAAATCTAACCAGTATATCATCGGCCTGCTCAATATAATTAATAACTGTTTCAGGTTCAAGAAATTCTGTAAGCCAACCGCCGTATTCAGTGGAAATAACATATTTACCGTCAGAAAAAGCTCCGGCTCCTGCCATTCCTTCCATTATTGCACACGTAGGGCACTTTAAGCAATGGTCGGTTTTTTTAGTAAGCATTGGACAAATTCTTTTTTCAATGACATGTCCTCTTTCAATTATCATTACAGAGATGTTCTGATTTCTCTCCATCAGTCTGTAAGCAGTCATTATTCCGCCTATTCCGCCGCCGATAATTGCAACATCAACTTTATTTTTGATATTCATATATGATACCTCCGTTGTGCTCACTTGCTGCCTTTATGGCAGAGCATCATTTTTCCTAACTAGCAGTCAGTTTTAAAATCAAAAACACAAGAAAAAGGTGGGACTACATAAACATCCAGTTTATTTTAAGCCACACCTCTGTAAAATGCTGATTTCACAGTCTAGAATACGCACACCATAACAATATAGCATGCAAAATTATACCTACTGTAAACATGACATAAAAATACCATTTCTTTGTTTTATGGTGAAACAGCTTCATGCCTATAAATCCGCCTATTCCCCCACCAATCAACGATGTAATAAGCAAGGTTGATTCTCTGATTCGCCATTCATTTCTTTTCGCCTTGACTTTATCCACACCCATTAAAATAAATAAAACAATGTTGACAATACCATAGTAAATCAACATTACTTTTATAAGTAATGGCATTAAATCATGTTCCTCCAGTCAAGGTCTCCTCTATCAAGGGCAAGCAAAAGAATTTCTGCTGTTGCAAGATTGCTTGCAAGCGGTATGTTGTGAACGTCACAAAGTCTTAAAATACTGTTAATGTCAGGCTCATAGCTCTTAGGCGCAACCGGATCACGCAAAAATATTACTAAATCTATATCATTGTTTGCAACCTGAGCTCCGAGCTGCTGCTCTCCTCCAAGATGACCTGCAAGATACTTATGAACATTGAGATTTGCTGTTTCTTCAACAAGTCTTCCTGTTCCTCCTGTTGCAAATAAGTTATGCTTTATGAGTATATGTCTGTATGCTATGCATAGGTTCTCCATAAGTTTCTTCTTATTATCATGTGCAATAAGTGCTATATTCATTAATATTCCCCCTCAAACAATGTTCTTGAGTGCCGTAATTTGATATTCAAAACTAATCCAACTGCCGCCATATTAGTCCATAGTGAACTTCCGCCTGAACTTACAAACGGCAGCGACATGCCTGTGTTGGGCATGATACCTGTTGCAACACCAACGTTTATAAACGTTTGAAAAGCAAGCATTCCTGCCACCCCTGCGGCTATCAGTCTTTCGTTCATATTTCTCGCTTCCATTGCAATCATAATACATCTGACTACAACAAAAAACATCAAAGCAAGTACTCCTACACAACCCACAAAACCAAATTCTTCTCCTATAACAGAAAAAATAAAATCGTTCTGAGGTTCAGGTAAATAACTAAGCTGGTTAAGTGTTCCTTCATAAAGGCCCTTTCCTGTCAACTGGCCACTGCTAATGGCACTGATTGACTTCAATGTCTGGTAATATGTATCAGAGCCGGGGTCCTGTACAACCATATCCCGTATACGAGTAATCATATAGTCTTTTAGAAACAAGTTTACAAATATGGGTTCTTTTCTGATACTATCTATAATGACAATCGCTACAATAGGAACAACTATTATAAGCGCCTTTACAATAAATCTGTAATCAAGTTCCGATACAAAAAGCTGTACACAAAATATAACCATGATTACAATACTTGCAGAAAGTGCCGGCTGAACAAAAACAAGTAAAACCGGTATCGGCGCAGTTAAGCAAAGCTTTAGTATTACCTTTATATTATTAATCGAATCCTTTTTTTTGTCAATAAAATTCGCCATACAAAAAATCATTAATACTTTTGAAAATTCAGACGGCTGAATTCTGACCGGTCCAATTTTTATCCATCTTACCGCATTGTTAGAGCTGGAACCAACAAGTATTACGGCAATAAGGATTACTATATTTATTAAATACATTGCCTTATCCATTCTTGAAAAATAATCAAGGTCAGCTAATGCAATAGCAATCATTATTATAAGCCCCGTTGCAAAGAACATCATCTGAGAATAATAGCTTGATGCGTCCTCACCAAGATTAATATGCAACGCACTTCCTATGCAAATTATACCAAATACAGATAAAATGCATACAGCGGCAATAAGCCAATGATCAAGGTTCTGTAATTTTTTTCTACTTAAATTTATCATTGAAATTCTCCCAATATAAAAGGACACATAACAAATGTTAAGTGCCCTTAGTTTCACATGCTTTTACTCATTCTCAAATTTTTCACTGGTATATTGGCGAAAAGTACAGGTACTTCACCATTTTCTCCACCGATATGAGTAAGCTTAATGTCAAGTTCATCCTCATCTATATCCATATATTCGGATATAACATTAAGTATATCTGTTTTCAGCATTTCCAACACCGTATAGGAGCGACCAGCCCTATCGTGCACCAGAACAAGCTTAAGCCTGTCCTTCGCTACGCCGCTACTCCGGGCATTATTGTTTTTCAGCAAACCGAAAATATCCATAATATCCACATCCTTAACAGACAATCCATCAGTGCGCGAAGATTTTTTTGATTCTTCCGAAAAATCCGTCATTTTCTTCAAAATCCATAAAGGGAACATCTTCACCCATTATTCTCGAAGTTATATTTCTGTAAGCCTTTCCAGCCCTTGAAGTTCCTGCAGCAACAGCAGGCTCACCTTTGTTTGTTGTAACAACAATATCTTCATCATCGGGCACTATACCTATAACATCTTCAGATAATATTTCCCTAACATCATCAACAGACATCATGTCGCCTCTCTTAACCATATCATATCTGACACGATTTACGATAAGCATAGGGTTATTAAGACCGTTCGCCTCTAACAGACCAATTATTCTGTCTGCATCTCTGACTGCACTTACTTCCGGTGTCGTTACGACTATTGCCCTGTCAGCTCCCGCAATGGCATTTTTAAAGCCCTGTTCAATTCCAGCTGGACAATCAATAATTATGTAATCAAAGCCCATGCCTTTTATGTTATCGCACAGCTTTTTCATTTGTTCAGGCGAAACAGCATTTTTATCTCTTGTCTGAGCGGCCGGCAAGAGGAATAACCCAGGATATCTCTTATCCTTTATCAACGCTTGCTTAAGCCTGCATGTTCCTTCAATAACATCAACAAGGTCATACACAATCCTGTTTTCCAGTCCCATAACAACATCAAGATTTCTGAGTCCGATATCGGAATCAACTAATACTACTTTTTTCTCTGCGAGTGCAAGTCCGCAGCCTATATTGGCAGATGTCGTTGTTTTACCAACGCCGCCTTTTCCGCTTGTAACAACTATTACTTCACTCATGTGTTATCCTCCTAGCAAAGAACAAATTTCCCGCACATTCATCTGTGTGCAAATAATTAGCTTATTTGTATTCTAGCAAAAATATACCTCAAGAACATCTTCTTTCGAAAGCAAATAATCTCATATTTTTACAAAAATATCTTTCCTAGAAGGAAAAAGGATGCAAATATTATATTTTCAAGGTTCAGTATTTAATTTTTATTATTGATTTATTCTGAAAGGTGATTTTCCATATAGTCACTGCTTGAGCTGTAATTTAGGCCCATGTATTCACCAATTATATTTCTAGCCACAACAGCAGCCGGCGATCCCGTAATATCACCAAAAGGTATCATAACCGTTACAGCTATCTGCGGGTCATCATAAGGCGCAAAACCAACAAACCATACATGTGAACTTTTGTTTTTATTTTCCTCCGCAGTACCTGATTTTCCGGCAACATCTATAGGAAAGTCTTTAAATACATTTCTAAGCGTTCCTTCTGGCCCCTGTGTAACAAGCTTCATGCCCTCATACACAGCGTCTAGGTTTTCTTTTTTCACATCTATTACATTTTCAACTTCCTCATCCGCTTTACTCACAACGGTGCCGTCTGACGTTCGTACACTGTCAAGAAGGTGCATTTTATATCTGGTGCCTCCGTTTGCAAGCGTAGCAATGTATTTGTTCATGCTGGCCGCAGTAAAGCTGTTTACCGACTGGCCAATAGCAGCACGAATTGTATCACCGGAAGTCCATCTTGTCTGGCTTGATGCCGCCTCAGGATTCTGCCATTTTACAACTTCCTCCTTATATGACGGAGAAGCCATTGTAGGAGCATTTTCATTTATTTCAATTCCTGTTTTTGAATTAAGACCAAAAGCATCCATATATTCGTCAAGAATTGTTATTCCCTTAAGACTTGTTGGGTTATCTGTTTCTCCTCCCAATAAGTATCCAACATTATAAAAGAAATAGTTACAAGATACCTCAAGTGCATGCGATACATCTACATAACCATGGGTAGCTCCGCTTTTTGAGTATAGCCAGCATCTTGCATATGGCGTTCCCGCTTTAGTGAAAACCCCCTCATCCTTAATAGTAGTTGTCGGATCAATTACTCCTGACTCAAGACCTGCAATTGCGGTTATCATTTTCAATGTTGAACCTGGTGCCTTTTTCTGCATAAGCGGTCTGTTAACAAGTGGAGTTGCCGGATCTTCAAGTAATTTATTATAATATTCATTATTAAATGTATTAACAAGCTGGTTATTATCATATGATGGATATGTTACCAGTGCAAGCACCTCACCTGAATTTGCATCCGAAACGACAACAGAACCTGTACTTGGGTCAAGTCCTGTTTCAGCAGGAGCTAAATCCAAAGATTGAAGTTTTTCAATTATAACATTAAACGGAGTTAACTCGCCAGAAAGTATTCTACCCCTGTAATTATCATCAGCTGTAATTACCCCCTGCTCAATCATAACAAAAATCATTGTTGAATAAGAAATTGTTCCATCTTCAACTGCATTGCACAATATTTGCTTTGCAGCGGTTTTATCATCAGGATCAGATATATCTATATCCTTGTTATTTGAAAGAATCAGATTCTTAAGTACAAGCTGATACCCATCTTCAGCTTTCATTATTCCATTTACAGAAATGTTATTGCTGTTTATCATAGATGTAAACAACTGTTTCATTGTAACAGGTACATCTTTTTCCTCAGTAGTAGTAAGTCTAGTTATAATTGCATCAGAAAGTGCCGTTTCAAGATACTTGTACGCCGAAACCTGCAAATCCTTGTCAATTGTAAGATAGACATCTTTACCAGAAACCGGGGCCTTCGTTTCCAATGTGCTTATTTTTCGCCCCATATTGTCGACCTCAACAAGCATGGTTCCGTCCTGACCGTTAAGATCAAGCTCCATTTCCTTTTCCATACCTGTTTTGCCGACGATATCTTCGGCTGAATATCCATACTGCTTATAATCTTCAAGTTCAGAGTCGGAAATCTGTCTGATATATCCGATAATATTTGAGAAAATCTCTCCATCATCATATACTCTCATAGATTCTGTTTCAATAGAAACACCTGGATAAATGTCCAAATTTTCCTGTACAGCCGCAATTATTTTTTCATTAACCTCACGTGAAATAGTAATAGGCTGATATTTCTTGTATCTTTGAAGATATTCCGAGTATCTGACAGCTGCAAGTTTTCTTTGCATTTCCGGTGAAATATTCTTTGGAATATCAAACAAATCAATTAAATAGCTCATTGACTCTTCTGCATTGTATTGCAATTCATCATCTTCCATGGATACATCTTTTTTCCATTTAGCTATTTCATTATCATCTTCTATTATAAATGTGTATGGCTCTGTCGCAGAAATCGGGAGTTCATCCACAATAGTACCGCCGTTAGATTCAATACTCATAATAAGACTAATAAGCATTATGTTTTTATCACTTATATTAAGTCCAAGAGAAACTACTTCTCTCTTTTGTTCATCTGTCATTGAAGTTTTATCTAATTTGTACTTATCAAACAAATATGCCAATACATCAGAAGCAGTCATATCCATTTGCTTTTTGTCAAGCCCGATACCTGTTTTCCATGCTGTAAGTTCATCACCTTCCAGTGTAAACTCACACGGAGCTTCTTTTGTTATAGGCAAAGTATCTGTAATTTTATACCCATTTTTTCTAAGCTCCTCTGCAAGGAGTTTAACATTTTCTTCTCTATCATCATATTCAACCGTAATACTATCATCAATTTCAACAGAAAAAGCTGCTTTATTAGTTGCAAGTACTCTTCCGTATCTATCATAAATATTGCCTCTTGCCGCAGGTATAGTAACTTCCCTTGTTACACTGGCAGTCAAATTAGTATTAGCTTCTTGTCCATTTACAATCTGCATATTAAAAAGCCTGCAAAAAAGTATAACGAATACGACTGCAACAGCTAACAACATAACCGCAAGTCTGTTTTGAAATATTTCAGCAAGTCGTTCTTTTAAAGTATCCAAATCATTCAGTCCTTTGTTAATTCAGTTAAAAAAGCTTGCGTCTTTCTTTTTCTTTCATTTCAACTTTTTTATTTATTCCGTAAAGTACCCTGTAAATAGGGAGTGCAACAATTCCTGTATATACTGCCTGTGGAATAATAACGCTAACAATATAATAAAACACATTGTAGCTGTTATTAAACAAAAATCCTGTGAAATAAATAATTAATCCAGTTATTATATTTGCAACAGCCGAAAGAGTAACCGGCAATATGAAATTTTCCCTATAAAAATTTCTATGGCAAATGCCGCAGAAATAGCCTGTAAGCATACCTACAAGTGCATAAAACCCAATAGAATTCCCAAAGAAAATATCATACAGAAGCCCTGCAAAAAAGCCTGTGGAGGCACCGGCATTTTGTCCTCTCAAAAGTGCATAAGAAACAACTATTATCAGCATAGTGTCCGGTATTACACCTCTTATTTCAATAACATGAAGGACTGTGGACTGCAATATAAAGTTAATTATAATTATCAGTGCTGTAACACCCGCATTGATCATAATCAATTCACCTCCGCATCGGAAGGCTTGTCCTGAAGCTCTTTAATTACAATAAGTGTATCAAGATGCTTAAAATCGACCTTTGGCTCAATAACAGCATACTTTGTTATTCCGTTTTCATCCTGGTGTATTTCTTTAACATAACCAACGCTTATGCCCTCCGGATAATAATCACTCAGTCCTGATGTAACAATTTCATCGCCTTCAACTATTTCCGCCTCGGAATCTATGTATTCCATCTTGCATAATCCGTCTTCCATAAGTTCGTGGTCTCCTTCAACCACACCCAAGTCGCCTGTTCTAAGGCTTTTTACAGAAACTGATGAACGGCTGTCCAATATACTGTATACTTTTGAATACGCAGCACTTGTTTTTACAATTCTTCCCACAAGTCCTCCAGCATCAACTACAGCCATATTTGTTTCCAAGTCATCATTTTCCCCTTTATTTATAAGAAAGCTGTTATACCATACACCTGTGTCCTTGGCAATAACACGAGCTCCTGTTGTGTCATATTCCTGATATTTCTGAGAAACTTCAAGCAAGTCAGAGAGACGCTTATTCTCATCCTCATAAAGAGAGAGCCTTTCATTCTCGGCAGTCAGCTCTTCTACTTGCCTTTTAAGGTTATCGTTTTCCTCCTGAAGATTATTTCTTTCTGTTAATCCATTTATTGAATCTCCAACCCAGTTCGTCACAGAGGTCACGGCGCCTTGAAACGGCGTAACAACAAAACCCAGAATATCATCAACAAATCCGGCATTAATTTTCCTGCCGGCTGGAAAGAATGAAGTAATCATTAGGGCAATGACAGCAAGTATTGTAAGCTGTTTTTTATATTCACTAAAGAATTTCAATTAAAACGCTCCCTATCAGAATTTTGGTTTTCTAGGCGAAATCAATACTGTCTTAAGTTTCTCTATATTTTCCAATACAAGTCCTGTCCCGTTAACCACGCAATTAAGCGGTTCGTCAGCAACATATACAGGCATTCCCGTTTCTTCTGCAATCAACCTGTCAAGGCCTGACAAAAGAGCACCTCCGCCTGTCAATGTAATTCCCGTTTCCATAACATCAGCCGCAAGCTCAGGCGGCGTTGACTCAAGAGTCTGCTTTATCGTATCTATTATTTCATGGATAGGGTCCTTTATAGCTTTTAGTACTTCATCACTTGTAATTGTAATCGTCTTTGGAAGACCTGTAACAAGGTCGCGTCCGCGAATATCCATTTCTTCAAGCACATCTTTTGCATATGCCGAACCTATTGTAAGTTTAATTTCTTCTGCTGTTCGTTCGCCGATTGCAAGATTATACTCTTTTTTTATATGTCCCGCAATATAAGCATCCAGTTCATCTCCGGCAACTCTAAGAGAAGTACTTGTTACAATTCCGCCAAGGGAAATAACAGCTACTTCGCTGGTTCCTCCGCCAATGTCAACAATCATACTTCCAGTTGGTTCTTCAACCGGTAATCCAGCGCCTATTGAAGCAGCCATTGGCTCCTCAATCAAATATGCTTCTCTGTCTTTAGCTCCTGCCGCTATTGTTGCCTCAATAACTGCTCTTTTTTCAACTTCGGTAACTCCGGACGGAACACATACAATAACTCTAGGCTTTGGTCCAAAAAACGATCTAGTATAAGCCTTATCTATAAAATATCTCAGCATAGCCTGTGTTATCGAAAAATCCGCAATTACACCATCCTTAACAGGACGAATTGCAACAATATTTCCAGGAGTACGGCCAATCATCTCCTTGGCTTCATTTCCAACTGCAAGTACCTCATTTGTATTTGTATTAACCGCAACAACTGACGGCTCATTAACAACAATGCCTTTTCCTTTTACATAAACAAGGGTGTTTGCTGTACCTAAATCAATACCCATATCTTTACCAAACATATAGCGCGCCCCTCTCAACCAATCTCAGTCTTTTTATTCTATTAAACCTTTATATTCTATTAAACCTTTGTATACAAAATCATTAATACGTGTAATTAGTCCAGTATATTTTATATTAACCCTTTTACAAACTTTTTTCAATACATCTGAAAAGTGTTATGTAAATTTTAAAAATTACTCTAATCAATACCATATATAAACATAAAAACGGCTTCCCGTAAAGGGAAGCCAATAAAAAATTATTTCCAGAAATCCATTATATTTACACCATTTTCTTTAAGTTCTTCAAACAATAACGAAACAGGCAGTCCCACAACCGTATAGAAATCACCGTCTATATGGTCAATAAGCAGCGAACCTTTTCCTTGAATACCATATCCGCCGGCTTTATCGTATGGTTCTTTAGTGTCAACGTATGTTTCTATTTCCTCTAATGTGAGTTTTCTCATGTATACATCAGTTGCCGATACCATAGAATGAATTTCGCTATTACCATCTTCATCAATATACATAATTGCAAGACCGGTATAAACCGTATGTTTATGCCCCGAAAGCTTTTCAAGCATTTCAATTGCTTGAACTTTTTCAAAAGGCCTGTGTACTATTTTCCCTAAATAGGTAACGATAGTATCAGCTGCAATAATAATTTTATTATTGCCCGCCTTTTTGCCTACAGTTTCCGCTTTGATCTCGGATATAGCCTTTACCCATTCATAAGGAGTGTGCTCTATGCCCTGTTCTTTGTAATTTTCCTCTTCTACACGCTCATTTACACCGCTTTCAATAACGGTAATCGGAACATTGAGCATTTCAAGTAGGTTTCTGCGTCTTGATGAATTAGATGCTAAAATAATATCCTTCATAAATAATACCTCTCCGCTTTTACAGTCTTCTATAAATAATAAAAGCAATTACAATACCAATTATGCTTGCTATATTAAATTTTACAGTTAAACCAAATGTAATAACAAGCACATTTAAATCCAAAACCACAGGCGAAACAAGACCAAAGGTTTTGCCATATGCAAGCCAAGAAAAAGACTGATAACCTCCGAGCCATTCACCGACAAATCCGCCAATTACTATTCCCGCAAAGACCAGCAAGAACAAAGCCCAGCCGCTCGTTCCTCTTCTCATACTCATACCTCCAGCTAATTTCGTTTTCCACACAAATTGTAACAAATCGCAGTAAATATTTCAAGCAATACATTAAAACATTTTAAATACATTATTAAGTTTATTTTTATTAACCGCCTATCGCAGACATTTTATTTTTTTCAGTTATATCTGCCATTTTATCAAAGCAATGTTCCTTTGGCTTATTTAAGATTGCCCTCTCCATCTCAGCTTTCAAACTGCTTTTGTTTCCGCATCTCATGACATTCTTTAAATCAGTACCAACATCATAACAAAGACAAGACTTCAAATAGCCTTTGGATGTCAGTCGCACTCTATTGCATGTATTGCAGAACTTTCCATGCACTGCATTGATAAATCCAATCTTCCCCTCAAAATCGGGAATATCATAATACACAGCTGGTCCTGCTCCAAGACTTTGTTTTGAAGGCGTAATATCGGGGTAAATTTTTTTAATCAAATTTAAAATATCATTGCAGTCCAACGATGAATATTTTATTCCTTCTCCT
>JAXGOV010000012.1:0-78452 GCA_040767305.1 Candidatus Metalachnospira sp. | reverse complement strand
TTCTGCCTCACCTAATGAAAGAAAGAGGTTTTTAGCAATTGCTTTTGCAAGTTCAGGGTTAGAGTTGCAGGAAAAAACTTTTATATTGCTTCTGCCTGTATACATCATTTTGAAATATCCCCCTATTCGGTATTATGTCATTTTTGGCTTTCAAACGCCACTCCATTCTATATGGTACAACACTATATATCAAAATTCAACATAAAAACTACTCAAAATTTCACATGAATACTCTATAAAATTTTACTTTTTAACCCACCCGGATTTATTTACCTGTCTTTCTCGTGCAATTGCAAGCGAATTTTCAGGTACTTCATCAGTAATAGTTGATCCAGCCGCTATATAAGAACCTTTTCCGATTTTAACAGGAGCAACAAGGTTTGCATTACATCCAATAAATACATCATCACCAATTACAGTTCTAAATTTATTATGTCCGTCATAATTAACCGTTACCGTTCCGCATCCAAAATTAATTCTTTCACCAACATCGGAATCACCAACATATGTTAAGTGAGATACCTTAGTACCATCACCAATATTCGAGTTCTTTATTTCAACGAAATCACCGATTTTAACATTTTTGCCTATGGCACTATTTGGACGAATATACGCATATGGTCCAACATTTGTATTATCGTCTACAGATGAATCAATTGACGTAGAATACTGAAATTTAACGCCATTACCAATATTAGTGTTTGTAAGCCTTGAATCCGGTCCGATTACGCAGTCCTCACCAATAACAGTGTTTCCTTCTATTACAACCCCAGGAAGAAGGATTGTATCACATCCTATTTCAGCAGCTGCATCAATGTACGTTCTTGAAGGATCAATAATTGTAACGCCGTTATCCATATGTTTAGTATTAATTCTCTTTCGCATAACAGCCTCTGCCTCGGCAAGCTGAACTCTTGAATTAACACCAGAAAATTCTTCTGCATTATCAGCAACCATTGCATTAACTTTTCCGCCTTCAGCAAGTATTATCTCCAAAGTATCGGGAAGATAGTACTCTTTTTGTACATTATCATTCTTAAGAAGTGCCAAGCCCTTTCTAAGCGCACTTCCCTTAAAACAATAAATTCCTGTATTTATCTCTTTAACAAGCTTTTCATCGTCATTTGCATCTTTATGCTCAATATTTTTTACAAACAGTCCTTTTTCGTCTCTAATAATGTGTCCATATCCCACAGGATTTTCAACGATTGCAGATATAATTGAAATACTATTGCCTTCACTCCTATGAAAATCCAACATTTTCTTAATGGTATCAGCCGTTATAAGCGGTGTATCGCCGTAAAAAACTATTATATCCGCATCTTCTTCAATAAAATCGCCTGCCTGCATAACAGCGTGACCCGTTCCCAGCTGTTCCTTCTGAACAGCAAATTTAACATTCCTATTATTAAGCGCTGTCATTACTTCATCGGCACCATGTCCGACTACTACACATATATCATCAGTCCCGGCTTCTTTAGCAATGTCTATAACCCAGTCTACCATTGTTTTTCCCTGTACCCTATGAAGCACCTTTGGAAGCTTAGACTTCATTCTTTTTCCTTCACCGGCTGCAAGTATAATAGATTTTAATTTATTCATAAAAAATCCCCTCAAATTCTTATTATCAAAATTACATATTATATTTTCTCACGCATTTTAGTTTTTTTCAACATGATTACGCAAAAAATACACTGTTTTTTAAAAAAAGGCAAAAAAATAGCCGATATTTATGCGAACATAAATATCGGCAAATATTAATTATTCCATATGTTCCTTTTCAAAAGCTTCTTCTTCAAGAAGAGCAGCTTCATATTTTTCAAGAACAAGTTTCTGTATCTTGTTTCTTGTTTCAGCATTAATTGGATGAGCAACATCTCTAAACTCACCGTCAGCTGTTCTTCTGCTTGGCATTGCAATGAACAAGCCTTCTTCTCTCTCGATTACTTTAATATCATGTATAACTATTTCATTATCAAAAGTAACCGAAACAACGGCCTTCATCTTACCTTCTTTATTTACTTTTCTAACTCTAATATCCGTAACTTCCATCTTTACGCATCCCTTCTGAATCAACATGATGTTTTCCGATTAGTCCATTATCATTTTGATTTTATTTTCTTAAGTATTTTATTCAAACTTTTATTATAAACTATTTAACAATAACTAAATAATATAATAACATAAGCTTATTAAAAACAAACTACTTTTTAAAAAATTTAGATAACGTCGTCTTTTTTAATAACAACCGGCGTTTCTTCGGATCCGTAAACTGATTTTCCTGCTGAAACGACTACATTTTTATCAAGAATTGCATTCTCAATTACGCAATCATCTCCAATATAGCATCCTTCCATAAGTATAGAATTTTTTACAGAAGCTCTGTCTCCAATAAAAGTTCTTCTGAAAAGGACTGAGTGTGTAACCTTTCCGTTCACTATTGTGCCGCTCCCAATAAGAGAGTCATCTACCTCAGCATTCATATTATATTTAACCGAAGGCTCGTCCTTAGGCTTTGTATCAATGTATGGCTCTTTCTTTGTAAATGTATCTCTTATATCTTTATCAAGAAAATCCATATTTGTTTTATAATAATCATTAATGCTTGCACCTACACTGTTCCAATAGCCTGTAAATTCATAGCCATATATTTTAAATCTTTTCCTGAGTCTGATGATAATGTCTCTTACAAAATCATATCTTCCCTCACCGACAATAGTTTCCAGCAAATCAATAAGCATCTCTCTGCCTATAACATAAATACCAAGGGATGCATAGTCACCAATGGGTTCAAGCGGTTTTTCTTCAAAGTCTGTAACCCTTCCTTCAGCATCCTTTTGCAGAATACCGAATTTTGTCAAGGCTTCCTTATTCATTCTTTTATATATTATTGTAATATCTGCACCTTTTTCAACATGGTATTCCAATATTTTTTTAAAGTTCATTTTAAATACGGCATCACCTGATGAAATAACAACATAAGGTTCATTACTTCTCTTTAAAAAGGATATGTTCTGATAGATTGAATCCGCAGTTCCCCTAAACCAAGATGAATTATCCTTACTTGTATAAGGAGAAAATACGAAAAGTCCACCCTTTTTACGACCTAAATCCCACCACTTTGAAGAAACCAGATGATCGTGAAGAGATCTTGAATTATATTGAGTAATAACAGCAATTTTACCTATACCAGATGCAGTCATGCTTGTAAGAGGAAAGTCTATTGCTCTATATGTTCCACCAACAGGCAATGCAGCTGCGGCCCTGGATGCAGTAAGATCACCAAGTCGCATTTCACTGTTTCCACCGGCTAAAATTATACCAACAGCTTTCATAATTTCACGCCCTCCCGTATGATAGATTTTCCGCTTGCGATTTCCCCTTCAGGGTAACTATCAGCAGTAGTCTCTCCGTGAATTACGCAGTTCTTGCCAATTTTAACGTCCGAAGGCACAACCGAATTTTCACCTACAACGGTAATACCCGTATTATAGATATTTGGCTTATCCTCATTTGGAATATTATCACCTTCACCTATTACTGTATTTTTACCAATAATGCTACTTCTGTCTATAATACATCGTTCAATAACCGCATTTTCTTCTACAATAACATTCTCCATTATTATTGAATCTCGTATTATTGCACCATGCTTTACTGTTACATCAGGTCCCAATACAGATGAATATACCTCACCGTATATCTCACATCCCTCAGAAGCTATGGACTGCTGAAGCTTTGCACCATTACCAATATACTGAGGCGGTTGATTCTCAGTATTAGTATATATTTTCCAAAACTTATCATAGAAATTAAATTCAGGAACCGTTTTTATCAGCTCCATATTCGCCTGCCAATATGATTCAACTGTACCGACATCTTTCCAATAGTCATTGAAGCGATAAGCATAAAGAATTTCGCCGTCTGCAAGCATTTTAGGTATTATATGCAAACCAAAGTCGCTGTTTGAATGTATCTTATTATCTTCAATAAGTACTTCTCTAAGCTTCTTCCAATTAAAAATATAAATACCCATTGACGCAAGATTACTTTTAGGTTTTTGGGGTTTCTCCTCAAACTCATATATTTTATCGTCTTCAAGAGTATTCATTATTCCAAATCTGCTTGCCTCCTCAATCGGAACTTCAAGAACAGCTATTGTTGCAGTACAATTGTTATCCTTATGAAACTCAAGCATTTTTGAGTAGTCCATTTTATAAATATGGTCTCCCGATAATATAAGGACATATTCAGGATCATATCTATCAATATACTCGAGGTTATGGTAAATGGCATTGGCAGTTCCCATAAACCATTCTCCCATTTCTTCTCCGCCTTTAACATGCGGAGCAAGTATAGTTACACCACCGCTCTTTCTGTCAAGATCCCACGGAATTCCTATTCCTATATGCTGATTAAGCATAAGAGGCTGATACTGCGTAAGAACACCTACAGTGTCAATACCGGAATTAATGCAGTTGCTTAGCGGAAAATCAATAATTCTGTATTTGCCGCCAAACCTTACTGCAGGCTTTGCAGTATTCTTTGTAAGTATACCAAGACGACTGCCCTGTCCACCTGCAAGAAGTAATGCCATAATTTCTTTTCTCTCCAAAATATACCGCCTCCCTATGTAATCGTCACCGATGATTCACACATTAAGTACGACTAATTTGTAACAATAGAATAATTTTCTATATATACTAATATTACCATATATATCGTAAATAAAAAATAGTATTATTCCACCAAAATGCCATTAAATATTTTATTAACTGACTCCTTTTAATTTTCTTTTGTTACAATGACAGTAGATTTTATCCTTTTAATGTAGTATACTTTCTATATCTTTATTACAGTAAAAAATAACCGAAACAGAGGAAGTCTGAAAAATGATAATCAACCTAGAAAACAATAATCAACACATACATTTTGTTGGAATTGGTGGCATCAGCATGTCTGGTCTTGCCGAAATTCTTAATTATGAAGGCTTTAATATTACTGGCTCAGATATAAAGGAATCAGATATTACCAAAAGCCTCAGAGAACAGGGAATAAAAGTTACTGTCGGACAAAAAGCAGAAAATATCGAAAACGGAACTGATATTGTTGTATTTACGGCAGCAGTAAAACACGATAATCCAGAAATAATAGAAGCTGAACAAAAAGGCATTCCTGTTATCGAACGTGCAACACTGCTTGGCGCAATAATGGATAAATACAAAAACAGTGTAGCCGTTTCCGGCACTCACGGAAAAACTACAACTACCTCCATGATTTCTGAAATTATTTTAGCAGCTAAATTAGATCCTACTATTACCGTCGGAGGAATACTTCAGTCAATTGAAGGAAATATCCGACTTGGCTCATCAGATTATTTTGTTGCGGAAGCATGCGAGTACTTTGACAGTTTTCTGCATTTTAAACCATACGTGGGTGTTATACTTACTATTGATGCAGATCATCTGGATTACTTTAAAAATATAGAAAACATACGAAGCTCTTTTCATAAATTTGCAGGCAATATATCCGGAAACGGAACACTGGTAATTAATACGTCGATTCCTAATTATAAAGATATTGCTGAAGGAATAAAAGCAAGCGTGTTAACATATGGAAGTTATGATGAAACTTCTGATGTTACTGCAACAAATCTTTCTGTTTCTCAAAACGGAGCTTACAGCTTTGATATTAACATTCATGGGAACTATGTATGCCATGTTTCACTCAAGGTTCCGGGAAGACATAATGTTGATAATGCACTTGCCGCTTTTGCAGCAGCTAAAGTTCTTGAAATTGATACAAAGTTTATAATTGAAGGGCTTGAGAATTTCAAAGGCACCGACAGACGTTTTCAATATAAAGGAAAATTTGACGGTGTAACTGTAATTGATGATTATGCACATCATCCAACAGAAATAAGAGCTACTCTTGCAGCAGCAAAAAATATAGAAAAAAACAGACTGTGGTGCATTTTTCAACCGCATACTTATTCAAGAACGTACAACCTTATTAACGATTTTACAACGGCTTTCTCAGATGCAGATAAAATTATTGTTGCAGATATCTATGCTGCCAGAGAAAAAGATACCGGTCTTATCAACTCAGCACAGCTTGTTGAACATATTAAACAAAACGGACAGGACGCCGTATATGTAGGTGACTTTGAGGCAATCAAGGATTATGTCCGACACAATTGTCAGTGTGGTGACCTGTTGATAACTATGGGTGCCGGAGATGTCTATTTAATCGGTGAATCACTCGTTGAAGACTAATTTATCCACAGTGTCCACAGAGTTATAAACAGTTTTTACTCACAATTTTAAAAAGTCAACCTTTTTTTGAAGAAAAAATAAATTCAGCATAAAGTAGAAAATACTGCTTCTGAGCGCACTCAAAAGCAGTATTTTTATTAAAACCAACAATAAATTTCAGCACTTTATATCAAATAAATCACATATGTGCACTTATAATCTAAATGCTGTGTTTAACCATATTAAGTTCATTTTTAGCTATCCACAGGCCTGTCAACAACCACTTATACTCTGTTTCTCTTTGACATGACATCATACAGTCCCCACACTGCAAAAGTTACAACATAGCAAACAACTAGCCTGAAAAGCAAAATGCCCTTCGCAGAATACATGCCAAAAGTATTCATAAAATAATCGCAATAATAAAGTACAAGACAGTGAGAAAGGTAAATATTATAGCTTTGCCTATTAATTATCCCAAAAATGGCTTTATCCACATATCCTAAGAGTTTTCCACATATTGCGAAAACAAATAATATAGAAACAGCACAATAAATTATGTGGATAGTTTCCAAACCCGCTACATATCCTTCTGTGTTATTGTAATATGTACATATGCAATCTATTAATGCAATATCAGCGTAAATCAAAATAATTTTTAATCTGCTTTTGTTAATAAATTCAAAATACTCTTTTATGTGCCTTCCGACTACGCATCCTGCAATCCAATAGAAAATATATTTTAAAAATATTCTGTCATTATATATAAACCCAGCTGCAAAATACTGCCCGAAAGCTATCATTAAAGCAAAAGATAAAAGCAAAAGCAGCCTTTCATCAGTTTTCTTCAAAAGAACAAGCCATAACGGCATCAGTAAATAAAACTGCATTATAACAACCACAAAATAAAAATGGCTTATCATATTACCCATTGCAATAAACTTCATTAGCTCAAATATGCTGAAATTAAAATATCCCAGCGGAATAAGCGCCAGATAGTAAATGACATTCCACAATATGTATGGTACTAATATCGTCCTTGCCCTTGATTTAATAAACGGCAGATATTTAAAATTATTTTGTTTATACTTCATAAAATATTTCATTCCGCTCAAAAAAATAAATCCCTGGACTACAAAAGAAGCTAGCCTCGACGGTACAAGTACTGCGAGATACTGAATGCTTGCTTTGTCCAAGGACGCAACAGAACGTGATAAAATATGTATGAGCATAACAAGGACACATAATAGAATATTAACAAAATCTATCTCTTTTCGTTTTTCCATAATAGACCTCTTGTTACTTGTGATATGGTTCATTCTTCATTATTTTTATAGCACGGTAAATTTGTTCCAATAAAACAACTCTCATCATCTGATGCGGAAACGTCATTTTAGAAAAACTCAGCTTATAGTCTGCTCTTGAAAGCACTTCATCGCTTAGTCCGAGTGAACCGCCTATGACAAAAGCAATATTTCCGACTCCTCTTACCATTCTTTCATTCATAAACTCAGAAAGTTCCTCAGAAGAAAGCATTTTACCGTTAATGGCCAAAGCAATTACGTAAACATCATCTTTAATATTTTTAAGTATTCTCTCGCCCTCGTTTTTCTTTACAATATCTGCATCAGCAGCACTTAGGTTCTCTGGAGCCTTTTCATCGGACACCTCAACAATATTAAGTTTAATATATTTACCTAAGCGTTTTGAATACTCATCTATTGCCATTTGCCAATATTTTTCTTTGAGTCTGCCAACACCAATAATTGTTATTCTCATTTATTTATTACCTCTTAAAGCTCAACCGTCAGGCTGTTTGAATACCTTGATGCCATATCAAGCTTAAAATATGTACCGACCTTAATTTTATTTTTTTCAAGTATTTCACTGACAGTTTCATACGCCAAATGCGGCTCATTGTTTTCCTTGCTTAAATGACCGAGAAAAACATATTTAAGTTTGCCTGTTATAATATCGCTCAGCGTATCACCTGCAGCTATGTTTGATAAATGCCCGTTCTCACCGAGTATTCTTTTTTTAAGCGGCCATGGATAGCTTCCGTTTCTAAGCATGTCCAAATCATGATTAGCTTCAAGCAAAAGTACATCGGAATCATATATGTTTTCTTTGACAGTATCTGTAATATGTCCTATATCCGTTGCAACTGTCATCTTACAGTTTTCAGCAGTAATGCTGTATGAAACCGGCTCATTTGTATCATGCGGTATTGCAAAAGGCTTTACACACAAATCATTTATTACACATACCTCGTCTTCATAAACATATTTAATATTCTTCTGTGCAAAATCTCCGACTGTTTTTCCTATTCCTTCCCATGTTCCCGGAGTTGCATATACAGGTATATCATATTTTCTTGATAAAACACCGGCACCCTTAATATGGTCAATGTGCTCATGTGTAATGAAAATAGCATCTATCTGCTGTGGAGTCAGCTTTAATTCAGCAATATGCTCAACAATCTGCTTACAGCTCACTCCTGCATCAATTAAAATGTTGGTATGTTTAGTACCGATGTAAGTACTGTTCCCACTGCTTCCGCTCACTAGAGGACAAAACCTAACATCCATAATAAAACACACCCACCTAGCTTAATCTTTATCCACTCTGGTGATATCAGCACCAAGTTTTGATAGTTTATCTTCTATTTCTTCGTAACCACGGTCAATATATTTAATATTGCTTATTTCAGTAACGCCTTCTGCTGAAAGACCGGCCACAACCATAGCTGCACCTGCTCTTAAGTCTGTTGCAGAAACCTTAGCACCTTTGAGTTTTTTCACGCCTTGTATCATCGCAACTCTTGATTCTACTGTAATTTTAGCACCCATCTGTCTTAACTCGTTAACATACTGGTATCTGTTGTCCCATACATTTTCTGTAACAACACTTATTCCATTGCACACACTTAACAGCGTTGTCATCTGCGGCTGCAAATCTGTAGGGAAACCAGGGTAACTCATTGTCTTAATGTTGGCGCACATCATATCTCCTGATGATATAATTCTTATGCTGTCATCATCTTTTTCAATAGTTACTCCCATTTCAGCAAGCTTTGCCGTAAGAGAATCCATATGCTTCGGAATAATATTTTTTACCCAAACATCTCCGCCTGTCATAGCAACGGCTATCATATAAGTGCCTGCTTCAATCTGATCAGGTATAATGGTATATTCAGCACCATGGAATTCCTTTACGCCTCTGATCCTAATAACATCTGTTCCGGCACCCTTTATATTTGCTCCCATCATATTAAGGAAATTAGCTGTATCAACAACATGTGGTTCCTTAGCTGCATTTTCAATTATTGTAGTTCCTTCAGCCATAGAAGCCGCCAGCATAATATTAATTGTAGCTCCAACACTAACCTGATCCATGTATATCTGTGCGCCCTTGAGTTTATCTGCTGACAATTTAACTATGCCGTTTGATACCTCAACCTCAGCACCAAGAGCTCTAAAGCCCTTCAAATGCAAATCAATCGGCCTTGTTCCAAAATCACAGCCTCCGGGCAGAGCAACTGCTGCCTTTTTGTATCTTCCTAAAAGTGCTCCAAGCAAATAATATGAAGCACGAATTTTTCTTACTTCTTCAAATACAGCACATGTATTTATGTCCCCACTGCTGTCAATTTTCAAAGTATGCTTATCGGCATACTCACAGCCGGCTCCCATTTTATTCAGCGTAGAACGCAGACTTGCAACATCTTCAATGTTAGGCAGATTATCAATAACACATGTACCGTCTGCCATTATGGCCGCAGGTATAATGGCAACTGCCGCATTCTTAGCACCGCTGATAAAAACTTCGCCGTTAAGGCGTTTACCTCCGGTAATAACTAACTTCTCCATATAAGCTAAAAGCCTCCTAAATATATCTAACAAAGAACAGCTGACCAAAAGGTATAACTGCCCATAATTAATCTATTTTATAATGTTGTATTATAACACCATTTTTTTATGTAGAAAAGCTTTTTTTGTATATAAATCATTATTTATAATTAAAGTTAAGAAATTTCGAACTTTTTACCATATATAATAGATTGCTTAATCAATTATTTTATCTATGGTATATTTTATTTAAAGGGTATATAATCTAATTTAAAACTACAAAAGAGGATTTTATTATGATGAAAAACATTGCAATTATTCTACAATATGACGGAACACGCTATAGCGGTTGGCAAAAGCAAGGCAACACCAGCAACACAATTCAGTCAAAACTTGAAAACATTTTATTCAAGCTCAGTTCAAATGAAATTGAAGTTCATGGTTCCGGCCGGACAGATGCAGGTGTACATGCATTTGGTCAAACAGCAAATTTTAAAATAGACACAGAAAAATCACCGGAAGAAATAATGGATTATATAAACGCATATCTTCCCAACGATATTGGAGTAACATCAGCTTGGGAGGCTTCCCCAAAGTTTCACAGCCGACTTAATGCAGTTAAAAAAACATATCGATATAGAATCCACACAGGTAATACACCTGTTATATTTTTTGAAAAGTATATGCTGTCTCATAAAGGTATGATTAACACTGATGATATGAAAAAAGGTGCATCACAGCTAATAGGAACATATGATTTTAAAAGTTTTACCGACAATAAGAAAAGCAAAAAATCCACTGTTAGAAGCATAGAAAACATAAAATAATTGAAAAAGATAACGAAATCACTATTGATCTGACCGGAAACGGATTTCTTTATCATATGGCAAGAATTATCGTCGGAACTTTAATTGATATCGGAGAAGGCAAAACATCACCTGATAACATGTCCAATATAATAAATTCTCGTTCAAGAGACGCGGCCGGACCATTAGCGCCGGCAAAAGGATTAATGCTTATGAAAGTGTATTATAATTAATTTAAAGAGGTTTATTATGGACTTATTAATTGTTTTTTTCATTCTTGTTATATCAATGCTTTTTTGTCTTATAAGAAATTTTTCTATGTGCATTGCACTCTTTATTGGCCTTGTGGGATTTATAATAATAAGCCTGAATAGAGGCTTTTCAATTAAAGACATTATTAAAATGTCCGCTTCTGGTGTTAAGGACGCATTTATTGTTGTTGAAGTTCTTGTACTTATAGGAGCCTTAACAAGTCTATGGAGATCATCCGGAACCATTGCTTATTTCGTTTATAACGGCTTAAAAATTATTACGCCAAACCTATTTATAATAATATCTTTTTTACTCACAACAATTGTTTCCTTTGCCATGGGTACTTGTTTTGGCGTTACTGGAACAGTCGGCGTAATACTTATGGCTGTTGCAAGAGCAGGTGACGTTAATCCTCTTGTCGCTGCAGGAGCAATCATTTCAGGTGTATATTTTGGTGACAGATGCTCACCTACATCTTCCGCAGCAAGTCTTGTTGCAGCAATTACAAAAACTGATTTATACGAAAACATTAAGCTTATGCTTAAATCAGTTCTTATACCTTACATAATAACATTTGGATTATATGCCGTTTTATCCTTTGCTAATCCAATTAAAACAGTTGATGCCGAGTTATCCGAAGCATTGAGAACAGATTTTCAAATGACACTTTGGTGTACTGCCCCGTGGCAATAATTCTTATATTTGCATTATTGAAGATATCTGTTAAAAAAGCAATTACAGCAAGCATCATATTGTCTGCATTTGTGACCGTATATGTTCAAAATATGCCTTTTTATGAAATGCTTAAAACTGTTTTTTGGGGTTTTGCTATGACAGATTCCTCACTTTCAACAATTCTTTCCGGCGGAGTATTTTCAATGTTTGAAACAACTCTTATTGTACTTATATCCAGTACATATTCAGGTATTCTAAACGGTACAAACCTTTTGAAAAATGTAGAAGATATAATAGAAAAAACATCTATACGATTTGGTCGGTTTATTACAACCTGTATTGTTTCTGTATTAAGTGTAGTTATTTTCTGTAATCAGACAATTGGCTCAATGATTGTAAATCAGCTTATGTTCAAAACATATGAAAAACAAAAAGCATCAAACAAAGAACTCATGCTTGATATTGAAAATTCAGTTATCGTCATATCAGGTCTTGTGCCATGGGCAATAGCCAGCTCAGTACCCCGTTCTATGCTTGGAGTGGGATGGCAGAGCACACCATATATGTTTTTATTGTATATTCTGCCATTATTTTATGGCCTAACTAAGAAAAAACTTTCAAAATGGTATAACTTCTGAGCTATTGACACACAGTTTTTAATAAAATATAATATATTTTATATTGCATTTTTACAAAACTATTGTTGTTTCAGCACAAGATTTTTCAAAAAGGAAGGTAACTGCTAATGTCGTTTGAAGAAATTTACAATTCAAGATTAATGTCTGCTGATGAAGCTGTTAAAACGTTTATTAAAAACGGTGATAAAATTTTCATTGGTGGTCTCAGTGTTGCAACCCCCATTCTTTCATCTCTGCTTGATAAAATAAAAAATGATGAATACAAAGGCATTTCCGCATACGGAAACTTGATTTTAAGTGATATAGGTCTTAATGACGAACGTCTTACACCTGATAAATTTAGGTATTATTCGTTCTTCCACGGAAAATTTGAACGTGATGGTGCAAAATACGGCAGTGTTACTCATGTGCCTCTGCATTTATCCCATTTCAATAATTATTTTAAACAAGTTAGTCCCGATATTGCAATTGTGCCAATGACTCCGCCAAACGAGCAGGGCTATTGTAACGTCGGGCCTGCAGGATACGCATCTGCAGGTATAACATACTCAAAGAAAATCGTAGCTGTAATAAACAAAAACATTCCAAGGGTATATGGCTCAAACCATGATTACCATGTCAAAGATATTTCTGGTTTTGTTGAATTTGATGAACCTGTTGCACTTGCACCCTCAGCTCCTCCGACTGAACTGGAAAATAAAATTGCTTCTTACATTCTTGAGCAAATTCCTGACGGAGCATGTATACAGCTTGGGATCGGCGGAACAGCAAATGCTGTAGGATATGGACTTAAGGATAAAAAACATCTTGGTGTTCACAGTGAAATGTATACAGACTCAATGGCACATCTCCAAAAAATAGGGGTTGTTGACAACAGCTGCAAAACATTTATGACCGGCCGTTCAATCGGAGGCTTTTCAATGGGCACTCAGGAAACTCTTGATTTCATCGAAAACAATCCTAAAGTTTACTATACTCCATATGAGTATGTTAACGATATAAGAAACATAGAACAGCAAATGATAACATGATTTCTATTAACACATACTCTTTCAATTGACCTCACAGGTCAGATGTGTTCTGAAAGCATAGGCTACCTCCAGTTCTCCGGCTCAGGCGGTCAAGTGGAGTACGTCAGAGGCGCAACCCTTTCTAAAAACGGCAAGTCATTTATAGCAGTTTCGTCCTTAGCAAATACAAAAAACGGACCCGTTTCAAAAATTTGTCTTAGCCTTGCAGAGGGAAGCACTGTAACTACGCTTCGTGCAGAAGTAATGTATGTCGTTACCGAATACGGATGCGTTAACTTACAGTATTGCGATATTCCAACAAGGGCAAAGCGCCTTATCAGTATTGCACATCCTGATTTCAGAGATGAGCTTACATTTGAAGCAAAGAAAAACGGTCTAATATACTAAAAGAAACAATAAAAGTCAATGGCTATTTTGTCATTGACTTTTATTGTTTCTTTTATTTTGTACTTATCCATAAAGGATTATTATTTGTTTGTTCAAATCCCATGAGCGAAGCAACTTTAATAATGCTGAAATACATGCTTCCGTCAATCATATATGTATTAAGCTGTTTGCTCATACTTCCGTAAACCGCTGCTATACTGCCCTTTTCCACCGACACAAACTCCTTTTTTGTACTCTTCTGTGTATATATAGAAGCTATATTTTTAATATATATTATACTTCCTGAGTTTTTAAATGAAATGTTCTTCCCTTCCGCGGACAAAACATATATTACATCGTTCTCAGAAAAATAATATTGGCCGTCATCAGCTTTATATGCCTCCAAAGGAATTTCTTTGCCATTGATGTATACATTTACTGTTTCAGTAGTATTTTCATTTGCAGTCTGCTGAGTATCTTCCTCTTCAGCATCATCATTCCAAGGATTGTCGATATCCGGGTCAGTTGGGTCCCATCCTCTTTTTTCTGTATTATTTACATCAATTTTTATTGCAGATGGTTTGGCAATTGGTTCCGCTGCTTCACTTCTGTAAATTTTTACGGTTGTTCCGCTGGAACAGTTATCATATATCCACTTAGCATTCTCAACTGAAAGTCTTATACATCCCATGGATGCGGTTTCACCA
This sequence comes from Candidatus Metalachnospira sp., assembly GCA_040767305.1. GTDB lineage: Bacteria > Bacillota > Clostridia > Lachnospirales > Anaerotignaceae > Metalachnospira. The sequence continues at coordinate 63,875 of JAXGOV010000012.1, read as the reverse complement.
AGTTTATTATATTCTAAATATTCCAAATCACTTTTGTTTTTTGTGTAATACGGAACCGAGTGAAATAATATGTGTCCTGTTATCCTAGTGGCATATTGTCCGTAAACATTGCCAAAAAGCAGTCTCCAAGTATACTTATCTGACGTTTTAAATGTGCCGTTCGGAGTATCATCCCCTACCGAACATACAAATGCTTTTATCGGACTGTATTTTCCATTTCCTTCGTTTTCATATACTGTAACAATATTCTGTGAACAATTTACATACAAAATATATTTTTCATTGTCTGCGGCAAAAGCTGCTGACGAAAATCCAATAATCATAACAGCAGATACAATTATAGCAAATATTTTTCTCACCTATTCAGCTCCTTTGTAATAAATTATATAAATAATAGCCGATTTGTACGCCTTAGGTCAATTATGATATCCCTAAAATTTCCTTAAGTTTTTATTTCAATTTGTTCTAAGCCAGTTTTTCAAATAAAATTTCTTCTTTTTTTCAAAATCAGTATCAGAATCTCTTTTGTCTTTATCTGCAATTAAATCAAAAATTGTTCCCACTATTACTTTTGTTGTGTTAATGTAGCAGTTTTCCTTATTTGATATTATAAATTCATTACTGTGAAACCTGCCCTCAATTCCCGAAAAGCCAAACTGAACCGTCGGAATCAAATATCCTAAATCACCAACATCTCCTGATGCTCCCGAAACAACATTTTCCACTATATCCTCATCAGTACACAAAATTAACATGTTTTGTTTAATTAATTTATTTATTTTTTTAGATTGCTTAAGCGGCATATAACCGATTGTATTCTCTATTTCGTATTCTAGACCGATTGCCTTTGCACAATGTTCTACACAGCAGTCAACTTTCCTGTCTGCTTCAAACAAAGTATCAATATCGTTAGCCCTTATATATGATTCCAAAACCGTCCTATCGGGTATCGTATTTACATTGCCTCCGGGCTCGGTTATTACCGGATTTATTTTTACGCCCGAACTGCTGTCAAACTGGTCTTTAATAAACGCAATTGCATTTTCACATAAAACTGCACCATGAAGAGAATTTAGTCCCAAATGAGGAGCAGCTCCCGAATGTGATGCTTTTCCCAAGAATACAGCCTTTTTAGCTGTAAAACCTGCCAAAGTAGAATTAATATCAAACAATGTATCCTTGTCACCATTTGCGTGTGCTGAGATAATGCAATCAATATCATCAAAAACTCCTTTTGCTATCATGTGCTGTTTGCCCGAACGAAACAGAATTTTGCCTTCAGCAATAAGATTATCTCTGTAATCAAAGTCAATAAACTCTTCAGCGGGTGTGAATATAAAGCTGACCTTTACATCAGTACCGACAAGAATTTTTGTTTCAGCAACAATCTTCATTACTGCCAGCGAAACCGCAGTCTGAATACTATGCCCGCATGAATGTATATATCCATTTCTATTTTTGGAAGGAAGCGCATCCATGTCACTCACAACTGCAATATGATAGCCATTTCCGTCTCCGATAGTAGCTTTTATTCCTGTAATTCCAATTTCCGAATCATATTCAACTCCAAGTTTTTTTGCCCATTCTTTTATTATTTCTGCTGTATTAAATTCTTTAAATCCAGGTTCGGAACAATCAAAAAGTTTGTCTCCCAGACTAATAAATTCATCTGCGTACTTCTCTATTGTATTAAAAAGCTCATTCTTTTCTAACAATTATAGCACCTCTTATTCCCAATTCAGTTCAAGTCCCACTCCGACCTCAGCTACATTTGCAATGTTGCTGAGCCTTGCCCTAACAGTAAATGAAGTACAATGGCATGGGTACATAACAGGAATGTTTTCTTTTGATAAATACTCCATTGTCTTTAGTGTTCTTTCATTTATATCAAAAAGATGGAACCCCCCTATTATTCCCGCTATTTTATCCATTCCGGTAATTTTTTTTGCGTACGAAATAATATTGCATATTCCCGAATGAGAACACCCTGTGACGATATAAAGGCCTTTTTTACCCATATAGGCCAAGGCAGTATCATCAAACATAAAATCGTCCTCCAAATTACCTTTTTTTATAGTATGTCCTATGCTGTAACGAGGCTCAAATTCATTCATAACAGGTATTTCGCCCAAGTATACAAGCCTATCAGTAAGCTTCATTGGTTTATTAGAGAAATTTATTGTCATCACATGTTCAAGCTCATTTTGCGAAACCGGACTTCCTATATCTAGGCCATCAGCTTTTTTCAGCAAAAGTGCATCGGAATGTGCAACCAGTTCGGGTTTCTTATCAAACGTAAACTTGACAAGCTCTTTAAGCCCTCCGGTATGATCGTTATGCCCGTGGGACAGTGCAATAATATCTAAATCTCTAAGCTCAACACCCAAATTCCCGGCATTTTTTATAAACGCATCTGAATAGCCTGCGTCAAATAATATTTTCTTGCCTCTATCTTCAATATAATAAGAAACGGCAGGTTCGCCAAGAAAATATCTGTCAATATAAGTATTATTATCCATTAAAACAGTAAGCTTCATATTCTTCACTCCTGATACATACAATCATATAAATAATTTCAAGTCAACTATAATAAAATAAGAACGATAAAATTATCGTTCTTATTTTTAATAAATATTACCATTCTATTTAACTTCAATTTCAACAATTTCAGCATTAACAGCATTTTTTTTAACGCTCTCTATTCCATTTTTGCAGCTTGCCTTTGCCTTATAACCTTCCGAGGAAACTATAACCTGACCATTTTTTGCTTTCAGATTAAACCTAAATAACCCTGTATTATCCTTAAAAATTTCAAACTTAGGATTTATTGCCTTATTAACATTTTTTACAGTCTGGTCTTCAATTGATGCAGCCGGAGCGTTCTTAACAACACTCGCTATCCCTTTCATACAAGAAGACTTTGAGTTATAAATTTCTGAGGTTGCAATAATTTCTCTGTTTGCAGCAGCAAGATCAAATTTTATACCATTTTTCAGCTTTTTTACAATAAACCTCCCCATCAACAATACCCTCCCAAAATGTTCTCAATAAAAACATAACATAATAATATATTAACGATTTGCCGGTGTCAATCACCAACACAAAAAAATAGTGTACAAACCTTACAAAGCACTTAACAGTTTTGCACAATTTTTTATCATTAAATTATAAAAAACGCCCATTAATTGATTCTTGCAACCAAATGGACGTTTTTTTATATTAATATATTAAGTTTTTATTGAGCTATCTGTCTTCTCTGAAGTAAGATAGACCCAAACTCTTAGGTGCTTGATTCTCTTTGCTTTCCCTCACACTGGAAATAATAAGCACAATTATAGTCACTAGATACGGCAGCATCTTGAAAATTTCCTGCGTTGCATCTCCAAAAGGAACATATGCGAACAATATATATAATCCACCGAAAAGTATACAGCCCCATATTGCTCTTGCAGGCCTCCAAAGAGCAAGAATAACAAGCGCAATCGCAAGCCATCCACGATCGCCGAAACCATTGTTCTGCCATGTACCACCTAGATATTCCATTACAAAATACAAGCCGCCAAGTCCGCTTATAACAGCGCCTGAGCATGTAGCTATATACTTATACCTTATAACATTTATTCCCGCTGCATCGGCCGCAGCAGGATCCTCGCCTACAGCTCTGAGGTTAAGACCCTTTCTTGTTTTAAACAAAAACCATGATAGAATAAGTGTCAAAATAATAGATAAATATGTCAAGAATCCATAGGAAAAGAAAATATCGCTTATAACCCCAAGATTAGTGCTTAAAAAAGGAATTTTAGTTCTGAACGTCTGTCCGGTAACATAAACACTTACCTGTCCTGCCGCACCGCTTATTCTTGAAAGTGAACCGCCAAGGAAGTTGCCAAAACCTACGCCAAAAGTTGTAAGAGCAAGACCTGTAACATTCTGGTTTACTCTAAGGGTAATAGTAAGAATACTGTAAATAAGTCCTCCAATAAACGCAAACAGCATTGAAACAATAAGTGCACATAAAACTCCAACCCATCCATTAGGATTTGGATTTCCGTTTTCATAAAGAAAAGCACCTACAAGGCCTCCTATACCGCCCATATACATAATTCCCGGGATGCCAAGATTAAGATTTCCGCTTCTTTCAGTTACTATTTCACCAGAAGCTCCATAAAGAATGGGAATACCCTGAGTAACGGCCTTCTGAATGAATGTTTCAGAAAATATTTTCTTAAGTATAATTAATATAATATTCATATTTTAAGCCTCCTCATGTTTTCCTTTGAATATAACACGGTAGTTAATAAAAAACTCACATCCTATCAGGAAGAACAAAATAATTCCTGTTATTACTTCCGCTGCAGACTCATTAAGCTTAAACTGGCTGGCAATCTGAACAGCTCCGTTATCAAGAAATACAAGAAGGAATGATATAAAAATCATAATATAAGGATTAAACTTTGCAAGCCAAGAAACAATTATAGCTGTAAACCCACGGCCGCCGGCAGTACTTGTTGAAATTGTGTGGCTTGAACCGCTTACAAGCAAAAATCCTGTAATACCGCATAGAGCTCCTGATAATGCCATCGTTCGTATAATAACCTTTTTAACATTAATGCCTGCATATCTTGCGGTATTTTCGCTTTCACCAACAACCGCTATTTCGTAACCATGTTTTGTCTTTTTAAGATAAAATGCCATAAGAACAGTAAGAATAAGTACTATTATAACATTTATACTATAATTAAATTTTCCAAAAACATTGCCTAAAAATGTTGTTGTAATCCAACCCGCTCCTGTTTCCTGATTAATTGTACCTATTGTACCGCTGCCTTTAAGTGATTCCCAAATAATACAGAAATATGATGTAAGCTGAATTGCTATGTAGTTCATCATAAGCGTAAACAATGTTTCATTTGTATTATAGTTTGCTTTGAAAAAAGCAGGAATTATTCCCCAAATTAATCCCGCAACAGCACTAACAATTACCATCATGCCAAAGAGTGCAGGTGTTGGAAGTGTTGTACCCATATAACGCATTACTGCTGCAGTTGCAATACCGCCCACAAGTATCTGTCCCTCTGCACCGATATTCCAAAACCTCATTTTAAATGCAGGTGTAATTGCAAGCGAAACTGCAAGAAGTATCATAGTATCACGCAATGTATTCCATACTCTTCGGTTTGTTCCCAGCGCACCTTCAACCATGCCAGCGTATACCTTAAGTGGATTAGTTTTTGTCAGTGCATATATAAACACACCGCAAACCAAAAGAGCAACCACTAAAGCTATAGCACGGATTATATATGCTTTTTTCCTTGAAATATCATTACGCTTGACAATACGCATCAAAGGCTCTTTTTTTATGCTTTTTTCGGCCATATTACATTACCTCCTCTGCATGCTTTGTCATCATAAGACCTATCTGCTCTTTTGTTGCACTCCTTGCATTAACAATACCGCTGACTCTTCCTGCACACAGCACAAGAATTCTGTCAGCAAGCTCAAGCAATACGTCCAAATCTTCACCGACGTAAATTACAGCTACGCCCTTTGCCTTCTGTTCATTAATAAGATGATATATAGTATAAGATGTATTAATATCAAGTCCACGCACAGCATAAGCCGTCATTAGAACCGCCGGCGAATTTGCAATCTCTCGACCAACGAGCACCTTTTGAACATTACCGCCGGAAAGTTTTCTAATAGGAGTTGAAATGCTAGGTGTAACAACCTTAAGTTCATCTACTATTTTTTGCGTTTTCTTTCTTGGAGTCTTTCTATCTACAAAAGCACCCTTGCCATCCATGTAACTTCTGAGCATTACATTGTCAGCAAGATCCATGTTTCCGACAAGACCCATACCAAGCCTATCTTCAGGAACAAATGACAAAGCAACACCTACATTCCTTATTGCCATCGGTGTTTTGCCGATAAGTTCTATATCTCCTTTTTCATCATCACAGAAAACTATGCTTCCTTCCTCTATATTCTGAAGTCCGGCTATTGCCTCAAGCAATTCCTTTTGTCCGCTTCCCGCAATTCCTGCAATTCCAAGAACTTCTCCACCGTTTACATCAAAAGAAACTCCATTAAGCGTTTTAATCTTGTTTTTATCAACACAAGTAAGGTTCTTTATTGACATTTTCTTTTTGATATTTGCCGGTTCTTTTCTGCCTATATTTAAACTGACTTTCTCTCCTACCATCATTTCAGTAAGCGAAAGTTCGGTAGCTTCCTTAGTTAATACCGTTCCGATGTACTCTCCTTTCCTAAGTACAGCTACACGGTCTGAAAGGGATAATACTTCATGAAGTTTATGAGTAATAATAATTATTGCCTTTCCGTCATTACGCATGTTGCGCAATACATCAAACAATCTATCTGTCTCCTGCGGTGTAAGAACTGCCGTAGGCTCATCCAATATAAGTATATTTGCACCTCTATAAAGCATTTTAACAATTTCAACAGTCTGTTTCTCTGAAACGGACATATTATATATCTTTTTAGTAGCATCAAACTCAAAACCGTATTTATTAACCAATTCATTGATTTTATTAATAACAGCATCCATTTTAATGACTTCTTCTCCGGGCAGACCAAGAATTATATTCTCTGCCGCAGTAAAAGTATCAATAAGCTTAAAGTGCTGATGAATCATGCCTATACCAAGATCAAATGCATCCTTTGGGCTTGCAATTGTAACTTCTTTTCCGTCAACAAATATTTGTCCTTCATTAGGAAAATAAATGCCTGAAAGCATATTCATTAGAGTTGTTTTGCCGCTTCCATTTTCGCCTAAAAGAGAAAGAATCTCACCTTTTCTTACTTCAAGGGAAATATTTTTATTAGCAATAACCTTTCCAAAATATTTGCTTATATTTTTTAGTTCTATCGCATTTTTTGTATCCAAAAAGCATACCTCCTTCTTGTTCATTAAAAACAGAACAAAGGGCAGGGCTGCCAAAATGGCCACCCTGCCCTGAAATTTTAAAGCAAATTAAATTAATAAACTGTGTTAAGCTCTGTAATACCATCAATAGTGAATGCGAATGAAGGAGCTGAAGCAAGTTCTGATTCCATGAAATATCCGTCAGGGCTGATATACTCAACACCATTATATCCTTCAATATCAGCTGTTGAAGTGATATTTTCACCGCCAACTGTCCATTTTGAAGTATCGAATACTTTAAGAGAACCATCTTCAATTGCTGCCCAAGTTTCATCAACCTTTTCCTGTGTTCCGGGAGCTATCGCTTTTTCATTAAGATCTGTAATCCAAACTGCACCGTCTGCATATCCCTGGCACCAGTCTGTATCAATAGGGTTACCATCCATTACACACTTAACTGCATATGTCATGTAAGGAGCCCATTTTATTGAAGCTGATGTAAGAGCATAGTTAGGAGCTGCATCAATCATAGAAACATTGTATCCAACATCATAGACACCTGCTGCTTCACAAGCTGCTGCTGCACCTGTTGTATCAGCATGCTGGCTTATAAGAACGCATCCATCAGCAATAAGAGCTTCAGCTGTTTCTTTTTCAAGAGCCTGATCAGCCCATGAACCTGTATATTTAACTTCCATTGTTACATTAGGACAAACTGATCTAACACCAAGGAAGAATGCTGTAAATCCTGATTTAACCTCAGCGTATGAATAAGCACCAACATAACCGATTTTTGAATCTGTGTCTGCACCATAAAGTTCAGCAAGCTTCATACCTGCTACTACACCTGACACATAACGTGCCTCATATACTGATGCGAAGAAATTGTGCATGTTAGAAAGTCCAGAAGATGCTGCCTGATAACCTGTTGCATGACAGAACTGAACATCAGGATATTCTTTTGCAGCCTGAATGATATAATCTTCATGACCAAAGCTGTTTGCAATGATAAGATTACATCCCTGCTCTGCAAGGTCAACAGCTGCATCGTAGCACTCCTCATTTTCAGGAATATTCCATTTGTAAATAATCTGATCATCGGAAAGACCAAGTTCCTGCTGCATTTCCTGTGCTCCAAGGTAATATGCGTATGTATAACCCTCATTTTCGTCTCCGACAAATATAAAGCCTACCTTTACGTCGCTTGCTGCATCAGTTGTTTCTGCAGTATCGTCTTTAGCGGGCTCATTTGTTGAAGAACTGCCGCATCCTGCTATGCCAAGGACCATAGCAACAGATAAAATAATTGCTAAAAATTTTTTCATTTAAATCCTCCCTATCCTTTCTTCCTCTTTTACTCTGTCTGCCTTCAAAGCCATCATATCATAATAAAAGTAATCAATATTTATTACTTTATTTGGCAAACATGCATATTAATTATAATCCAGACTAATAAATAAATCAATTATTATTCCTAATAATTAAATGCAAATAACCTTCTAATTTTTGTTTCTTTTAAATTATACAAAATAATAATACAATAAACATTATTTTTCAAAAGTTTCTGCCACTTTTTTAAGGTTATCAACTATATTAAGATGCTGAGGACAAATTTTCTCGCAAGCATGGCATGCTACACATTCCGAAGCTTGTTTTCCAAACATTGTAACCCAAGTATTATATTTTCCTTTTTCAAGTTCAAAATCATCATTCATCTGATAATTGTTGTAAACAACAAAGTTATACGGTATAGCTACACCCTTTGGACAAGGTAAGCAATATGAACAGCCTGTACATGAAATAGTATCATATGAAGCAAATATCTCCTGAGCCTTTTCAATTGTCTTAATACCGTCCTCACCGAGCATTCCTACAGATGAACGTGAAGCATATTCTATATTTTGAAGTACTTGTTCCTCTGTACCCATACCGCTGAGTACAATAGAAACCTCTGGCATATTCCAAAGATAATCAAAGCCCCATTCAACAGCAGCTTTCCCTTTTTCATCAAAAAGTGCTTTTACAGGCGCAGGCACATTTGCAAGGAATCCTCCTCTTAAAGGTTCCATTATAGATACTGCAAAACCTTTGTCTGCTGCATATTTAAGTCCCTCAAGACCTGCCTGATATTTTGTATCAAGATAGTTAAGCTGAATCTGGCAGAAATCCCAGTCAAAACTGTCACAAATATTTTTAAATACATCAAGCTTATCATGGAACGAAAAACCAATGTATTTAATTTTTCCAGCTGCTCTTGCTTCCTTAAGCTTGTCCAAAACTCCGTATCTAAGTACTTTCTTCTCAAATGATATTGCATTCATAGTATGAAGAAGATACATGTCTATATGATCTGTCTGAAGACGGCTGAGCTGCTCATCAAGAATTCTATCGAAATCTTCAGCACTCTTGAACAACCATGTGGGAGCCTTTGTTGCAAGATATACCTTGTCACGATAACCATCAAGAAGAGCCTTACCTGTTATTGACTCACTGTTTCCACCATGGTAGTTATATGCAGTATCCACATAGTTAAGCCCATTATCAATAGCAGTACGGAGAATTTTAATTGCCTGTGCCTCATCAACGTTTCCTTCATTATCAGCCGGCAATCTCATCATACCAAATCCAATAGGAGATACTTTAACTCCTGTTTTACCGAAATCCCTGTATTGCATCAAAAATTCCTCCTTAAAAATAAGATAAAACTAATATAACATAAAATATCCTTAAGCAAAACAATTTTCTTATAAAAAACGGATGTTTTGCATAAAATCAAAACATCCGTTAATATTATTCAATCAATGAAATTTTGTCCCATACATCCTGATTTTTCTTAATTACTGACGATGCCTTCCATCTGTCATATTCTTTGGAAAAATACTGCTGTTTCTTACTGTCCTCATAATACACATAACTGTAATCCCTTAAAGCATCCTCATCAACAGGCTCCCCGGAATTCACATTTGTTTTATAATTCTGAGTAAGAGCATCTTTATTGGCAGTATAGTAGTCTTCAAATTCATAATCACTTACCGTGTAATCCTTAACAGTATCATCATAAACCATGCTGTAAAGTTTATTTTCATACAGGACATCATAATATAGCCGCTCATCTGCACCAATTTCACTCTTAATGCTGTCACTGTATCCATTATACAAGGTATCTGCTTCTTCTTTTAGCTTTTCCTTTGTATCATCATCAATATCCAACCCCGTCTTTACCGCCCTCTGCGCAGCTATTTTAACCATAACAACTGTGTTGAAAGTATTATCTTTTGCAACGCTTTCAGCTGTTCTTCCGTCAAAATCCGTTTCCCATATATCGCTTCCGCCAAGCTGTTCAAAGCTTTTCTGGGTTTCATACAAATATATATTAAACTCCTCAGTGGATACAGCCTCATCATTCACCGTAAAAACAGTTTCTGAATTCTTTACAGATTCGTTCTGACTGCAGCCTGAAAAAATCATAGCAGTTAAAACCGCTCCCAATATTAACTTTTTCATATTGCAGCCCTCCTTTGAAAATAATTATACACACAAATTACACATTTTCAACTTCTCTAAGCGACTGAATAAAGTTTTTTACATACTGCAGTGAATTAATTCCGCTTTTAGGAGAAGTTTTTATTGTTACATAAGGCTCGGCTGATGCAGTAAACATATAAGGGCTATCCTTCATAACTAAAAGTTTTGTAAGTGCATCAGTGCTTATGTCTGCATTGGCTCGGAACGTAATAACAATATTCTTCTGTTTTTCCGCAACAGATATAATATCCAATTTATGTGCTTCATATTTAACAAGTGCAACATCAAGAAGCATCTGCACACACCTGGGTAAATCTCCGTACCTATCTTCGATTTCCTCCTGAACATCGTAAAAGCTTTCAGTTCCATTTATCAATGATATCTTTTTGTAAATCTCAAGACGCTGTTCTTCATTCTGAATATAATAATCCGGTATATATGCATTCACACTGATATCCATTGAGGTATCAAAACTGTCTGACTTAACTTCTCCTTTAAGTTTCCGTACCGCCTCATCCAGCAGTTTGCAATATAAATCATACCCTACCGTCTCCATATGTCCGTGCTGTTCCGCTCCGAGCAGAGAACCCGCTCCTCGTATTTCCAAATCTCGCATTGCAATTTTAAAGCCCGAACCAAATTCAGTGAACTCTCTTATTGTCTGCAGGCGTTTTTCAGCAGTTTCCTGCAGTACTTTATCTTTTCTGTACATAAAGTATGCATAAGAAGTTCTATTGCTTCTTCCTACTCGTCCTCTCAGCTGGTAAAGCTGAGAAAGTCCCATTTTATCTGCATCCTGAATAATAATAGTATTGACATTCGGAATATCAAGGCCTGTTTCTATTATGGTTGTACAAACAAGAACATCTATTTCACCTTCAATAAAGTCCTCCATAATCCCCTCAAGCTCACGCTCACTCATTCTTCCGTGCGCATACTGCACCCTCGCTTCGGGTACAAGCTTTTGAATTCTCGATGCCGCTTCATAAATATTATCAATTCTGTTATGAAGATAGTAAACCTGTCCTCCCCTTGCAATCTCTCTGTGAATCGCATCACGAATTGATTGTTCATTGCTTTCCATAACAAATGTTTGAACAGGCAGTCTCTCTTCCGGGGGCTCCTCCAACAAACTCATATCTCGAATACCTGCAAGACTCATATGAAGCGTTCTTGGTATAGGTGTAGCCGTAAGAGTAAGAACATTAACATTTTCTTTCATTCTCTTAAGCTTTTCTTTATGTGCAACACCAAAGCGCTGTTCTTCGTCCACAATAATTAGTCCCAAATCCTTAAATTTAACATCCTTTGAAAGCAGCCTATGCGTTCCTATCACTATATCACACATACCGCTTTCAAGATTTTTGAGTGTCTGCTTCTGTTCCTTTGCGGTCCTGAATCTATTCAACAGCTCAATTTGAACAGGATACTGTGACATTCTCTTAATAAAAGTCATATAGTGCTGTTGGGCAAGAATCGTTGTAGGCACAAGGTAAGCAACCTGTTTTCCATCCTGAACGGTTTTAAACGCAGCTCTTATTGCCACCTCTGTTTTTCCGTAGCCTACATCACCGCAGACAAGTCTGTCCATTACCTTACCGTTTTCCATATCATGCTTAATATCCTCAACGGCATTCAGCTGGTCATCTGTTTCAGTAAACTCAAAGTTTTCCTCAAACTCTCTCTGCCACGATGTATCCGAAGAATACAAATAGCCCCTTGCTGCCTCTCTTTTTGCGTATACCTCAATCAAATCTTCAGCCAAGATAGCTACAGCTGCCCTAACCTTTGATTTCATCTTTCCCCAGTCTTGACCGCCAAGTTTATTAAGCTTTGGTCTTGCACCGTCACTTCCGATGTATTTTTGGACTAAATCCATTTGGTTAACAGGAACAAAAAGGTTGCTTCCCCCATTATATGAAATCTTCAAATAATCCTTGTTTATTCCGTCTACAGTTATCTTTTCAAGCCCTCTGTATACTCCAATGCCATGGCTTTCATGGACAACATAATCTCCGATTTTCAGGTCGGTGAAGCTCTCAATTGCCTTACCTTTTTTGTTGTATTTTTTGCGTCTTTTAACTACATGCTCGCCGGATATTTCGCTCAGAGAAAATACAGCAAATTTAATTTCCGGATATTCAAACCCCTTTGACAGCTTTCCATGGCAAATATAAACACTGCCTTTGGCTGGAATAAAGTCTTTTTTATAATCCGTCAGAATTGCTTCAATACCATTTTCATGCATTTCCCTTGCTATTCTCTCACATCGGCTTTCGCCTCCGCCAAAAACCACAACTCGATAGTTATCATTTTTCAGAAACTTTATTTCATCATAAAACAAATCATATTTATTATTAAACGAAGCTGATGATTTTACAGTAAAACTGGAAATTGCTTTGATTTTAAAGTCAGGTATTGACTGTGCAACCGAACACATAAGCACTTCTCTGTACTTTGAGGAAAATAAATAAATATCATTAAGATCAAAAATCAAGTCCATCTGCTTAGGCAAAATGTATCCCTTTTTCAGTCTTTCCTTCATGCTTGACTCGAATTCCTCATATACAGACTCTACATGTGCCTTAATTCTTTTCGGCTCATCATAAAACACTATTGTATTTTCAGGCAGATAATCAAATAAGCTGACTGTTTTTATATCTGTATAGCTTACAAAGCTATCTATTTCGTTTATACCATTTCGTAATTTTTCAACAATCTCACCTATAGTGCTTTTTATATTTTCGGCAGCTTCTTCATCATTCTTTTTTTCATAGCCCTTTAAAGCCTTAAGCATATCTGTTTCAATTTTATCAGCAGCGTTTTTAATTTGAGCCTCGTCAACAAGTATTTCTTTTACCGGGAATACTCTTACTTTATCAATTTTGCCAACAGATCGCTGGCTCATAGCATCAAATGACCTGACAGAATCAACTTCGTCATCCCAAAACTCAATTCTTACTGCTGATTCCTGCACAGGTGAAAATATATCAACTATACCGCCTCTTACTGCAAACTGCCCTACTCCTTCTACTATTTCACTGCGCTCATATCCCATAAAAACAAGCTTTTTTTGCAGTTCCTCGAGAGATATAACGTCCCCCTCTTTTAATTCAATAATGTTTTTTTCAAGCTCTTTTTTGGGCATAAGCCTTTCAAAGAGAGCCTCTGCCGTTGTGCAAACAAAACGAGCTTCCCCTTTAAGGCAATCATCAATTGTCTTAAAACGCTGTTTTGTTATATCACTGGAATGAACATCGGCACTGTAAAAAATAAAGTCCTTTGCAGGAAGATACACTGCCTTATCATCAAGAAATGCCAAATCATTGTATATGTCCTTCGCTGTGCTTTCATTATCTGTAATAATAAGAGCATTGCAGCCTGTATGCTCACATATAGCATATATTAGCAGTGTTTTTTGTACATCAATAACTCCTGTTGTAAGAACAGGAGTGTTTTTTGATTTTATATTTTCCAGTAGATACCGATAATCCGCAAATTCTGTGAGCGGTTCCGTAAGCCACTTCACCGGACATCACCTCTTATTTATTAGTTGTTTCGGCACTTTTTTCTTCTTTGACCTTTTTATTAAAACAATTCTGCGCGTCCTTCATTCCTGAAGAAAGCATCATTTCTACCGCCTCGGCAGCCTTATCAACGCCAGCCTCAATAAGCGGAGCATCATCTTTTGAGAATTTAGCAAGAACATAGTCTGCCAAATCCCAACCGTTTGGCTTTTCTCCAATTCCTACCTTTATTCTTACAAATGCATCAGTACCCATATGCGCTATTATATTTTTTATACCATTATGCCCGCCTGCACTTCCTTTTTCTCTTATTCTTATCATGCTTAACGGCAAACTGGTATCATCAAAAATAACTATCATATTTTCAATGGGTACTTTATAAAAACTCATTACTTCTTTTACACTTTCACCGCTAAGATTCATATATGTCTGCGGTTTTACCAAAAGCACCTTTTTACCGTTAATCATTCCATCACCGGTAAATGCTCTTTGCTTAAATTTTGATACGTCTATATTATATTTATCAGCGAGCCTATCTATAACTCTAAATCCAACATTATGCTTGGTTTCAGCATATTCCTTCCCCGGATTCCCAAGTCCTACTATTACATGCATGTCGTTACCTCTCTTGTTAAAAACTCCTGACAAAAGGCTATTGTACGCTACAATTGCAAAAAATGCCAGTACAATTACAGAAATAATAATTTTTAACACTTCCATTATGCGTTTTCCTTCATATATTCATCAATAGAATCTCTGTCTGATGCAAACGATCCCTGAACGATACTCCCTCTTCCGCCGCCGCGTCCGTTTAGTGCGCTATTTGCCGCCTTAACAAATGCAAGCATATCTATATTTTTGCTTCCAAGTGCATATTTATAACCGTCTTCATCATTTCCGCATAATACAGCTGCGAAATCTGCCTTTTCTATTAGCATTTCACAAAGCTGCCTTAGCTCAAATACCTCAAGATTATCTTCAAAAACTACGGCACATTTTGTACCATCATCTATTTTTTCTGATTTCATTTCAAACATCTTCTTTTTAGCCGCAACAAGCTGCTCTTTTATACTGTTTCTCTCATTCATCAGTCTTTCAACCGCAGTCTGCACATCATAAGGCTTAGCAGAAAGCATGTTTGATATACCAAGTACAAGTTTGTTTTTTTCAATATAATCTTCATAGGCCTGTTTTCCGGAAAGCATAGATATTCTCGTTCCGCCCTTATACCTCTGGTGTGATATCAGCTTAATAATACCTATTTCACCTGTTCTTACAACATGCAGCCCACAGCAAGCACAAATATCGCAGCCCTCAAAACAAACAATCCTTACTTCTCCTTCGAGAGCTTTTTTACTTCTGTAATCAAGTTCTTCCAGTTCTTCCCGTGAAGGATAGAAAATGTCTGTAAGAAAGTTTCTGTAAACAGCTTCATTTGCCTCTTTTTCGATAATAACAAGATCTTCTTCGGTAAGTTCCCCGTTAAAATCTATTGTTATGCAGTCACTTCCCATATGAAACCCTACATTATCATAGCCAAAATGATTATGGATTAAGCCGGAAACTATGTGTTCTCCCGAATGCTGCTGCATAAGACGGAAGCGTCTGTCCATATCTATTTTTCCGCATACAGTTGCTCCAACCTCAATAGGTTTATCTGCATAGTGTATTATTATATCGTTTTTTTCTTGTACATCAAAAATATTTGCTTCATTTATTGTTCCCTTATCGGCAGGCTGACCGCCGCCCTCCGGATAAAACAGAGTGCTGTCAAGAACTATTTCAAATCTGCCGTCATTTTTAGTACAGCTAGTAACTACTGCATTAAACTCACTGTCATATACATTTCTGTAGAATAATTTTTCAGTCATGGTTTTCAGTCCTTTGCCCATAAATAACATATAGCCTGAGTTCTTGACGCAAAAGGTTCGTTCTCAAGCAATGTTCTTACTTCTTCCTTTGTATAAAGCGATGCACATATTTCTTCATCTGCAAATTTACATTCTCTAATTTCACCCTCAGTTTCGCAAAAAACAATAATTGTTTTTTCGTCTGTTATACCGGTACAGGAATAGGAGGGTTTTAATACATCCTTTATTTTAGTTATATTCATTCCTGTTTCCTCCATCAGCTCTCTTTTCGCTGCTTGGATAGGCGTTTCACCATCATCAATCAGCCCGGCCGGGAAAGAATAAACAAATTTGTTTACACCCATTCTAAATTCCTTGGAAAGCAGAACTTTATCTCTTTTAAAGGCTGCAATTACCACGCCTGCCGTTCTCTCTCCCACATTCAATTCATTCAAGTATTTATCTCGGCTTACCATTTCATAAACCTTGTCATTGCCTTTTTTGTTTATGTATGTAAGCTCATAATTATTTAAATATCTGCCGTTTTTTGTGCATTTAAATCCTTTAATTTTCATGTAATTCACCCATTAAATTTTGCCACACATATCAAATGTTTGCAATATCTATCTCTATATTTCTTCTACAAACATGACTCCGCTGATATCATTTATATAGTCCAGAGCCTCTTGATTAATTTCGTTTCTATTCTGAATTTCAAGAATAAGGATTAATGATGTTATATCTGAAATATCAGTATTCAGCTGTTCAATATCATTTATCCGCCAGCCAAGTTTTCTTATGCATCGAATTATTCTGCTCAAAGGTACAGTCGAATCGTATTCGATATAAATAGTAAGATCAGAAGAAGTTTTGATATACTTTTCATCAAGCTTATCTAAACATGAAAGTATAGCAAACAGCAATACACACATAACAACTGCCGCTTCATAGAAGCCTATTCCTATAGCCAAGCCCATGCATGCTGATGCCCAAAGACCGTACCGAGATGTAAGTCCTCTAATATGTTTCTTGGCTGTAACAAGAATAGTTCCTGCACCAAGAAAGCCGATCTGCTTATTACCTGCGCACCCATTCTTCCTATATCTCCTCCGTAGCCCAGAAAGTCATAAGTAAACTGGTTAATCATCATAACCGAAGCTGCACCTACACAAACGAGAAGGTGTGTTCTAAATCCTGCCGCATGGTGCTTTTTCCCTCTGCTTAGCCCTATTATGCCACTGCATACTGCTGCCATAATAAATCGTACTATTATAGATGTCATATTTATCTCTCTCAAGTATGCCGGTACAAAATACATATAAAACACCTCCTTTATTTTAGTATACTTATTGGCACTAATTTTTGCAACGTAAGCAAAAACAATGCAGACTTATAAATAAGTCTGCATTATATAATATAATCAATTATAATATTTTATGCATTTAATGCCTCTGCAGCCTTTACCACATGCTTAGCAAGTACAGACGTTGTAACCGCTCCTACTCCTCCCGGAACCGGAGTTATATTTGAAACTATAGGTTCAACATTGTCAAAATCAACATCTCCGCACATTTTTCCGTTTTCGTCCACATTTATTCCTACATCAATTACGGTCATGTTTTCATTGACAAAATCAGCAGTAACAATTTTTGGGACACCAACAGCAGCAACGAGAATATCTGCCCTTTGTGCCTCCTTTGCCAATTCTGCCGTGCGGCTGTGGCAGTAAGTTACTGTTGCATTCCTTGAAAGAAGAAGCATTCCCAGCGGTCTTCCAACAACAAGTGAACGTCCTATTACAACACACTTTTTACCAGTATAATCAGTTTTCATATAATCTAGGGTTTCCATAACACCCTCTGCCGTACAGGGTGCATATCCGCTTTTATCTGATACAAAAACCTTATAAAGGTTAATAGAGCTTATTGCGTCAATATCTTTAATGGGGTTTATCATAGTTTTAAGTGGTTCTATACTTAAATGCTTAGGCGTGCTGAAGTACAAGTATGCCATGGACAGAATCATTGCTGTTTATTCTATTGAACTCTGCATTAAATTGTTCTTGAGATATATTCTCATCAAAGACTTCTGAGATACATTTAATGCCGCACTTATCCATTCTTTTCATAGCGCCGCGTTCATAAGCAATTTCGCTTCCGTCATTACCCACACGGATTATTGTTAAACATGGCTCAACACTGCGTGCCTTGAGATTTTCGACTCTTTCTATAATTTCAACGCACATTGCTTCAGCAACCTGTGCTCCCTTTACTATCGACATTTAAGAGCCTCCTTGATTTTTTCAAATATAGCATCTGCCTTATGGGCTGTTTCGGCATTAAGCTTATCAGCATAATCATTGTATTTCTGGGCAGTCTCTCTGTCCTTCATAGTTTTTGTGTTAATATAAACATTCATAGATGCTCCAAGCACAGCAGTGCGAACAAACTCGGCACCTACTGCAACATCACTGATTGCCATAACACTGCCTTTTTCTGAAAGCTCTTCAAGGCAAGCCGCTATTTCACTGCCTTTTTCCATAGTTTTAAGAGGAACACTGCATGCCTCTACCAGCGCAGTTGCCATAACCTTTTCTTTGGTTGCCTTTTCTTCATCAGTTGAAGACGGCAAAGAATATGCTGCCGCCAAAGGTTCAAAACATTTTGCATCTGCCTCTATTAATTCAAGCATTTCATCACGAAGCTCTTCAAGCTTTTTCATGCAAGCCTTTACATCTTCCTCAACTGCAGCATATTTTTTCTTGCCGATTGTAAGATTAGCAACCATCATTCCCAAAGAAGCTGCTGCGGCTCCGCCCATTGCAGATGCACCTCCACCGCCGGGAACAGGTGCAGATGATGAGAGCTCACCAAACCATTCTTTATTAATTATTACACCCATAATCGACACCCCGTTATATTAGAATAAACCGCTTATTTTGCCATTTTCATCTATGTCAACCTTTTCAGCAGCAGGAACTTTGGGAAGTCCCGGCATTGTCATAACATCTCCTGTGAGTACAACTATAAACCCTGCACCTGCAGATACCTTCATGTTCCTTACTGTTACACGGAAGTTTGTTGGTCTGCCCATTTTAGACGGATCATCTGACAAAGAATACTGTGTTTTTGCCATACATACAGGAAGTTTACTAAAGCCCAATGACTGGAGTTTGTTCATTTCTTTTTTTGCTGCTGGAGTAAAGTCAACGCCGTCACCGCCATATACCTTTGTTACAACAGCATTGATTTTCTCCTCAATAGTCATATCATCTTCATATGCAAATCTGAAGTTATTATTGCCGTTTTCTACGATTCTCACAACTTCTCTTGCAAGATCTTCACCACCGGCACCGCCTTTGCCCCATACTTCAGAAAGAGCAACATTTACACCAAGTTCCTTGCATTTTGTTTCAATAAGCTTAAGTTCTTCTTCGTAATCCGTAGGGAAACGATTTATTGCAACAACAGCAGGCAGCCCATATACCTGAGTAATATTTTCAATATGTTTAAGAAGATTTGGAAGTCCCTTTTCAAGAGCCTCTACGTTTTTAGCTGTAAGCTCAGATTTAGGAACTCCGCCGTGCATTTTAAGTGCCTTAACAGTGGCAACAATAACAACTGCATCAGGTCTTAATCCCGCCTTGCGGCACTTAATGTCAAGAAATTTTTCTGCACCCAAGTCTGCACCGAAGCCTGCCTCAGTAACAACATAATCTCCAAGCTTAAGAGCAAGTTTTGTTGCTGTAATACTGTTGCAGCCGTGTGCTATATTTGCAAAAGGTCCGCCATGTATTAATGCAGGATTATGCTCAAGTGTCTGCACAAGGTTAGGTTTAAGTGCATCCTTAAGAAGTGCAGCCATAGCCCCCTGAGCCTTAAGCTGTCCTGCAGTAACAGGTGTATCATCCCTTGTATATCCAATAATAATATTTGAAAGTCTTTCTTTAAGCTCAGCAATATCTTTAGAAAGACATAAAATAGCCATTATTTCTGAAGCTACAGTAATATCATATCCATCTTCTCTTGGGAAACCGTTGGTCTTGCCACCCAATCCGCATACAATATTTCTGAGCTGTCTATCATTCATGTCAACACAGCGTTTCCATGTTATCTTTCTTACATCTATACCAAGTTGATTTCCCTGAAAAATATGATTATCTATCATTGCGGCAAGGAGATTATTTGCAGCACCAATTGCGTGAAAATCCCCTGTAAAGTGAAGATTGATATCCTCCATAGGCACAACCTGTGCATATCCGCCGCCGGCCGCTCCGCCTTTAACGCCGAATACCGGACCAAGTGAAGGCTCTCTAAGAGCTATTACAGTCTTTTTACCAATTCTGTTAAGCGCATCGCCAAGTCCAA
Organism: Candidatus Metalachnospira sp.; assembly: GCA_040767305.1. Taxonomy (GTDB): domain Bacteria; phylum Bacillota; class Clostridia; order Lachnospirales; family Anaerotignaceae; genus Metalachnospira. The sequence goes on along the minus strand of JAXGOV010000012.1, from coordinate 43,720 downwards.
CAGATGTTGTAGTTTTGCCCTCACCCGCAGGTGTTGGTGTTATAGCAGTAACAAGTATAAGCTTCGCTTTATCCTCTTTTTTGCTTAACTCGGTATAATCAAGCTTTGCTTTATAATTTCCATAAAGCTCAATATCTTTTCTTGTAAGCCCAATCTTTTCAGCAATAGCTTCAATTGGAAGCATCTCTGTTTCCTGTGCAATTTCAATATCACTTTTGTACCCTGACATTAAACATTCTCCTTTTTTCATTTATTATTCATAAATATAAATCAGCCCTGGATATATTAATAATATCAGGGCTATATTTTACAATATTTAAGCGACCGATTTTCTGAAACTGTATACACCCTTTAAAACTGCATGCATAACTATAACATTAACCGGATATAAGATTATATTTCTAATAATTCTTGGAAGTGCGATGATGTCAGTGCCGTACATCATATTAAGCCAAATGGGTGTAAGTCCAATATTACATACAATTACAATAATAAGAACTGCAAGCATTGTGCGTTTTATAGTTACAGGCTTTTTATAAAGCAAAATTCCAAATATAAATCCTGTAATAAATGCACTGATAGTAAACCCCGGAAAAAAAGGTCCATTTGGGCTCACAAAATAGCCGAGAACATCCCCAGATTTGCCCTGCAATTCTCTTTGCGATCGGTCCAAACAACATTCCGCATACACCAAGAGCAATGTATGCAAAGCTGATTTTCGCAGTAGCACTAATGTTGAGGGTAAAAAACGAAAGTATAGTATACAATGCGACAAGCATTGCTACGCCCGTCAATGTTTTAATGTTGCTAAGTTTTTCACCTTTCAGTTTGTCTTTCAAGCCAATTTCCTTCATGACGTTTCCTTTCTGCAATATAAAATTTTCAAACAAATAGCTGTTTTTTTGTTATCAAGCATTAAAATACCTTTACAAATAGAATTTAACATAGTTAGTCTAATATGTAAAGTTCATAATTTTTTACGAAAGAATTATCGAAAAGCCTGTTTTGTACAAATTATCTTTATTTAAATACACAAATTAGTAATATTTTGTACTTATATATCATTATTGCTTAAAAATTAAGTTAAGTTGTACACTCTTTCTATAAAGCCTTTATTATTATCACAAAATTCCTTGTTAGTATCATCGCAATTTTAACATTCTCCAATAAACATGGTACTGTTTACTTGCTGTTACTTCTTAGACAAACATTATTAATTAAAAAAAGCCGTCGGGCATTTTATTTCCCACGGCTTTAATTCAATCTTTTCTTAAATTTCACCTGTAACAGAGCTATCATTCTCTGTAGAATATCCATAACCAAATATCAATGTATCGTCCTCATCGGAGCCATAGGGCGTATTACTAAAACCTGTTATACCTTTGCCTTTTGTATATGTCCTCTCCTCAGTGTATACATCATTCTTATATCCTTTAAGAGGAATTTCCGTTCTAGTTGTAAAACTGTCCTCTGAAACACTTACAATAGTTGTCTTTCCAACATACGTCTGGCCGTCAATGTCTACACTCTGTTCCCAGCTATTATTCTCTTCAATATCGCCTTCTAATACAATAAAATCCGGAATAATTGAGTAAACGTTTTCTGTACTTTTAGCTAATGAATCATTATTTTCTACATGTTCAACAACACTGCCGTCACCTACAGTATAAGTAACATTAAATGTTCGTTTCTCACCTTCAACACCCATTCCATCACACATTGCACCAATATATTTATATACAATGTAATTACTATCATTTGACTTTCCCTCAAACTTTACTTCAAATCCAGCTTCTGCATACCCATTATACAGCCTATACTTACTGTCTGCAGGTAAATAATCAGATATTTCGTCCGCATATTTTTGCACATCATCTATAATTTGTTCTGTATTCTCTGTATTTGTATTATCGTTATTTTGTTCTCCAGATGAAGTCGAACAGCCAATTAAAGAAAAAACAAGAACAGCACAAGCTGAAATATATAATAATCTTTTCATCTTTCGTCATTCCTTTCAAACCGTTTAACCGTAATCTATTATATATATATTATACACTTAATAAAACCCCGGCACAATAAACTTATATTGAGATTAAGTTAAAATAGTTATACAAATTTCTTAAGTATCAACAATCTTTGACAAGGATAAATTAAATCGGGATTTTCAATATTATTTAACTTAACGATATCGTCGACTGTTGTATTATATTTTTTTGCAATATTCCAAAGCGTGTCACCCTTTTTAACCGTATAAATTACAGCACCACTTTTTATTGCATTACTTTCTTCAGGTTCTGCTTCATTTATTTCAGTTATTATTTCCCCTTCTTCATTTTCACTGGCAACAACGTCAAAGCTTATAGTGACTCTAACTTCCGCTTCGCGTTCAGAAAGTGTACTGAAACTAATGTCTTCAATTTCGGTTGTCAAATCAAATAACGAGTCTTCAGTAACCCCTTTAATTTCTATCTCCTGCGAAAACGGTATTGTTGCACTGATAACATTAAGCGGTTCATCATCATCCTTGGCAATATACATAACTTTGATATCTGCTACTCCTTCAGCCGTAACTGAATCATCATTAACAGATATCTTGGCATTTCTAATATTGCCCCATACATTTACAATTTGCATGATATCAGGCTGATTAGAATCAGCTGTTACAACACTGCGGACTACACCCTGAGCCTTATTTCTACCTATGAGCATCATATAATTGATATCTTTTCTTGTAATATCAAGCGGAACAGCTAAAGAATATGCATCCTCCAGCACAGTTTCTTCCATATGCGAAAAAGACTTAACAGCAACATCTACAGTTATCTGAACATCAATTACTCTAGGCTCACCTAAATTGTCTGCTGCAATATCTGCAGATACATTATTTATCTGCATTCTAGCCATACAAACAGTATTGTCATCAGCCATCTGGATATTCACATTTCCGTTGAAAGGAACAGTAAATTCTGTAGAATCAAGAGAATAAGCCTCACCTGTACCTATATAAATAGCAGAAATTTTAAAATCTCCGCTAATTGATACAGTGCCGTCATTGCATCGAATGTCCCTATGACAAATCTCTGCCGTTGTTTCCACTATTTCTGCTATATCAGGCTTTCCCGCCGGTAATTTTAGTTCTTCCCTTACCGTAAACTCTTCCGTATTTCTTTCTTGGACGCTTCCAACATCAATTGTTCCCATTTTTAACTGAATAGAATCATCACCTGTTACACCTTTTACTGCGTATACTTCCTCTTTGTTGTTCCACGTTGCTTCGACTCCCGTTATTGCTTTTACATTGATTTTTCTGTCATTTACAAGTCTGTAATCAGTATGTACAAGCTCAGAAACAATATCTGCATCCGTATCCTCCGTAATATCATCAGAAACAATATAATCTTCAAAACTAAATTCGGATTTCATAAAACTAACGGGGGATTCGGTTTTTTTGCCGTAATACATAACTGACACGCACAGTCTTCCCGAAAAATTAATACGGCCCTGCTCGACTTTAACCTTGTCTATAATAACTTTCTCATCTGACTTAAGTATTTGATAAATATCAGGGTTAATATCGGGAACAATCATATCTCCTTCCGTTAGAAGCTGTATACTTTCACCACTACCCCTACTATTAAGTGTTATCATTTCCGTTGCCGCTTCCAATGGCATAAAAAAACCTCCCAAGTGTAATCTATTATAATATAGTCACCGAAAGGTTTTTTATGACTGCTTAATCAAATAATGTTAGTTTATTGAACGGAAAAAATCTAAAAATCACTTTACCGTATATATCATCTGTATCTATAGGACCAAAAGTTCGGCTGTCCACACTCTTATCTCTGTTATCTCCCATAACAAAAACAGTATTATCCGGGACACTCATACTAATATCACCGTCTGTATATCCCAAAGTATAATTTTCATCAATTTCTTCATCATTTATATATACTTTGCCATCTTTTATTTCTAGCATATCTCCACCGAATGCTATCACTCTTTTGACCATATCTTCCTTATAGTTGTCTGCATCAAATACAATTAAGTCTCCTCTTTCGTACATCCCGGTCTTTGCTGAAAATCGTGATATCACAACCCTATCCCTATCATTAAGAGTCGGATACATGGACACTCCAACAACGCTTACCGGCCATAAAAATATGAAAAGCAACAGCAGTATTACCGCTGCTTCCAGTATAGACTGTGCCCAATCTTTAAGCATAAAAGCCTCCAAATACTTAAAAGAGGAAAGGCGTACAGGACTTCCTGCCAGCCTATCCTCCATAAATCATTATGATAATGTAACTGTAACATTAGTTGGGTTATCCTGAACCAATGTCACACCGTCCGGTAAATCAAACTGTACCTGAACATCATCGTATGTCCCTTTTTCATATCCGCCGAGGTTGACATAAGCCTTAATGTCATCTGCGGTTATATTGTTAATAACACTCTGAATTCCACTTAAGGTAACATTGATATACTCACTATCAATTTTTGCTACCATTCCTTCGGGTGTTGTTCCGTTATCTGTTATACTGTCTGACGATATCGTTATGGTTTTTTCAGCATTCTTTTCTACCATAACTGTAACAGTAATATATTTTATTGTATTTTCGCTGTCTATTACTCTAATATCTTGAGGTAGATAATCAGACAGATCAAATTGCTTAACAACATTGCTTGTAGCACCTGATACATTAATAGTAGGCAGTTCTATCTCCTTAAAATTTTTCAGTGATCCTTCGCTGCCTGCAACATCAATATTATCAGGACTTATATATATTCCCGAAATACCATATCCTTCAGCCGGTTCACCGTCAACTCCGGATGTCAGCTGTACATCCTTCATATCATCCATGCTTACCTTGACAGAAATTTCGTTGACACTGAAAGTAACATTTTTAAGCTCATTACCATCCGCATCATATGCAACTGGTGCAGCCGTCAACACTGTATCATCAGTCAAATCACTTACAGAAACCGACGCTTTAACTGATGCTATACTGTTGATTATGCTTTTTGCTCCATAAGCCGTTACTGATGCAGGAGATGCAACCGCATTTATAAGTTCCTGTGACCCTGCAGCATCATATTGAACTACCGGCTGTATTTCAAAATCCGCATTGACATACGGCTGTAAATCTATTGATACGCTTTGAATAGATTTAGACAATATCTCAAAACTGTTGTTAACAACACTAGGTATAACTATGCTGACTGGCACCGTTATAGGATTTCCATCATATGAGTATATTACATTCTCCAAATCAACAATAGCTTGAACCTTTGTACTGCTTTTTGAAAGATTATCCAAAGCAAGCCTCTGACCTCTAAGCTTTACAGTCACTCTTAACGATGTCAATTCATCCTCATTTACTACAACATAACCACGCTCAAAAAGAGATTCCTGATTTTGCAGCTGTATTGAAGCAGTATATGACCTCGATTCCAAAGGGTTTTCAGTATTAATTACAGTAAACCATAATCCGACTGCAATAATAAGCGAAAGAAGCTTCCATCCAATATCCTTAGTAAATTTACTATTTTTTATCATCATCGGATCGTCTTCCTTTCCACCGCATAATTTTCTTTCTTACGCTGTTATTATCACTCTTGGAAAGTGTAAGCATATTCTTAAGTTCATCCGGTGTTATATTTCTGTAAAGTATACCTCCTCTTGCCAAAGATATATACCCTGTTTCCTCAGATACAACAACAATATTAGCATCCGAAACCTCGCTGGCTCCTATAGCAGCCCTGTGTCTTGTACCAAGCTCCATGCTTACTTTATTTTCAGTAAGCGGAAGAAAGCATGCTGCAGCTGCAACTCTGCCGTTTCTTATAACAACAGCTCCGTCGTGAAGAGGCGTATTATGCTCAAAAATATTTATTAGGAGCTGACTTGTAACAAGCGCATCTATAGGTATACCTGTTCTGATATGGTCCCCTAACGGTACCTGACGCTCAATCAATATAAGCGCTCCGGTTCTAACCTTGCTCATTTTTTCGGCAGCTGTAACAATCTCATCTATCATCTTTGTATCATTTATATCTTCGTTGTCCTGTGATTCAAATTTAAAAATTCCCCTCATCATTTTTCCATTGCCCAGCTGCTCAAGTGCTTTCCTAAGCTCTGGCTGAAAAAGTACAACAAATGCTATAATTCCGACAGAAATTGTTTTTGATAAAATCCAATGAATAGTGTTAAGCTGAAGCAAAGATACTATTGCATACAGCAAAAAAATGACTACGACACCTTTAAACAGTGTCCATGCCCTTGTTTCCTTTACCCACTCAATAATTTTGTAAACAATATAAGCTACAATTAAAATATCTATTATATCGAGAACGCCCATTTCCGGTCTGGTCATACTTGCATAACTCCAACCTCTGAGCAGGGAACTTAAAATGTCTCCATCCATGTTCTCACCCCCGGCAAAACAAAAAAATAATCAATCTAAGATTAAGTATAACATATAAAACTTTATAAGAGAACATTATTTATTTTATTTTTTTCTTAAATTTATTTAAAAACAGTCCATAAATCTGAGCACATAAAACTATCAAAACATATTTAATTTTTTCAATTATATTATAAAACAGTACTTATTATATAGCTTATTAAAGGAAGAGTAGCAACTGACATAATTGTGGTTATGAAAATTGCACCAATAGCATAATCTCCATCTGAACCATTTGCATTAGCAAACATTGCAATGGATGACATAGATGGTAATCCAGCAAGTAAAGTAAGCGTTATTTTAATTTCGTCATTAATAAATGGCACTTTGCTTATTACCAAAAAAAGAAGAATTGGAAATACGAGCATTTTAAATGCAATTATTAAATAAAATTCTGCCTTTTCAATAAATTTTCTAATATCTACATAGCAAAACAGTCCGCCGATATATATCATCGAAAGCGGTGTTGTTGTTGCACCAACTTTTGTTAATGTCACGTCAATTATGCCGGGAAGTTTAACCCCTGCAAAAACACCCGCAACCCCAAGCAGTATACCTACAGTTGCAGGATTTATCATCTTTTTGACACACTGGCTTATACATTGTTTTTCATTTTCTATTACAGGTGTTGTTAACTTCATTCCAACAGTCCAAAGAAGTCCCTGATCAATTATAGTATATATTGCTATGTAAAGCATTCCTCTTTCAGGGAAAATTGCAGCAATCAACGGTATTCCAATAAAGCCAACATTTCCAAACATTGATACAGCTCTATAAACATGTTTTCTATCTCCTTCCAGATTAAATATAATAGAAAACGTAAATCCAACTAAAAAAAGTACTGCAAACATACATATCGCAATAAAAAGCATAGGAAGGGTATCTATTACTTCTTCAGCAGTTGCCCCGTTAATTGTATTTGTAAATATCATTATAGGCAATGAAATCTTCATAATATATTTAGATAAATGGTCTAAAGAATCCTTATTAAATATTTTAGTTTTGACCCCAATAATGCCTATAATAACATAGATAGCAAGCATGCCCATTTGTTTAGCAATAACCGAAAATAAATCCATAAAAATATCCTCCTAAAGCATAGTTTGTCCATTAAAGATCATTGTTTCAAGTATATACTTCTGAAACCAAAAATGACACATAATTTCCTATGATTTTTAAAAAAATGTCAATTTCATATATGCATTCTACTTCTTGAAAAATTTAAATACAATAATTTATAATCAATATTTTTTGCACATTATTTCATTTGAAATTTCACTAAAAAAACAGGACGGAATTTTAATCCGCCCTGTTAACTACAAAAAGCAAATATATATATATTTATCTAGGGAAATTTATCTGAGCCTGTGCTGCAGCTAATCTCGCAATAGGAACTCTAAATGGTGAGCATGATACATAATCAAGGCCAATCATATGGCAGAACTCAACTGATGATGGATCACCGCCATGTTCTCCACATATTCCGAGATGAATATCCGGACGAACTTTTCTTCCCTTTGTCACAGCAATCTTCATAAGCTCTCCTACACCTTCTCTGTCTATCTTAGCTGTAGGATCACCCTCATAAATGAGTTTGTCAATGTAATCGGAAAGAATTTTTCCTGCGTCATCTCTTGAAAGACCATATGTCATCTGAGTAAGGTCATTTGTTCCAAATGAGAAGAATTCAGCATCTTCTGCAATTTTGTCCGCAACAATACAAGCTCTTGGAACCTCAATCATTGTGCCAACAAGATATGTAAGTTTAACGCCAGTTTCAGCAATAACCGCCTGAACAGTTTCATCAACAAGCTTTTTAACAAACTTAAATTCCCTAGATTCTCCAACAAGAGGAATCATAATCTCAGGAACGATGTTTATTCCAAGCTCCTTGTTTACTTGTATTGCAGCCTCTGCAATTGCTCTTGACTGCATTCTTGCTATTTCAGGATATGTAACCGCAAGACGACATCCTCTGTGTCCCATCATGGGATTAAGTTCATGAAGACCTCTTGCTTTAATTTTAAGTTCTTCAACAGATTTTTTCATTTCTTTTGCAAGAATTTCAAACTCCTCATCTGTATTGGGGAGGAACTCATGAAGAGGAGGATCAAGAAGACGAATTGTAACAGGTCTATCTCCCATAGCTTTGTAAATTCCTATAAAGTCTTCTTTCTGATAAGGCATAATACCTGAAAGAGCTTCTTCTCTTTCCTCAACACTGTCAGAAAGAATCATTTTACGGAACTTAAGTATTCTGTTCTCTTCAAAGAACATATGCTCTGTACGAGTAAGTCCGATACCTTGTGCTCCAAAGTTTACAGCAACAGCTGCATCATGAGGTGTATCCGCATTTGTTCTAACCTTGAGAACTCTCTTTGAATCAGCCCATGACATAAATGTTGCAAAATCTCCTGAAATTTCAGGTTCAACAGTTGGAATATCTTCTCCGTAAATGTTACCTGTTGATCCGTCAAGACTTATGTAATCACCCTCATTGAATGTTACACCACCAAGGGTAAATGTTTTTGCTGCCTCATTGATCTTAATAGCTTCACATCCTGATACACAGCAGCGTCCCATTCCTCTTGCTACAACCGCTGCATGACTTGTCATACCGCCGCGCACTGTAAGAATGCCTTCTGCAACAGCCATACCTTCAATATCTTCAGGAGATGTTTCAAGTCTTACAAGAACAACTCTTTCTCCTGCATCAGCTGCTACTTTTGCTTCATCGGCAGTAAAGTACACCTTTCCGGCACCTGCACCAGGTGAAGCGGGAAGTCCCTTTCCAATTGGTTTTGCAGCTTTGAGTGCTTTGGGGTCAAACGCAGGATGAAGTATCTGATCAAGCTGCTTAGGTTCAACTCTCATAAGAGCTTCATCAGTTGTAAGAAGTCCTTCATTAACCATATCTACTGCTATTTTAAGAGCAGCATTAGCTGTTCTCTTACCGTTTCTTGTCTGGAGGAAATAAAGCTTACCTTTTTCAATTGTAAACTCCATATCCTGCATGTCTTTATAATGATTTTCAAGCTTATTAGCTATATCCATGAACTGAAAATATACATCCGGCATATCTTTCTCAAGAGTTGCAATTGTTTTAGGTGTTCTAACGCCGGCAACAACGTCTTCACCCTGAGCATTAATAAGATATTCTCCGAAAATAGTCTTTTCACCAGTTGCAGCATTTCTTGTAAACGCTACACCAGTGCCTGATGTATCACCCATATTTCCGAATACCATCATCTGTACATTAACTGCTGTACCCCAGCTGTATGGAATATCATTCATTCTTCTGTAAGCAAAAGCACGAGGATTATCCCATGAATGGAATACGGCTTTTACAGCTTCAAAAAGCTGTACCTTAGTGTCTTGAGGGAACTCTACTCCCTGATCTTCAAAATAAATATTCTTGAAAATTTCAACGACCTCTTTAAGGTTATCAGTTGTAAGGTCTGTATCATATTTTGCTCCAACCTTTTCCTTGTATTCATCAAGTTTTCTTTCAAACTTTGATTTTGATACACCGATAACAACATCGGCAAACATCATAATGAATCTTCTGTATGAATCATAAGCAAATCTCGGATTTGCTGTTGCCTTAGCAAGACCTTCTACCGAATTATCATTAAGGCCAAGGTTAAGCACTGTATCCATCATTCCTGGCATTGATGCCCTAGCGCCGGAACGAACTGATACAAGAAGTGGATTCTCAATGTCACCCAATTTTTTACCCGCAATTTTCTCAAGCTCTACAAGTGCTGTTTCAATCTGATCTACCATTTCATCAGATAGAACTTTTCCGCCCTCATTGTACTCTGTACACGCCTCTGTAGTTACTGTAAAACCCTGAGGTATGGGAAGTCCCATAACTGTCATTTCCGCAAGATTAGCACCTTTTCCTCCCAAAAGGTTTCTCATCGACGCATTGCCTTCACTGAACATATACACATATTTTTTGTTCATAGCATTTCCTCCCAGTATGTTAACTTTTGATACAGCCATATAAAAACCCTTATGATTATATATATTTTGCTTTTGAAAAGCCAATATATGTTATCAATTTTAATATAACACTTTTTTAATTAACAGACAAGTCCACTAAAACTACAAAAATTAACGTAATAAAGTAAAAAACGCATAACTTTTTTGTAGTGTTTTTTTTAAAACCATTGCTAAATATAATTAAATATGTGTATTTATTAATGTATAAAAAATCATATTAAACTTTATGTTAATTGTAAGTTTTTTACAAAAAAAGAATTCACGATTGAATTGAGCTTTTGAAAAAATACAGTTTATTAAAAATCCCCACAGTCAACATTATTACCCATATAATTTTATAATTTTATTTTGGTATCTGAAAAAAGAGAATACTCTTTACTTCAATATATAAAAGCATGTACAATTTTATGACCAGGCTTTTAATAAAACATTTAAAATTCTATATTTTCAAGCAATTCTGCCATTTCATCATAGCTTTCACAATGATTGATTTTATCTCTTATAACAGATGCTCCCTGCACACCTTTTATATACCATGCCATATGAGCTCTCATTTGCCTTACTCCTACAAACTCACCCTTATAACTAATAAGCATATTTGCATGTCTTAGCGCCATTTGGGCTTTCTCATGTGGCGTTGGTCCATCAATCAGAACACCGGATTTTAAAAGTTCTATAGTTCTTTTGAATATCCAAGGATTTCCTTGAGCACCTCTGGCTATCATCACCGCATCACAGCCGGTATATTCCAGCATATCCTCTGCATCCTGCGGTTTAAAAACATCACCGTTGCCAATAACTGGTATTGAAACAGCTTTTTTTACACTTTTAATAATATCCCAGTCGGCTTTTCCACTGTAGTACTGCTCTCTTGTTCTTCCATGCACTGCAACTGCCGAGGCACCGTTTTCCTCAGCTATTACAGCCATTTCAACTGCATTGATATTATTGTCGTCAAAACCTTTCCTAATCTTAACAGTAACAGGCTTTTTCTGGCTTTCAACTAACGATTTTATTATTCTTCCCGCCAACTCCGGCGTTTTCATAAGAGCACTGCCCTCACCGTTTTTAACCACTTTGGGTACAGGGCATCCCATATTAATATCAATAATATCTGAATTAATGTATTCAATTTTTTTACCTATTGCCCCCATAATTTTCGGGTCAGAGCCAAAAAGCTGTATTGCAACCGGTCTTTCTTCTTCACCTACATCAAGGAGCATTTTCGTATTTTCATTATTATAATAAATGCCCTTTGCACTGACCATTTCAGAATAAACAAGTCCGCAGCCCATCTCATGACAGATTGTTCTGAACGGTCTGTCGGTAATACCTGCCATCGGTGCAAGGAACACATTATTTGCAAGTTCTAAATTGCCTATTTTCACTTTTTGACCGCCTTTGGCTTCTTATTTTTTTCATACAGAATTCTGAGTCCTTTTAGCGTAAGAAGCGGATCAATCACATCAAACAAAGGCTCGTTGCATTCCATTATTTTTGCAAGTCCGCCTGTAGCTATAACCTTTAAACATGGAATATCCAATTCTTTTCTTGTCTGTTCAATTATATATTTTGTTTCGCCTATATGGCCATATACAATGCCCGCCTGAAGGCTGCCTATTGTATTTTTTACAAGAATAGACCTAGGCTTTTTTATCTCAACTTTAGGCAGCTGTGCTGTGCTTTGTATTAGTGCGTCTGCACAAACCTGTATTCCCGGTGCTGTTATTCCTGTTACAAAAACACCTTTTTCATTTATTACATCAAATGTGGTTGCAGTACTGTAATCAATAACCATCGCTGGTCCGCCGTAAATCTCATAGGCGGCAACAAGCTTAACAATTCGGTCTGCTCCCATTTCTTTGGGATTATCCATAAGAAGATTAACACCCGTCTTCATTCCGGCGCCAACTATCATAGGCTGAATATGAAAATACTTAACCAAGCCATGTATAAGCGAATACATTATATTTGGAACAACCGATGAAATAATTATTGCTTCAAGTTCGTCAGCATTAACTTCGGAGTAATCAAACAGAGAATGTATAAATATCCCGATTTCATCGGCAGTTTGATTTTTGGCTGTCATCATTCGCCAGCTTGCCACTAATCTTTTACCACTATAAACACCAAGCACAATATTTGTGTTACCTACATCAATTACCAATATCATACATACTCTCCTCCTTTGCAAATGTCTCATAGCAAATTATTTTCCCCCATCAAGCAGTTCCTCTCTAAGTTTTTTCCCTTCTTCAGTCATATTTATAACATACCACAATTTAAGGGATTTAATCAATTCTTTCTTCTCAGTCTTTAGGCTTTTAATCTCTAGCTCTGCACCAATATCATCAAACCCTATATCTCCGTCGCTCTTAATAATTTCAAATACAATATCTCCGCTCTCCTCAAAGCAAATGAGAAATGTACATCCAAGCCTTTCAGCCATTACAACGCATATATTCTTTATTTCTAATTTTACTGTGTCAGGTAAAGCATTAAATTCAGGCTCAAAAAATATTTCTGTTTTTCTTTGAAGCCCTCATAGGACTTTTTTATCCAAAAAAATCACCTCCGTATAAAAACAGAGAGAATAATAAATTATTCTCTCTTAAAAACAATAAACCGTAAGTTCACTAATATTTCCAAGCCTTCAAGAATGCTTGGACAAAGCTATATTTCTTAAGATTTTATATGGTTCTATGAGATTATGTAGCTTTATTTCGTAATATTAATCTCCGAGTGTTGCTACCATTACAGCCTTTATTGTATGCATACGATTTTCAGCCTCATCAAATACAACTGACATTTTGCCTTCGATTATATCATTTGTAACCTCGTAATCCCTTACAGCCGGTAAACAATGCATGAATATTGTTCCCTCTTTACCCGTTGCATCAAAGAGTTCTTTATTAACCTGATAAGGCTTAAGAAGAGCCACTCTCTCGGCTGCCTTTGCCTCTTCACCCATTGATACCCAAACATCGGTATATATAATATCTGCATCCTTAACAGCCTTCTTGGGGTCGTCATTTAGCTCAATTGTTGCGCCGCTTTCCTTGGCGTATACGTTGCAAAGCTCAACTAGACTCTCTTCTGGCCAAAGTGTTTTAGGTGCAGCAATTACAAAGTTAATTCCCATTTTGCTGCAGCCAATCATAAGGGCATTAGCCATGTTGTTTCTGCCGTCACCAATAAATACAAACTTAAGACCCTTAAGATATCCGAATTTTTCTTTCATAGTCATAAAATCTGCAAGTACCTGTGTGGGATGATCCTCATCTGTAAGGCCATTCCAAACGGGAACACCGCTGTATTCCGCAAGCTTTTCAACAACCTGCTGCGAGAAACCTCTGAACTCTATACCATCAAACATTCTGCCAAGAACCCTTGCTGTATCCTCAACAGTTTCTTTATGCCCAAGCTGAATATCATTTTTTCCGAGATATTCAGGATGCGCTCCTTCATCAATACAGCCTACTGTAAAAGAACATCTTGTCCTTGTTGAAGGTTTCTCAAATATAAGTGCAACATTTTTATTCTTAAGATGCTTTTCAAAAATTCCTTTTTTCTTCTTTTCCTTCAAATCAATTGCAAGATCTACAAGGTATTCTATTTCTTCTGCGCTGTAATCTTTAAGTGTTAAAAAACTTCTTCCTTTTAAATTTACACCCATTTCAATTCCTCCTTAAGTCAAGGGCTTTATACCAGTGTTTTCATTGTTGTCAATTTATCTAATCTAAACCGGCACGTCCCAAAAAGGATGTGCCGGCATTGGTTTCATATCTACTTTGCTTATAAGTTAAAGGTTTCCAAAGAACTGCTCTCTGTTAACTATCGCTCTGCCATGTGTGCCTTTGCAGACTTTGCCTTTTTCATCATAAACTTTTACTTCAAAAGTAAGCAGCTTGCCCTTTACCACTTCTGTAAGTTCAGCTTCAACTCTAACCTTCTGTCCAACAGGTGTTGCAGCAAGGTGCAGGAAATTAAATAATGTACCTACCGTATCATATCCTTCAGGAAGTAAAGGAAGCACTGCATTAAGACAAGTTTGCTCAATCCAGCAAATCATTACAGGTGAAGCAAGAACATGAACGCCCTTGTTTCCAGCTGCATCAGCAGTGTCTGCAGGAGTTACTGTAAACTCCATAGTATTCTTTATTCCTTCTTTAATGCCAAAATCCATTTAACTACATCTCCCTCTTCTTTTTATTTAAACTTAAATGGGTTACATAATTGGTTCGGCGCCAGCTGGTACATTTTCCTCTTTAATCTCCTCTGTTTTAAAGAGTGCCCTAAACTCATCACCTGTAATTTTTTCCTTTTCCATAAGAAGTTTAGCCGAAGCATGGAGAACACTGATATTTTCCCTAAGTATCCTCTTAGCATCATTGTATGAAAAGTTAAGTATCTCCTTAACCTCTGCATCAATCTGATCAGCAGTGTTTTCACTGTAGTTTCTTGTATGCCCAATGTCACGTCCGATAAACACTTCGTCACCTTCATCACCGTACTGAACCGGGCCAAATTTTTCGCTCATGCCGTATTTCATAACCATGTTTCTTGCCATAGCGGTTGCTCTTTCAATATCATTGCTTGCACCGGTGGTTATATCCTAAGCACGATTTCTTCGGCAAAGACGTCCGCCGAGGAAGCTTGATTATCTCATCATACATCTGACCCTTTGTAACATACATTTTATCTTCACCGGGAAGAGGCATTGTGTAGCCTCCTGCCATACCTGTAGGTATAATAGAAACGCTATGGACAGGATCGCATTTTTCAAGCTTTTCAAACAGGATCGCATGACCTGACTCATGATAAGCCGTTATAAGTTTTTCCTTCTCGGAAATTACTCTTGATTTCTTTTCAGTTCCTATTCCTACCTTAACAAAAGCAGCCTGAATTTCTTTCATATCAATCTTCTTCTTTCCTGCTCTTGCAGTAAGAAGTGCTGCCTCATTAAGAAGGTTTTCAAGATCAGCACCTGTAAAGCCGGAAGTTGTTTTTGCAACTACGTTTAAATCAACATCGTCAGATAACGGTTTGCCCTTAGCATGGACCTTAAGAATTGCTTCTCTTCCCTTAACATCCGGTCTGCCCACAAAAACCTGTCTGTCAAAACGTCCGGGTCTTAAAATAGCCGGGTCAAGAATGTCTGCTCTGTTAGTAGCAGCCATAACAATTACACCTTCGTTTATTCCGAAACCGTCCATTTCAACAAGCAACTGATTAAGTGTCTGTTCTCTTTCATCATGTCCGCCGCCAAGACCTGCACCTCTTCTTCTGCCGACAGCATCAATTTCATCTATAAAAACTATACAAGGTGAATTTTTCTTGGCCTGCTCAAATAAATCTCTTACTCTTGAAGCACCAACGCCGACAAACATTTCAACAAAGTCTGAACCTGAAATGCTGAAAAAGGGAACTCCAGCCTCACCTGCAACAGCCTTAGCAAGAAGTGTTTTACCTGTACCCGGAGGTCCTACAAGCAAAACGCCCTTAGGAATTCTGGCACCAAGTTCTACATACTTCTTTGAATCTTTAAGGAAATCTACAAGCTCTTGAAGTTCGTATTTTTCTTCATCAAGACCAGCAACATTTTTAAATGTTACTTTATTTTTATCATCCACTGAAACTTTTGCATTGCTTTTGCCGAAAGACATCATCTTTCCGCCGCCACCGCCCTGCATCTTCTGGAACATAACCATAAAAATAATAATAGCTATTACCATAAGGACAATTGACGGAAGAATTGACATAAAGAATCCTGTACTAGGTATGTCAGTTGTTGTTATTTGAATGTTTTTCTCTGCACCTGATTCATGCAGTGTATTCATAAATGTTGAAACTGAAGGAATAGTAACTTTTGCAACTGTATCATCACTAAAAGTAACTGTTGCTGTTCCATAGTTATCTACATCCGTTTTTCTTTGAACGCTGATTGATTCAATTTTACCGCTGTCAAGGCTTTCTACCAGTTGGTTGTATGTATAATCAACCGTTCCTGCTGATGAACCAGTACCTGTGTTGGAAAATGCCATTATGCCTACGATAGTCAAAAATATCACTGCATAAAGCATTATTCCCTGCCAATGCTTTTTCAATTTATTACCTCCTAAAGCTTATAATTACAATCTGCATAATGCAGTTGCTATTTTACCTATTTTAAACTATATTATTGTAACATAATTATCCTAGCCGTGCAACTTAAATACTCTAATTTTATATATACGGCGTGTTGCTCATACCTATTGTTTGTTATATAATCTGATTATAACGCATAGCTTTTAAATCCTAAACATAAATATCATCATGTAATGTAGTTCTAATTTTATATTGATAATTTTTATGCACTGCTAATTTTCATATTCAAGTATTCCCCAAATTAAACAAATATAAATCCGGAGGTGTTTATGAAAAGAATAATCAGTATTGTATCAGCTATTGCTTTAAGTTTAGGAAACATAGGCTGCACTTCCTCTGTCCCAGCCAAGGAAAATGATACTAATACAGAAGTCATAGTAGACAGAGCTCAGGAAATTCTTGATTCTATGACACTTGACGAAAAAATAGGGCAAATGTTCTTTGTACGCTGCCCTGAGGAAAACGCAGCTGATGTTGTGAGCCAATACGATATAGGCGGATACATTCTGTTTGCAAGAGATTTTAAAAATCAGACATCAGAAGATATTAAAAATACTATATCTAGTTATCAAAAAGCAAGCAAAATCCCTCTTTTAATCGGAGTTGACGAAGAAGGCGGAACTGTAAACCGAATAAGCAAATATACTGAATTTCGTGATACACCGTTTGAGTCGCCACAAGAATTATATAACGAAGGCGGATTTGAACTTATTACTTCCGACACAGCAGAAAAATGCAATCTTCTAAAATCACTTGGCGTAAACGTAAACCTTGCACCTGTATGTGATGTTTCTACCGACAAAACCGCATTCATATATAACAGAACACTTGGCAAAGATGCAGCGACTACTTCTGAATATATCACCGATGTTGTAACAGAAATGAAGGCTAATCAGATAGGCAGTGCCTTAAAACATTTTCCAGGATATGGCAATAACGGAGACACCCATACAGATATAATAACCGACAACAGAAGCCTCGATGCATTTGGAAATAATGATTTTCTGCCGTTTAAAGTGGGAATTGCAGCCGGTGCAGACATAGTACTTGTTTCACATAATATTGTTACAGCCTTTGACAAAGAGAAACCTGCATCATTATCCCCAAATGTAAACTATATACTAAGAAACGAACTTGGTTTTAACAGAGTAATTATGACAGATGACCTTTCAATGGAAGCAATCAAACAGTATATCGGTGATTCAGATGCTGCAGTGGAAGCAGTTAAAGCAGGAAATGATCTTCTTTGCTGTACGGATTTCGAAACCCAGATAAAGGCAGTTGTTGATGCCGTTTCTTCAGGAGATATATCAGCGGAACGGATTAATACCTCTGCTAAAAGAATTATACAAATGAAACTTGACTTAGGATTGTTGGAATAGAACAAGGTGAGATATATATGACCAGATACGACAAAATACTTGGCGGATTACTCGGAGGAGCTGTAGGTGACGCTATGGGTGCACCAACAGAAACCCGTTCAATGGAACAGATAAAAGAAAAGTTCGGCGGATATGTTAAAACATTTATAGAGCCTCCTGATGATGTGTTTGCAAGAGGCTTTGAAGCCGGCAGAGTTACAGATGATTTTTCTCTTGCTTACTGTACAGCAGAAGCAATAATTGAAAGCAACGGAGTTGTCACTGCAGAATGTGCGCAAAATGCACTGCTTAATTGGAGCAAAACGCCGTATATTCGTCTTGCAGGACCAACTACAATTGCCGCCATTGAAAAACTAAAGGGCATAGAAACGCCAACAAGATATGATTTTCTTTCAGTAGACAACGCAAAGGGTACAAACGGAAGCGCCATGAAGATTGCACCTGCCGGACTAATCAGTGCTGGCAATATTGATAAAGCAATTAATAATGCTGTTATTTTGTGTCTTCCCACCCATGCTAACTCAACCTCATTGTCAGGGGCATGTGCTGTCGCTGCCGCTGTTGCAAAGGCACTTGATGACAATGCCACCGTTGACAGTTTAATTGAAGCTGGTCTTTTTGGTGCCAAATATGGTGAAGAATACGGAATAAAAATCGGAAAGCGTCTTGCATGTCCAAGTGTTTATAAACGAATTAAGCTTGCTGTTGATATAGCGGAAAAATGCAATGGTGATATAGAAAAGACAATGAAAGAACTTACTGACATTATCGGAAGCGGCCTTTCCTGTGCAGAAGCCGTACCATGTGCATTTGGTCTTATTAAATCCGCAGAAGGAAATGCTATGGAAAGCATATACGGAGGTGTTAATATTGGCAATGATACTGATACAATCGCAACAATTGTCGGGGCAATGGCCGGAACATTACAGGGCATATCTGCCTTTCCTATAAATCACCTCTCATTAATAAACAGCGTAAATAATTATGATTTAGAGCACATTGCACTTGAGTTTGACAGACTGTCATAGTCACAAAGAAAGGCGGGATTTACATGGGATATATGGTAATTGTGGCTGGAAGTGCAATAGATGAATATTATAAGATAGAAACATGGCTTAACGCAGGAGACAGTTGTCTTGCAAAACCTATTTGTCAAAAAATCGGAGGATGCATATTAAATGTAGGCGCAGTTGCAGCAGGTTTTGGAATGGACGTAAAAGTAATGGACTATCTTAAAAAAAATGATACAGATACCGATACTTTGCTAAAAGGGATGAAGGATTATAAACTGGATATTAAATACATTATTCAAGGCGAAGATGCTACAAACTGCAAATGCCTTATTATGCAGTGCGAAAACGAAAAATGTATCTATGTAATAGAGCCCACACGCCCAAAATACAACATGAGCGACGGTGTACTTCAAAGGCTTTTAAACAACGCTGATTATATTTACGGCTTAATGCACAATATGCAGACCTCCTTCGGAAAAGACTGCATGCCTCTTAAAATAGCCAAATCCCATGGTGCCAAAATAATTTTTGACGGAGCAAGCCAATACAGTGATCCTAACGAGCTTGAAACTGTTAAGTTAGCAGATGCTCTGATTATGAATGACAAAGCATATGCAAGATTAAGTGAAAAATTCGGCAGAACAGCAAAAGAGGCAATGTTTTCATACGGAACGAAATATGTATGCGAAACATTAGGGGAAAAAGGTGCTTATATACATACTCTGACACAAAGTTTTTTCAGTCCCACAATTAAAGTCGATGTATTAGACAGTACAGGAGCAGGTGACACATTTACCGCAGCATTTATATATGGGTTATACAGGAACTGGTCAGCCGAAAAAACTGTTCGTTTTGCTACAGCTGCAGGTGCACGTGCATGCACTGTATACGGTGGATTCGGCGGTGTTGCTTCTGAACATCAAATAGTTTCTTTTGCTGCAAAAAACGGAATACGGCTTTAACAAATAAAGGGTACTGCAAAATAACGCAGCACCCTAATCTCACCTCTATTATTCCTCATCAAAGTTCAGAACACCTATATAATCAAGGTTTCTATATCTTTGGTCATAATCAAGACCATAGCCAACAACAAAAGCATCAGGTATTTCAAACCCAACATAATCAACAGGCACATCTACCTCTCGGCGGCTTGGTTTATCCAATATAGTACAAATTCTAAGGCTTGCAGGATTTCTCTCAAGAAGGAACTTTCTCAGCTGGCTGAGTGTATTTCCCGAATCTATTATATCTTCAACAATCAGCACATTCTTGCCTTCAATATTTCCGTCAAGGTCTTTCTTTATCTTAATATGACCTGAGCTCTGAGTTCCGGCTCCATAGCTTGAAACAACCATAAAATCAAATAATACATCGCCTTTAATTTTTCTTGCAAGGTCAACCATGAAAAAAATTCCGCCCTTAAGCACACATATCATATAAATCTCCTCACCGCCGTAGTCCTTCATTACTTTCTCAGCAAGCTCGTCAACTCTTTTTAAAATATCTTTCTTTGATATGAGTACTTCAACTCTTTCTTTCATTTTTAAATTTCCTCCCAAATGTAAATGTACAATACTTTTTTTGTCTCAGGTTTGATATAAAAATCTTCACCAAGCCTGTCCGCAATAAGAATAACTTTATTTCCGCAGGCCAATATCGGGATAGTATCCCTTTTTTGCACAGGTACTTTCTCATCAATAAACAAATCTTTTAATTTTTTTCTTCCGTTCCTTATCCCTATCGAATCCCCTGCACAGCGCGTACGGAATTTTATCTCTCCGTTAATTTTATCATAATCTGCTGTTTTCGTACATATATTTGAAAACCTTGCATTTAAATTTTCCTCTTCACTAAGTGACAGGTATATAAATTTATTAACTTCCTGCACGTATACCCTTTCACCAATAGGAATAGCATATTCAAATTTATTAGCCTTTTCAACGGTTTTAAGTATAATATTTAAATTACCGTAGCTTTTCTCAACAATAACATCCCCAGGCAGACTAATTCTGCGCCCTGTTTCTCCCATGAGAATATCATCTGCATTTTCAACATGAATCCTGCTATAATCTTTAAGGTCTTTTCTGAAAGTTCTAAGTGCAAGACGCAGCACTCTTCTGCGCATTACAGCATTTTCCTGCATAAGTATATCGGCATTAACAGTCAGTTTTTTTTCATATGAACTTATAATTACTTTAGAATATAGCTTTTCAGCCAAATCCTCAATATAGTTTTCTTCCTCTCTTAAAAGTTCAGCTGCCTTTGCAATGTTGGTTCCGGCGGAAGAATTGATTTCTTTTTCAAGCCAAGGCAAAAGGATTTGACGCACCTTATTTCTTGTATAATCAGTCTTTAAATTTGTACTGTCAGTACAAAAATCAATATCATTATCTCTGCAGTACTGTTCAATCTCAGACCTGCTGCAGTATAATATAGGTCTTATTATATTGCCGTTAACAGGCTTAATGCCTGCAAGCCCCTTCAAGCCCGTACCTCTGCAAAGATGCATTAAAAGAGTTTCTGCCATATCATTCTCATTATGCGCAACAGCTATTTTTGCTCCGCCTATATTGTCAGCTGTTTCCCTGAACTTTTCATACCTAATAAAGCGCCCTGCTTCTTCTTCGCCCATCGACCTTATTTTAGCTTCCTTTGGCACATCACAATGATATGCAATAAATTTTATACCAAGTTTATCACATAAATTATTTGCAAACATCTCATCCCGATCAGCTTCATCGCCTCTTATACCATGATTTATATGCACAGCAGTAATATCAAGATCATATTCAGCCCTTAACCCAGCTAAAATATGGACAAGAGAACTCGAGTCTGCTCCGCCGCTTAAGCCGACAACAACTCTATCACCCTTTTTGAGCATCTCATATTTTTCAATTGTCTTCAAAACCTTGCTGTACATGTTTTATCCTCCAAATATTGTTCAATAGCTATATTATATAATTTTAGACAATTATTCACAACATTATTTCCTAATTAATATTGGCTTCCAAAAACGGAAAGCCCCCTATATATCCCGCAAATATAAAAAAGTCCAAAATCCTAATAATAAATTTAGGATTTCGGACCATTATTTATCCCCAAACACGCGCCGCTACAACAGTCATGTCATCTTGTATTCTAAAACCGGATCTCTCCTTCAGGCTCTCAAGAACATATTCGGCTATGTCCTTCGGGTCCTTCATACTGTTCTCAGCCATTAACTCCGTAAGAATACGTGTAGACATATTTTCTCTTTCAATCACCTCTGCCGCCGTCTGTCAGCATAAGTATAATATCATTTTTATGAAGCTTATATTCAGCTCTGTCCATATCAAAGTATTTCAACATACCTATTGGAAGTGATGATGAACGTATTGCCTTGGCTTTACCGTCTCTTATGACAAAGGTAGCCGCCGCCCCTGTTTTAATAAACTCCGCAGTCCCTGAATACAGGTCTATATAGCACATGTCAAGAGTAGCAAAACTCTCGTCATCAGTGCCCATTACCAACACGGAATTTATCATTTTAAGTGCCAGCTCACGCTTAAATCCGGCCTCGGCGAACTGCTCTAACAGCTCAATAACCGTTCGGCTCTCATCTCCTGCGGCTTTTCCGCTTCCCATTCCATCAGACAGTGCTATCATATACCCGCCTTTGGGTAGTTCCATAAATGAATAGGAATCACCTGATATGTTTTCTTCATCTTTAATGGCCATTGCTGCAGCTGAAGAAACTCTGAAATTGTATTTCTCACACAGCAGCAGCTTACATCGCCCGTTAATATCAGTTGAACATTCCTTTTCCATACGCTTCATTTTCCTTCCTAAAATGCTGCTTACGGTATCGATTGTTTTTTCTCTGCATTCTTGTCTTCCGTTACACCCATGCCTATATATAGCAACTTCATACTCTCCGTTCTCTCCTTCCTCAACAGTGACCTTATCTATATTACTGCTTGTCTTCCTCAACTCATAATAAATCACCTTTTCTAGATTTTCCTTAAAGTATATTCTGTTCTCTATCTCATCGGCAAGAGAAGTCATCATTTCAGCCATGGCATTCATCTGCTGCATGGCTAACTGTCGGCTTTCCATAAGCTTCATATTCCATAATAATCCTTCTCTGTGGCCTGAATATGTAACATTAACTGCCTCTGCAAAATCGTCCTGCTTAATGCAGTAATCCCTGAATACGGCAGGCAGGTCCTCCGTATGCACCATTCCCTTTTTTTCACAAACCGAAAAAAGTGTCAGTAACGTTTGGTAAGTATTGTAATAGGAATTATTCCAACAGGTTTGGCAGAGCCTGCAATCCTCACATACCATACACGCAACTTTATCTATAAGCTCTCCGGTTTCTTTTTTGACTTTTTCACTATGGTTCTTTTCCGGCGAAAAGCTCTTTTCAAGAGCAATCAACCCTCTTGCATATCCATTGAGCTTACCGGATATATAATTCCGCATACCTGCATAATGTTCACTGCTTCGGCTTAACCCTTCCGCATCGGAAATTGAAAAACCGTTCGCTAGTCTTTCAGCCGAAATCATAAACATAATACAGGCTGCGCACACCCCCAGTACCAAAGAAATTGTCAATATCTGAAAGTAATATTCGAATATAACAGATACCGCCAAGCAGCTTAGCGCTGCCGACAACTTACCGTTTTTGCCCATTAATCCACATATAAAACCTGTCATGCATAAAATTGCAAACATCTTTATATCTATAACCCTTGCCGCTAAAAGCGACGCTGATAAAATAATGCCTGCAGCGGATGCAAATTCCGTACCAAACAAGTACCCCACAGTTAATATAATAAAAAATCCTAGTATAATATGTATTGGTATAACACCTTTATATAAGCATGAAGCCCCTGCTGCAGAAAACGCCGATATCATCACTAATCCAATTATGTCATTCTTCTCAATGCTTTTATTCATAGAGGTTGTTTTTAGAGCTGAAACACCTCGGTCAAATACATAAACAAGACCGAAAATAACAAGCCCCTCTAACAGGGAAATCAAAAGCAGATATCTGATATCATGTTCTATTATCCCTCGTATCAAACCCGAAAGCAAAAATATTATAAATGCCGCAAGTCCCTTTTCTCCGGCTGTTACATTTTTGTTTGAACGTCCTTTTATAAATCCGTAAACTGTGCATAGCAGAATGCTAACAGCATAGTCAGATACAAAAGTTGCATTATTTCTGAGTACAAAGCCTGCAGAAACAGTTGCTACCGCAAGGAAAAGTTCTGTACCTTCGCCGGCAAAAGTCATTATATATGCAATACCTACAGGATTAAATGTACCCAGCATAGAAAAACTGCCGAACAAAATACCTATCAAACCAAATATGCCACTTATGCCTATTTCTTTCGTCAGAGCTATTTTCTTAACACCTGACGTCATATTTGCAGTATTTGTTTTTCCCATTTTCACATCCCCCATTCATTGCTTGTATGAGGAATTATATATATTTATTCCAAAAATTTTTGTCATTTTGTGAGGGTATAATCAAATTTTTTACAACAAAAATCCCCTTATTTTGGGCAAATGACAATAAAGACCAGCAAAAATATATTGGTCAAATCAAATTGGATAAAAAAAGCCGGCGTAGCACGTGCCACGCCGGTTCTGATGGAAATAATATTTCCGTATGTACACCTAATTATATTATTTTTTCAAGGAGTTTATCTACAGATTTTTCAAGTGCATCTATATTTTCATCCGCTTCTGCAAGTGACTCTGCTTTAACACCCATATAAAACTTAATTTTCGGTTCTGTTCCGGAAGGCCGTACACAAAGCCATGCTCTGCCCTCAAGATTATAATAGAGTACATTTGAAACAGGAAGATCACTTGTTTCCTTCTCTCCCGTCTTAACATTAATAAATTCTTTTGTCTTATAATCCTTTGCCCAGATAACTTCGTTACCCGCAAACTCTGAAGGAGTGTTTTTCCTTAAATACTCCATAATCTTCTGAATAAGTGCTGCTCCGTCAACACCTTTAAGAGTTACAGATTTTACACCTTCCTTATAGAAGCCGTATTTTTCATACAATTCCATAAGTCCGTCGTACAAAGTCATGCCCTTATTTTTATAATATGCGGCCATTTCACATACGAGCATTGATGCTCCAACCGCATCCTTGTCCCTTGCATATGTACCAGAGAGGCAGCCATAGCTTTCCTCAAATCCAAAAACAAAAGAATATCTTTTATTTTCTTCAAACTGCTTAATCTTTTCACCAATAAACTTGAATCCTGTAAGAACATCAAACAGCTTAGCATTGTAATTTTCGGAAATTGCTCTTACAATTTCAGTTGTTACAATTGTCTTAATAACAGCAGAATTTTCCGGAAGTCTGCCTTTTTCTTTTCTTCCACCAAGCACATACTCCGTTAATAAAGCGCCCGTCATATTGCCTGTAAGAACGTCATATTCTCCGCTGTTATTTTTAATTACAACACCAATTCTATCTGCATCAGGGTCTGTCCCGATAATAATATCCGCATTTTTTTCCTTTGCCAGCTTAATCGCAAGAGCAAAAGCCTTAGGATCCTCAGGATTTGGATATCCCACTGTTCTGAATGTACTGTCAGGCAATTCCTGCTCAGGCACAACAAAAACATTTTTAAACCCAATTTCTTTAAGCACTCGCCTAACCGGCTTATTGCCTGTACCATGCAGAGGTGTATAAACAATAACCATATCTTCGGCTTTTTTCACCTCTTCAGGTCTTATTGCCTGATTCTTAATATTTTCAACAAATGCATCATCGATTTTTTCCCCAATAATATTAAACAATCCTGATTTAACGGCTGCTTCTTTATCCATTGTCTTTACAAGAGAAAAATCATTTATAGCATTAACCTCTCCAATTATACCTTCATCTTTTGGATAAACAACCTGAGCACCATCAGCCCAATAAACTTTATATCCGTTATATTCCGGCGGATTATGGCTTGCTGTTACAACTATACCCGCAGTGCATCCCAGATATCTGACTGCAAACGAAAGTTCCGGCGTCGGTCTGAGCTCATCAAATACATACGCTTTAATGCCGTTTGCGTTAAGAACAAGCGCTGACATTTCAGCAAATTCCGGTGACATGTTTCTGGAATCGTAAGCAATTGCAACGCCCATGTTTTTTCCATCGGGATTGTTTTTTAAAATGTAATTAGCTAGTCCCTGTGTTGCTTTACCTACTGTGTACTTATTCATTCTGTTTGACCCGGCACCGATTATTCCTCTAAGTCCTCCGGTACCAAACTCAAGGTCCTTATAAAATCTATCCTTAATTTCACTTTCATTTTCTTTGATTGATCTCAGCTCTTCTTTTGTTGCTTCATCAAAAGAATCCGAAGTCAGCCAAAAATCATACTTATCCATATAATTCATAGTTTTGCCCCCTTTTTATTCTTCAGTAAGCAGTACGGATATTGATTTTTGATCTTCATTCACAGAAGTATCTATATAATAGTCAGAATATCCGTCTTTTTTAAAAGTGATTTTATAATCACCATAATCAACTTGAGCTGTAAACGGTGTTATTCCAATGACAACATTATTGGCATAAACAGTAGCACCCTGAGGATTTGAATCAACAGTCAGCGACGCTTTTGGCTGAACTATTTTTTCCAGTTCAATATCAAGCTGGACTAAAGGTTCATTAATGTCAACCGTCCCGCTGTATGTTTTGTATCCTTCTGCTGAAACACTTATTGTATATGTCCCCATGCTGAGAACAACAGGAGATTCTTTATCAACCTGCTTTCCGTCAACAATAATTATGCAGTCATCAACATTCACATTAAGCATAAGTACACCTGTTTTTTCCTGAACTGATGCCATATCAACAGAATATACCTCACCTTCTGCAATGTGAATATCAACAGTGAGTGTGTCAATATTAGACCCTGAAATTCCAAGAGAATGTGTTCCTGCCGAAACAGCAGCTTTATTATCCTCAAAGTCCATCTTTTTGCCATCAACTGTTATTTCTGCATCTTGTATTTTGTCAACATTTTCAAGCTGTATAAAGCCATGATATTTTTCTACATCAACAACCCATACGGTTTCATTTATTCCTTTGAGCGTAACAACATCCTCACTGCACAAATCTTCTGCCTTGATTAGCTCTCCGTCATATATAAATATCGTATTGTCATCATATTTATAATTTACTTCACCATTAGAAATAGTATTGTTATCTTCATTTACTTCAACATTTTTAAAGTTGTTCTTTTCCCATTCAGTATCACTGTATTCAATACTTACTATTTCATCAGTTTCTTTTGAAACCTGAAAATATGCAATATCTCCTCTTGATACAGATGTATCTACAGCTTCCTTTCCTCCATTAAGAGTAACAGTCATGTTTTCTCCAACTGAATACATAGATGCTTTCCCATCATTAGTATCTATAACTTCAAACTTATTATCACTGACAGAAACAACAACTCCGTAAAAATATCTGCAATCTGTATTTTCAGCCACAGAATCATTATTATTTTCTGTCCTTGTTGCAAGAGCAACCGCAACCATTACAACCGCAACAACTAAAATTGCAACTGATATTATAAGAATAAGTTTACTTTTATCATTATGACTGTCATTAGCAGCCTTACCGCTCTTCTTGGTTCCGCCTGTTTTATTAGTCACACTTTTTATAGGAACCTCTGCTGTTTTTCCAAAATCATCCTCATATTCTTCATATTCATCAGAATCGTCTTCAATACTATTACTGTCATTTTCGGCATCGTCTCCGAGTTCTTCCATCTCGTTGAGTTTCATTTTGATATCATCAATTCTGACTGTCTCACCCATATTTTTATTTTCATTAAAATTGTATTCTCTCATAATTTCACCTCATAATTGTTGGGGTAATAACAAGACAAATATATACATTTCCTGTCTATCATTTTATATGTTTATGAGCAAAATAGCAATAAAAAATATATGGGCTTATTATACCTCATATGGACCATGCCAGCTGCATTTCCTTATCTCTGCGTGCTACACAGTTTTCAAATCTTTCAATGGAAGCCTCAGAAATACAAACCCTTCTTTTATTATAATGCTCGTTACACAGCTTAAGGAATTTATAAGGATATGACAGCATTCCTTTGATTACATCCGTTTCTTCCGAGGTTATTCCCCTGTATTTGCTGTAATTTTCTAGAATAAGTGAAACCCCGTATTCATCTGCATTATCACTCTTTGTGTACTTTCTGATCAAATGAGCAACATCTATTATACTCACATCATAGGTACAGCCGTCAAGACCTGATATTATTATTTCACCGCCTTCTGCCTTCCGAACAGTATCGTTTTTAAAGGAATTATGACAAATACTGTATGCTTCTGCCGCCTTTTCGCTTACAACGCCATAATTTGATTTTTTAAGTAAATTTTCGGCATACCTTATGCGTTCCATATAATAATCATAATACTTTATTACCAGCAAATCTACAGGCGAATAAGTTCCGGTATTCTTAATTTTCTTTCTTATTCTAGAAAATTCTCCTTCACGTTTTTCAAATGTTGTTTCAAGAGAACCGTAAGTTCTTCTCATTCCATTATCAACAAACCCTTCAGCTGCATTATGGAAAAATGCAAGTGCAGAGGCAGCCTCGGCAACATCATTGTTATCCTCCATATCCAATCTTCTTGACGGTATGTATTTTATTAGTATGTATGCGTCATCCTCTGTTCTATAACAAGGAGAATCATCGACAGTCCTGACCATTGTGTCCAATCCGCACACACCCCTAATCATAATGTACTCTTTTAGAGCGCATTCTCTTTCGAGGCTCTCAGCATCAGAAAATGTCTTCTTAAGTTCAAACATACCTCTGTCGGTTCTGCACACCAAGCCCGTTCTGGTCCTGTAAGAACTTAATAATTTTATTCCAAACCCCTGTTGAAGTATTTTTGCATTTATATCATCCATAAAAAATCCCTCCGACTCACACAGTATGCCTGTTTTACAATAATATGAGGTCAAAGGGTAAAATATTATATTCAATGTCCAAATAAAGTTTACATGTCCAAAAAATGTTCGACAACATATTTTTCTAAGCATTTTTCTGAATTGTTTTGCGGATTTTTGTGTGCAAAGTCAATCAATTCATTTAAAATTGCACCTATTTTTTTGCCATCGGTTATTCCAAGCTCTTTAATTTTGCTGCCGTCAATTTTTAAATCCTTTATTACAATACACTCTTTATTATTGATAATTTCACTAAATATTTCTTCTGCCTTAAACGAATTATTTCGTTTTTCTGCTTTATAAAGTTTTATAAGCAATTCATAATTTGCTGTTCCAATTTTATAGGCCGCCTTCTTTGCGGAATATTTATCCACACACGGCTCACTCTTATCCTCATCAATAAGTATAATAGCAGTCTTTAATGTCTTTGTGTCAAATTTCAAAACTTTCATTAGTTTTTCAGCATCATCTCCGCCAATTCTTTTTAAGAAAATTGACCACCTCAAAGCAGGTATCTTATCAGAAGCAGCTAATTCCTCGGATATTTCAGCACCTTCATTTCTTAATACCTCTGCCATAGGGTAAAATATATTATCCATTAAACCGCTGTCTGCCAAAAAATTAATTTTTCCCGGTCTGTCACTCATAATTAGTTTTTGAAGTTCTTCTCTTATTCTTTCGGCACTTATCTTTCTTATAAGAGCAGCATTGTCTTTTAATGCTTTCCATGTGTTTTCTTCTATTACAAACCCTAGCTGAGCAGCAAATCTTACTGCCCTGAGCATTCTCAGGGCATCTTCTTTGAATCTTTCCTCCGGACAGCCTACCCCTCTTATCACACCTGATTTTATATCTTCCAATCCTCCGAAAGGGTCAAGGAAACCCTCCAAAGGGTGATATGCTATAGCATTCATAGTAAAATCTCGCCTGAGCAAGTCCTCATGTATATCGCTTGTAAATTCCACTTCATCGGGATGACGGCAATCTGTATACTCACCCTCTACACGGTATGTCGTTATTTCATATTTATCCTTTTCCATTATAATTGTAATAGTGCCGTGTTTTATACCTGTATCATATGTGTGAGTAAAACAAGACTTGGTTTCCTCTGGCTTTGCAGAAGTTGTAATATCCCAGTCTCCCGGAGTTCTGCCAAGAATCATGTCCCTTACACAGCCTCCAACAATATAAGCCTCATATCCCTTGCTGTTAAGTGTAAATATTATTTTCTCCGCTTTGCTGTCAATCAACAGTTTCATAGTTTTCCTCCAGCGTCATTTTGCATAAATAATAAATTTATTGTCTGATTTATAATTATAATACCATATTTTTATAAATATAAATATAAATTGAAAAAAAAATATTGAAATATAAAAAACGACATGGTATTATATCTCTTGCAGTTAAGAAACAGAAATTTAATAATATGCACCTTTAGCTCAGTTGGTAGAGCAACTGACTCTTAATCAGTGGGTCTGGGGTTCGAGCCCCCAAAGGTGTATTGCAGCGGCGAGGTTTTGCAAATATAAGGTTGTGGGGCCTCGTTGTTTTTTGTCCAAAAACATTCAAGCAGATAATTTTTATATTATCTGCTTGTTCTTGTTTTTAATCTAAAACCTCATATCTGATATATCCCTTTTGGTAAAAAGCCTTTATTCTGCCCGTATCTTCAAGGTATTGAACATATGGCATAATCATACCGTAAATATCAAAAAAATAATATCTGTTTCCCACTTTAATATTCATGCAGTTTATTACAGATGCCGCTATATCGTCAAAACTCATTCCATCTTCAATATAACTTAATACAGATTCTGCTCTTGATTTAAGATAATTTATATTAAACTCAACCTCATCATTTATATCATCACGTATTCCTCTGTGTGAAATAATGTATTTATCACAATTAAGATCTGCAAGCATCTGTTTAGATCGAAAATCAACTGCAAAATTGCAGGCATAGGGAATTTTAGTTTTTTCTATTTCTTCATTTGACATAAGTGCATCGCCCACCATTATCACATTATCCGGTGTAATTATGGAAATATGAGAAATGCTGTGTCCCGGCGTATGAACTATTCTAAATTCCTCACCGCAAATATCAATTTTATCCGCTTTTGCATCAATAAAATGATCAACTTTGCTCAACATTGATTTTATTGAATCTTTTATTTCTTCAAAACCAACTATAAAATGCTGTATTCTTAAAGAATCCATGTCCTTGCAGATATAAGCCTCCGCACCGTACATATATACTTTGCAATGATATTTCCTTATAAGTATCTCATTGTTTCCTATATGGTCAATATGTCCATGAGTTGCTATTATTGCTTTAACATCTAAATTATTGCCATCCAATGCCTGTAATACGCATTTAGTATCTCCGCCCCTATATGATAAGCCGGAATCAATCAAAACTATATCTTTATCGTTAAGTCTGTATACCGCAATCAATGTATTTCCTGTGTCTATACACCAAGTATTTCCCTTAACACAATAGAAATTTTCCATATTTTACCTCCCTGTGCTATCTTTCATGGTAGTTAATATAACACCATATATACACATTTTTCAAGTATACTTTTTTAGTGAATAAATAAGCATAATTTTTACATCTTTTTGCGTATTCCTTCTTCTTATGTTGTACTATTACTACTACAACTAAAGTATTGCATTAAACAGTCTTTTAATGTATAATATATACGTTATTTGCGTGGACGAATGTACTTCGTGCACAAACAAAATACATAGGAGGAGAAATAAATGAAGAAATTTTTATCAGTAGCTTTGACTGCATGCCTCATTGTAGGTTCTCTTGCAGGATGCAGCAGCTCAAGCTCATCAACAGGCAGTTCTTCAACTGCTTCCGGTGACAACGTAATCAAAATTGGCGTTTTCGAGCCTCAGACAGGTGAAAACGGCGGTGGCGGACTTCAGGAAGTTTATGGTATACGTTATGCTAATCAGGTTTACCCTACAGTTGAGGTAGGCGGAGTAGAATATACAATCCAGCTTGATGAAGTTGACAATAAGTCAGATAAGACAGAAGCTGTTACAGCAGCTCAGAAACTTGTTGCTGACGGTGTAGTTGCAGTACTTGGTTCATACGGCTCAGGCGTATCAATTGCTGCAGGTGATATCTTTTCTGATGCAGGTATTCCTGCAATCGGCTGCTCATGCACAAACCCTCAGGTAACAAACGGTAACGACTGGTACTTCCGTGTTTGCTTCCTTGATCCTTTCCAGGGTACTGTAATGGCTAACTATGCTATTCAGAATGGATATACATCAGCTGCAATCATTACTCAGCTCGGCGATGACTATTCATCAGGTCTCGGTTCATTCTTCAAGACAGCATTTGAAAAACTTGGCGGAACAGTTGTAACAGAACAGCAATTCCAGACAAATCAGTCAGACTTTAAAGCAATCCTTACAAACGTTAAGGCAGCAAACCCTGACTTTATCTTTGCTCCTTCATCAATCACAACAGCACCGCTTATCCTTAAGCAGGCTCGTGAAATGGGCATTACATCTGTAATTGCCGCAGGCGACACATGGGAAAATGCAACAATTATTGAAAACGCAGGCGCTGACGCTGAAGGTGCAGTATTCTCAACATTCTATGATGAAGCTGCTCCTGCAAACGACGAAGCTGCTGCTTTCGTAGACGGATTCAAAGCTTACCTTACAAGCATTGGTGAGCCTGAGATTATCCCTGCTGTTTCAGCACTTGGATATGATGCTTACCTTTCAGCTCTTACAGCAATCAAAAACGCCGATTCTATCGACCCTGCTGCTATCCGTGATGCACTCACAACAGTAGACGTTGCTGGTGTTACAGGAGAAATTACATTTGATGAAAACGGTGATGCTAATAAGAACATGGCATATATCAAGACAATCAAAGATGGTAAGATCACATTCTTAACAACAACTTCAGTTGACTAATAACCAAATATTAACAACAATTTATATGAGTGGGGAAGGATTTTCTCCCCCACTCGTTTTTTAATTTTTATTCTTTGTTCCACAGAGAAGAAACTAACAGGGGGCTTTAATTATGAGCATTTCAACAATAATTCAGCACTGTCTGACTGGTATCTCTCTGGGCGGTGCTTACGCACTTATCGCCATAGGCTATACAATGGTATACGGCATCCTACGCCTTATCAATTTTGCCCACGGTGATATTTTCATGATGGCAGGATATTTTATGATCTTCGCAATGGCAAGCTTTCCTTGGTATATTTCTATACCACTTACACTCGCAGGCACAGTTGCTCTCGGTGTTGTCATTGAAAAAGTTGCATATAAGCCGTTGCGTACCGCTCCGAGAATGTCAATTATGATTTCTGCTATCGGTGTTTCATACCTACTTCAGAATCTAGCAACATATATTTTTACAGCCCTTCCAATGGGCTATCCTGAAATTCCCGTACTTAAAAAAATCTATCAGTTCGGTAATGTTTCAGCATCATTAGTAACATTCATAACTCCGGTTCTTACTATTATACTAGTAATTGTTCTTATTCAGCTTATCAATCATACAAAAATGGGTATGGCAATGCGTGCTGTCTCCAAGGATTATGATACAGCACAGGTTATGGGCATTAAAATTAATAATATTATCAGCTATACATTCGTTATAGGCTCACTTCTTGCAGGTATTGGTTCGATTCTTTATTTCACTGACCGTATGACAGTTTATCCTTACAGCGGTTCTCTTCCAGGTCTTAAATGTTTCGTTGCTGCAGTTCTCGGCGGTATTGGTTCTATCCCAGGTGCAGTTGTTGGCGGTTTTATTCTCGGCATGGGTGAAACAGTCCTTACAGCCGCAGGATATTCAACATTCAGTGATGCTTTTACTTTCGTTCTTCTTATTATAATGCTGTTGTTCAGACCGACAGGTATATTCGGTGAAAAAGCAACAGACAAAGTGTGAGGTGACAACTATGAAAAATACAAAAACAGTTTCACCAAACAAAAAAAGAAATTTAGTTCTTTCCATTATTGCACTGGCGGTTATTGTTGCAATTCTCTTTTATCTTGATGCAAACAAAGCACAACACAGCTATGCAATCTCAATTATCGAAAGAAGCCTTATATATGCAGTTGTAGCAGTTGCAATGAACCTCCTTACAGGCTTTACAGGACTTTTTTCTCTTGGACAAGCTGGGTTCATGGCTATAGGCGCATATACAGTTGCTATATTTACTATACCAGTTGATGCTCGTCCAAGCGTTTATTACATTGACGGCATCAGCAATGCACTTGCTAACATTCAGCTTCCATTTGTTGCAGCACTTATACTTGGCGGTATTTTTGCTGCTATAGTAGCGGCACTTATTGGCATACCGGTTCTTAGACTCAAGAGTGACTATCTTGCGATTGCCACACTTGGTTTTGCAGAAATAATCAGAGCAATTATTGCTTGCCCACAGATGAATAAAATTACAAACGGTTCTTATGGCCTTAAAAACATTCCCGGATTTTCATCTGTATTTACACCATTTATCATTACAGTAATATGCATAGGTGTAATGTTATTGATTATTAATTCCTCATATGGCCGTGCATTTAAGGCAATAAGAGAAAACGAAATTGCTGCGGAGGCAATGGGTATTAATCTGTTTAAACATAAAGAGCTTTCATTTATTCTCAGCTCATTTTTCACCGGAATTGCCGGTGGACTTCTCGCAATATATATGCGTTCGATTGAGGCAAAAACATTTCAGGTTAACCTTACATATACAATACTTCTTATAGTTGTAATCGGAGGTATCGGCTCTGTAACCGGCAGTATAATCGGTGCATTTCTTGTTAACTGCGGTCAGGAATGGCTTCGTTTCTTTGATGAGCCTCTCACAATTGCCGGTGTTCACATACCTCTTTTCAGAACAGGTTTCCGTATGGTTATTTTCTCAATACTTCTTATGGTTGTTGTTCTTTTCTACCGCAGAGGAATTATGGGTAACAACGAGTTCTCTTGGAGCGGCCTAGGGCGGCAATTAAAGAGGCTGCCAGCACGATTTATTCGTAAAAACAGAATTAATGAGAGTGGAGGCGAAAAATAAAATGAGTGAAAACGTACTCCATGTTGAAAATGTAACAATGCAATTCGGCGGTGTTGTAGCCGTTAACAACCTTTCTCTTGATGTAAACAAAAATGAAATTGTTGCTCTTATCGGACCAAACGGTGCAGGTAAAACAACAGCATTTAACTGTATAACAGGTGTTTATGAACCTACAAACGGTCTTGTTTCATTCAATGGTGAAACAATTATTCAAAACCATCCGCAGGGTAAAATGAAAGCTGCATACAAAGGCGAAAACGCAGGAAAATATACTTCTGTCGTGAGAAATACCCCCGACAAAATAACAAAACTCGGTGTAGCACGTACATTCCAGAATATTCGTTTATTTTCAAATCTTACTGTATTTGATAATGTTCTTATTGCAAAGCATATGAGAGCAAAACAAAATATCATTTCTGCTACATTTAGATTAAATTTGAAAGAAGAGCGCAGAATGCGCAAAGAAGCTATGGAGCTTCTTGATATGCAAAACATGCTTCATCTCAAAGATGAAATTGCATCTTCTCTTCCATATGGTCTGCAAAGAAGGGTTGAAATTGCCCGTGCGCTTGCTACTGACCCCAAGCTTTTGCTTTTGGATGAGCCTGCAGCAGGTATGAACCCTCAGGAAACACTTGAACTTACAAACTTCATACAAGAAATCAAAGATAATTATAATCTTTCAGTGTTCATGATAGAACATCACATGGATTTGGTTATGCAGATTTCGGATCGTATTTATGTTCTGGATTTTGGTAAAACAATCGCCCACGGAACACCTGAAGTAATTCAGAGCGATCCTCGAGTTATTGAAGCATATTTGGGGGTGAGCGACGATGTTGAAAATTGATAATCTCTGTGTAAACTATGGCGGAATTAAAGCTGTTCGTGACGTGTCCTTTGAAGTTCCCGAAGGTAAAATAGTAACTCTTATCGGCTCCAATGGCGCCGGTAAATCTACAATACTTCGTACAATCACAGGTCTTGTTCATTCAGCTTCAGGTACAATAAGCTACAACGGAGAAGATATTACAAAGCTTCCAACACATGATATTGTATCAAAGGGCATAACTCTGGTACCCGAGGGACGTCATGTTTTCCCTGATATGACAGTTCTTGAGAATCTTAAGATTGGCGCATATCTTAGAAATGACAGTCTTCATGAGGATATTGAGTGGATTTATTCTCTTTTCCCTCGTCTTAAGGAAAGGTATTGGCAGCCAGCAGGTACTCTTTCAGGCGGCGAGCAGCAGATGCTGGCAGTAGGCCGTGCACTTATGAGCCGACCTAAGCTTATTATGATGGACGAACCTTCTCTTGGTCTTGCACCAATTATTGTTCAGGAAATTTTTGATATTATTAAAGAAATCAATAAAAGAGGCGTTACCATACTTCTTATTGAGCAGAATGCAAATATGGCTCTTCATATAGCAGATGTTGCATATGTTCTTGAGACAGGTACAATAGCTCTCAGCGGCACAGGCAAAGAACTCCTTGCCAACGAAAAGGTTAAAGAACTTTATCTCGGAAAAAGTTCTAATGACTAAATTTAACTACTTAAAAGCACTCAAGCTAACTGCTTGAGTGCTTTTTTACTGCCAAATTAATTGAATATAAATTATGTATGTGTTATTATTCTATTAACGTTAATTAAGACTATCTAAGGAGGAATAAGGTTATGAAGGCAAGTATAGCTATACAGGTATTACCTAATGTTGAAAAAGATAAGATTTGCTCGGTTGTTGATAAATGTATCGAATATATAAAAGCACAAGGCTTGAAAACATTTGTGGCTCCTTTTGAAACAACTATTGAAGGCGAACTTGATCAGCTTATTGATATTGTTAAAGAGTGTCAGTACATTGCAGTAAAATCTGGGGCTCCCAGTGTAATGAGCTATGTAAAAATTGATTTTAACCCCACCGACGGAATTTTGACAATTAACGAAAAAACAGATAAGTATCTTGCAGGTAATAACGAAAAAGAATGGGAATAATGAAAAATATTATATTTGATATGGACGGTACACTTTTGGATTCCATGGGTATGTGGGAAAATCTCGGAAGAATATACCTTAAGCAGAAGGGTGTCACACCGCCAAAAAACATAAAGGAAATTATTGAATCAAAAACACTTGATGAAGCTGCTGAGTATTTTATTAATGAGCTAAATATTAGCGGTACAATAAATTCAGTAGTAAATGAAATTATTGGAATAATCAGAGATAAATACAAAAACGAGCTTGAAATGAAGCCTAAAATGAAGGAACTTGTTTTGGCAGAACATGCTCAGGGCTCAAGAATGTGCATTCTAACAACAACAGCACGAGAGTTAGCTGCAGCAGCAATGAAAAGAATAGGTATACTTGATTGCTTTGAAGAAATATTTACTCCAGAAGAATTAAAGCTATCTAAGCGAACATCAGCTATCTTCGCAAAAACCTGTGCAATCATGGGATTTGAGCCATCAAATACTATTGTATATGAGGATGCATTATATGCTGCAAAAAGTGCAAAAGATGCAGGATGCCATTTAATTGCCGTCTATGACAGCATGAACAGCAAAGATTGGCCAGAAATTGAAAGGCTTGCTGATAAAATAATAAAGCCATAAACTGAAAATAAGCGCAAATAAAGGCATAGCTGAATAGCTATGCCTTATAATATTTTTTATGCCTTTACTTTATCTTTATTAATCGCACTGATTATAATGAATACGGCACCACATACAATAACCATGAATATACCTATGCTCTTGAATGTAACTGCAAGAGATGGCATTGTGTTCCATAAAATAATTGCTATGATTGAAGCAAGGATTGTCCAAAAACCCGCTTTTTTACTTGAAAACTTCGGTGCAAGGAGAGCCCCGATAACAATAAATGATGTTCCGATAGCAAGAGAAAGCGCTTTCTGCATTGCTCCAAGTATAGCACCCATCTGCGTTGCAATAAGATATGTAACAATACTGCTCAATACAACAATAATCTTATTAACTACCGCCCTTTTATCCTCCAGTTTTTTACCTGCTGATGTCTTAAATAAAATATCAGAGCTAACTGTTGTAGAAAGACCGATTATCATAGAACATCCTGTACCCATGTCCGCTGCCCAAAGGCCAGAAAGTGTAATTCCTCCTAAAACCGGCGGAATACTCATTAGTATTTTGGGAAGTGCTTCGGCTGCAGCTGCGTCGGGAAGCAATGCTTTGCTGGCAACACCGAGAAGCGCACATATGAATCCGACAGGAATCATAAGAAGTGCACCAATGATATATCCCCATTTAGCTGACCTGTCATCTTTGCCTGTAAGACCAATCTGAACAACACCCTGAACTGAGTTTGTATTACCAATCATAACTATAACCCAACTTATTATGCCAATCCATCCCATACCTGCTGTAAAGCTTAAATACGGAACATCAGGATCTGCAACTGCAAGAGTCTGAACAGCCGCCCAACCGCCTTGGTTATGAAGCACCAGAAGAGTTGCAATTATTACACCAACGTATATAAGAATAAGGTTGAGTACATTTGTAAGAGATACACTTCCCATGCCACCTATCATTGCAACAAGCATGAAAATAATGAATGAGAAGAATGTTCCTGTATGTGTATTAAATATATCAGGAAGAAGTGCAGAAAGTATTGAACCACCGGCTTTATACTGAAGTGCGATAATTCCAGACTGTATAATACACATAGATATTACCATAATAAAGCTGGTTTTCTTACCATACATCTCATTTACAAGTGCGCTTATAGTGTTGTAACCGCTTCTTCTAAGGTATTTAACTGCAAGAAACGCAGTTATAACCGCACCAATAGCCCACGCAGTATCATACCAACCGGCTGAAAGTCCAACTGAAAATGCATTCTCAGCAATTCCTATTGTTGATGCTCCACCGATTGCAAGTCCTGCTATACTGGAAGCCACAACAAAAATGCCGTTTTTACCCTTATAAAGCAAAAATGAATCTTTATCATTCTTCTGTTTACGAGAAACATGGAGGCTAATTACAAACAGTAAAGCCACATACATAATTACGATTATCAATGGGATATTCATCTTGATATTCTCCTTTAATTTTATTTGGTCTGCCGAAAACATATTTTATACGAGTTCAGAAATCAATCTGTCATATACTTCTTTGAGCTGAGGCATTACACTTCCACCGTAAGGTATTACATATACATCCTTGTCTTTAACATCAACGTGTTTCATCAATTCATCAATGTTATTATAAGAAGTAACTCCCATATCCTTTACCTCATTAGGATCGAGATTTGAAAGAAGAAGTACATTTCCTTTTTTTATAGCCTCACATGCTGCATAGAAAATATATCCGCCAATGGTGAAATCTTTACGAAGACTCTCATCCAAATGTCCTTCCTTAAGAGGCTTAATCCAGTCGAAGAAATCCTTTGCCCCGCTTCCTTCACTGCATTCAGCAAAAAGTACAAGAGTACCGCCAGGTTTAAGAGCTTTTATGCCGTTAAACATACTCTTAGTTGACTGATAAAAATTCAAATCTTTAGGGAAACCGCCACAGCTTACAAATACAATGTCTGCTTCATACTCAATTGGAAGTCCGTATGATTTCTGGATATATAAACAGCTGTTTATCCACGCTTTATCAAATTCTCCGCAGAACAACGCACTATGTTTAGATGCAGAATTTACACAAATATTAACGCCAAATACAGGCTGAACCATCTTACCTGCTTCTTCCATATCCACATTAATGGGATTTTTGTTAAGTCTTCCGCTGCCGATAAGCTCGCTTGACTTAGGTTCAACTGGGTCAAGCGCTCTGCTATGATTCATTTTTACAGTTTCTCTTGAGGCAACTCCCGGAATAATGCTTTTTCTTCCGCCGCCGTATCCTGCCATAATGTGATGAACCGTACCGCTTATTACAATTACCTTTCTGCCAACCACCAACGGGTTTACATATACTTCTGTTCCCAATGATGTTGTTCCGATATTTACTAAGTCATCTGCATCACAGTCATGGTCTACAACCTGAGCGACATTTTCGTACACATATTCGCTTGAAAGTATTTTCTTTTCATCTTCACTGTTTTTTCTGTGAGTACCAAGTGCAATAACAACTGCAATATTCTCAAATGGAATTTTAAGTTCCTCATGCATATACTCAACCAAAAGCTTACATATTACATCCTGATGCATCCATAAACGAGTCATATCGCTTATGATTACTGTAATTTTATCATCATCTGAAACAAGTTCTTTAAGCTGCTTTCCGCCAATAACACCGTCTGTAATGCAATATCGGAATTCTTTTTCTATATCTTCAATTTCCTTCATTGGATTTTCTGTCAATGTCTTAACACTTTTAGCACCCTCTGTTGAAATATCAACAGTAGACTTGCCGTATTTTAGTTTTATTTGTTCCATTTTACCTTTTTCCTTTCTTAAAAACTATAATTGTATTTTAGCACTTTAAAGCATTTAACGCAAAGAAATTTAAAGTGATAAAGTAAATGAAATTAATCAAATAAAGTCATTATTATTAAACATTTTTACCATAACTTTTTAATTGTGCTCAATTGATGTATGTTTATATAAACAATCTTCATTTATTCACAATGGCAGACGCAAATAAACCGTGCCTGTATCGGCACGGTAATTCTAACTTTATGTAATTATAAAGGTTCGTCAAAACACACAAGTGCTTTTTTAATTCTATGGTCTTTAATTTCCGAAACTTTAACATGCAAAGGCGGAAGGTTAATTTCAAATACCGTACCATCATCGGGTATTGTACCATAATTACCAAAAACATATCCGCCAAAAGTTTCATATTCTTCAACTGGCAACTCAATGTCGAGTGCTTCAGCAACATCTTCCAAATCAGCACCGCCTTGAATTTTCCACGTTTTTGAATCAATTTTTTCGATGTCAGGTTCTTCCTCTTCTGGAGTTGGCTCCTCTTCAAGGTCACCGACAAGCTGCTCAAGCAGGTCATTCATAGTTACTATTCCAGTCAAACCGCCATATTCATCAAGCACAACAGCAAAGTAGTTATGCGTTTTTTTCATCTGGCGAAAAAGAACATCAGCGTGTATACTTTCAGGAATAAAATACGCAGGCTTAACTGCCTCACGCATAATTTTTTCTTTTGTCTCATTTGAAAGTCTGAAGAAGTCTTTAACATCAAGAATACCTATTACATTATCAACTGTTTCATCGCAGACGGGATATTTTGAATGTCTGCTTTCATGTATTGTTGCTTCCCAATCTTCAAGGCTTTCGTCAACCCATAAAATTGAGATGTCTGTTCTGTGTGTTGCAAACTCATCAACTGTTAAATCATCCGATCCAAATACATTATTAATCATTACCTGCTCATCAAAATCAATTACCCCTTCTGACCGCCTTCATCAACCATTAACCGGATTTCTTCTCGCTTGTCTCCCTCTTCAAGCATTGGGATCAATACCGATAAGTCTTAATACACCATTAGTTGAAACAGTAAGAAGCCAAACTACTGGTGCAAACACTTTTGAAACAACTGTAACCATTGATGCCATACCAAGAGCCATTTTCTCTGTTTTCTTCATAGCAATTCTCTTAGGCACAAGCTCTCCGAAAATAAGTGTAAAATAAGATAAAATTATAGTAATCAAAATAACCGCAATTGAATTAATCGTATTTTCCGGCAATGTTACACCCATTTCAACTACCAAAGCTACAATCTTATCTGAAAAGCTATCAGCTGCAAACGCACTGGCCATAAATCCTGAAAGTGTTATTGCAACCTGAATAGTAGCTAAAAATTTTGCAGGCTGACTTGTTAATTTTTTAAGCTTTATAGCTCTTTTGTCACCCTGTTCTTCTAATTTTGAAAGCTTTGCATCATTCATTGAAATAACAGCTATTTCTGCAGATGCAAATATAGCATTCAACAATATTAGAATAAACTGCAATATCAAAGATTTCACTATTATCCTCCTAAATTATTAAGAAACTCCAAAAAAAGCATAAAAAGGCATACCCGTATCCTAACTCATATGAATACTGGTATGCCATTCGCACAATATTTAAGTTCAAGCAATCGACTATTATAGTCGCCGCAACTATCACCGCTGCCGTCGTCCATTGCTTAACACTCCTCCTTAGATAAATAAAAACAGTTCATTACGTTATTGGTTCATATCCTATCATAAAAGTTAGTATAGGTCAATATATCAAGGTCAAAAAAATATTCTTCCCTATAAAAAATAACGGCCTGCTAATTTATTATTAACAGACCGCTTAATTTTTATATTATGAATTTCTAAACCTTGCAAGGAATTCTTTTGTTTTATATTCTTTAGGATTAACAAAAATATCTTCCGATGTTCCTTCTTCACAAATAACACCGTCAGCCATAAAAACAACATGGCTAGATACGTCCCTAGCAAATGCCATTTCATGTGTAACAATAATCATTGTAAATCCCTCTTGGGCAAGGGTTCTGATTACCGCAAGTACTTCTCCAACCATCTGAGGGTCAAGTGCCGAAGTCGGTTCGTCAAAAAGTATAACTTCCGGCTGCATTGCAAGTGCTCTGGCAATTGCTACACGCTGTTTCTGACCGCCGGAAAGCTGACGAGGTTTTGCATTTACATATGGAGCCATGCCGACTTTCTCAAGATAGGTAAGCGCTAAATCACGGGCCTCTTCCTTACTTTTTTTCAGCACTTTTGTTACACCCACCATACAGTTGTCTAAAACAGTCATATTGCTGAAAAGGTTAAAGCTTTGGAACACCATTCCTACTTTAGCCCGATATGCCGACTGATTAAATGTTCTGCCTGTTATTGGTTCTTTATGATAAAGAATTTCTCCGTTTGTAGGTGTTTCAAGAAGGTTCATACATCTCAAAAGTGTTGATTTTCCCGAGCCAGAAGCTCCAATAATACATGTGACATCACCATTGTCAACAGTAAAGTCAATATCCTTAAGAACAACATTGGTTCCGAAAGTTTTGCTTAAATGATTTATCTCAAATACATGATTATCTGCCATTAAACTTACCTTCCTTCCCTGCTGTCGCTGTTTAAATCACCGACATTTACTTTTTTAACCTCATTATAGCTGTACAATCCGCTCGTGTGTGCAAGTGTATCTGTTGTTGCAAGATCAAAATTATCAGGACCGTCCATCCTGTTTTCCCACATACGAAGTATTCTAGAGCACGCAAATGTAAGTACAAAATATATTACCATTGCAATTGTAAATGCCTCAAAATATGTATACAATGCACCTGCCACACCTTTTGTTGTGTAAAATAACTCAACAATTCCGATAATTGAAAGTACACATGTATCCTTGATATTGATTATAAGGTTGTTGCCTATCTGCGGCATAATATTCCTTAATGCCTGAGGAAGAATTACATTAACCATCGTCTGAAGATGAGTCATTCCAACTGCTTTCGCACCCTCTGTTTGACCTGGATCAATTGATAGAATGCCGCCTCTTACAGTTTCAGCCATATATGCGCCTGTGTTTATTGACACAATAAAGAATGCAGCCTGCCACATGCCCATATTAATATTGAGAAGTGCAGCAGAACCAAAATAAATGAACATTGCCTGTGCCATCATTGGAGTACCTCTGAACA
>JAXGOV010000011.1:0-81415 GCA_040767305.1 Candidatus Metalachnospira sp. | reverse complement strand
TTACTCTTGTAGCAATAGCTTGAAGCCCTTCTGATTCTAGCCATGAGCCGAACTCTTTAAGTGTATCTATATCCATCTGCTCAAGCTTGTCCAAAAGTACAAATCCACACTCAGGATTAATTTTTCTTACTATTGCTGTAGCAACTTTAAGTTGTTCAG
Organism: Candidatus Metalachnospira sp.; assembly: GCA_040767305.1. GTDB lineage: Bacteria > Bacillota > Clostridia > Lachnospirales > Anaerotignaceae > Metalachnospira. The sequence goes on along the minus strand of JAXGOV010000011.1, from coordinate 81,256 downwards.
ATCCGCTCATGTTATCCCATTTGTAACCGTTGTATGTAAGTTCTCCGTCTTCAACAGATAGACCGGGTAACGGTAAGTTTGCATTTTTAAGCAAATCTATTTTTCTTTGACGAATGTCATTTATCTTAGACGTAAGCACATCATAATTATCTAAAAATTCTTTAGCATCAATTTCAGCTTTTTCCTTATCTAAGTTACAACGAATCTTTCGATTGAGATTTTCAACATCCATAATATTTTTTTCAAGTTCTTCAGTTGACTCATCAAAAAGGTCGAGAGCGGATTTTTCAGCAGTTTCTAAATCTTTACCATTAATCTGTAGTTTTTCTCTAACCTCTTCAAGTTTTGCTGCAAGGTCATTTTCTTGCTCTATTAAGCGTGAACGCTGACCTTTAATAAAGTCAACATTTTGACGTTTACGTTCGTTTTCACCGTTTTTTGCAAGTATATCCTGCTGCTGTTTTATCAGTTCAGAAGCGGATACCGGTTCTTTTGGAACATTCTCGTAATATTCCATTTCTTTCGCAAACTTGGTCCTTTGATCCGCAATACGTCCTATAGCTGTACGATCGTTGTAAATGGTTTGTTCTTCATTTTCAAGCATTGCCAGCTGGTCCCCTACACCAATTATTTTTAAAAGAATATTGGCTTTATCTTTGTTAGAACTCTCCATAAACTTTGGCAGATTTAAAGCTAATTGATTGATAAAAGAATTAAGTAGCTGCTGTCCTGCCTTATTTCCATTAGGATCAATCACCTTTAGATCGCTGTTTTTACCTTTACGTTCTACTATCAAGCCATTTGATAAAACGATATGTAAATTAGGCGGTATTACCGATCCTGTTCTTTGTGCTTCTGAAGGTTTAAATTTATCTCCTCCAAGTGCCCATGCTATTGCATCAAGCACAGATGTCTTGCCCTGTCCGTTTTTACCACCAACAATCGTTAATCCGTTATTTGATGGTTCAAATTTTACTGCTTTAACTCTTTTTGTATTTTCAATTTCTAAACTGTTTATTTTTACACTCATTAATTTTCACTCCTTGAAAAATTATAATTACTCTGATAAAATGTATTTATATATGTTTCATTTGCCGCCGAGGGATGGCCGTCCCAAAGCGGCTTTTTTATTTTAAGATTAAGCTAAGATAATGACCTTTCCATTGCTTACCAACTCCGAAAGTTCATCAAACAAATATCCACAAATATTTTCTCTTGCAATATTCTTCCATGCTCCGCCATCCGCTTCATACAATGCACATCTTCCACCGTCACGCATTCTGAACACAAATTTACTTTCTGGCTGATCTATTTCCATAAAAGTTCTATAAGGTTTTAAAGAAACAGGATTAGGAACTTTGACGTCTGCTACTGTAGCAATACCCGTCTTTGTTGTTACGCTTTGACTTACTCCATCATCCCCAATTGTTTTTACTGCACTATCTTTCAAATTGCCAACAACTTTCAAAATAATGTCTCTATCATCTGTTTGAATAAACTTTGACTGTAAAGCAATATTGAAACTATCCGCATCGCAGAACATTCCAAATTCTATGCTTGGAACCTCTGCAACTGCTCTTATAAAATTATGTCGTTGCATTGATGCATCCTCAAACTGCGACGCAACCTCTACAACAGCATGATTTTTAATGCAAACAATAACAGCTCCCTCGGCGGTTATTTCGTCAGTGCCGTTTTTAATATAAGCAACAAGCGAAGTTAAAGTTGATAATACGAGCGGCTGGGCTTTTTCATTGTAAATCGGAATAAGCTCTTTGTCCGAATATGTAATTCCATTAACGATGTGCTCCTTTGCTTCTCCAAGGCTTACAAGATACTTTAACGCTTTTTCTAACATAATTTTCCCTCCTTAGTTAACTTTCTTCTGATAGTCAATTACATTTGTGTTATCAATATTTTCTGCATCTTCCGTGCAAACTTCATCAATTGAAACTTGCCCTTTCATTTCCTTTCCCCACTCAGCAGCTACAACTTTTCCATTGTTGTCAATATCCACAATGAATTTTGTACCAACGCCACTTACGGCCGCCAATGTGGGCTTAACGTCAATATCCACCGATACAACATCATCGTCGTGTTTATCCGGGGTAAATATCATTGTGATACTGAGCTTTCTTTTGGCAGTACTGCTTGTGTTTGGATCTTTGATATTTTCAAAGACTTTCTGTATTTCTTGGTTGATTTGCTCTGCTACAGCCCCACTTGCAAGCTCGTTAAAATTTAATTCCATAGAAAATCCTCCTTTTATATTGATTTTTAATTAAAAGCTTTTTATAATAAGTTTTAGATATTTGTATGCCCCTTATAGTGCGCCAACACTTGGGGCTTTTTTATATGTACCCACCAATTCTTTTTGACTTCATAATTGCCTTTATAAAGTAGTCATCCTTAAGATTGTCCTCCCTGTGCTGCTTGTCCTTCTCAATCTTCATGATGGCTTTTACTGTATCCTCAGCACTTATCGGTACCTTTGATTTTTTCAACTTTAACCTCCCTCCATACCTCTTTTCACATACCAATCAATAATTATCTGGCAAGCTCCATGTCTCACATTTACCTGCATCAATTTTTGTTGGCCTAACCGAAATTTCCTGTTCAACGTATGTAGGCTCAATATTTCCATCTGCATCTGTTGTAAGTACCCATGTAGCTGATGATGTAACTGTGTTAGTGTAGAGGCCATTTGGTTCAGCCTGTGGTAATGTAACAGAACTTGTACCGTATTCTCTAAACTCAGGATTAGTAATTGAAGCACCGTAAGGAATTCCATATCCGATGCAAGTTCCCTCATATACCCATTTGCCTGTCATCTGATTTTTTGTGTACCAGTAACAAATAAGATTAGGATCATCTCTCATTTCATAAATTTCCTTGAGCTGTGACATTTCAAAGAAGTTACTTACATCGGGCAAACCAACCATATCAAGTGACTGCTGTTTAACCATTTCTGTATAGTTACTTTCTTTGTCAGAGGTGTCTTCTATGACTTCACAGCCAGTCAAAGTGCCAAACATCATCATTGCAATTATCCCTAAACAAACAACTTTCTTCTTCATAATAAAATCCTCCTTAATTTATACATTTATTGTAGAAGTTTCTGAGTACATCGTTTTCAATGGCATCAGTATCAAGGTTTGGGTAACGTAACGAAACGTATTCCATAATTGCCTTCTTATCTGCGCTGTTATCTGCATCGTTATATTCCTTATATGATTTTGCTATAAAACTTGCTGCCTCTTCTGTATAAGCAACTGAACTTTTAAACACTTCTCGTTCTGCATTTATCTGTTGCTTTTCAATGTATTTTGTATAACCGATTTTTCCAATACCGCCTATTACTGAAAGGGTAACAACGGCAATAGCCACTCTTGATAAGGCTTTTCGAGCTACATATGAACCTTCCCTAAATTCCTCATCAACCTCATTTTTAAAATCTTTATTTAATCTGTGCATTTCCCTTCTCCCTCCTATGCTTTCTGTGCCTTTTTCCGTTGTACCTTACAGCCCATGCATCAAACCCAAGATAGAGGATAATAAAAACAAAAATGACTATCCCAAGTGCCGGATCATTGTGTATGCAGTAATCTGCGGCACACAGGATCATGATGATAAGACCTATTACTTTCCATTTAAATCACCTCCTAACCGGCTTGTCCAATATATAGGGCTTGCGCCCTTTATTTGCCGGTTGCTATTTGATAGAATAGTTTTCGCGCGATTTCTGGAACAGTCTCAATGTCAATCTTATAGCCTTTAAGTGTATCTCTGACTTCACCGTTCTTCTTTGTTTCTCTGAAATGACATGTTCCGTATACTTTCTTCCGCTTGGTGTTGTTTTGGTTGTTTTTGTTGTATACATAAAATCACCTCACAATATGTATATTCCGACACGGTTTGTCCTTATTAATCTTTAGCAGATAACAACCTGATATTCTGGGTGCTCCCAATCCTCACCATTGGAGTATTCAAGACAGAATTAATTTGGTTAATATCAATAATTGTAAAATCATTGTTATAATCTGAACCTTGTCCATAGCATCAAATCTATGCATTCACACCCCTCCTAACTCACCTTATCGTCTGCAAAACTCATATCGTGTCATTTACGCACCCCTTTCATCTGTTGACATTTTGTCTACGAATTTTGCAAAAAAAATTCTGTCTTTCTCTTTGAGCGATGTAATTTTAAGCAAATCACACATTTTTTGAATTTCTTCCGCCGTAAATTGGTTGCGATTGTTTATTTTTAGGGATAATCCATACGCCGAAAGCCCTATTTGTTTTGCAATCCAACCTTTTTTATAGCCTAATTTATCAATTAATGCGTTTAGTTCGGTTGTATTAGTCAACTTCATTCCTCCTTTATGTTGAATTTTTGTCTACAAGTGCATTCTACCATATGTTTCTAATATGTCAACACTTTTTTTGTTTTTTCCCAAAAAATGTTGCAAATTTTTCAACATTGTGCTTTAATGAAGAAAAGGCGGTGATTAAATGGAAATAGGGCAAAGAATAAAAAAGAGAAGAGAAGAATTAGATTTAACTCAAGAAGAACTTGCTGCAAAAACCGGATATAAGTCTAGGTCATCTATAAATAAAATAGAAGTAGATGGTAGAGGATTGCCACAATCAAAAATAGTAACTTTTGCTAAAGCACTTAATACGACTCCTGCATATTTAATGGGTTGGGAAGATGAAATTCCAGAAAACACTGTCTCGTACAATGAATTTGACAATATATTTCCTATAAAAGTCCACAAAGTACCTTTACTAGGAGAAATAGCTTGCGGCGAACCAATTTTCTGTGTTGAAGATAGAGAAAGCTATGTTTCTTGCGGAACTGATATAAAGGCTGATTTTTGTCTTAAGGCCAAAGGTGACAGCATGATAAACGCAAGAATATTAGATGGTGATATTGTTTTTATTAGAAATCAACAAATTGTTGATAACGGAGAAATAGCAGCAGTTATAATAGACGATGAAGCCTTGTTAAAAAGGGTTTATTACGATAGAAAAAACAATATATTGCAACTTGTTTCAGAAAACCCGTCTTATCCGCCAAAAGTTTTTACAGGCGAAACTTTAGACCATATCAGAATATTAGGAAAAGCAATTGCGTTTCAGAGTGACGTGAAATAAAACCGCCCCAGCACTGTGAATACTGGAACGGCTAAATAGTTAGAGAGTAAGCATCTCTTAATTACATTATACCTTATTGTTATTATTTGTCAATTAGGAGGGGTTTTATGAAAAAACTAATTATACTTATTATTACATTTTGTTTTATTATTAATTTTAATTGCTTTGCTACTGAAAAAACTTATTCTTTGAATGATGGGAAAATGTCATTAACTTTTAATGATGATAATTTTGACTTTGTTTATGCTAATGGTGATATTTCTATAGCTAACCCTGATTTTAGTTTTGAGACAATTTTGCAAACTAACGATGATGATTACAAGGAAATGCTAGATGAAAGAAATCTAAAATTCGATGCAGCAAACTTTTATGACCTTTCGGAAATCTATGTACAAATAATTGAAAACGATTTCAGCAAATCCACTTTTGATTTAAACAACTATACTGAATATGAGCTTTCAAATTTAATTAATGGGTCCGATTTTAAAGAAGGGCTCAAAGATATAGGCTTATCCGATGTTGATATCAGCATTCAAAAAATAAATGATACAATATATTTAAACCTTACCGGCAAAACCGATAATATGTTTGCTACTTCCTATTTTACAGTAAAGGACGGCAAATCTATATCTGTTGCGTTGAACTCATTAGATGCAGAGTCTTATTATAAATACAATTCTCTATTAATGAACATAGTTAACAGCATTGAATTTGAGAAATCATCGTCTCTGAATTCGTCGAACAACATTATAACATCAAGCGAAGTTGCTGGTCGCATAATTACAGCCGCAATTGGCGGGGGCATATTAGGAATTATTGCTACATCTGTTTCAAAAGTTAAAAACAAAAAGACAAAGGAAAAACAAAAAGATTTGTTTGAAGATTAACCCCACACGTTGTCGCAAGTGGAGTAAAAAGCAGCTCTTTCATCAACTGTGGCCGCTTTTATTTCTATACCAAAATACAAATAAAGGAGTCCTCCTATGATATACATATATGCAAGACAATCCATTGATAAGAAGGATAGCATATCAATTGAAACCCAAATAGAATATGCCAAAAGAGAAATCTATGAAGAAGATTTTAAAGTATATCAAGACAAAGGCTACAGTGGTAAAAATACAAACCGTCCTGCTTTTGAGCAAATGATGTTAGATTTAGATAATGAAGATGTGACAAAGATTGTAGTATACCGTTTAGATAGAATCAGCAGGTCAATAGTTGACTTTGCTGATTTTATTAATACGCTCGAAGCTAAAAAAGTGGCGTTCGTTTCCGCAACAGAAAAGTTTGACACTTCTGCTCCTATGGGCCGTGCTATGCTTTACATAATCATAGTATTTGCACAGCTGGAACGTGAAACTATAGCGGAACGAGTAAGAGATAATTATTATGCAAGGGTAAAAAAAGGTGCCTGGGGCGGTGGCCCTGCAGCATACGGCTTTGATTTGTCAGAACTACAATAGACGGAAGGAAATCAACCGTTTACCAACCAAATGATAAACTTGAAAACGTAGAAAAAATTTTTGAATACTACAGTCAAGCATATACATCTCTTGCCGATGTTCAGAGACTCTTGATTTCCGAAAAGATATCATCTGCAAAAGGCATGAATTTTGATAGCACCAAATTATCCTCTATTTTAAAAAATCCCGCTTACGTCAAAGCAGATGTAGCATACAATTACTACAAATCCAGGGGAGCTATTATGGCAAATGAAGTTGATGAATTTGACGTGTGCATGGATGTATTCTTGTCGGAAAACGTGATGCTAACGAGCGAAAATATAAAGATGTAACTGACCATCTTTTAGCTATTGGAACTCATGAAGGTATAATAGATAGTCAAACCTTCTTAATCTGTCAATCTAAGCTTGCTAGCAATCGACAAATCAAAAATTCATATAAAGGTAAATACTCATGGCTGACCGGGCTTGTTAAATGCGGTTACTGTGGATATTCCTTTTCAGTACGTTTTGGCACCACAAAAGAAGGACGTATTCCTATTTTGCATGCTCAGGACGATATTTGCATAAAAAGTGTGATATAAAACAACTCACAAAGTAGCTGATGTTGAGACTTTTGTAGAAGAACAACTGATAAATAAGGTAAATAGTATTAGGCTAAATAACAAAACTAACGAAAACTCCAATCAAAAGGAACACAATAAAAAACTTATGGTTATAGAGGAAAAAATAAATAATTTAGTATTATCACTAGAAGACGTGCATTGGTGTGACTGCTGAATATGTTAATGCAAGAATTGAAGCTTTGCACAGGGAAAAACAAGAAATTATGAATAGCTATATTGATATACCTCAAAAGCAAAAGGAGGTTTCTAGTATCAGCATAAATGATTGGAAAAAGCTAACAATTGAAGGCAAAAACAAAATAGCAAGGGATTTTATAGATAAGGTTGTTTTGACAAAAGATAACGCAGAAATATTTTATAAATAGCGCTTTTCTTTTTGTGTCGAACGGTGACAGTCTTGACTGGAAGGAACAGGGAACGGACGCTGAAATAAATCAGGTTCTTAACCACAAGCATCTTGGAAACGGTTCAATAATTCTTTTCCACAACGATGCAAAATATACTCCCGAGGTATTGGATACAATTATCAAAAGTCTAAAAGACAAGGGCTATGATATTGTTCCGCTGTCAGAACTTATAATAAGGGATAATTACACAATTAATACAGAAGGCAGACAGATTGCCGAACAGCCGGCTAAACCCGATGAAGACAGCTTATTTGATAAATTACTGAATTTCTATTAAACACACGGCGGTATTTATTCCAATGCTTTAATTCCGTTATCAATGAAGTTATACATAAGTTTTGCAAGGTCATCTACAGCCAAATCAAAATTATTGTTTATCCAAAGGTCAATCGTATTTATTGCGCCCATGACTATAAGATTATATACATACTTTTTTTCCTCCTCCTTGATGCCTAGATAATATTTATCCGCCATAAGCTTATCAAGGGCCACATGCATAAGTCTGTAGCTGAAGGACGCGTCAGAGCTGTTATTCAGCAATATATGATAGGCATAACCGTTATTTTTTATATACACAAGAAATGTTTCAAGGAGGCTGATTTTTTCCGCATCAGTATTGAGGTTTTTTAAAAATTCACCCATTTTGCCCAGAACCTCATCTTCAGCCTCCTTAACAAGTGCAAACTGATCTCCGTAATACTTATAAAATGTAGTCCTGTTTACATCCGCATTTTCACAAATATCCTTTATCGTTATCTTATTTAAAGGCTTTTCCTCCATAAGTTCAAGAACACTTTCCCTAAGTAGTTTTTTAGTCATTTGTATCCTTCTGTTTTCCATTGTGTTCTTCCTCCGAACATTATTAAAATATGATTTGAAATAAACATTTCGAACGGTATTTGTTGATTTAAGATCGTTGCGTGTATATTTGTCGGTTGCAAATCCTGTTGTAAAGATTATAGTATATTATAGTAAAATAGTCAAGATAAAGGAGTATTGAAAACTATGTCGTACAAAATTATTTTGGATAGCTGCGGCGAATTGACAGATGAAATGATTAAAAGCGGACGTTTTTCGAATGTGGCACTTACAATTAATGTAGGTAATCATAAAATTGTTGACGATGAAACCTTTGATCAGGCAAAATTACTTGAGGCAATTGCATCTACAACAGCCTGTCCGAAGTCTGCCTGTCCTTCCCCGGAGCAATATATAAAAGCATTTGACTGCGAATGTGATAGAATATATGTAATTACACTTTCTGATAAACTGAGCGGTTCCCACAACAGTGCCGTTCTTGCCAAAAAACTCTATGAAGAAGTAAATCCCCATGCAAAAATAGCTGTTTTGGACAGCAAATCCGCATCGGCCGGACAAACTCTTCATGCGCTTAAGATTGATGAGCTTGAGCAAAAAGGACTTGAATTTAATAAAATAGTCGAGGAAACCAAGAAGTACATTGATATAGTATCCACTCATTTTGTACTTGAAGATTTAAGCATTCTTGAACGCAACGGCAGGCTTACTGGCGTTAAACGTTTAGCAGCAAACATCCTTCATATAGTTCCAATAATGGGCGAATCAGACGGTTCTATCATTCAGCTTGATCAGGCCAGAGGCATTAATAAAGCAATGGGAAAGCTCCTTGCAAGGGTTGTTGAAGGCTGTAAGAGAAAAAATTCCAAAAATATTATTATAGCCCACTGCAACGCACCCGAACGTGCCTTGGATTTAAAGGATAAAATAATCTCCCACTTGCCTAATTTAAATATTATGATTAACAATACCCATGGAATTTCAAGCTTATATGCGGGAAATAAGGGCATTATAATTGCATACGACTGAAATTTAATTTATACGCTCAAAAAAGCGACATCTCCAATTAAACAGATGTCGTTTTTTTGCGGGGAAATTATTCATATTTTGTCTCGAATTGGGCAGCAACAATAGTGTTTGCATCAAAGCTGTATTCGCCGTTTTTGTATCTATTCTTTGCTTCTTTTAAAGCGTCTTGTTCAGTCTCCCCTTCAATAACAGTTTCCATTTTTCTTATTTGTGTTACTTCTACAGCAAAAGCTTTTTTTGATTTCATTTCTGTCCTCCAAGCCTAAATTTAACATTATATGAGTAATCCCTCACAGCATCCGCCGAGAGGGATTTGGGGAGTAAATTTACTTCAGACTAATAGAAATAAATTTTTTTGAGGAAGTTTATTGAATTTTATGTACACACATTTTGTGAGTATACCCTAGTTATTCTTTCTGCGTTATATTTCTTAAGTGCCGTAAGCTGTAGGAATGATAACTTTTACATTCTACTATACCAAGATCTGATACTGAGAAGATTAAGTCAAGCATTCTTATTGATTGGATACAACAAACTGAGTTTTCCGCGACCGGCTACGTGCTGAATAGCACCTGAAATACCACATGCGATATAAAGTTCAGGTCTAACTGTTTTACCAGTCTGAATAACCTGTCTTTCTTGATCCGATCCAGCCTGCGTCTGTACAAGCCTGGACAGATGAAAACACCGCCAAGTTCTGTCAAAGACATTCTTTAAGCATTTTGAAACCTTCATGGTCCGCTTATTACCACGTCCGCCTGATACAAGTACCTTAGCTTCTGTACGTCGTAACTGATTTCTTTTGTTTCTTTTTACTTTCGAGGATTTCAATTGCACCATGTCCTGCCGCTGTGAATTCAACTTGATTTCCTTCACTGCACCTGTCTTTGAAGTATCTTTTTCAAGAGCCTTTCATAACACTGGATTTTCAACTTGCTATGCCAGTATTCTAGGGGAAATGCCTGCCTATGGCCTTGCAGCAGAGGCTGAAGTGTTATGATATTGCTGCGTTTTGGCCAAAAATGCCTTGGTGCTTGCTGTGTGTTTTTTCTAGGTTTCTTTCATTTGCATTGGGGTGCTTTAAAGGCTCATGCCAGACTGTGTGTATTTCACAGCTCAAAATGAAGTAGTAAAAAGTATGCCTATGCGGCTTGTCAGAGGAAGAAAAGAAAGAAAAAAAAAAATAAGAGCACATGTTAAGCTCCCAGTGTTCTCTGTGAGAGAACTTTGTAAGGCAACAAGCTATGCAGGCCTCGTGTTGCATAGTTTCCAAGAGGCAGATCACCTGGTCAATTGAAAGCAAGAGCCATGTTTTGTTCTGCGCAGGCAGAGAGGCTGTAAAAGTTTCTTCTTATGCCGCTTTCATCTTTAATCTCTTGAACTGAGAACTAATGCTATTACCTTTCGCCAAGGTCAGTCAAGAAGCTTTGTTGCTTCGCTGATAAGCTCCTTGCCTACTTTTGCAAGCTTTCCCTGTCTCTGTTCTGCTATTACATATATATCTTTGCTCATTTTATATCCTCCCTTCCATTAAATAATGTGCTTTTCTACAAGCTTATCCATGATTGTCTTTACAGCTTCATCTGCTGATACATTAAGTACTGTACCTGCGCCCTTAGCCTGTTTTGTAAATGACTGCTTAACATTGCCAGGTGAACTCTTAAGTCCGATGTTATCAGGATTAATGTTTCTTTAATGTCCTCGAAGCCAAGTACTTTTACTTCCTTCTTGTAGGCATTAACGATACCTGATACAGTCATATATCTGGGCTTTGCAAGCCTTGTGGAGTGCTGTTATACAGCAGGAGTTTTTACTTTTATGCGAGCTGATATCTATCTTCATACTGACGTTTGATTGTATGCATCTCCGTCTGCTTTTACCTCTGCCGCATAGCTTACCTGAGGAATCTTGAGCTGTTCTGCTATCTGAGGTCCAACCTGGCGCTGGTATTCCATCAATAGCTCGACGGCCTGTTATGATTAAATCATAATCAAGAGTCTTTAAGTCCGCCTGCAATTACATGTGCTGTTGCATATGTGTTCAACCGCTGGAATGGTTTGCCGCTTAAAAGTATTGCATCATCGCATCCTACAAAGAGCTTCTTAATTGCTACGTTCGCCTGAGGAGGTCCCATACATACTACTGTAACTGTGCCCTGGAGATTTTCTTTTAATGTAAGTGCAACAATGCCGGCTTTTATCATCAGGGTTGATGATACTGGGTACACCATCTCTGATAAGTGTATTTGTTTTAGGATCAAGTTTTACTTCCGTTGTATCCGGAACCTGTTTTATACAAACAACTATTTTCATCATGATTCTCCTTCCTTAGATTGTATTACAGCTTCATAGTTCCCGAAATGATCATCTTCATTGCTTCCCGGATGTTCCTTCGTAGATCTCTGTAATCTTAGCGTCATTCTCATAGCTCTTCTACAGGTACTTCTTGAATATCCGTAGCCACCGAAAAGCTGTACACAACCTCTTGTTACATCGTTTGCAACATTCCGATGCAAAAGTTTGCACATAGCCGTAAGAGGAGCATAATTCTCATGATTGCCCTTGTGATTGTCAGAAGAAGTACGGCGTAAGTCTTGCCGCATTCACTTTCTTTGTCTGCATTGGTGCTTAAACTGAGTGTTCTGAATTTACTGATGTTCTTCCGAACTGTTTTCTCTCTTTACATTTAATTGCTTCATTGATAGCACCCTGAGCAATACCATGCCGCCCGTGCGCCGATACCGATACGGCCGCCGCCAAGTGCTGTCATAGCGATTTTGTAGTCAGCTCCTTCTTTTCCGCTTAAGAAGTTCATCAGCAGGAACTTGGACAACATTTACAAATGACCAGTTTGAAGTCGCTTCGATACCCATTCTTGGAATGTTTGTTCCTACTGATATACCTTCCATAGTTCTGTCAACAATAATGTTGAAGACCTTTAGCCTCTTTTAGTTGATAAAGATATCCGTAAGAGCGAATACTACAAATGTATCTGCCCTTTACTTGTTGTAAACATCTTGATCCGTTAAGAATGTAGTGTAATCTCCGTCCTTATCAGCTGTTGTCTGTACACCTGATGCATCTGTACCGGCATTAGCTCTGTAAGTGAGAAAGCACCAATCTTTTCACCGCTGATAAGTGGTCTTAAAAACTTTTTCTTCTGCTCGTCTGTACCGTTTTCATTGATACATGGGCGAAAGTGATGTATGAACTGAAAGGTAATGCCAGTTGAAGCATCAATTTTGATACTTCCCTCCATTGCTAAAGTATAAGTAAGAACATCGGCTCCTGCTCCGCCTAATTCTATGAATAAGGAATACCAAACATGTGAGCTTTCTGAGTTTATCGAGGAGTTCCCTGGGGTACTCCTCGTTTTCTATCCATGTCTCTTGCTATAGGTCTAATTTCGTTTTCAGCAAAGTTATGGAATAATTCTTTGCATAACCTGCTGAGTTTTTGTTAATTCAAAACCAACCATACTATTACTTCCTCCTTATTTACTACCAAAAACTACAATTACTGATTACATCATACCCATAGCCGCAGCAAGCGGTATAAAAGATGCAAAGTGTTATAGCAGGGATTAATATCTGTGTTATAGCAATATCGTAATATGCTTCTTTATGAGTAAGCTTGCATATACCAAGAAGTGTAATCTGAGCACCCTGATGAGGGAGTGTATCAAGTGTACCAGCTGATATAGCACTGATTCTGTGGATATATTCAGGTCTAATTCCTAATGATAAGAATGTGTCCTTAAGAGCGTTGAAAGCAACACCCATACCACCTGAAGCAGAACCACAAGCACCTGCACATATAGCAACAGCGATAGCAACAAATACAAGAGGGCTGATATTCATAGCCTGTACTCTTGCAACGAGGTCTGTAAAGCCCTGTGTATTCTGTACAACACCGCCGAAACCAACTACGATAGCTGTATTAAGGATAGCAACACCAGAGTCTGCTGCACCTTTGTTAAATACTTTAACCCACTGGCTAAGTCCGCCTTTAACTCTGTTGAACATAAGAGCTGTTGCAACGATAACACCAAGGATAACTGCTGTTTCAACAGCAAACTTGAATACGTTGAATGTAATAAGGATAACAGCTATAGGAATAATAGCTATAATGAAGTTAGGAAGATCAGTTGCTTCACCTTCATCCTTAAGTTCTTCAGGATCAAGCTGTCTTGAAAGTGTAGGGTCATTAAAGAATCTCTGTTTCTTTGTAAATAATCTTGCTCTGTATTCAAGCCAAACAAAAATCATAATAAATTCTGCGATTGATGCGATTAATGAAGGTGTGAAAGCTGCTGTTGAAGGTGTTCCTAAGTTAGTCATAGCGATAACATTCTGGATTGAAGGAGAACCAGGAGCTGTCATTGACCATGTCCAACAACCTGCTGAAATAGCTGCAGGAAGAAGCATTCTTGTAAGATTTGCACGTCTGAACATCTGAAGAGCGATAGGGTAAATTACGAAGAATACAACGAAACCACTAACGCCGCCGAATGTAAGAAGACCTGTGATACACATTACGATAGGTGCAACAAATTTATCATGTGATGCTTTAGAAATTGTTCTTGCAATTGACTCTGCAGCGCCTGTGAACTGATATACAGCACCAAAAAGAGCACCAACAAAGAATACAAGGAAATATTTTGTTACATAACTAGCTGCTGCAGGCATAAATGCCTCTTTAAGCGATGTAAGTATAGGCATCTTAAAGCATACCATAACGAAGATACTTACGAGTGGTGCAAGAATAAGTGCGTTCAGCTGTTTGAATGCTAACAAGCCGAACAAAATGAGTGCGATAAACAATACTATAATTCCAAACATAGATTAACCTCCCTTAAGATAAGTACTGAAATTATTACTTTTTGGCCGTCATAACCTGTTTAGCTATGATAACTTTTGATTTCTGATGTGCCTCATAGATTTCTGCTGTTATTTTGCATCTCTATACATTCTTTCAACCTGATATTCTTTCATGTATCTGTAGCCGCCATGTATTCTTACAGCAAGATTTGTTACTTCTCTGGTTTACTCTAGAACAATGGCTTACACATTGATGTTTCCTTTGTATAGTTGCTAACTGAGTGAAGCAAAGGTATGCCGCATGGTATACTATCCATTTTGCTGTTTCAATAGCTGTTGCCATTTCAGCAATATACCACTGAATACCCTGAAGTGCCGCAATAGTTTGCCAAACTGTACTTTCATGATTGGATGGCAAGCAAGTGACTCATCAAGAGCACCTTTCCAAAGACGAGCAATTGGTGCCGACACCTACTTTGTGCCAGTCAAGGTGAGTTCATAGCAATACCGAAGCCTTTGCCTTCTTCCCTGATAAGATTTGCCTTAGGCACGTTAAGCAATCATCAAAGAAAAGCTCTGCTGTTTCTGAACATCTGATGCCCATTTTGTCTTCAATTTTACCAATTGAGAAACCGGGCATACCCTTTTCAACGATGAAAGCTGACATTCCTTTTGCTCCCTTTGAGGGGTCTGTAAGTGCAAATACGATAATAGCATCTGCTCTTGCGCCGCCTGTAATGAAGCATTTGTTTCCATTAAGTACATATTCATCTGTTGCAGGGTCATAAATTGCTGTTGTCTTTGCTGATGAAGGGTCTGATCCCGCACAAGGCTCTGTAAGAGCAAAACCTGTATAGAATCCTTCTTCAGCTATAAGAGGATAATATTTATTTTTTTGTTCCTCTGTGCCGTATTTTTCAAGTGCTTGTACAAACATACCGTGAACTGCAAGTATTGTTGCCACTGCACCGTCTTTCTTTGCTATTTCTTCAATAGCTATCATTCTTTCTATATCTGTTGCTTCAGGTCCGCCGTATGATTCGGGAACACCGATTGCAGTAATACCCATTTCAACCATCATTTTATAAATGTCCATGGGAAAAACATCTTTTTCGTCATTTTCTTTTGCTTTGGGGCCAATTTCCTTTTCTGCAAGCTCTCTTACCATCTTCTGAAGGTCGAGCTGATTTTCATTAAATTCGAAATCCATAATTCTTTCTCCTTGAATTATTTAATTTTTATTCCGCAAGGACAGCGGATTGCTCCGCTGATTCCCTGCGGTTACAATAAATATGAGCGAATTAATTATTTAGCTGTGAATTTAGCAGCTCTCTTCTCGATGAAAGCACCAACGCCTTCGTTCTTATCTGTTGTTGAGAAAAGAAGACCGTTTAAATCAGCTTCAAGATTAAGACCATCAGCTATGCTGAGATCTCCACCCTTATTTGCGGCAACTTTACAAGCTGCAACACCAAGTGGTGATTTTGTAAGTATAGTAGCCATCATTTCTTTAGCTGCGGGAACAAGCTCTGCCGGCTCAACTACTTTGTTTACAAGACCGATTCTGTAAGCTTCTTCAGCATCTACGTTACGAGCTGTAAACATAAGCTCTTTGGCAATACCTGCACCAACAAGTCTTGTAAGTCTCTGTGTACCGCCGAAGCAAGGCATAATACCAAGGTTTACTTCAGGCTGACCAAAGATAGCTTTTGTGCTTGCAATTCTTATGTCACAAGCCATTGCGATTTCATTTCCGCCTCCAAGAGCGTATCCGTTAACAGCTGCGATAACAGGTTTTTCAAGATCTTCGATAGCCTGGAAACAGCTCTGAGCAAACTTAGATGCTGCTCTGCCTTCCATACCGTCAAGAGCAAGGAATCCATTGATATCTGCACCGGCTACAAAGAATTTTTCTCCGGGTGCTGTTACGATAACTCCTTTTACGCTAGGATCATCAGCAATTGCTTCAAAGACTGTTTTAACCTCTCCAAGCATTTCTGTTGAAAGTGCGTTTGCTTTGGGTCTGTTTAAAGTAAGGATAGCTGTACCGTTTTCCTCTACTTCAATGATGATAAATTTGATGCTGTCTTTTAATTCTACTAATGACATATAAATCTCTCCTCTTCTTTATATAAATTTTTAAAATTAAAAGCTAAACGGATTATTATTTAAGGCCCATGGGTTCGTCTTTAAATATTCTTGCATCCATAAGCTTTACTTCACCGTCAATTTTTGGTTCAAATCCCATAAGATCAACTATCTGTGTCTTAACATCTATTCCAGGTGCTGCCTCAATAAGATATACGCCGTCTTTTCTGAGTTCAAATACCGCACGCTCTGTTATATACATTACAGGCTGACCTGTTTTGTTTGCATATGCACCGCTGAATGTAATCTGCTCTACAAGTTTAATAAATTTCTTTTCAGCGCCCTCTTTGTCAATTACAAGCTTGCCGTCTTTAATACTTGTTTTAAGTCCGCCTGCTGTAAATGTTCCGCAGAAGAATACTTTCTTTGCATTTTGTGTTATATTTACAAATCCGCCGCAGCCGGCAATTCTGGGGCCGAATTTACTTACGTTTATGTTTCCGTTTTCATCACACTGTGCAAGTCCGAGGTATGCAAGGTCAATTCCGCCGCCGTCGTAGAAATCGAACTGATAGTTCTGGGGAAGGTAGCAATCTGCATTTACTGCTGCACCGAATTCGGGACCGCCCATTGGGATACCACCGACAGGACCGGCCTCAACTGTAAGTGTCATGTAATCGCCGATGCCTTCTTCATTGGCAACCATTGATACATATTCAGGAACACCGATTCCGAGGTTTACAACCTTGTCCTTTTTAAGTTCCATGGCAGCACGTCTGCCGATAATTTTTTTAACTGTAAGTGGAATAGCTTTTACTGCACCTGCGGGAGCAGATGCTTCTCCTGTGAATGTAGGATTATATGAACGTGTGATGCACTGTTCATGCTCTGAAGGTTCAGATACAACAACTGCATCTACATAAATTCCGGGGATTATTACAAGCTTTGGATCAAGTGTTCCGGCTTTAACAACTCTTTCTACCTGAACGATTACCTTTCCGCCGCTGTTCTTTGCAGCCTGTGCCATCGAAGTTGCATCAAGAGGTGTTACTTCTTTGTGAAGTGTAACGTTTCCTGTTTCATCTGCATAAGTGCCTCTGATGAAAGCAACGTCTATTTTCTGTGCTTTATAAGCAAGTCTTTCCTGACCAAGAATATCAATTACAGATACGATATCCTCTTTTGTTATTTCATTAAGCTTACCGCCCTCAACTCTGGGGTCAGCAAATGTATTAAGTCCAACATGAGTTACAGTTGCTACTTTGTGTGCAGCTATATCTCTGAACATATGAGTTAAGACGCCCTGAGGGAAATTGTATGCCTCAACTTTGTTCTCAATAATGAGTTTACCGAGATTGGGAGCCATGTTGTAATGACCTGCAATAACTCTCTTGATCATACCTTCGTGTGCAAAATGGTCAGAAGCACTTCCGTCTCTGTTTCCCTGACCTGCAGCATAGAAGTATGTAAGATCCTTGGGTGACCCTGTCTCTACAAATCTCTTCTCAAGTGCCTTTGAAAGCGTTTCAGGATTGCCGCATGCAACGAATCCGCCTGTTGAAACAGTATCGCCGTCTTTTACAAGCATCGCTGCTTCAGCAGGTGTTAAAACCTTAACTGTTCTCATTTTATAAATACCTCCTTGTACCATATACATTTTGTATAAAAATATGACTGCAAATAATAGTTTCCAATGTTTGTTGTTTATCTAACAAGCTGTTTTGAATTATAAACCATAAAATACTGACGTTAAACGAAATCAACATTCCGTAAATTTCGTCAATTTTATTCAATGCGATACAAATAGATGCAATTGGAACTACGTTTTCCTTTACAAATAGCGAAAAATATATTATAAATAAAGTATTGAACTATATTATTGACTTTTTATTTTAAAGTTAACTTAAAAGGATGATGCAATATATGGAAAATTACGGATCGCTATTGAAGAAACTCATTAAATTTACAAACGTAAAACTTTCAACGATTGCCGATGCCGCGGGGTATGACGTATCCTACATAAGCAAGTGGTGTAATCAGTCGAAGTTACCTGCTGCACGTGTTGCCGGCATCATAAATAAGAATTTGGCGAAAATTTTTTCAAACGAAATAATAATTCAGGGAGAGTTGGAAAATTTCTGCAACGAATTCAATGTTGTTGTGTCAGAAGAACAACTGGCGAATTATTTATACACTGCTTTAAAAGACTCTTTTAAAAGCACTCAGACAAATAATGACAGACAAACCAAAAAAAGCACTGAACAGCAATCCAGAATTTTGTATAATCCAGCAGATATATCCAATTTCATCGAAGATGAGCTGACCTCAATGATTAATGATACAGTTGAGCCTGTTGAAATTTTGTGTACTATGGATATATGTGATCTGTTCCAGACACAGCATGCCTCTTCTGACATTTCAAATATGAGAAAGAACATAAGAGTTAAAGCCGGTCTTAATCCAAAGAACATGACCTCCAAAAAATATCTGGATCTTTATTACCTGATTAATAAATACCACTGGGTATTCTTTGATTTTTACGATAATTCAAACTTTAATCAGCAAAACATTATTGTAATTAAAGACATTGCTGCAATTATGTGCTCGCTTGATAATCACGGAAAAATATCTGTTATGTGCGTAAGTACGGACCCCGATATTGTAAGCACTATATATGCACGCACACTGTCATTGTTCAAAATACACCATCTTCTTATTATGTCTGCAACTTCAGAAGAGCTTAATCTTAACGGATACAGAAGTAATTTCTATGCATTTGACGACTATCAGATTTTCCTTGTACGAGGTTTTGAGTACCTTCTTCCGCCAAACATAGTTGAAAAAATAGTTTCCTCCGCTTATGAGCAGGGATACGACAGTTCTACAGAAAAAATACTGAGAACACTTTTTGCCAGATGGGACGAAATATCCTTTAACGGAAAAATGGACTTTTTCTTTACAAAATCAGCCCTATTAAAATACGTTGATGACGGTGAATTTTACTTCACAGATATTGTATACAGAATGACCATTGAAGAAAGAAAAGAGCATATCAATTATGTTCTTGAAATAGCCAAAAAGAATCCAAACGTAAACTTCTACGTAATAGACGATGAGGACATGCCTTACCCTCACCACCTTGTGCTGTTCTCGATTTTCAACAACCGAAGCAAGCTGTTCTTAAAGAGTACAACAAGATTCAACGGCGAAATCGGACCGCAGTTCTACACAATAATGAACGAAAACATGCTAAACGAAATCGGAAATTGCTACGAAGAAGTTAAAAAACTGGACTGCTGTATGCACTTCCCCGCTGTTACACTTGAGGACTTTATGTCCAAGTATGGTGCAATGGTTTACCGAATGCTTTCACTCAGTGAAATCAAGACTGTATATAAAAAAGTATAATAATAAAAGCTATATGGATTATTTCATGTCCTGCTGAACTAAAAAATGAAATAAAAAAAACAAGTACAGATTACAGTCTGTACTTGTTTTCTTATTTTATACAAAAAATTATTTTATTAATAAAGCTGAGAGCATGGGCATCATTGCAAAAGACGGCACACAGACCGCCAGAACAGATAACCACTACTCTTTTTGCAGTAAATTCACTTCTGATTAATTTTCTCATCAATGTATACAGTCCCACACCAACCGCACAGCCGACTGTATTTGTAAATACATCGGTAGCATCGGCAACACCGATGGAAAGTATGAATTGTATTGTTTCATAGCTGATACTAAGAAACATTCCGAGCAAAATTCTGTCTCTGACCGACGAATCCTCAAGCATCATACTCACAAAAATTCCAAAAGGAATAAAAATTATAACGTTGCCTATTGTCTCCAGTGCACTCATAGGTTTTCCGACTATCAGGTCGTTAAACGGTATCAGATTAAGCACTCTTGCTGTTTTTATGCTGTAAAGCTGTTCCGGCAATGCGAACTTAAATAGGATTATCCATGACATAGCAGCTAAATAAAGCAAAAACAGCGCAGTTAATGCAATATTATAATAATCTCTCCTGCTCTTTTCAAGCGTAAACATAAACAATCCTCCATTTCCTTAAATTTTATAGCTTTAAGTATAACAGAGGATTTTTAATATTAAATGTACACAGTATTTGTTTTCTATTAAATAATCCTTAAAAATATCCTAACTTTGGATTATTGTACCCGAAAACGCAGTTTTCGTATTGGGTTCAAAGGGCGAAGTCCTTTGCCGGGGTTTGGGGACGGTGTCCCCAAGGTCTTGGTTTATTCAGAGATTGCTTTTTTAAGAATTTCCAAGCCTTTTTTCAATACATCGTTGTCGATATTAAGTGCCGGGAGCAAACGAACCTTATCCTTAGCAGTAAGCACAAGCAAACCGTTATCCATACACTCTTTAGCAATGTCACCAGCAGGCTTTGTGCACTTAATGCCAATCATAAGTCCCATTCCTGTAACATCTTCAACGCCTTTTGTATTTTTTAGCTCATTAAATATATAATCCGACTTTGCTCTTACATCGGCAAGCAATTTGTCATCTATTCTTTTAAGCACACTGAGTGCTGCCGCTGCACATACAGGATTTCCGCCGAATGTTGAGCCATGCGAACCCGGTGTGAATATATCCTTCACCTTTTCGCCAAGCAATGTTGCTCCAAGAGGCAGACCTCCTGCAAGTCCCTTTGCTGTTGACACAATATCAGGCTGAATGCCGTAGTTCATATAGGAATAAAGCATACCGCTTCTGCCGTTTCCGGTCTGAACCTCATCAACAATAAGCAGCATGTCATTGTCCTCGGTAAACTTTCTTACGTCCTTTACGAACTGCTCATCAAGCGGACAAACACCGCCCTCGCCCTGTATAATCTCAATCATTATGGCAATGCATTCGTTTTCAGAAGCAAGCTTTTTAACATCATCTATATTATCAGGCTCGGCATATACAAAGCCCTCAGTAAACGGTGTAAACTCCTCATGATAATGCTCCTGTCCCGTAGCCGAAAGTGTTGTTATTGTTCTTCCGTGGAAACTGTTTTTAAGAGTTATTATTGTTGAATGTCCGTCACCATATTTATTAAATGCATACCTTCTTGCCGCTTTAATGGCACACTCGTTTGCTTCTGCACCTGAGTTGGAGAAAAACACCTTCTTCATTCCGGTTTTCTCGCAGAGCATTTCGGCAAGCTTTGCAGACGGCTCCGAATAATACAGATTAGATGTATGCTGTACTTTGTTAATCTGCTCAATTACAGCTTCTTTCCACACTTCATCTGATACGCCGAATGAGTTAACGGCTATGCCGCTGCCAAAATCTATATATTTCTTGCCGTTTTCATCATAAAGCACCGAACCTTTTCCGTCTTTTATGCAGATAGGAAAACGTCCGTATGAATGTGCTATATATGTATCATGTATATCAATTAAACTCATTTCTTTTCCTCCCTTACAAACATCGTACCAACACCTTCATCGGTAAGCATTTCCATCAAGATAGCATGTGGCTTTGTACCGTCTAGTATGAATACTCTGTTTACACCAAGTCCGATTGCATCAAGACAGCATTCTACTTTGGGTATCATTCCGCCCTGTATTATTCCATCATTCATAAGCTTATGAGCTTTTTCCGTATTTATATTTGTTACAAGTGTTGAAGGATCTTCTTTGTCCAAAAGAATACCGCATATATCAGTCATTAATATAAGGCTTTCAGCTTTCATTCTGCCTGCAATTCTTGCCGCCGCAGTATCGGCATTGATATTGTATACATTGCCCTCTTTGTCACAGCCAAGTGTTGATACAACAGGAATATACCCTTTATCAAGCAAATCCATTACGGGGTCAATATTTATATTAGTAATCTTCCCTACATATCCGAGCTTTTCGTCAAGCCTCTCCGCCTCAATAAGGTGACCGTCAAGACCGCAGAGACCTACAGACTTTCCGCCCGTACATTCAATGAGATTTACTAGGCTTTTGTTTACTTTGCCCGCAAGCACCATAAGCACGGTATCTATCGTTTCGGCATCAGTAACACGGAGTCCGTTTACAAACTCGCTTTTTTTGCCGATTTTGTTAAGTGTGCTGTTTATTTCGGGGCCGCCGCCGTGAACAAGCACTACTTTTACGCCGATAAGTGAAAGAAGTACTATGTCATTCATAACCGCCTGCTTAAGCTCGCCGTTTATCATGGCATTTCCGCCGTATTTTATTACAACAACCTTATTGTTATATTTCTGAATATACGGCAGAGCATGAACAATCGTTTCAGCACGCTGTAAATTTGTTATTCCCATTTCCTATGCCTCCAATTAAGAACGATAGTCACCATTTATTTTTACATAATCGTATGTGAGGTCACAGCCCCAAGCTGTTGCCGCATATTCACCGTCGTTTAAGTCGATAAGTATTTCTATTTCCTTCTCAAGCAGTATTTCCTTTGCTTTTTCCTCTGAAAAAGCAACGCCTGCTCCGTTTTTGCAGACAAGTATTTCGCCCTTGTCCGATTTAAAGCTGACATCAATCTTATTAACGTCCAAATCCTCACCGCTGTATCCGAGAGCACAAAGCACCCTTCCCCAGTTAGCATCAGCTCCGAACATTGCCGCCTTAAGAAGTGAAGAGCATATAACGGATTTCGCTGAACCCTTTGCCTCTTTGTCTGTCTTTGCATGGCTTACCTTGCATTCAAGAAGCTTTGTTGCTCCCTCACCGTCACCTGCAATTTTTCTGCAAAGATAAACAGTTACTGCGTTAAGTGCATCTTTGAATGCATCAAATGCGGCGCCCTCTTCAGTTATTTCTTTATTTCCCGCAAGTCCGTTTGCAAGTACACTAACCATATCATTTGTTGACGTATCTCCGTCAATTGAAATCATGTTAAAAGAAGTTTGTACATCAGCACTTAAAGCCTTCTGAAGAAGCTCAGGTGAAATAGCAATATCACTTGTAACAAACACAAGCATTGTTGCCATATTGGGGTGAATCATACCCGAACCTTTTGCAATGCCGCCGATTTTACATTCTGTTCCGTCAATATCAAATGAAAATGCAATTTCCTTTTCAATAGTATCAGTTGTCATAATTGCAGATGCCGCATCATGACAGCCGTCATAGCTTAATGCATTTACAAGTGACTCCATGTTTGTGGCAATAGGCTCAATATTAAGCGGCTGACCAATTACTCCAGTAGAAGCAACAACTACGTCCTTTTTGTCAACGCCTGTATATTTTTCTATGAGCTCACACATCTGCTCGGCAATTTCAATTCCGTTAGCATTGCAAGTATTTGCATTGCCACTGTTGCATATAACAGCCATTGCCTTGCCGTCTTTAATGTTTTCCTTTGTTACGGCAATAGGTGCACCCTTAACAAGGTTTTGTGTATAAACGGCTGCAGCAGAAGCCTTAACATCACTTACGATAAGTGCCAAATCTTTTTTAGTTGTATGACGGCGGATTCCGCAGTGTATACCGCCTGCCTTAAATCCCTTTGCCGCACATACTCCGCCATCTATCTGATTTAATTTAATCATTAGTTTCACTCCTTAATATTAAGTCCCCATGTTATGTCTTTTTTCAGTATATAGTTTAAACATTCAATCGCCGCTCCCGATGCACCTTTTCCAAGGTTATCGTATCTGGCAGCAAGAAGTATTCTCTCATCATTTCCCTTAACGGAAATCTGCATATTGTCATAGCCCGAAAGAGCATTTGCAGTCATAAATCCGTTTTCGTCATCACCTTCAACAAAGCTGATGATTTTTCCGTTATATTTTTCTTTATACAATTCTTTAATATCATTTACGGTAAAACCGTCATTTAAATCCTCTGCAAAAATCGGAACAGTGACTTCCATACCGCTGTAATAATCGGCAACTATCGGACAGAAAACAGGTTTTGTTTTAAGCCCCGGAATCGCTGTCATTTCCTTAAGATGCTTATGGTTTTGTGTAAGGCCGTATTGTCTGGGAGCCTCATACATATCATTCCTTATAATTGAGCCATTATACTCGGCAATCATTTTCTTGCCGCCGCCGCTGTAGCCAGTCAGTGAAAAACAGCTTAGTCTGGAATTTTCTGAAATAATACCCTTTTCTATAAGAGGATATATAAGTGCTACAAATCCGCTGGCATGACAGCCGGGAACAGCAATTCTTTTTGAATTAATAATTTCATTTTTTTGCTCCTCACTAAGCTCAGGCATGCCGTAAGCCCATTCAGGATCCGTTCTGTGTGCAGTTGATGTATCAATAAGCACTGTATTATCATTCTCAACAAGCTCAACCGCCTCAATCGCTGCTGCATCTGGCAGGCAAAGAAAAGCAACATCACTTGAATTAAGCGCTTCTTTTCTTTTTTCGACATTCTTTCGGTCTTCTTCGGAAAGAACGATAAGTTCTATATTATCCATGGCGGCAAGTCTGTCATAAATTCTGAGTCCCGTAGTGCCCTCTCTGCCGTCAATAAATATTCTGGTTTTTTCAGTTTTTTTACTCATAATTTACCACCTCTGTTATGCCTTAAATTACTGAATATAATACCTTATATCGCATAAAAATGCAATAGTGTGAAACCATAAATTGTATATAAAATTAATAAAAACCTCCTGACAAATTGTACACATTGCACACTTATCATACTTATTGCTTTAAATCATAATAAATTGTGACATTTTTGAACCACTTTTATTATACTTTCACTCATGTATTCATAAATAAAATGCATATATACTGTATAAATATAAGTTTATGCATAAGCATAAAAATAACGTGTCAACGATTATTTTTCCGCTGACACGTTATAATAATTATCAATTAATTCTCCGGTCCGTAATACTTTGCATCACTTAAACCAAGTATGGTATAGAAAATACTCGGCAGTAATATAAGTCCTATTCCAAAGCCTATTCCCATTCCGAATGCTCTTGCAAGCTTAATCGAAAGAATTATATAAAACACAAAGCCAACAAACGGAATAAGCAATACTAAAAACAGCCAGCCGGTACCCCAGCCAATTTTAAAAAGCACATAAACATTATAAAACGGTATCAAGGCTGCCCAACCAGGTTCGCCGGCCTTTTCAAACATTTTCCATGTCCCAAATACAAACAGCACAGTTAATGCAATGCCTATAAAACTTGATGTAAATGTACCACTAAAAAGCCACGAAAAAATATTCGGAAATCCATAATAAAAACGGTGCGCCATCATATTAAAGCCCCCTAAAATATAAGTATTTTATAATTATATCATTTATTATAAAAATTCACAATATTTTACAGGAGATTTAAGCTTTTCTTAGGATTTAAAGTGCTCTTTTATATATTTTTTTAATATCCTCAACACTGAACACAATAGGGAATGCCTTTATTGCACCACCCATTATTTTATATGAATTTTCAGCCATCCAGTCAATATCCTCTTCCTTAACGCCTTCGGCTGACAGCGTTGTTGTAAGTCCAACGCTCTCAATGAGCTTTTTAATTGTATCTACACAGTCCGTTTCGTCCTTGCCGCCAAGAAGTCTTGAAATTTCGGCAAATCTTTCCGTCGGCGCACCTGCTTTAATAGCTTCGTCATAAATTACGGGAGTAAGAGCCGCAAGTCCTCTGCCATGAACAATATCCCTAAGTCCGCTTGCAGGGTGCTCAAGTGCATGAGGAGCCGCAACACCTGCCGTATTTATTACCATACCGCCCAATGTGCTTGCCCATGTGATAGCATTCCAGCCTTCATCACAGCCGTAATCGTTATATACCATAGGAAGATATTTTCCAATAAGCTCTATTGCCTGTTTTGCCATCATATCCGTAAGGGGCTGTGCACTTGATGAAAGAAAAGACTCCATGTTGTGGCAAAGTGCATCAAAGCTAACCTGTGCAAGTATATGCTTGGGCATTGTTTTCATTAAATCGGGGTCAATGATAGAAGCCTTTGCAATAATCAGGTTAGTACGGAGTGATTTTTTGTCATTGTTTTTTGTATTTGTAAGCACCGCAAAGCCATTGCCCTCTGTGCCCGTTCCGCATGTAGTGGGAACAGCAATCAGCGGAAGTGCCTTATCACCTGTTTTTACACCGAATATATAGTCAAATACATCACCGTCATTAAGTGCCATAAAAGCTGTTGCCTTTGCGCAGTCAATTATACTGCCACCGCCAAGAGCAACAACAACATCACAGCCGTTTTCCTTAAGCACACTGACTGCATCATACATTGTTGAATCCGTCGGGTTCTGACCAACCTTATCATAAACAACACTCTCAACGCCCGATGATGCAAGAAGCTTAATTGATTTATCCAAAAGTCCTGATTTTTTTGTTGAGTTCCTGCCTGTAACAATTAAAGCCTTTTTGCCGTACTGTGCAGTAAGTGTGCCGAGTTCTTCTATTTTGCCCTGTCCAAATACTAGGTTAACGGGGTTATTATAATTAAATATATAGTTCATGTTTTTTCCTCCTAAAATGTAAATACTAAATACCTTGGAGACTCTGTCTCCAAGAAATCCTTTATTCCTTTTCCATAATCATCTTAAACATCTGAACTCTGTTTCTGATGCCAAGCTTTCGGTATATATTCAAAATATGTTTTTTTAACGTATTAACACTAATATTAAGGTCTTCGCATATTGAATTGTTGTCCATGCCTTCCATAAGCATCTTTAAAATCATATGTTCCTGCTTAGTAAGTCCGAATTTTTCGCTTGCCGTACTTACCGTATACTTTTCATGCAGTGAGTCATAATTTTCTTTATCTTTGTAAAGCCTGAATGACAAATGATTTTTCAGCATATCCAATAAGAAAATATCATCATAATCAAAGTTTCCCTTGCCTATGGTTCTGTAAAAAGCAATCTTTCCTACCAGCTTCTTATTCATACTGAGTATAATATGCAGAGAATAGTGCCAATTATTGGGGCGGCACACGCTGTTATAAAACCTTCCGCTTATTCCCTTTTCCTCCGGAACTATGTCCGTTCCCCTGAACACAATGCTCTTGCCGGTAAAAACCGTCTCCAAATCCCTTTCGCTTTTCTCGTAAATCTCCGAAAAATCCTCATCACAGTTATACATTGCAGGATTGATGAGTTTTTTTCCGTCCTCGGCAGATGTTATGTAAAAATCAGCACTGTCGAAGTCGAGAACCATTTTCATGTCATCAAGAAATGCTTCACGCATTTTCATGCCGTCTGAGATAGTATGAATCTTGTAAATAATACTGTTTACAACTACCCAGTCATTTGTTTCAATCGTTTTCATATTATGCACCAACTTTCTGTCATCGCGCTGCCAGAAAATTTAAAACCTCCGGACAGCTATTAGGTCAAATTATTATGATTAGCTGTATTAATAATAAAATAAGTTACGTTAATAATAAAATCTTCGCAAAGAAAATACAAGCCTATAATTACAAAATATTATATTTTTTATAAAAAAGTATGAAAAACCCCCTCGGAATTTGTTTGTTAAATTTAACCGAAGGGGCAGAAATTCAAGCTATTTTCTGTTTTTGCATGCCTTAACGAAAGTATTAAGTATCTTCATAGAATTATCATCGTTTTTATATGAAAACTCAGGGTGCCACTGTACGGCCCAAAGAAATTTCTTGCCTGCCGAATAAACGGCCTCGACAAGTCCGTCCTCTGAAACAGCCATAACCTCAAGACCGTCACCAAGCTTTTTTATTGCCTGATGATGATAGCTGTTTACTCCTATCTCGCTTTTTCCCAGCACTTTATAAAGCGGTGTATCTGGCATTATTGATACAGAGTGCTGTTCTCTGTCATAGGGCGGCACCATATGATGCTCAATATCACTTGGCCTTTCGCTGTCCAAATCCTGATAAAGCGTTCCGCCCATAAAGGCATTTATTATCTGTATGCCTCTGCATATTCCTAATATGGGTTTGTCCTCTGCAATTGCCGTTTTAAAAACCGCACTCTCAAGCTTATCCCTGTCATCATTGGCAATACCGCACTTTTCGGACGCATTTTCTCCGTAAACATTGGGGTTTACGTCATGTCCGCCTGTAAAAAGCCAGCCATCAAAATATCCGTTTATCTGTGCAAGCTCATCATCGTCCAAATGCAGCGGAAGCATAACAGGTATTGCACCAGCAGCCTTAAGGGCGTCAAAATACCCCTGAAGCATCCAAATACTGTCCTTTTCATCATCATAAAGCGGCATAACACCGATTACTGCTTTTGTATTCTCAATCATATCCAAACCTCTTATGTAATAATTTTATGTCATATTAAACAGCCGTTTTTGCTATACTCTGCATTATATCCCCAAAAGCCTGACAAAACAACCGCATTCAGTTAAAATTTTCAGCATACAAAAAACAGCATATTAAATATGCTGTCATTAGTTTTTAGTCTGCGTATTGCTCGCCCTGTCTCAGAAAACGTATATCGCTTACTCTTTTTGTACTCCAAAGGAGTTTTTCAAGCCTGATGCTTTTATCATTATTCATTATGTTTTCCGACAGTTCAAATATATACTCAACTCCGTTGCTGTTTGTGTTTTTACTTTTAGTCTTAAGTTATCAAAATTCATTCTTAAAACAATATCTTCTATAAGCTGCATGCCGTCCAAAGTTCCCTTTATAACCAGAATATAACAGTCATTTTCCCTGACATTTTCTAAAATGGCGGCAAAAACAAATATTACGCAGGAGCCTATAACAGCAATTGTGTATTGTTTAACTCCGCAGCATATTCCAATTGCCAGACTCCAAAGTATATATGCCGAATTTCCTGCATCGTTTTCAGTCTCCTTAACTCGCAAAAGAGAAAAAATACCAAGCGCAGCCAGTGAAATTCCAATGCCTCCACCAACTACATTTATAACCAAAGCCGTTATAAGAGCAAGCATTGCTGTGTATTTATTAAATTTAGCACTGTACGCCGAGCCCGAGTGAGACATACCGTAAGAAACATACACCATTACGCTTAGTATCAAAGCAACCAAAAAATTCAGCAGTATATCTCTCAGCGACAGTGCCGCAGTATCAGCGGAAAAAAATTTTATCATAGCAGTATCCATAGCGGCATAACCTCCTATACCGCTAATTTTAATCCATATTATTCCATTAATCCACTGAAAAATACTGACAAATTGTTCCTTGTTTTTTAAGCTGTTAAGCAGGTTTATTGTATTTCAAACCATTTCTTTACATCTTCCATTTTTTCCTTGGCATCCTCACGCCCAAGGTCATACATTTCCCATATTCTGGCCAGATTTTTTTCCGTTCTTGTAATATTGACTTCTCTGGAAGGCCTTATAACAATAATTTTGCCCTCCTCCTCCATTTTATTGACAAAGTTAAGGTTATCAATATAACGGATATGTCTTGTAATAAGCGAATCAACAAAGTTCGGATACATCTTATATTTTCTTTTTGATAAGTACGTATTATTGGGACTGGGAACATAGCCCTTTACCTTTGTAAGCACAACAACTATCCTGTCATAGCCTAATTCCATGAATTTTGCAAGGGGTACGGAATCGCATATACTGCCGTCAAGAAGTTTCATGCCGTCGGATTCCACTATCTGTGACAAAAACGGCATTGATGCCGAAGCTCTGATAACATCTATCTGTTCAAACAAATCATCTATTTTTATATATTCTGCCTTGCCAGTCTCTACATTGGAGCATACAGCATAAAAGTCCGTTGCGGACCTTTTGAACGCTTCATTATCATACGGATCAAGCTTTTCGGGTATCTCATGATAGCAAAACTCTGTATCCACCATGTTTCCTGTTTTAATAAGCGATCTAAAGCTCATATATCTGCTGTCATTGCGGTATATAAGAGTATATCGTATACTTCTTTGCTTCTGCTCGGATATATAAGAACAGCCATGAATTGTACCCGCAGATGTTCCTATTACACCGTCAACCTTAATGCCTTTCTCCAAAAATGTATCCAATACCCCTGCTGTATAAATGCCTCTCATGGCGCCGCCCTCAAGAACAAGTCCTGTTTTCATGCCGACATCACTCCAATCATATATGCTGAATTTATAAATTATTTTTTAGTATAATAAAAGAGCATAACACTTTTTCAGAAAAATTTCAATGAATTAAAAAAAACCATGGTTTCAAAAAAATCATGGCATGGGATATCAATAAAGTTAAAACCTCGGAGACTCTGTCTCCAAACCTCTGCAAGGGACCAGTCCCTTGACCCATATGAAAAACTGCGTTTTTCTTATAGATAATTTAAAATTCTTTGCTTCTTTCTTTCGCAGAAAGGTACTGAATTTAGGACTACGAACACCTCGGAGACTCTGTCTCCAAACCTCTGCAAGGGACCGGTCCCTTGACCCATATGAAAAACTGCGTTTTTCTTATAGATAATTTATAGTTCTTTGCTTCTTTCTTTCACAGAAAGGTGCAGGGTTTGGGACTATGTAACAAAAAGTTTTTGTTTGTTTTATTTACCGAAATACTTCATGAGCATATCCAAATATTTGTCATGTGATGCTCGGTCCCTGACCCATATGAAAAACTGCGTTTTTCTTATAGATAATTTAAAATTCTTTGCTTCTTTCTTTCGCAGAAAGGTACTGAATTTAGGACTACGAACACCTCGGAGACTCTGTCTCCAAACCTCTGCAAGGGACCGGTCCCTTGACCCATATGAAAAACTGCGTTTTTCTTATAGATAATTTATAGTTCTTTGCTTCTTTCTTTCACAGAAAGGTGCAGGGTTTGGGACTATGTAACAAAAAGTTTTTGTTTGTTTTATTTACCGAAATACTTCATGAGCATATCCAAATATTTGTCATGTGATGCTTCAAATGCAAATGTGCAGTTATTTTGAGCTTTTACGGCACGTCTATCTATTATAGTTCTGCCCTCCGCAATGCCCGAAAGTGCAACCCTTACAGAGCATTCTTCGCTTTTTGTTATAACAGAACGGTCAATTGCCGCACATACGGCAAGCGAATCGTGGACAGGGGTTCTATCTAAATCATATCCGACTACTGCGCTGTCATACTCTATTCTCTGCTCAATTATTTTTGCGGTAAATTCACCGGCAAAAGTACCCAAATTTCTGAGCTTTTCAGCATCCTCAAGCGTAAGTGCTGCCGAATGGGTTGCGTCCAACGGGACTAACAGTGTCTTAATTCCGGCGTTAAGCGCTATCTGAGCCGCTTCCGGGTCATGCCATATATTTGCCTCGGCACACTCGCTTACATTGCCCAGCATGTCTGTACCGCCCATAATGATAAGCTCTTCTATATTCTCTGCTATTGAAGGCACAGCCGAAAGTGCAAGTCCGATGTTCGTCATGGGCGCAACGGTAATTACCGTTACCTTTTCCTTGGCATTTTTGAGGTAATCTATATAAAACGAAACTGCATCTGATTCCTCTGCCTTTTTGTCTGTGGGATTTTCCAGTCCATAGAGCGTTTTATAGTGTATTCTGACCTCTTTGCCGTTTCTTATAATCGGCTGAAGCTCCTGCTTGACACAACGCTCAAGGTATTTTGCAATCGCTGTGGGTGCTCCCTTATAAACCGGTGTGTCCTTGCCCATAGCCGATACAAGCCTGAGTGTATTCTCCGTTGTTTCCTCAACCGAAAGATTGCCCCAGACACAGCAGATTGCGGCTACGTCAAGCTCCTCCGCCCGAAGTGCCGCCATTATGGCAACCGCATCATCAGAGCCGGTATCAACATCAAGTATTACTTTTTTAGCCATTTCGTCCTCCGTTTACATCTCTATCATTTTTCTTGCCGCAATGCCTTTATCAAACGGGTGCCTTATCTTCTTTATCTCGGAAATATAATCCGCCATTGCCAAAAGCTTATTCGACGGCTTACGCCCCGTCAGAACATATTCAACACCACGCCATCTGTCATTTATCATAAAAACAAGATCTTCTTCATCGGCAAGTCCATAATTAACAGCCGGAATAATCTCATCAAGCACTACCATATCATAGCCGCTTTGCATATTATGCAATTCTGCAAGTCTATCGGAATAAACGTCTTTTATCCATTCCTTTTCATCATCTGTCATAAATTTAAAAAACTTAACTTCGGACGGATTTTCTATGATATCTATTCCCGGAACTGTTCTGAGCACAGAAAGCTCTCCGCTTTTATTATTCTTTAAAAAGCTCGTAAAAAGCACCTTTCCGCCGTTGCCCGCACATCTTATGGCAAGTCCTACGGCAGCAGTTGTTTTTCCCTTCCCGTCTCCGCAATAAATATGAATAAGTCCTTTTTCCAACAAAATTCAGCTCCTATGCACAAAATAGTTTCAGCTCTGCCTTTTCCTTAGTACAAAGACACACGCTGTATCCGTTCATAAAAGGTATTTTTTCAAAGCATATGCCTTTCATACCGATATTTCCGTTTTCATCTATAACCGAAAAGTCCATGTATTCATCTGTTATTCCTTGACCTGTATATTTAACATAGCTTTCCTTAGCCGTCCAGACATCAAAAAAGCTCTTGAAATTGTCTCTTTTTAGGTATTCATATTCAGAAACATGAAAAAATCTGCCTGCTATCCTGTCGGCATTACACTCTTTATATTTCTGTATGTCTATGCCAAGTTCCGTAAAACCAAGCGCAAAAAGCACATAATTCCCACTGTGTGATACTGAAAAGCGAATAACGCTGTCAGCAAAATGAGGTTTTTTGTACTCCTGCTTTACAATATCCAAATTGCCTGCCTCTATACAGTTTTCTTCAGCGAACTGCAGGGCTAGGCGTTTTATTGTTTCATGGATATTTTTAACTGTATCCGCTGTGTATGCTGTTACAGATACCTTATTTTTTTTCATTATATTCGCTCTTTCTTATATATTACTCAAAGCCTCTTTCCTTCATATACACTATGACATCCTGCACCTGATGCAGCTTCCATACATCTCTTACGGGGATAGTAATATCAAAAAGCTCCTCAAATGCACATACTATATTCATTATATCAAAAGAATTAAGAGCCAAATCCTCCTGAAAATCCGTATCTAAAGTAAGATTGCTTTTACCAGTTACTTCATAAACTATTTTTTTAATTGTTTCAAACATCTTAAATCTCCTTACTGCAACTGACTACGTTTTATCTTATGTGCCGCTGTCTTTTCAAACTCGGTTTCCTGTATGTTAATCATTTGCACCTGCTTATAAAGTGGAAGCTTTTTATTCATTTCATTAACAAACTCCTGAATCTTTTCAAGTATTTCGTATCTGCTCATATTCTCTGTGAGCAAAGGATCGGGATATATTGTTGCAGCAATTTTAACATCATCAGCCGAGCCGCCTGTCTGTGCCCCATGTATCATAACCTCTTTTACAATGGGCAGTTCCATAAATCTCTGCTCCATCTCCTCTACAGCAATTTTTTTGCCGTTTTTCATAACTATAAGATTTTTCTTACGGCCCATAATATGAAGGTGTTTCCTCTTATCCATATAGCCCAAATCACCGGTCTTAAACCAGCCGTCATCAAAAGCTTCATTTGTAAGCTCTTCGGACTTATAATAGCCGTTCATGAGGCATTTTCCTCTAACACATATCTCATCATCGACGATTTTAACCTCGTTTCCCGGAAGAACCGAGCCTACTGAGTCAAGAGAAAAATCTTCGTTACTGTTGCAGGAAATACTCGGCGAACATTCTGTAGCACCATAGCCTTGAAGCACAGTCACCCCGAAGTGCAGCAAATTCTCTGCTATTGACTTAGAGAGATAAGCACCGCCGGAAAGAATAATATCCAGCTCCTCAAGAGCAGTACCCTTTATACACTTTTTAACCTCACTGCTTATCAGACTGCCGTGTCTGTGAACAAATCTTTCAAAGCCCATACGCTTAATAACATAGTCCTTTTTCCCGGCCTTAATTATCAAGCCCCAGTAGCTCTTATGTATTACCTCAATAATAAGAGGCACGGCAACAAGCATATTTGGCTTAAAGTTTTCAAGCTCCATTGTGAGCCTTCTTAAATCACAGCTTATGCAGACATTAAGTCCCCTAATTATCGGACAAAGTATTCCGCATGTGAATCCATATGTATGATAAAGCGGAAGTGAATTAAACACCTTGTCCCTTGAATCAAGCAGTTCCAGCGAGCCAGCAGACTTTGAAAGAATTGAACGGCTTGAAAGCATAACAGGCTTTGCCATGCTTGTCGTTCCCGATGTAAATACAATAGAAACTGTTTTCTCCGTATCATATTTAATTTCAGCCAATTTTTCGTGGCTTCATCACTGTCACCGTTTTTGCAGAATTCCGAATAGTTTATTCCTACATCATCGGGTTCATTGCCTAATTCAATTATAGTCTTTATATTCAAATCGGCACATATCTTTAACCAACGAAGCCATAGAAGGCGATACAATCACAACTTCCACATCAGCCTTTTGAAGCATTTTTTGATTATATCATCAGAATGCTCAGTATCTATACATACAATCACTCCATGCCCGACTGCTATTCCAAAGTATGCAGTCAGCCATTCATAGGAGTTTTCGCTTATAATGGCCGTATGCTTTCCTGCGAGACCATTTAACAAAAGTGCTCCCGCAAAACGAAAGGAATCTTCTTTTAACTGACTATATGTTTTCTCAAACTTCTCTTTCCCTCTTTTATAATACGTCATTGCTGTATTTTCCGAATATTTTTTTGAAATATCTTCAAGCATCTCCTTAAAATTCGAGTAATACTTAGTCTGCCTTTTTGGCTTTATTTTCATAAAATTTCCCCCTGTTTTCCTAATATATGTCATTAATTTCTGTCTTTAATAGGACTTTCAAAAGTCCAAGCCATTTTTTTCCTTAGATTATCATAGTTGTCTAAAACACCGATAAACACATCGACAATTTCAGGATCAAACTGCGTTCCTTTGCATCTTTTCAGTTCCGCAATTGCTTCCTCCAACGTCATAGAATCTCTGTATGTCCTTCTTGATGTCATTGCATCAAAGGTATCTGCTACGCTTATTATTTTAGCCTCTTCAGGTATTTGAGAGCCAATAAGCCCATTAGGATACCCCTTTCCGTCAATTCTTTCATGGTGGCATTCAATTATATCCAGTATTTCTTCCAAAGAAGTCATTGATGATAAAAGACTCTTGCCCATTGCCGGATGTGTTTTAACCTTTTCATATTCCTCTTTGCTGAGCGGCGCCGGCTTTTGAAGTATGCTGTCCGGTATTCCGACTTTGCCTATGTCATGGAACAGCCCTGCAACCTTTACCCTCTCAATGAAGTCTTTAGGCTTACCCATTGCTTTGGCAATTTCAACCGAATATATTGAAACTCTGTCAGAATGACCTCTTGTATAAATATCCTTTGCATCAACCATCTGACGCATTGTATTAATTGTATCCGAATAATTTTTATGTATGGACGCATACATTTTTTCTAGTTCTTTATTGCCTATATCCAAAATTTCCTTAAGAATAAGGTTCTTAAGAACTGCCACCGCCTGCTCAATATATACCTCAAAAAGCTGGAAGGTGCCGTTATCCACCTTATCTGCATCGGCAAGAATTGCACCAAAGGCCTCTTCATTGTCCCTTCTTAGCAGTGCAAATATCTTTCCGCCAAACTTATGTATAGATTTTTCTTTATCAAGGCTTTTAATAAAGTCCATGACTTTATCATCCCATACCATATATCTGTATCTGCCTATGCCTTTATAGCTTTGTATTCCCTCATTTCGTAGCAGTTCGTTATCTTGGAAAAACGAAAAATCAAGATAAATACAGCAATCCGAACACCCCAGCATATTACTGCACTGCTTAAGAAATGTATCAGTCAGAGAATTTAAGCTTATACTTTCATTAAGCTCTGTAACATAATCCAATATATTATGCAGTCCTATTTCATAGCTTTGTATTGTTCGCATATGCATTATTGACTTAACGCAAGACTCAACCAACATTTCAAGCTCATCAAAACGGTCACTTTTTTCATAATATCCCTGAATATCCAGTTCTCTGATTGTTTTAATGGGAGGAGCCAGCTTTTATGACCGGTAAGCAAAATAATGAATATCTCCTTATTGAATTCCCTTACCTGCCTTACTACCTCATCGCCGTTGATGGGTCGCATTAAAAAGTCCAACAGCAGGATGCCATAATGTTCGTCGCGGATACGCTCTATCGCCTTAATAGGATCATTCTCAGTATCTACGTTAAATCCTACAGAACGAAAATACGATTGTAGAGTAACGGTCATTATTGCATCATCGTCAAGTGTTAATATAGAAATATTGTTGTTCTTCTCTACCATCTTATTCTTCCGCAACTTTAATCAGCCTCCCATCTTTTGTATAGTTTACTTTTTTAAGCGGTATTACAACATTCATTATAGTTCAGCCTTTAGGGTTATCCTCGAAGGACATCTTCCCATCAAACTTCACCTTGATAACCGTATTTGATATAAACACGCCTAGACCTGTACCCTTTGTCCCCTTGCTTGTTACCATTTGCCTGAATAAATTTCTTTTAGTTGTTTCCGATATTCCCATACCAAAATCTGTTACCTTAATAATAAGGTTTTCATTATCTATAATTGTATCAATCAATATATCTCTTCTGCCGTTTTTAACCTGTGCGTCAATTGAATTAACAACCAGGTTATTTATTACCTGAACCAAACTGTTTATGTCCCCATGAATATTTATATCGTATTTGGATATTTTTTCATCTATAATCAGAGAACAACCGCTGTTTAACAGTTCATGTCTCAATAAGAGCATAACTCTTTTTATTGCATCGTCAAGTGTAAACCACAAATCATTGGACATATTCATATTCTGAGCCTGTCCCTTAACCGCCTGAATAATATCGGACATATAAGAACCGGCCTCTTTTATTCTGTCAAGCCATTCGTCAACCTCGGCATAAATCTCCATGTAATCCTCAGGCTTAACATCTTCATCTCCAATGCTTTCCCTGCATTCTTCAATCAGTCTTTCCACAGCGGAAACGCTTCCCGAAACACTCATAATCGGTGTTTTTAAGTTATGCGCTATGCCGCCGACCATCTGGCCAAGAAAAGCAAGTCGTTCGTTTTCCATCATCTTAACTTGGTTTTCCTGCATCTTCTGCATATCAACCTTCATTTGGGTTACGTCCTTGAAAATAGTCATAAACCCGCCGACATTGTTCTCCATAATAAGAGGAGTAATCTCAACCATATAGTATTTTTTTTCTGCCTCACCGTTAATGTTTCGGTTCAGCGACTGTTCGTATGTAATTCTTGAAAGGCTGTTTCTGCAGGAGCCTATGGCAGAAATAAGATTAAACATTGCCGTTTTGTTTACAACGTCCTCATCTTTTATGCTTTCCCTTATGGAATGACCTTCTTCTATGCCGTGGTCTTTGCCGAGCATATCAATAAATCGCTGATTATACTGAATGACGGCACCATATTGATTAGTAACCAGATATCCGTCGGCCAGCCATTCAACAAGCTGCTGCATGGCTATCGGGCGAACATCAAAAAGGTGCAGTTTATATATTACAAAACCGTGGCACATGATTGTAATCATAAAGCTCAGCGGTGTAATGATTATACTGTTATCGGCGCTCGCCTGTTAAGAGAACAATTATATTTGTTACGCTTGGCGCAATTCCGCCCGTGATAAGGAGCAGTGTCTGACGGATTTGTATCTTTTTTTTGGTTTTAACCGCATGTCTTATGAGCAAAAAAACCGCCCACGCAACACACACATATGTAAACACTGAGTGCACATAAAAGTAAGGTCCAAAAACAACCTTTGAACGTTCCAGCGAAAACACCTGATAATATAAGTGGTGAATCGGGTTTGTCCATACCATAACCGATGACATAAATGCACCGACAAACAGCCACGGCCACCAGTCAGGTGCTCCGTTCTTATAGATATTTGTGTAGCATATTGAAAACAGGAGCAGACATGCCACAATTATAACTCCGCAGCACGTAGTAACAGAATCCAATATATACAGCATTGTTTGATTTTGCGGATCTATTTCTCCCATGCTCAGTATTGCAAATATCCAAATAATAAGCAGCACTGCAACCGCCAAAAAGCACTTATGAAGCATCATAAGACTTCTGCCTTTCATTAGCTTTACTATAAATATTATAAGCAGTGCCATCGAAAGCAGCAAAAGTATTCTAAGAACTTGAGGAATTACCACAGCATGTCACCTCCTCTCACATAATAAACATCTTAAGCAGACAGGACGGCTTAGGCTCCTTCCATTCAAATCCAAGATCACTGAGTTTTTTTTCTGTAATACGGCATACCGGAACTGAATTCTGAGGAATGAGCATATATCTTTCGTACTCGCTTAAAAGCAGTGATATTTTTGCCGCACAACCCTCTGCCGCCTTCTGCCTCATATGCCCTTCAAAGCTCAGTCTGTCAGTTTGCTTTGCATTAATTTTTAAATCCTTCAGTATTTCCCTAACCGCCATAGTATGAGGATTAAACAAATGGAATACCGATCCGTTCTGCTCGTTCAAAAGCTTGACGGCAGCCTTTGCGCAGTCATCAACAGCAGTCAATTCCATCTGCATGTTGTTCAGCTCTGCCGCAATCAGATTAAGGCAGGACATTCCCTGCACAAGCCCCCAAAAGGCATTGTCCTCCGCATTTTTCTGGAACACACCGTCTGTGCTCCTTCCTACCAATCTGCCAAGCCTCATTATCAATGTCGAAAGTCCGTTTTTGTTTGCTTCTCTCACTATTTTTTCTGCCTCAAACTTGCCTCTTAAGTAAATATTATCTTTATAATTCTGACCTAAATCATAATCATTTTCAGCGAATTCATAGCGTCTTGTAGGCTCTTTGATTATATACTCCGCAGCGATGCTTACGGTTGAAACATATACAAATTTTGCTTTCATTTCCTTTGCAAGCTCCACTGCATTTCTTGTGCCGCCTATATTTATTCTAAGCGGAATATCGTCCGCAGAATAATGCCTTACATCAGCCGCAGAATGAATTATAGTACCGACTTCATTTTTAAGCAGACTTTTAGTTTCTTCGTCTATATCCAAGTATTTTCCAAGCACATTGCCCTTTACGGCAAAGATTCTGTTTCTGCATACAGAAAGCCAGCCGCTTCCAAAATACCATGTAAGTATATCGTAGAGCCTTGTTTCATCACCCCTGACAAGGCAGTAAACCTTAGGAGTACCGGTTTCTATAAGCTCCTTAACAACATGTGCCCCGAAGAACCCTGTTGCACCGGTAACAAATACTGCTTTTCTCTCAACAGCATCATTCTGCTGTTTTTCTTCTGTCTTCACATCTGGCAGAACT
Source organism: Candidatus Metalachnospira sp. (assembly GCA_040767305.1). Classification (GTDB taxonomy): domain Bacteria; phylum Bacillota; class Clostridia; order Lachnospirales; family Anaerotignaceae; genus Metalachnospira. The sequence continues at coordinate 41,563 of JAXGOV010000011.1, read as the reverse complement.
TTCTCCTCTGTAACCGTTTCCTCAATATCCGCTTCAGCCGCTTGAAGTGTATCATCAATTCCAAGCAATGCTCTCTGCGATTGAAGAGTCGGGTTAGCAAAAAGGTCTGAAAGTGAAATATGTATATCCTTGCTGAAATACTCGCTCAAAAGAGTAAGCGCCCCAAACGATGTACCGCCAAGCTCAAAGAATGACTCATTTTCCGGTATATCATTGCGTGAAAGCACCTCACGCCAAATGGCTTTGATGTCCTCCATTGTTATGTGCTGTGATTGTATCTCACTTTGCACCTCTTTTGTATCTTCAATAGTATCTTCAATTATTTCTTCATCGGGCACTGATGTTATTGTTTCAGCTTTTGGTACCTCCGTAATTATTTCGGTTTTTGGTGCTTCCGCAATTGTTTCTGCCGTCGGTTCTTCTGCCACACTTTCCGATATTTCGGCTTTAACCTCAGGCATTGGTATTTCTTCTATTTTTTCTTCTATTTTTTCTTCTATTTTTTCTTCTATTTTTTCTTCTATTTTTTCTTCTATTATTTCTTTTGGTTCTTCTGTTTTCGGTTCTTCCTTCTTATTTTCCTGAATATTGGGTATTTCCCTGTTTTTTCTCAAGGAATCGGCCATTTTCTCAAGAGCCTTTAAATCGGTCTTTGCCGATGCAGTTTTTGGAAATTCCGAAAGCTCATTAATAACAGAAGGCACCATATATGCAGGCAGTTCACCCTTTAGGTACTCCCTCAGCTTGTGTATATCAATATGCTCGTCTGATCCGTTTGAATTAAAGGGCACAACAAAGGCATACAGCAGCATTATTCCGTTATCCTTGACAACAACGGTTGCCGCCTGTGAAACAAGCTTTGAATCAAGCATTTTCTTTGTTATCTCACCAAGCTCAATCCTCTGCCCGTTAAGCTTTATCTGATGGTCGCTTCGTCCGCAGAAATCAATTCTTCCGTCTGCAAGACTGCGAACAACATCTCCGCTTTTATACATTCTCTCTCCCTTGAAGAACGGATCAGGCAAATATCTTTCAGCAGTAAGATCATCTCTGCCTACATATCCCCTTGACAAACACTCACCCGAAAAATACAGTTCGCCCCTTGCGCCCGGCATTACATGGCGAAGTTTTTCATCAAGTATATAGCCTCTGTTGTTAGGGAATATTTTTCCCACAGTTATCTTATCAACATTGGTTACATCATCATAAGTAACATAGATTGTAACCTCAGTCGGTCCGTACAGGTTAAGTATCCTTCCGCATTTTGCCTCTCTCAGCTTTTCAAGCAGCTGCATAGGCAGTGTTTCGCCGCACATCATTGCAACGGGCACATTTTTAACCGCCTCGAAAAAGTCCTTGTTCTGCATAAACAGCTGTGCCCTTGTAGGCGTAAACTCAATTATTCCCGTTTTATATTTTCTCATGAGCTCGGCAGCTCTCCACGGCAGGAGCATTTCCTCCTCATCACCCATAATGATGTACTTTCCAAGTGCAAGCGTCATAAGTGTCTCTGTAACAAAAATATCAAAAATGGAATTTGCCATGCACAAAAATCCGCCTTCGGCAGGTGCAAAATCCGTACTAAGCTTGCTGAAAAGACTGGATATTGAACGGTGTCTTATCATTACGCCCTTGGGCTGTCCTGTTGAACCCGATGTAAAAAGAACAAAGCATACATCATCACCGGTTCTTCCCGAAACCTGCTCAAAAGGAAGTGTTCCCTCCTGTACAGCTCCTCCTATTGACTGGAAGCTGCCCGAAAGGCCCTCGGGCTTTTCTTTCAGTGTATCGTCATCGCATAAAACCAGATTAACACCGCTTATTTCCATCATATATTTAATCCTGTTTTCAGGGTATGAAGGAAGCATAGGCACATAAGCAGCACCTGTTTTAAGAACCGCAACCATCGCAATAATAAGCTCTGCACCACGTTTGCATAATATTCCCACGTTTGCACCGCATTTAACACCCTTATTTACAAGCCATGAAGCCAGCCTGTCAGAACCCTCTTTAATCTCACGGAACGTCGTGGTTTCATTGTGAAATATCAATGCAGTCTCATCATGTGTAATATCGGCTGCCATATCTATCAGCCTGTCAATCGGCAGGTCAACAAAAGGCATTCTCAAAGCATTCGGAATATCTATAAGCTTGCAGCGGTCTGTAGGAGATATAGCCTGACAGTCGCCTATCTTTTTATTTTCATCGGACAAAATGTCCGTAATAATTGCTTTTATACTGCGTTCGTACATCTCCGCAGTAGATCTGTCAAAAAGCGACGATGCATATTCAAGCCTTAGAGCATAGCTGTTATATTCATAATAAACCTCTAAATTAAGCTCTGTCTTTGCGCTTTCATAATACATTTCAGTCTGTTTTACTTTAAATCCGGCGAATGTGGAATTATCGGTTACCACCGGACGCATTGACATAATTGCATTATAAAGCTGTCCGTCACGTCCGTTTTCCTTTGCAAGCTCATTAAGCTTTTCAAGCGGTATATCCGGATTATCAAGAAGCTCTATAACTCTTTCCTTTGTATTTGCCAGATACTCGGCAAATGTCATATCTTCATCGGGTTTCAAACGCAGAGGAAGTGTATTTATAAAAAGTCCCGCAACGTCATAAAGTGACTCATCACATCTGTTTGATACAGGCACACCTACCAAAAATTCTTCACTGCCTGAAAGCTTTGATAAAAATATTCCGTATGCACCGGCAAAAAGCATGTTTACCGTAATGTCATGGGCTTTTGCAAAATCCTTCACCTGACTGCTTTCTCTCTCGCCAAGCTTCAGAACACATCGTTCGCCCTTATAATCAAACTGTGACGTTCTCATTCTGTCTGTTGGATAATCGGGAAGCTCAGGTGTATCCTTCATCTGTTCTTTCCAATATTCAAGCTGACCGTTTTCAATTCTATCACTGTTTTTAAGCCGCCAAAGCGCATAATCAATATAATTAATCTCACCCATTGATATGCTCTCGCCCATATAGAGCCTGCTTAAGCGTTCAAGCATCATTGACGCTGTTTTTGCATCTCCGATAATATGGTGCATATCCATAAAAACAGTAGTTTCGCCGCCGGCATTATAAACACCTATTCTCATAAGAGGTGCCTTTGAAAAGTCAAAAGGTCTTACAAAATCTTTGGCTGCTTTTTCAAAGGGCATACCGTCATATCGTTCCAACTCAATTGTTACATCATTATTTATTTTCTGACAAATTTCGCCGTTTTGGTTAAAAAAAGAAAGTCTTAAAACAGTTTCTTCGGCAACAAGCTCTCTTGCCGCAATCTCAAGCCTTGAATAATCAACAGTACCGTTCAGCTTAAATCCGCAGGGCATGTTATAAGTGCTGATGCCCGGTGACATAGCGTTTCAAAATATATGCCGAACTGTGTTTTTGTAACGGGATAAATTCCTGACAGGTGCCTTTTCTATTCTTCCCACAGCAAAGTTTGTATCAAATTCTGTCTGTTGAAGCGCTTAGAAAGACGTACGGCATTTCTGTATGCATAAATATCCGATACACGAAGTCTGACTCCAACTCAGCCTCAATTCTTGCCAATGTATCCAAGTGCATTCAGCGAATCCCCACCAAATCTGAAATAATCACCGGTTATGGTCATATCCGGCTTATAGCACACTTCTTTAAATATTTCAAGTATAGTTTCAGCCGACTCATGCCAGTTCTGTCCTGTTGGCTGTCCAATGTATTTTCAAGCTTAGGCAGCTTTTTTATAATCCACCTTGCCGTTTTGCGTAAGCGGAATTTCCTTCATGTATACAAACACAGACGGTATCATATACCCCGGCATATAAGAAGCCGCATAATCCATCAGCTCACTCAGGAATGGCATCATCAGCCTCATAATATGCACCGAGATACTCACTGTCTTCTTCTTTTACAAAAACGACAGCTGCCTTTCTTATAAGCGGGTGATTCATGAGTGTGATTGATACTTCATCAATTTCTATTCGCTGACCTCTAAGCTTAATCTGACCGTCATTTCGTCCTCTTAAAAGTATTTCGCCGTCTTTTGTCCATGCCGCAATGTCCCCCGAACGATATAGGCGCTCTCCGTTTTCAAAGGGGCTTGGTATAAACGATTTTTCAGTAAGCTCAGGTGCATTTTTATATCCCCTTGCAACGCATTCTCCGCCGATATAAAGCTCACCGTAAACACCTATGGGCATCGGCATAAGGTTTTTATCAAGTATGTAAAGGCGGCAGTTATTCATAGGCTTTCCTGCGCTTATTACAGGTGCATCATTAAGACAGCACATGGATACGCCGACAGTTGTCTCTGACGGACCGTACTGATTTATTACCTTCGCTTTTGAGCACTTAACTATTTTATTCAAAAGACTTATAGGGAACGCTTCTCCTCCGCAGAGTATATATTCCAGCCGTCCCGTTGCCCTTTTAAATGCTTTATCCCTTAAATATGCCTGAATTCTTGAGGGCGTTGCCGAAACAAATCCAACTGCATAGTTCTCGATTAATGACGCCAGCTTTGTTGGGTTTTCGCTTTCGTCCTCCATGGGAAGAATTACCGTTCTTCCGTCAAGCATGGAAACAATGCTTTCAATAAGAAAAGCATCAAATGTTGTATTGCACAGTGAAAGAACCGCTCCTGTTCCGAAACTGTCCTTCATTGACTCTGCAAAGTTGATAATGGAATGCTGTTCAATCTCAACTCCCTTAGGCTTTCCCGTGCTTCCTGATGTATATACCAAATAAGCCGTATCACTGGGCACCGAGTTATTCTCACAATACCCAACGGCTAATCGGTCTGTATTCATTAAGCCATCTATATTAATTATTGGCGCATTATAACCAATGCTGTTTATATATTTGCTGTCCGTAATTACTGCCGCAGCATCTGCATCGGACAATATCTCGTTTCGTCTTGCAGAGGGCATGCTGTCTGATAAAATCACCCATGCTCTGCCTGAACGCACAGTGCCTGCCATTGCCGAATAAAGCTCAAAGGACCTCGGCAGCATTATAGCTACAATTGCCTTCTCCGGAACTGTTTTGTCTATCTGCTCGGCAATAAGCTCTGCTTTAGTTCTAAGCTCGCTGTATGTATATCTTACTCCGTTTTGAATAACAGCAACTCTTTTTGGATACTTGTCATAAACAATATCAAGCATTTGTGATAAGTTGCCCTCATAGCGCAGTTTATCCGTCTTATTGAACTTGAAGAGCACATTTTCCTTTTCGTCCTCACTCAAAAACATAAGCTCACATATCGGCTTATTGGGATGAGTAAGCACCTGCATAAGTATGCTCATCAGGTAATGATGAATATTGTCAATCTCGTCCTCTGAAAACAGCTGTGTCAAAAAATCATAGCTGATTGAAAAGCGTTTTTCATCCATTATATTATTCAGGTGAATACACAGGTGTTCGGCCTGATATCCGGCATAATGCCACTGTCCCGAAAACGTCACAAGCGTATCCCTGTTTTTAAGTGCATGCGAACTGTGGAAGTTAATGACCATGTTATAAAGGCGCTCAATATCGGGGTTTTCTTCCTTGCATAAATCGGATATGTCATTGAAGCTGAGTCTCTGATGGCGCAAAAGCTCCAGCCATTCGTTTGCAAGATATTCGGTATATTCGGCAAATGTCCTGCTTTCATCAAGCGTACTTAAAAACGGCAGTGTACTTACAAACATACCCGTAGTTTTTCTTGCGGTAATATTACTGCGGTTATGAACGGGAGTGCCCATACAGAATTTCCTAATCTCCTGTGTTCTGCCAAGAAAAATCCCCACAGACATATAAATAACAAGCATAGGCGCAATTCTGTTTTCGGTACAGAAATTTACAAGCTCATGGTTCATTATTTCACTTAAATCGTATGTCTTTCTGTGACCGACAGGGCTAAGCTCGTTAGCCTTGCAGTCCTTTATTGAAACACACTGGGGCATACCCTTTAGTGAGTCCCTCCAATAGATAACATCACGCAGATAAGCCTTTGAATCCAAGTATTTATTTTCCTCATCAATATGCAGGCGGTAGCTCGGCAGTGCTTCGCACTCGGCATTCTCGCCTGAAACAAGCGACAGATATGTTTTGGCGATCCTGTTTATAAGAGAAACCTGTGACCAGCCATCAGATATCAGATGATGTGTTTTAACAAATACTCCGCCCTCATGCTCATTTATTTTTATTATGGCAAAGTAAAAAAGAGGCATGTTTAATAATGGCATTACCTCTCTGGTTATACTCTCCTCCCAGCGCTGAAGACCTTCTGAATTAGTCGTAGAAAAATCCAGCACCGCAAAGTGCTGTTTTTCGTATTGAGCCTCATACTGAACAGGAAGCATCTCATCATTTAATTTTATTCTTGTTCTTAATGAACTGTCGCTCTCAACAATTATGTTCAGACATTTTTGCAGCAAAACAACATCAAAAATACCGTTTATATGAATTGTTTCGCATATATTATTAACAGACGTACCCGGTAAAGCCTGCTCCAATCTCCATATATTTAGCTGACTGGCAGACAAAGGATACAATTCAACATGGTTATTTTTTTCCATAGACATAACACCCCATATACCCCAAGAAGCTGCATGAATTTTCATTAATTTCATAATAGTTTAATTATACCATTTTAACATGTAAATGCAAGAGAATAAGCGACTTGGATATAAAAGAAATGTCAAAAAAATTCATTATTTGTTAAAAGATAACAATAAACACTCATAAAGATTTAAGTATCTGATTTAATTTATTTGTACAGCAGAATTGAACTGTTCAAAGCCAGTAATATTGAAGCAAAAACGCAATTTAAATAGCCATTTTCCGGCTAATGTGATAAAATGGAGTAAAATTTAGTATAGGCGGCGAAATAAATATGGAAAGCTATTTCTTAATAAATCCCGTTTCAGGCGGCGGACAAGCAATGTCATTTCTGCCGGTCATTGAAGATACAATAAGCGAGATGAAAAACTGTCATCTGCACACAACCTCAAAAAAAGGCGGCGCCCGTGCATTTGTCAGCAAAATAGCCGAGAGCGGCAGGCCTTGCAGATTTTTTGCAGTTGGCGGTGACGGCACACTTAATGAAGTTATAAACGGACTTCACGGTCACAAAAACGCACAGGCAGGCTTTATTCCGGCGGGTACAGGCAATGATTTTGTCAGATGCTTTTCAGGTACTAAGCATTTTACCGACATAGCCGATCAGCTTGACGGCAATGTAATGGAAATAGATTCGATTAAGGTTACACTTGATGACAATGAACCGATGAGATTCATAAATATGATGAACATTGGTTTTGACTGCAATGTCGTCATTAATGCCGAAAATATGCGTGGGACAGGCTCATCTGCATATATTAAAGGTATATTTAAGGAGTTATTTTCTAAAAACTGGGGCTTTAATATGAATGTCACATTTGATGACGGAAGTGTATATGATTCTTCCGCACTTTTGGTTACTCTGGCTAAGGGGCGTTACTGCGGCGGAGGCTTTTTATCCTCACCCTTTGCCGAGCTTGACAACGGCTTTATTGATGCGGCTGTTATAGATACAATAAGCAGGCTAAAGCTTTTAAGCCTGATAGCCAGTTACAGGAACGGAACATATTTGAAAAATCCCAATACGCAGGACATAGTTACTTACAAACGCTGTAAGGAAATTGTGATTGAGGCGGAGAACAAACAGTCAGCATGTCTTGACGGTGAGATTCATCAGTTTAAAAGAGCCGAGCTTTCTGCAGACTATAAATCAGTTGAGTTTATTGTGCCCAGAGGGGCTGAGTATAAAAGAGCCGAGAAACACTGAGAGGAGTGATTGAAAATGGCTTTGATAGAAAACATTGAATGCGATACAAACGAGGAGACAACATTTAGAATTGCAGACGAATGCTGTACAAGAATGCAGCTTGTGTATGACAGCGAAGGCAGAGATTTCAGCAGAGAGAATTATATTGTATACTTCACATATTTTGTGTTTGTAGAAAATGCGGCTATTGCACTTACGCCAAAGATTATAGATACCATGGAAAACATACTTGCCAACAGAGTAGGCATGGGTGACAGTCTGGATACCTTTGCGGCAAAGAGGACAGCTGTTGATTACATGAGGCGTTTTACCGATTTAGCTGGCGAAGAACTGACATCAGAAAGCATACAGCGTATAGTGCTTAATATTGAAAGCGAGTTTAATATGCCTGAAGACAGCAAAACGGCAGTCAGGCTTGTAGAGCTGACAATAGAAATATTCAATACAATTGATGACAGGTTTAGAGCAGCCAACACGTGCTCGCTGAGTTAAATATCAAGGCCTCGGCATTGAAAGGCCTTGGCATTGAAAGGCCTTGGCATTGAAAGACCTTAGCATTGAAAGACCTTGGGGCTCTGCCCCAATACCCTGCAAGGGACATTGTCCCTTGACCCACTATAAATATCCTAACTGAAAAACGCAGTTTTTCACTTAAGTTATTTGGTCCCTTTCTCTCAAGAAAGGGAGGTCTTTATCATTAATTCAGACCTTGGGGCTCTGCCCCAATACCCTGCAAGGGACATTGTCCCTTGACCCATTATAAATATCCTAACTGAAAAACGCAGTTTTTCACTTAAGTTATTTGGTCCCTTTCTCTCAAGAAAGGGAGGTCTTTATCATTGGTTCAGACCTTGGGGCTCTGCCCCAAAACCCTGCAAGGGACATTGTCCCTTGACCCATTATAAAATACATACGGAGTGCATCGCCATGAAAATATTTATAAGAATAATTAATTCATTAATTGTATTTTTAACTGCCAATGCATACAGCATATTTATCTTGCAGGAGCGTAAATATCTTGCATTAATATTTGCTGTTTGGTTTGTAGTCATTAATATAGTTCCGGCGTTTTATAACAAGCTTTTGCCTACATTAGGACTTCGGGTTTGCGGTGACGGCTGTGAACTTCTCATTATTTTCCTTATGTCAACGTTTTTAACAGCGATATACTTAATATATCTTGCCGTAAGTGTGCACCCCGGTTCACCTTTTTCTTGGATATTATGCATTTCTACAGCAATTATTATCGAAGCAATTGTATTTTGGAATGGCATTATCCGTGTATACTTAACTTCCACACAGCTTGTGATCAAATGGCGATTGATAGGTGTCATATTCGGTTGGATACCTATCGCTCATCTATTTGTTCTTTTTAAAATTATCCGTATTGCTATGAGAGAAACTGCATTTGAAAGTAAAAAAATATTAATCGACAGAAAAAGAAGAAACGATAAGATTTGCTATACCAAATATCCTATTCTTCTTGTGCACGGTGTTTTCTTTCGGGATTTTAAGTACTTCAACTATTGGGGACGAATCCCTGATGAGTTAGAAAAGAACGGAGCAATCATTTATTATGGAAATCAGCAGTCTGCCGCATCAATTAAAGACAGCGGCAAAGAAATATCCGAAAGGGTTCAACAAATAGTAGAGGAAAAAGGCTGTGGCAAAATCAATATCATTGCTCATTCAAAGGGCGGACTGGACTGCAGATATGCCATAAGCAATCTAGGAGCAGAAAAATATGTTGCTTCACTTACGACAATTAATACTCCTCACCGCGGATGCCTTTTTGCTGATTACCTGCTTTCTAAACTGCCAAAAAGCTCACAGGATTTTATTGCACAGAGATATAATACTGCACTTAAAAAGTTCGGAGATAAAAACCCGGATTTTTTGGGTGCCGTTAATGATCTCACTGCCGCTTCCTGCAAAGAACTGAATGATACAACGCCCGATATTACCGGAATTTTTTATCAGAGCGTCGGATCAAAATTGAACAAAGCATTAAGCGGAAGATTTCCTCTTAACTTTTCCTATCATCTTGTAAAATATTTTGATGGACCTAATGATGGTTTAGTTTCGGCTGATTCTTTTGTATGGGGAGAGAAGAATTCATTCCTGACAGTTAACGGAAACCGTGGGATTTCTCATGGAGACATGATTGATCTAAACCGAGAAAACATAGAAGAATTTGACGTCAGAGAATTTTATGTTAATTTAGTCCACGGCCTGAAGGTTCGCGGGTTTTAAAATATTTCAGACGGGGCTCTGCCCCATACCCTGAAGGGACACTGTCCCTTGACCTCGTTATAAATATCCTAATTGAAAAACGCAGTTTTTCACTTAAGTTCTTTGTTCCCTTTCTCTCAAGAAAGGGAGGTCTTTATCATTAATTCAGACCTGGGGCTCTGCCCCAATACCCCAGTAAGGGACATTGTCCCTTGACCCGTTATAAATATCCTAATTGAAAAACGCAGTTTTTCAATTAAGTTCTTTGTTCCCTTTCTCTCAAGAAAAGGGAGGTCTTTAGCTTTTCTTGACCTGTAATAAAAGCTATGCTTTAATAATTAAAACGAGGAAACATATTTTAAAATTTTATACGGAGGTACAACATGGAATACAGACGCTTTGAAAACACAATTTATTTAAGACTTGATCCCAAAGAAGAAATTTTGGAACAGCTTACGGATATAGCGAAGAAAGAAAACATTATGCTGGCACAGGTAAGCGGTCTTGGAGCCATTAATGATTTTACCGCCGGAGTCTATGATACACAGAACAAAGAATTTCATGCCTTACGCTTTCAAGGGACATATGAAATTGTATCTCTGGTGGGAACAATTACAAGAAAAGACGAAGAAGTATATCTTCATATTCATATGAGTGCAGGAGATAATGAAGGTCATGTATTCGGAGGGCATTTGAGCAAAGCCATTATTAGTGCAACTGCTGAAATTGTACTCCAGATTACAGATGGAAAAATCGAGAGAGAGTTTAATGAGGAAACCGGGTTAAATCTATTTAAATTTTAAGACCTTGGGGCTCTGCCCCATACCCCGCAAGGGACATTGTCCCTTGACCCATTATAAATATTCAACTGAAAAACGCAGTTTTTCACTTAAGTTCTTTGTTCCCTTTCTCTCAAGAAAGGGAGGTCTTATCACTGATTCAGACCTTGGGGCTCTGCCCCAATACCCTGCAAGGGACATTGTCCCTTGACCCATTATAAAAGCCATGCTACCCGCATGGCTTTTTATGTTTAATAATAAGTTTTTCATTTCCCTTTCTCTCAAGAAAGGGAGGTCTTATCTTTCTTTACCTGTAAACGTAAATAAAATCAATCCGGCAAATATAAATATACCACCTATCACCGTTGACGACTGAACATGCTCGCCTGCCATAGGCACAGCCAGTATTGATGTAATAAACGGTGTTAAAAACATATAATTGCTGACATAGGATACATTCTTCGCCAATGACAGCGCCTTTGCCCATGCACAATATGCCGCCGCACTGGACAGCACACCAAGTACAGCCACATTAAAAAGCTGAATCGGCGGTGCGTATATCGTTTCATATATCGTTGACGGCAAAAATATAAACAGCATCAGCATACCGATAAATATGCTGTACGAGGTTGAGCAAAGCGGTGAATATATTTTTGTCAAATGCCTTTGCGCAATGTTATATACACTCAGGCACAGTGCCGCAAATATGAGGTAAAGCAATCCGATATTTACCGATAAACCGCCGCATAAAACCGTAAGCACCACTACTCCAGCAAATGATATAGCTATTGCCAAGTACTGAATATATGTAAGCTTTTCTTTATAAAATATTCTTGCAAGTATTGCTGTCATAATAGGAGTTGTCGCTATTAATACACTGCTTGTTGAAGCATTAACCGTAATGCTGGCTTTGTTAAAGGACACCATATAAAGAAAAAAGCCCGTAGCACCCGACAGCAGAAACCACGGAACATCCTTCATTTTCGGCGGGTTTATTTTTTTTGACATAACTACTATTATCAAGGCAGCACTTGCAGCAATATACCTTAACAGTCCCAGCGGATACGGCGAAAAATACCGCAAAGCAAGACGTGTGAATACATATGACAGTGACCAAAACAAAATTGTAGTCATTGCATATGGGTGATAACTGTTCTTAAAATTCATTTATATACTACTCCCCTTTTTCAAAAACATATATATTCTACCTCAATAAACCAAAAAAATAAAGCCCTTATTATGTCGCAATAAATAAGAGCTTTGATTTTACATATGTCCAATAAAAAGTAAATATTAATTTTTTGCTTGTTTTGGGGTATGTGCAAAGCATTAAATTTAAGACTCGGTATAGTTTGACTCAAACAAGCTTTCCTCTTCCGATTGTCCTTCCTTTGTAACCGAAGCATCTTCCCCTTTGCTCTCAGAATAAGGCTCATAAGAAATGTTATAGCCCTTTTCTCCGTTTAGCTTAACCGTATAAATTCCCGAAGACTGACTTTCTTCTATACTTTTTTCATACTTGTCAAACCTTGGTTTAAAACTTAAAGAAGAACTTGCTGAAGAACTTACAGAAGAACTTGTATTTGACGAAGATACAGCTTTGCTTTCGGCTAATTTTAGTTCTAGTTTTAATTTTTCCAATTCTTCTTCCAGCTGTTCTTTTGTATCCTCCGACAATGCGTTGGTATCGGTTGAACTTTGCATCTGCAGAAGCTCACTTTCCAAAGCCTGCATTTGTTCCCTTAATTTGTCCACTTCTTTCAACGCCTCACTATCTTCTGTTGTCTGTGACACGGCATTGGTTTGCCCGTAATAATTTTGCCCCGTCACGGAATTTGCAGAATTAATGGAAATTGACATAATATCGTGCCCCTTTCAGTAAATGTAAATGTTAGTCTATATATACATTCGGCAGCAATACAAATAAAAGAACAAAAAATACAAATTTTAATCTATCTTTAATACAATTCTAATAACATCTGATACCTATTTACTGCTCTCCCAGTGCTTTTCGTAAATCGGATATATATACAGCCTGCTGTTTTTTCAAATAAGCTCCTGCCAACAGATTCATAACAGGATTTTTTACAGTCACTTCCTCGGTGAATACAATTTTGGTGCCGCTTTCCTCACCGATAAAAACACCCTTCCAATGACCGCTCATATATTTATTTTTCATATCAAACTCATAGCATTCATACGGTATTTTCAGTGTAATGTCAAATTCTGTTTTAAAGCCGTTCTTTGTGTATTCATAAAATTTATTGGTATCCGGAGAAACTGAAATTTTACTCAAGTCGCTTCTCCATTCATAATTTTCGTTATCGGTTACAATATTCCATACTTTTTTTACATCACTTTTTAATACTGCTTCAATAGTTGATTTCTTCATTTATTTTAGCCTCAAATCCACAAGAATTATTTTTTCTTTTTTGGCTTAGGCATAGGAAGCTCGTCATACATAGCGTTTAAAAGCCTGTTTAAAATCTCCTTGTTTTCTACTTCCTCCACCAAAAGCATAGGCTTAGCACCTCCATAAGGTATTTCCTCCGGGGCATTGGGTATTACATCTCTGCCACCCTGTGTTATTTTAACAAGAAATCGGTTGTCATAAATTCCGCCAAACACCTTGCCTCTATAATACAAAACATACTCGCCCATCATTTTTCTTGATGCTATTTCATCCAATGTATCAAGCTGGGATACAATAAATTCAGCATATTCCTTTGAAGTAGCCATATTTTCACCCCTGAATTATTCTTTTTTCTGTGTTTCATCTTTAACTGCACTTGCATTAATGCCTAGTACCTTCATTATAATTCAACTCTCAGATAAGCTCCAAAACGCTGTTTATATCCTTAATAATAAGCGGCGCCATGCTTTCCTTATATTTGCTGACATCAGCATTTTTAAGAGCAGAAGATATTTTCTCCTTAAGCTCGGGTTTATACTTTATTATACCGGGAAGTGCCTGTATGCACTGTCTTGCGGTTATTGGCTTTTCATCAGTCACATGCTCAAGATATTTATCCATTATTCCATTTATTTTGTTCTCACTGTCCCATTTTGCACATGCGGAAATAAGCAAAAGCCCTCTTGTCCTGATATATGAATTTTTGTTATACAACATTTCTGCATACTTATCAAAAAATTCATATACCTCTTTATTGTTTTTGTTCTCCTCCATAAGCTTTTTCAATGCGCCATAAGCAGCATTTGTGTCCTTTAGGTATAATTCCGATACAAGCACTGCCAAATTTTCCAAAACATCAAGTCCCTTCTTTATCGCACAATATAAGTAAGCCTTTGGCAAGGATAATCAAATAAAATTAAAAGCTCTGCCTCACTAAATCCAAGCCCAAAATACAGTTTTCTTGCAGACTCACCCATTTTATCGCCATCACGATAGGTTACAACTGAAATTTCACAGCCTGTATTAAACTCCTCCAGCATTTTTTGAAACAACAGTTTTGCCACACCAATTCGTCTATAGTCGGGGTGAACAGCCAAAAATTCAAGCTCTGCCGAAATTTTTGAAAAAGCAAGTGCACCAATCAAAACACCGTTTTCCCAAACAGTCAATGCCTCCCCGTTTTCAATGCTTTTCTCAAGTCCGTCTCTGTATTGATTTTCGTTAATTCCCGGAAAATTATCACGAACAATAGATACCAGTTCCATCCAATCATTGATTTCATTTTTTTCTGCATATTTAACTATCATATTTTATTCCTCTAATTTATTCAGCGCCTTGCGAAAACCACTTCCATAATCATACAAGTTCTTCCAAAAGTTTGCAACTCATATTTAAAAGGCACACCTTTAAGGTGTGCCCCAATATTTATCTGTAATCGTAATTTTTTACTATTTCTTTTATTGCCTTATAAATTGCATCTGCAAACTTCTGTCTGCCGCTTGCCGAATTAATAAGCGACATATCACCGCTGTCAGTCATAAATCCTGTCTCAAGCAGAACCGCAGGCACAGTTGTTTTGTTAAGTACAATAAGGTCCGAACGGTTTTTTACACCTCTGTTATAAGTACCGGCAACATTTGTAACATACTTTTGAATAACAGTTGCAAGCTGATAGCTTGTAAGAGAACCGTTGCCCTCACCGCTGTGGGGTGCATACAATGTTTCTGTACCGTCAATTTCAACACTTCCCGAAATTGAATTACAGTGTATTGACACAAACATATCGGCTCCTGCATTTGCCATGTATGCTCTCTTATAGTTATCTACATCAGTATCGGTAAATCTGGTTACATACACCTTAACATTGCTGCCGCTGAAATCACTGTATACTCTCTTTGCAATATCCAGCGTTACATCCTTCTCATATACTCCGTTAACCACC
The DNA here is from genome assembly GCA_040767305.1 of Candidatus Metalachnospira sp. Taxonomy (GTDB): domain Bacteria; phylum Bacillota; class Clostridia; order Lachnospirales; family Anaerotignaceae; genus Metalachnospira. The sequence continues at coordinate 26,387 of JAXGOV010000011.1, read as the reverse complement.
GCACCCGGCATTGAACCTCCATGTCCGGCATCTATAACAACAACCGCATCATACACCGTTCTCGGGTCAACCTGATCTATATATATGTATCCGCCGCTTTCATATATTTTGTACTCGTCAATCAAGCTTGGTGTAAGTACAATTTTTGTTTTTCCGTTTGCGCTTGAGAATGCCGCAGAAGCAATATATGATGACTGCGGATTGCTATTTGAATACGTAAGTGTTTTATTCTTGTATGAGTCACTGTAATCTCCGTTAAGGTATACTATTGTTTTTCCCGTATACGGATTATACTCCTTTGTTATTGCCGATGCCTTTAGCCCGTCATGCCGTAAACTTAACAGTTTTGCCGTCATTTACAAGGCTTTCGGTAACTTCGGTGGTTCGCTTGCTTAGAGTAATTCTTATGTATCCGTTCCCTGCAATACTTGTATACTCCGTACCGCTTTTAACATCAAGAACCACCCTTGTGCTTGATGTGGTAAACTGGCTCATTCTTATGTTACTGATATTATTTGCATTGCCTGCATCAGGAAGCGAGGATACATTTTTAGCCGAGTCGGCAATATCAATCACAATTCTGTATGGGTTATCCAGAGTAAATATTTTATAATTGGGTGTTGAATTACCGTAAATTGTAACAACATCATTGCTCCCGTCATCTCCGAGAGTTACTCTTGATATACTGTTGAGCTTATTGCCCAAATCATCTTCGGAAGTATTATTCTCAGGCACGGTCGGTTCAGTCGGATTTTCTCCGATAACAGGCGTATCAGGTGTCGTCGGAGTTGTCGTTGAGGAGGAAGAACCAAACTTAACAATAAGGCTTGTGCCGTCGGACGACTTAGTTACCGTATAATTTCCGGCATTTTCTGTCAGGTCAAATACAACACGGACTATTTTATACGGTGTCATTGCATTCTGAGCAATCCTTATTCTTTCAACCGGTTCATCATTAACCGAAATGTTTGTTGAATTTACCGCAATGTTTCCTCCATATATATCCACAGCGACCTTTGTATTAAGAACGGTGGCATATTTATACTGCCAAATATTGCCCGATGTTTTTATTGTATATGTATCATTTCCGTCAGCAGTTATATTCGTCACCCTGACTTCGTTTTCTGTATTATTAACCGCACTTGTGTCTATCTCTGAAGTATCCACATGCGAAAGGTCGGTTACCTTATTAGAATCCGTATTATTTTCTGTATTGCTGTCTGTGCTGCTGTCAGTGCTGTTATCGGCATTTTCTCCCGTAGCTGAGTCACTGTTGTTTGAGCTTTCTCCCGAACCAACAACATAGGACGTAATTGCAACTGTCCTTGTGCTGTCTTCCCAGTCAACATTGGCACCGATTGCCTCCGCAATAGCCCTTACCGGCACCATTGTTCTGTCATTTATTATTTTAGGGGCAACGTCCATGTTAAAAGCATTTCCGTTTACTGTTCCCGCTTTGTTGTCTATAAACATTTTAACAACATCGCCATCGTCAAATGTTGCTGTTATCATCTGACTGCTGCCGTTCCATCTTACCTCGGCACCCATTGCTTCAAATATTGCTCTAAGCGGCACAAGTGTACGGCTGTCAATAATTACGGCAGGCATATCCAAATCGGTAAGCTCATTTCCGTCAACAATTACGTGTACCTCTTTTTCACGGTATGTAACCGTTTTTCCGTCATATGTAAGATTTATATTAATAACCTTTACAGTTGCTCCAAATGCTGCCACAGCTGTTAAAAGAGTCAATAACAAAGCAAGTAAAACTGTTCGCAAATGTTTCATTACGTCACCTCTCACAGAAATTAGTTTAACGCTTACAGTATAGCATAAAATAACGGAATTTACATAATTTTATTCTAATTTAATGAAATTGTAAGTATATTGGAAAAATATACGTAAAAAAAGAATAAAATCGTAAATACATCGTCACTTATGGGGGAATACTAAGCATCAAGAGGTGATTATAATGAATTTGGAATGTCGTCAAAATTGCATACACCAGCAGTATGGAAAATGCAGGATAAGAGCACTTGGCAGACAAAGAGAAACCATTTGCTCACCATGTCCGTATTATGAAACCAAACGACAGTTATAAAAGGAACTGGGTGCAAAAAACTGCACCCGGTTTTTGAATTATTTCAGCTCAATATTTTTACTTAATTTTATTTTTATCGGCTTGCCGCTTTGTTCATCTGTCAGATCCAACGTTCCATAAACTTCATACTCACCGGCTTTTTCAGGTTCATTAGAATAAAACTTAAGAGGATAAGTTTTAACTTCGCCCTTTTCCCACATATATCTTTTAGCAACATCATCTATGCCGACGCCGCCAAAACCACTTAAACCAAGAGCAAAGCAAGGTGAGCTTCCCCAAGCATAATAACAGTCCTTATCTCCTATATACTTAACTTCGGCATATATTGAATTATCATCCAATTCAGAATATTCGTCCTTTGCATAAATTGTAACGGAAAAGTCACCGGAAACCGCATTTACATAATCGGATGTAGTTTCAGTAACAGCATCAGGTATTACATACTCATCACTATTTGTATCTTCAATCTGTTTAATACATCCGTTTTCAAAATATACAGTAATAGTTCTTGCCGGTAATTTTTTTGATGTATATATTATTTTCCCAAAACCGTTTTCATATCCGCTTTTATCTATCTGTGCCACATCTGCATGAGAATTATGATATATAAGACTTATATATTTCTCTAAATTAATAAGCCTGTTAGCCTTTATTTCATAATCATTCAATTTAAATTTGTTAATGCTTCCGCTTAAATCATACGCATTATAAATATCCGTATTTCCTGTTTTGGTATCATACATAATTATGTTGCTGTCTATTTCCTTTGGCATTCGCAGCGGAACATAAATCATATTGTTATATTTTATCGGCGTATTATAAAGTTTAATTTCAGTTCCCGTTTTTGAATGTGCAAAACTGTCTCCAACAATAAAACTGATAGCCGGATAGTTCACTGCAACAGACTGTCCGTTTTCATCAAGTATTTTTTTATTAGTTATATCAACATAATCATCAATTGAGATATAGCTTACTCCGTTATCATTTATTATCTGATTTTTAAATACATATTTTTGTCCGCCTACTGTGTATTCTGCACCAAAAGCAGTTACTGCCGTAACAGATACAAAAAACAAAGAAACCCCCAATGTTTTTATAAAAGATTTTACAGACATAAAACCCAGCTCCTTCCATTTATTGTTATCATATCATTTACAGCAAAAAAATCCAGAGGCATAACAATTATACCTCCGGATTTCCTTAAAAACTAAATCCAAAACCTTTTTCCATCATATCTCTAAGCTGGTTTGTACCTATATCATTCAATATACTGACATACTGTTTGCCGCTTACTGTTTGTGTATCGTCTTTCGTGCTTTTTGAGCTGCTCTTTGATGAGCTTTTTGACGACGATGATGTCTTTGTGGTTTTTGTATTCTGAGCTATGTATGCCGCTGACATTGCCGAAATCTCATCTGCCGAATATCCAAGCTCGGAATATGCATCAAATATCCCGTACTTGCCCAATGTAGATGCTTTGTCCGCAAGTTTATCCAGCTCATCAGCCTCCGCTGAGGCATTCAGCTTTTCAAGGGCAAGATCATAGTCCAGATTGCTGTAATATGCGTCCTGAGCAAGCTTATCTTTCTGAAGCGAGTAATCAAGCATATCCATATAAAGCTCGTTCTGCGTATTTATCTGATTTTCATATGCCTGCAAAGCGCTTAGATAATATTCGGACTGCATTGAAGCTATTTCGCTGTCGGCGGAAAGCTGTGCATTTATTATCTGAGTATCAATATCTTTATTCATATACAGTCGGTTTGTTTCATTTTCATTAACGGCATTTTCATAGTTTGTTGCAAGCTTAAGCATTGATGTTTCGCTTGCTCCGCCTGTTAAGCCTGCCGATGCAAGCTGCTGAGGAAGTGCCAGCTGTGCTTGTCTGTTTGAAACGTAAGCCTGTCTGGCAATTTCATCAAACTGACGCTCATAATCCTCTCTGTTTGAGTTAAGTGTATTTATAATTGCATCAACTCTGTACTGTATTGCAGACTCCTGTTTGTCAGCCGCATTCTCATATGCCTTCATCCAGTCAACACCGGAAGAAGCACCTGCATTAAGACCGCCAAAATTTGTCATGGAGTCGCCTGCACCCTTTACATATGCACCATACATACTGTTGGCGTCTGAAAACCCTTTTGTGTAGTCGTATCCGTAAAGCCCGCTTAAATATGCGGCCTGCATCTGTGCCGCCTCATAGGCTCTGCCATAGCCGCTGTTACTGGAGTAAATGTTGTTTGTAAACCCGCTTTTTCCGCTGCCGTCTCCTACAACCGTCACACCATAATTATTGCTGTTTCCCGTAAGCGAGCCTGTACCGTATGTGGTTGATGAAACAAGAGATATATTGCTTAGGTTTTTGCCTGCTGCCTCTGCCGCATCTCTGTAATCGGTAGCATTGGAGTATGTAGTTGTTCCGTCGGACCATTTATATGCTGTCTCTCTGTTGGAATAGCCTACTCCTCTGCCGTAGCCCGATGCGTTATCATTTGAAGTGCTGCCGATAACCGGAGTATTTTGATTACTTGATGCACTTGATGCACTTGATGTGTTTTTTGTGCTTGATGTGCCTGCGCTTATTTTATTATCAGATGAATCGGTATCAATAATTTCACCCTTGCTGTTGTAGGTATAATACAATTATTTTACCCCCTTTAATTTACACAGAACAGCTACAAGCTCTTCCTTAGTCACGAATGACTTGTATTTTTTGCTGCCGTTTTCGTCACCGACAACAATATTGTTGCTCTCTGCCCATTTTCGTGCATTCTCGGACCACTCTGACGGTTCTTTTTTTGCACGTTCTTCAAGGTAATTATCAAGCATTTCATTAAATTCATGCTGTGTAATATTAGCCATAAATCCCTTCACCTCCATGATAAACCATTTCCAATCCATGCCGGCTTTAATATATTTATCATCAATCAGTATTCTCGGACAATTCTTGCCTGTCCAATCAAAGTGCCTGACTATTTCATTTTCACTCAGGCCAAGCTCGTCCGCTTTTTGGGCAACAAATTCAGCCGCATTAAGCAATGTCTTTTTTCTGTCACCGCTTTCGCATATTTCAACCGACAGTGAATATTTGTTGCCGTTGGAATCACCGCAGTGCCATGCCTCGGCATCATCGGGGAGAGCCTGTATTATAACATTCTCTCCCACAACATAATGCCACGAAGCATCTCTTGTGTTAGATATATTATCAAGCCAGTTACGCTCATTTTCGGCTGTACTGCCTGCATTGCCCGTTGAATGAACTGTAATGGTTGTTTTTTTATAGCTTCCCTTAGTACGCAGTCTGTGATTAAGGGACAGTATATTCCGAAGTATTTTCACAGTATCCTCCTTATTTTGTCTTAAGCTGATTTGTAAGCTTATGAACAGAGGCTTCTATCAAATTATCAATTTCATCGCTGTTGACTGTGTAGCCCTTGCTTGTCAAGAAATTTATTACAAACTGTTTCTTTGCCACACCCTCACCCGAGCCTAATACCTGCTCTGCGGCAAGCACTCCAATATCAACCCATGTGCTTAATGTATCTAACTCTGCTGATGTAAGCTTTCTTTTCAAAAGAGGTATTACAAAGGCAGTAACAACTGCCGTCGCAATTGTAATGACACCTTCAAGAACCTGAGTCATATCCATAAATATTCCTCCTTCTTATATTACATTTATTTTGTATGCACTAGGCGGTTTTTTCCTCTAAGTCTTCTATTCTATGATTTGCAACCTTGATACGTTCCTCCTGCAGGGCCATGCTCTGCTCCAGTGCATACGTTCTGTCTATTAAACTGTTTTGCTTTTCCACCTTTTGGGAAAGTTCGGATAAACGGTAGTCTATAAGCTCTATTGTCTTATTGTGCTGCTTTGTAACCTTTATGCCTTGGGTATAGTTATTTGTCATGCAGACAATAAGTGTAACTGCTCCGCTTATGATTGCCGAAATAACACCCTCGGTCATAAACGTCACCTCCTATTCAGCAGACTCTTCCGCTTTATCAAGCAAAACATACATCTGCCTGAGCAGTTCACAGCTTGCCCTTTTCAGCTCTTTGCCGTGCGGAACTACAACCGTACTGCCAACAGAAGTTCTGGAAGTATAAAACATTGAATCATCATTCTTGTTTTTAGTCAGGTAAACATATCCGTCACCTGCACCGAATATCGTATACACACTGCCGTTGACAAAAGGCAGGCCTTCCCTTTCTTCCACCTCGTCGGTAGCAATGTATTTACCGAACTCAGCGGCTACATCCTCCCAGCTCGTGGCATGAAGAAGGCCGTATTTATCCTTATACAGGTATACAATTCCGCTGTCCTTTATTTTTTCCTTTCTGCCGTAATTGTAACTGTACCTGTGGTGAGAATCCGCTCTATGTAAGTCACTTTCCATTACTTTTCTCATTTAGTCACTCCCTCCTTAGTTATTCAAAAACCTGTGTTATTGCAGTGTCCGTTTCCTCCCAATGAAAAACTGCGTCCTCACTTGGTGCAGCGGCATACACAACAGGTTTATAGCCGTTAGCTCTAATTATGTTTTCATCATTAGTAAAGACATCATTTTCACCTATTTTCAAAGGCATTCTCAGACTCTTTAAGCTTCCGTTTATTAATTTTGCATACAATAATATCACTCCTTTGCAGCGAATACAGTATAGCCATAATGGTTAGCGGCCGTTAAGTTATCATAGCTTGAAGTAATTGATGTTCCGCTTAAGCTAATCAAATACAGATTGTGGTTAAACAACGGAGTTAAATCCGAATAAACCGAGCCAACTGCTTTATAAACACAAAATCTGCTTGAAATTCCGTTAAAGATATACTTTGTTTCTCCCTTATATATATTTGTTATCGTTATGTAGAATATAGATGCTGAGTTCTCTTCATACCCGCTTACAAATTCATCTGATAAAGCTGCAAAAATATTATCCAAATCAGCGCCAAACGACAGAGCTGTAAGGCCTAAGCTATATTTTGTATAGTCGCTGTTAGCTGATAAACTGCAATAGCCTACATAGTTAAAATCTACGTTCAATGTAGCTGAATGTGAATGTTCATATATTTTTGTTATAGTGCCGTTAAAATAAGTGAATATTGCAAAATTATCTTTATAGTATCCAAACAGATAATATTTTTTGTTATTCAATAATAAAGATGTTGATATTCGTGCGTAGCCGCTTGTTGAGCTGTCATTACCTGCTGATGCAACATAAACAGCGTTTAAAAATGAATTTTCCAAATTAATCAAGTTTGTAAGCATTCTGCGTCTTTGCTTCATCATGCGCCACTACCTGCCTTTTGTGCTATTACAACACTGTCCTTAATTGAAATCTCCCAAGTTTCGCCGTTGCCGAATACAGGTGCCGAGCCTATGTATAACGATGAAGGCAATGTAATTGTTACTGTACCATCTGCCGCCGTTGTTATCTTAAGCCAGCATTCAAAATTTCCGCTTGGGTATGTAAGGGTTAACAATGTTACATTTGTCAGAACATATTCTTTATTATCCGCAAGCGTTATAACCGTACCCGATGTAATTCGTTCTGGCACATTTTGTTTGCTTGTATCGCTCGGGTGCACATGATCGGCTCTTGAGTAATTGTCCGAAACGCCGGCTGATTCAATACCGTCCATTGCGGGAGCGATGCTTGAAGCATCACCGGTATCCAGTGCACCCACATCATCAGCAGTAAGAACAACATCATTATCCAGCGAATAACCATTTACAGTTCTTGTCTGAGGAACACCGCCGGATATAACATTAAGGTCTACATACCTCTTTGTTGCAGGCTGATAGTCCGATGTCGGAATAAACTCGGCTGAGTTGGTCTTTAAAAGCACATCCGATGCATCAGCCTTTGACACTACTGATGAGGAAAGCGCATTTACCGTGGAATCAACATCGGCATTTATTGTATTTTGTGTGGTTACAAGTGAGTTAAAGGCTGGGATAACCACATCAAGGGTAAGCTCGTCAAAGGCTCTCTGGGCCTCGGCAACTGACAGCCCAAGCGGGTTATTCTTTACACGAATGCCTTTATCCGAATACATGTCACTTGTAATCTGTGAAAGATTGTCCATAAAATCACTTCCTTTCTAAAAACCTAAACCCTGGGCGTTGCCCAGACCTACCACCCTTTAAAAAGGGTGGACCTAAATTTTATTTTCCGCAAAAATGTACATTTTTGCGTATGAGAGTTTCGCTCCAGCCTTTGCAAAGGCTGGCGGGTGTGGGCTGTGCCCACGGTTTAGGTTCAAAGTGTGGGCACTGCCCACGGTCTTGTTAGTATTTCTTAGCAGATGCGTCGTTGTATTCCAGAGCAACGGCATATATCCCGAACGGCTCCTCAGCGCTATTGTTCTCCAGTGCAAAGCGTACCTTGTCCGTTCTTCTGACGTATATCCTGCGGTAAAATGTCCTCGGCGTATTATCCGATGAAAAGTTTATACCGCTGAAATCCACATGTGAGAAATCCATATACACCGCCTCTGCACCGCTGTCAAATAACTTTTTCCTTACTCCGCCGCTCTCGGCATATACCTCAACACCTGTTTTTATGCTTGCTGACAGCCTTATGCCAATACCCCTGTATACCTTGCGCTTGTAGAAATCATGCCCCGATAAATCCGGCAGCTCCCAAAGCGCCGCTATCGGCTCACCGTCATCAGCGTATGAATTCTGGCTCTCCTTGTCAGTGTAAAACGCCATTGTTTTACCGTCTGCCCTGCCGAAGCACAGCGCACCGTCCTCCTCCCAGAGCACCCTTGCATTAATGCCTTCCCATAAATAGCATTCATACTGAAATGACGAGTACGGCTCACCCTCGGCATACCTGCGCTGTAAGCTGTCAAGTATGTATATCCGCTCACCAACCGCTATATAAAACATATCCTTGTAAACCAAAGCATAGGCATCATTTAAGCTTTCTGCACATAACGCATTATTGATGTAAAAAGAACGGTTTTGACTGTATTTTTCACCGCTTATATCCTGTGATGTAATGGCATATACCCCAAGATCGGTTAAAAATAACGGCTCATTAAGCAGATACCCAAAACCATGAGAACATACGGCACCTGCCCCAAGCAGAGTATTAATAATAGGGAAAATTGCCTCATCATCGGAGTTTGTATTGCCCTGCCGTATAATTACGTTTTTCCCGTCATCGCTGTTTTCCTTATGTGCAGCCAGACAGCCGTTTATTATTGAATACCCGATAACAGCCGCACCGCCTCTGCCCATAGCCGAGTACCATAGATCACCGAAATAAGTAGGATCATATAACGCCGAATACCAGTCGTAGGACGGCTCATCGGGATTGCCCGAAAGAAACAGCCTGTCCGATGCGCCGTTTACACCGTAGAGTATGCCGAAACTGCATTTGTTTATCTTGTCAGCATAGCCGTCTCGTGTTTTATATGCCGTAATCTCCACATTATCCATGCCCGATACGGTCGGTGCCGACGGTGCGGTATTAAATGTAACTATGCCCAAATCCCTGTCAACGGTGAAATCTGTATTCTCTGTCTTATCCACCCATGTTCCCGATGAATTCATAATACGCACCTCAACCGTATCACTGTCCAGCTCGTCCTCTGTCAGCTGATATGCTTTAGTTGTACCGTCTGCCAAAAACGATTCCTTCCACGCCCTTGAAAGCAGATTAATCGGTTCAAATACAGTACCGCCGCCCGAAGGCAGTCTGGAAATAACGATTGTAGGCACATATGCAATGTCCGTCAGCTTTTTTACTGTGTATACATCATCAAACTTTCCGTACACAACCGCAGTTTTGCCGTCGAATATATATAGTCTTTTGTCAAACACCACGGCAAAGCTGCGTTTATCGTTCATATCCGAGTAAATAACGGTGTTGTCCGCATAAAGCTTCACACCCGAATGCACTATTTTAATGCCGTCCATAAAAAACACACCGTTTATTTGTCCGTCAAACTCGCCTGTCAAATAATATCCTGTACGCTTTCTTACCTTGCCGGGCACGTCCCTTATCATGTTCGGGGCATTGGGTGAACGATGGACATCAACATTATTAGGTGCATTATGCAAATCAACGCCGTAGAACTCGTCTATTGTCAGCACTCGTCTGGCAGGCGGATTTGGTATATTAAACCTTGACATACATTAACCGCCTCCTATACCCAATTTTTAACCGAAATAAAACTCATACCGCTTGTTTTAGGCACATCACGGTAAAGCAAAGCCTCTCTGCCGGCCTCAAACTCGTTTCTGTACATTGTGGCAACCTCTGCGTCCTCGTCCTTATAAAGCTGACTCGCCATATAAAGCGGAATAAGCACTGCCGCCTCACTGTCCAGCTCAAGCTCACAGTCATCGGATGTATCGGCTGTTATTTTAGCCGGATATGCGTTGTAGTAAATCCGCCAGTCCCCGGCATAGAACAATACAATTTCATTACCGCCGATTAATGTATAACAGTCACAGGCGATATTATTAAAAAATACCTCATTATCACGCAGTGAATAAAAATTCTCTGCAATATCCTTCAGCTTAAATTCGGAGTTATCCTCTTCTGCTGTAATATCTATGCTTTTTACTATGTATTTACCGCATGTGGCAAGAAGCGCAAGTGCCTCATTAGCCACATGGGGCATTGCCGCAATATACGGTGCGGTTGTATCGTTTATATCAACCTTGGAACCGCTTACGGCAAACACCTTCTGCAAGGTGATAAGCACTGCTTCACCCCATGTCATATAAATCACACTCCTGTTTATACAAGAACCGTGCCGCCTGTAACACCCTCACCGCAGACAGCAATTGAACGCCAGTTATTAAAGCCTGCACCAAAACGTGCTCTGCCCTTCCAGATATTAGCGTCTGTGTTAGGCTCAATATCACTGCGTGTAGTAAGAGCAAGTCTGTCCACCCACGGCATACACATATAGTCTTTGTTAAATCTGCTGTCAAGCATCATAAAGTATGGCTTGCCGCCTATTGTTGTGGGAAGGTAGTTCCACACAAGCACATTCCAAAGGCCCATCTGGAAATTAACTGCGTTATTGTTTGAGTTAGGGTCAAGGTCAGAGCCTACTGCCTCAAACACCGCTCTCTTTAATGCACCGGAGTTAGGGATAATGATAGTATCTGGGGCAACATTAAGTATATTGCCGTCATCATCGGTAAACTTCTGCATAGCCTCCTGCATGGCGTCCATAACCGAGATAGAGAATGCGTTTGTAAAGAGGTTTGACTGCTCATCACAGCCCTCTGTTACAGACGTGTGGGCTGTTGAGAAAAGCGGAACACCGTCTGCCGATTTAGTTGTGTATGTTTTGCCGGCAAACTCTATTTCATTACCTGTACCGCCGTAAATAAGGTTAGCGGCGAACTTTTCTCGTGTTCTGTTATAGCTGGTTGCAAATATATTGGCTCTGGACTTAATCTTGCCGATTTTAGCGTCCTCGACCATTTCGGCTGTTACCTCAAACGAGCTCTTCCATGTAGTAGGCTCAATAGTGATTGAATAGCCCTCCTGCATGCTTGCCATAGGGTATGCGCCGTTCTCGCCTACGTCTACGAAGTCACCGAGTGATGTCTCTGATGTATAGCGCTCGGCATAGTTTTTGGATTTATCCATATAAAAGATCTTATCAATCATTGAAAGCTCGGCGAATGATTCTACATTCTGTTCAATAACCGCTCTGATGGGTGCCTGGCTCTTGCCGAATACTGAGTCATTGACACCACTGCCTTGTGAAAAAATAATTGCCATGTTTTATCCTCCTTTTTTAAAAACCTCGGAACTCCGTTCCGAACCTTGTCAGCTTTTTATAAAAAGCTGAGCAAAAATTTTCATACTGAAACAACGTAAGTTGTTTCAGAAATAAAGCTTAGGTCAAGCCTTCTCGAAGGCTTGCGGGTGTGGGCAGTGCCCACGGTCTTAATCCCACGGTCTTAAGCTGTAAATATTCCGTATGTACCATTTGCTGACGTGTTGGTTACCTTAAAGCACCCGCCCGTTGTGTCTGTAATGCCTAAGCCGTCTGTTCCAAGCTGTACCTTAGCACCAATACCCGCTGTGACAAGCACCGTTTCGGTAAAGAACTCAATATCGCTTCTGAGCCTAAGCACCGGATAACGCCCGTCACTAAGCTTAACCCCCGCACATATAAACTCCGCACTGTCCGCACCGCTTGCCATTGTAAGCTCACCGCCAGAAATCTTAAGCGCCTCACCAAGCACAGGTGCCTGACCGTCTGCCGCCGCATAATACTCAAGCGGTAAAGACTCGCCTGTTAAAATTTTATATACACTGAACATATTTCTTTTCCCCCTCCTATTTTAATAACGCTTTCTGTAATCACTAATTATCTGTGTATCATTCCAATCGGGGAAAAACTCCCTGTACTGCTCCATTACCTCCATAGGTACACTTTTGTCCGCCCTTGATGCACCGCCTGTGCTTACCAAATGACTCTTAGAGCGTAATGTGTTTAATGCCGCCTGCTTATCAGCCGCCGCACGTCTGGAATAAATATCCTCAGCATTAACTATGCCGTATGCCTTATAAAGAGGAATTCCCCTAGACCAATAGCGCATAAGCTCCTTGGCATATGGCTTATTAAGCAAGTCCTTAAGCGATGTTATACCGCTGTCGGGGTATGCCTCAATAAGCTTTCTAAGCTCACTGCCTATAAACTCCGCCAGCTTTGCACTGTCGGCACCCATTGCCTGTGTGTTCCCTGCCTGTGCACCATTACCGCCGGAAATTTCTTCTGTATTCATGTTTGGCATATTCTGCATATTGGTTATGTTTGTCATGCCTTCCATGCCTTCCATGTCTGCCGCATTTTCCATTATTCACTCACTCCTTTCCTTATTTTCTTAAGTCCTCACCTTTTTTGACTGTCGGCTTTTTGTTGCCCTCACTCTGCAATGCCTTTACCTCCATATTGCCTTTGTTCCCGATTTTAAGCTTATCCTTCATACCTAAATCACCTCCTCACCTTCCGGGATATCGGTATTATCCCTTATTCCGGTTATTTTTCTGTCTATATCAACCGTGTCAAGGTAGTTCTCACACTGCGGATTGGGGCACATTCGCTCACGCACCCTGTATGTATACTCCGCATCGCCCTCGGATACCGTCTCGTCATATGCCGACTGTATTCTCAGGTCTATACCGCACTTTGGGCATTTCATTTTCCGTCACCTTCCTTTTTAGCACCGCTGTTTTCTTCAAGCCTTCTGCGTATACTGTCCTTAATCTCCTTTGCATGCGGATAATGCAGACGCTCAAGCTCTGTCCAATAAAGCAGTCTTGTACTGTCCTCGCTTTGATTGCCGTATGCACCGCCGGAGAAGTTCTCCTTTGCTTCCTTCCACATTAGTTCTCTGTTACCAGCCGGAAGTGTTGAAGCGTCAACCGAGAACAGGAAATCATCATTCCAGTAATACTCACCGGCAGAATCCTGTTCAAGAAAGTCATAGCGGTTGAAGGTACGGTATTGAATGCCGTTTTCGCTTTGCCCGCCGGCCACATTAAGTGCCTCATCTGCATATGCAAGCAAAAACTTAAACATTATCTCAAAAATACCTGCATATGCCGCACGCTTCATAACACGCTTGCCCTCAAGCCTGCCGGCTGACTGTTCTGCAGCTATCTGCTTTGCCTTGCCACTTAAAGCAGTCGGATCATACCTGCCCTGAAAGCTGTCGGTAATACCGATTGACTGTCTTGATGCCTCGTATACACGCTCCTGATACTCCATATCACGGCTGATGTCGGGCTGTATATTAAGCACGTCAATAAGCTGTTTGTCGCTTATATTATTAAGCTCAATTACCTTAAGCTCTTCATCAGTCTTGCGTATGCTGGCACCCCTCGGGAATGTTACATAACTGCCGCCCTTAAGGAGTTTTTCCTGTATCTTTGAGCCGAGCTTTTTAATAAGCTCCTGCTGGTCAGTTATTTTATCCACATCGCTGTCGCCTAATAGCTGACCAAACAAAGATACGTTTTTCCTAAGCACAACAGGCATTACATTTGGTGTATAAAACGGTATTTTAGTGCCTTTTTTAATTACTGTGCCGTCTGTCCTGACTGCATCTGCATTAAGCACCTCATACTTTTCGGCTTTTAATGAGAATGAGTGTGAACCACAGCTGCATTCCTCATCAAAGCACACCGCACCGCAGTTATTGCAGCGTCTTAAAAGCCGTGACTGATAATCCTTCAAGTCCTCAACAACTGTGTCATTTACCCAGCGGAAACGCCCGATAGAGCCGTTTGTACTGCGATAGTAAACCGTGTTAAGAGTTACAATATCCTCCGAGGGTGTGTACTCGCCTGACGTTCTTGCGCTTGGGTTTTCCTCAAACTCATCGGCTACATCAACACCGAATATGCGCTTTATGCTTGCCTTTGTTTTGGCGGTCTGTATTATTATGTAGTCCATTTCGTTTATGTCGGTTACCGCACTCTGAGGTATAACCTGTTTTGGGTGCAGTAAAGTTATATTCAGCCCGCCGTCCTCGGAGTGACCGCCCTTTGACATATCCCATTCAATGAGGAAAAAATCTCCGCCCTGTATAGGTGTGGTACGCTCGTCCATGTCGTTTATGACCTCAAAGGGCAGGCGGTCAAGCTCATTGGCTAAAAATGCCTCAATAAGCTCGGCTTTAGGCTCGTCACCCCGGCATCTGGCTGTTACCTTTGGTCTGGGGATAGTAGTCTCCGCCTCCGCCTCAATAAGCTCGGACACTATGTTTCTTACACAGCTTGCGTCCTTTGCATTAGGTGATGAAAAGACCGTATGCGTACCACAGTAGAGTGCCTCACGCTTATCCATTAACTGAAGATCGTCGCTGTATGCTGTCAGGCTGTTATAGAGCCTGTCCTGCCAGTAGTGCAGGCTATTATTTGTATCCATTAAAATCCTCCTTTCTACCTTGAAAACCGTGGGCATTGCCCACACCTACCAGCTTTTTATAAAAAGCTGGGCAAAAATTTTCATACTGAAACAACGTACGTTGTTTCAGAGATAAAGCTTAGGTCAAGCCTTCTCGAAGGCTTGCGGGTGTGGGTGGCGCCCACGGTTTTAATCCCTTAAGGTTTCCCGTACTTTGCAATGAGGTACTTCCTGCCCTCCTCATCGCTGTTCTCGTAGTCCTCCCACATGTCCGCCGTCCACCGTGCATGTACCGCCTGCTCCTTTGTTTGCTCTTCACTGCATTCCGGCATTATGTATAACGCAATCGCCAGCGCCATCACTAGATCGTCATGCGCCCCTCGCTCTGCCTCCGCACGCCCCCTAGAGTTCCGTACAAAAGCCAATAGCTCACGCAATGTCTCCGTGTCCCGTATGCACCCGCAGTCCTCACGTATAAACCTGACTAGCCCGCTTATTATAATCGGCCGTGTAACCATGGTTGTCTTAAACCCGTATGCCGTTAATAGCCTGCCCGCATAGCTGTCCTCCTGCCTGCGTATGTATTGGTTTTCATACCCCAGCCTTGTCAGCTCCTTAATGGGAAAAGTCGAAAAATTTGTCTCTATGCCAACCAATGCATTGTTGTAATACTTGCCCAGACAATAAATCTGCCTAGCAAACTCGTCCTCATCAAACTGCTGTTTTAATACCGCCACCTGCCTACCGTTTGCTGTATCCAAAACCTGTGCCGTAAAATAATCACTGCCCTCGCCCGATGTATCTCCGCCTATTACATACCTGTGATATGCCTTCGGCCGCTCGTATATCTTAATAAACCCGTATCTGTCCCGCTTAAACCTCTCGCCTTTAAGCCTGCCGTTTTCTTCTTTGCATATAAATTTCCCAATAGTAATAGGCTTTTTGTCCCTAAGCTCAGCTAAACGCTCAATTATTTTGTTCTTGTCAAATATGCACCTTCCCGACATAAGGAATGCCTCCTCCGGCGCCGCCGGATATTCCTGCCTGAATAACTCCTCATCACCCCCGCAGTTGTTTCGTATGCACCACCTGCGCCACGCCAGCTGTTCATTATCCAGCCCGTATGCCTTCTTTAATACAAGCTCTGCCCTTGTCAGCTGAAAGCCGTCATACTCACGTCGGTATTCAGCCATCTCATGCCATGGAAAAAATATCGGTACAAAGTCCGTCTCTCCGTTAACCGCCCTGTCCCACATCTCCTTAAAATACTCACAGCCGTTAGCCGTTGACTCCAGTATTACCGTAGTATCCTCACTGTCAGGCACCGCCTGCATCAGTCCGTTTAATATGGCTTTTTTGTCGCCCTCCCAGAACGCCACCTCCGATGCATGTACATTTGTTATTGTTTCACTTCGCCCGACACCTCGTCCGCCTGCGGTAACAGAACGAATCCTGCTCCTCAGCCCACGAACATCGGCATTTTTATTCGGGTTTTCAAATAACATCTCTCGTGTATTGGCACTGTTTCGCATCGGCTTTAATAAATCCGGCAGTTCCTCGTAAAAAAGCTTGTTCATTGTAAATAATCCGGCAGCCGAATCATCTTTATGTGCAATCAAAAGCGAATTAATATTTTCATGCGTAACCGTGTTGTGAAATATCATCGCCTCGGCAAGTGTGGAAAACCCCATCTGTCTGGCCTTGAGTATTATTATCCTCACAGGCTTTCCCGCTCTTTTTTCGCCCTCAATTATTTCCAGCAGCCTTTTCTGCGGATTATTCAGCTTAAAAGCCGCTATATCTCCGCTTTTGGTTCGTATTTTAAGAAATTTCTCCGCATACTGCCTGAAATCAAATAAATCAGTCATATCCACTCACCGCCTTACTTGTCCTCAGCGGTACGGAGATATTCCTCCAATGTCATATTTTCCGGTGCGCCGTTGGCCTCATTCATAACTCCTGTTATTTTGCACAGCATTTCCAATGCCTTAAGCTTCTCAGAGCATTTGGCATCATCACTGTATGAAAAGGCTATTTCCTTCAGTCGTTTTATAATGTCATCTTTTGTAATTATTTCCTCCATGTATACCCCCCAAATTTAATCGTCTTCCTGAGGTAATATTATCAAACTTACATTTGTATTTTTATCATATTTTTATCATTACAAGAACATTAGTTCTCTTAATAAGGCAAATAAAAAGGGCCGCCTTTGATTTTCAAAAGCAGCCCCAACAATTTTGCTTGGTAACTTGTAACACTCTGTTAACTTATGTATTATCAATAAAATCACTCCAAATTTGTTAACTATATATATATGTGACTTTTGTTGCAGAACGAAATTAAATTCAGAATATAATAAATATGATAAAACAAAGTTTTGTATATGAATACTGTCTCGGTTTATGTTGAAACACAAAAACAACGCTACATATTATACAAACATTTTATGTCAACTAAAAGTTGCTTGTCTTACTTTCAGCGCTTTGAAAATCACACTCCCTTTTGTTCTTTTCATGAATGCCGATATACTTTCCGCTCTTAATTCTTGCATCAGTCGGTTTTTGTGCATCATATGGAATAATCCATACGTTACCGACTCGCATAGCACCATCTATGCGCTTGTTTCTGCACAATACCTGAACCCTTTTCTGACTGATACCCCATTTTTCTGCTGCTTCCGTAGCAGAAATGTACCTCATTAAAGCACCCCCTTGACAAAAAACCTTTAAATCATATTTCCTATAGTATAATTTTATCTTACAGCTAATCGCCAAATTTGAATATAATGTTGTAATTCAAGCTCAAAAATACTATAGTTTTGTGTTACTTTAACTATGACCTTAACCTTTTATGTGTTTATAATTATACACTTTACGTCTAAAACTGTCAAGTTTTACCTTTTGACTGAGGATTTTTATATTGTTCATTTTAAATAGTACATTTATAATTTTTAATCAAAATTTCTAAAAAACCATTAAAATTTATAATTATTTCTCATACTTTTGTATTATACAGCTACTTATATTTTGTATAATTATTGCTTTTTTTGTAAGTTATCACCGTTAACTTAATTTATTATTTATTGTCATATTTTTTGCACAATGATGCAACAATTTTGCTTAATGCCAGCAGAGCAAGCACGTTTGGAATAACCATTAATCCATTGAAAAAATCGGCCATTTCCCAAACAAGTTCAACCTTCATTGCCGAACCAAGTATAATAAATAATATAACTATAGCAGAATATATTTTTACCGCCTTTTCTCCGAACAAATATTTTACGTTAACCTCACCAAAAAAATGCCAGCTGAGTATGGTTGAAAACGCAAAGAAAAAAAGGCATACGGCAATAAATATATCTCCGAAGCTTCCAAAGCTTACAGAAAAAGCTGCCTGTGTAAGAGCAATACCCACTTTGCCTGAATCAAAAACACCTGTTGAAAGAATAGAAAAAGCTGTAAGATTAAGTATAATAAACGTGTCAATAAATACACTGATCATAGCCGCAAGCCCCTGTTCATGAGGGTTTTTAGCAGTTGCACGTGCATGTGCATGCGGAGTTGAGCCCATACCTGCCTCATTTGAGAACAAACCCCTTGCAACTCCGTATCGAATAGCCTGCTGAACCGTTATGCCCAAAGCACCGCCAAAAAGAGCCGAAGGTTTAAATGCTCCTACAAAAATCATTTTAATAGCTTCCGGCAACGCAGATATATTCATTAAAAGCAGTATAAGCGAGCCTGCTATATATATAAAAGCCATAACAGGAACAATCTTTTCAACTACCGCAGCCAGTCTTGCAGTACCGCCGATAAAAACAAACGCAGCAAATACAGCAAGAATTAAACCGATAACAATTGAGGGCATCTCAATATTTCTTGAAATAAATACCTCATTAAAAGCAGCACCGATGGAATTTGACTGAACCATATTTCCCATAAAGCCAAGTGCAACGGTAATAAGTACAGCAAACGCTACCGCAAGCATTTTTCCTAATTTACCGCCGAAAGCCGCCTTTATATAATATACGGGACCGCCGGTAACCTTACCGTCTTTAACTACTTTATATTTTTGAGCCAGAGTAGCCTCGGCATATATGGTTGACATTCCAAAGAATGCACTCACCCACATCCAGAATATTGCACCCGGACCGCCTGAAATAAGAGCCGTTGCAGCACCCGTAAGGTTTCCTGTTCCCACCTGAGCGGCAATTGCAGTTGCAATTGACTGGAACGGAGTCATTTCCCCGTTTTCGCCTCTCTTGCCCTTAAGCGAAAAATGACCGAACACAAGTCTCATGCCCTCGCCAAAACGTCGTACTTGAATGAATCTTAATTTAATGGTATAGTAAATCCCTGTAACACAGAGCAAAATAATGAGAAAAAATCCCCAAAAGAAAGCATTCGCCCCAACAAAAAAATCCAACATTAAAATTTCCCCCTAAAATATTTATTAATTTTAAAAAAACAATAAAGCCGTGTCAATTGTAGCACAATACAAGTAATAAGTCCATTAAACGTCTTATTTTATTTTAATTTTACAAAATATCCCAATAAACTCAAGTTCCCGAGATCATCAGATTACAATATAAAAAAATCCTTAACAGAAAAATGTACTTTTTTTGCATAAAAAAACTGTGCCGCTTTTTCGTTTTGCCGTAAACTTTTCAGCACAGTTATATGTATCTCATATTTACTTAGAATTATTTTTGTAAATGAATGTATTTATCAATTATAGAGCTTGCATAGCTTACAGTTTCTCTTTCAATAAGCCGAGAATCAAAAGTAATATTAATCTTTCTGTCACTGCTGTTTTTTCCTTCATTAATTCTTTGCATCAGCATATCAACGCTTGTTGTGCCCATTTCATATATCAGCTGATGTACCGTAGTCAGCATTGGTGAGGAGTAAGAAGCTTGGTATATATCGTCATATCCGATAATTGAAACATCTCTGGGTACACGAATTCTTTTTTCCCTCAGTGCTCTCATTGCACCGAAAGCAATTAAATCATTTGCACACATTACTGCTGTAGGTAATTTTCCCCTGTCAAGCAGCTCCATAATTGCGCAGTATCCTCCGTACCAGCTATATTTTGATCTGCATATAAGAGACTCATCAACAACAAGTCCTTTTTTTTCCATTGAGTCCATGTATGCCTTCAATCGGTTTTTGGCACTTTGAGACTCCATGGCACCGCATATGTATGCTATTTTTTCATGTCCGTATTTAAAAAATAAATTCATGGCACTTTCGATTCCGCCTTTGTCATTTGTTTCTATAGTGTCAAATTTATCCTTAACGGTTATAAGCGAGTCAACAAGCACAAGCTTGCAGTCAGTAGCTACCTCCAAAAGCCTCCTTGCGTTCATTTGGCTTTTCACAATTACAATTCCGTCAACACCTTTTGAAATGAGTGCCTCAACGTAAGATAGTTCTTTATCCGGATTGCTGTCAGAGTTGCATTGAAAAAGAGTCATACCTCCTTTATATGCTGTATCCTCAGCACCCCTTGTAAATTCAGGATAAAAAGGATTTGAAATATTGGGAATAATAAGTCCGACAGTTTTCGTCTTTCCTGTTTTCAGCATTCTCCATGCATAGTTTGGTTTATAACCGAGTCTTTGAGCTGCCTCCCTAACTTTTAGAACATTTTCTGGCTTAATTGACGTTTTACCGTTAAAAACCGCGGATACGGTTCCTACAGAAACATGTGCTTCCCTCGCTACGTCTTTTATTGTAGCCAATTGTATTCCTCCTAACAAAATTTGTATTACAATTCAGAATGAATAAATAAAATTGCTCAAACAATTTTTGCATACTATTTGATATACAAATAACAAATATTTTTGAAATAGTTCAACTACTGCACAATTATAAAATATAACAAATGACATACAAAGTCAACCATTTTTTTACATGTTTTGTATAAGATTACCTTGATTTTATTTAAAATTCAAAAAGTGACCTCATAATGTTTTTTGTATTTGAACTGATAAAATTATTAATAAACTATTATTAATAGTAATTTTTTGCCGAATAGTATATTGACAGCGTAAAATACAAAACGTATAATTTTATCTGTATTACAAGTATTTAGTTTATTAGGCAAAAAAAAATTTACATAAGGCGGTTTCGAATATGAACGAATTAAATTTCGGATATTCCAGAACACCAATCAGCGACCAAGTATATTCATATATTAAGGGAGAAATATTAAAAGGTAACTGGAAACCAGGAGAAAAAATACCATCGGAAAACATGCTATGCAAAACATTGGGTGTTAGCCGTGTTTCAGTGCGTGCAGCAATAAAGAAGCTTGCAAGCATAGGATTAATAGAAAGCTTTCAAGGCAAAGGCACATTTGTGTGCAAAGAAGGGAGTTTTCAACCGATAAACGATCTTTATTCTATCATGGCGCTCAGTCAATCAGACAGAATGAGCATGTTGGAGTTTAGAAAAATAATTGAAATTGCAAGTGCGGGATTTGCAGCTATGAGAGCCTCAACCGAATTTGTCAACGCCATGAATGACTCAATTCTTAAATTAGAGGCAGCAGATAATCCAAAAGATATAATTAAATACGGTCTTGAATTTCATAGACAGATTATGCTTGCAACCAACAACTCATTGATTATTCGTACATTCGAGATGTTGCACGAAGTATATTTGCAAGCCTTTGAGGAGCATTTTGCAGTGATCGGCGAAATAAGCGTTTCTGATCACCGCGCTATTCTTTCTGCTATTGAAACAAGAAATGCCGAGCTTGCAAGGAAACTTATGGAGGAGCATTTAAACAATACTACCAAAAGTATGGTCGAAGCAAGGTTTTGGCGTCAGTAAATAATCATTTTACACCAGTATTTACAAAGGACTGCGAAAATTTTTTCAGTCCTTATTATTTGTGCAATTAACCCTTTTGTCATTTTCAATAGTTCTTCTGCTGTAAAGTATGAGTACCTTCCTCTTCAGGCATAATCCCTGAATTAAATTCAGCTGTTTCCCAGCTGTTAATTACTGCTTCAAGTATATAAATGGGACTGCATTTTTAATGCAGTCCCTTCAGTCTTATTTTGCCATATCAATAAGCTCATCAACTGTAAAGAATGCATTTTTGCCTTTTTCAGGTATGTTAGATGAATTAATTTCAACTGTTTCACCGTTTTCACCGACTACAACAAGTGTTACATCATCCATTTTTGCTAATTCTTCAAGCACGTAGTACGGAAGTTTGCTCTTTGTAAGCTGGCTTTCATAAACATATACTTTGTCCCCTGAGCTTGCAGCTTTAATCTTAGATACAATACTGAGCTTTCCGAGTGAATATGATTCACCTGATTCTTCTTCGTCTACAAGCTCAACATTCATGTTGTCATTAAGAATACCTGTTTTTTTAAAGTTATCAATATCTGCTACGGTAAAGCCGTCGATTGTTGCACCCTTGTAAATATAGATTGTTCCTGATGATTCACGGTTAGAACCAATTTGCTCTCCGTATCCGAGTTTAATTACTGCATCATTTTTTACAATAATGTCACCGCTGATACTGCCGTTTGGTGTACCTATACCAATATTTCCGTTACCTGAGCTTGCACTAACAGTTCCGCCGTTTATTATTATATCACCATTTATGTTATATGAACCGCTTCCGATGCCTGCATCACGAGATAATGATCTTGCTGTAACATCACCGCCGTTTATTGTTATTGTACCGTCCATTTCACCATAGTCTCCGGAACCGATTCCGCATCCGGCAACAGATATTGCAGTAACCGTACCATCGTTTATTGTAATATTTCCCGTCATTCCTCCAGACGGTGCAAAATCACCCATGTCTGCTGCACCAATGCCGGCTCCATAAATACTTGAATAAGCAAAAACATCACCGCCGTTTATTATTATATCACCACTCATATAACCGCTTTCTCCGGAACCTATTCCTGCGCCATAACCCTGTGAAATGGCATTTACTTCCGAGCCGTCATTAATTGTTATTGTACCGCTCATATCGCCATATTTACCGGAACCTATTGCCGCTGCGTCAGCATTGCCGATCCCTGTGCCGGCATTAACAGTAACACCGCCGTCAATAGTTATTGTGCCTGTGAAATCTTCTCCTCGGTTTGAACCTATCGTGGCACCATCAGAAGCCGAATTAAGCACAGTCAAAATATCATCATTGACATCAGAACCGCTTATTGTAAGACTGCCTCCGCTTATATGGATACCTGCCGCAGTATTTGAATTAGTCACAGTAAGGTTGTTTGCACCGCTAACAATAAGCTGCACATCTGAACTGTCATCAATGTCAATCGCACTTGAACCATTATCGGTTGTAATGCTTACATTATCCAATGTAATTGTTGCATTCGCTCCTACTACAACGATATTGTATTCTGAGCTTGTTCCCGTAATAACATAGCTGCCATCGTCATTAATCGTTACATTGCCCAAACTTATATCATAATCTTGGGCGAATGCTGTTACTCCAAGTGCTAATGTCATAACAGCCGATACAAATATAACTGCTGCTTTTTTCATTGTGCTGCCCCCTCTAATAAAGCATTGATTTGTGTATCTTTATTTAATCTAGATGAGGTCTGCAATATTAATTGCAGACCTCATCTTTAATTACATAGCTAATAACTCTTCTACTGTAAAGAATGCATATCTGCCTTTTTCAGGTATATTAGATGAATTGATTTCAACTGTTTCGCCGTCTTCACTGACTATAACAAGTGTTACATCATCCATTTTTGCCAATTCTTCAAGCACATAGTATGGAAGTTTGCTCTTTGTAAGCTGGCTTTCGTAAACATATATTTTGTCTCCTGCGCTTGCAGCTTTAATTTTTGATACAATACTGAGCTTGCCGAGTGAATATGAACTTCCTGTATTCACAATGTCTTCTGTTCCTTCCAAAAGCTCAACATTCATGTTGTCATAAAGAATACCTGCTTCTTTAAGCTCATCAATATTCGATACAGTAATGCCGTTGATTGTTGCACCCTTGTAAAGATAGATTGTTCCGGGTGATAAATTGTAAGAACCGATTTGTCTATTTTCAATAATCGTTATGTTTGCATCACTGCCAACAATAATATCTCCGTTTACAATTCCAGCACTACCCGAGCCAATACAAATCCGGCCTGTTAAAGAACTTGCAGTAATATTGCCACCGTTTATTACTATTGTTCCATTCATATCTGATTGTTCACCTGAACCAATACCAGCTCCTGTCCAACCTGAACCCGCTTCCACATCACCGCCGTTTATTATTATTGTACCGTTCATATCACCGAAGCGACCTGAACCAATTCCTGCAGCATAATCTACTGAATACGCATTTACAACAGATTCATCATTGATTATTATTGTGCCATTCATTTCACCGTTGCCGCCTGAACCAATTCCTGCTCCATAGCGTATATAATTATCATGTATATCATTGTATCCTGAGTTTAACGTAACACCGCCGTCAATAGTTATAGTACCAGTAAAATCTTCTCCTTGGTTTGAACCTATCGTAGCACCGTCAGAACCCGTATTAAGTACAGTCAAAATATCATCATCGGCATCAGAACCGCTTATTGTAAGACTGCCTCCGCTTATATGAATGCCTGCTGCATCATCTGTATTAGTTACAGTAAGACTGTTTGCACCGCTAACAATAAGCTTCACATCTGAACTGTCATCAATGTCAATCGCACTTGAACCATTATTGGTTGTAATGCTTACATTATCCAATGTAATTGTTGCATTCGCTCCTACTACAACAATATTGTATTCTGAGCTTGTTCCCGTAATAACATAGTCGCCATCGTCATTAATCGTTACATTGCCCAAACTTATATCATAATCTTGGGCAAATGCTGTTACTCCAAGTGCTAATGTCATAACAGCCGATATAAGTATAACACCTGCTTTTTTTTCATAGTACTCCCCCTTTTATGGTGGTTGGTGCATTTAATATCTATAAGGTCTGCAATAATAATTGCAGACCTCACCTTTAATTACATAGCTAATAACTCATCTACTGTAAAGAATGCATATCTGCCTTTTTCAGGTATATTAGATGAATGTATTTCAACTGTTTCGCCGTCTTCACTTACTATAACAAGTGTTACATCATCCATTTTTGCCAACTCTTCAAGCACATAGTACGGAAGTTTGCTCTTTGTAAGATCGCTTTCGTAAACATATATTTTGTCTCCTGCGCTTGCAGCTTTAATTCTTGATACAATATTGAGCTTGCCGAGTGAATATGAACTTCCTGAATTAAAAACGTCTTCTGTTCCTTCTTCCAAAAGTTCAATATTCATGTTGTCATTAAGAATACCTGCTTCTTTAAGCTCATCAATATCTGCTACGGTAATGCCGTTGATTGTTGCACCCTTGTAAAGATAAATTGTTCCTGTTGATTGCTGGAATGAACCAATTATATTATTGTAATAATCGTCTCCAAGCGTAATCTCAGCATCTCCATGTATAATTATGTCTCCGCTATCGGCAGCTTGACCTGAACCGATTCCTGATCCGTGACCGCTGTATGCAGATATTGTTCCGCCGTTAATTATGATTGAGCCGGTCATGGTGCCGCTTATATCATAATAGTCACCAATATAGCCTGAGCCAATGCCCGAACCTGAGCCTCTTCCGTAAGCAGTAACATCGCCGCCGTTAATTATGATTGTTCCGCTCATATCACCAACGTCTCCGGAACCGATACCTGCTCCGTCACAATATGAACTTGCATTAACTTCTCCGCCGTTGATTATGATTGTTCCGCTCATATCACCGAATTCTCCGGCACCGATACCTGCTCCCTCGTCACCTGCTCCGGCATTAACAACAGAGCCTTCGTTTATTGTAATAGTACCGCTCATATCACCGTAGGTTCCTGAGCCAATGCCTGCCTCACCAAGCCAATCGCCAAAATACGTACTTGAATAGCCTGCATTTACAGTAACACCGCCGTCTATAGTAATTGAACCTGTAAAATCTTCAATTTCCTGCTCATTTCTACTATACGGTGAAGTACCATTTGAACCGATTGTAGCGCCGTTTGAGCCTGTATTTTGTACAGTCAAAATATCATCATCGGCATCAGAACCGCTTATTGTAAGACTGCCTCCGCTTATATGAATGCCTGCCGCAGTATTTGTATTAGTTACAGTAAGACTGTTTGCACCGCTCACAATAAGCTGTACATCTGAATTGTCATCAATGTCAATTGCACTTTTGTTGCTGGTTGTGATGCTTACATTATCCAATGTAATTGTTGCATTCGCTCCTACTACAACAATGTTGTACTGAGAGCTTGTTCCCGTAATAACATAGCTGCCATCGTCATTAATCGTTACATTGCCCAAACTTATATCATAATCTT
>JAXGOV010000010.1:0-107791 GCA_040767305.1 Candidatus Metalachnospira sp. | reverse complement strand
AAGGGCATTGAACTTACAGATGAGATTTATAACACATATGACGGAATAAATCAAGAGCTTTGGAAAGAGTATGAGCTTGGTAAAATAAGCATAGATACTATGCTTAATACCAGATTTGCAAAGACCATGATCTTATATAATAAAGAAGTAGACGGCAAAAAATGGGAAACGGATTACAGAATATTTTTAAATAAAGGCAGTCAGCTTATTGATGGTGCATATAACTTGCTCAATGAGCTTTATAAATCACATAGGTTATTTGCGGCTACAAACGGTATGAAAGAAACACAGGTCAGCAGATTGAAGCGGTCAGGAATTTATAATTTTTTTGAAGATGTATTTGTTTCGGAAAAAGTCGGTGCACAAAAACCTTCTACTAAATTTTTTGATTATGCTTTCAGCCATATAAGTAATTTTAAAAGAGATGAAACGCTTATGGTTGGTGATTCTCTTTCGTCAGACATAAAGGGCGGTATGGATTCAGGCATTGATACTTGTTGGTATAATCCAAATCAAGCGGAACCGTCAGATGTTATAAAAAGCACATATACTATTAGAGAACTTTCAGAGTTAAAAGAAATATCGGGTATATTGAATTAATTCAATTACCCGTTTTTTTATTTGTATAATATAAACTGCTCAGAGCTATTATGTAAATCAAAAAATGATAATTAAACTAAAGTTCATACTATTTGTAATTTGTTTACAGACTTTGAACACATTTTTAACAGCTATACGGTATATCGCTTTCACTCTTTGATGTTAAAATCCAATTATAAATTATTGGAGGTGTAAATCAAAATGCTAAAGAACATCAAAAAGAAATTAGTATGTATAATGCTGACAGGAGTGACTGCGATTGGAGCTGTACCTTTTAACGCTTATGCTTCTACAGTAAAAGAAGGCGAGTTATATACCTTGACAATTCTTCACACAAATGATATTCACGGACATGTTGATCAACTTCCTCAATACTCAACAATAATAAAAGAGGTTAGATCAGAAGCAAAAAATGTATTGGTGCTTGATGGCGGCGACCTGTTTTTGAGAGGTGAATTTCAAGACCTGCAGGGAGAGGTCGAAACAAAGTTGCTTAATTCTATGGGTTTTGATGCTTGGGTTCCGGGAAATAACGATTTCAGAGTTCCTTCAAGCGGTGGTACAATTGAAGAAGGTAATGCTCAGCTTAAAAAATTTGTTGATAATGCAGAATTTAGTGCAGTATGTGCAAATGTAACAATGAAAGATAACGGAGATTATATAGAAGGTATGAACCCCTATGTGGTTAAAGAATTAAATGGTACTAAAATTGGAATTATTGGAGTAACTTCATTAAAACCGCAGAATAGAAACTGGACTGAGGTATCAGACAAGATTTTTGAAAGCGGGGATATTGCGGTATCTGAAATAATTAATGAAGTAAACGAAAAATCTGATATTGCAATTGTTCTGTCACACACAGGATTAGCAGTAGATTTGGAAACAGCAAAAATAAACGGAGTGTCAGCTGTACTTGGTGCAGATGATCATTATAAACTGTCAGAGCCGATTTATATGACAAACGGAGGCAATAAGACAACCCCGATTACTCAGAACGGCGGCGAAGACAACAACTATCTCGGCAGGCTTGATTTGGTGTTCAAAAAGGTTAACGGCAATATGGTTTTACAAGATTTTGACGGTTACCTTTATGACCTATCATATGTTAAGGGTGATGAAGAAGTCCAAAAAATAATTGACGGCTACAGAAATAATACCGGAAATGCTGAAACAGCAGCATAAATACATAACAGCTTAGTATATCCTACCTATATAAACCTGCGGTAATTTTTTTCAAAAGAAAATTTCCGCAGGTTCCCTTTTTATATATTGTGATAAATTGGTTTGCCGGCAAATACATCGGAAAGCTTTTCTCCGTCATAAGCTTTTTGTCCGTTAACGAAAACAGCTTTTACCCCCATGCTTAAAATATTGGAGTTTTTATATGTAGCAGAAGGCTTAAAACGATTTAAATCCAGCAATACTATGTCTGCATCATATCCGTCTGCAATTAAACCCTTATGCTTAAAACCAAATCTTTTTGCGGCAAGACCTGTAACACGATGTATATATTCCTCCGCTGTAAGTATTTTTTTCTCATTTACATATAAATCATAACCTTGCGGAAATGTACCAAACGCCCTCGGATGCACGTTTTCGCCAGGTGCTCCAAAAAGCGCATCAGTTCCTATAATTGTGTGCGGGTATTTTGCTATTGTCAGTAAATCATCTTCGCACATATGAAAATAAATCCCGAGACCAAGACCATTATTTTCTTTTAGTATGGATATATATGCATCAAAAGGCTCTTTGCCTGTTTCTATTGCATAATCTGAGATTGTTTTGCCTTCGGCGGAATGCTCGTATGGACATGAGGATACCATAACACCATCAAAACCTCCGCATGCAATTACATAGTTTTCATAATCTTTGGCCGGAAATTCCATTCGTTTTTTGATTTTTGCCACCATTTTGGGGTTATTAAGGTATTCAGTTAGCTTAGCAATTCCGTCTTTCCTGTATTCGGGCGGTATAGAAACATTAAGTGAGGTCATGCCCGCAAGGTATGGATAGTGATCAAGGGTTATATTCATGCCTTCTTTAATGCATTTATCTACTTTTTCAAGTATCTTTGCAGGCTTTCCCCAGTTTCTTTTTCCGGCTGCTTTAAAATGTGATAGGAAAAGAGGTACGCCTGCAATTTTGGCACATTCCAAAGCTTCATCATAAGCTTCTATAACTAAATCGGATTCGTTCCTGACATGTGTAGCGTAAAATCCGTTATGCTCCTTAACAACATTTAATAACTCAATAACTTCTTCCTTAGAGCTGTAACAGTTCGGTACATATACTAGGCCTGTACTAAGCCCAAGAGAACCGCTGTCAATAGCACGTCCGAGCATTTCTTTCATTATATTTAGCTCGTATGCTTTCGGCTTTTTATCACTATATCCCATTGCATAAAGTCTAAGTGACCCCATGCCGGTAAAATAAGCCATATTCAGTCTAAGAGGTGTATTCCGCAGGTATTCGGCATAATCTTCCGGCGTTGAAAGCATAGAAATGTCCTCGGGCACAGAAGGGCATGAACAGAAAGCCTTCGCAAATTTCAGAAAATTTTCACTGTTAGCAACAGGAAACATTGAAATTGAGCAGTTTCCGCCTACATGAGTTGTAATACCCTGAGATAGTTTGGAAAGAGAAGAAAAATCATCTGTAAGAGTGATATCACTGTGAGAATGTGCATCAATAAAGCCGGGTGTCAGCGTAAGTCCGTCGGCAGATATTTCCTCCAGAGCCTGCTGCTCGCCGATACGAATTTTCCCGTCTTTTATCCCCACATCACCTTTATAAGCTTTTTTCCCGCTTCCGTCTATGATATTTACGTTTTTTATACGTAAGTCCAACATATACTATATTTTAGCACTGGGTATTAAAAATGTGAATATTGATATAAAATTAAAATAATTGATTATATAAAAAAATTAGATTATATAATAAAAAATGAAACTTTTTTAATTTGAAAAAGTCTATACAGTGTAATAAGACAGGAAGGAGGGAAATTATGTCGGATAACAAATATGAATTAATTGTTTCTTATATAATGAATAATCAGGAAAAATTTTATCGGCTTGCATTCTCATATGTGCATACAAAAGACGGAGCACTCGATATTGTTCAAAACGCTATATGTAAAGCACTGGAAAATTATGAGTCTGTAAAAAATATTAATGCAGTTAATACGTGGCTTTACAGAATAGTAGTTAATGAAAGCATTACATATATTAAGAAAAATAACAGAGAAATTTATTCCGATGATATTGAATTAATAATGGATGTGGAGCAGTCAAAAACGCTAAGTGCAATGCAGAAAGACGAAATATACGATACAGATAATATTACAAAGGCTATTGATGAACTTCCGCTTGATTTGCAGACAATAATAAAGCTGCATTTTTTTGATGAACTTACTTTGAAAGAAATAGCTGATATAACAGGGATAAATGTTAATTCTGTCAAATCTAAATTATACCGATGTCTTAGAAAATTAAAAATCGATATGGAGGAGGTGCTTATGAATGAATAAAATTGATAGGGCTAAAATTGAGCATGAAAATATTGAAATACCTGAAGAGTTACATGGCCTTGTTAATGCAACAATAGAAAAATCCAGAACAGAGCACAACTTGGCAGAGAAAGAGAGGGTAAAATATATGAAAAGAAGATTACATACAAAAAAAATCTGCGGTACAGCGGTTGCGGCATTGGCATTGTTTTTTGTCGGACTTAACACGAGCAGCGCATTTGCGGAAGGCGCTAAAAATATTCCTGTAATAGGAACAATAGCAAAAGTTTTGACAATTAGATCATATGAAGAAAGTGATTCTGATAAAAAAATCAAAGCAACTATTCCGGGGGTTACTATTAAAGAGGCGAATGTTGAAGAGAAAGGGTTTACAGATGAAATTAACGCAGAAATACAGAAAAAATGCGATGAGTATATTGAAGGAGCTGTTGAAAGGGTTGAAGAATATAAAGATGCATTTATTTCAACTGGTGGAACGGAGGAAGAATTTGAACAAAAGGGAATTGAAATATCAGTTGGCTATGAAATAAAAAATCAGACAGATGATACACTTTCATTTGTAATAAGCGGTACAGAAAGCTGGGTTTCAGCTTATGCAATAACGGAATACTATAATTTAAATATAAAAACACTTAAAACAATCTCACTTAAAGATATTCTTGGCGAAAACTATGTAGATATTGCAAACGAAAGTATTAAACGGCAGATGGATCAACAAATGGCTGAAAACGAAAACATTACGTATTGGTCAACAGATGAAGGTGGATTTACAACTATATCAGATGATACAAACTTCTATATAAATTCCGAAGGCAAAGCTGTAATTGTTTTCGATAAATATGAAGTTGCACCTGGATATATGGGTCAAGTTGAGTTTGTAATTGATTAAATATTAATTAAGTCTTTCCCTTAAATATCGGGGAAAGGCTTTTTATTAATTGAAAAAAATCTCATAAAATGTTATCATAGTGATATTATATGAATAATAAGGAGAAATTCAAATGAGAATAGGACAGGGGTATGATGTTCATAAGCTTGTTGAGGGCAGAAAACTAATACTCGGCGGTGTAGATATACCATACGAAAAGGGACTTCTGGGACATTCAGACGCAGATGTTCTTGTTCACGCAATTATGGATGCTCTTCTTGGAGCCGCTGCACTCGGTGATATTGGCAAACACTTTCCCGATAACAGCAGTGAATATAAAAATATTTCAAGTTTAGTGCTTTTAAAAAAAGTTTACCTCTTGCTTAAAGAAAATGGATATACTACAATAAACATTGATGCTACAATTGTGGCACAAAAGCCAAAACTGGCTTCTTTTTTGTATAAGATGCGTCAAAATATCGCAGATGAACTGGAAACAGACATAAATAATATAAGCATTAAGGCTACAACAGAAGAAGGTTTAGATTCACGGGTAGAGGCGAAGGAATTGCTGCTCAGGCTGTGTGTCTTTTGGAGAAAACAAAATAAAGGAGTATAGAGTATATATGAAGATTTATAATACACTTACAAGAAAAAAGAATAATTTGTACCTATTGAAAAAGGCAAAGTTAAAATGTATGTCTGCGGACCTACAGTATATAACTATATCCATATCGGAAATGCACGTCCCTACGTTGTGTTTGACACAGTTCGCCGTTACTTGGAGCATAAGGGATATGAAGTAACCTATGTTCAGAATTTTACAGACGTTGACGATAAAATAATTAAGCGTGCAAATGAAGAAAATTTTCTATGCAGGCTGTTTCAGAAAAATATATTGCCGAAGCATTCCATGATGCTGACGGTCTTAATGTTAAAAGAGCAACTGTTCACCCTCGTGTAACACAGGAAATGCCTGAGATTATTGAAATGATTCAGACGCTTATTGATAACGGTTATGCTTACGTGGATAACGGAACTGTTTACTATGATACAAAAGCTTTCCATGAATACGGCAAGCTTTCTAAGAAAAATCTTGATGAACTTCTTGCGGGAGCAAGTGAGAGAGTAACTGCTGACGAGGCTAAGAAAAATCCTACGGACTTTGTTCTCTGGAAACCTCAGAAGCCGGGCGAGCCAAAGTGGGAATCACCTTGGGGTGACGGAAGACCGGGCTGGCATATTGAATGTTCAGTTATGTCAAAGAAGTATCTTGGTGAAACAATAGATATCCATGCAGGCGGTGAGGATCTTATTTTCCCCCATCATGAAAATGAGATTGCTCAGAGTGAAGCATGCAGCGGTAAAATTTTTGCAAGATACTGGATGCACAATGGGTTTATTACAGTTGATAATGAGAAAATGTCTAAGTCAGCCGGAAATTTCTTTACAGTAAGAGAAATCTCTGAAAAATTCCCTTATGAAGTAATGAGATTTTTCATTCTCAGCGGACATTACAGAATGCCGCTTAACTTTAGTGATACTCTTATGCAGGCAAGTCAGAACGGACTTGATAGAATTAAAAATTGTGCTGCTTCATTGGAATATTATATTGCAAATAGCATCACTGCTGAAAATGCAGAGGATTCAGAGAATATCGAGCAGATTAACGGCTTTATGACAAAGTTTGAAACAGCAATGGATGATGATTTTAATACAGCTGATGCAATCACTGCTGTATATGAACTTGTTAAATTTATCAATGTTAAGATTAAAGAAGGCTTCTCTAAAAAGGCAGCTGAAGCTGCTCATAAGATGCTTATGGAGCTTTGCGGCATTCTTGGTATTCTTCAGAACAATGAAGCTGCTGAAGAAGATGGAGATAAAGACAAAATTGAAGCACTCATTGCAAAGCGTACAGAGGCAAAAAAGGCTAAAGACTTTGCTGCAGCAGATGCTATTAGAGATGAGCTTGCAGCAATGGGAATAACAATTAAGGATACTCGTCAGGGTGTTCAGTGGTTTAGGGGATAAGGAAAAATTATATGACAGAAGAATATTTTGCAAAGGTACTTGAAAGAGAATACAACGGCGTTTCACCAAAGGAGCTTTCTCCTCTTGTACTTGCCTATATAGGAGATGCTGTATATGAGCTTTTGGCTAGGACAAGGGTTGTCGCTCTTGGAAACGCACCTGTAAATAAAATGAATGCTCAAGCCAGACAAATTGTTAATGCCAAGGCCCAGAGTGATGCCTACTTTACTATGGCTGAAAGCCTTACAGAAGATGAGCTTGCGGTATTCAAAAGAGGAAGAAATGCTACATCATATACACATCCGAAAAATATGGATTTATCAGATTATCGACACGCAACCGGACTTGAGGCAGTGTTTGGCTACTTATACCTTTCGGGTAAACAAGATAGAATAACAGAGCTTTTTGAGCTTGTATATCCGCTTAAAACGGAGGTTTAATATGAAAAAAGAATTTAATGAGAACCAGCTTGAGGGCCGTAATGCAGTAATTGAAGTCCTTAAAAGCGGCAGAGATATAGAAAAAATAATAGTTCAAAAAGGAAATGTAGAGGGCTCAGTCCGCCGTATTGTCGGCATGGCAAAGGAAAACGGTGTTATCGTTCAGGAGGTTGTTAAGCAGAAGCTTGATGAAATGAGCCAAACAAAGAATCATCAGGGCGTAATTGCTATTGTTTCTGAGCATGAATATGCAGAGGTTAGTGATATTCTTCAGTCAGCGGCTGAAAAGGGCGAAAAACCGTTTATTATAATTCTGGATAACATAACTGATCCTCATAACCTAGGTGCTGTAATAAGAAGTGCTGAATGTGCTGGTGCACATGGAGTTATAATTCCGAAAAGGCGAAGTGTAGGGCTTACGGCTACGGTAGGAAAAACATCGGCAGGAGCTATGGAATACATGCCGGTTGCAAGAGTAACCAACATTTCTAAGACAATTGAAGATTTAAAAAAAGAGGGTATTTGGATAGCCTGCGCAGATATGGGCGGAGATGACTATTTTGAAGCATCTCTTGACGGTGCAATTGCACTTGTAATAGGCTCGGAAGGTGAGGGCGTAAGCCGTCTTGTAAAAGAAAAATGTGATTTTGTTGTGTCTATACCTATGTATGGAAAAATATCATCTCTGAATGCTTCTGTTGCGGCAGGACTGCTTATGTACGAAGTTGTAAGGCAGAGAAATTATAAAGGCTGAGAGGTGTAGGAAATGCCTCTGAAAAAGTATTTAATTGTTGATGGCTATAATATAATACATGCATGGCCGGAGCTTGAAGAGCTTACAGGTGTAAGTCTTGAGGCTGCCAGACAGTCATTGATGGATGTTTTGTGTAATTATCAAGGGATAAGTGAAGAAACGGTAATACTTGTTTTTGACGGTTATTTGGTAAAGGGCAGTACCGGGTCTGTGAGTGAGTATAAGAATATATTTGTTGTATATACTAAGGAAGCTGAAACTGCAGACCATTACATAGAGCGAACAGTCAGCAGTATACCAAAGGAATATAATGTTACTGTTGCCACAAATGACGGCCTTGAACAGACAATTATACTGGGCAAGGGTGCAATTCGTTTAACGGCAAAAGAATTAAAGAACCGAATTAAGCATGAAGAAGAATACATAAAAAAGCATTATACAGAAAAAAGGCCACCAAAAAATAACATGCTAATGGATAATGTTGATGCACAAACACTGGAATGGCTTGAAATGATGCGAAGAAAAAAGGAGTGACCTACTTGTACGATGAAAAGATAGTCACTGAATATGATAAACTTGGTGATGAGGAGATAATATCTCTTGTTCGCAATAAAGATGTTGCAGCGCAGGAATTTATACTTGAAAAATATAAACCGCTTGTAAAATCGAAATCGAGGATATATTTCCTTGTGGGTGCTGATAATGAGGACATAATTCAGGAGGGTATGATTGGGCTTTATAAGGCCGTAAGGGACTATAATTTTGACAAGCATGCTTCCTTTCGTTCTTTTGCTGAGCTTTGCATAAACAGACAGCTTATTACGGCTGTAAAGGCATCTACAAGGCAGAAACATCAGCCGCTTAACAATTATATCTCACTTAATAAACCGGCGTATGATGAGGACTCACAGGAAACTTATATGGATAATCTTAAAGCTACTGATATGGATAATCCTGAGACTATGATTATTGGAAGAGAAGCCAGAGAGAACATAGAAGAACATTTGGAGAAAAGCCTCAGTAGGTTTGAAAGCATTGTTCTTGCACTTTATTTGGATAAAAAAACTTATTCTGATATTTCAAAAATAACAGGAAAACCAGAAAAATCAGTTGACAATGCTCTTCAAAGAATAAAGAAAAAGCTTGAAAAATACTTGGCTTATTGAATTTCTTAAACGCTGTAAAATATCATTATATGATTGACACAGATAGAATATTTTAGTATAATATCACCTGCGTGCTAATATTGCATATGCAATTTATACGTCTGATAATTATATTATCGGTTAAAAACACAAATGCTGATATGGCTCAGTAGGTAGAGCGCTACCTTGGTAAGGTAGAGGTCACGGGTTCAAATCCCGTTATCAGCTGATTTTTTTATATTTTCACTCCCTTTTGGGAGTTTTTTTATTATAATACATTCAGAGAAGTATAATCTAATATTGTGATTTACTATGATATGATATATTTTAGTTGAAGAACTTGAAATAGAATGCTACAGATAAACAGAAAGAAGGTCTATATAAAGAAAACAGCATTTTTATATCAACTTTTTTTCTTTGATAGTGCAAAGCAAAAATGTACTCGCCTATGACCTTGATTTAAGTTTGACAGCTAACGTAGATAAGTGTTTCCTGTAAAATTAATTGCAAATAATATTGCTTATAATAAACAACCGACTGAATAGAGAGAGGGTGGTTGTTTATTTCTATATCAATTGTACCAGCAGGCTTCTTGAATACACATGAATGATTAATGGTTTTCTGTATATAATAAAAAGCACCTCTAAAAGAGGTGCTTTTCTAATCATTTATTATCTAAAAATTCGAGACGGTCCAGTGCAAAATTCATTGCCATGGATATAAGTTCATTTCTTGATCTTCCGCTCTTTAAAGCAAGTTCATTATATTTTTCTTGTAAAACTTTATCAATGCGTATTGTCATTGTAACACTACGATCATCTTTTTTATCCAACGATTTATGTTTTACAATAAATTTATCATCTACCAAAATCCCACCCCCACAGCATATGTAATTCACAATATATACAAGATATGTTTATATGAGCTAATTTCAATATCGTTTTGCTGTATAGGTGATGCGATTTTTAAGGTACATACATTACAAATCATTTGCAATTTTTAGAATAAGTTTGGTAAAATAAATTTTACTATTAAAATTGCGAACACACCTGAAATAATTCCGTATGCTACACAGATCTTAATATTATTTTTAATTACTTTACCTTCTTTACCAACTAAACCTACTGTTGTTAAAACGGCAACAACGTTATGAACACAAATCATGTTACCAGCAGCTGCTCCAATTGTTTGTAAAGCTAATACTGCTGTTACAGGTATTTCAACAGCCTGAGCTGCACTGAACTGCAATGCTCCGAACATAATATCAGATACTGTAGCACTACCTGATACGAATGAACCTAATATACCAACTATAGGAGCAACGAAATACCAAGCTTTTCCTGCTAATGAAGCGGCTGTTTTAGCCATTACAATAAGCATTGAATCTGTGCCAGTTGCAGCTCCTGAATTCATAAGTATATATGTCATACTTAATGCGAAGAACAAAGCGATAGCCGCGGGCTTAATCTGAGATAATGTCTCTCCCCAAGCTTTTGCTGCTTCTTTTCTATCCATTCCGTGCATAAAGGGAATGATTAAGGCAACTAACATAAATGGAATTACACCAGGGTTGTATAAAGGTGTGATACCTCTTGAAATTGATGTTCCCAAGATGTTTGACCACTGTATGTTGATTGCTTTAAGATAAGGTGTAAGACCAATCCATTTTAAGCGTCCAAGTAATAATAATATACCTATTAATACGTATGGAGCCCAAGCTTTGATTGTGCTCATAGGAGCTGCATTATCTTCACGGCTGCTGCCTGCTTTGATAGTGCCTTCCCATTCTGGATGCCACTGTTCGTGAGGTTTGAAATCCCAATGAGTCTTAGGTACAAATAAACCTTTTCTTATAATCACAATAAATACTGGTATTGCTATTAAAGCACCTAATAATGATGGTATTTCAGGACCTACAAAATAAGCTAAAATTGTCTGAGGTATTGTAAATATAAGTCCTCCGAATAATGCTAATGGAGTTACCTCTAAACCTTTTTTGATGCTTCCGTCATTGATTAAAGTCATTGTACAAATCATAGCCAACGGAATGAGTGAAGCTACTACAAATTGTGCAATTGTTGCAAAAAATCCTATGTTGCCTAAAAATGTTGTAAAATCGCCCTGGAAACCGCCTGTTGCAGCGATATCCTTTAAGCTGGCAAAACCGCCTACGATAGGAGTACCAACTGCACCGAAAGCAACTGGTGCACTATTACCAATTAATGCAACCATTGCTGCTATTAATGGTGGGAATCCTAAGCCAACCAAAAGAGGTGCTGCTACAGCTGCAGGTGTACCAAATCCGGCTGCTCCCTCAAAGAATGCCCCCATGAGGAATCCGATTACAATAACCTGTACTCTTCGGTCTGTTGAAACGTTTGCCATTGAGTGTGCAATTCCATCTACTCCACCACTTTTTCTCATTATCTGGAGTATTAAAAGTGCACCGTATACTATTAATAATATATCAATAGTATTTACTGCTGCGCATAATGTTGCTGCAGTTGCCCATCTTATGGGCATTTTCCAAAATATGATTGCGAAAATTCCAGCAAGGACGAAGCCTACTGGCATTGCTTTAGTTGACGGAAGATTGAATCCAATCATCAATACTCCTACAACTAAAATTGGGATTAATGCTATTAATGCTAAACCCATATTTTACCTCCTTTAAGATATTTTTATAAATTTCGTAAGTATTGTAACATAATAGTACATTGAAAATATATACGGGAAAGTAACATATAAAAATCTGAAATTTTATTGATAAAGATATCTATAAAAAAATATATAATACATATTCAACAAAAAAAAGTTTGAATATTTGTTGAATTTAACACAGGAATTTTTATTCAAAAAAATCTATAAGATTTAAAATATACAATAATTTTTAGAAAAGAAAATAGACTAAAATAAGTATTTAATATGAAATATATGCCTAAAAAAAACAGTCATATAATTAGTGACGTGCATCATTATTTAGTAATCTGTTATTTATCAGACAAGAGAATAAAATTGTATGACTTCTCATACAATATTCAAAAAAAATCAATCTTAATGAGCAAATTTATTTTAAAATAATAAAAAAATGTTGTTAAGGTAAAAAAATAGGAAATATTTAGATTATAAAATGCTATTAAAAAAGAAAAAGACATCACTTTAAGTAATGTCTTTTTCCATTTTAGTTATATTTGAGATTTATAAATTAAATTATTCTGCTGAAAATCCGCCTATTCCAAATGCACCTGGACCGCTATGGCATGTAATCACACCACCAGTTTTAATCCACTGCACATTTTGGTAACCATGATTATTAGCTGCCTTTACTGCGTCATCCATTATTTCTTCATCTAATCCTTCAGAATAGATAAAGTAAAGCTCCTCTTTTTCATAATTGTTTATACTAATGGCATCTTTAATAAGCTGCTGGCTTACCTTCTTCATTTTGCCTCTGTATTTCTTTGTACACACCAGCTCTCCATCAATTATTTCTATAAGCGGTTTCATGCCAAGTATTGATGCACCAAGATATGCAGCATTTGATACACGACCGCCGGCCCTCAAATATTCAAGACTTCCGGGTAAAAAGGAAAACTTAAGTCGTGAAATACAATTATTTGTAAAATTAATTAATTCGTCCATAGGAGCAAGTGGATTTTTTTCAAGGTAGCGTGCAATCTTTAGCACAACAGCCGCTTGGCTAAGAGTAACGCCTTTTGTATCAATATGAGTAACATAGTCCATACCTTCGCTTCCAATAAGAGAATTTTGATAGGTAGCCGTTGTTACTGCTGAGTAGCACAAATGCAATATCTGTTTCTCTGGGAACTCTTTATGAAGCTTCTCAAACATTTCTTTATATTCTTCTGGATTTGTTGCACTTGTTGTAGGTACTTTTTTTGTATGTTTATGGTAGTCATAAATTTTTTTTATAGGGAACTTTCCATCATCAAGTGTTTCATTACCCATTGCTACATGCATAGGAACAATATTGATACTATAGGCCGCAACAAGTTCCAGAGGAATGTCTGCTCCTGTTTCTGCCACTATGAGTGTACCTTTTGAATTTTCCATACAGTGCTCCTTTCTAATGTAAGCATATTGTTTATTTAACATCATATAGCTGATAGTATGTTGCTTTTAAATGCTAAAGTTTACTTATTTTTACAGATTTCTTTATTAACTTTTTATATCATAAGTTTTTTAATATGCACTGTCAATTGAAGATTAAGTAGTCACAATATTTTGTTACAGTGTAACAGGGTATTATTTACAATAAATTAGTGGTCTATATTTGAGATCTGTGGCAGATTTAATTTATTAGATTTCTTTCAGTTGAATTAAATATAATGAACATATATAATATACGAGTGTGCATAAGCTTTTAATAAGGTTTATGCGGAGATGATTGAGTGAAGAATAAGAATGAGATTATTCGATTTTTAAAAGGTGCTGTCTGTGGAGCTGTAGTTACGTCAATTATTGTAATTGCAAAAGGCAGTTTAGACACAAAACATGCTTTTTTTGAACCTCTCCCGATGACGGTAAGTGAAAAAGCTGCGGTAATAGCGGCAATGCTTGAAGAAAATTATATCGGAGACTTTGAAAAAACTGATTTGGCGGATGAAATGTATGAATCTATGGCAGAAGCAATGGGTGATCCATATACCGTATATCTTACAGAAAAGCAGATGCAGGCTTTTATTCAGGATACAGGCGGAACAATTTCAGGTATTGGAATAGTCATCACACAAGATGAAAACGGAAACTGTTTTATAAAAGAAGTTTTGGAAAACTCTCCGGCAGAAGAAGCAGGAATTAAGGCAGGAGATATTATTAGGGCAATTGACGGCAAAGATGTAACCGGCATGTCGGTTATTGATATTTCTGCATTGACAAAAGGGGCAAAGGGTACAAAAATAAAAATAACAGTTGAGCGTAACGGAGCTGATATGGATTTTGAAGTAGAACGCTCAAATATTGATTTGCAATATGTAAAAAGTGATGTCGACGGAGATATCGGGTACATAAAAATTACAGAGTTTACTAAATTAACTGCTAATCAGTTTGAAGATGCCCTTAAAGAACTTAAAAGTAAAAATATTAAGGGACTTATTATAGATGTCCGCGATAATCCCGGCGGTATGATTGATAGTGTAACTCAAATTGCGGATGATCTGTTGCCCGAGGGTATTATTACATATACCGTTGATAAAAACGGAAACAAAAAAGACTTTGTTTCTGCCGAAGGCGAGCTTGATATGCCAATTGCCGTTCTTGTCAACGGAAGCAGTGCCAGTGCATCAGAACTTTTTGCAGGGGCATTGCAAGACTACGGCAAGGGTGTTATAGTTGGAACACAAACATTTGGAAAAGGTATCGTTCAGGGACTTTACAGTCTTGGAGACGGCTCAGGAATTAAAATTACAATTCAGAAATATTACACACCTAACGGCGTTTGTATACACGGTGTAGGAATTACACCTGATTATGTTGTGGAAAATAATGATTCAAACGATGCACAATATGAAAAAGCTTTGGAAATACTAAAGAATAAACTCAGTTAAAGGATTTGATTAAATGGTAGATGTAGCACTTCTTGGAACAGGCGGAATGATGCCTATGCCGGAAAGATTTTTGTCATCTATCATACTAAGGATAAACGGCAGATTAATAATGACAGACTGCGGTGAGGGCACACAGGTAACATTAAAAATGCTCGGCTGGGGATTTAAAGCAATAGATACAATATGCTTTACTCATTTTCATGCCGACCATATTTCCGGGTTGCCCGGAATGCTGCTTACAATAGGAAATTCAGGAAGAACTGAGCCGGTTACGCTCGTTGGCCCAGTTGGTTTAAAAAGAGTAGTTGATGGCTTAAGACTCATTTTTCCGGAACTGCCCTTTAAAATTGAATATTTAGAGATTGAAGATTCCACTCAGACACATGATTTTAGTGATTTCATATTAAGCACTTGTGAAGGCGATCACCGGATTAAATGTCTTGCTTATCGTTTTGATATTCCTAGAAAGGGCAAATTTTCAGTCGAAAAAGCAAAAAAACTTGGGTTACCGGTAAAAACATGGTCGATACTTCAAAAAGGCGGAAATGTTGAATTTGAAAATAAAATATATACGAGTGATATGGTACTTGGAGACGAGCGAAAAGGAATAAGCATATCTTTCTGTACCGATACAAGACCTGTTGCAGCTTTAGGTGATTTCATTAAAAATTCAGACTTGTTTGTTTGCGAGGGTATGTACGGAGAAAATGAAAAGCTTCAAAAGGCTGTTGAATACAAACATATGCTTTTTTCTGAGGCTGCAAAGCTTGCAAGAATCGGCAGGGTAAATGAGCTGTGGCTTACGCATATAAGCCCGTCAATGAAAACTCCGGAAGAGTTCATTGATAACGCAAAAAATATATTTGAAAATACCACTGTCGGATATGACAGAATGACAAAGAGAATTAATTTTTCGGATTAAAAAACGGAGGATAAACATGAACGAAGACGAACAAAAGGATATATACATTTTAGCTATTGAAAGCTCATGTGATGAAACAGCGGCCTCAGTAGTTAAAAACGGAAGATATGTCCTATCAAATATAATTTCATCGCAGATAGATCTGCACACACTCTACGGCGGTGTTGTGCCTGGAAATAGCGTCGAGAAAACATATTGAAAACATTGATGCTGTTATTACCGAGGCAATAAAGCAGGCAGATAAGACATTTGATGACATTGATGCCATCGGTGTTACATATGGTCCTGGTCTTGTCGGCGCTTTGCTTGTGGGCCTTGCGGAAGCAAAGGCTTTAGCTTTTGCACTGGATAAACCGCTTATAGGCGTACATCATATAGAGGGTCATATTTCGGCAAACTATATACAGGATATAAATTTTGAGCCACCATATATGGCACTTGTTGTGTCCGGCGGGCATACAAATCTTGTATATGTTGCCGATTACGGAAAATATGAAATCATGGGCAAAACACGAGACGATGCCGCAGGCGAAGCCTTTGACAAGGTCGCAAGAGTAATCGGTATGGGTTATCCCGGCGGTCCCAAAATTGAGAAAGCGGCTAGGCTTGGAAATAAAGATTCCATTCATTTTCCTCATGTATTTCTTGAAGAAGACAGCTATGATTTTAGCTTTAGCGGATTAAAGTCAGCTGTACTTAATTATGTTAATAAAATGAAAATGACAGGTGAAGAAATTGTTCCTAATGATATTGCGGCAGCATTTCAGGATTCTGTAATAGATGTTCTTGTCAGTAAGACAATGAAAGCTGCAAAAGAGAAGGGAATAACAAAAATAGCAATGGCAGGCGGTGTTTCCGCCAACTCAACTCTAAGAGACGCAATGAAAAGTGCGTGTGATGCAAATGGTTTTACTCTTAATATACCGGCTCCTATACTTTGCACCGATAATGCAGCGATGATAGGCTCTGCGGCATATTATGAATATATTGCAGGCAGACGGGATTCTTTAGAGCTTAATGCAGTACCAAACTTAAAATTAGGTGAAAGAGCATAAAAAAAGCGCGGATATTTCCGCGCTTAAATTATTCCACCGTCTATTGAAATAACTTGTCCATTTACATAGCCTGATTGTTCGCTGTCAGCAAGAAAATATACTAATTTTGCTACTTCCTCCGGTGTGCCAAACCTCATAAGTGAAATTTCGTCCTTTAGTACCTCTTTTTCTTCTTCGGTAAAGCAGGCGTTCATTTTTGTTTCTATAACGCCGCAGCTTACAGCGTTAACACGAATACCGCTAGGGCCTACTTCCTTTGCCATTGCTTTGGTAAAAGAGTTTATGCCTCCTTTTGTAGCTGAATATACTGCTTCACATGATGCTCCTTTTTCTCCCCACATTGAAGATATATTTATTATAGATCCACTGTGCATTTTAAGCATATACGGAAGGACAATATGTGTGCAGTTCATAACTGAAACAAGGTTTGTATCAATTAGGCTTTTCCAATCCTCAGGCTTCATATCACTGAACAGCCCAATATATGATATTCCTGCATTATTAACCAGCACATCAGCGTTATAGGTAAATAATTTTCTGCACTCATCATAATTCATTACATTTGCAGTTACTGCATCGCATGAATAGCCTTTATCCTTAAACTCTTTACATGTTGCCTCAAGCTCGGCAATACTTTGAGATGCATTAATAACAACAAAATATCCGTTTTTGCAAAATTCCTCTGCTATTGCTTTTCCGATTCCCCTGGACGAACCGGTTATAACTGCTGTTTTCATTTTGTCTCACCCCTAAGCATTGCTATTTCCTGTTTATAAAGATTATCCGTTTTGCTTATCCATGGCGTTTCAAGTATAAATGGACGTCCCTGAGTTTTGGGGTGGTGAACTATATAATTAATTGCATCAAAGCCAATATAATCTATTCCCTTCGGATTTAATTCATCAGCACCAATATTGGCATGCCTGTCCTTTCTTGAACCTTTTTCATTCATTGAACCGTTTATATGAAAAACCTTAAGCCTATCCAGCCCGATTATTTCATCGAACTTTTCAAGCACACTGTCAAAATCGTTAATAATATCATATCCGCTGTCGTGAGTGTGGCATGTATCAAAGCAAACGCCGATACGCTCGCTTTTGTCTATCTTATCAATTACAGACTTTAATTCTTCAAAGCTTCGACCAACTTCGGAACCTTTGCCTGCCATTGTTTCCAGACATACGAACATATCAGGAATATCTTTAGAAAAAACCTCATTTATTC
Source organism: Candidatus Metalachnospira sp. (assembly GCA_040767305.1). Classification (GTDB taxonomy): domain Bacteria; phylum Bacillota; class Clostridia; order Lachnospirales; family Anaerotignaceae; genus Metalachnospira. The sequence goes on along the minus strand of JAXGOV010000010.1, from coordinate 89,656 downwards.
CCTCGGCAATTTTTTCAACTCCGTATTCTAATGATTTATCTGTATATGCACCTGGGTGGAGTACAAGATATTTGGAACCGATTGCGGAAGCTCGAATTATTTCTTTTTCTAAAAATTCCTTAGCCAATGTGTATACATTCTCTTTATATGAAGCCAAATTAATAATATAAGGCGCATGCACAACTATATCTGAAATACCGTGTTCAGACATAAACTTTTTGCCCTCATCTATTTTAAGACTTTCCAGCGGTTTACGCACTGTATTCTGCGGTGCACCTGTATAAATCATAAAAGTATTTGCATTATATGAAAATGCTTCTTTAGCAGCTCCCAGCAATCCGCCTGCTATAGAAACATGAGAACCAATAAGCATAAACATTCTCCTTAGTTTACATAATTTTTTTAATGTCAACCATTTTCGGCTTTTTATCTCTAAAAGTAGTAATTGACTTAAATCCTGCCTCTTTTATCATTTTGTATGCGTCATCAAAGTGTTCAGCTATACCTTCTGGCCTATGAGCATCTGAGCCGACTGTAATTATTTCTCCGCCAAGCTCTTTAAAGTGCTTAACAATCTCGAATTGCGGATTTGTTCTTTCAAAACCATAGCGATATCCTGAGGTGTTAATATCAAGCCCTTTGCCTTTATCAACCAATACCTTTAGTATTTCATCTATTATTTCTTTATAGTCATAATAATTGAGAGACTTATCGGTATAATTGCCATATCTGTTGATGTAGTCAAGATGTCCGTATACATTATAGCAGTCATGAAGCTTTGCATTTTCCAAAACACTTTCAAAATATCTTGTGAAAGCTTCATTCTTTGTTTTACCTTCAAAATATTTTGCATCTGAGACATCAATACCGTCTACGACATGTGTCGAGCCGATAACAAAATCAAAAGGATTAAACTCTGTAAACATTCTGGCATCACGCACGATATGGCTTTGCAGCCCCATTTCGACTCCTATAAGCACATCTATCTGTTTTTGATATATAACCTTATAAAGATTAATCATGTCGGAATATTCTGAATAATTAATCATAAATGGCATATCATGACCGGGAAATGCTATGTCCATATGGTCAGTAATCATTATTTCCTTAAGTCCGAGTGAAATAGCTTTCTCAATCATCTCCGGCATCGGTGCCGTACTGTCGGTCGAAAATGACGTGTGTATATGATAATCTGCGAAATACATTGTATAAACCTCCATGAAAGAAATTGTAATTTTAAATAGTATAGCATACGTTGAAAAATATTTCCAACGGTAGTATAATCTAATTAAATAGTTCAATTTATAAATAAATTTTTTTATATTTTGAATTATATTGGGCATCATTTTATATAGTTATTCTCGAAAAAAACTTATTTTAAATAAGGTCAAGGAGGAACCTCTTAATGCTGAACAAAAAAACAGTTGATGATTTAAAGGTAAACGGTAAAAAGGTACTTGTTAGGTGCGATTTTAATGTACCCGTTAAAGATGGTGCAATTACTGACGACAGCCGTATTGACGGCATCAATACCGACAATCAAAAAACTTGTCAGTGACGGAGCAAAGGTAATACTCTGCTCGCATATGGGTAAGCCTAAAGGAGAAGTTAAACCTGAGCTTTCACTTGCTCCTGTAGCAGTAAGGCTATCGGAAAGACTTGGCACGGATGTAAAGTTTGCTAAAGATGACAATGTTGTAGGGGAGAATGCTAAAAAAGCCGTCAGCGAAATGAAAAACGGTGAAATTGTTCTTCTTGAAAACACACGATTCCGTAAAGAAGAAACTAAAAATGAAGAAAATTTCAGTAAAGAACTTGCTTCTCTTGCGGATATATATGTTGATGATGCTTTTGGTTCATCACACAGAGCACATTGCTCAACAGTTGGTGTTACAAAATTTGTTAAGGAATCAGCTGTTGGCTATCTTATGGAGAAGGAAATTGCTTACCTTGGCAATGCTGTAAATAACCCGGTAAGACCTTTTGCTGCTGTTTTGGGCGGTGCAAAGGTCAGCGACAAAATCAATGTAATCAGCAATCTCCTTGAGAAGGTTGATATTCTTGTTATCGGCGGCGGTATGGCATATACATTTATAAAAGCTCTTGGCGGTTCTGTCGGAGAGTCTCTTCTTGAGGCTGACAAGATTGATTATGCCAAAGAAATGCTGAAAAAAGCAGAAGAGAAGGGTGTAAAACTTCTTTTGCCAATTGATACGGTTGTTGTAAAGGAATTTAAGAATGAAGCTGAAAGTGACATTGTCCCTACAGGATGTATTCCTGACGGCTGGATGGGTGTTGACATCGGTCCTAAAACAATAGAGCTTTTTTCTGATGCACTCAGAACAGCAAAAACAGTTGTATGGAACGGACCTATGGGTGTTTTTGAATTCCCTAATTTTGCGAAGGGTACAGAGTCGATTGCTCATGTCCTTGCAGAAATAGACGGAACAACAATCATTGGCGGAGGTGATTCGGCTGCAGCTGTTAATCAGCTCGGTTATGGTGATAAGATGAGTCACATTTCAACTGGTGGCGGTGCTTCTTTGGAATTCCTTGAAGGTAAAGAACTTCCGGGTGTAGCAGCAGTTGATGACAAATAACAGGGGGATATTAAAATGAGGAAAAAAATAGTAGCAGGAAACTGGAAGATGAATAAAACACCTTCAGAAGCTGTTAAACTTGCAGAAATGCTTAAACCGCTTGTTGATACAGATAAGGTTGACGTAGTATTTTGTGTTCCCGCAATTGATATAATTCCCGTTGCAAACGTAATAAAGAATACTAATATTGCTCTTGGTGCCGAGAACATGTATTTTGAAGAAAGCGGTGCATATACAGGAGAAATCGCACCGGCAATGCTCGTTGATGCAGGCGTCAAATATGTTATTATCGGTCATTCGGAGAGAAGACAGTATTTTTCAGAAACAAACGAAACAGTTAATAAGAAAATTAAAAAAGCTCTTGAACATGGTCTTATACCGATTATGTGCTGCGGTGAAACACTTAATCAGCGTGAACATGGAATAACAATAGATTTTATCCGCACTCAAATTAAATGCGGTCTTAATGGAATAAGCAAGGATGATATTACAAAAGTTATAATAGCTTATGAGCCTATATGGGCGATTGGAACAGGCAAAACAGCAACAAGTGCCGAGGCGGAGGAAGTATGCGGAGCAATTCGCTGCGTACTTTCTGAAATGTATGATGAGGCAACAGCTGAGGAAATAAGGATTCAGTACGGCGGAAGTGTAAACGGCAAAAATGCCGCTGAGCTTTTTGCAATGCCAGATATTGACGGAGGACTCGTTGGCGGCGCATCACTTAAGGAAGAATTTAAGGATATAGTAAATTATTAATATTTACTGTATAAGTTTTAAAATACTTAACTCAGAAGGAGATTACCAGAATGAGTAAAAGACCTACGGTACTAATGATTCTTGACGGTTACGGCCTAAATGACAGAACTGAGGGAAATGCAATAGCAGAGGCAAAAACACCTGTTATGGATCTCCTTCTGCAAAGATATCCCCATGCGAAAGGATTTGCAAGCGGACTTGATGTTGGTCTCCCAAAGGGACAAATGGGAAACTCTGAGGTTGGCCACCTTAATATAGGCGCCGGCAGGATTGTATATCAGGAACTGACAAGAATATCAAAGGCAATTGAAGACGGAGATTTTTTTGAAAATCATGAATTTGCTGCTTCAATAGAAAACTGCAAAAAAAACAATTCAGCTCTTCATATCATGGGACTTCTTTCTGACGGTGGTGTACACAGCCATAACACACATCTGTATGCTCTTCTTAAATTGGCTAAAAAACATGGATTGGATAGAGTATATGTACATGCTTTCCTTGATGGCAGAGATACTCCGCCTTCGTCGGGAAGAGAATATCTTTCTCAGCTTGAAGAGGAAATGCGTGATATTGGTATAGGGAAAATAGCCACTGTTTCAGGAAGATATTATGCTATGGATAGGGATAAACGCTGGGACAGAATAGAAAAAGCGTATAATGCAATTATAATGGGCTGGGGTAGCAAAGCATCATCTGCAGAAGAATGTATAAACAATTCATACACGGCAGGAGTTACAGATGAATTTGTTATACCTACAGTTATTACTGATGAAAACGGACTTCCGATAGGCAAAATTGAAGAAAACGATTCGATTATTTTCTTTAATTTCCGTCCGGACAGAGCAAGAGAGATAACAAGGGCAATAGTTGACCCTGAATTTAATGGCTTTGATAGGGATAAAATAATTAAGAAATTTTATTATGTTTGCTTTACACGTTATGATGATACACTTCCTAACGTAAATATTGCGTTCAAACCTCAGCGTCTTGATAACACGTTGGGTGAATACATTTCTTCTCTTGGCCTTAAGCAGCTTAGAACTGCAGAAACAGAGAAGTATGCACATGTTACATTCTTCTTTAACGGCGGCGTTGAAGAACCTAGTCCCGGTGAAGATAGAATTCTTGTTCCGTCTCCCAAGGTAGCGACATATGATTTAAAACCGGAAATGAGCGCATATGAGGTATGTGATGTACTTACAGAAAATATATTGTCAAATAAATATGATCTTATTATAATTAATTTTGCAAATCCGGATATGGTTGGTCATACCGGTGTTATAAGTGCTGCCATTAAAGCAGTTGAAGCAGTTGATGAGTGTGTTGGCAGGGCAGTAGATACCATTATTGAAGCCGGCGGACAGATGCTTATTTGCGCTGACCACGGTAACAGCGAACAGATGGTAGACTATGAAACAGGTGAGCCTATGACAGCTCATACAACAAATCCTGTACCGATTATACTTGTAAACTATTCAGACGGTATAGGAATAAAAGACGGAAGATTGTGCGATATTGCACCAACACTTCTTGAAATGATGGATTTACCTAAGCCAAATGAAATGACAGGTGTATCTTTGCTTGTCAACAATATTTAAAGGAGGACATTATGAAAGGCTATATTGAAATTTTAGATGTATATGCAAGAGAAATACTTGATTCCAGAGGAAATCCCACAGTAGAGGTTGATGTATTGGTCGAAGGCGGTATTATGGGCCGTGCAGCTGTTCCCAGTGGTGCTTCAACAGGTCAGTTTGAGGCAGTTGAAATGCGTGACGGCAGCGACAGATATCTTGGAAAGGGTGTTCAGGATGCAGTTGATCATGTAAATAATGAAATAGCTGAAGAAATTATAGGCATGAATGTCCTTGATCAGGTTTCAATCGACAAAGCTCTTATAGCACTTGATGGAACATATAACAAAGGTAAACTTGGTGCAAACGCTATTCTTGGCGTTTCAATGGCAGTTGCTAAGGCTGCGGCAGAAGCACTCGATATACCTTTATATCAGTATCTTGGAGGTTTTAACGCTAAACAGCTTCCTGTTCCTATGATGAACATAATGAATGGCGGTAAACATGCGGATAATACTGTTGACTTCCAGGAATTTATGATTATGCCTGTTGGTGCACCTTCATTTAAAGAAGCACTTCGTATGTGTGCAGAAATATATCATAAACTTAAAGATGTGCTTAAGTCAAAAGGCCTTTCAACAGCAGTAGGAGATGAGGGCGGTTTTGCTCCCGACCTTCCTACACCTGATGCAGTTATTGATCTTATAAAAGAAGCAGTTGAAAATGCAGGCTACGGATGGGGTACAGATATCAAAATTGCAATGGACCCTGCTACAAGTGAACTTTTTGATTCAGAAGACGGAAAGTATCATTTCCCCGGCGAAAGCAAAATGACTGGCAAAGATGTAGTAAGAACAAGCGAAGAAATGGTAGAGATTTGGAAAAAGCTCGTTGATAAATATCCTATAATTTCAATTGAAGACGGTCTTGCTGAAGAAGACTGGACAGGCTGGCAGCTTCTTACAAAAGAGCTTGGCAGCAAAGTTCAGCTCGTTGGTGATGACTTATTTGTTACAAACACAGAAAGACTTCAGAAAGGTATTGACCTTAAGGCCGGAAATGCAATCCTTATTAAGGTTAATCAGATTGGAACTCTTACAGAAACATTTAATGCTATACAGCTTGCCAACAGAAACAATATGACAGCAATTGTAAGCCATCGTTCAGGTGAAACTGAAGATACAACAATTGCAGATATCGTTGTTGCTGTAAATGCCGGTCAGATTAAAACTGGTGCACCGGCAAGGAGTGATCGTGTTGCTAAGTATAATCAGCTTCTTAGAATTGAAGAAGAACTTGATGATGCAGAGAGTATCCGGAATAAAAAGCATTTTTCAATATTAAATAATTGTAATTAATTGATTTGCTTAAAGGCTCTGTCATATGGCGGAGCCTTTATTATAGAATAGAGTGATTTATATTTATTCGCTAAACACAACTTTTTTGCGAATAAATACAGCAAAAAACTTATATATTGCTTGCTTTACAGTCTTATAAAGCTTTTGGACATCTGATGATTTTTATACCGTTCTTACCTCTAATTTATCTTTTCTAAAAATAAAACTCTGCTTTATATAATAATTATTATATGTTCATATACTTCGTTTTTAATATATTATTATAAAATTCATTTATATTATATTTAAATATATTTTGTGTTTATTTAAATGCTTATAATAACTCTTGGTCAGTTTTTGTATAAAATTTGCCTTTTCGCTTAATATACAGACTATATAAAGCTTCAATTATGTGTCAAAACACCTCTGCATAAGCTGACTGGGAAAAACAAGAATAAATTTGCACAATTCATACTAATATGCTATACTAAAATATACATGCTATTAATTGCATGTAATTACATGTAATGGTAAGTATTGATTTTGAAAGGAATGTTATTATGCTTATATCAACTAAAGGCCGATATGGTGTTATGATAATGGTTTACCTTGCAGAAAAACTTTAACAAAGGACATAAGCTCCTTAAAAGAGATTGCTGCACAGCCAAGAACTATCAGAAAAATATCTTGAGCAAATTATCAATCCTTCTTACAAAAGCAGGACTTCTTACAAGTTATCGTGGTGCTCAAGGCGGATATGCTCTTGCCAAAGCACCTTCAGAAATTGCAGTTGGTGATATATTAAGAATTCTTGAGGGTTCTCTTGCACCGGTATATTGTGTTGCTGAAGACGGTGAAATTTGCCTAGAAACAGGACTCTTGCAACTCTGTGTTGTTTGGAAAAAAATTAAGGATGCAATTGATAATGTTGTCGATAATATGACATTAAGAGATCTTCTTGAGGAAGAAAAAAGCTAAAATTTGGCAATATTGATTTTTAGTATTATATGTGGTATTATAATCAAGCTGACTGTTTTGCTTGTTATATAATTTTGCATTTCAGCATTGTAAGCCGGTATGTCGGAACTGGCAGACGAGACAGACTCAAAATCTGTTGTCCGTACGGGCGTGTGGGTTCGAGTCCCACCACCGGCATCTTAATGTGGCTAAAACCGTGATTAAATCATTGGTTTTAGCCATTTTTTATTTTGTAACATAGGATAACACTTTTTATAATACAAGGATTATATTATTAATAAAAAATCATGTAGTACCATGTAAATATTATTTGTATAATATGAATGCTTTGATCTTGTATCAGATTAATCTTATGTCTGTTTGCTTTTGCATCATCAACTATTAAATGTATAATTATATTGCCAAAGAACAAAAATGGATACCATGCATTTCTCCAATATGCCGTAAAGACTGATGGTACTATCATTATCATGAAAGTCCAACTGAAACTATGCATCAGTAAGGCACCAAATAATCATATTTATACATATTATCAGGTGCATTGTCCTTCCACCATTGTTTCTGTTTTGCATTGGCAAGCCAGCCTTGTAAATGGAAGTCATCTAAGATATGAAAAAATATCATGCAAAGTAATATAAATAATTTACTCATAATTTTTTACCTCCGTTAATTTATACTAAATAATTCTTATATATATTTTGCCGCTTATTTACAGATAATATACCTTTTTTACCAACAATATTATACTTCATATAAAATATGTTTAATTTTGAATTTAATTTTAATGATTGGATATACTAACATTGAGGTGATAATATGGCAAAAGACAGCCAACCTGACAACAAAAAAGCAAGGATGGAAAAATGCAATTACAAACCCCTATAACAGAAGAAACAGAAACAATAATAAAAATGCAAAAAAACAATCAATTGAAAATAATGACGTATAATTCACCACAAAAGCACCTATATGGTGCTTGCCATTTTTGTTATCAAATTTGATTTACTAATTAGGATTATAGTAGTATATTAATAAAATAAGATGAATCCAAAATGTCATAAGAAACATAAAATAGTAAGAAAACAATAAACAGTAATTTTGGAGGCGATATTATGATTGATTTTAAAATGGAGTAATTCTAGTTAAACTCAAACAAACATCAGCAAGAAATGTCAGTGATATTAATCCCCTTCTCATCTCAGGAGAAGAAATCATAAGCTGTTACAAAAGTATCCGCGATTATGTAGTTTTTACAACTCATAGAATAATATCAGTAAATGTACAGGGTATTACCGGAAAAAAGAAAGATTTTACTTCTATGCCCTATTCAAAAAATACAAGTTTTTTCTGTTGAAACGGCTGGAGTTCTTGATTTGGACAGCGAACTTGAACTTTATTTCAGCGGTATTGGAAAAGTAAAGTTTGAATTTACAGGATCATGTGACATTGCTAAAATCGGAAAAATTAATTGGAGAGCATATATTCTGATACATACCATTAATAAACGAGAAGCCTTGATTCCATAGCTTCTCGTATTTCATATACATAAGAAAACTATACAGGAGATAAATATGGAAAATAGTACTCATTTAATTATAAGCAGTTCATTCAAAAACAAAGGGGTTATACCTAAAAGAAATTCCGGATTAGGTGAAAATTATTCACCTGAAATTAAAATTAAAAATATATCTCCAGACGCTGTGTCTATTGCTGTAACATTAGACGATTTGGATATTGCCTTTATTGGAACATTTAATCACTGGCTTATTTGGAATCTGCCTGTTCTTAATACTATTCCTGAAAACATTCCATGTGGTTCAGTTGTTCCTCAACTTGGCAATGCTCAACAGGGACTGGGATTTGGAAAACACATGTATGCTGGACCAAAACCCCTTTTTTCATAAAAAACCACATAGATATGAGCTCCATGTTTATGTGCTTGACTGTCGTTTAAAATTATCAAGTAATACCAAAAAAGATAAACTTATTAGTGCTATGGCAGGACATATATTGCAGGAAGCGAATATAATCGGAATATTCGGAAGCAACCTAGTAAAATAATTTATTTTATTTAAATTACCTATTTTTATTAGAGTAAAAGTTTTAAAATAATATAAAAACCGTAGTTGCGATATATTAATACATTTAATATTTTTACAATTATTCAATATAAGATAATTTTCGACAAAGATACGATATTGTCCATTTAAAAAACACATTAAGCAATGTAAGATATAATGTGTTATTTAGAGATTTGAAAGGCGGGATAGCATTATGGTAAAAGAAAAATGGCCCGTGCAATGATAGAACCATTGGTCAATAAAACCATGAATGATATACAAAAGGACCCGGAACGAACGCTTAGAAATATAATAGATTTGCTTCTCAGTTTTCCTAACGGTCGTTTCAGTAATGACCTTTTTCAAATTGCTCAGAAAATGCTGACAAATGAGAAAAGTGCATATTACGTACTCATTAAAAAAATTGTTGATTATGTAAATTTAGATAATCTTAAGGTATTTTCATTGAACGTTGGTTATAATGCCTGCACATTTGGTGCAAAAAAAATAAGAGAAAATATTTATAAGTTTCATTGTAAAATACCGTGGATACTCAACATTAAAGCTGAGGATACATTGGAATCTCCAGAATATATATCACGAATAATTAATGAAGCAAAACAGCTTGGTATATATGTGTTTTCACTGTTTGGCGATAACGTAGTATCTGATTCAATGATGCATATTTACGAAGATAATTCCGATTGTGCGTTTGTTGTATTCACAGATGCACAGTTTATTCAAGATGACGTTATTTCTAAGTATGAACACATAAATAACATACTGATATCTATTAGTAATGATGATACTACTCATGTATCAGAGGCAATTAAAATTCTTAATAAATATAAAAGATTCTATGCCGCTCATATACGTTATACAAATGAAAATGCAACCATAGTTTTATCTGAGGATAAGTTAAAAGATTTGGAAAACTATTCAGCTTCATTTGTTTTTTGTATCCCAAATAAAAAATGTACTAAGGAAACCTTTGAGTATTTGAAGAACAGTACAAAGAAAATAAGGATACTTCAGAAATATTCATATGTAATAATGGATGTAATACGATGATGTGGCTTTGATTGATAAAATGATATCCGGAAATTCCTGTGAAATTGGTATTTTAGGAAACGGTTCAATTGTTACTTTAGAGAATAATGTTGTAACAGAAACAAGCTACAACATAAATGATATGCAGCTTACAGATATAGTTAAAAACCTAAAAAAATGAAAACAAACAAAAAAGAACAGGTTGTTATTTAAGCAAACTGTTCTTTTTAATTAAAGGAAACATTATTATCATCCAATGAATTTACTATTTTTTTTGCCAAATCTTCAATACATGATTTTAGCAATATAACATACTCTTCCGGAGGCATACAATTTTTATCTGTCAGCCAACGTATTATTGATGCAACAAATGCATCAGTAAAAAACGTAACATAAAATTCAGCGCTCTTCTCTTCTGAGAATTGATCTCGCATATATTCGTATACAATTGCCTTAAGAACATCTCTGAAATACTCTGAAAATGAGTTCTGCCCTTCTATTTGCAGTGCCTTTGAGTAAAAATTACGATTATCGTAAAAGTAACTGCAAATATCATATATAAAATCCCACTCACTATCATAAATTCTGTGCTGTATTACTAATATAAATTCCGAGTTATAAATCCAGTTAATCAAATCATATTTATCACGAAAATGATAATAGAAGCTTTTTCGGTTCATATCGCATTTTTCACAGATATCACCTACACTGATTTTAGAGAAAGGTGTTGTCTCCATCAGTTCTTTCAATGCAGATGCAAGTGCTTTTTTAGTTATGTTGGAGTCAGCCATATGACAAACCTCCCTAAAAAAAGTTTTAATTATTATAACATAAAAATGTTAAGAAACAGTTACAAATTCTAATTAAAATGCGAAAACGCAAATAGTCCCTACAAAAATAAGGCGAATAAAAATTTTCACCTTATAAATAATTCTAATCTTTTTTTAATTATTGTCAATAACCAAATTTCCTAAAAAGCCCAAAAAAGCTACCTATTTTTAATAGATAGCTTTTAAGTTTATACATATTTCTTCATGTGTTTAAGTGCACTTTTCTCAAGTCTGCTTACCTGTGCCTGTGATATGCCAACCTCATCTGATACTTCCATTTGTGTTTTTCCGTCAAAAAACCTGAGCATAAGAATTTTCTTTTCACGATCAGTAAGTTTATCCATCGCTTCATTGATAGATATATTATCCAGCCACATACTGTCAGATTCTTTGTCATCACTCATTTGATCCATAACATATAGCGTGTCACCGTCATTATGATACACCGGTTCAAACAGCGATACCGGCTCTTGTATTGCCTCTAAAGCCTCTGAAACATCTTCTACTGATATCTCCATAATTTTTGCAATTTCCTCAATAGTAGGTTCTTTTGAGTTTGCTGTAGTAAGCTGCTCTCTAACCTGTAATGCTTTATATGCAGTGTCTCTTAATGAACGACTTACACGGATAAAGTTGTTATCCCTTAAATATCTTCTTATCTCGCCTATAATCATAGGAACAAGATAAGTGGAAGGAAGAACATTCAATGTAGTATCAAAGTTGTCTATTCCCTTAATAAGCCCTATACAGCCAACCTGAAACAAATCATCAATTGATTCATTACGATTGTCAAAGCGCTTAATAATACTGAGTACAAGCCTAAGATTACCGTTAATAAGTTTCTGTCTTGCCTCCATGTCGCCAGATTTGGCTTTTTGAAAAAGCTCTGTTGCTTCTTGACGGGTGAGTACCGTAAGTTTTGTCGTGTTTACGCCTGTTATTTCAACTTTTCCGCAGTATCCCAAATTAGTTCACTCCCGTAAAATGTATTTTGTAATACATAAAACAGCAGTCAGACAGATTTATTTGCATAATAAAATACCTCCCGGACTGATAGTCTAATTTTTTCCCGGCAGGTATTTTTTATACTCAATATTCAGTTCTATATTATTCCAAATTTATCTTTCGTAAGGAGTTATTACCCATTTTACACAATTATCAATTCTATTTTCAAAGACTTCATAGCCGTGAACTACGTCGTTTAACGGTGCTTTATGCGTAATAAGACAGATTGTGTCAATTTTTCCGCACTGAACAAGTTTCATTATTTCTTCAGCATAATTTGAGTTTCCGTCTACTCCGCCTGTCTTGAATATAAGGTTTTTACCATACATAAGCTGCAAAGGAATTTCCTGAGCCTCAGCATAAAGAGCAACTATTACAACAATTGCATTTGGTCTTGCGGCTTTCCATGCAAGTTCAAATGTGCTTTTAATTCCAGCTACTTCAAATACTCTGTCCGCTCCCCTTCCGTTGGTTTCCCGCATAATTACTTCAAGGGGATCTTCATTTTTTGAATTAACAGTTATGTCTGCAAGTCCCTGCTTTTTAGCAAGTTCAAGTCTGTAGTCATCAACATCAACTACGATAACCTTTGCCGGACTGTAAAGCTTAACGCTCATAAGTGTACACATGCCTGTAGGTCCAGCACCGATTACAACAACAGTATCAGCAGGCTTGAGTTCTCCGATTGATGCCGCCCAATATCCTGTTGCAAGAATATCTCCGTTAAAAAGAGCAGCCTCATCTGTTACATCGTCAGGAATAAGTGTCATTCCCATATCTGCAATAGGAACGCGTACATATTCCGCTTGGCAGCCGTCAATTCTGCATCCAAGCTCCCAGCCGCCTTCAACGCAGTTATTGACAAAACCGTTTCTGCAGAAGAAGCACGTACCGCAAAATGTTTCAACACTGACTGAAACTCTGTCGCCCTTTTTAAATTTTTTTACAGCACTTCCTGTTTCAATAACCTCACCAACAAATTCATGACCAAGAACAGTGTTTTCCTTTGCTCTTGGAACTGTTCCATGCTTAATATGCAAGTCACTGGAACATATTGAGGAAAGTGTAACTTTAACAATCGCATCTCTGTCATCTTTTATAACAGGCATAGGTCTGTCCTCAAGTTCAACCGTGCCATGTCCTTTATATACTACTGCTTTCATTGTCTCGCTCATTTTACTTTCACTCCTTAAAAACCCTTTGCTTCCTTTTCAGCTTCTGCCTTTGCATCATTCATAATCCTGTTGAACTCATCAACAAGCACATCTAAACCGTCAGCCGCAATACACTTAAATTTCTTTATACCAAAAAATACACACATAGCTTCAATATATTTAGCTCCCATTTCCATAGGCGAGCCGTTGTATATTCCACCTCTTGTTGTTATATAGATAAGCTTGTCCGCTTTGCATGCTCCGAAACAGCCTATATCATTGCAGTCAAATGTAATACCTTCAACACAGAGATTTTCTAAATAAACCTTAAGCAATGCAGGGAAACTCAAATCCCAAAACGGAGCAGCAATTACAATTTTATCGGCATTTTTAAACTGCCAAGCGTAACGGAATCTTGGGTGATCAAAATTTCCAGACTCAATAAGTTTTTCACGTTGCTCAAAAAAACCTTCCTTAAAACACTCCAAAGGCTCGTCCATAAGGCAAAGTTGTTCAACGTCATAGATTGTTTTATCAAGACTGTCAATAAAATGTTTTGCTATCTCATATGTTCTAGAGTTATTTCGTCTTATACAGCAATTAATAAAAAGCACTTTTTTCATTAATATTCCCCCGTTTATTCAACAGTCACACTAATCTCACCAAATGTTTTTTCGCTGATTATTTTATCTACATCAGCTTTATAAGGAATAGAATCGGCCGCACCGTTTTTTCCTATACATATTGCACTGGCGGTCGTAGCAAGTATTAAGCTGTCTTCAATTGTTTTGTCATTGAGAACACCATATAAGAAGTACCCCAAAAATGTATCTCCGGCAGCTGTTGTATCTACAACAGGGACATCATAGCAGCCGATTTTATAAGTCTTTCCGTCAGCATAGCAAAGAGCACCGTTTGCTCCGAGAGTTAATAAGATTTTGCATTTAGGGTATTTATCAATTAATATGCCAAGAATATCCTCATCTTTATCACAGCAGGCTATTTGTTTTCCCTCAACTTCATTAACAACAAGCCAAGTAAGTTTTTCCAAAGGATATTCCAATGCCTTTGAATTCATTGGCGCGCGTTTAAAGCTACCTGAAGCCCTCTTTCATATGCCTTGGCAATTATATAGCCTACAAGATTTGTTTCGTTCTGGAGGAGCACAATACCCTCATTTCCGAAACTATCAAGTACACCGTCAATATACTCCTTAGTAAGGCACTGATTTGTACCGCCGTAAAGAAGAATACAGTTCTGACCTTTTGCATCAACCTGAATAATAGCATGACCGCTTGTTTCTTCATGCTGTTTTATATAGTCAACATTTACACCGTTGTTGGCTAAAGTATCTTTAAGGAACTGTCCGTCATTTCCGAGATAAGCTGCGTGAAATACTTCATTACCGGCTTTTGCAGCAGATATAGACTGATTCAGACCTTTGCCGCCGCTGTGTTTGGCAAAATCAAGAGATAACTTTGTCTCTCCCGGGAGCAGAAATTTATCAACCTTATATACATTATCAATATTAAGAGAACCAAAATTTAAAATTTTCATACTGCACTTTCATCTCCTTTTTGTTCGGATTCATTTGATTTTTTTATAATTTTTTCTCTGAATGCCATTCCGGCTATTACACAGAATATTCCTAAAACCTTAAGTATACTGAAATTTTCCTTAAAAAATATGTGGTCAAGCACCAGTGATGTTGAAAGCTGACCTATTAATACAACAACAGTAGAAATCATAACTGTTGATTTTTTTGTACCTATTACAAGCAAAATAAGTGCAATCAGTCCCGTGATACTTCCTGAATAAAGATATAACGGCACTGTTTTTATGTAATCTACCGTAAGTTCATTTATGTGTCCGGTAAAAAGGACTATTACAAAAGAAATTATTGATGCTTCAAGATAATTTATAAATGTTCCGTTCACATTTCCAAGGCATTGAGAGGCTTTAACATTAACCATTTTATTAAATACACTAAGCACACCATTGCAACAGCAACTATAATATACACTATCATATTTTCTCCCCCTTAACCGTTTATTACTAGCATTATTCCTATTGCTACAAGTATGTAAGCAGGTATCTGTTCTTTTTTAAACGGTATTTTCTTTACACCGAAAAAGCCATAGTTATCGAATATTGCTGAGCAAACCATCTGACCTGTTACAGAAAGCGAAAGTACGGCAGTAGCTCCGATTGTTCTTGTACACCATCCGCCTAGTGCAACAATTGAAACACCGAGAAATCCTACAGTATATACATACGGCGGAACTCCCGTCAGTCTGATTTTTTTATGTTGAACAACCGGAATATATATAACCAGAATAACCGCTGCAACTACATGCACAAAAAAGGTCAACGCAAACAATGAATGATAATTGCTAAGCTGACCGTTAAATGACACCATTATGCTGTTAAAAATACCCGACAAAGCTAAATATATAATACCCATTAGTCTACCCCTGTTATTTTTTTCATTTATTGATATATTGTATACTTTAATATTATCCGCTCTTTGTCGATGTTTGTCAATCAGCTTATTGATTTGAATTAAAAATTAATGTATCCTTGAATCAAACAAATAAAAACAGAGGAAGTGTTTAATATGAGCGAATTACAGCCACATATACAGTTAAGCAATGACTTAAATGTTAAATATGCAATAATGCCAGGTGATCCTGCAAGACTTGACAGAATTTCTCCTTATCTCGAAAATGTAAGGGAACTTAAGTTCAACAGAGAATTCAGAAGTCTTATAGGTACATATAAAGGTGTAAATATACTCGCAATATCAACGGGTATAGGCGGAGCCTCAACTGCAATAGCTATTGAGGAGCTTAAAAATATTGGCGTTGAGGCAATGATTAGAATCGGAAGCTGCGGTACTATTCAGCCGGAAATTAAAGTCGGTGATATTATTATCGTAAGCGGTGCCGTTCGTGACGACGGTGCTTCGCAGACATATGTTAATTTAAAATATCCGGCTGTTCCTGATACATTTTTGCTTAATTACTGTATAGAAACTGCATCTGAAAACAAATATCCGTATCATATTGGCATTTGCAGAAGCCACGACAGCTTTTATATTGACAATGAATATGAAATAAATAAGTTTTGGGCAAAATGCGGTGTACTCGGAAGTGATATGGAAACAGCCACACTCTTTACAGTCGGCAGACTCAGAGGAATAAAGACTGCATCAATATTAAATAATGTAGTTGCTTATGAAGGCTATATAGCAGACAGCATAGGCGATTATGTTGACGGAGAAAGCCTCACAATGGTTGGCGAAAGAAATGAAATAGTTACTGCTCTTGAAGCATTTGTAAAATTAGATAAAAGATAAAAACTCGGTAATATAATATCAAACAAATGAGGCTAATAAATAAATATTAGCCTCATCTTTTTTATATCCCATAAGGAAAACGTAGTTTTCCAATAAAAGTTTTTCGGTTCCTTTTTTCAAAAAGGAACAATGTTTTTCTTATAAGTCAAACAATGAAATCTGGTCTGATTCGGGTATACCCTTTAAAATACTGTTATCCTTAAGCAAATCAACAATGCTTGCTCCTGCCGAAGTACGGCTCTTGAACTCTTCTATTGTTCTGAATTCACCGTCTTTTCTTCCATCAACAATACTTTGTGCAACTGTAAGCCCAAGGCCCTGCAACGAATTAAGCGGGGGAAGAAGTCCTTCAGGTGTAACGATAAATTTTCTGGCATCCGACCTATATATATCAATCGGTATGAAATTAAATCCTCTTGCATAAAACTCCAATACAAGCTCCAGTACAGTGGCATTATTCTGTTCCTTTGCCGTTGCTGTATTTCCTTTTGCCTCTATCTCTTTAAGTGCAGCTTTTGCTACATCCACACCCTTGCACATTGTTGAATAATCAAAATCCTCTGCTGCACGTACCGTAAAGTAAGCAGCATAATATGCTTCGGGATAGTTTATTTTGAAATATGCAATTCTGAATGCCATCATAACATAGGCGGCAGCATGAGCCTTAGGGAACATGTACTTGATTTTCAGACAGCTGTCAATATACCATTGAGGAACATTATGTTCCTTCATATATTCGATGTCCTCATCGGCAAGGCCTTTTCCTTTTCGTACCTTCTCCATTATTTTAAATGACTTTTTATTATCGAGCCCCTTTGTAATAAGGTAACTCATAATACTGTCTCGTGTAGAGATGGTTTCTTTTAGTGTTATTGTTCCGTTTTCAATAAGCTCCTGTGCATTGCCTAACCAAACATTAGTACCATGTGACAGCCCTGATATACGAAGTAAATCAGAAAACGTCTCAGGTTTGGTATCTATAAGCATTTTTCGTACAAACTTTGTGCCGAACTCAGGAATTCCAAGTGTACCCGTAGGGCAGTTTATCTGCTCGGGTGTTACTCCCAATGCTTTTGGTGACTGGAACAAAGACATGGTTGCCTTATCATCAAGCGGTACGTTTTGCGGATTATGACCAGTAATATCATAAAGCATACGAATAAACGTAGGATCATCATGGCCGAGAAGGTCAAGCTTAAGTATACGACCGCTTATTGAATGGTAATCAAAGTGCGTTGTTATTATAGTTGATTTAACATCATCGGCAGGATGCTGTATCGGGCAGAACTCAAATATTTCCTTATCCTTAGGAACAATCATAAGTCCGCCAGGGTGCTGTCCTGTTGTTCTTTTGACACCTGTACAGCCATTTACGAGTCGGTTTATTTCAGCATTATGCAGAATAAGGTTATGCTCGTCCATATATTTCTTTACATACCCGTATGCCGTTTTATCAGCCAATGTACCGATAGTTCCGGCTTTAAAAACATGCCCTTTTCCGAATAGCACTTCGGTATAGGCATGTGCCTGCTGCTGATATTCTCCGGAGAAATTAAGGTCGATATCGGGCTCTTTATCTCCGTCAAAGCCAAGGAACGTTTCAAATGGAATGTCATGTCCGTCCTTTTTAAGCATGGTACCGCATTTGGGGCAGACTTTATCAGGCATATCCACACCTGAACCGCCTACCATAAATACATTCTGCACTTCTTCGGATTCAAAGTCGGAATACTTGCAGTTGGGGCATACATAATGCGGCGGCAATGAATTAACTTCCGTTATACCCGTCATATTTGCAACAAATGATGAGCCAACCGAACCACGTGAGCCAACCAGATATCCGTCATCATTGGACTTCCAAACGAGCTTTTGTGCAATTATGTACATGACAGAGAAACCGTTTTTAATAATAGATTTAAGTTCTTTGTCAAGTCTTTCCTGAACAATCAGCGGCAAAGGATCTCCATAAATTGAATGAGCCTTATCCATTGCAATCTGCTGAATCTGTTCTTCCGCACCCTCAATGTTCGGAGGGAATGTACCGTCCGGAACAGGCTTTATTTTTTCTATCATATCAGCAATCAAATTTGTGTTTGTGATTACTATTTCTCTTGCCTTTTCCTCGCCTAGGTATTGGAATTCCCTAAGCATTTCTTCTGTTGTTCTAAAGTAAAGAGGCGGCTGTTTTTCTGCATCATCAAACCCCTTTGCGAACATCAGTATTTTCCTGTAAACAGAATCCTCCGGATCTATAAAATGAACATCACATGTCGCAACAACCGGCTTATTATGCACTTCACCAAGCTCAACTATTTTACGATTGAAATTTTTTATATCCTCAATTGAATTTACCGCAGATACTCTGTCTGAATCTATCATAAACATATTGTTGCCAAGCGGCTGTATTTCAAGATAATCATAGAAGTTGACTATATTGTTTATATATTCCTTTGACTTCATATCAAGGAGTGCTCTGTAAAGCTCACCGGCCTCACAGGCACTGCCAACAATTAGTCCTTCTCTTTTTTCAATCAGCTTACTCTTTGGTATTCTCGGCTGTTTGAAATAATAATCCAGATGTGACGCAGAAATCAATTCATACAGGTGTCTCAGACCAACTAGGTTTTTAACAAGTATTATTGTATGGTACGATCTTAATTTATTATAATTAACCGTTCTGCTGGCAAATATATTTACTTTACTGAGGTCATGTACATCATTTTCCTCAAGCATTTCTACAAGTTTTAAGAATATTTCAGCGGTTGCCTCAGCGTCATTTACCGCTCTATGGTGTCCTTCAAGGCTTACGCCAAGACGCTTTGCTACAATATCAAGCTTATGCTTTTTAATGTCTTTAAGCAGCGTTCTGGACAGCTCTAATGTATCAAGTATTGTATTATTAAACGTTGTTATGCCAAGCTCTTCTGCTTTTATGCGCACAAAGCCTGTATCAAATGAAGCATTATGCGCAACAAGAACGGCATTTCCCGCAAATTCAAGAAACTCAGGCAATACCTCATCTATGGTTCTCTGACCTATGAGCATGCCGTCAGTTATATTAGTGAGATTAACAATTTCATCGGTTAATCTTTCCTGCGGATCTATAAAAACAGAATATCTGTCGATTATTTCTCTGTTTTTTATCTTAACTGCGCCTATTTCGATTATTTTGTTTCGTTCTTTGTTAAGACCGGTTGTCTCAATATCAAACACAACATATTCATCATCAAAGTTTTGTCCCCTGTTATTAAAAACAACTTCGCCAAGGTCGTCAATGAGATATGCTTCTACACCATAAATGATCTTAATATCCTTTCCGTCAGCGGCGTCCATAGCAAACGGATATGCCTGAACAACGCCGTGGTCGGTTACAGCGATTGCTTTATGTCCCCATTTAACAGCACGTTTTATGTAGTCCTTAACATCTGTTACTGCGTCCATAGTGCTCATTGTTGTATGCAGATGAAGCTCCACTCGTTTTTCTTCACTTGTATCAATTCGTTCAGGAGGTCTTTCAGCTTTTTCTATATCTCTGGTCATTATAATAATTTCTTTGACATACTTATCAAACTGAACCTCACCCTTAACTCTGACATATGCACCCTTAATGGCAGACTTTATTCCGCCGTCACAGTCATAGAGTCTCTTTTCAGTGAAAAATTTTACTGTTGTTGAGTCAGAGCCGTCAGTAATGTCAAATGAAACAATGTATTTATCACCCTTAATTTCTCTTTCCTCGATATTGAAGACATCACCCTCAATGATAACCTTTTCGCCTTCAATTTTGGTGTTAACAATTTGGGTTACTTCGCCTGAAAACTCCTTGCCGATAATTATACCCTTAGCCATATTAGCCTGCTGAGCATCGGCCTTTGCATTTTCCTTTGCAGTTTCCTTCATTATCTGTTCGCCTACAATTGCATCAATAAGCTGTTTTTCATATGAAGCACGTTCATCATTGTGCTTCTTTTTCTCGTCTTCGGATGCTTTTAAATTTTTAAAGCCGATAACTATATCTATTCCAAATTCATCTCTTATTCGATTTTCTATGTATTTATCAATGCCCTTTCGATACATATAAAATGCTGCATTATGCCCTGTCAATATTGTAATCTTATTGCCCTCAGACATTATTTTGCAGCTTTCAAACACACAACTGCAAACCGGACTTTCAGCCGAAAGCGTTTCAACTATATCACTCCATATGAAATCAAACGCTTCTCTAGGCGTTTTGTTTTCACTATCATAGCGTATACAAATTTCAACCTTGTGAACAGCTCCAATTGTATCGAAAATACATTTTTCAATTTTTAATTTGCATTTATTCGGAATTAACTTTTTGGATAACACATCCGCATGGAGTATTTTTGTGCTTTTAGAAACAGCAAGCCTTTCAACATATGCATCGCTGAAGGCTTCTCTCTCTGCTGTATCTATTTTTACTTTTCCGAATACTTTGCTGAATTTTTCATACATAATTTATCACCGTACTTTTTTAAAGCTTATCTATTTCTTTCATAAGCTCATCTACAAGCATGTTTTCAGGAACTTTTCTTAATATTTGTCCTTTCTTAAAAATAAGTCCCTCACCGTTGCCGCCGGCGATTCCGATATCAGCTTCTCTTGCTTCTCCCGGTCCGTTAACGGCACAGCCCATTACTGCAACTTTAATGTTCTTATCTATATTTTTAACCCTGCTTTCAACCTCATTGGCTATTTTTATCAGGTCAATGCACGTTCTTCCGCAAGTTGGGCATGACACAAAATCCACTCCGAATTTACGAAGCTCAAGCGATTTTAAAATCTCTTTTGCCGCACCTATTTCCTCAACAGGATCGCCTGTAAGAGATACTCTTATTGTGTCACCTATACCCTTTGAAAGTATTGCGCCTATGCCGACAGCTGACTTAATCGTTCCGCCCCATACCGTGCCGGCCTCTGTAATTCCGACATGCAAAGGGTAATCAACTGTATTTGAAAGAAGATCATAAACTTCAATTGAAAACGGGACACTTGATGCTTTTATAGATATTACTGTATCGTAAAAATCATATTTTTCAAGCAACTTTACATGTCCAAGGGCGCTTTCCACAAGTCCTTCAGGTGTAACACCGCCATACTTTTCAACTAAGTGTTTTTCAAGGGAGCCGGAATTTACACCAATTCTTATAGGTATGCCGTTCTTTTTTGCCATGTCAGCAACTTGTTTAACTCTATCCTCGCTGCCGATATTACCGGGGTTTATACGTATTTTATCTACTCCGCCGTCTATTGCCTTAAGCGCAAGGCGGTAGTCAAAATGGATATCAGCTACAAGCGGAATATCTATTTGACTTTTAATATCTTTTATGGCTTCTGCAGCCTGCATATCGGGAACGGCTACTCTGATTATCTCGCATCCTGAATTTTCAAGTCTCTTTATCTGCTCAACTGTTTCTTTAACATCACGTGTATCTGTGTTGCACATAGACTGAATAGCAATAGGATTACTGCCACCGATTTTTACACCGCCGATATTAACTTCTCTTGTAACTTTTCTTTTATATTTCATATCAATCACCGTATTATATTAACAATGTCATTAAACGCAACAACTACCATAAACACCATGAGCAGAACAAATCCTGCAAAATGAATGCGTCCTTCTATATCTGGGTTGACAGGTTTTTTCCTAAAGCCTTCGACAAAAAGAAACGCCAATTTGCCACCATCCATTGCAGGTATTGGAAAAAGATTAAGAACACCAAGATTTGTGCTTAATAGCGCTGACAATGTTGCTAAATTAATAAAAGCATCTGTAGTGCTGTATTTTATGCCTGCCTCATAAGAATCACCGATTGCGCCTATTATTCCGATAGGACCGGAAACCTCATTGGATTTAACCTGAAATGAAAATAGCTTTACAAAGCCGACTACTACCGATTTAACAAAATACGACATTAACCCAACATCAGCGACTGCGGTATTGGCAATGCCTGCACGAGTGTATCCTTCGACTTTATCTCCAAGCAAGCCATAGTGGGCATCAAATGTAAACCCTACCATATATCTGCTGTTTTCTTCAGAGTATTCAGGTGTTATAGTAACTGATTTTTTCTCACCGTTATGAAGTATAACGAAGTCAATAGGCTCATTTGCATCACGACCGTCAAGTGCCATTGTATAATCCTGATAAATAAATATCCTATGTCCGTTAACCTTAATAATTTTATCTCCTTTTTCTAAGCCGGCTTCTTGTGCAGGAGAATTATCATACACAGTATTTATATTGGGTACAAAAAAACCGCTTAAACTGAGTATGATGAAAATAAGGACAAACGCCAGAACAAAATTCATAGCCGGTCCTGAAAAAATAACCGCCATTCTCTGCAGTACTGTTTTTCTGCTGAAAGAGCGTGACGGATCATAACTTCCATGACTTTCTTCTTCGTCACTTTCTTCCCCCTGCATTCTGCAAAATCCGCCGAAAGGGAGTATACGAAGAGAATATTGTGTTTCCCCTATTTGTTTAGAAACCAAAACAGGTCCCATTCCTACTGCAAATTCCTGTACACAAATACCCACCTTTTTCGCTACAAGGAAATGCCCGAGCTCGTGAACAATTACAATAAGCGAAAATACAATAATAGATAAAATAATCGACAATTTTATATCTCCTTATTTTTTATCAGCCTAAAGGAAAATGCCCTTGCCCATTTATCAGCCTCGACAAGGTCCTCGACTGAGTAATTATATTTAACAGTATATGAAGCCATCGTTTTTTCTATTATATCAGCGATGCTTAAAAAACTGGTTTTACCGTCAAGAAAGGCCTGAACTGCTATCTCATTTGCACCATTCATAACTGTCGGCATAGTTCCGCCGCACTTAACAGCTTTATATGCAAGTGATAAACATTTAAATGTATCAGTATCAGGTTTTTCAAAAGTAAGAGAGCTACGAATCGAAAAATCAATTTTCGGAAAACTGTTTTTAACTCTCTTTGGATAAGTTAATGCGTATTGAATAGGAACACGCATATCCGGCTCACCCATCTGTGCAATAACTGCACCGTCTTCATATTCTACAGCTGAGTGAACGATGCTTTGAGGATGAACAAGAACCTCAATATCATCTACATCAACTCCAAAAAGCCATTTTGCCTCAATGACTTCAAGACCTTTGTTCATCAGTGTTGATGAATCAATGGTCACCTTTTTTCCCATACTCCAGTTTGGGTGCTTAAGCGCATTTTCAGCCTTAACACCAATTAACTCTTCACGAGTTTTTCCTCTAAAAGGTCCGCCTGAGGCAGTAAGCAAAATACGTCTTATTTTATTTCCTTCATTGCCTTGAAGGCTCTGAAAAATAGCCGAATGCTCACTGTCAACAGGATATATTTTAACACCGTATTTTTTTACGGTATCCATAATAAGCTCACCGGCTGAAACAAGTGTTTCCTTATTTGCAAGTGCAATATTTTTACCGGCTTTTATCGCTTCAAATGTCGGTACTATACCAATATTTCCAACAACAGAGGTAACAACTGTATCGCTGCCAGAAAAAACAGCAGCCTCAACCAAACCTTCCATACCGCATAATACTTTTGTATTACAGTCAGATACTCTTTGTTTAAGTATAGCTGCCTTCTTATCGTCCATAACAGCCGCAATTTGGGGTTTAAACTCCCTGATTTGCTTTTCAAGAAGTTCAATGTTGCTGTTTGCTGTAAGAGCACAGATATTTATTTTGCCTATTTCTCTCACTACTTCAAGTGTCTGTGTTCCTATAGAACCTGTCGAGCCGAGTATAGATATATTTTCAGCCATTTAGTATTTCCTCCGTTAGATTTATACGTTTACTTTAGTCAAATAAAACATGATATAGTAAACCGTTGGTGCTGTTAAAAGCACACTGTCAAATCTATCAAGCACGCCGCCGTGTCCCGGCATAATCTTCCCAAAATCTTTTATTCCCGTGTATCTTTTCATTGCAGAGGCAGCTAAATCACCAATCTGAGAAATAATTGAGCCAATAAGTCCTGTAAGGAAACACAAAAGAACTGTGTCTACACCGGAAAGTTCATTTGTTAATTCAATTATTACTCCGTAAATTACACATATACCAACTGCAACTACAACACCGCCGATTGCTCCTTCAATGGTTTTTTTGGGACTAAGCTCAGGTACAAGCTTATGCTTTCCAAATGCCATTCCAGTAAAATATGCTCCGACATCACAGCCGAAAGCACTGAAAAATATAAGCCAAACAAATACCTTTCCGTGGCTAAACTCTCTTGTAAGATATATATGCGAAACAAGGAAACACACATAGAAAAAGCCGAAGAACGTTACTATGGCATCCATAGTATTACCGCTTTCGTGTGTAAACACTACATAAATAAGTATAACAACAAGGAAAAGTGCTGCAAAAACATTAAATAACGATGCAGTATATATTATCTTTTCAATGAAGGCCATATATAATATCGCCGCACCATATCCAATATAATGCACTGGCTTTATATAACCGGAAAAAGCTTTAAAAATCTCATAAAGACCTATTACAGCTACAACCGTTACTGCAATTTTAAGCGGCAATCCACCCAGCGAAACAAATATAATAAGAAGTGGAAGAGCAACCAATGCTGAAATTATTCTTGTCCTCATAACAACAACTCCTATTTATCTTCCGCCGAAACGTCTGTCCCTATTCTGATAGTAGCAAATATCATCATACAAGTCTTCATCTGTATAGTCCGGCCATAACTTATTATTAAAAACAAATTCAGAATAAGCTATCTGCCAGAGGAGAAAATTGCTTATTCTCTCTTCACCGCTTGTCCTTATAACAAGCTCTGGGTCAGGATAAAAATATGTGTCTAAGCTTGATGTAATAGTATCCTCAGTGATATCTTCGGTTTTAAGTTCTCCGCTTTCAATCTTTGCCGCTATTTTCCTAACACCTCTTAATATCTCGTCACGTCCGCCATAATTAAGTGCAATATGAAGATTAACTCCTGTATTACCTGCTGAGAGAGTTTCAATTTCATTTATTTTTTTCTGAATGTCCGCTGCAAGTCGGCTTCTTTCACCAATAAAATCAATTTTAATATTTTCTTTATCAGCCATTTTAATATACTTGTTAAGGTAACTTCTGAGCAAATCCATAATTGATCCGACTTCATCTTCACTTCTTTTCCAGTTTTCCGTTGAAAAAGCATAAACTGTCAGATGCTTAATGCCAATTTTGTTGGCTGCTTTAGATATTTTTTCAAAAGTATCTGCACCTGCTTTATGTCCCAGACTTCTTGGAAGCAGCCTTTTTTTTGCCCATCTTCCGTTGCCGTCCATTATTATTGCTATAGACTTTGGCAGTCTGGACATATCAATTTCGTTAATGAGTGAACGCATAATATCCTCCGTATTGTAAAACACCCCTTATTAAAAAGGGGTGCGAAAAAAAGCTTTTTAACTAAATTAGTAATTGATGATTTTAATTAACAGAAAGGATATCTTTACTCTTTGAATCAATTTTGTTATCAATTTCAGTAATGTATTTATCAGTAAGCTTCTGAATTTCATCAAGTATGTCATCAAGAATATCTTCTGATAATTCACCCTTCTTTTCCTGTTTCTTGAATACATCAACAGCATCACGTCTGATGTTTCTAATTGCAACTTTTGATTCTTCACCCTTTTTCTTAACTTCTTTTGTAAGCTCTTTTCTTCTTTCCTCTGTAAGTTCGGGGAAAACAAGTCTGATAACTTTACCGTCGTTTGAAGGGTTAATTCCAAGATCGGATGAATTAATAGCTTTTTCAATTGCCTTAAGAAGGCTTGATTCCCAAGGTTTGATTTCAATAAGTCTTGCCTCGGGCACTGTAATATTACCTATCTGGTTAAGCGGTGTAGGTGTTCCGTAATAATCCACGGTAATTCTGTCAAGAACCTTTGGGTTAGCTCTTCCTACACGTATTGTTGCATATTCATTATCAAGAGATAATATAGTTTTCTTCATTTTTTCCTCATAGATTGCTGTTTCCTTTGACATTTTCCGACCTCCCTAAATTAATAATTACGTTTGTTATACAGTAACGACTGTTCCGATTTTTTCACCCTTAACGGCTCTTACAAGGCTGTTTTCCTCATTAAGGCCAAATATAAGCACAGGTATTTTCTGCTCCGCACAAAGGCTCACAGCAGATGTATCAACTACACGCAGCCCCTGACGTATGATATCTTCACATTTTATTTCATCAATCTTCTTAGCATTTGGATTTGTCTTAGGGTCGCTGTCGTAAACACCATCGACATTTTTTGCAAAAAGAAGTATGTCGGCATCAAGCTCACATCCTCTAAGTGCAGTAACTGTATCAGTTGAGAAATACGGATGTCCGATACCGGCTGCAAAAATTACTACCTCTCCGTTTTCAATATGCTTCAAAGCAGCCTCTTTTGAAAATTGTTCAGTGACTGTACCTATAATAATAGGTGTCTGAACAGTTGCTTTAATTCCCTTTTGTCTAAAAGCATCTGCAACATATACTGCATTCATTACAGTTGCAAGCATTCCTATCTGGTCTGCCTTTGTTCTGTCCATATCAGTATTAGAGCTTCTGCCTCGCCAAATATTTCCGCCTCCGATAACAAGAGCTACCTGAGTTCCCATATCAAGTATAGACTTTATCTGCTCAACAACGGCAAATATTGTATCATCATCATACATTACACCGTCTTTATCTCCCGCAAGGGCTTCTCCGCTGAGCTTAAGTATAATTCTTTTGTACATAAAAAGTGCATCCCCTTATCTAAACTTAATACCACATATAAATTAACACATTTCGTGAAATAATTCCATATAAATATTATACAAATAGAACAGTACCTCAATCAATCCTTAGCTCGGATTATAAGCGCCATACCACTCTCTATTGTATATTCAGCGTACTCGCCCGTTAATACATTACTGATACCTCTGGGCGAATCCATAAATAATACTGCGTTATCAAGGGGATATTCCAAACCCTTTGTCGTTACTGAGCTTACTTCTGCTGTAATAGGAACAAATGAAACCAAATCACCCTTATTCCCATGAATTTCGGCTTTTGAAGTACACAGAGTAATTAAGTTTTTTTCATTGACTATTCTGCCATTAATTCCGAGCTTATCTATTCTGATAAGCTGAAAAATATTTGCAAGCGTGTGGTCAAGTCTGCTGCCAATTCCTCCGATAAGAGTAATATCGTCAGCGCCTAACTCTATGGCATGACTAATACCAAGTTCCATATCTGTTTCATCCTTATGGCATGGAACCTGTTTAAGCTCAACGTTCTGTTCCTTATAATAATCAAGTACATCAGATGAAACGCTGTCAAAATCACCGACTATATAATCAGGGGTCAAGCCAAGCTTCATAGTATGGCGCATACCGCCGTCACAGCATATAATAATTGCGTTCTTAATATATTTACTGCAGAAACTGTAATCTTCTATATCAGCATTAGCAAATATAACAACCTTTATAAGGCCTTCGTTTACTGCATTCATTTTAATCATACTCCCTGATTACTTTAAGCAAATCCTTTGCGGCTTCAGCAATGTCTTCAGCACCAAATACGGCTGAGCCTGCAACAACTACGTCAACACCGCTTTCCATAACCTCATGAATATTTTTAATTCCTACTCCGCCGTCCACTTCAATTTCATAAGTATAGCCTTTTTCTTCTTTAAGCTTTTTAAGTTCAGTAATTTTGCTGAGACATTTAGGCATAAGCTTTTGTCCGCCGAACCCTGGCTCAACTGTCATAACCAAAACAAGATCAACATCGGAAAGATAAGGTATAATTGCACTTACATCGGTTTTGGGTTTGATTGTTATACCTGCTTTAACTCCATAGCCTTTTATTTTTTCAATAACCGCTTTTGGATTTTTGGTTGCCTCCACATGAAAGTTTACAATGTCTGCTCCTGCTTTTACAAAGTCTTCAATATATCTTTCCGGCTCAACTATCATAAGATGGACATCAAAAACCATAGTGCTTGTTTTTCTGACACACTTATAAACAGGTGCACCAAAACTGATATTCGGAACAAAAACACCGTCCATAACATCAATATGCAGATACTGTGATCCGGCGTCTTCAATTATTTTGATTTGCTCATTTAAATTGCCAAAATCGGCAGAGAGCATTGACGGAGAAAGCTTTTTCATTTTATTTTTTTCCTTTCCTCAATTATCTCATTGTAAATGTCCTTATATCTTTGGTATCTTGACTCGCTTATATTTTTTCCAACCTGTGCTTTAATACCGCAGAATTCCTCAGACTCATTAATATGCTTGCAGCCCGCAAATCGGCAATCAGCAATGTATTTGTCAAATTCCCTAAAATAAAACTGGAGTTCATCAGGTTCAATTTTGCTCATGTCAAGTGATGTAAAACCGGGAGAATCAACAAGAAATGTATCTGTTTCTAGCTCTATAAGTTCAGATTGGCGTGTAGTATGTTTTCCTCGTTCAATCTTTTTGCTTATTTCGCCGACCTTTGCAGAAATTTCCGGGTCAATCATATTTAGTATGCTTGATTTTCCTACTCCGGAAGGCCCAGCAAGTACAGATATCTTTCCTTTAAGCCTAGCCATAAGGTCTTCGGAACCGATTTTTTCGGCAGCACTGACCGTAAGAACATCAAATCCAGCCGAACTGTATATATCATATATTTCTTTGTATTTTTCATTTGTGTCTATATCAATTTTGTTAATGCATATTATAATATCTAACTTCTGCTGTTCAGCCAGAACAATAAATCTATCCATTATATCAGGATTAAAATTCGGACTAACAGATGCAAAAACTATAAGTGCCTGGTCTATATTGGCAACTCTCGGTCGAATAAGACAGTTTTTCCTTGGCTCTATTTCATCAAGTGAGCCCTTTTTATTCTTTTCATCAAGAATACTGATATTGACAATATCGCCGACGGTCGGCTTAATGCCTTCTTTTCTGAATTTTCCCCTTGCACGGCATTCATAAACACCGTTTTGGGTCGAAATGTAATAAAACCCGCCTATTCCCTTTACTATTGTGCCTTTTACCATATTTTCACCCTTTTTAGTTTTTTGCTTACTGATTAGCGTTTGAATCAACGCATCACTGTTTGTGGTATTCGTTGTATCTCCCATCTTGCTGCCGATTGTAGGTACGTCCTCTTCTACGTTATCACCTGAAGATGATGTGTCTTCTGTCGGTGTACTATCATTAGTATTTGTAGTATTGCCCGATGTACTTTGAGTTGAACCGGAACTTCCGCTGCTACTGCTGTTTCCGCTGTTGCTCGTTACAGCCGCAGGTCTGCCTGAGCTTACAACAATATCAATCGTACTGCTTTTAAGTATCTCTTCACCAGGAGTTGCTGTCTGTGTAATAACATATCCTTTAGAAACAGTAGAACTTGTTGTTCTTGACACATTTCCTACTGTAAGTCCGCTTGATACTATTTTATCTTTTGCATCTTCTTCAGAAAGTCCAACTACATTTGGTACAACAGCATTAATGCTGCTCTCGTCTCTGCATACAGTCAGCACAACCTCAACAGATGCTACAACATCAGAATTGCCGTCCGGTGACTGTTTCATAACCGTACCGTCTTCATATTGATCATCACTTTGATATTCAAGTACAATATTTGCATTGGGAAGTGCTTTTGTTATTGTTGATATTGCATCAGCTTCGCTTTTGCCAACAACATCAGGAAGAGAATATGTTTCCTCGCCTGAGCTTACTGTTACTATTATTTCCATTCCTTTTGTAATATCTGTTCCTTCTTCAATATCTTGTGAAAGAATACTATCTTTATCTTCTGTGCTTTCAACTGTTGCACCCTTAACTAAAGTGATTCCCAAATCATCAGCCTTTTCAGAAGCTTCATCATAATTCATACCTATAAATGACGGAACAGTTGTATCCTTATTGACTATACTTGAAATATTGCCAAAAACATTAAAATATCTAACACCGACAAAAACAATTACTCCGATTATTACAAGTGCAGTTATAACAGCTGCAATTGTAACCTTTTTCTCCTGACGTTTTTCTTCGTCAAATTCTTCATAATAATCAGCAAACTCATTGTCATAATCATCGTCATTATAATCATCGTAGTCATCGTAATCTTCATCGTAGCTGTCATTTTCATTATTAAGTTTGAGTTTTTTACTGTATTTTTCAAATCCTACACTGCTTTTTGGGAGTCTGATTTTCTTTGAAATATCATTTGCCATTTCAACCTTAAGCTCACCGTTGTTTTCTTCTTCCGCATCTGTTTCCGTTTCATCTTCATCTTCATAATAATAATCATCATCATAATGATCATCGGCATCAGCATAAGGACTATCAGGATACTCACTTGGATCAGGGAAATCATCTTCATAATAATCATCCCAATCATCATTGGTTTTAGCAGCATTGCCAACATCATTTCCAATATCAAGAGAAAGTTGGCCTTCCATAGCTTGGTTATCTTCTTCAGCAGTAAGAGCTTCTACTGTTGAATCATCTAATTCACTGTCCATTGCAGAGACAGCTGCAGTTGCAGCCGCTGCACCTATAATTCCTGCTGCTTTTCCGTCATTTTTCTGCCCGTCTTTATTTTCAGAATTATCTTCAGCAGCCTTAACGGTTCTGCTGCCAGATTTTGAACCCTTTTCTTCTCTTACTGCTTCAATAATTGCAAGCTTTATATCAGATATAAGAATATCAATGTTATCATATCTTTCATCAGACTTTTTCTGTGTTGCTTTTCTTATTATACCCTCAAGTCCTCTTGTTACTTTAGGGTTATATTGCTTGATGTCAGGAAGCTCTTCATTTAAGTGCTTAAGAGCAACCGCAATAGAACTGCTTGCATCAAAAGGTACATGGCCCGTTGCCATTTCATACATAGTGATACCAAGAGAGTAAATATCACTCTTTTCATTAACATATCCGCCTCTTGCCTGTTCAGGTGAAAA
Source organism: Candidatus Metalachnospira sp. (assembly GCA_040767305.1). Lineage (GTDB taxonomy): Bacteria > Bacillota > Clostridia > Lachnospirales > Anaerotignaceae > Metalachnospira. Next base: position 57,964 of record JAXGOV010000010.1, on the reverse strand, counting down.
ATAGTGTACAGAACCCATAGCGTTGACATCAGCAAGATATGTATTTGAAGTAGCAGCACGTGCTATGCCGAAATCAGTTACTTTTACTGTGCCGTCAACTGCAACAAGTATATTCTGAGGCTTGATGTCTCTATGTACAACATGGTGTTTATGTGCGTGTGAAAGCGCAGAAGCAATCTGCATTGCAACACTGAGAGTAGTTACCGAATCAAAAGGAGCCTTTTCGTTAATTGTCTTTTTAAGAGACTGACCGTGAATATATTCCATTACTATATAATTAACACCATTGTCTTCCCCTACATCATAAACACGAACTATATTATGATGCGAAAGACTGGCTGCAGCACTTGCCTCGGCACTGAATTTTGTAAGAAAGTCTGCATTTTCCGAATATTCATCCTTCAAAACCTTAACTGTAACAAATCTGCCAAGCCTCATATCCCTTGCCTTATATGCAAAGGCCATTCCGCCCGAACCAAGCTTTTCAACAATCTGATATCTTTTACTGATAACAGCACCTTTTTCCAACATTATTGATTTTCCACCCTTCTATCAGCAAGAATAACGGAAATATTATCATATCCGCCATTTTTATTTGCAAGCTTTACAAGCATATCGGCTTTTGAAGCCAAATTACTTTTCTTCTTGAGTATTTTCATAATCTCATTGTCTGTAACCATATTTGCCAATCCGTCAGAACACAGCAAAATAATGCTGTCTTCTTCAAGAGAGCACACAATTGTATCGGCAGGCATTGTTTCTTCAATTCCAACTGCCTTTGTAATCATATTTTTCTTCGGATGATTTCTTGCCTCCTCCAAAGTAATTTTACCCAATCGAACCATTTCCATAACAAAGGAATGATCCTTCGTAATCTGTTTAAGTCCATTTTTATCATATATGTAAAGTCTGCTGTCTCCGATATGCACACAAAAAAGCTTGCTTTCATGTACTGCGGCAGCAGTAAATGTAGTTCCCATACCTTTCAGAGAAATATCACTCTCAGCCATATCAAATATTTTTTTATTGCAATAATTAATTGCCTCAACAAAAACATCAAGTATGTCTTCCAAACTCCTAAGCTGCATATTTTTTTCTATATATTCATTGAAATATTTAATAGCAGCACGGCTTGCGATTTCTCCGCCATTATGTCCTCCCATGCCGTCTGCAACAATGTAATACTCAAAATCCGTATTGGGATTTTCAGATATATAAATTGAATCTTCATTGCTTTCTCTTAATTTTCCCAAATCGCATCTTCCGACAGCACCCATACAATCACCTCTTTAAAAAAGACATTATTAATTGTTTTCGTCCTTATATCTTTTTCTAAGCTGTCCGCAGGCAGCATCTATATCGCTTCCAAGTTTTCGTCTTACAGTAGTTTCGACTCCCCTTGAAGAAAGTATATCCTCAAAGCGTTTAACAGCTTCGGCTGTACTGCTGACATAGTTCCTTTCCTTAACATCGTTTACAGGAATAAGGTTAACGTGACAAAGCATGTTTTTAAGCTTGTTAGCAAGCTCTTTTGCGTTTTCTGCACTGTCGTTTACTCCCTTTATAAGTGAGTACTCAAATGTAATACGGCGTTTTGTTTTATTAACGTAATAATTGCAGGCATCAAGCAGCATATCCATTGGATTTGCTTTTGAAACCGGCATAATTTTGTTTCTAATCATATCATTAGGCGCATGAAGGGACACAGCAAGTGTTATCTGCAAGTTCTCCTCAGCCAAATCATAAATCTTATTAATAAGACCGCATGTTGAAAGTGTGATATGACGCTGTCCCATATTTTTGCCGTCTTTTGAATTAACAATTTTTATAAATTTCAAAACATTATCATAATTATCAAGCGGCTCTCCGCTTCCCATAAGCACTACGCCGGAAACAGTTTCACCCTTGTCTTTTTCTATTTCGTAAATCTGTGAAAGCATCTCAGACGGTGTTAGATTTTTTTCAACTCCGTCCAGTGTTGAAGCACAAAATGTACATCCCATTCTGCAGCCTGCCTGTGTTGAAATACACACAGTATTCCCATAAGAATACTGCATAAACACGCTTTCTATTATACAGTCATTATCAAGCTCAAACAAGTATTTTGTCGTATTATCAACTTTTGACACGAGTTTTTTTACCTGCTTTACCTGACCAATTGAATAGTTATCCGAGAGCTTTTTTCTAAGTGCTACAGATAAATCACTCATATCATTAAAACTATTCGCATATTTGACATGAAGCCATCTGTAAACCTGCGTTGCTCTAAATTTTGCTTCTCCAATCAACAGCATTTCGCTTTGCAATTCATCTAGCGTTAAAGATCTTAAATCTGTTTTCATCAGTGACCATTCTTTCTCATGGCGGCTATAAAAAAGCCGTCTGTTTCGTGTATTCCCGGAAGAAGCTGAATCATTCCGTCCACAACGTAATTCTTCAGGCTTTCGGGTAAATATTCTTTTATATCTATAATTTCAAAATTCTTATTGTTTTCCAAGAACTTGTTTACATTCATCTCATTCTCTTTTTTGCTGACAGTACATGTGCTGTATACCATAGTACCGCCTACTTTTACACACTTTGACGAAGCCTCAAGTATTTCAGCCTGAAGCTTAATAAGAGAATCTATATCCTCACCTTTTTTATTAATCTTAATGTCAGGTTTTTTCCTGATAAGACCTAATCCCGAACACGGAGCATCAACAATTACTCTGTCAAACTTTTCAGTGTCTGATTCATGTATAACTGATGCATCCCTAATCTTTGTATGCATTATCTTTATTCCGAGTCTTTCACGTGTTTCATTCATCAGGTCAAGCTTATGCTGGTGAAAATCACATGAAATAAGTTTTCCGTTATTTTTCATTTTTTCTGCTATAAGAAATGACTTTCCTCCGGGAGCCGCACAAACGTCAAGGACACATTCTCCCTGCTGAGGATTCAATACTTTTACAGCGAGCATTGAGCTCTCGTCCTGAACATGAAAAAGACCGGTTTTATACATTTCCGTATCTGCTAAATTAGACGAACCCTTAATGTGAACAGCATTATTGCAATAGTATCCGTTTTTTACGGAAACACCTATTTTGTTGAACCTTTTCATTAACTCATCTGTTGTTGTTTTTAAAAAGTTTACACAAAGACAAACATCAGGAGCTTTATTATTTATTGCACACATTTTCTCTACAGTATCAAAATCATATTTTGCAAGCCACATATTCACAATCCAGAGCGGATATGAGTATTTTACAGAAATATATTCTGGAGTATTTCCTTCGGGCAAAACAAATTCATTTTTATTCCTTACTATTGTACGGAGAACACCATTTACAAATCCCTTAAGGAAAACAAAACCTCTTTTTTTCACGAGAGAAACGGCCTCGGAACAAGCTGCCGAATCCGGAACTCTGTCCATGAATACAATCTGATATACAGAAATTCGCATAACAGCTAAAATATAAGGCTTAATTTTTTGTGTTTTTGTATTTGAATAACTATTTATAATATGGTCTATAAAGATTATATTCCTAAGAGTGCCATTTACTATTTCAGTTACGAAAGCTTTGTCCTTTCTTGGCATAGCACCGTTTAAACGAAGATATTTTCTGAGTGTAATATTACTGTAAGCTGTTGAATTGATAATTTCCGATAATGCATCTGCAGCAACTTCCCTAGGATTTATCAGTACCATAATATGCACCCTTTCAATATCTTTTTATCTGTTTTGTATTTTTTCACGCAATACGACATATTAATTTATTTTACAGCATTTTGTTAAAATAATCAACATTTTGGATATTTTATGTTTTATATTATTATATATATTTATGCAAAAAACCATAAAAATAATCCCTGCATTTATATGCAGGGATTAAGCATATTAAACATCCAAATGTTTTCTGAGTGATATTGTACTTCCCATTACGCCAAGCAATGCTCCAAAAAGCAATGCTCCGGGAAGAAGTACAGTAAAAATATCTATACCGAATTTAAAACTTATTATTGTCTTTATCATTGGAACATGCAGATAAATCAACTCTATAAGTTTATTATACAGCGGCCAAGCTACAACAATAGGAATTGATGCACCTACCAAACCAATTATTATACCTTCAATAACAAACGGCCATCGTATGAACCAGTCTGTCGCCCCGACATATTTCATTATGCTTATCTCGGTTCTTCTGGTAAATACTGAAAGCTTTATAGTGTTTGTAATTATAATTACTGATATAGCGGCAAGAATAATTATAAGCAGTATACCGAATATACTCAGGAAATGGCTTACCTTTACAAGCATCTGTGTTTCAGATTCAGCATGACGTATATTCCTTACGCCTTCAATCTGCTGAATTTTATTAACAACATCACCTTGATAAGAAATATCATCAAGTGTTACCTCAAAAGAGCTAGACAACGGGTTATTCGTTTCATCAAAGCCCGCCAGAATGTCCTCTGCATCCCATGTCTTTTTCAAATCATTTAATGCATCTTCAGGTGAAATATAGCTAACATTTGCAACATGATCAATTGCCAAAAGTTCATCATTTATTTGAAGAACCTTATCGGAGTCAATATTATCATCAAGAAATACTGCTATACCTATTGACGATTCAAGCTGATCAAGCATGTAATTTACATTTGTAAGTGCACAATATGATATGGCAATTATAAATATACAGGCCGCAACAGTACCCATTGATGCAATAGACATAAGCCTGTTTCTGATAACACCGTTGAATGCTTCAGAAAAAAAGTATTTAATTGATCTAAATTTCATCGCTGTACCCACCTTTTTTATCACGAATTATATGACCATTTTCAAGTGTGATAACCCTTTTTTGCATCTGGTCAACAATATCCTTGGCATGTGTAGCGATTAATACTGTTGTTCCTCGCTTGTTTATTTCTTCAAGGAGCGTCATAATATCCCATGCTGTTGCCGGATCAAGATTTCCTGTTGGCTCGTCCGCAATCAGAATGGGTGGATTATTTACAATTGCCCTAGCAAGCGCTGTTCTTTGCTGCTCACCGCCAGATAATTCTCTGGGATATACCTTTGCCTTATCTCTAAGTCCTACAAGGCTTAATACAGTAGGAACATTTCGTCTAATTGTTTTTGTTGGAGCTTCTATTACCTGCATTGCAAATGCAACATTGTCAAATACTGTTTTACTGGGAAGAAGTCTGAAATCCTGGAAAACCACTCCGAGATTTCTTCTTAAATAGGGAACCTGACTTCTTCTAAGTTCACCAGTTTTCACGTTATTTATTGTAATACTGCCTTCAGTCGGATCCAATTCTTTTAGCAGCAGTTTAATCATAGTTGATTTACCCGAACCACTGGAACCGACAATAAACACAAATTCGCCTTTTTCAATTTGTATGTTAATATCCTCAACTCCGACAGTTCCGTTGGGATATACTTTACTAACGTGTTCTATGTTTATCAAAAAATATCGTCCTTTCCCCGGCCTTTATTCAAGAGCAGGTATCAGTATACCATTTTATCCATATACAGCATATACTTGCTTACCATCAATGTTATCTTGAATATAATGGCATCATCGAAATTACGCAGGTCAAGACCTGTCATCTTCTGGAGCTTATCTAGCCTATACACCAATGTATTTCTGTGTATGTAAAGCTGTCTGGATGTCTCCGATACATTAAGATTATTTTCAAAGAACTTATTGACTGTAGCAAGAGTTTCTTCATCAAAATCCTCCATAGTAAGTCCATGCAGAACTTCTTTAATAAACATCTTGCAAAGTGACAGAGGAAGCTGATAAATAAGTCTGCCAATACCAAGTTTTTCATAGTTAACGATGTATTTATCGCTTTCAAATATTTTGCCGACCTCAAGCGCCATTTTTGCTTCTTTATACGAACGTGATACGTCCTTAAGATCACCTACAACAGTACCGATTGAGATATATACCTTAACATTAAGTTCTGTGCTTAATGTATCGGAAATCATCTTTGCGATTTTCTCAATCTCATCCATAGTCTCCTTTTCACGAAGCTCTTTAACAAGGATTATGCTGTGCTCATCAACGGCAGTAACAAAGTCCTTAGTTTTTGCAGGGAAAATACTTCTTACTATTTCAACAATATTCATGTCCTTATCAATATTGGTTTCAATAAGGTATACAATTCTTCTTATATTGTTTTCAATATGAAGCTTTTTAGCTCTGCTGTAAATGTCAACGAGAAGAAGGTTATCAAGGAGCAGGTTTTTGATAAAATTATCCTTATCGTATCTCTCCTTATACGCAACTAAAAGGCTCTGAATTTGAAATGCTGCTATCTTACCGATTCTGTAGCCGTCTTCATCTTCTCCTTTTACTTGGATAACATATTCCGGAATACCATTATCATAAACCTTAAAATACTGATAACCAAGAATAAGCTGGCTGTCTGCCTGTGAGCCAACGAAATTCTCAATTGCGTCAATTTGCCTGCCGATCATATTCTCTTCAGTGGTTGCAATAACTTTACCCTCTTTTTCGACAACACTCATGTCTTTTCGGGTAATGTTTTTAAGTCCGTCAATAGTACTCTGTAAAATCTGATTAGAAATCATAAGCCCACCCCAATAAATAATTTTAAATTCCCCGAAATTTTAACCGGTTGCAGTTATATGAACGGTGCTGATACAACAGCCAAAACACCTCCCTTAAACCAATAAATTGCATAAAGCAATATTTGCAAAAGTCTAAAAAAACGTGATGTGTAATCTGCTACCGTAAAAATTCACTATGACTGTCTTTTATTTTATAACAAAATAACAAAAAATAAAGAGAAAAATCAAAAAAGTGTCAGAATTTTTTTCATTGTCAAAATGTCAAAAAAAATGTACAATTTTTTATACATGATTTAAGAGTTTTTATGATAAAATGTAAACTTAACTTTTTTAGTTACAAAAAAACATAGAATTAAAGCTTTTTAAAACCATTTCCAAATACTTCGTTTATGTCAAATAGAATAATAAAAGCTTCAGAATCAGGATTTTATTAATTCTTTTAAACGAGAAATTTCATTTTGTGAAAATACACAAATAAGAGTATTAGAGTAATCATTTTTATACATACTGCATTCATTCAGTACAACTATTTCATTGCTGCCTGCATTACTTATTATAGTGCATATCTTATCACTTTTTCTGGATATTATATATGCTCCCTTTTCGGTTGATGCTCCGGAAGTAATAGTGCTTATGCATTTTGATGCAACAAAAACAGATATAATTGCAAACATTGCTTTTTCTGCACCAAACACAAAAAAGCCCAGCATGATTACTAATGCATCTATTATGAATATATAATCCGATACTGAAAATCTATCATTTTTGTTATGAATAATATGTGCAAGCGTATCTGTTCCGCCGGTTGTGGCTGATGCGTTTAAAACCAAACCCACTCCTACTCCGGTTAATATGCCCCCGAAAATTGATGCAAGCATTAAATCTCCTTGATAATACGGAATAATGCCTGTAAACTCCAAAGCAACTGAAAGCAGTATTACAGCTAAAGCACATCTTCTTAAATATCTCTCTCCAAAATAAAAATATGCAATAATGAACAGCGGTGCATTGAGAACGATATTTGAAACCGAAACGGGAATAGCATAACCTATTAGATTTTCGGAATAATACCTAATAATTATTCCAAGTCCCGATACACCGCCTGCCACTATTCCATTTGGAGTGTAAAAAACATTAATTCCTGCAGCTATGAGAAATACTCCTATTATTATCATAAATACCCTGCTTGATCTGCTGGACATTGTAACTCACCTCATATAAAAACTCCGACAAGGTCAGTATAACCCAATCGGAGTTTTTATATTAAATGTGTATATTTATCTCATTTCTTTTCTGACTTTTAATACAAATTTAGGAAGTCTCAGCATTCTATTGAACCTTGCCGGCTGCTTAACAAGCCTGTATAGCCATTCTATTCCGAGTTTGCATACAAGCTCCGGTGCCCTTTTTAAATTACCGCTCATTACATCAAAACTTCCGCCAATACCAATAGCAAGCTTTGCACCTGTAAGCCTGAGATTATTATAAATCCATTTTTCCTGCTTTGGTGAACCAAGACCAACAAGCAGCAATGACGGCTTTTGTTTTTTAATATCTGCTATTATATTATTTTCTTCTTTTGCATTAAAATACCCGTCATGTACTCCAACAATTTTCAGACCTTCATACTTGATAGCCATCATTTCAGCAGCTTTTGCTGCAACCCCGGGAGCACCTCCAAACATATATACAGTTAAATCTGTATCCTTTATTCTTTCAAAAATATTAATTACCAAATCATAGCCTGATACACGTTCGTTAATCTTCTCTTCAGAATATTTTGAAGCCCAAAGAATGCCAACACCATCAGGCGTTACCATATCGGCAGCACGCAATATTCCCATAAGTTCCGAATCGGTTTGTGCCTCCATAACGATTTCGGGGTTTGGAGTGCATATAATATGCTGACCGCTTTCTTTCATCATTGCAATAGCTCTGTCTGCCGTTTCTTTCATTGTTCCTGTATCAAATGGAACACCAAGTATAGTTGTTATGCCCATAACACTTAACCTCCGCAAAGGATTTATAATAAGGTTTCTAAATATTTTTCATTAAGTACCGCTTTTTCTTCCAGCTTGCGAGCTGAAATATTTAAATCATTAACAATTGAATCATAATTATTGAGTATATTTTCAAACTCATTTATTGTTTTATCGACATCAATATTATTAACATTACCGCCGTTTGGCATATTAATCAAATTTAAGTAATTGTTTATTTTAGGATCATATATAAAACCAACTATAGGAACTCTCTGTTTTGTTGCAAAGATAAGTGTATGAAGTCTCATACTGAGTATAATTTCCATCTGACTAATCATTCCCATAATTTCAGTCGGCGAATACTCTTTGTCCAAAATATATGCAGGAGCGTGCATTTTACTGATAACTTCTTTGCTTATATTGGCATCAGCAGGGTTATGCATTACTATGAATACTATAGTTTTATCAAATTCATCATGTATTCTGTCGCAAATCTGAGCAAATTTATCCGCAATGTCCGTATTGCCCTTCCAGTTACGAACCGATACGCCGACTATCCCATTATCCTTTGGTATTCCGGCTTCAGACAGAAGCGCCTTTGATTTATAGTAAGGAATAGTATCCATTGAAAATACGGGGTCTGCCGTAACAAATATATTTTTATTGGTAACTCCCATAGCAACGAGCTCATCAAGTGAATCCTCTTCACGCAGAGTAATAATATCCACCTTATTTAAAACCCTTTTGACCATATTTCTGTTTTTCTTTCGTGAAACAGGTCCTATTCCGTTTGCATAAAGCATTACTTTCTTATGCATAAACTTTGCACATACAATTATAAACAGATAATACATAATTGACCTTGTACTTGTTGTGTCCTGTAGAAGAGAACCGCCTCCGCTCAATAAAATATCACAGTGATTAATTTCTTTCAGAACTTTAAAAAGGTCAAATCTGTATACAACATTCTCAAATCCGTATTTACTTTTTGTTTCATCCGGATTTTTAGATAACACCGTTATATTTATATTATCGTTTGATTTTTTGGTATTCTTATATATTGTGGTCAGTATAGCTTCATCGCCGCTGTTGTTAAAGCCGTAATATCCTGACATAAGCAAGTTCCTAGTGTGGTTTAATCTGTATGCATCATCATACATTTTAATACAGTCATCAGCCATCTTGCTTACTGAATAGAACTTGAATATAACATCTCTGCCATATTGACCAAGTTCAGTCCTTCTCTCATTATCAGCCGTTAACAGCTCAATAATGTCTTTCATAAGCCTGTCCGCACATGAATCATCACAGCCTCGGCAGCAGAAATTGTTTGCCTGAGCCTCAAAAAGCTTGTCCTCGGAGAATATTCCAATATAACCTTCATTACCTGCAACTATTACAGGCTTTGCGACTGCCATAGCCTCCAGAGCTGCACGGCTTACACCTACAAAAATATCTCCTGCCGCAACAATTTCATTAATATCGGTGCGTGCATCTGTCATAACAACGCATTTTCTGCCTAGCTTGTTATTGACATTGTCAGCCTTTTCCTTAAGCTTATCAAAAACATTGCCGCCGCCGGCGATCAGGAACTGAATTCCGTCTATCCTGCTGTTAAGTTCTTCCGCAATATCAATGAGCTGTTCGGCAACCATAGCCCTATCGGCATCCATTCTGCTCACATATGATACTATTGGGTGTTCCTTATCAAGCCCAAACTCTTTGATTATTTTATCACCTGAAATGTCCGGCGAAAATTTATCGGTATCAATACCGTTTATGGTTACATATATGTTTTCTTCCGGGGTATTATAGTTATCAATCAGATACTGTTTGATATCATCGCTTACTGCGATTACCTTCTGTCCCCAATTGGTAAGATATTTTAAACCATATGCCGTACTGAAAACCCAATGTGCGCTTGTAACAAAAGTAAAATCAAGTGATTTATGAAGCATTCCTGTTACAAACCCGGGTATTCTAGCATGAGAATGTACTATATCAACTTTTTCGTCTCTTATTATTTTCCTTAGAAGCTTTAGGGAACGGTACATTTTTACAGCATTTCTTGTGTTAAGCGGAACATTGTAATGTCTTATTCCTGCCTTTAAAAGCTCATCAACATACACACCGCCGTTTGAAGCCACAAGCACATCATAGCCTCTCTTTTTAAGCTCCTTTGACAGTTCAACGATATGCGTTTCGGCACCGCCGATGTTAAGCCCCATTGTTGTCATTAGAATTTTATATTTCATCTGTACTCCTCCCGACAGACTCTTATTTATTAATATTTATGATCTTTGCAGTACAGGAAACGTATTTGGTATATATTTCTCTTTTTGAGTTAGCACAAAGTTCATATGTTTTATTAACTGAATATACTCCGTCACTAATAGATGCCTGAGCTTCTACTGTAAGGATTACATCATATCTGTTTTCAACAGGTGAATCAATTGTTTCTCCGCTTGTTGTATAAAAAGGCTTCTTCGCATCAAGCCATTCAATATCGGTAATTGTTCCGATTGCATTGCCGGACGTATAATCAAATACCGTATCTCCGACCGCAATATTATTAAATGAGAAATCTCGTAAAGCTTCAATCTCCATCTGATATGTTACTGTTTCGATAGAAGCCTTTTTTGTTGTCTTATCAAGCCCGGAAAATTTATATACAGCTCCGGCAATAATTACAACTATGATTATTACTACTATAAAATCTATAATGTTAAATTTACCTTTTTTATTTGCCATTTATGTCCGCCCCCTTATCGCTCAATCTCGATGACATATCCTTCGCCGGCATATCCTGGACCTTTTACAAATATATCGGTTCCGGCACGAACTATAAACTGTCCGTCAACTGCATAGGCACTGTCTGTCTCTGTAACATCGGCATTAAGTGTTATTATTACACTTTCACAAGTGGGATCGACTGAGTCTTTATATTCATTGTTTTCATAATCAGGTATTATTGTACTGTAAGGAACAGTTTCAACGGACACAACGCTGCCCATTTTATAATTTTTTGTGTTTTCATAGAGCACGTCGCCTTCATGAATATAATCAGCAAGGCCCTTAACAACACCGTTAAGCTCAATCTTATAAGTAATCTGCTTTGTTTCTAATGCTGTATCTCTATGGGTAAAAACATAAAGACCTATACCGATACAGGCTACAATTGCGATGATGACTATATCAAAAAAATTAATCCTGAATTTCTTTTTACTCTCGTCCATTTTGCGCTCCTCATCTCATTAGTTCTGTGTAAACTTTTTCTATGTTTCTTGCATATATCTCTGCGGTGAATTTACTATTGAAAATTTCAATTGATTTATTCTGCATATATTTATATGTTTCAGGTTCGTCCATAAGCTTCATAATATATTTCGCCATGTCCTCGCTATCCTTAAGCTTAAATATATAACCATTTTCACCATGTGCAATAACGCCGGGATTGCCGCCGTAATTACTTACTACAGCAGGTATCCCAAGGCTCATGCCTTCAAGAAGCGAAAGACTTGTTGCCTCCGTGCCAAAGGACGCATTTGCCTGAACATCCAGAATGCTCAAAACCTCATTTACATTTTTAATAAAACCTGTAAATATAACTGTGTTTTCAAGACCTTTATTTTTTACAGTCTTTTTCAGACTTTCCTCAAGAGCACCTGTTCCGATAATAAGTACTTTTATTTTTTTGCCCTGTGCCGTAATTTTCTCTGCTGCTTCTATCAGATAGATATGTCCCTTAACTTCTTCGATACGAGCCATTATACCGACAACAAAATCATCGTTTTCAATGCCGTATTTTTTTCTTGATTCAAATATTGTTTCATCCGAAGCACGCTTTTGAGGCTCGACACCGTTTAAAATTACTTTTACCCTTTCTGGGGCAATTCCGCTGTCGGTAAGGTTTTCTTTAGCCGCCTCGGCAACAGCAATTATATCATCGGCATAGTACATATTTACCATGCCGTTTATTTTCTTTCCTATACCCTTACTAATCTTAGGGCTGACCGGAAAAACAGAATGCCTTGTGTAAACAACCTTTTTACCACATTGCTTTCCGGCTATTCTTCCGCTCATATTTCCGTGTGTATGGACTATGTCACAGCCGGAAGCTTTTATTATTTTCTTTAGCTCCTTAATTGCATCTATACTAAACGACTTTTCAGCAATTGAGTCTGCTTCAATAGTTTTTATACCTAGTTTATTAATCTCTGGTATCAATAAACTCCCAGTAGGAACAACAACTTCCGAGTTAAAATTGGCTCTGTCAAAATATTTCAGAAACGTCAGCACACAGCGTCCGGCACCGCCGATATTACTGTCGCTGATGATATTCAGCACTTTAATCATTTTTATTCCTCCCTGAGCTTATCTGCATCCGAGTAAAGCATTGCAAGCCCTACAACCGCCCAAAAAAGAAACATTACTCTGTAATTATAGAATGTATAGTCAAACATACTCTGAAGGAAAAATCCGCAGAGTGACGATACTGCACCTATAATAAATATTTTGTCTCTCTTATCAGCCGAATTTTTTAAGCCAATGGCACAGCTCTTAAATACTCGGTAGATTATTGCTATAAGCAATACTATACCGCTGATACCCGCATCACACATTGTCTGCAGATAAAGGTTATGTGCATGAGGAGCCATAATTGAGTCATACGCATATGACGGATATACTAAATTAAATGCAGCTGTACCTGGACCAACTCCGCAAATCCAATAATCTTTAAGCATGCTGAGTGTACCCATATATATATAAAATCTGTAGCTTGTTGATGAATCAGACATGTTTCCTATACTCATAAATCTGTTTGTTATCGTTTCCGGGAGTAAAAACGGCATAAGAATAATTCAAAAACAACAAGCAATATAAACCGTCTGTCAAGCAGTATAAGAAATACCATTGCGGCTAAAAGAATTCCAAGCCAGCATCCTTGAGTATGTGAGAATAAGACAAAGCATCTGAATGCCGCCCACTATCACAAAGGAAACCTTTTTTATAATTCCCTTCACGCTGAAGAAGAATGAAACCGCAAGAGGAATTGTGCAGCAGATATTCACCGAGAACATTTGGATTATCAAGCGTAGAATATACTCTGAAACCAATATCTGTGAACATTTCGGTATCAATCCAAGAACCGCTGAATTTTAAAGGATTCATATACTGATAAAAACCGTACAACGAAATTAAAACTCCAAAGCAGACAAAGAAAAAAGTAATTATATACAGCTGTTTTTTTGTCTGAACTGCATTAATGACAACAAAATAGAACATCATAAATGCAACACTTAGAACCGCACCATTCAGGCTGCCCTTTACAGTCACCGATGTAAATGTTGCGGCGATATAAACAAGTGCATATATAAGAATATATTTATTTAACGGATTATATCGCAGCTTAAAATCTTTTTCACAAAACAGCTTAAATGCAAGGCTCAAAAAACCGGCCATTGCAAACACAAGAACTCCCATTGTAGGAAGTACAGGTGCAAAGACCACAGCTAAAAAACACCACAGAAACGGCATTTTAAAAATACTGCCCTCCAAAAGCTTATTAAGCCTTAAAGCCGAAAATAATTTTATAAACAGGTTAACTATAAAATAAAATATTTTAGCAAAGATACTGTTTTCAGAGGTTTCCCGCATATTGCCTTCCCTTAAAAATCGGCCGACTATTCGGCTGTCTTTAAACTGTCTTGAAAACCAGTTTCCCGCTGAAGCTATCCAATTATATATTAAGCTGTTTTTTAATACATCTGGCACAGTCATATTCCTCCGTTACTTATTATTTTTCTTTAGTATCTTGCCGACATAGCCGAAGACCAAATCAGCTTCATACAGCTTTGTAAGCTTTGACATTATTATATAAACTGCGATACCTACTATAACAGTGATACCTACAGTGATTATTTTCATTATCATTGATGCGCGTCATTCCATAAAATATTCTTTACAGGAATAATAGCGTGAGCCATTACAAGGGCGCATACTATCATCTTAGTGATAGACATTATAAATCCATTCATATCAGCAGACTTATGTTTGTGCTTAAGCGAAATGAACAGTACTAAACCAAAAACAGTAGATGAAATTGCAGAGGCAAGAGCTAAACCTGAAATCGACATTCTTTCAACGAGTACTTTACATAAAATAAGATTAACAGCTATTGAAACAAGACCGGCAATAAACGGAGTTTTTCCGTCTTTTTCAGCATAAAATGCTCTGCTTAAAATTGCCTGAAGACCATAACCGAACATGCCTAATGAAAAGAAGAACAATGCACTTGTTGTAATTCCGGTTGAAAATGCATCAAATGCACCTCTTTCATATATAAGAGAAATTATTGGACCGCTTAATGACATTACGCCGACAGTCATTGGAATTACAATATAGGATAAAATTCTTGTTGTCGTTATTACAGTATTGAAAAAAGCATTTTTATCATTATTTGCTGTCATTCTCGACAGCCTCGGGAAAACAACATTGGCGACTGACAGCACAAAAACGCCAACAATAATTGTATAAAGATTATTGGCGTATTCTATAGCCGAAACACCCGCACCTTCATATAAATGCGATGCAAACCTTGTATTAATTGCTATATTAATAGGCTGAACCCATGTGCTTACCATTACAGGAAGCATAAGAGCCAGAACCTTCCTTATATTCTCGTCTTTTTTAAGTGCAAATGACGGTCTGTATTTATAACCTTTTTTTATAAGGCTTGGAATCTGCATAATTGCCTGCATTGCCCAGCCAATAAGAAATGCAGCTGAAAGACCGTAAATGCCCATTGATTTATTGAAAAACAAATAATAAATTATAATAATTCCGTTTGAAACTATACTGAGTGCCGCCGGTATGGTGAATTCATCAAATGATTGAAGCACCCCTACGAACGAATAAGCAACTCCGGTAAAAATTACCGTCGGGAACATGATTTTAAGAAGACTTATGGATAATGATGTTGTTTCAGCATCATATCCGTCAGCAAATAAATTTGTAAGCTGAGGTGCAAATCCCATGCCTGCCAATGTCATGATTACAGTGACAATACCAATTAGAGTAATAAATTTGTTAGTAAATTCAAAGGCTGATTTTTTTCCATTCTTTTCAAGACTTTCATTAAAAATAGGGATAAAGCTGGCGGATATAGCCGAAGCAAAAATAGCATCGAAAAAAACTCTCGGTATTCTGCTGGCGGTCAGAAAAGCATTTGCCTCCATACCTGAACCATAGTTAGCTGCCATAAGCATATCCCTAACCAATCCAAGTATTTTGCCAACCAATGTTATTATCATCATTGAGCCTGCCGCTCTGACCGCTCTTTCGTTGTTATCCGCCATCTTGTTTTACCCCTTAATTTCTTTAAAATATTGTATTTATATCGTAATACATACCGTTTCCGTCAACTTTAACAGTCAGAGTTCTGAAATTGCTGTTGAGTGATCCGTTTGCATACCAAAGGTTAGGAAGGTTAATGTATCTTATTCCGTCCTTTGCTGTGTTCCATGCCGAATATCCGCTGGCAGATACGACATAAACATTTTTACCGCTGTTCTTAATATTATTTAATGCACTTCTCATAAGCTGAGTCTCAAGTGTATCAGAGAAATTGCTTGGTGTACAGTCCATAATGAATATTACATTATCATTTCCTGCGGCTGCAATATCTTTTGAAAACTTCTGCCACTGGCTTGCCTGTGTATTTCTTAAGCCACCGTTTTTAGCTGTAAGCTGCACAATACTTAAATCAGCATAGCCGTAATTATAGAAGTTATATGTATTTGAGTATTTAATAACCGATTCAGATGAATCTGTTGATATGTCAGAACCTCCTGCATATACAATAAGGTCACTGTTTACACTGAGTTCTTTGCTTACTGCAGTTCTTGCGCTGTCATACTGGCTTGACTTGTTGTCACCTGTATTGTTCACAGTGCCGGCTAAAGTAATATAATATGAACCTGAAACCTTATTATTTATATCAACATTTTGAATATCTGTAAATACAGTATTTGATGGTGTGCCAATATTTGTGTCGGCAACCACCGCTCTGATATTATCAAACGACACACTTTGCTCATTTGTGTTTGTATTTGACAAAGACGCAACATAAATAGTTTCCAGCTTGATTGGATATGATACTCCGGTGGGAATTGATGCACTTACATCCTGCCATCCGCTCCAGTTAAGTGATTTTGAAAAATCTATTGTATATGAAGTGCCTTTACTGTCAGTTATTTTCCCTCTAAGCCACTGATCTGTTCCGTTGCCTTTTACAGACATTGTTATTTTATCGGGTGCACCGTTAAAAGTGATTGGGCTTGAGAAATTAGCATATGCAGCCTGTGTTGATGAAGAAGAAGCAAATGTATATTTAAGCTGAAGTGACTTGCTGCCTTCTGAAGCAGTTGATACATAAGCTGTACTGCCTGTTATCGTATTAGGATAAGAACTGAACGAAACAGCACGTGAGCCTTCCAGCGACTCAACTGTTTTAAGCGTACCGCCGACAGACACTGCTATATAACATTTTACCCCGTTCTTCTCACATTCTATGTATCCGCTGCCATTGTTTACTGCAGTAAATGTATTACCGCTCATTGTTCCAATGGCATTATTCGTGAGCGTGTAATTAATTCCGTTTGAAACCGTTTCGGTATAACCATCCGAATCCTTTGCCGTAAATGAGAATTTAACGGACTGACCGAGTGAAAGACTTACTATACTTGTTGATGGTGTAAGTGCTGATGCATTAGCAAAAACAACAGTATTTACTGCGGTATATCCGCCGTAAGTAGCCGTTAAAGTAACCATGCCGGGTTCTGCTGCATAAAGCACTCCGCCGCTTACATAAGCATTTCCACCGACTGTATTGTAAGTAATCTGGTCTGCCGGAACATTAACTTTATTATAATATTTGTCAAATCCGGTAACACTAAGTGAAACACCCTCGCCTGTTACGGCTCTGTCTGAAGCTGTCTCAAGCTTGAGTTCATTAAGTGCACCTTTTGTTGAAGTGTTAAATACACCAAGTGCAGTCATTATCTTTCTTGGCGTTCCTTCTGAAACTTCGTTCTTTACTGAAAGCGAATTTTCTTCAGCCGTTTTAACTACCATAGTGCTTGAACCGCCGCCGTCAAGATGCATTGCATTATATGCTCCATATTCCTTCATAAGGTCGGCCATTTCACTTTGAGTAGCTCCAATGCTTGTACCACGTCCGTCAACGACTAAAAGTATAAGTGTATTTTCGTCCTGTGATATACCAAGTGCAGTTCTTGGCTGCCTGCCTGTTAATATTGTTCCGTCAGATACAGCAGAACCGTTAACAAGTATTCTTCCGCCGCCTCCGACAGCCGTCTTAATTGAATCAAGGTCAATTGAAGAATTCATTACTGTCTGAACAATATCACCAACCTTAAAGTTCTCTGCCGCATAATTTGCATAGGAGTCCTTTACTATTATAAGATACCCTGAATCAGCTGTTGGACAATTAACTGTTTCTCCCGGCTGGGATATGTAAGTTATTCTGTTATTTACTACCACTAATTTTACTAGCCCGCTGAAACGTGCATCAAGATCCGAAGTATCAGCAGCCGCAGCAGCATTAAAATAAATCGGGTATATCATTTGAGTAATTTTATTTATTGATGCAAGTTCAAGCTTTGCTCCGCTTTCATTTTTAAAATCAGCGGTAAACTTGAGATAATCAATAAAACTATTGCCTTCATCGTCCATAAAGTAAGAAGCAAACTCGTTTGAAGTCAGGTTCTTGTCAGTTCCGACAGAAACAAGCTCACCGTCATCAATGAACGGACCAAATGATGCAGAATATGAGCCATTCATTCCGAAGAAGTCTGCATTTACTCCTGCGACTGCTCCATTGTCGTTCAAAAGCTTTAATGCCGTTTCTTTAAGCCCGTATTCGGTTTTACTCTCAACCGGCGCAATTTTTACATTGTCCGAAGTTAAATCAATCTTAAGTGCACGTATATTCTGCCAACCGTCGGTGGCAAGTCTGTGCTCATAAGTATATGTAACTCCCTTTGTAACTATCTCCTCGGTTTTTTCACTGTACAGATTGTCTGCCAATGCTGTTGAAGAGAAACCGAGCGACATTGTAAGTATCAAAACCGCTGTGCCCATAAGCGATAAATACTTCTTCATAACATCACTCCTCATTGCCATTATTTATTTCATAACCGCCTTTAATCAAAATTTTAGCATTTCCTCTTGCATACAAACCGCATTCATCATCCTGAATTACATACAGATGATTGTGTTCAGCGGCTTCACCTTCTGCAAGAACATTACCTTCGGTAATATCAATGAGATTTCCCTCATTACATACAGCTAATAATCGGCCTTCCGCAACAATTACCGTGCTTCCCTGTGCAAACCGTATAGTTTTGCCCCAAGTCAAATCGACAGAATCGTAGACTGAATTTGTATTCAGATTTTTGTAATAACTGTCAACCTGTTCATATACATTTTCATTTGAGCCTACAAAGCCATTTTCAATGGTAGAATGCAAAAATTCCGTGGCATCTCCGTCAGAAGTCATCCCCGACCTACTATTCATTAACAGAGATATGCCAGTTGCACACACGATAACAGCTGTAACGGCCAATGCTGATGCCATTTTAATATCCATCTTTCGTTTATTAATTGATTTATACCCCATTTTTACCACCGTATACTTATATTAACATAATATCCATATATAAAAAACTTTGAATTAAATTATTAATAAATTTGTAATATATTTCATAGAGAATAAATACCGCTCTTACATTAAATTTCCTATATTTAAGTGCGAAAAATTATCCCGCCAATCGGCAGGATAATCTGTTATTAATGCTTAAGGTCACAGCTGTCATGAATAAGCTGCTCAAAATCATAATCAATAAGCCTATGATAGTAGCTGCCCATAACATCAAACGTAAAGCAGTATTTATATTCATCTATATTTTTGTCTTTAAAATAAACAACGTACTGAAATTCTGAATTATCAATTTCTTTGCACACAAAATCATTGGACTCCTCAGCAAAAATTTCTTTTATTCTTTCAATACCGCAATCTCTTTTTCTTATAACATCAATAAGCTTTCTAAGAAAAAATCTTCTTGGATTGCTCTGCATTATTTTGTCTATTCCATCAGCAAATACTCTTATGCCATATCTATTGTCAGAAGCAGTTTCAACATCTATATTTCCAAGACGCTCTTTAACAAAAGACTTAAACTCCATGAGTTTTTCATTGAGCTTACCGGTATCAGTACCAATAAGATAAGCTGCCAAATCCGGAGTATAGTATATACAGATACTACTGTTATGGCTTTCTTCAAGCTTAAGCATCATTTCAAATATTGAATCACACAGATTCTTTTCCAAATATTCAAGTCCGCTTTTCATAATTAACACACCTGTTTACTCCGCAGTATTTGCATTTGCAGTAATTTCACCCTGTTCAGTACCAAGAATAATAAGAATATCGTCGTTGCCGCCAAGAAGTGTATCATCAACTATTATTACAGCATTATCAAAATACTGAAGCAAATCTTCACCCTGACCGTTTTCTTTAACAACAATTCTGGTATATTCTGTTTGATCACCCTTATAAGTTGAAATCTTGCTTACTGTAAAGCCCTCATCATCAAGGAAATCCCATACACGGCATGCAAGACCAATGATATCTCCGCCGATTTGCAACTTCAATGCTTTTGTGCTTGCTTGATGCAACATATTCATCGCTAGAGTAGAAAATTTCATCAACTGTTTCAGAGATTGCATTGTCATCAGCGATATAATAGCTGGCGCCATTGATATACTGAGGATAACCGGGTATTGTTTCCATCAGAAAATCACTTGACTTAATATCACTAATATATGAAGAATATTTGAGCATATCCCCCACCGACATATCCGTATCAAGATATTCAAATGCCGCTTTAATAAGCTGAGGTGCATTTTTTACAAGCGTTTCACTGCTGGTAACCTTCTGGAAAAATGCAGAAAGGAACAGATGCTGAACTTCTATACGTCCTAAATCTCCGTTAGTATATTTCCTGAATCTTACAAGCTGTTCAGCTGTATCACCATCAAGATGCTGTTGACCTTCTTTAAGATTAATATAAAGATTCTGAACAGGATCAGAATAATACATATCCTGTGGAACATACATATCAACGCCATCAATTATATCAACGACACTTTTAAATGCTTTTATATTAAATTTTACATAATTATCAATCTTTACACCAAGTAAATCTTCAAGCTGTAATTCAAGGCACTGCATACCTTCGTCACCGCCGTATGCGTGTACAGCATTTAATTTGCAAACGCTTGGTATAAATCTTCCTTCGTTCTCAACCAGTTCTTTTACTTCAGGAATAATTTCTGTATATGTGTCTCTGGGAATTGAAAGGAATTTAAGAGTACCAGATTCACTGTCAAAGTTCACAACAAATATTACGTCTGTTCGCGTTTCAGCTCCGTCAACACCGCAGACAAGAATATTCGTATTAATATCATCCTTTAACATATTTCCCAAAACTTCTGTAACGCTGGGAGAAGATGAACTGCCGTCTTCCGACGAATATGATGCCTTGGTATATGCGTAAACGCCAACAAAAGAAATTACTAAAAAACAAGCTACTATTATAATAACCGTCCTTAAAAACGAAACTATCGGATTTCTTTTCTTTTTTGTTTTGCCTGCAGTATTAATAGAATTATTCTCGCTTTTACTCATTATATTTCTCCAATCAAATCTCGTTAATACCAGTAACTATTTTTATATCTGTGCCGTCGTCTATAACAGATGCGTCAACAACTATTTCCGCAGTTGAGAATAAACCAACCAAATCATCGCCGATTCCTTCTTCTTTTACATAAATAATTGTATTTTCATTCTTAACTCCACTCCAAGAAGAAACCTCAGTAACATTATATCCTAATTGATTGAGACGTGCCTGAGTCTGGGTAGCATAGCCATCCTTAAAACCACCGTTAGCAACTTCGATTGTATAATGTTTGCTGTCTTTAATAGATTCAGTGTTTTCGCTGATATCAGGTTCAATTCCCCTGAACACTTTATCAGATAATTTTGCTATTCCTTCCTTATCCGGTATAAACAGGTTTTCCGCCTCACCCGGAATAGTTTCCATTGTTATATTTTCAGTATCTATAAGAGAAACATATTTAAGATAGCTTAAACAATCCGCAAGAGAAATATCCGTATCTACATATTTATATACTGTATTCACAACGCTTGTAAGATCGCTGAGCACGTTTTCCGAGTCAAATATCTTATTAAACAATGCAAGAATAAAATCATGCTGAACGCCTATTCTGTCTATATCCTGCTGTGCATAACCTTTTCTGAACCTTACCAGTTCTTCTGCCTGTTCACCGTCAAGATGCTGCTGCCCCTGTTTAAGGTCTATCAAAATGCCTCCCGTATCACGCATATCCCAATACATATCCTGTGGTACATACATGTCAACTCCGCCGACACTGTCCACTATTTCTTTAAATGCATCAAGATTAATTGCAACATAATGGTCTATATCAACATTAAGAAGATCTTCAAGTATAGTTACGAGATATTCGTTATTCTTACTGCCTGCATAAGCATATACCTCTGTAAGCTTACATTCGCCTGTAACTCCGTATTTAGTCGGAATGTATTCTCCTCTGTCATCATTTTTCATATCAAGCATCATGCTGTCCGGCATAAAAACCTGTGTATCACGAGGAACTGATATAAGATTGGTTTCGCCTGTGGCTGTATCAAAAGAAACAACAAAAACAACATCAGAATGAATTCCGTCTTCATCAAGACCAAGAACAGCTATATTTATTTTTGAATCCGCAACAGTCTGATTTAAATCCGACTGATCGCTGCCATCACCGTTAAGCGCTGCCTTCTTATCGGCATTAGACTTATATGCCGTAGCTGCCAAAACAAATACTGCTGAAAATACAAAAACAATCAGCGTGACAGTCAAAAAAAATCTACCTATTAATCTACCTCTTCTGTGTTCATCTCTATATCTGTTATTTTTTTTTGCGCTCACTTTATATCTCCCTGTATAATACATTAAAACTTTTATCGACTGGATTTTTAACTAAGTTATTATACCAAAATTTTATCACATTTACAATAAATTTGTAATTATAACTTAATTATTTAAGGAATACTTAAAAAGTATTGTCTTTTATTTGCAAATATTTAATTTTAATTGCATATTTGGTACAAAAGGTATAATATTAGTAAAGATTTTTTACGGAGGCAATTTTAATGAACACTAAATTTAAAAAAATACGACCTAAAATAAAAGTATCTTTGCTAATTATATTTCTATTTTCTCTTTTTACTACAAGTTTTATGTTTTATATCTCGCCGGGTTCAATGAAAATGTTTTTATCGTTTTGTTCAAAGGAACCGGCATTGTTTCTTCTTAATTACATACCCATAGTTTTAACTATGCTGCTACTGTTTTTTATAACCGGAAACAGCATTTTTTCTTCCATTTTACCGACAGCATTCTTTGCAGCATTTTCCTATGCCAACAGAATTAAAATAGAAATGCGTCAGGACCCAATCGTTCCAAGCGATCTTTTGGTTTTCGGAGAAGTTAAATCAATAGTAGAAAAATTCAATCCCCTTTATGTAAGAATAGGAATTACTGTTGTTATATTAGCTGTAATTGTATTTATTTTATCTCTGATTTTCTTTGGCAGCCATAAGGCTTTAACAGCAAAAATCCGAATTATAGGAGCAGTTATATGCATTGCGGTTTCAGCAGTATTATTCTCAGCTGCATATAAAAGCTCAGATTTATATGGAAGCTTTCAAGTTGACGGTAACATATATTTCAAGGTAAATCAATACATATCCAAAGGTTTTTTATATAGTTTTATATATGACATCAATAATCTTAAAGTTGTAAAGCCTGACGGCTATAATGCTTCAGAGTTTGACAGCATAGATAAAGATGTTGACTATTCTGAATTTGATGATACACCCAAGCCGAATATTGTTATGGTTATGAGTGAAGCTTTTTCGGATATAAGCAATTCTGACAAAATAAGCTTTGATGGCTACGAAGACCCGCTTGCATTTTTCAATGAATTTGTAGCAAGAGATGATGTACTGTCCGGACATATAGTTGTACCAAACTTTGGCGGAGGTACATCTGACACAGAGTTTGATGCTTTAACCGGCTGTTCAACCAGATATATAAACAGTTCGCAAATGTCCTATAATATTTTGAGTTCTAATCTGGAATCTATACCAAGCCTTTTAGAAAACATCGGATATGATACGCTTGCTATACATCCCGGATACGGCTGGTTTTATAACAGAATAAATGTATATAATTATCTTGGCTTTGATGATTTTCAATATCTTGAAACTTCATTTGACCCTACTAAACAGAATAAAGGCGGATATATATCAGATAAAGCAACCGCAGACAGCATAATTGATAATTTTGAAAAGCATACAGAAGAAAGTGATTCACCGTTGTTCGAGTTTTGTGTTACAATTCAAAACCATGGACCATACGGAGATAAATATAATGATTTACCAACAAACTTTTCTACCGATGTTCCATTGACAGCTGCAGAAAAGGCAATATACTCCGGGTATTTCCAGGGTATTACTGATGCTGATGCTCAGATTGAGGATTTGGTAACGTATTTTGAATCCAGTGATGAGCCGGTAATTTTTGTTTTCTTTGGCGACCATCTTCCGGGCTTTTCAAACGGCACAACATATTTCTCACAGTTCAGAAATGACATTGACCTAAACGGAACCATTGACCAGCAGGTTAAGGCATATGAAACACCTTATTTCATTTGGGCAAACGAAGCTGCAAGAAAAACAACAAATTTTGATAAAAACGTTAATAACATAAAATTGCCGTTAAACCACGATATAAGCTCATCGTTCCTTGGTACCACTGTAATGCAGCTTATTGATATGGGCAACATATCGCCGTTTATAAGCTATGCAAACGAAATAAGAAGTACAATACCTGTTGCAGCAGGCAATGTTATAATGATGCAAAACGGAGAATTAACAACCAACATTGGAAGAAACGAAAAAGAACTTTTAGATAAGTACAGCGAATGGATATATTATAAGATTTTTGATGATAAAATTAATAGCTAGTGCATGACTTGAGTTAAATTTTACTCAGATGAGAAATAAAAAAAGAAATATATAGTGTTTAAAAAAAATAACAATCCCGACTGAGCTAAATAAAACAGTCGGGATTGTTTGTTGATTGGCAAATTCAATTATTAATCATACCAAGACTTATGGCCAAAGCTCTGTTTACAACAAGCATCAGATCTCTGTCAATACTGCATATTTTTTCACGCAGTCTTTTTTTGTCTATGGTACGAATTTGTTCAAGTAATATAACCGAATCTTTAATAAGATTATACTTTTCTGCAGATATTTCTATATGTGTCGGCAATTTTGCCTTATTGATCTGAGATGTAATAGCCGCACAAATTACTGTGGGGCTGTATTTGTTGCCCATATCATTCTGAATTATTATGACAGGTCTGATACCGCCCTGCTCAGAACCGACAACAGGAGAAAGGTCTGCATAAAAAATATCTCCTCGTTTGACTGTCATGCTTTTCACACTCCGCTTGTAAATTAAAAATAGTTGAGCGGTATGTAGTTAACACACGTTAAGTCAAGCTTATGTACCTGCATTTCAACTATTTCTGCAGATATTATTGCCTTGCGGAAAAATTATTATACATATCTTACCGTTTTTACGACTTCGCCGTTTCTCAGATATTGCCTTGGAACACGCTTGCTAAGTGTACAGTAGACCTCATAATTTATAGTGTTTAAAGCCTTTGCAATATCGTCAGAGGTTATTTCATTATTGCCCTGTTTTCCCATAAGCACAACCTCATCATTTATTGCAACACCATCAATGTCAGTGACATCAACCATAAACTGATCCATGCATATTCTTCCGACAATTGGTGCATATTTGCCCTTTATTAGGACTTTTCCTTCCTTTGCATATGCTCTAATAAAGCCATCCGCATAGCCAACGGGGATTGTTGCTATTATGCGTCTGCAAGGGGCTTTGTATGTTCTGCCATAGCTTACACAGTCGCCTTCTTCAATCGTTTTAACAAAACTCACATGAGTTTTAATTGACATTACCGGTTTAATATCCAGATTTTCTTTTATTACTTCATCTGAGGGATATGCACCATAAAGTATTATGCCGGGACGGACCATATTAAGCATCATATTATCAAAATCCATTATGGCCGCACTGTTTGATGCATGTTTCACCGGAATATCAAGGCCTCTTTTTTTAAGCATTTCGTTCATATTAATAAATTTATCATACTGCATATTGGTATACTCTTTGTCTGCTTCATCGGCAGCAGCAAAATGAGTAAACATTCCGTTTACCTCTATACCGGGAAGCTTTGATATTTTTAAAATTTCGTCTGCGGATTCCTCGTTTACTCTATACCCGATTCGTCCCATTCCGGTATCAATTTTTATATGTATTACTGCAGTTTTATTAAGTCTGACAGCAGCCTGAGAAAGATTTTCTGCAGCTTCATAGGAATAAACTGTCTGAATAAAGCCGTAGTTGATTACATCATCCAGTCTAAGATGCGGAGTATATCCCAAAAGCAGAATAGGTGCCTCAATTCCGTTTCTGCGAAGGTTTATGCCTTCGTCAACAACTGCAACTGCAAGCCAGTCTGCTCCGTTTTTAAGAATCACCTCGGCTGTTTCCACAGAACCGTGCCCATAGGCATCAGCCTTTATAATTCCTATAATTCCAGTGCCCTTCTTTGTTCTGTTTCTTATGCTCTTGATGTTATATTCCAATGCATCCAAGTCCACAAGTGCCAGAACTCTTTCCTCATCTGTCATTTCATTTGCCTCCGCTATTGAACCGTGAAAACAGTATCATCCATTTTCGGGTTGTACTCAAAATTATTATATGTTATTACGTATCTCTCGCCGCCGTTTTCATCATAAATTACAAGCTTAAGCGGTATAAGAGTTTCATTGTCTACCCAAAGTTTCTCAGTAGCTATGTACTTATTGCCGTCAGGAATTACTGCTTCCAAAATTGTACATTTGCTGTCGTCCAAAGTTGCTGCCGTATCAACCGATACATCTTCAGACTGTAAATAATTCTTCACAAATGTACATAAAAACAGCTGACTTCCCTTCTGCCCTTCAGGTACATCAAGAGTAACTGTTTCATTTGTCTTTGCATTATACTGACTTACGTTAGTACCGTCATAAACAGTATAATTTCCTGCCATAGATTCAGGGCCCGTAATTTCAAGACGATATTCACCTGTCATTTTATTGTACTGAACAGTTTCGTATGTCATTTCACCCTTGTTTGACGTTCTCTTGATTGTTGCGTCGCTTTTGTAGCCCTCCATCTCAGTGAGCTGTTTCTGAACCTTCTCCATTGCAGTCATTTCAGTTTTACCGCATCCTGCCATAATAATACAGAAAGCCACGGCAGCTGCGGCACAAGTGACCCTTTTAATTACAGTAAGCATAATATAAACCTCAATATTTTTTTATATTTTATATATACTTACTACGGTCAAATAAAATGCCTATCTAAAGCACTTAACAGCATTAGCAATATTTTCTGCAATGTCCCAAGCCATAACGCCGTATGAACCGAGTTTCTCATTGCATATATCGCCGCTGAGTCCATGAATATAGGTTCCCACAACTGCGGCATAGAATGGTTCCAAGCCCTGAGCTGAAAGCGAAGCTATTACACCTGTAAGAACATCGCCTGAGCCTCCGGTAGCCATTGACGGGTTACCGGTTACATTAATTACTACTCGTCCGCTTGGTGACGCTATTATACTTCTGGCGTCTTTTAGGACAACAACGCTATTATACTGCTTTGCAAAATTTCTTGCAACAGAAACAGTATTCTCCAATATTTCCGGTATGGGTATACCAGTCAGCCTGCTCATTTCCCCGGGGTGAGGAGTAATTATCGGCGTTTTCTTAAGCTTTAAAAGCACAGACGGGTTTTTAGCTATTGCATTAAGTCCGTCCGCATCTATTATTAACGGTTTATCAACCTCAGTTATAAGCTTCATAACAAACTCGGTTACTTCTTCACTCATGCCAAGACCGGGACCAACAGCAATAGCTGATGCGTTCCCTATTTTCGGCTCTATATCCTCAACATAGCATTCATATCTGACCTTGCCGTTGAACTCAGTAAGCGGCATAACAACAGCCTCCGGCACAAGCTGCTGAACAACACTTATTCCGCTTTGCACCGTACACGCATATACAAGTCCGGCGCCTGCACGAAAAGCCCCTTTACAGCAAAGCGCAACTGCACCTGTCATATCTTTTGAACCGGCTATTACATAAAGTCTGCCAAAACTGCCCTTATTGGTTCTCTTTTCCCTTTCGGGCGGACAGATTCAAAATATCTTTTCTGTCAAGAAATCCTGTCTGTATATCCATATCGTCAATCGTTGACTGCTGAATTGATATGTTCGCAATTTCTATTCTTCCGCAGAACGAGGCACCCGGATAAAGCGGACATGCCGATTTTTGGCAAAGCAAATGTAACGGTTACATCTGCTTTAACTGCTATGCCCATTATTCTTCCGTCATCAGAATTAACGCCGGAAGGAATGTCAACACTGATAACCTTTTTGGAGTATGAATTAATTAAATTAATTATATCAATATAAATTCCGCTTATTTCTCTTGACAAGCCTGTTCCGAATACCGCATCAACAACAACGTCTGCTCTCACCGTTTCGATAACAGCTTCCGTAATATCGGTAATAATATATATTCCGCTGTTCACAGCCGCATTGTAGTTAATTCCGGCATCTTCGGTCAGCTTATCTTTTTCAAAGAGAAAAACCAGTTTGCATTCGATGTTTCTGTCATTAAGCAGTCTGGCAAGAGCAAAGCCGTCGCCGCCGTTATTACCTCGGCCGGCAAATATAAGCACTTTGGGTGAAGAAATATCTTTCATTTCTTCAATACATACTCTTGCGACTTCTCTTGCCGCATTTTCCATTAATACAATAGACGGTATGCCGATTACTTCTCCTGTTGCCTTGTCAATTGCTCTCATCTCTCCTGCTGTAACAGCTTTCATCTTTTATTCATCTCCCTCTGCCAAAACATACGCAGTTGCATATTCTCTGCAATGGGACAGCGACACATGTATTTTATTAATGCCGTGTCTTTTTGCAATTATGTCTGCTTTTCCCAAAAGTGTTATTTCCGGTTTGCCTTTTTTATCATGCGTTACTTCTATATCTTTCGGAGAAAATCCAACAAAGCCTGTCCCGATAGCCTTTGAAACAGACTCCTTTGCCGCAAACATCGCAGCAGCCGATTCCGCTCTGTTTGACTGCTCAAAAAGATATTTATTTTCTTTTTCAGTATAATAAGTTGTCATAAATTTAATATTGTCAACCAATGTGTTCAGTCTTCGTATTTCTATTATATCCGTTCCAATTCCTTTAATCATAATATCACCGCCGTTTTATAATATTATATAATTGTTTATTCCCATTTTCAATCAAGTATTGCTTATGAATTCATAGAAAAACACCCCTCTTTCAAGAAACTGAAAGCTGAGGTGTTTTTAATTCATTCCTTTATCCAGCCTTTAACAACCCAATACTGGTTATCAGCGGACAAAACTCGTTCTTTTTTTACTATTGACTGATGCATCTTTTTACAAAAATCGAAAAGCAATCTTACTTTTATTCCCATATGTACAGCATAATTTTTTCTATATTTTTTTGCTTTCCTTATAGTTTTTCTGATTATCATATTTCGGCGATTATCTGACAGTTCATTCCAGAAAACGCTCTCCTTTAAAGCAAATTTAAGCTTTTTAATATCGGAAATGCCCAGCCACATCAAACTGGTGGCAATATCTTTTTGAGCACCGCCGTTAAATATACCGACTGCGTTGGTCAAAATAACAGCCTTTTTTTGAAACATACTTTCATCCGGTCTGTGTACCATCCAGTGAACACATAAATGGTCAAGCAAGGATTTCATCTGTGCAGTTGTTCTTAAAGCATACACAGGTGAAGTAAATACGAGCAAATCAGATTCCAGCATAGAAGTCCATATTTTATCAACATACTTTGCATGCGGACAAAGATGCTCATTATTAATAAAGCATTTTTTACAGCCACTGCAAAACTGCGGCAAATCTCTAGGCAAGTAAAACTCTTTAACCTCATTGACCGAACGCAGTTCTTCTAAAAATATTTCTTTTATATGATACGTACAACCCTTGACTTCAGTACCGTTTATCACTGTTATTTTCATATTCTCACCTTACTCCAAACTAACTTGGTTTCGGATACTTAACGTATAAACTTCTTAGGATAATTTTGCTCTGATTTCCTCAAGTCCTTCGTTTTGGATATATTCGTCATAAGCTTCTCGCCTGTCGATAATACCGCCGGGAAGGATCTCAATTATTCTGTTTGCAATAGTCTGTACAAACTGGTGGTCATGTGAGTCAAAAAGAAGTGTTCCCTTGTAATCAACAAGTCCGTTATTAAGTGCCTGAATACTCTCCAAATCAAGGTGGTTTGTCGGCTCATCAAGTATAAGTACATTTGCGCCTGAAATCATCATTTTACAGAGCATACATCTAACCTTCTCGCCGCCTGAAAGCACATTGGCAGGCTTAAGTGATTCCTCACCGCTGAAAAGCATTCTTCCAAGCCAGCCTCTTATGTCCGAATCATATCTCTCGCCATCTTTTGCGTACGGTCTGAGCCATTCAACAAGGGACTCCTTGCAATCATCAAAATACTTTGAATTGTCCTTAGGGAAATATGATATGCTTGTTGTTACACCCCATTTATAGCTTCCCTCATCGGGCTCCATTTCTCCGCATAATATCTGAAAAAGAGCCGTTCTCGCTATTTCGTCTGCACCGACAAATGCGATCTTATCATTAGGCATTACTATGAAGCTTACGTCATTAAGCACCTTTCTGCCGTTTATTGTCTTAGAAATATTTTTAACCTCAAGAACGTCATTACCTACTTCTCTGTCCTGCTTAAAGTTACAGAAAGGATAACGTCTTGAAGAAATACGCAGTGTATCCTCCATCTGAAGGTTATCAAGAAGCTTCTTTCTTGAAGTAGCCTGTTTTGATTTTGAAGCATTGGCACTGAATCTCTGAATAAATTCAGTGAGTTCTTTTATCTTCTGTTCAGAACGCTTATTCTGATCTTTAATCTGGCGGTCAACCATCTGTGTATATTCATACCAGAAATCATAGTTTCCAACGTACATAGTAATTTTGCCGTAGTCAATATCCGCAGTATGAGTACATACCTTATTGAGGAAATGACGGTCATGAGATACTACAATAACTGTATTTTCAAAATCAAGAAGAAAATCCTCAAGCCAGTTAATAGATGCCAAATCCAAGTGGTTTGTAGGCTCATCCAAAAGAAGAATATCCGGATTGCCGAACAATGCCTGTGCAAGCAATACCTTAACCTTCTGATTTCCTGAAAGCTCCTTCATTTTTACATAATGAAATTCGTTTGTAATGCCAAGCCCGTTTAAGAGAATTTCTGCATTTGACTCTGCACTCCAGCCGTCAAGCTCTGCAAACTCTCCCTCAAGCTCGGAAACCTTTATGCCGTCCTCATCACTGAAATCCGGCTTTGAATACAACGCTTCCTTTTCCTCCATAATTTCAAAAAGGCGCTTATGACCGTAAAGTACACATTTAATAACATCAAAATCATCAAACATGAAATGGTCCTGTTTGAGAACTGCCATTCTTTCGCCGGGTGTAATTGATACCGAGCCGGTGTTTGGTTCAATATCACCTGAAAGGATTTTAAGGAATGTTGATTTTCCTGCGCCGTTTGCACCAATAAGTCCATAACAGTTGCCTTTTGAAAATGTTACATTAACATCTTTAAACAAAACTCTGCCGCCATACTGCAGAGACACATCATTTGCATTAATCATATTTTTTCTCCCATAAGTTTGTATATTTTCATTAAATTATCAGCTGGCTGAGCTTTCCCCGCTGTCAGCACCGCTATCTGTACCGCTGTTTGCAGAATCATTGGCAACCAATGTGGCATTCAATGCTGCATCCGGTAATGTTGTATTAATTTCATTGTTATAATCCGTTATAACAGCATCACATGTATAAGAAACAGCAGATAATTTTTGGCTGTCATCAGTTGTACTGCTTTCTTGAAGCTTATCAAACAAATGATTAACCGTATCAGTTAAATCCAAACTATATCCAACTATTATTCCGTCCACAGCATTAACCCAAAAAGTAACCGACAAATCCTCGGCATTTTCATAGTATGAAGCATCTATGTTCTGCCCAACGAGTGAAATAGCACCTGTTGTTTCCATTAAATCAGGAACAAGTCCCTTTGCTATTGTTCCTGTATATTTGTCTGTTGTATATCCGTGAAACTCTTCAGTTCCTACATTTGTCAGACTAGTTGCCGACTGCATAAATAATACTGCGTTATCGGCAGGATTATATTGTGACACGGCATATTTAAAGTTATCCGACGGGATTATCTGCTTGTACCATTCATCGTTATATCCGGCATATGCAGTATTAACTCCATTATCAGTTGTAAGATATATTTTAGAACTATACTCTCCGCCGACATTTGCGTCGTCAGATTTAGTAATAATATTCACTTCGGCAAAAAACGGATCGGTCTGAGCAGAAATATCACTCACCATACCGTATTTCATACTTTTATCCTGTGTGTTTACTTCCGCTTCCAAATCAACTGTTCCCGAGTATGAACCAAGCTCGGATGTTTTTGAAATAATTTGCGATACTGTATCATTAGTTGAACAGCCGACAGCTGAATCCAACATAACAGCAGAAGCAACCAAGGCAGATATTTTTTTTAAATTTTTCATTTTTTTCTTCACCCTTTTTAATTTGTCATTTGACATACGTTATTTATTATATTTTATAATATATATTAATGCAAGATAATGTTGCTAAAATTTGACCTATGCAGTTCAATTTCAGACATATTTGTTAATATCCTCGACACTTAGTGCCGGATGAACAGCAATATTTATAGCATTTGAAATAATCTCTGCCAAATGCTCTATAACCTCATCAACTTCTTTGGGAGTCACAAACATGTTTTCTGCGTATGGATCAAGGATCTCTGTAATGAGTGAGTATCTTTCTTCACCCTCAATATTTTGAAGCATGTCATAAAAGGCCTTATCCTTTGTTGCAGCAGACATTTCGGCTAAAATTCTGTCCATTGTATCATTGACAAGAGTAGCCGCATCAACAACCGTAGGCACCCCTATTGCTATTACAGGTATACCTATGCTGTGTTCGTCAAGTGTCATTCTTTTGTTTCCGACACCTGAACCCGGACTTATTCCGCTGTCGGCTATCTGTATAACCGAATTTATTCTGCTGAACTTTCTTGCTGCCAATGCATCTATGGCAATAAGCATATCCGGCTTAATTTTTTCGACTATGCCAAGAAGGATTTCTCCGGTTTCAATTCCTGTTATGCCCATGACACCGGGTGCAATTGCAGCAACCGATGCTACATTTTCATCTATATTTTCCGGAAGAGTATTTTTGATATGCCTTGTAACAAGTATTTTGGATATTACTTTAGGTCCCAATGCATCAGGTGTAATGTAGCGGTTTCCAAGACCTGCAATAAGAATGTTTTTATGTTTATCGCTGTCTATAAGCTCAGAAAGCACTTCTGCTGTCTTTTTTATAATTTCCTGCCTAAATTCAGCATCATTGCCCTTCATTTTATTAGAGGACACAGTTACATATTTTCCGATTGGCTTGCCTACTGTCTGACTTCCCTTTTTGTTTGTTATTTCAACACGAGTTACTTCTATATCCGTATAATTCTTTGTTTCGGTCTTTATTCCTTCATCTTCTGTTATTTCCCTGTTCAGAAGCTCACAAGCCTCCATAGCAAGGTCTGTTCTTATACTGTACGTTTTCTTTTCTCTCATATTTCCTCCTGTTTTGCCTATTCAATTTTACAAAATTTTGTTAAAACCCTTGAAAGACAATCTTTATTTTAATATAATTAGATTAAATAAACTTTTATTATATTTTTCCGCTAAAATTTGTAGATATACATTGACTTATAATTACAATTGGGTTACAATATTAGCTGTTAATTTGGCCGCAACCCTAAGTCAGCACACTCGGCCGTGGTGCTGTTTAGCGGTCAATATAAGTGATATTCCCCAAATATCAGAATCGTAAACTATATAAGCTTATTAGGAGGAACTAAAGTTGGCTAACATTAAATCAGCAAAAAAGAGAATTAAGGTTATTTCTAAAAAAACATTAAGAAATAAAATGATTAAATCAGCTACAAAGACAGCTGTTAAAAAAGCTAATGCAGCTATCACAGCAGGTGATAAGGCAGCTGCAGAAGTTGCATGTAAAGAAGCAATTGCTGCTATTGACAGAGCATATGTAAAGGGAATTTTCCACAAAAATGCTGCTTCAAGAAGAAAATCAACAATTCAGAGACTTTACAACGCAATGTAATTTTACCCTGTTTATAAAAATTTAAGTACTTAAGATTAAGGGCAATTTGCCTAGGGTTAAAGACGGTAACTATTTGGTTATCGTCTTTTTTATGTTTATAAAAAAATAAGGACTACTGAAATATATTTTCAGTAATCCTATAAATTATGTATAGTGTTATTCTTCTTCACTCTCAGACGCTTCAAGGACATCTTTTGCATCATCAAACGAAATTTCCGCTACATTTCTCAGCTTACGGTTAATCTGTCTTGTTCTCACACCAACCAATTTATCAAGCTCAGCTCCAGTTTGTTCAATTTTCTTTTGAGCATTTGCAAGAACGGTTTCAAATGTTGCAAATTCTGTTTTAACTGCTCCGAGTACATTCCAAACCTCACTTGACCTCTTTTGTATTGCAAGGGTACGGAAGCCCATTTGCAGACTGTTTAATAATGCCGCAAACGTTGTTGGACCTGCAACATTTATCTTATACTGCCTTTGCAAATCATCAACCAGTCCCCTTCTTACCACCTCGGCATATAAGCTCTCAATGGGCAAAAACATTATTGCGAAATCAGTCGTTCCCGGCGGATCAATATATTTATCGTGAATATCCTTTGCAAAGCTCTTTATTCTAGTCTCAAATACGGAACCGCAGGCTGATATTGCATTTGCATCACCTTTATCATATGCATCAACAAGCTGATAATAAGCATCAGCCGGGAATTTTGCATCTATCGGAAGATAAACGCAGCTGTCACCGTCGCCGGGCAGCTTTATTGCATATTCAACACGATTCTGAGTTGATTTTTTTGTGATGATATTTTCCTCATACTGCTCTTTTGATAAAATCTCTTCTATAATTGCACCTAGCTGGAGTTCACCCATGATTCCCCTTGTCTTTACGTTTGAAAGAACTTTTTTCAAATCACCAACACCGCTTGCAAGGGTTTTCATTTCACCAAGACCTGTATAGACCTCCTGCAGTCTGTCATTAACCATTTTAAAAGACTGAGAAATACGTTCGTTAAGCGTTTTCTGCAATTTTTCATCTACTGTTTCACGCATCTTATCAAGCTGTTTTGTATTGTCTGCCTGTATTGCTTCAAGTCTGTCCTTAACGGTTGTTCTAATGCCATCCAAAGATTCTTTATTTTGTTCGGTAAACATAATAAAGCTTTTATCTACCTGCTGCATACGCTCGGACACTACTTTAAGCATACTATCCTGTTTTTCATCAAGGCGTTTTGATATTTCATCAAGTCTTTTATCCTGAAGCTCAAACTGCTTCTCCTGAGACTCTTTAATCATTGAGTTGGTTTCTTTGACTGTAGTATTTAAAGCAGTAAAATTTTCCTTTGTTCTTTCATTTTGAACTTCTGCAGATTTGTTCAGAGTATTGATTAATGTATTAGACAACATAGTAATTGAATTCTGAACCATATCAACGGTTTCTTTTCGTGATTCACGTATTTCTGATATAAGCTCATTTTTTATTTCTTTCATATCCGTATTTGGATTTGTTTTATTGTTCAGGCTGATTACAATATCAATTATAATGCCTATTAATATAAGAACTGATAATATTTCGCTCAATCCCAAAACAACATCTCCTTCCAATATTTTTGGCTTTTACCACCTATATTTGTGCAGCTGTCCCTCAGTTGTCATTCCTTTAAAATTCTGCTGTCTTAATGCTTCATAAAGTATTATTGCAACCGAATTTGAAAGATTTAGACTTCTTAAATCGCTATACATTGGTATTCTTATGCTCGTATCCTTATAATTAAGCAAAATTTCTTCAGGTATTCCGGCACTCTCTTGCCAAACATAATAAAGTCATTTTCTCCGTATTTTACATCAGTATAAATTTTTTTAGCTTTTGTAGTTGCCATAAATATTTTTGCATTCGGATTTTTAGCTGTAAAATCCTCAAAATCTTCATAATATCTGACATCTAAATACTGCCAATAATCAAGTCCCGAACGCTTAAGATATTTATCATCCACCGAAAACCCGAGAGGTTTTATCAAATGAAGTGCTGAATGTGTTACGGCACATGTTCTTGATATATTTCCTGTATTCTGCGGTATCTCAGGCTCATGTAAAATTATGTTCATTTTTTATCCTC
This sequence comes from Candidatus Metalachnospira sp., assembly GCA_040767305.1. GTDB lineage: Bacteria > Bacillota > Clostridia > Lachnospirales > Anaerotignaceae > Metalachnospira. The sequence continues at coordinate 21,628 of JAXGOV010000010.1, read as the reverse complement.
CAAAATAAAATCTTTAAATATTTTACTACAATTTAATTATAAAAGCCATAATTTTTAAAATAATATTGACTAAAGCACCAATATACTTTATTATTAAGGAGAATAATTCTTAAATGATAAAAGGAGTTGATAATATGGTCAGAACTACTGATTTACTGCGCTCCAAAAGTTTAAAAGTTACGCCTCAGCGTATTGCCATATTAAAAATGCTGATGAACACGAAGTCTCATCCTACTGCTGAAGTAATTTATAAAACACTGGAATCTACCAATCCTACAATGAGTCTGGCTACCGTTTACAAGACTCTTGATTCTTTTAACGAGGCTGAGCTTATTCAAGTTCTAAGCATTGACGGCGAAAGTCTTCATTATGATTTTAACACAGCTTTTCATCCTCACCTTATTTGCAAGGAATGCCATTCCGTTACGGATGTTGACTTTGACATTTCAGATGAAATGAATGCACTAGTTAATAAAATTAATGCATATACAAATTACGGCATAGATAAAGAACAGCTTTTCTTTTATGGAATTTGTGATGAATGTAAAAAGAAGAAATGAGTGCAGGAAAAAAACCGGTACTTCAAATCCCCCAATTATATATAATCGGGGGATTTTTACCTTATATAACGGAAAAAGTCCGTCTGTAGTATACAGACGGACTTATTTGGCTTAACTATTTGTATATTCAATACAAAATAAAAGTGCTATAAGTGTGCCCGGCGGCACCATTTTGTAATCAGCTTTTGTGAGTCAGCTTAAATTACTTTTTAGTGTAGCTTTTGCAGAAATGGGGTGTGTCAACAGCATTAACACCCATAGACTGTTTTGTTACTTCAATAGTATGAAGTTTGCAATCACAGTTATTTTCATTATGCATGCATTCTGTGACATCACATCTTACACCTGAATTATTCATTTATATTCACCTCCTATTTGTATTGCATAGTTATTGTGCTCAATTAATTTTCATATATTCACTATGATGAATTTTATTTTTTATTTTATATAATAAAATTTGTTAAATAAAATAAAAACGGCAAGTATTATAAAACTCACCGTCAAAAAAATTATATTTAAGATTTATTCATCTGTATCAACATCATCATCGGAATCAGCCTCTTGCTCCAATTGTGTTGTAATATCCTCATTAATTACAGCATCAACAAACTCATCATCATCATCGTTATCTTCAGGAAGCTCCTCAATTCTTGCAAGCAATTCTTTTAATTTTGCAAGAACTGTAATATCATTAGGAGTTGTTGAGCAAGATTTTTTAATCAAATCAATTATATTCTGTGCATACTTTTTTGCAATCTGCTTATTTTCATGATAATAATAGTCATATGCAAATGTAATCATAAACGTTGCTGCCACATTTTTATTTCTTAAATATTTAAGCAAAAGCTGTCTGTTGTCATTAACATATTTTAAACCTTCTTCATCTCTGCCTGTAAGAAATGCATACTGTGCAAGATTGTTGTAAAGTATAGCTTTATGGCTTTCAGCAAGATATGAAACATCAACGGCTTTTAAGACTTCGGCAGCCTCATCATATCTGCCTAATGAAGCATATCCGGCTGCTGAGTTAACCTTGAGCATGGCTTTGAACTTATCGTCGTTAACCTTATTGATATAGTTGTTGCACATCTCAATGTATCTTTCAGGATTGTTTTCTTCTGTAAGTATTTTGCTTAAATGCTCAAGCATTTTACCATATTCCTTATTTTTGCCGTTAATCAGATACATTCTTATTACAACAAGAAGTGCCCAAATAACCGCAATTACAGAAATCAAATTTTTCTGACTAATTCCAAGCTGACTCGCAGCAATTATAGCAACAACTGCCGCCGCACAGCCTATTATCATTAAATTTCTTGAAACCTTATCCATTTTAGCCATATTATAGCCCCCTGTTTACGCTTATCATTAGTATATCAATTTACTTTGAAGCTTTTCTGAGCATATCAAACTTTTTAAGAGGAATGTCAGTTTTAAGTCTGATTATCTGCTCAGGATGAGGTGCAGACATTATTGGAACACCATCAGTATCCCACATTTGTGTAACTGTCATTTCCGCAGAATCACCCTTTTGAGGCAAAACCTCAATTGTATCTCCTACCTCAAATTTGTTTCTCTGCATAACAGTTGCCAAACCGCTTTCCACATCCCAATTCTCCACTACCATACCGATAAAATCATAATCTCTAATATAGGTATTGTTTGTGTATACTTGGTCATCATGTCCCGGTTTGCCGAAATAAAAACCTGTTGTAAAATCTCTGTGACTCACCTTTGAAACTTCATCAATATAATACTGAATACGGCTCTTATAATACTCCGGATTGTCAAAATAATCATCTATTGCCTGTCTGTAAGCCTTTACAATCGTTCCGACATAATAAGGTGTTTTCATTCGGCCTTCTATTTTAAGGCTTGAAATACCCGCATCTACAAGCTCAGGGATATGTCCAAGCATACATAAGTCCTTAGAGTTGAAAATATATGTTCCTCTTTCATTTTCCTCAACAGGCATATATTCTCCCGGTCTAGTCTCCTCCATGAGATAATATTTCCATCTGCACGGGTGTGAACAAGCACCTTTGTTTGCATCTCTGCCGCTGAGGTAATTGCTCAAAAGACATCTTCCTGAATAAGAAATACACATTGCACCATGCACGAATGTTTCAATTTCCATATCTTCTGGAATATTTTCACGCATTTCTTTTATTTCCTTAAGTGAAAGCTCCCTTGCACCTACAATTCTTTTTGCACCAAGCTTATACCAAAACTGTGCTGTTTTATAATTGGTATTGTTGGCCTGTGTTGATATGTGAAGCTCCAAATTCGGCGCCGCTTCTTTAAGAACGGAATACACTCCGGGATCTGACACGAGAACCGCATCAGCACCCATTTCATATACGGTCTTAAAATAATCAGCCATGCCATAAAAATCCGAATTATGTGCAAATATATTAGCTGTTATATATACCTTAGCGCCATGTTTATGGGCAAAATCTATGCCCTCCTTCATGGTTTTAAGGTCAAAATTCTTTGCTTTTGCTCTTAATCCATACGCTTCTCCGCCTATATAAACTGCATCTGCACCATAAAGAACAGCAATCTTAAGCTTTTCCAAATCGCCCGCAGGTGCAAGAAGCTCGGGTTTCTTTAAATCATTCATTTTCATTCTCCTCGTCAATCGGGTTTTGGGGGTTTAACATGCTTTCAAGCATTTCATCGGATATTTCCTTTACTTTAACACAAACAGCAAGGCCATCACCGATTGGCACAATAGATGATTCCAAGAATATCCAGTATGCGAAATATCCCATAAAAAGCTCCTAAGACGCTTATGAATAGTTCTCTGCCTTCTCGGTACCGAAAATCTTGTCTTTGCTATGTCTCCGCCTTGAAGCACGTCATCAACCAGCGGCAGTCCTCCAACAGGAAGAAGTCTTAAGCAATGCGGAAGAAATGAAGAAGAATACGGCCTTTTGCGGCATCAAGAAATATCACATCATAAGGACCTGTAAGCGTAGGAAGAATTTTCCCTGCATCACCCTCGGAAATATTAATTTTATCCTCCAGTCCCATTCTTTCTATGTTTTTTCGTGCATCCTTTAGCATAGCTCATATCGGTCAATCGTTGTAACTGTTCCGCCTTCTTGCAGGTATCTTGTCATAAGACCTGATGAAAAAGCAACAGCAGTTCCTACCTCCAGTATGTTCTTTGGTTTCTTCATAGTAAGAAGAACGCTTAAAAGTCTAGCTGTTTCATGCGGAATTACTGGAACATTTGCCGCTCTGGATTCCTTTTCGATATCGCCCAAAACTCCGTCATAGTGCGGCTGAATGGTTCTCAAGTAATTATTTATATAGTCATCGGTAACGTAGTTCATTTTTTTCTCCTAATTATTGAATGTAGCCTGATAGTAACCTTTGCAGTCAGGAAGTCCTGATAATTTTCTGCAAATGTATGCTCACTTCCACCTCTTTCTTTAAGCACATAATGTGAGAAGTAATTATTCTTTTCAGGCTTAACTGCGGCTTCCAAAGACGCCAGTCCGGGGTTGCATATCGGTCCTTCGGGCAGTCCTTTATATTTATAAGTATTATACGGTAAGGAGTCAACAGACAAGTCACTTTCCGTAACTACTTCATTCTTTGTATCAAGTGCATATTGTACAGTTGAATCAATCTGGAGGCGTATATCAATATCCAGGCGATTATAAATAACACCTGCAACTGTAGGACGCTCACTGTCAAGCATTGACTCAGATTCAACCATTGAAGCAACGGTAACAAGCTGATCAAGGTATATCCTGTTGATGCAACATAACTCTTAATATTCTTATTGTACATCTCTTCAAACCTGTCAAGCATCATTACTATAATATCATGTGCAGTTTCATTTCCGCTTAAATAATAGGTATCAGGGAACAAATAGCCTTCAAGATAATACTCTCTCTTTGGAATTCCTTCAAGAAAATCATAATCGAATGTTCCGTTATTCATTTCATCTAAAAATTCCTGAGTGGTTGCTATACCCTTTTCATCAACCAAGGTAACTATCTGCTTAACTGTGTATCCTTCCGGAATAGTTATTTTATTCTGTGTTTCAGCAGCAGAAGTTTTTTGAAGAGCAGCTATAATCTGTTCTGTGGTCATATCCTTAGTAAGATAGAAGGTACCGTAATTGTATAAACCGTCAGCACTGCTTATTTTGCTTTTTAATCTGAACGAAAACTCACTTTTAATCAGCCCGTTTTCTTTCAATATTTCAGCTATCTGCTTTGTTGATGCTCCCTGAGGTATAACAACTTCAATGGAATCAGAACTTGGCTGTGTTACATCTATCGTTACTTCTTGAGATGTTTCGGACAAAATGCGCCTGCAAAATGTGCGCCCATTAGCATAGGATAAACCAATAACAATTTCTTGCAATCAAAATCACAGCTCCGATTACTGCCAAAATCCTCAATTAACTCTTCTGCCTTTATTACGTTTGCTTCTTCTTTTGTTTCGTGGTCTTCTCGCTCTTCTCTCGTCCAAAGTATCACCCTTTGCTAAATTCAGCTAAACTTATAAATTTCCTTCAGCGGTACATTGTTTTCCTCAGCAAGCTTTTTTGCCGATTCAAATTCGGGATAAACAGTTTCTTTCCCATTTTTAAAAACCTTCTTTACATCAAAGTTTTCCGTATTTTGTTTCAATAGAATCAAAGCTTCTCTCCAAGACAAGCTCCTGGTTTCGTATCTTCTGCGAATGCCAATCGTTGTTGTTTTCGCAAAAATAATGTTCTCAAGCGTTTCTCTATTATCCTCGGCGCAGGCACAGTAAGCTTATACACGCCGGTCTGTTCTTCTTCATAAAAATCGGAGAATAAAAAACATCTTTTGCACCGGCAAGAAATAAGCCTGTCCATTGTATATCCGAGTATTTCTCCGCTGGCATCGTCAACGTTAGTTTCAAGCACAACTATTTCATCTGATGTTTCTTCGCTTAATTCACCCAAAAGAAACTCGAAGTATGTTAGGTATCTTGGTAACCTTTTTTTCCTGCCCCATAGCCAATCTTTTCTACGTTCATAGGCGGCATTATTCCGTAGCTTTCTGCAAGCTCGGCAATAATTCTTGCACCTGTTAATACAAGCTCAGTATCTATATCTATTTGTCTTGATACAACATTAGAGTCGGCAAAAATCTGAGCTGTTGCGGGAACAGGCACTGGAATCTGTCCATGCTGGCACATTATAAAGCCGTAGCCGTCATTAACAACTGAGGCATAGATTTTATCAGGTTTAAGCATATCAATGCAAATTGCTGTTCCGATAATATCAACAATTGAGTCAATTGCACCAACCTCATGGAAATGCACCTTATCAAGAGGCTCATTGTGAACCTTTGACTCAGCCATTGCTACACGCATAAATATCCTTTTTGCAAGATCTTTTGCTGTATCTTTTATTTCACTGTTATCTATAATAGAAAACACATCACTTAGGTTTCTATGTACATGTGGATGGCTGTGGTCGTGATGATGCTCGTCTTCGTGGTCGTGATCATGATGATGGTGGTGATCATGCTCGTCTTCGTGGTCATGGTCATGATGATGGTGGTGATCATGCTCATCTTCGTGCTCTTGCTCATGATGGTGCTCACAATGCTTGTCATCATCATGTACATGGTGCATTATCGGATGACCGTCTGCATCATAGCCGTCAATTGTTATAATTACGTCTACCTTATTTGCTCCAATACCATTTTTAACATCTCTGCCAAATACTATATCGTAGCCTTCTACATTAAGTTTGCTAAGCTCTTCTACAAACTTTTCCTTATCTATTCCAAGGTCAAGCAATGCTGCAAGTGTCATATCACCGCTTATACCCGAACTACAGTCAAAATAAAGTGTTTTCATCTTGAGGCCCCCAATTTATTAATACTGTTTGCGGTATATCCCGCACCAAAACCGTTATCTATATTAACTACAACCACTCCGCTCGCACAGCTGTTAAGCATACATAAAAGCGATGAGAGTCCGTTAAAGTTTGCTCCGTATCCAACAGATGTAGGAACTGCAATGACAGGCTTGTCCGTAAGCCCGCCGATAACGGTCGCAAGAGCTCCCTCCATACCTGCAACGGCAATAATTACATCAGCCGCCTCCACTCTGTCAATTCTTGAAAGAAGTCTATGAAGGCCTGCAACACCGACATCATAAAGCCTGTCCACTGTATTGCCCAAAAATTCTGCCGTTACTGCAGCTTCCTCTGCAACAGGTATATCAGAAGTACCTCCGGTTGCAACAAGTATTATCCCGCCTGTTTTAGGCATAGGCTCTCTTTCTACAATAAGCGTTTTTGCATCTCTATTATATTTTACGTCAGGTATTTCCTTAAATATATATTCGTACTTTTCATCATCGACTCTTGTAGCAAGAATGTTCTTAGTACCATTTTCAAGCATATTATTTATTATACCCAATGTTTGCTCTTTTGTTTTGCCAATAGCATATATAACCTCAGGGCATCCGTTTCTCATTTCCCTTTGATGGTCAATAACCGCATAGCCCAAATCTTTTGTTGGTGCAAGCTTTAGCATTTTTTCTGCATCATCTACAGAAATTTCTTTATTCTGCAGCTTTGTAAGTATTTCTTTTGTGTTCATAATAACCTCCGTATGTCAGTCCATGCTTCCGCTTCTAAAGCCCTCAAGGTCAAGGGTAACATAACGGAAACCTATTTTCTTGATATCATCAATAAGACCTTCATCTGCCATAAACTCTCCAAATCTATCCTTTGGAATTTCTATTCTGGCAATATCCCCGTGAAGTCTTACTCTGCCGCTTGGAATTCCCTTCTTGGAAATAAGAAGCTCGGCATTCTCGACTTTTTTAAAGTTCTCTTCGGTAAGCTCGGTATCATACGGAAATCTTGTTGCAAGACATGAATTAGATGCTTTGTTCCAAGTTTCAAGTCCAAGCTCTTTTGCGGCTTCACGTATATCAGCCTTAGTCATACCTACTGCATAAAGAGGACTGACAAGTCCAAGCTCATCTGCGGCCTGTGCACCGGGACGGTATACTTTTCCGTCATCGGCATTTTTCCCATCTGCAACAGTATCAAAACCAAGCTCTTTTGCTTTGGCAATTACTCCGCCCATTATATTTTTCTTGCAGTAATAGCATCTTCTTCTGTCATTAAACTTAAATTCCTTAACAGCGAATGCATCTGCTTTAATAATGTAATATTTTATTCCTGCCTTCTTGGCAAGTCGTTCAGCGTCATCCAAGTCTTTTCTTGAAAGCATGATGCCGTCTCCTATGACAGCTATAGCATTATCCTTCAAGACATCATAAGCTATGTTCATAACAAGGTCGGAATCAACACCTCCGGAATATGCAACACAAAGCTTATCAAATTTAGAGATATACTCTCTTAACTTATTCAGTTTGTCCATTTGGAACGCCTCCTATATTTGTATAAAAATATACGAAGCTAATTATACTACATTTTCTAATAAAATAAAATAGCGTATAAAAATTGATAAAAATTTTTAATTTTTTCCTTTTTTTGATGAGATTTTAACCAAAATTATACTTAATACGGCAGTTATTATACAAAATAAAATATGTCTGTCTCGTAAAATATCTTCGGCATTTACCCAATAGCTGCCAAGGAAATATCCTGCCGAAATAAGTGCAGTATTCCATAAAAATGCACCAATAGCGGTATATATTACAAATATTTTTACATTCATGGCCGCAAGACCGGCAGGTATGGATATGTATGTTCTTGCAATCGGAAACACTCTTGCAATAAGCACCGATTGCCTGCCGTATTTCAGAAAAATTCTGTCTGCGTTATCAAGACCGATACTGATTGTTTTAAATTTACGGCACAGCGTATTTTCTATAAAATTTTTGCCAAAACGTCCAAAGCAGTAGCAGAATAAGCTGCCTAATATGCCCCCGACAGTGCTGACGGTTATTGCTCCCAAAAGGTTCATATTGCCTTTGCATACAAAATACCCTATAAAAGGCAACAAAACCTCACTGGATACAGGAAAACACCCATACTCCAGTGAGGTTGCGACAAAAATCCCAATATATCCGAATGAAACTACCATATTAGTCAATACTTCGATAATATTCATATCACTATCTCCGGTTTCTGTTATGACTAATACTATTCAAACATACTTTTTAATATTACCCGTTAAGCAATGAATAATCTCATAAACACATCATATGCCTGATGTATTCCCTTCATTGCATCACCTACTGCTTCGCAGTCACCAACCCTTGAATAGGATATTTTCTCATCAAGGCAGGCAAGAGGTATTTCGTTATCAGCCGGAGTAAAGCCTGCGGCAACTATTACATTATCGGCAGGTATTTTAACCTCACCGTCAGGAGTATCCGCAAGAATATAGCCGTCACAGATTTCCTTCACTGTTGTTTCAGCCATAGTTTTAATTCCGTCTGCCTTAACCTGCTTCATAACAATCCATTTAAGTCCGCCCAGATCCTTGCCTATCTTCTTTGTCATTTCAACTACGGTGAGTGATACGGGAGTATCCACCATAGGAATATCCTTTCCAATAAACATTGTGTTGAAGGTCTTTGACTTTTCCGTAGCAAATCGGCTTTCTGCAATAAACATTGCTGTTTCAAGTCCGACCGTGCCTCCGCCGATAATAACAGTATTGCCTTTCTTAAGCTTAGCCAAAAGCTTCTCGTCACAATTGAGCACATCAAGAGCCATGTGTACCGAGTCATTATCAATTCCCTTTATCGGAGGAATAATTTCAGTGCTTCCTGTTGCATCTACTACAAAATATGGTGATATTTCTCTGATTAAATCGCCGTTTACCTCTGTGTTATATCTTATTTCAACACCAAGCTGTTCAAGTACATACTTTTTGTTTTCTACAAACTTAATCAAATCCTGTTTTTCAGGAGGAATTGCTGCAGAATTTAACATTCCGCCGAGCTTGTCGTCCTTTGTGCATAATATTGTCTTGTAACCTCGATGTGCTGATCTCTCAGCGGCCTCAAGCCCTGCGGGACCTGCACCCGCAATCAGAATTTTCTTTGCCGAAATAACTCGTCTGTGTTTTTTCTCTTCCGCCTCTCTGCCGGCTTCCGGATTATATGCGCATAACACGGGTTTGCCCTTAAGAACTGCTTCGATACACTTGTTGCAGCCCTGACAGCGATTATACGGAATTCCGTTGAGCACCTTTTGTGCAAAAGCCGGATCAGCCAGAAAACCTCTTGCAGTTCCAACAAAATCAGCCATGCCATTGCTTAAAATGGACTCAATTGTATCTATATTATTAATTCTGTTGCATGCGATTACCGGAACAGAAACTGCTCTTTTAACTGCATCTGCGAGATAAGCAAATCCTCCTGCCGGCAGCTGATATGAAATCTGCGGAACCGGTGCTTCATGCCAGCCGCCTGTTACATTTACCGCATCAATAAGTCCCTCTTTATCAGCAATTTCACAGAATTTCTGCATATAATCTATGCCATAGCCGCCAGGCATCATCTGTGAGCCGGCTATACGAACAATCACAGGATATTCTTTGCCTACCGCATTTCTTACCGCTCTTAAAGTATCAAGCGGCATTTTCATGCGACGTTCATCATCTCCACCGTATTCATCGTCCCTAAGGTTTGTTAAAGGTGAAAGGAACAAACTGAGAAGATAGCCTGCCGAACAGCTTATTTCAACCGCATCAACACCTATTTCTTTGCACTTGAGAGCTGCGTCAGCAAAATCCTTTATTGTCTGCTCTATTTTTTCCTTTGTCATTACTTCACATTCGTTTCTATATATAACTGACGGGACATTTGAAGGAGCAACAGCCTTAAGACCGTAATCGCTTTCGCTATTACGCCCTCTATGAAAAAGCTGTACAATATGCTTGCAGTCATTGCTGTGAATCATATCGGTTATCTTTTTCTCCTCATCAAGGAATGAAGGCTCAACAACATTGGGCATTCCGTTCGCTGTGCCCTCATTGCTGACACCGCATACCTGAGTTATGGCAGCCGCTCCGCCCTTTGCCCTTTGTTCAAAAAAAGCATAATCCTGCTCTGTAAGCTTTCCGCCAAGCGAAAAACCGGTGTGCATTACAAGCATTATTATCCTGTTTTTCAGTTCCATATTGTTAATTTTACATGGTGTTGCAGAAATTAAATCCATAATATCTTCCTCCTTTGCTTATACTGCCCATTATCTGCATTGCTTTACAATTAATACTTATTATAGTATATTAAAGCTGGTTTTAAAATTCAAGTACGCACAATTTTGTGCCTTTTAAGGAGGTCAATATGGATTACAGCAATATACTCAATCACTGCCCTATTGTTTACACAATGGATATGATAGGCGGACGTTGGGAAATGGCTTTAATATGGCTTATAAAAGAGTATCCTCAAATAAGATACGGACAGATAAAGAAAATTTACCCGATGATTACAAATACCTCTTTAACAAGAACACTGCAGCATCTTGAGCAAAGCGAAATAATAAGCCGTACGGATTTTAACGAAAATCCGCCCAGAGTGGAATATTCACTTTCAGAAAAAGGTATGCAGTTTCTTCCTGTACTTGAATGTATATCAAAAATCGGAGGACAAATTATGTCCGAAGAAGGCAAACGGGTTTATTTCCCGAATATCAAAGAAATTCTTAATAAATAACTGGGGGAAAGTTAAAATGAAGAAGTTCAAAATTTTATCGGTTGTTTCACTGATTGCGGCGACAGCGCTGACTGCGTGCTCGTCAACATCGGCAACATTTAACAACACACAAAGCACAACAAATACACAAGCGGAAAATGAGGCTGAACAAACCCAAGATACCTCAAAGATGCAGGTAAGCTATATTTATGTCGGACAGGGTGATTCTGAATTTATTGAGCTTCCCAACGGCAAAACAATGCTCATTGATGCAGGCCCCAACGATGCCGGAAGCAATGTTGTTGACTACATAAAATCACTTGGCTACACTTCAATTGATTATGTTGTCGCTACCCATCCCCACGAGGACCACATAGGCGGAATGGATGACGTTATAGACGCTTTTGATATCGGTGACATTTACATGCCTAGGGTTTCTGCCACTACACAAACATACGAAGATTTGCTTGACGCCATCTCTGCAAAAAACCTTGTTATTTTTACGGCACATGCAGGCGTTTCGCTTATTGACGAAGATGATCTTTCTGTAGAAATGGTTGCTCCTGTATCTGACAAATATGATGATATTAACAATTACTCAGCTGTAATTAGAGTTGTTTACGGCGATACATCATTCTTATTTGCAGGCGATGCAGAAGATGTTTCGGAAGCAGAAATAACAGATGATATTCAAGCTGATGTTCTTAAAGTAGGACACCACGGCAGTGATTCTTCAACCACTGATGAATTCCTTGCTAAAGTCAATCCGTCAATTGCCGTTATAAGCTGCGGTAAAGACAACAAATACGGTCACCCGGCAGACAGTACAGTTAAAAAGCTTACTGACAAAGGTATTAACGTGCTTAGAACAGATGAGCTTGGAACAATTGTAATAAGCTCTGACGGAAGTGACGTTTCTATTGTAAAGCCAACGGTGGGTGCAGACGGAGAGCTTCGTGTCTGCTTTGCATAGTATTCTGAGAATTTATGTCCCATACCTTAAGCCTTTTAAAAATTGGAGTGATGTAAATGAGAATTACAAAAAATACGAAAACAATGAGAATTACGATTGATAGATTTGAGGGTGAATTTGCGGTCTGCGAAACCGAAGATAAAAATATGCTTAACATACCCTCTTCAATACTTCCAAGCGGTGCTCGTGAAGGAAATATTTATGAAGTTGGTTTCACTGAACTAAAACCCGAAGAAGAGGAACGCCGCAAACGAATAAACGAAAAAGTCAATAAGCTTTGGGCTGATTAGTGCCTAAAAAAGAAAGCGGTAAGCTATTACACTTACCGCTTCTTTTTTATATGTGGGGTTTTAAAGTTATATATAATATAACATTAAATCTGTGCCAATGCCTGTTCAACATCTGCCAATATATCTTCTTTGTTTTCAAGACCACATGATAATCTTACAAGACCTTCAGGAATACCTGCTTCTTTAAGTTCTTCCGGTGTATAAGGTGAATGTGTCATGCTTGCAGGATGCTCAACGAGTGTTTCGGCATCTCCAAGGCTTACAGCTATTGTACAAAGCTTAAGTGCATTAACAAATTTAATTCCGGCTGCTTTTCCGCCTTTTACCTCGAATGAAAGCATTCCTCCGAAGTCCTTCATCTGTTTAACGGCAACATCATGGTTTTCAAATGATTCAAGACCGGGATAGTATACCTTTGATACCTTATCGCTCTTTTCAAGAAGCTCGGCAACAGCTCTTGCATTTTCACAATGACGCATCATTCTGATTTCAAATGTCTTAAGTCCTCTTAAAATAAGGAATGCTGCGAATGGATCAAGAACCGCACCTGTCATATCCTTAACACCAAACAGTCTTACTTCTGAAATAAAATCTGCTTTGCCAATTACAAATCCGGCTATAACGTCTCCGTGACCATTGAGGTATTTAGTTGCTGAATGAACAACAACATCTGCACCAAGCTCAAGCGGTCTCTGAAGATAAGGTGTAGCAAATGTATTATCACATACTACTTTAATGTCCTTATTGTAGCCATGAGCAAGATTTGCAATAGCTGATATATCTGCAATCTTAAGATTAGGATTTGCAGGTGTTTCAAGATAAATAGCTACTGTATTTTCCTTTAAGTTTGCTTTTACTTCATCAAGATCTGATGTATTAATAAATGTAACCTCAACACCATAACGAGGAAGTCCATGGTTAAGAAGTGCAAATGTACAGCCGTAAAGTGTACTGTCAGCTATGATATGTGCACCTGCTTTGGCAATCGACCATAAAGCTGATGAAATTGCACCCATGCCTGATGCAGTTGCAATAGCAGCTTCGCCACCTTCAAGTGCGGCAACCTTTTCTTCAAGAACCGAAGATGTGGGATTTCCAAGTCTTGTATAGATGAAGCCGCTCTCTTCTCCTGCAAATCTTCTTCCGCCTTGTTCGCATGAATCAAAATAATATGTTGAGCTCTGGTAAATAGGTGTTGCAAGAGAACCAAATGTCTCTCTCTCAAGATTTCCTGCGTGTATTGCTTTTGTACCAAATCCCTTATAATCAGAATTCATAAATAACACTCCTTACTCTTAATAAATAATTGATGGCAAAATTTCATTAAAGTATGTCAAATATATGACATGTTGAGTTAATTTTTCACTTTTCTCAACTCTATGGTTAAATCATAGCACAATGAGCACGATAGTGTTAATATTAAATTTGCATATCTTGTTATCAATTTAACCTATAACAAACAGCATAATACACAATCATATTTTTAATAAAAATGTTATTCGTTTAAAAATAAATAATATTATAAGTTTTTTAGATAATTAGCTATCGCTTTTTTCAATTATGCAGGTCTAAATATATATGTTATCATATTAACAGGAATAAAAGGTTTACGTATACATTATCTCAATAGCTGAAAACTATTTTATTCAAGCTGACATATGCGGGCTGTCAGTTATACATATTAATTTGTTTTCAGAGAGATATTATTATGTATCCCAAAACGTCACTTTAATGAAATATTTAATCAGGGAGGTATTATAATGGACGAAAGCAACAACGAAATTACTAATAAAGCTAGAGGCTCTGCTCTGATTCCTTTCGCTGTTTTTATTGTAGTCTATCTCGGAGCAGGAATCATTCTTAATGCAATGGGAGTTGATTTGGCATTTTATCAATTTCCGTCTCCGGTAGCAGCACTCATTGGAGTTGTGGTTGCATTTATTATGTTTAAAGGAACTGTGGAAGAAAAGTTCACCATCTTTGCAAGAGGCTGCGGAAATGAAAACATTCTTACAATGTGTTTCATATATCTTTTTGCAGGGGCCTTCGCCGCAGTTGCAAAATCTATGGGCGGTGTTGATGCAACAGTAAATCTTGGTTTATCAATTATTCCTGCCAAGTACATAACAGGCGGTATGTTTGTTATTTCAGCTTTTATTGCAGTAGCAACAGGTACATCAGTAGGTACAATCAGTGCTGTTGGCTCGATTGCAATAGCAACAGCAGACAAAGCAGGTCTTTCACTTCCGCTTATTGTTGCAGCAGTTATCGGCGGAGCGATGTTTGGTGACAACCTTTCGGTTATTTCCGATACAACAATCGCAGCAACAAAAACTCAAGGTGTTGAAATGAAAGATAAGTTTAGAATAAACTTTATTATTGCCCTTCCCGCAGCTATTATTACACTTGTTGTTCTTCTTTTGGTCGGAAAGCCGGATACTACTGTGGATCTCGGAAACTTAAGCTACAATTTTGTTAAAGTTATCCCATATATTGTAGTTCTTGTATTTGCTCTTATTGGTTTTAACGTATTTATTACACTTGGATCAGGTATCGTACTCGCCGGCATTATCGGTATCATTGGAAGCGATTTTAACATACTCGGACTTGCTCAAAACATTTATGCAGGTTTTACGGGAATGTTTGAAATATTCCTCCTTTCACTTATCATAGGCGGTCTTTCGGAGCTTTGTGCACATTATGGCGGCATCCGCTGGATGCTTGAAAAAATTCACAAGCTTGTTAAAAGCAAACGTTCAGCACAGCTTGGAATATCATCTTTGGTATCACTTTGTGATATAGCAACAGCAAACAACACTATTGCTATTATCATTGCAGGTCAGCCGGCAAGAGAAATTTGTGAAAAATATGAAGTTGATCCAAGAAGATCCGCTTCACTTCTTGACATCTGGTCATGTGTTTTCCAGGGCATACTTCCTTACAGTGCCCAGATTCTTATTGCCTGTGGCTTAACAGCAGGACTTGTAAGCCCCACACAGCTTCTTCCTTTGCTTTGGTATCCATATCTTTTGGCATTGTTTGCAATATTATCATTGTTTATACCATTTGCAGACGGAATTATCAAAAAGAAGCCTTGGAACTTCAAAACTTGGACAGCTGAAAAAAATAAATAATATTAAACATAATTTTCTTCTCCAAGAATTTTAAAACAAAGGCAGCCTATAAATAAAGGCTGCCTTTGTTAATGTTGCAGTGCAATAAACTAAATTATATAATTAAATAAAATTTCTTCTTGACTCTCCACTAAGCGGAGATTGTACCATAAATGTATCAAGTGAAAGGAGTGCTGAAATTGTACAGAATCGGTGAATTTTCCAAAATGAGCAAAACTTCAATAAAAGCCTTACGATATTACGATGAAATTGGTCTTTTAAAACCTGAAACCACCAATGACTTTACCGGTTATAGATTTTATACAACAGACCAGTTATTTAAGCTTCATAAAATTCAGGCTTTGCGGCAAATCGGTATGTCAATTGATAATATTAAGCTTATTATATCCGGAAATGGTAAGCGTTCAATTTTGGAATACCGCAAAACAGAACTTATTAAGGAAATTGCAGAAAAGCAAAATCAGCTATCCAGACTTGAATTCATGTTAAACGGAAAAGAGGAGGAAATGTTTATGAATTATGTAGCAGTCATTAAGGATCTTCCCGAATGCATTGTATATTCAAAGAAAATGGTTGTTCCAAACTATGCAGCGTATTTTGATGTAATACCTGCAATCGGAAGGCAGGTAGTAAATAAATATCCCGATATCAAATGTACCATACCGGAATATTGCTTTATAGTATACCTTGACGGTGAATATAAAGAAGTTGACATTAATATAGAATTTTGTGAATCAATAGATCACATGAAGCCTGATTTTGATGATATTAAATTCAAAAAAATAGAGTCTGTCAAAGCTGTTACGGTAATGCACAAAGGTGCCTATGATGATTTGGCGAAAGCATACGCTTTTGCATTTCAGTGGATAGAACAGAATGGTTATATGCTTGCCGACTCACCCAGAGAAAGCTACATCGACGGAATATGGAACAAAGAGAACGTCGAAGATTGGCTTACCGAAATACAGATACCAATAGCCAAGAACTAATATAATTTAAGCCCGAACGGTTTGTTCGGGCTTTTTATACTAATTAATGTATTTGCCGCCCAGTCCCCACTGAGTTAATGGCTGAATAATTACCACTATTCTCTCCTTCTGAATATCTGTGGTATTGGAAACAAGCTCGGTTACGGCAGTAATAAATTTTTCTGCACTGACATTGTCAAGTTCTTTATATACAGCAAGTGATATTCCAGCAGTATGCGTTTCGTTTTCGCCTCTGAAATATATCCTCGCATTATCTTCAACAATTACCATAAGCCAATTATCACGTTTACTCAAATCATTTACCAGAATATCGACTATTCCCTTTTCTATTTTACTTTTTTGCTCATTTGAAACAGTGTAGTTTATTTTTACATTCACCTGCGGCATAATTTATATTCCCCCCATATAAAATCGGGCAGAATTGAATTCTGCCCGTAAATAACTATATTAGTTTGTTCCTATGCTGACTATCTCCTTAACTGCTTCGGTTACAGTCTTTGTAGAAACAGTATTTTCACTCTGATATACTCCGTTAATATATACTTTTTCTTTAGTAACCTGACTTACTCCATCTGTACCCTGCTGTATTATCTTTCTATAGCTGCTGCTTTTGGTGCTGTCATACTGATACTCAACTTCTTTTGGTGTGGTAACCTCCTCTGTTGCAGTAACAGTTGCTTTAACAGTAAATATAGGTTTGTTGCTTTGTACTGTAAGAGTTTCACCGGCGTATATATTTGAATTAGAGTTAAGTCCGCTGTTAAGATTATAAATTTCCTGTACAGTCATACCGTATTTTGATGCAATGGATGAAAGGGTTTCACCTGAAGCTATAGTATAAGTTTCTGTTACAGTTTCGCCCATTGTAATCTTTGTTTCAGCATCCTCAACGCTCATTATACTGTCAGAGTTAACATACTGGCTTACAATCTGCACATCTTCTTCATATGATATACTTACGTTTTCAACACCCTCCGGCGTGAATTTTTTGTTTATATCATCAAGCACCTGATTTGCTTCTTCCTGATTTTTCAACGAAACTATTACATCTCCGTTAACTGCTATCGCATATGCTTCAATATTGTAGGCAACACTGTCCCTAAGCTTTGCAAGCAGTGTTTCTGTAGTAAGCGGAGTCATGCTTGATGAAACATGTATACCCTTTATTGTTATTTCATCCATAATTTGAACTTTTGTGCCGCTCTGCTCTTCAAGCATTGCAGTTACTGAATTTATAACATCGGTATCGGTAATTTTCCTTGTTTTAACTACGCCGACACTATCACCATTGACAAATACCTCGCTGCCGTTATGCCTTGTTGCAAAGCCTACTATACAAGCCATTGCAATGACAGCTATAATAATACCAATAAACTTTACTCTACGGTTTTTATCATAACGTAATTGCTTATTCAGGCGTGCATTTTTTCGTCTGCTCATATTATTCTGAGAATCAATCTCAGATCGTGCCATTTGTGTCTTTGAATAGCTTCGCTGCCTTTGCTGTCTTGAAGAAGAAGTCCTTCTCCTTTTTTCGTCCATAAAAACTCACATCCTTTAAGATGAATTATAGTTTTTATTGTATAATATCACAGCAAATTAATCAAGAAAAAGGTCGGATTGTAACACTATTTTAAATAATTTACCGAAATTTCATAAAAATAGAAAATTAATATCCAATTGATTTAAGTATCTCCATTGCCTGTTCTGCTATGTGTTCTCTTATAATTTCCTGAGCTTTTTTAGAATCTCTTTTTTCAAACGCAGCAATAAGTGCAACATGATGTTCGTTGGGCACTGAAACATTTTTAAGAAGCTTAAGATATGCAATTCTGTATCTGTAAATCTGTATAGAAATATTACTTATTATCTGCACAAGCTTATCATTTCCTGTTGCGTTAAATATAATTTCATGAAATTTTGTGTCTGCCGCAAGAACTTCAGATGAATCACCTCTGTCAAATGCCTCAACAAAATCCCTATGTGCTTCTTTAAGGTCAGAAATCTGTTTACTGGTGATATTTTCAGCCGCAAGCTTAGCCGCAAGCTCTTCAAGTACCTTTCTTATTTCAAGTACATTTTTAATATCACGCTCGCTCATTTCCTTAACCTGTGCACCCCTTCTTGGAATAAGGTCAACAAGGTTTTCGATTTCAAGCATACGAAGTGCTTCTCTAATAGGTGTACGGCTTACCCCAAGTTCTTCAGCAAGCTGATTTTCAAGAAGTCTTTCACCCGGCTTAAGCCTGCCTGTAAGTATTCCGTCCTTAAGAGTATTAAAAACAACATCCCTAAGAGGAAGGTATTCGTTTGCAGCAAGTTTCACCTTATAATCAGCCATCTTATACATCTCCTAAATATTATAAATTTTCGTAAGAATAATATCTTTGATATTAAATTTCTTTTTTATTTCAGCCACGGCATTTTCAGCCGCGGACCTCTTTTCAAACAAGCCATAAACCGTCGGACCGCTGCCGCTCATCAGAGAACCAAGTGCCCCGCACTCATTAAGTGTATCCTTCAAATCTGCAATCATACTGCACATGGGAATAGAAGCATTTTCAAGCACGTTAGATAAGTTTTCAGCCACAGCATTTATATTATCGTTTTCAATAGCTTTAATCATGGCAACGGTATTTGGGTGCTCATAGGAATCAAAAGCGTCAATTGCCTTATATACAGCCGCTGTTGACATTCCTATCGGCGGCTTTGCAAGCACAACCCATGACTTGGGACACGGTGCAAGCTTTGTTAAAATCTCGCCTCTGCCCTCTGCAAGAGTGTCCCTCTCATCATGCAATACGGCACGTCACTTCCCAGTTCAAGTCCAATTTTCATTAAATCCTTTTGCTCAAGCCAAGACCGAAGAGTACATTCATGCCATACAATACAGCAGCACAATCGGCACTTCCGCCCGCAAGACCTGCCGCAATCGGAATTGACTTTGAAAGCTCAATAAAAATACCTTTTCTTATATTGCACCTGTTTCTTAGTATTTCCGCAGCTTTATAAGCCAAATTTTTATTATCTGTCGGCAGCCACTCAATGTTAGACTTAAGCTTTATACCGGGCTTTTCAATTGCTTTTATATAAACCTTATCATACAATTCTACAGTCTGCATTATCATTTTTAATTCATGATAACCGTCATCTCGTATTCCTGTTACATCCAAAGTTAAATTAATTTTTGCTCTAGCCTTTACATTTATATAATCCATAAAACCACCAATTTATAAAAACGCCTATATTTAAATGTTTTTACGTAATTTTTACTAAAACAATTATAGCACCTTGTACACAAAAAACAAGTAGTGTATACAAAAAACTTTTTTACTTTATACACTGTGATTTTGTTAAATTTAATTAAAAAAGCGGGCTTTTCAGCCCGCATGTCTATTTTGTCATACATGTTTAACTTTTAAACTGCCGTAATTTATCTTATTACTGTTAATAATGAATATACCTGCGCTAACAAGAATGAGTGCAAAAATAACATTAATACCAATCATACCGCTTTCATTTGGAAGAAATAATCTCGAAAACATTACACCTAAAACCGGTGTGCTGAACCCAAAAATTGCAACCCTTGATACATCATTATATGCTAACAGCGTACTCCATATAGAATATGCTGCCGCAGATAAAAAACCAAGATAAAGCAGCATAAAAAATGCATCTAATGAAAAATATGTTACTCTTCCCCCGCTTATTAATCCGGCAGAAATCAGAACAATTCCTCCTAAAAGAAACTGGTATGCGCTAAGCATTATAGTATCGTCCTTCTCCGAAAATTTCTTTAAAAAACCTGATGAAAACGCATAGCAGATACTCGAAAAAAGAACAAACCCGTCTCCGAATATACTAAACGAAGAGCCAATGCCATTACTATTAACATTAACAATAACAACACCCACAAAACCTATTACCGAACCAATAAGTTTTTGCAGAGTGTACTTTTCCTCCCTAAAAATCAGACTGGCTACAATTATAACAAGAAACACATTTGAGCCGGTTATAATTGATGCCTTGACACCCGTAGTGTTTGAAAGACCAATATAAAAGAAAGAATATTGAAGTATTGTCTGAAATACAGATAATACGGCTATTCGCCCCATTGACTCGGTTTTAAGCTTAAGAGGCTTTTTTCTTGATACAGATGCAAATAAAATTACCAATAGACCTGATATTACAAATCTCATACCTGCAAACAATATTAAATTCTGAGGAACTGAGGTGTCAATTCTGAAAAGCCCGCAGCCAATTTTAATACACGGATAAGCACTGCTCCAAAGTGCACAGCATGCAATTGCAAGCACACTCACAGCCCAAATATTTGTAAGCGAGCTTTTAGTCTTTCGTTCCATGATACCCTCCAAAAAGCATTATTGATCCGTTCTGATTATAAGCTCGGGTGCTTTCATACTCACATAGCTGTTCTTTTCAACCGAGTTGGTAATAAATGCATTACCGCCGATTACTGAGTTTTCTCCTATTACAGTCTCGCCGCCCAAAATTGTTGAACCCGCATATATTGTTACATTATCTTCAACAGTAGGATGTCTCTTAACACCTGAGAGTGACTGACCCCTTCTGGGTGACAATGCTCCAAGAGTTACACCCTGATATATTTTAACCCATTTACCTATAACGGTTGTTTCACCAATAACAATTCCTGTACCATGGTCAATAAAGAAATACTCACCTATTTGGGCACCCGGGTTAATATCTATGCCGGTTTTGCTGTGAGCATGCTCTGTCATTATACGAGGCACAAACGGAACTTTTCTCTTATACAGCTCATGCGCAACTCTATATACAAAAATCGCATAAAACCCCGGATATGATAAAATAATTTCCGACTTACTCATTGCAGCCGGATCACCCTCAAAGTTTGCAGTAACATCCTTCACAAGCATTTCCTGAAGTCTTGGAAGTTCATTAATAAATTCGGAACATATATTTTCAAGGTCATCTGGATCAAACACTCTCTTAACATTTGTACATTTACTTAAAGAAAGAGCAAGCTCAAGCTGAGTTTTAAGCT
>JAXGOV010000001.1:0-416254 GCA_040767305.1 Candidatus Metalachnospira sp. | reverse complement strand
CCCCGATTTCCTTTATGGGCAGTATAGTACCAATTTCGTTGTTGGCAAACATTATGCTTACGAGTATTGTTGTCGGTCTGATAGCAGCTTTAAAGTCGTCAACACTGATTTTTCCATACTTATCAACAGGAAGATATGTTACTTCAAAGCCGTTCTGTTCAAGAAATTCACATGTATGAAGAATTGCATGATGTTCAATACAAGTTGTAATAATATGGTTTCCCTTTTCTTTGAGTGCATTGCTAACACCTTTAAGAACCCAGTTATCACTTTCTGAACCACAGCCTGTAAAGAAAATTTCTTCAGGTCTTGCATTAAGTGCATCTGCAACCTGTTGTCTTGCTTTATCTATAGCTTTTTTGCTTTCTCTTGCAATACTGTATATGCTTGAAGCGTTTCCGTAATATTCTTCGATATAGGGCTTCATCTCAGCATAGACCTCTGGTCTGATAGGAGTAGTAGCCGCATTATCAAAATAAATTATTTCTTTCATATTGATGCTCCTTTATGATTAATCTCGCCTTTATGTCAAATTTTAAATCCTACTATATTACTTGGATATTTCATAATATACCACTCTATATTCTATATGTCAACAATAAATACTATTTTAGTATGTATTGCCAGAAAATATTTCCATATGTACATTTTATGCAAATATGCTATACTTAAATAAATTAATTTAATATCGGAAAAGAGGGCAGTAATCATGGCAGCAAAAAAAAATAAAACGTCACATATTGAAAATCTTATTACAGAATACGTAAGAGTTAACGGTATTGACAGCAATGTAGATAAAATGCTCGGAATAATTTCTAAGTATACCGAAAAAAATAATGGATTCGAATTTAAAGATATTGTCTTTCTTTCCTATACTCTTAATGTTTCACCTGACTATATAACTAATGTATCAGATAACCCGGCTATATGTGACAATGTATTGATTAAAATAATCAAGAATACTTATGCACTTTCTGACGACTATAAGAACTATCTTGCTGACTATACAGAATTTTTAAATAATCTTTACTTAGATAACAGCAACCATATTGACTCAGGAATAAAAATAAAGGTGATAGATAAAAATACAATGGAAGTTATATCAAACAACGTTTCTGCCCAAGAAGATGATTCTTATATTTCAAAGGTTGCCCAAACGAGAGGAAAATATAATTCAGTTAATGACGAAAAATCTAAAAAATAATGCCGGCGGATATTCTATCCACCGGCATTATTTATCTGTTTTCAGCTTTATATTTGTCAGCAAACTCCTTCATTTCCTTTGCAGCATTTATTGTTACATCTGTTACCTGTGCACCCGAAGTAAGTCTTGCAATATCTCTTATTTCTTCATTCTTTTTAAGCAGCCTTATGGCTGTTTTTGTTCTGCCCTTTTGTGCAATCTTTTCTATCATATAATGGTTATCCGCCATTGCTGCAATCTGAGGAAGATGTGTAATGCAAAGTATCTGCTTTGTTTTAGCAACCTTATGCATTTTTTCAGCCACCTTCTGCGCTGTTCTTCCGCTTATTCCCGTATCAATTTCATCAAAAACAAACGTGCCGATTGAATCCGCATTTCAAGCACAACCTTCAGTGCCAGCATAACTCTTGAAAAGCTCACCACCGGAAGCAATCTTGGCAAGCGCACATACATTCCTCACCTTCGTTTGCGGTAAACATAAACTCAACATCATCCCAGCCATCAATGCCAGCTGATTTTTCATTCAATTTTTATTTTAAACATAGCACCGCTCATTTAAGCTCATGCAATTTTTCTCTATCTCAGTCTCAATTGTTTTGCCTTTTCTCTCTTATGCTTGTCATTACCTTGCAGACATCAACCATCTGCTTAAACAGTTCTTTTCTCTCGCTTTCAAGAACTTCAAGACGCTCTCTTGAATGCAGGAGCATGTCATATTCATTTCTCAGCGTTTCAAGCTTATCCGCAAGCATATCTGATGTACATATGTATTTTTTCTTAAAGGCGTAAATTATATTAAGCCTTTCTTCTATCTTATCCATCTCACCGTCATCGGCATCAAGATTGTCATAATAGCGCTTAAGCTCTCTTTCGGCCTCATTAAGCTGAATAGCCGCAGAATTAACTATTTCATATACAAGCTTAACAGATATATCAATGTCGCTGAGCTGTTTAAGAGTATCGGCAGACTCCGTAACCATATCGCTGGCAGGAAGTCCATTTGCACCATTATAAAGAATATTAATGCATTTTCCGGCCATTTCACGCATTTTCTCGCCGTTTTGCAGAACTTTCTTTCTTTCGGAAAGTGTATCCTCTTCACCCGGCTTAATTCCTGCCGCTTCAAGCTCACTAATCTGATATGAAAGAATTTCTGTTCTTCTTTCTCTTTCAGACTCATTGCCGGCAATAGCCTTCATTTCTTTCATAATAAGCTTGTACTGCTTTAAAAATTCTGCAAGCTTTGCTTTTTCTGCCCCAAGCTCTGTTCCGCAGAACTTATCCAGCAGCTCTATATGCTTTGAACTGTTAAGCAATGACTGATGTTCATGCTGTCCATGAAAATCTACAAGACATTCAGAAAGCTCTTTAAGCTGTCCCACTGTAACAGTCGTTCCGTTGACCTTGCACATACTCTTTCCATTGAGGTGCAGAATACGTCTTATGACAATCATGTTGTCATCACCATGCTCAATGTCCATCTCGTCAAGTATCTTTGCTATTTTCTTATCATCAATCGAAAAAACCGACTCAACAACAGCCTGTTCTTCTCCTCTTCTGACAATATCTTTGTTTGCTCTGCCTCCAAGCGAAAAGCCCAGAGCGTCTATAATAAGTGATTTTCCTGCTCCCGTTTCACCGGTAAGCACATTAAGCCCCTTGCCGAAAGTAACTTCCGACTCCTGTATAAGAGCTAAATTTTTTATGTTCATGTACTCGAGCATTTAAACGCCCCCAATCAGCTATGTATGATGCGGTAAAG
This sequence comes from Candidatus Metalachnospira sp., assembly GCA_040767305.1. Classification (GTDB taxonomy): domain Bacteria; phylum Bacillota; class Clostridia; order Lachnospirales; family Anaerotignaceae; genus Metalachnospira. The sequence goes on along the minus strand of JAXGOV010000001.1, from coordinate 413,288 downwards.
TCTTTCTATCAATTCTGCGGCCTGATGATTACCTCTTATAACGCAAAAAACCGTATCATCTCCTGCTATTGTACCAAGAATTTCACTGTTTTGCATATTGTCAAGAGCAACACCTACTGCCATGCCCATTCCTTCGAGAGTTTTTATTACTACCATATTTCCGGCATAGTCCATTTTTACAACTGCCTCTCTGAACACTCTTATAAGTCTGTCAGAGATTTCATTATCACTGCTGGCCATTGCAACATATTTCTGTTTGCCTTTTTCTATGGATATTTTAGTTAATCGCATTTCCCTTATATCCCTTGAAACAGTTGCCTGTGTAACATCAAAGCCTTCCTCTTTAAGCTTAGAGGCAAGCTCGTCCTGAGTTTCAATATCATATTTTTCTATAAGCTCCAATATCTTAGTGTGTCTGGATACTTTCAACTTTTATTCCCCCTTAGAAATAAGCTTCTTCCTCAATATATCGTAAAAACCCATCCTATTTGTTTTAATAATATTAACGGTGTGTTCAGATTTTCTAATATTAATTGAATCTCCGTTATTAAGAATAACGCTTGTCTGACCGTCCATAGACATGATTATATCTCCGTTTGAGCCAAAGCTTGCATCAACTCTGATTACGTCATCTGCCGAAACAACAATGCTTCTTGAATGCAGTGAATGTGCACATATAGGAGTAATAACCATACAGGAAATATCAGGTTTAAGCACAGGCCCGCCGGCTGATAAATTATAAGCTGTTGAACCGGTAGGTGTAGAAATTATTATTCCGTCGGCACGGAATGTTGCCACGTATTCATCGTTAACAAATATGCTGTAGCTTGTTATTTTCGTAAATACACCTCGTGTAATACACACATCATTAACAGCATTATATGTCTTTGGTGTATCACTGTCAGATGTTATCTCCGATTCAAGCATCAGTCTTTTTTCAAGCTTGCACTCACCTTTGAGAACCTTTTCAATCGTTTCATTGGCATCACTTCCGTCTGCAGAAGCGAGAAAACCCATTGTTCCCATATTAATTCCAAGAAGCGGCGTTCCGTATTTGGCTGCCTTTCTTCCCGTATCAAGCAGTGTACCGTCACCGCCCAGAACAATTATAAAATCCGATTTTGAATATAACTCAAATTTTGTTACTCCTAATTCGTTAAGTCCCGTAAGCTCAGCAATATTATAAGTAAGCACAGGTTTGCAGTCCTTAGTTTTTAGGAACTCAACCAATTCCTTAACCATACCCATTGCCGCTTCTTTATCGTAATTTGGCACTATACCAACTGTTTTCATATTTCAACACCACCTATTGACACTAATAACCCTATTACAGAAGCTCATGTGACTGCTCTGTAATGTCATGTGCCGCCTTATGTGCTTCCTCTTTGGAAAGGCCTTCATTTTTCCTGTCTAGCAATATTAAATATTCAATATTGCCTTCAGGTCCTTTTATTGGAGAAAAGCTAATGCCTATAACATTTATACCAATCTCAAACGCAAAATCAACAATCTTTAAAATTACTTCTTCATGTACCTTTTTATCCTTTACAACGCCCTTCTTGCCTACCTTCTCTCGCCCAGCCTCAAACTGCGGTTTAATAAGGCAAACTATCTGTGCACTATCTGACATTACCGCAAGAGCAGGAGGAATGACCTTTGTAAGGGAAATAAACGAAACATCAACCGAGGCAAACTCAGGCTTGTCCGAAATCTGCTCCTCAGTAATATACCTTACATTGGTTTTTTCCATACAGACTACTCTTTCATCATTTCTAAGCTTCCACGCAAGCTGTCCATAGCCTACATCAATAGAATATACCTTTGATGCTCCGTTTTGCAGCATGCAGTCAGTAAATCCGCCTGTGGACGAGCCTATGTCCATGCATATTTTGCCTTCAAGCTCAACAGGGAACTCTGCCATTGCCTTCTCAAGCTTAAATCCGCCTCTGCTGACATATGGCATCTCCCTGCCCCTTACTTCTATCTTAGAATTTACATCAATCTTTGTTCCGGCCTTTTCTTCTTTATTTCCGTCAACATAAACATCTCCGGCCATAACATACGCCTTTGCAAGCTCTCTTGAAGTTGCAAGACCTAAAGAAACCAAAAGCACGTCAAGTCTTTCCTTATCTGCCATATATCTCAATCCTTATTTTTCCCTAGTCAATTAATCTCTTTATTTCATTGTAAATACTTTCACTGTCAAGGCCGTATCGCTTATAAAGCTCATCCTTTGTGCCATGCTCAATGAATTTATCCGGCAGTGCAAAGTTATGGAACCTAACTCTATCCAGTTCACCCATATCATTAAGTGTATGGAGTATGATCATTCCTGCTCCGCCCTCATTAACATTGTCCTCTATGGAAAAAACATATCTGCACTTATCACAGACAGTTTTTTAAAAGCTGTTCATCAACAGGTTTAGCAAACCTTAAATTTACATACATCGGATTATAGCCATCATCTGAAAGCCTGTTAAATACATCTAATGCTGTATCGCATACTGTTCCGGCAGAATTGTTGCTATATCTTTCCCGTCCTTGAGAACTTCACCCTTACCATATTCAATTTCAGATACATTATCTGCAAATGCCTGAGTTACATTTCCCCTTGGATATCTTATTGCCACAGGTCCATCCATTTTGTAAATAGCAAATTCAAGCATCTTTTCAAGCTCTGCACCGTTTTGCGGCAGCATAAGTGTCATATTGGGCATATGAGAGAAATAAGATAAATCAAAAATACCCTGATGTGTTTCTCCGTCACCGCCGACAATTCCCGCCCTGTCAACAGCAAATACTACATGAAGTTTCTGCAGGCATACATCCTGCATAATTTCATCATATGCTCTTTGCAAAAATGTGGAGTATCGGCAAAAACAGGTATCAAACCGCTTTTGGCAAGTCCGCCTGAAAATGATACAGCATGCTGTTCAGCTATTCCGACATCAAAAAATCTGTCGGGATATTTCTCATTAAATTCAGTAAGACCTGTTCCGTTACCCATAGCCGCAGATATTGCCACTATTTTTTTATCATTCTCTGCCAGTTTTATCAATGTTTTACCAAACACATCCGAGTACGTCGGCAAAGATGATTTTTTTAAAGGCTTTCCTGTTTTCAAATCAAATGCACTAACACCGTGGTGTGCAGAGGGGTTCTGCTCGGCATATTTATAGCCTCTGCCTTTTTTGGTTTTCACATGCACAATCACCGGACCGCTAATCTTTTTTGCTCTGTTAAGAGAATTTATAAGCTGACCGATGTCATTCCCGTCAACGGGACCGATATATTTAAACCCAAATTCCTCAAATATCACACCCGGTATGAACAGATATTTGATTCGATTTTTTGTTCTTTTTATTTTATTAATCACTGGTTCACTGTCAGGCAGTCTGTCTAGGAATTTCTTAAAATCCTTTTTCACGCCAGATAATAATCTCTGTTCTCAAATCGCTTAAATGTCTGCTTAAAGCACCTACATTTCCCGAAATCGACATCTGATTGTCATTTATAATCACAATTAAGTTTCTGTTGGAACGACCGGCATTGTTAAGCGCTTCAAACGCAACTCCGCCTGTCATTGAGCCGTCACCGATAACAGCTACAACCCTTTCGTTTCCGCCCTTCAAGTCCCTTGCACATGCAAAACCCAGTGCAATTGAAATTGACGTTGAGCTGTGTCCTGCCGTGAAAGTATCATACTCACTTTCAGCCGGTTTAGGAAAGCCCGATAATCCGTCAAGCTGGCGGAGAGTCCCAAAAGCGTCTTTTCTGCCTGTTATTATTTTATGTATATAAGCCTGATGTCCCACATCCCAGACAATTTTATCCTTAGGAGTATTAAAACAATAATGAATAGCTAATGTAAGCTCAACTATACCGAGGTTAGACGCAAGATGTCCGCCCGTTTTTGAAACACTCTCAACAAGAAAGCTTCTAAGTTCAAGAGAAAGCCTGTTAAGCTGGCTTAAATTTAGTTTTCTAATATCCTTTGGTGAATTGACCGTATCAAGTATCAGTTTCAAAAATTACACCACTTTCTTTATTACAAGAATATCAGTTATCTCTTTTAATCAGATATTCCGTAAGTCTTACGAGAAAATCCGTCTTGTCACCCATGCTCTTCAATATTTCTTTCGCCTCATCGGACATATCTTTAACAAATTCGGCTGCTTTTTCAACACCGAACATTGTTGCATAAGTAACTTTATTATTTTTCTCATCACTGTTTATAGGCTTTCCAAGCTTTTCAAACGTGCTTGTCACATCAAGAATATCATCTTGTATCTGGAACGCTACTCCAATAAGCTCTCCTGCCTTTTCTATCTTTTTGACTTCTGCATCACTTGCTCCGCCCATTATTGCTCCAGATTTCAGAGCACCAACAAGCATAGCTGCTGTCTTATTCTTGTGTATAAAATCAAGTGTATCCTTATCTATCGGTTTTCCCTCACTTATTACGTCAACAACCTGGCCTCCAACCATGCCGTACACTCCCGCACCTTCGGCAATTGCAAGCATAGCCTTAGCCGCCTTAATGTCATTTTGCTCAACACATGCTCTGGACATTGTTTCAAAAGCATGGTGAAGCAGTGCATCACCCGCAAGAATGGCAATATCCTCGCCAAACATTTTATGACTTGTAAGTTTTCCTCTTCTGTAATCATCATTGTCGATTGCAGGAAGGTCATCATGTATAAGCGAGTAAGTGTGTATCATCTCAAGCGAACAAGCAAAAGGCATTGATTTTTCCAAATTACCTCCAAAGGCTTTGCAAGCCTCCATCACCATAATAGGTCTGAGCCTCTTTCCGCCTGCAAAAACACTGTATCTCATAGCTTTGAAAATCACTTGAGGGTATTCCTGTTCCGAAGGAAGATATTTCTCCAAGTATTCATCAATTGTACTTATCTTTTCCTTTAATTCGTCCTTAAAGTTCATTTTATTCTTCCTCCGTTTGCTCCTTAAGCTCAAAGGGTTTTTCCTCAAGCTGCCCGTCAAGCGACGTACTTAAAATCGTAACCTGCTGAAGTGCATCATTAAGCTTTCCTCCGCAAAACGAAGCCAGTTCAACTCCTTCTTTATACAGCTTAACAGTATCATCAAGAGATAATTCCCCGGCTTCCATTTTATGAACAATTTCTTCAAGTCTCTCAAGTGCTTCTTCAAAGCTTTGCTTTTTCTTAGCCACCAAAAACCACCTTATCTTTAACAACGGCAGTAAATTTGCCGTCAGTCAGTGTCACATCTATATTGTTGCCAACTTCTACATCTTTAATTGAGGAAATCACATTTCCCTTTCCGTCATCGGTAAAGGAATATCCCCTTTTAAGCACTTTAAGCGGTGAAAGAGCATCAAGAGTTGTGGAAAGCGACGCAAGAACAAGTCCTTCTTTATTAAGTCTGTTGTCCGCAAGCCCTCTCATTTTCTCCGATGCAGAGTGCAATGTGTCCCCAATTTTGAGCATTGCCTTCTGCGGTGTTTTAAAGCTCACATTATTCACTGCTCTATCATATCGTCCGCATTTATAATCTAATTTATATGATATGACAGAATTAAGCCTGCCTATAAGGTATTCGGCTTTTTTCCTGTCTGCATATTCATCATTAACAGCAATTTCAGCCGCATTTGACGGTGTTGACGCCCTCATATCCGCAACAAAATCGGCAATGGTAAAATCCGTTTCATGTCCGACTGCAGAAATAACCGGTATCTCTGAAGCAAATATGGCACGGGCTACCTTTTCTTCGTTGAATGCCCATAAATCCTCTATGCTTCCCCCGCCTCTGCCGACAATGATTGTATCCGCCCTTCCAAGCCTATTGGCAAGCCTTATGCCCTCAGCAATTGAGTCGGCGGCATTTTCACCCTGCACAAGCACAGGAATAACAGTAACAGATACGTTTTTATTTCTTGCACCGGCAATTTTTATAATATCCCTGACAGCCGCACCTGTCGGAGATGTGATGACAGCAATATTTTTAGGATGTGTATTTATTTCTCTTTTGTAATCAGGATCAAAAAGTCCCTCTTCATCAAGCTTAGCCTTAAGCTGCTCAAAGGCAACAGTCAAGGCACCGACACCGTCAGGCTCCATAAGTTCACATACAAGCTGATACTGTCCCGTTTTTTCATAAACAGAAATATGCCCGTAAACAATCACAGACATTCCGTTTTCAGGCATAAACGGAAGCATTTCAGCATCTGCTCTGAACATAATGCGGCTAATTACACTTTCACTGTCTTTCAGAGAAAAATACATATGCCCAGATGAATGGCGTTTGAAATTTGAAATTTCTCCTGCTACCCAAATACTCCTTAACACAAAGTCGTTTGCCAGCAAAGAACTTATATATCCGTTTATTTTTGAAACAGAATATATCTTAGGCTCAAACATTCTCTTCACTACCGATTATTTTTCCCAATATACCGTTAATAAAAGCCGGAGCTTCATCCGAACTGTATGTCTTTGCAAGCTCAACAGCCTCATTTATTGCAACTCCGTCCGGTACATCGGGTGCATATTTTAATTCATAAACTGCAAGTCTTAATATTGCCTTGTCAACCTTTGACATTCTGTCAACTGTCCAGCCCTTTGCAAACGTATCAAGCATGTTATCAATCGTCTCTCTGTGCTCCATTACGCCGTCTGTTGTTGATTCTATATAGTTCCTGTCGTCCTCTGTTATTTCGGTATTAACCGAAAAAAAGGTATCCTTAACCTCTTTTAGTTCATCCAACGCTTCAAAGCAATTCACGAAATCATATTGAAATAATAAATAAAAGGCTAATTTTCTTGCGTTTCTTCTTCCCATAGGGGCAACCTCCAAACATATAAAAAGGCTGTCTGCAAAAAGACAGCCATATTATGGGCAAATTCATACGAAAGTACACTTTCCCAAAATAGCTCTGTTCTGTACTTTTGTAACATCATCCGCCGATATTATCACTCTGTAATTTCTTCTTCAGCTGTTTCTTCCGTAGCAGGAGCAGCGGGAGCTTCCTTATCTAACGAAATTTCGGAAACAATGATATTAACGTTTGATACTGTAAGTCCTGTCATAGTTTCAACAGCATTTTTAACTTTCTGCTGAACTTCCTCACAAACGTTTTTAATATTGATTCCAAATTTAACTGTAAGCTCAAGTTCAATAAGAGCAGTATTTTCTTCTACTGTAACTTTAACACCCTTAGATTGGTTTTTCTTTCCGAAAAATCCCTTCATAGTGCTTACCGGTGCTGAGGAGGGAAGCGAAACTCCTTCGGTTTCAACAGCTGCAGTACCTGCAATAATTGCAATAACTTCATCGGAAATCTGAATCTGACCGTTTGTCTCTTTTTCTTCCAACATTTATACCATCCTCCAATTTTTTTAATTATTTATATCCAACATTATATGCTTAAATTCAAATGTCTATCTAAATATTATAGCAGATATTTCCCATTTTGCAATCTAATATGCAAATTTTATACATGGATACTGCATAAATCTTCGTATTTTAAAACAGCCGTGTCATTGATTTTCGCCCGGAATATAATCACCTAAAATTTCAAGCTCACCGTTAATAGGGAACTCACATATTTCCTTCATGTATTTATCTGCTTTTATGCATCCCTGCGTTACCTTTTTATGCACATTTTCTATTGATTCCTTTTCAAAATCGCTTGTAAAGTTCTCCAGTCTTCGTTCAAGCCAAAGTCTGCCAGAACTTGTAAACGACAGCTCGTCTTGATAAGATGTTACTTTATATATTGTACCCTCAATATTTTCAAATGAAACATGTGTATATATTAATTTTCTGGCGTTATAATTTCCTGTAACGAAAGATTTAAGAATTTCAAAAATCTCTTTTCTGTCTTCAGTTACGTTTTTTTTGAACATTAATATTCTCCTCACAAGTGCTTTTTTCAATCATTTAGTATATGATAATCTCTTTTTGTATTTAATTCAACAACATTTAACATTGCAAATTAAACCAAAAAAGGCTATATTTATTATAAAAAATCGGAGGTAACATATGTCAATAGATAATGTAAGAAAATATTTAACACAATTTGGCCGAGAAAAGGACATTCTGGAATTTCCGGTATCCAGTGCAACAGTTGCTCTTGCAGCCGAAGCACTTAATGTAATTCCTGCAAGAATAACCAAAACCCTTGCCCTTAAAGAAGGTGACAGCTGTATAGTTATCGCCGTTGCAGGAGACGGAAAAATCGACAATCGAAAATTCAAGGACGAATTCGGCTTTAAAGCAAAAATGCTTTCACCCGAAGAAACTATTGCTCTTACCGGCCATGCCATTGGCGGAGTATGTCCCTTTGCGTTGGATGAAAACATAAAAACCTACTGTGATATTTCTCTCAAACGATTTGAAAGTGTATTCCCCGCATGCGGGAGCTCTAATTCAGCAATAGAGCTCACATGCGACGAATTGTTTGATTATTCAAAGGCCACAAAGTGGATTGATATATGCAAGGATTGGGAATAAGCTTACTGATAATCCCTGTAATAATCAGGCACTTCACCGTTTATGACTGTATCAACAAGCATTAGATTTCTGTTCATAGACATTTCTTCATCATACAATGGATTTACAAGGCTTACTGTTATTTTTACGGTAAGCCATATTTTATAATTAGTCTGGTTTATTCCTGCCGAGTTAAACTCAGTTTGATAATCAACTTCTGCTCCTCCTGCCGGCATAATCTCAAATATAATCGGAGGGCCCACATTTGCCAAAATCCCGACTCCTGTTGTAACACCATATGGTACATTGATTTCATCATTTTCCAATCCTGACATTTCTTCTGTTATATATTCACTAATATTTGCGCACAATGTATTAATAGCGACAGTATCCGTTGTTATCATAGTAATATTATTATCGTTGCTTACACGGAATAAGTCATTATAATTGATGCCGCTTTCATCAAGTGCTTTATTAACCGACTCATTTATTACTCGATTTGCCTTATCTTTAGCATCATTCAGGCAAAGTTTTACAGCAATTGGCATAACATATTTTGAGTTGCCTCGATAAAAAAATATGATGAAACAACCAAGCATATTAATACCATGCCCACCACAAATTTATGCGCTCTCATTTTTTCAATACATATCTCCTCCACTTTATACTAAAAATGTTGCTATAATAGTGTTTTTAAGATTTTCTTAATAAAAATAAATATATAATTTTCTTTATTATCAATTATCTATGTTATAATATATTCTGAGTAAGGAGGCAAAAGTATGGATTACTCGGAACACAATGGAAATAAAGCGAAAAGTATATAAATATACTGATGAATTCGGACGTACATTCTATGTTGACGAGAATGGCAACCCATTAAAAAAACGCCGTCCCCTCTTCCGAACAGAATGAACGGCAAAATATGCCTGCCGAAAGACCTCGTCAAAACAGGCCTTCACAAAGCGAACATTCATCTGAAATACATCCTTCGGATAAATTGCGCGTCAAATCATCCTGTTCCTGCTGAAAGAAAACCATCCGGTTCATCATCCTCCGGACATAATTCAGCGCATTCATCACACAGCTCACACAAAAGTGACTTGTCTTCAAGTCATAAAAAACCTAACGGCAAAAAGAAGAAAAAGAAAAGAAGTGTCTTTAAAGGTTTCTTTATAATCCTTTCAATTCTTATTCTTGCAGCAATAGGTATTTTTATCGGAGCGTATATAACAATAATAAAAGGTGCACCCGAGCTAAATACTTCGGACATAGTTCCAAGCAATTTCACCTCCATAATTTATGATGATAACGGAGAAGAAATAGACAAGCTCCACGGTGAGGAAAACCGTGAATACGTAACACTTGATCAAATACCGCTGGATCTTCAGAATGCCGTTGTTTCAATTGAAGACGAACGTTTCTATGAACACAATGGCGTTGATATTAGAGGTATTATGAGCTGTGGCAATTGACATTAAGGAACTTGACTTCTCACAGGGAGCAAGTACAATCACACAACTGACTCATAAAGAACGAAGTTCTTACCAGTCAAAAAACAATTGTCCGAAAAATTCAGGAACAGTATCTGGCTGTAAAGTACGAAGCCGAACTTGAAAAAACACTTGGAAGCAAGGAAGGCAACCCAAAAAAATATATACTTGAGCTTTATCTTAATACAATAGGTCTTAACCACGGTCTTAACGGTGTAGGCCGCGGCTCAGTACTATTTTGGAAAAGAAATAAACCGAACTTGACCTTGCCGAATGTGCATGTATTGCAGGCATAACTAAAAACCCGTCAAAGTATTCGCCTATAAGCGATCAGGCGGCAAACAAAGAGCGTCAGACTGTACTGGACAAAATGCTTGAGCTTGGATATATTTCTCAGGATCAGTACGATCAGGCAATTGCTGAGGATATCTATTCAAACCTTGTAGGCAAGGTAACGTCTGATGATGACGCAGTTGCTCTTCACAGCTATTTTGTTGATGACCTGATTGTTACTCTTGCAAGCGACCTCATGGAACAAAAGAACATGACTAAGCAAGAGGCCTACAATTTAATTTATAGCGGCGGCCTGCAGATTTATTCCACAGTAAATCAAGATATACAAAATACTCTGGAAGACGCATTTATGGACGATTCACTCTTCCCGCCTTCCGATACAACCTATGATGCAACATATACCATATCGGTATTAAATACCGATACAGGTGAACAGGAGCATCACTCAGAAAGCGAGCAGGTCAACAACAAAGATGAAGCTGAAGCTTTTGCCGAGGAAACAAAGGCGAAATATATTGATGATACGCACACACTTGTGCTTGATAATTTAACGGTATCAAATTCACTTCAGTCGGCCATGGTAATTCTTGATTACAAAACAGGAAATATTAAGGGCCTTATCGGCGGACGTGGGGAAAAACCCGGCGACCTTGTATTTAACAGAGCAACTCAGGCTTACAGACAGCCCGGTTCTTGTTTTAAGGTGCTTGCCTCTTATGCTCCCGCAATAGACCAAAACCTCTGCTCTGCTGGCACATTCATAAAAGATGAAGCCTATACAGTCGGCGGTTGGACACCAGGAAACTGGTGGGGTTCAAGCTACAGAGGATATGCAACCGTTCGTGAAGGTATCAGGGACTCAATGAATATACTTGCGGCAAAAACAATCGTAGATGCCGGTGTCTATAATGCATATAACTACCTTCTTAATTTCGGATTTACTTCTTTGCAGGAAGGCGATATTAATGCCAACATATCACTCGGCGGTCTTACAGAAGGTGTATCTGTTCTTGAACTTACGGCAGCCTATGGAACAATTGCCAACGGCGGAATATATATGAAGCCGACACCTTATACTAAAGTTCTTGACCATGACGGAAACGTTCTTCTTGAGTATGATTATGAAGGCAACCGAGTTATTAAAGACACGACAGCATTTCTTCTTACTGACATGATGGAAGACGTTGTTTCAGGCGGAGGAACAGGCGGTCTTGCAAGATTTAAAGTAAACAGTATGCCTGTTGCAGGTAAAACAGGAACAACAACCGATGATAAGGACCTTACATTTGCAGGTTTCACCCCATACTATGTTGCCGGCATTTGGATGGGTTATGATACTCCTAAAAAAATCAGTTATGACAAGAGCTATCACCTTATCGTATGGCGTACAGTAATGGATAAGATTCATGACAATCTGGCGTATAAGAATTTTGAAAAGCCAAGCGGCATAATGACGGCCAGCTATTGTGCTATCCAGAATGCAATCCCTATTCCCGGTGTATGCGAGAACGACTATTATGGTGCAGGATACTACGGAAATATGGTATCAACAGATTACTGTACTTCAGCAACAGCTCCTACTACAGAATGTACTGTACATAAAATGTACAGAATATGTACTGAAACTGGATATCTTGCCGGTCCGGATTTACCCGATGATGTAGTTGAAGAAGTTTCACTTGCAGTTGTCAACGGACAAATCATTAACAGACCTTCCAAAGAGACCTGTGAAAAAGAAGGCAAGCTGTATATTGATATAAGCAAAACTACTGATTCACTTCCGAACTATCCATCAGATGATGATAGTATCATAGGAGAAAATGATGATTTGGATAATATTTTAGGACAAAATAATTCAAGTCAAAGCAATTCCGGACAGAATAATTCGAGTCAAAGCAACTCATCTTCTAAACCGCAGAATCAGAATTCTTCAAGTTCAGCAAACGATAATGAAGACGATGGATTTCAGGTAATAGGTGCAAGATAATAAATTAAAAGCGATAACCTTTGGTTATCGCTTTTTTATTTACCCCGCAAAAACGGCAGTTATCAAATAATTGATAACTGCCGTTTGTATTATTTAAACCTGTTATATCTATCTTTTGGGTGACTTTTTCTTCTGCGTCGTCCGCTGTTTATTCTGCTTGTGTCATATGTTCCTCTGTTGGAATAATTGCCCTTTATTCTATAACGTCTTTTTCTCTTAAGTCTTATTAGAATAATGATTATTATTAATATAATTAAAGCAAACACTCCGGCCGTATATTTAATGTTTTCTCTTGCAAATACAGCGCTGAACAATGCCTTGACATAATAAATGCTAAGATTAAATATATTTGCCTTCCCAACGGCCTTTGATGCATATGCATCGGCCTCTCCAATTACTTTGCCGTCCAGCAAGAACTGCACTTCTCCAACCTTTTCTCCCTGCTCTACAGGTGCCTGAAGAAATTCGCCTCCGTTATCATATACAATCTTTGTTTCAATTTTTGTGGCCTCATCGGCTGTGAGATACTCGCTTAATGGGTTTTCTATTGTCAAATCCAATGTATCGCCCTTAAGTCTATTATGTCCTGCCAGATTTGCAGTAGCCGCAACTCCGGCCTGTCTGTATTCAACCATATCATAATTTTCAAATGCCCAATTAAACAGAGCTTTTGCATCATCCCATCTGCCGGGGTCCTCTGAATTCATTACGATTGCAATAAGATTTTCATTTCCGTTTGTTGCAGAAGCCGCAACACAGTCACCGGCCTCATCTGTAAAACCTGTTTTAATTCCTGTTGCATATTCATAATAATCGGCACCGCTCATAATAAGCTCATTATGGCTAATCCATGTGTAATCATTTGTTGTACCGTCAACATTGTATTTCTGCTTTCCTGCTCCGTTGCCGGAAAAGCTTGTTTCTGCCGCAACCTCTTTTATTGTGTCATACTTCATTGCCGCCTGTGCAATAAGAGACATATCATATGCAGTAGTATAGTGGTTTTCATTATGATATCCATGTGGATTTACAAAGTTTGATTCCGTGCAGCCCAACGATTTTGCCTTTTCATTCATCAGTCCGACAAAATATTCCTCACCCTTTTCATATGAAATATCATCTCCAAGGGCCTTTTTTGCAACTGCCGATGCCACCGCTGTAGCAACGTCATTTCCCGAAGGAATTATAAGTCCTCTTATAACATTTTCAACAGTCAGTACCTCGCCAATCTGTAAGCCTGCCTTACTGGAATCCAAAGGCACATTATTTATTGAGCCATCTACTTTAATCGTATCACTGGGGTCCATATTATCAAGAACTACCATTGCAGTAAGCATTTTTGTCATACTCGCAGGATACATTTTCTGATGGTCATTTTTTTCATACAATACCCTGCCTGTGTCTGCATTTATCAAAATTGCGCTTTTAGCAGCTGTTTGCGGTTCATCTGCCGCAAATGCAGTCATTGGTGCCACAGAAAGTATTGTGACAAGTGAAAGCAAAACGGCAATATATCTTTTAAAGCATTTCATCAATTCATTTCCGCCTTTCAGATTAATCCTTTATCCTCCATTGTCTGTAAGCCTATCATAATACCTATTTTTGCATGGTGCCAGCTTAATCCGCCCTGCATATACACAATATACGGAGGCTTTATCGGGGCATCGGCACTGAGTTCAATTGATGCACCCTGTATAAATGCTCCGGCCGCCATTATTACATCGCTGTCATAGCCAGGCATAGCCCAAGGCTCAGGAACTACAAAGCTGTCAACAGGCGCTCCCTTTTGTATGCCCTCGCAAAAGGCAATAATTTTTTCAGCAGAACCCATTTTAATTGACTGTACAATATCCGCCCTTTTAGCATCAGATGACGGCAGTACATCATAACCAAGATTCTCAAACAGCCTTGATGCAAACATTGCACCCTTCACGCTTCCGCATACAACCTGAGGCGACATAAAAAGTCCCTGAATAAGTGATTGGGTAACTCCAAGTGAAGCTCCGACCTCTTTGCCCATTCCCGGTGCAGTAAGCCTGAAAGCCGCATTATCTACATATTCTTCTTTTCCGACTATATATCCGCCGATAGGCGCAAGTCCGCCGCCGGGATTTTTAATCAATGAACCGACACAAAGGTCTGCTCCAACGTCAGTAGGCTCTGTTCTCTCGACAAACTCTCCGTAGCAGTTGTCAACCATACAAATTACATCAGGTCTTATTCCTTTAATAAAGTCAATAAGTTCGCCTATCTTGTCAACCGAGAAAGATTCACGCCATGCATAACCCTTTGAACGCTGTATTTCCACAAGTCTTATTTTTTTGTTTTTAAGTGCTTCCTTAATTCCCGCAAAATCAAATGAGCCGTCTTCAAGAAGCTCAGTCTGGCTGTATGTTATGCCAAATTCGGCAAGTGAGCCTCTTTCTTTTCTTATGCCGATAACTCCCTGAAGAGTATCATAAGGCAGTCCCGAAGGTGAGAAAATTTCATCGCCCGGCCTAAGATTTCCCGAAAGTGCAACAGTCAATGCATGTGTTCCCGAAATGACCTGCTGACGGACAAGGCCTGATTCTGTATGAAATATATCAGCATATACTTTTTCAAGCAAGTCCCTTCCCAAATCATTATAGCCATAGCCCGTCGTACCATTAAAATGGACATCGCTGAGTCTGTTTTTCTGCATTGCATTAAGCACCTTATACTGATTGTACTCGGTTATTTTATCGGCTTCATCAAACTTATCTTTAAGCTCTTCCTCCGCTTTTTCAGCAAGCTTAATAATATCCTCTGATATGCCGTAATTCTCCTTGAGAAAGTTTATTAATAATTTATCGTACATTCTTGTCCACCCTGTTATTGTATTATTCCTTTTTCTCTTATCTCGTCTATCATTATTTCAAGAGCTTTTTCCTTAGACAGCACTCCCATATCAAGCCATGTGCCATTGGTCTGGCCTCTAAACCATGTTAACTGCCTTTTTGCAAAACGCCTTGTAAATTTCTTTATATCTTCAACTGCTTCTTCAAGAGTAATATCACCGTTAAAGTACGGAATAAATTCCTTATATCCAAGCCCCTGCATACTCACAAGGTCAGTGGAATATCCCATATTTATAAGATTTCTGACCTCAGCCTCAAGGCCGTTTTTTATCATTATATCAACTCTGAGGTTAATTCTCTCATAGAGCTTTTCCCTTTCCATATTAAGCACAAAAAAAGCAATATTATATGGCGAATCCTTCTGCTTTGCATTTTTGTTATGCTCGGACATTTTTTCGCCTGTCAAGCGATAATACTCCAATGCCCTTGCAACCCTTTTCACATTATTGTGATGAATTTCAGCAGCATATTCAGGATCCACCTCTCTCAGCATTCTGTGAAGCTCCTCTGCACCCTTTTCATCGGCAATCTTATAAAGCTCTTCCCTGACGGCTGATTCCTCTTCCTCAGAGAAATCATTATCATACACAAGCGCATTTATATAAAAACCTGTTCCGCCGACAATAATGGGTATATGCCCTCTTTCATATATACCCTTCATATATTCCTTTGCTTTTTTTTGAAACAGCATAACATTATATTCTTCATCGGGATAAAGCTCATCAACAAGAAAGTGCGGTATCCCGCACATTTCTTCATTTGTAACCTTTGCAGTTCCTATATCCATAAGCTTATATACCTGCATGGAATCTCCGGAAATTATTTCTCCGCCGACTGCCTTTGCAAGCTCGATAGAAATATCAGTTTTACCGCAGGCAGTTGGTCCCGCAATCACGATAAGTGGTTTCTTCATCAACATTCCGCCCTTCTTATCTATTGAATACGTTTAAACTTCTTTTCAAGCTCATATTCAGTCATTTCTATAATAGTAGGCCTTCCGTGAGGACAACTGAACGGATTTTTTAGGCTTAAAAGCTTCTTTATCATTTCCTCTGCCTCACTGACGCTTATTTTGTCCCTTGCCTTAACCGCCGCCTTGCAAGCCATAGTTGCTATGCTCATAAACTTTGAATCATAAACATTAGCCAGCTTTTCCGTGTGTATCATATCAAGCATATCTGTCAGAAAGGCTGCGTTTGCAGGCTTGTCAAAAATATACGGTACACTTAAAAGATACCAGTTTTCGCTTTCCTTTTTTATTTCAAAGCCAAACTTCTTAAAAAGCTCAATGTTTTCTTCAAGCAGTACTTTTTCCGTTTCACTCAATACAAGCTTTTCATCATCAAAGAGCTTCTGACTGACAATTGAACCGTTTGAAAACTCCTCAGTGATTTTTTCAAAAAGTATTCTTTCGTGTGCCGCATGCTGGTCAATTACAAACATGCTGTTATTTTGTTCTATAATCCAGTATGTACCAAAAATCTGTCCTATAATTCTGTAATTATTAAAAAAAGGTTTTTCTTCGGAAAATTCCTTAGTCTCAATAGAAACATTGTCATAGTTTACTTTTTTTTCTCTTATTTCGGTTGGTCCAATATTTTTTTCAACGCTTTTAAGCAATAACTTACCCTTAAGTTTTTCATCCTCGCTTACTGATTTATTAAGCTTATTGATAAAACTTGATGCTTCGCTTCTAAGACCTGCCGACTTTTTAGGTACAGCTTTAAAATTTTCCGAAAGTTCCTGCTGAACCGGATTAACAGTTTTCTCGTCCTGCTTAATATTTTCAATAAACTCGTTTACCGCCGCAGACGGCTTGCTCTCCCAGTCGCTTTCACGGATAAGTACCTTGTCCTTAAACGTATTAATAATGCTGTCATAAATAAACTGATATACAGCATCCTCATCTCTGAAACGCACCTCAAGCTTTGCAGGATGCACATTTACATCAACCATTGACGGATCAAGCGTCAATGATATTGCATATACAGGGAACTTTCCTATCATAAGTCTTGTCTTATATGCATCTTCAGCCGCATTTGACACAATCTCACTCTTAATATATCTGCCGTTTATGAAAAGATTTTCATAGCTTCTGTTTGCCCTAGAAAGCTCCGGCTTACCGATAAGACCGCTTACTTTCATATCATTGTCTTTAGATGTAATTTCAAGCATCTTCGTTGCCGCATCTTTGCCATAAACATGATACATCGCTGTTTTAATGTCGTTGTTTCCCGAAGTCTGAATTATGGTAGTATTATTATTAATATATTTAAACGAAATTTCCGGATGTCCCAAAACAAACTTGTTAACTATATCGGAAATATATCCGCTTTCTGACGCCGGCTTTTTAAGAAACTTACGTCTTGCGGGTACATTGTAAAAAAGATCCTCAATCGTAATAGATGTTCCGTTTGGAGCACCACATGGCTTTATTTCCTCAAGAATACCACCGTTAATAACAATCTTTGTACCAATTTCACTCTGTCTTGTTTTGGTCATCATCTGTACTTTAGATACAGCGGCAATACTGGCCAGTGCCTCACCTCTGAAACCCAAAGAAAATACGCTGTCCAAATCTTCAACAGCCGTAATTTTACTTGTTGCATGCCTTAAAA
Source organism: Candidatus Metalachnospira sp. (assembly GCA_040767305.1). GTDB lineage: Bacteria > Bacillota > Clostridia > Lachnospirales > Anaerotignaceae > Metalachnospira. The sequence continues at coordinate 395,545 of JAXGOV010000001.1, read as the reverse complement.
ATGCGGTTTTAACTTCATCAGCAGGGATTCCGCTGCCATCATCGGTAATACGAATAAATGTAGTTCCGCCGTCTTTTATTTCTATTGTTATATTGCCTGCACCAGCATCAATTGCATTTTCCACAAGCTCTTTAATTACCGAGCTCGGACGTTCCACAACCTCACCGGCTGCAATCTTATTAATTGTACTGTTATCAAGAAGTTTTATTTTTTTCAATTTACTCACTTCCGTTCGTTTACATTCCTTTTGTCTTGTTCTGTAAATCAAAAAGTGTCTGCAATGCCTGTATTGGCGTAAGTGACATTACATCTATTTTATTAATTTCATCAATTATCTGTGTTTCTTTAATGTTAAACATATCTACCTGAGTTGCCGTTTCCTCTGCGGCCTCTTTTGCCTCAACAGCAAGTTTTTTAGTCTTTTTGGTTATATCGGCGGCATTTAGCTTTTTAAGTATAGCATTTGCTCGTTTAATAACCTTTTGAGGAAGTCCTGCAAGCCTTGCTACCTGAACACCGTAGCTGTGGTCTGCTCCGCCTCTTTTTATTTTCCTTAAGAATATAATATCCTCGCCCTGCTCCTGAACCGTAATACAGTAGTTCTTTACTCCGGGAAGCTTGCCTTCAAGCTCTGTAAGCTCATGGTAGTGTGTTGCAAAAAGCGTTTTGGCACCTATCTGTTTTTTGTCCGCTATATACTCCATAACCGCCCATGCGATTGACAGTCCGTCAAACGTACTTGTTCCTCTGCCTATCTCATCAAGTATAAGCAAGCTGTTTTTCGTTGCATTGTTAAGAATATTTGCAACCTCGTTCATCTCAACCATGAATGTTGACTGTCCCGAAGCAAGGTCATCTGACGCACCGACTCTTGTAAAAATTCTGTCACAAACACCGATAACCGCACTTGAAGCAGGCACAAAAGAACCTATCTGCGCCAAAAGAGTTATTATCGCTGTCTGCCTCATATATGTAGACTTTCCCGCCATATTTGGGCCTGTAATAATAAGCAGTCTATTATCCTCGCTGTCCAAATAAACGTCATTGGAAATAAACCCGTCTGCCATCATTTTTTCAACTGAGGGGTGTCTGCCGTCCTTTATCTCAATAACATCACCGTCGTTTACAAGCGGTTTAACATAGTTTTGTGTCTGTGCCACGTCCGCCAATGACTGAATTGAGTCAATAAGCGCAACAATATATGCCGTAAACTGTATTCTGTCAACCTGTGACGCAACACTTTCTCGTATTTGGCAGAATGTATCGTATTCAAGCTGTACAAGCTTTTCATCTGAACCAAGAATAAGCTCTGCAAGCTTATTTAGTTCTTCTGTTGTGTACCTTTCCGAGTTAGCAAGTGTTTGTTTTCTTGAATACCTATCTGGCACCTGATTAATATATGATTTTGAAACCTCTATGTAATAGCCGAAAACCCTGTTATAATTAATTTTCAGTGTTTTTATGCCTGTCTTTTCTCTTTCATTGCTTTCCAGCTCCTTAATCCATTCAGAGCCCTTTGCCTTCGCCTGAAAAAGTGTATCAATTTCATTTGAATAGCCTTGTTTAACCATACCGCCCTCTCTTACAGAAAACGGAGGATCATCATTGATTGATTTATCAATAAGCGAGAACACATCATCAAGTGTATCCAGCTCATTGAATATTTCTTTAATGTATTCACTTTTGCATTTGCTGATTATGCTTTTAAGCCTAGGAAGATTTTCCAAGGAATCCTTGAGAGCCACAAGCTCTTTTGCATTGGCAGTCTTATAAACCACCCTGCTCATAATTCTTTCAAAATCGTGCATTGTCTGAAGCACGTCTTTAATTTCTTCCCTGGTAAAAAAGTTCTCTTTAAGCTCATCAACACTGTCAAGCCTCATATTAATATCATCTGAGCTTATAAGCGGCTGTTCCACCCATTTTCTCAAAAGTCTTGCGCCCATTGCGGTTTTGGTCTTATCAATAACCCACAGCAGTGAGCCTCGTCTGTTCTTCTCACGCATTGTTTCAGTAAGCTCCAGATTACGCCTTGTATTAGCATCAAGGAGCATAAAGTCATTTGCGGAATAAATCTTGATTTTGTTTATATGTTCAAGCTTATTTTTCTGCGTTTCATACAGATAATCCAAAAGTCCGCCGCTTGCACAGGCAGAAAACATTTTTCCGTCAAGACCAAGGCCTTCTATGCCCATAGTACCGAAATGCTTGCATATTGCCTTGACCGCACTTCGATAGCTGAACTGACAGTTATCGGCAACATTGAGCCTTATATTGAGTTGTTTGCTTATTTTGTCTGCACATTCTGTTTGAGCAAATTTATCATTAACAATTATTTCGGCAGGATTAAACCTTGACGCTTCATCACACAGCTTCTCTTCTGCATTTGCAGATATAAACTCTGCAGTCTGAAATTCTCCCGTTGTTACATCACATACGGCAATTGCATATCCGTTTGCATCACCGTATATCGACATTATGTAATTATTCTTATTCTCATCCAGCACATTTTTGTCAATAACAGTGCCCGGAGTTACAATTCTTATTACATCACGCTTAACTAATCCCTTTGCAACCTTCGGGTCCTCAACCTGCTCGCAGATTGCAACCTTATAGCCCTTTTGCACAAGCTTATCAATATAACCGTCCGCAGAATGAAAAGGAACGCCGCACATGGGCGCCCTTTCATCCTGTCCCCAGTCCTTGCCGGTCAGCGTTAAGCCAAGTTCCTTAGAACCTATTTTTGCATCTTCAAAAAACATCTCATAAAAATCACCCAGTCGGAAAAACAGCAGACAATGCCTGTATTTATTTTTAATCTCAAAATATTGTTCCATCATTGGTGTTACTTTTGCCATTTCTATCCCCTCTTAAGTGATTTTCTAAAATTTTTAATTCCAAATCAGTGACATCCGCCGCATGATGAGCATGAGCCTGAGCATCCGCTTTCTTCAGGTGTAATTGCGTTCTGTACTGATGTTGAAATAATACCGTATACACTCTGCATATATTCGTTGAAATCGCTTTCAGCTCTGTAAAGTCCGCCTGATGATTCTCTTTCTTTGATCTGCTTATTAAGATCATTTATATCATCGTAGAATTTATCTTTTTCTTCGTCAGGAACATCCTCAGTTGCAAGTCTTGCCTGGAATGTGTTCTGCATATTGATATAATTTGACACCATATTCTGAGCATCAAGATCCTCGTCATAAGCTTTTTTTGCTGCAATAAGTTTCTGAGCATATTCAGAAGCTATAAGTTCCTCTGCTAATTTTCTTGCTGTATCTTCTACCATTTTTTTATTTCATCCTTTCTCCAATTAAATAAAATATTTTATTTTCTATTATTTTAACAGGTATTACCTGACCTATTAACTCTTTTTCTCCCTTGAAATGAACAAGTGAATTTCTCTCTGTTCGTCCGGTAAGCATACTTTCATTCTGCCTGTTAACTTCCTCAACAAGGATATTTTCAATTGTTCCGACAAGACTTTGGCTAATTCTTTCCACACCTGCATTCACATGCTCAAGCAGTCTGTTAAAGCGTTCTTTGGCAACTTCTTCACTTATTTGATCTTCCATTGTTGCAGCAGGAGTTCCTGTTCGCTTTGAATAGAGGAATGTAAAAGCTGTTGAGTAGCCTACCTTATCAACAACATCAAGAGTTTCCTTAAAATCCTCCTCGGTTTCTCCGGGGAATCCAACTATTATATCTGTGCTTATTAAAACATCAGGTATTTCCTTCTTTATTTTGGAAACAAGCTCAAGATACTGTTCCTTTGTGTAGCGTCTGTTCATCTTTTTAAGGATTTCGGTACTGCCTGACTGCACAGGGAGATGCACATAATTGCAGATTTTGTCGCAATCACGCATTGCATATATAAGCTCGTCCGATAAATCCTTAGGGTGTGAAGTCATAAAACGAATTCTTTCGATGCCGTCTATCTCATTTATTCTTCTTAAAAGCTCTGCAAACGTAACAGGAGTTTCAAGTGTTTTACCATAGCTGTTTACGTTCTGACCCAAAAGCATAATTTCTTTTACGCCGTCTTTTGCAAGTCCTTTGATTTCATTTATTATTTCATCTGCCTCACGGCTTCTTTCCCTGCCTCTTACATAAGGCACAATACAGTAACTGCAAAAATTATTGCAGCCGTACATAACATTTACAGAAGCCTTAAACGGGATTTTTCTGATACTGTTAAAATCTTCTACAATTTCTCCGTGCTCCTCCCAAATATCAAAAATAGTATCCCCACTTTGTATATTTGTAAGCATAAGTTCGGGAAGTTTGTAAATATTGAAAGTTCCAAAAACAATGTCTACATTTTTATAGGTTTTCTTGATTTTTTTAATAACAGTATCCTGCTGCATCATACAGCCGCATAATGCGATTTTTATATCTTTGTTATGCTCTTTATAATACTTAAGATACCCAAGTCTGCCGTAAATCTTTTCCTCTGCATTTTCTCTGACACAGCAAGTGTTGTAAAGTACAAAATCTGCATCCTGCTCATTATCAGTGTACTCATACCCCATATCAGAAAGCATAAAAGAAAGCTTTTCTGAATCATGGGCATTCATCTGGCAGCCTGTCGTGAGTATAAAGTATTTCTTTTTTCTGCCTGTATTACTCTCATACTCATCATTCATGGCACGAATTATCTTAATGGCGTCTTCCTGTTTTTTCAGTTCTTCGTCATGTATTTTTTTGTTGCTGATGATTCTTTCACTCAAATTATTACACCTCAAAATTATGAATTAATACCTTTTATTTAAAAAGGCAACAAAAAGCCATACTGATTTACAGTATATCACATCTAATTATTTTGCTCAATAGATTTTAAAATTATTTCATATTATTTTAATAGGAATTACAAATGTGCAAAAAAAGCCGAGATGTTTGGTTCTGGGCTTTTATTTAAAACATATTAAATTTATTTATCTGCGTCTTTAACAGAAAGATTAAGTCTGCCCTGAGCATCAATCTCAAGAAGCTTAACTCTTACTTTATCACCTACGTTAACAACATCTTCAACCTTGGCAGTTCTCTTTTCTGCAAGCTTTGAGATGTGAACAAGGCCTTCCTTGCCAGGAGCAATCTCAACAAATGCACCGAATGTCATAAGTCTTGTAACTGTTCCGTTATATGTCTTGCCGGGTTCGGGATCAAGTACGATAAGGTTAATCATATCAATTGCCTTCTGGATATTTTCCATGCTGTCGCCCTTGATATAGATTTTTCCGTCGTCCTCAGTATCAATACCACACTGTGATTCCTCTATAATCTTCTTGATTACTTTTCCTCTTGCTCCGATAACCTCTGCAATCTTCTCAACGTCGATTGTCATTGTAGCCATCTTAGGTGCGTAAGGTGAAAGTTCTTTTCTTGGTTCAGAGATAGCCTTAAGCATTACTTCATCAAGGATATAGTTTCTTGCTCTGTGTGTCTGTGCAAGAGCATCCTCAATGATCTTAAATGTAAGACCGTGTATTTTCATATCCATCTGGATAGCTGTAATACCTTCTTTTGTACCTGCTACCTTGAAGTCCATGTCTCCGAAGAAGTCCTCAAGTCCCTGAATGTCTGTAAGCATTACATAATCATCGTCATTGTCGCCTGTAACAAGACCTACTGAGATACCTGCAACAGGACGTTTGATGGGAACACCGGCACCATAAGTGAAAGTGTGCTTCCGCAGATACTTGCCTGTGATGTTGAGCCGTTTGAACTCATGATATCAGATACAAGTCTGATTGCATATGGGAATTCTTCTTCACTGGGAATTACGGGAAGGAGTGCTCTTTCTGCAAGCGCACCGTGACCGATTTCACGTCTTCCGGGACCTCTTGAAGTCTTAGCCTCGCCTGTTGAATAGCCAGGCATATTGTAATGATGGATATATCTCTTTGATACTTCTGAAGTATCAAGACCGTCAAGTCTCTGAATTTCGCTCATTGCACCGAGAGTTGTAACAGTAAGTGCCTGTGTCTGTCCTCTCTTGAAAAGTGCAGAACCATGAGTTCTTGGCAAAATATCAACTTCTGCTGAAAGCTCTCTGATATCTTCAAGGCTACGGCCGTCAGGACGCTTATGCTCTCTTAATATCATTCTTCTAACAGTCATTTTTTCAAATTTATAAATTGTCTCACCAATAAGTGCGGGAATATCTGTTTCTTCGTCAACGAGAGCTGCAATAGCATCTGTAAGCTCGTCAGTTACCTTTGCTGTAATTTCTTTAATCGCAATGTCTCTTTCCTGCTTAAGTTCTTTATAAACAGCTGTTTCCATTGCTGCATCTGTAATGAACTCAGAAATAAGCTTGTATACATCTTCGGGAATAACATGCTCTGTGTATTCCTGAAGTTCCTTGCCTTCCTTCTCACGAATTGAGTTTATGAAGTCAACTACCTCGCCGTTTACCTTATGACCAAGCTTAATAGCCTCAAACATCACATCATCGGGGATTTCATCTGCACCTGCTTCAATCATCATAACTTTTTCCTTTGTTGATGAAACAGTAAGGTTAAGTCTGCTTGTCTCTCTCTGCTCAGCATTGGGGTTTACAATTAATTCTCCGTCGCAGTATCCGATGTTTACAGATGAAGAAGTATCTGTAAATGGGATATCAGAAATAATAAGTGCAGCAGATGCACCGATCATTGCTGCAACTTCAGGTGAACAATCCTGATCAACTGACATAACTGTAGCTACGATTGCAACATCGTTTCTGTAATCCTTGGGGAAAAGCGGACGGAGAGGTCTGTCAATACATCTTGATGTAAGAACAGCCTTTTCACTTGGTCTGCCTTCTCTTTTAATAAATCCTCCGGGGATTTTACCTACTGAGTAAAGTCTTTCTTCATAATCAATGCTGAGAGGGAAAAAGTCGATTCCGTCTCTGGGTTTTTCTGATGCTGTTGCTGTTACAAGAACAACTGTGTCGCCATAACGCACAAGAACGGCACCATTAGCCAATTCTGCTACTCTTCCTATTTCCATTGAAAGCTGGCGGCCTGCAAGGTCCATAGAGTATGTTCTGTACATAAAAAATTCTCCTTTTCATTTTATTTTCCAAGAAGATTTCTGCAGCTCACATAAACATGCCTGTGTTAACTTATAACACCATAGAAAGATAAATGACTTTATTCATTTGCCTTTCAATGGTGTCATTAGTCACAGTTTACAAGAGCACACACTTAATCAATGTGTATATGTTCTGGTAAACTGTGACTACTTATGTGAGTACAATCTCTTCTGAATTAACTTTTTAAAAATAATAGAGAGGACGAATCCTCTCTATTACCTAGATGTCTTATTACTTTCTTAAGCCTAATTCGCTGATAAGTGCACGATATCTTTCAATGTCTGTGTCCTTAAGGTAATTAAGTAAGCCTCTTCTCTGTCCAACCATCTTAAGAAGACCTCTTCTTGAATGATGGTCTTTTTTGTGCTCTTTAAGATGCTCTGTAAGAAGTTCAATTCTTGCTGTAAGAAGAGCGATCTGAACCTCAGGTGAACCTGTGTCGTTAGGTGTTCTTCCGTATTTTTCAATTATTTCCTGTTTGTTGATAGTAGCTTTCATTTTAAATCCTCCTAAATAATTATAAATAGTATCACCCAAAGCTAAGCAGAGGTTGGAGCTTCCTTAAGCTGAGCCTAGGTTATCAACTTTTGTATTGTATCATAAACGTCCCTGTTTTTCAACAGTTTTGTGGTAGCTTTCAAAATTTTCTCGCCAATAATTGTAATCTTTGCTTGAAAAATAATCCTTTGAGCTCTGTACATCATGACCAAGCTGTTCTCTCAAATGCTCAACACTTGGGAACTTTCTCTCGTCCCTAATCCATTTGAAGAAAAATGTCATTATCGGCTCTCCGTAGATTACCTTGTCAAAACCAAATAAATTTGTTTCTACTGTTTTATATTTACCATTTACAGTAGGATTATACCCTACATTTGTAACTCCGTAATAAAGCACTCCGTCATAAAGAGTTGCGGTTGCATAAACACCGTTTGGCGGAAACAGCTTGTCCGGATGAGCAATAATGTTGACAGTTGGAAATCCAAGTCTTCTGCCAAGTCTTTTTCCTTCTGCAACATGTCCGTATATATAATAAGGTTCTGTAAGCAGTCTGTTTGCCGTATCAACATCTCTGCTTATAAGGCACTCCCTTATTCTTGTACTGCTGACTCTTTCGCCTTCATAGATAACATTGGGAATAAAAACAGTTTTAACGCCATACTCAGCACCCAGTTTTTCAAGCAGTTTGTAATCACCGCTGTGTTTTTTGCCAAAATGATAATCAAAGCCAACAACAAGCACTTTGCACTTAAGCTTTTTAAAGACCAGCTCAATTGCAAAATCCTCAGGTAACATTGATGCAAATTCTTTATCAAAGGGATACTCAATATATAAATCAACACCCATTTTTTCTATGGCAAACTTTTTCTCCTCGGGAGACATAATAAGAGCGGCATTTTCTCTGTTGCCAAAAACAAACATGGGATGCGGGGCAAAAGTCAAAACAACCGATTTAAGATTATCCTTTTCGGCATATTTTTTAGCTGTTTCAATAAGGCGTCTGTGTCCCATATGAACGCCGTCAAAATTTCCTATAGTAACAACAGTATCAACCGATTGTTCTATGTCACTGTTTGTTATATGTTCCATAACAAAATCTCCTTACAACATAAGTCGGACTGGCTTAATAAAATAGTTGTCCGTAGTTTCATCATAAGCATAAGTATATACACCAACAAGCTTATTATTAAAATCATATCCCAAAACCGTTTCGCCGATTTGAGGCATTACTCCATTAATAGTCAAATATCTCACAGATATTTTCCCGCCGTTATACAAATATTTTGATGCTTTTTCGCTGACCTTAACTCTCTTGTAATCACTGAGCACATAGTCGGGAGGAATAATGTATTCCTCTGCCCTGTTTTGGGCAGCTGCCGCCTTCAGCTCATCAATCTTAACCGCATTTTCCAGCTTAAAGCTTCCGGTAGCTGTTCTTGTTAATCCCGACATATATGCACCCCAGTTAAGAGCCTTACCTATATCACTGCATAACGCCCTGATGTACGTTCCCTTTGAGCAGTCAATATCTATTATTGCCCTGTTCGGAGGGAAAATTTCAATTATCCTTATATCGAATATTGTAATTTTTCTCGTTTTTCTTTCTATTTCCTTGCCTTCTCGAGCAAGCTCATAAAGCTTTTTGCCGTTTACCTTAATTGCAGAATACATAGGAGGAAGCTGCTGCTGAACACCTATAAATCCATTAAGTGTTTCTCTAAACAGCCCTTCATCAAAGGTATACTCATATTTTTTGATTACTTCTCCGCTTGCGTCCTGAGTTGTTGTCTCCGCACCGAAGGTTATTTCGGCACGATAGCTTTTTCTTTCTGACATTATATAATCGGCAAGCTTTGTTGCAGAGCCTATGCATACCGGAAGAACTCCCTCAGCATCAGGATCAAGAGTTCCCGTATGACCGACCTTTTTTATATTAAGGGTTTTGCGTATAATCGCTACTACGTCATGAGAGGTATAGCCCTTTTCCTTGTATACATTAATTACTCCGTCCAAAATTATACCTCCAAAGCATTCCTAAGCTCCGTCAATACCTTAGGCATTGTTTCGTCAAATGAACCGTAGATCGTACAGCCGCTGGCTCTTATATGTCCACCATGCCGAATTTCTGTGCTACCTCACATACATCAGCGGACCTCGTTTGAACGCATACTTGCCTTAATCTCGCCAATGCTCTTTTCATATAGGAATAAAGCCGCATCAACACCGTCTATATTTTTAATAAACGATACTATGCTGTCAACATCCTTTGATGTTCCATGCCCAGTTTTTTATTTCTTCAATACTTAATTTTGAATAAGCAAGCCTGCCGCCGCATTCAAATATAAGATTATTAAGTGCGACAGAAAGCAGTTTCACCTCAACTTGTGAGCGTGAATAAAAAAGCTGTTCCTGTATTTCAGTAAACGGAATATTATATGTCATAAGCTCCCCTGCAACCTGCATTGTATAGGGGCTTGTGGACGAATGCTTAAAGCAGCCTGTATCAAAAAGGATTCCGGCATATAAAGCATATGCAATATTTTTATCCAATTCACACCAGCCATAAAGCAGGCGATAAATGAGCTCACTTGTTGATGAAGAATCCGAATCAACATAATTCATTTTCAAAGTAAGTATTGCTCACATGGTGGTCAATATTTATTGTATATGTTGTTTTTATCAGCTTTGCAGTATTGCCAAGCCTTTTCTCGTCTCCGCAGTCAAGTGAGATGAACAGGTCAAACTCATCTTCAGGCTCATCTTGTATTATTTTATCGGAATACGGTACGCTTTTAAGCTTTTGCTGTATTTCTTCGAGAAACAGCTTAACCTTTTTTCCTTTTTTAACAAGTGCCATTGCAAGCGCACAGCTTGAGCCAACAGCATCGCCGTCAGGGCTTATATGCCCTGCAACAGCAATACTCTCGCTCTCATCAATAATATTTCTTATTTCTTCAAAGCTGTTATTCAAGTGGTTCACCCTCTCCTACCGGAGGCTGTGAGCTTATCTCATCAATAAGCTTCGACATTTTAATACTATATTCAACTGAGTCATCAAGCTTAAATATAAGCTCCGGAGTAACACGAAGATTAATTCTTTCAGCAAGAAGGTGTCTTATAAAACCAGCTGCATTTTTAAGTCCCTTCATTACATTGGCCTTTTCCTCGTCGTTGCCGAGTACGCTGATAAATACCTTACAGTATTTTAAATCCTGTGTTGTCTCAACACGAATAACAGATGTCATAACACCGATTCTGGGATCTTTGAGCTCTCCTCTGACAATCTGTGCCATTTCCTTTGCTATTTCATCATTGACTCTGGTCATTCTATTATTATTTTTCATTAAAATCACCTGCCGATTTTGTTATCTTGGTACCTCTACCATAATGAAGGCCTCTACAATATCTCCTTCTTTAAGGTCATTAAATTTCTTAAATACAAGACCACATTCATATCCGGTATTTACTTCCTTAACATCATCCTTGAATCTCTTAAGTGACTCAAGCTCACCTTCATATATAACGACATTGTCACGAAGTATACGTATCTGTGCGTTTCTTACAAACTTACCGTCAAGAATATAGCTTCCTGCAATCATACCAACGCCTGATGCTTTAAAAAGCTGACGTATTTCTGCATGACCGATAACCTTCTCCTCAAATATAGGATCAAGCATACCCTTCATGGCAGCTGTAATATCTTCAATTGCGTTGTAGATTACTCTGTAAAGACGCATATCGACCTTTTCTTCGTCAGCAAAAACCTTAGCTGAAGGCTCAGGACGAACATTGAAGCCAATTATGATTGCGTTTGAAGCAGTTGCAAGCATAACGTCTGACTCTGTTATTGCACCTACACCGCCGTGGATAATTCTAATTCTTACTTCATCATTTGAAAGTCTTTCAAGGCTCTGTTTAACAGCTTCAACCGAACCCTGAACGTCAGCTTTAACAACTATGTTAAGCTCTTTTACATTGCCAGACTGTATCTGATTGAAAAGGTCATCAAGAGATACCTTCTGAGGTGTATCCTTAATCATTTCTTTTCTTGATTTTGCAACAACCGATTCAGCAAGCTGACGTGCCTGTTTTTCGTTTTCAGCAATATAGAATGTGTCACCTGCTACAGGAACCTCTGACAAACCAAGTATTTCAACAGGCTTTGAAGGGCCTGCTTTTTTAACACGTCTGCCTTTATCATCCATCATTGCACGTATTTTGCCGTATGCGGCACCTGCAACAATAGGATCGCCTATGTTAAGAGTACCTTCCTGTACAAGAACTGTTGCAACAGGTCCGCGTCCCTTATCAAGCTGCGCCTCAATAATTGCGCCTCTGGCTGCTTTGTTTGGATTAGCCTTAAGCTCTTTCATCTCTGCTGTAAGAATAATCATTTCAAGAAGTGTATCAATGCCTTCCTTTGTTGTTGCAGAAACGGGAACACAGATAGTTTCTCCGCCCCAGTCCTCTGACACAAGACCATATTCAACAAGCTCCTGTTTAACTCTGTCAGGATTTGCAGAAGGCTTATCAATTTTGTTAATTGCAACAATAACCTCTACACCTGCTGCCTTTGCGTGGTTAATAGCCTCAACTGTCTGAGGCATAACACCGTCATCAGCGGCAACAACCAAAACAGCAATATCTGTAATCTGAGCGCCTCTCATACGCATTGCCGTAAAAGCCTCATGGCCGGGTGTATCAAGGAATGTAATAGGATTTCCGTTAATCTGAACTGTATAAGCACCGATGTGCTGTGTTATACCGCCTGCCTCATGGCTTGTTACATGGCTGTGTCTGATAGCATCAAGAAGTGATGTTTTACCATGGTCAACGTGTCCCATTACAACAACTACCGGAGGACGTGACTCAAGCATTGAAGCATCCTCTTCTTCCTGCTTGAAGGCCTCCTCAAATATGTCTTTCTCCTGCTCTAATTCAAAAATTACATTATATTCTTCACCGATTGAAACAGCTGTTTCAAAATCGATTGGCTGATTAATTGCAGCCATAACACCCTTTTTCATAAGGCATTTTACTATTTCGGCACCTGATTTGCCAATAACTTCTGCAAGTTCCTTAACAGTAAGTGTCTCAGGTATTTCCAATGTTCTGATTTCTTCCTCAACGGGTTCTGGTTCAACTTTAATTGTATTCATATTCTGTCTGTTATTCTTATTGTTTTTATTGTTATTGTTGTTGTTATTATTGTTGTTGTTATTATTTTTGCCGTTTTTGTTTTTCTTATCATTATAGTTTCCGTTTGAACCGGAATTCTTCTGATCTTCGTTTTTTTCTACTTTGCTGTTTTTGTTATTTCTCTCTATTCTTTCAGCTCTTTCGTTTTTATCCGGTCTTTCAGCCTTTATAGTTTTATCAGTATTGTTGGGTTTTTCATTTTTGTTGTTTCTGGCATTTCTATCGTTTCCGTGATCATCCTTAAAATCCTTTTTATAAGGCTGATTTTGATTTGCCTGTCGGTTATCCCTTCTGGGCTGATCGTTTCTCTGAGAACGGTCATTATTCTGGAACTGAGGTCTATTATCCTGAGTTCTGCTCTGCTGTGGCCTATTCTGCTGAGGTCTATTCTGCTGTGACCTATTGTCCTGAGTTCTATTTTGCTGTGATCTATTATCCTGAGTTCTATTTTGCTGAGGTCTATTATCCTGAGTTCTATTCTGCTGTGATCTATTGTCCTGAGTTCTATTCTGCTGAGGTCTATTATCCTGAGTTCTATTCTGCTGTGACCTATTGTCCTGAGTTCTATTCTGCTGTGATCTATTGTCCTGAGTTCTGCTCTGCTGAGGTCTGTCCTGCTGTGACTGTCTGTTCTGCTGTGACCTATTCTGCTGAGGCGGCCTGTTCTGCTTCTGTTCCATGTTTTGTTGAGGTTGTTCTCTTCTAACCTGCTCATTTTTAGGATGCTCTGACTTCTGTTCTACGCTGTTTGTAAAATCACTTTTAGGCTTATTTTCTGTCTGCACCTTTACCTCTTTGTTTTGGGGCTTACTGTAAAGCTCAATAACCATATTTACATTCTTATCATCAATTGAAGACATATGATTATTTACCTCTACTCCAAGTCCTTTAAGCTTATCAATTAATTCCTTGTTGCTTATATTTAACTGTTTCGCTACTTCATATACACGTTTTTTAGCCAAATATTCCACCTCCATACCTATATTTCCGGACAGTGCGCATATTACTGCTCTATCATTTCCACTATCTTTTTGGCAAACACGCTGTCAATTACACACAACACCGCTCTATCATCTTTGCCTATTGCTCTGCCCAGTTCAAACTTATCTCCAACAACTACCAATTTTTTATTATAAAAGCTAGCCGAATCCGAAAATCTTTTTTTCGTATTATCCGATGCATTTTCAGCAAGTATTATCAGTTCTGCGCTTGAATCCCTTATGGCATTAAGACATCCTGTTTCTCCAGATGCCAACTTTCCTGCCCTCTGACACAAGCCCAATATCTGAGTAAGCTTTCTATCCATTTATCTCAGCTAACTCCTCTCTAAGCTTTTCGTAAACTTCAGCCGGTACCGCTGACTTAAATGAACGCTCAAGTCCTTTAGATTTTCTAGCCTTTTCAAGGCATTCAACATTAGGACAAATATACGCACCTCTGCCAGCTTTTTTTCCAGTTGTGTCAATGGAGAACTCACCGTCTTCACCTTTTACAATTCGTATAAGTTCCTTCTTGTTTTTCATTTCCTGACAGCCTGTGCATTTTCTTAAGGGAATTTTTCTTTGCTTCATAATTAATCCCTCCCGCTGATATTATTCTTCTGTTTCGTCCGTTTCTTCAAGAGCTTCTGTTTCCTCTGCAAGTCCTTCATCGCTGCTGACATCATCTGAATATTCTTCAGCTATATCTTCGTCAAACTCAAAGTCGTCTTCCGACTTAGCAAGCTCTTCTTCAGGGAAGTTTCCGTCATCTGTAATAAAGCCTGTCTCACGAGCCTGAGATTCACTCTTAATGTCAATTCTCCAACCGGTAAGCTTAGCAGAAAGTCTTGCATTCTGTCCTTCCTTGCCGATTGCCAGTGAAAGCTGATGGTCAGGCACAACTATTCTTGCGCTCTGCTCGTTAGGATTAATTGCAACAGCAACAACCTTTGAAGGGCTTAAAGCAGCAGCAATAAATTCCTTAGGATCTTCACTCCAGTTTATTATGTCAATCTTTTCACCGCAAAGCTCATTAACGATAACATTTACTCTGTAACCGTTCTGGCCTACACAAGCACCAACCGCATCAACATTAGGGTCCTTTGAGTATACTGCAATCTTTGTTCTTGAACCGGCTTCTCTTGCAATACTCTTTATTTCAACTGTTCCGTCGAACACCTCGGGAACCTCTTGTTCAAAAAGTCGTTTAACAAGCTCAGGGTGTGTTCTTGAAACAAAAATCTGCGGACCTTTTGTTGTTTGCTTAACTTCCACAACGTATACCTTGATTCTGTCCATAAACTTATAATGCTCGCCTGGTATCTGTTCATTCGGAGCAAGGATTGCATCAATCTTGCCAAGCTGAACAATTACGTTCTTTTTGTCAATCCTTTGAACTATACCGATAACAATTTCTTTTTCTTTAGTAATGTACTGATTAAAAAGTATTTCTCTTTCAGCTTCTCTGAATTTCTGAACTACAACCTGTTTAGCCGTCTGAGCCGATATTCTTCCGAAATTTTTAGGTGTTACCACAAAATCAACAACATCACCGACTCCATAAATCGGGTTAATCTTCTTTGCTTCCTCAACACTTATCTGAAGGAGGGGTCCTCAACTTCTTCAGCAACATCTTTCTGTGCATACACCTCAATATTTCCTGTTTCTCTATCCATAACTACTTTTATATTCTGAGATGTCCCGAAATTCTTTTTACAGGCAGATACAAGAGAGCTTTCAATTGCTTCATATATGACTTCTTTATCTATTCCCTTTTCTTTTACAATTTCGTTCAAAGCCTCCATAAATTCGGCACTGTCCATTTTTTACAAATCCTCCTTACTGTATTGTGCTATAAGCTTTTAAAATATGACAGCAAGTCTTATGCTTGCAATTTCTTTTTGTAAATGCTATGCTTTTCGAATCTACGTCAATTGTAACAGTTCCATCGTTTTCATCATAGCCAATTAACTTGCCTGTGTATTCCTTTGAACCCTCAAATGGTTTATAAAGCTTAATTTCCACCATTTCACCATTGAATTTAATAAAGTCTTCTTTCTTTTTAAGCGGTCTGTCAATACCGGGAGAACTGATTTCAAGAAAGTATGGCTGTTCTATCGGATCATTCTCATCAAGTATTTTTTCAAGTTCCCTACTGACTATCTCGCAGTCATCAATTGTAACTCCGCCTTCTTTATCAACAAATATTCTGAGATACCAGTTTGGTCCTTCCTTAACAAATTCAACATCAACAAGCTCATAGCCCATTCTTGTTACAGTCGGTTCAAGCATTTGTTCTACTCTTTTTTCGCTGTTAACCGATCCTGACATATTCTGACCTCCTTTATCGTCAATTAGACAAATTTTGTTTTCTGCAAAAGCAAAGAGTAGGTTTTCACCTACTCTTTTTCACCAACGCCTATAATTTACTTATTTAGTATACCATTATAATATGCTGATTGCAAGCTTTTCAATCAATTTTTTCATTTATGACCAAATAAATCATTTAAAACTCTTCATATTATATATTCGATATCAGCGATATATAATTTCGTTTCTCTTAGGTCCGTTTGAAACAATTGTAATAGGGAATCCTATCTCTTTTTCAATAAACTCAACATAGTCCCTTGCCTCTTTTGGAAGCTCGTCATACTTTGTAATACCTCTTAAATCACATTTCCAGCCGGGGAGTGTTTTATACACAGGCTTTGCTCTTTCAAGAAGAGGTGTTACAGGGAATTCTGTTGTAACCTTGCCGTCAATATCATATCCGACACAAATCTTAATTTCATCAAGATAACCAAGAACGTCAATTGCAGTAAACGCAACGTCTGTTGCACCTTGAACCAAGCATCCGTAACGTGTAGCTACGCAGTCAAACCAACCCATTCTTCTGGGACGGCCTGTTGTTGCTCCGAACTCGCCGGCATCTCCGCCTCTTACACGAAGCTCCTGCGCCTCATCGCCGAATATTTCACTTACAAAAGCGCCTGCACCTACTGCGCTTGAGTATGCTTTTGTTACAGTAATAACCTGCTCAATCTTATGAGGAGGAAGGCCCGCTCCTACTGTAGCAAAGCCTGCAAGTGTAGATGAAGACGTTGTCATAGGATAGATGCCATGGTCAGGGTCTTTAAGTGCACCAAGCTGACCTTCAAGTAATATATTCTTACCTTCCTTAACTGCTTTAAAGAGGTATTCTTCTGTGTTTGCGACATATGGTGCTACTATTTCTCTATAGCCCATAACTTCATCATAAATTTTCTTAGGATCAAGCTTTGGCATATGATAAAGATTTTCAAGAAGCACGTTTTTAATTTCACATGCTGCTTCAATTCTTTCTCTGAGCACTTCAGGATAGAATAAATCACATATCTGTATGCCTGTTTTAGCATATTTATCTGAATAGAAGGGAGCTATACCGCTCTTAGTTGAGCCAAACTGCTTATTAGCAAGTCTTGCTTCCTCATATGTGTCAAAGTCAATGTGATAAGGCATTAAAATCTGAACTCTATCAGAAATCATGACTTTAGGTTCTTTAATTCCGCTTTCCTTAATGTATTTCAATTCCTTTACAAAATAAGGGATATTGAATGCTACACCTGTACCGATAATGTTTACTGTGTTTTCATTAAAAACACCTGAAGGCATCTGATGAAGCGCAAATTTACCATAATCATTTATTATAGTATGACCTGCATTGCTTCCGCCCTGAAATCTGATAACGATATCAGCCTCAGCTGCAAGCATATCTGTAATTTTACCTTTTCCTTCATCGCCCCAGTTAGCGCCGACTATTGCTTTGATCATCCAGATCACTCCCGTTTGATATATAATAATAAAATCAACTTACATCTAATTATAAGCCCCACTTATACCAAAAGTAAAATAACTATTTTTTATATTTGCCATAAAAAAAGCGAATAATGCAATATTTTTCATTACCCGCTTAATATTATACTTTTTATTGAGACTCCACCTCAAACTCCGCAAGGAATTGCATTCCTTGACCTGCATTGCAAAAACATATGTTTTTGCTCAAATGTTTAGGTCAAGCCTTTTTAAAGAAATATCGCCAAGATGGACGGACATCAAAGGATGGCTTTGCGAAGTAAAGTATTGACTATTGTGGGTGTGAGGAACCCACGATTGTTTATATTATACTCTTATAGCCTCTGTTTTTGCGTCAATAAGCTCTTTGTTTGCCTCAAGCATTGGTTTAACACTGCCGCTAACAAATTCCTCTGTCTGCTCAGGTGCTCTGCCGACAAAATTCTTAGGCTCCATAATTGCATTAAGCTCTTCTATTGTAAGCCCAAACATATCATCAGTAGCTATACGTTCAAGAAGGTCGTTTTTCTTACCCTCCATCTTGACCATTTTGCCTGCTTCCATGGAATGTACTCGTATTCTCTCGTGAAGTTCCTGTCTGTCGCCGCCTTTTTTAACTGCATCCATCATAATGTTTTCAGTAGCCATAAAAGGAAGTTCATTCATCAAATGCTGTTCAATAACTTTGGGGTATACAACAAGACCGTCAACAACATTTCTGTAAAGAATAAGCACAGCATCTATACAAAGGAATGCCTCAGGAACAGAAATTCTCTTGTTAGCAGAATCATCAAGTGTTCTTTCAAACCACTGTGTTGAAGCTGTAACAGCAGGATTAATTGCATCTGAAATGACATATCTTGAGAGAGATCCTATTCTTTCGCATCTCATAGGATTTCTCTTATAAGCCATTGCAGATGATCCTATCTGATTCTTTTCAAATGGCTCTTCGATTTCCTTAAGGTGCTGTAAAAGCCTTATATCATTGCTGAACTTATATGCGCTCTGCGCAATCTGTGAAAGTACATTAAGTACCTGTGAGTCAAGTTTTCTTGGGTAAGTCTGACCTGATACTTTAAAATAGTCATTGTAACCCATTTTTTCAGCTATCTTCTTATCAAGCTCACGGCATTTCTCATGGTCGCCCTCAAAAAGCTCAAGAAAACTAGCCTGTGTTCCGGTTGTACCCTTAGAACCAAGAAGTTTAGCTTTGCTAAGCTGGAAATCCAAATCTTCAATATCCATAAGAAGGTCCTGAAGCCACAAAGTAGCTCGCTTGCCTACTGTTGTTGTCTGCGCAGCCTGGAAGTGTGTAAAGCCAAGTGTAGGCATGTCCTTATACTGCATTGCAAAATTTGATAACTCATTTATTACATTAACAAGACGCTTTTTAATAAGCTTCATTGCTTCAGTCATTATAATTATATCTGTATTGTCACCTACATAACAGCTGGTTGCGCCAAGGTGTATTATAGGTTTTGCCAGAGGCGCCTGCATTCCATAAGCATATACATGGCTCATAACATCATGGCGTACTTCCTTTTCCCTAGCTTCTGCAACTTCATAGTTTATGTCATATATATGCTCCTTCATCTGAGCAATCTGTTCATCACTTATATCAAGACCAAGCTCTTTTTCTGATTCTGCCAAAGCAATCCACAGCTTACGCCATGTAGAAAACTTATAATCAGGTGAAAATAAATATGACATTTCATTACTTGCGTATCTGAGGTTCAACGGACTCTCGTATTTGTTTTTCATATTATATCTCCTTATAACAAAAATCTCTGACGTTTCCTATTTAACAAATTGTATTCTAACACACATATATATATCTTAACAAGTAGCTTAATCAATTTTTGCAAAAAGAAACCCCGATGCTAAAGCACCGGGGCAATAAAACCTTTATATTTTTATGTATTCTGCTAATTAAAGCATTTCTACTAATGACTGAACTCTTGTCATAGCCTGCTCAAATGAAGTAGCCTGCTGCTCGATTTCAATCATAAGGCTCTTGATTCCTTCTTCGTTGAACTTAGCGAAGTAGATAGGATAGTCAAATTCTTCAGGGTCACAGAACTTCATCATACAAACGATGACAGCATCTGCTCCTGTCTTCTTAACCATATCAACAAGCATCTGTGTTCTGTTCTTGTCACGGTCTGTAAGAAGTGAGCATCCATACATGTTCTTTGTCCACTGCATAGCAAGTCTTGTAAGAACATCGCCGCCCTCAGTAGGAACGTCTGCTCTGAACTGTCTGCTTTCCTGTGCAAGGTCATCAGCAACAACAGCAACCTTGTTGTCAATAAGAACCTGAAGAAGTTCGTTAGGCTCAGCCATGATACCTGTAAGAACAACTTTCTTTCCGTCCCAAGGCTGTACAGGTGTAGCTTTTAATTCAGCAATAAGCTCTTTAACCATTGCTGTGTGTTTAACCTTATCCATAAAGAATCTAGCTTTGATAACAGCATGACGTTTGATAGGATCAATAACCTGAGGATATTCAGCAGCAACTTCGCAGAATTCTCTCATAACTGCACGGTTTTCATTGTAAACAGTGATAGCTTTTTCGATAGCTTCATCTGTAATTTTTTCGCCAAAGATAGCTTCAAGTCTTCCCTTAAGGATTTCATACTCCTTAGCAAGGAAAGCTGTAGAACCTTCTACGACTACGTTCTGAGGATGTACGAACTGAATTGAAGGGCATTTGCCTTTCCATTTCTGTCCCATACATTTAAGAGTATCACAAGGAGCTGAGAAGATAACAGCCTCAAGACCATCATATGTACCATTACATTCAAGTTCCATTATAGACTGCATGATTGAACAAGCAAATGCAGGAAGGTAAGCACGAGCCTTAGTAATTTCTGTCTGAGCACCCCAGCATCCGATAGGTAAACGGCCTGCTTTGCGTAAACAAGCTCTTCAGGTGCGTAAACAGGAATTATACCAACGGCACCTTTGCCTGTTTCTGCCTTATAGTCATCCATAGCTTTTTTAGGATTGCTAGCAATTGCCTGTAATTCACTGATTATTGTATCAATTTTACTCATTATAAACCCCTCCTTAGTTAGCTGATGCCTGTGCATTCTGTTCCATGATCTCTGCCAAAGCTTGAACACGTGTTTCATACTGTGCAGGTGAGAATGCTCTAGGTCTGCCTGGTCGCCGTCGAAGCTTACGTACGGTATGCCTGTTCTTTCTTTAACAAGTTCTGCTGTTTCTGCGTTAAGGAAGTCCATTAACTTACAGCTTCTGTTAAGGTGGTATGTAATACCTGTACAATGTGTTGTTTCAAGAACTGTACTGATAACATCAACCTTGTTCTCAAGACACGTGTTGCTGTACATCTTCGAGTAGCCAGCGACCATAGCTTCAAGGTCGCCAACTTCATAATGAATTGACCAAGCACCGGGGTATGTAGAACCAACAACGTTTACGTCAAGAGCTTTAAGAGGCTTTGATGTAGCTCCAAGGTAAGGCCATACTGCGATACCTTCCCAAGCTGTACGGAATTTTTCTACTCCCTTGAAAGTACTTGTTCCGTTTGCTACGTGCTCTGCAAGTTCTTCGTAAAGTCTGTTGAATGTAACTTCTGTATCATGTTTAGATCTAGCACAAACAATGAGTCCCATGTAGTTGAACATATCAAAACCATTCATAGGTGAAGGAGTATGTGCACACATTGCCATAGCTCTGTCCCAAGCAGCAACTGAACGCTGTGTCTGTTCCTGAACTTTTACAAATTTATCATAGTCAAAAGGTTTGCCGCATACGTCTTCGAGCTGTTTGATACAATACTTGAACTGATCAACTATGTACTCCTTAGCATGCTGAGAAACCGGCATTGTGTGGTTGTAAGGTACATCTATTACAATATAGGGAATATTAAGTTCAACTGCAAGGTTTTCATACCATTTAAGAAGTGTATTACAAATGTTATTACATGTGATAACAAGATCAGGAAGCGGCATTCTAGGTGCAGGACAGTCTTTAAGAGCATCAGGTGTAACGCCTGTCTTAGCTTCCTGCTTAAGAAGTTCCATATAACCAAGGTTAACTCTTGAATAAGCACAAAGGTCAACATTGTAACCTTTACCTTCTGAAATATTGATAATTGTTTCAGCATACTTCTTAGCACTGATAGCTGCTGCGTGGTTTTCAGGATAAAGCATTACTATATCCATAACTTCGCAGAACTCTGAAGGTGCAATTGAAGATGACCAGCAGATAAGCTGTCCATTCTGATGTGCATTATAAGAATCAGAATAAGCTTTTTCCTGGAAATAACCTAACAATTGTTTTGAAGACATTGTGCTGAAATCTACTGCTTCACTCATGTTTAATCCCTCTTTCTTTTAGTCTGATTATTTTTTCATAGCTTTTAGCGCATCCTCGTATGCGTACAATGCGGCACCGAGAGCACCTGCTACCTGCGGATTAGGAGCTACTATTACCGGCTGCTTTAACTCTTTGCTGATGGCACGAACGACACCTGCATTCTGTGCAACACCACCGCTCATTACAACATCAGGCGTAACTCCGCCTCTGTAAGCCAGACCGCAGGCTTTAACTGCTACTGACTGATGAACTCCGGCAATAATGTTTTCCTTAGATGTGCCCTGTGACAACTGAGAAATAACTTCAGACTCTGCAAAAACAGTACATGTACTGCTTATTGGAGCGGGTTCTGTTGCTTTAGCATCATAATCTTGCATTTCGGTTATAGTTACCTCAAGGACTCTTGCCATTACATCGATGAAACGTCCTGTACCCGCAGCACATTTATCATTCATAAAGAACTGTGTAACTCCACCCCTGTCGTCAAGTTTAATTGCCTTTGCATCCTGTCCGCCGATATCAATAATGGTTCTTGCTGTTGGAACCAAATGGAAAATTCCCTTGGCATGACAGCTTATTTCACTAACCTGTCTATCAGCCTGATTAAAAGAGAAACGACCATATCCAGTAGCAACAACCTTTGCCATATCTTCCATCTTAAGTCCGCTTTCAGTAAGAGCCTCCTCAAGGACTCGCTGAGGACCTGATGAACCGGTACCGAGCTGAACAACTTTTGCGACTACGGTGCGGTTGCCGTCTTCAAGAATTACTACCTTAGATGATGCAGAACCGACGTCAACACCCATTGTGTACATAAAAAAACCTCCTCAAGTAATTAACCGCCAAGCAATTGATTTCTCAGTTAAGGCATAATGCGGTCTCCCGCAAATGTATCCTTATAAGCTGTAAGTTCCTCGCAAAATACAGCTTATAGTTGCCTAAAGCGATTTGTTTTCCAGAGTACATAAATCTACAAAATACATACTCTATTTATTATTCTAATCATTTGATTATTAATTGTCAATCAATAATACGTTAAATCCAATCATTTTACGATGTAGAATTTAGCCTAAAATTAGCACTAATGTATTAGGAATAGTATACAACAGTACAATATAATTAAATTTTACATTTTGCACGAAAGTTAAATTGCCCAAATACGAGTATGTTAACCATGCTTATGGTTTGTTTCTAATGTAACAAACATAGCTATATTTTAAACAAAATAAATGCATAATATTACTTTTTTATTAAATAAAAATTTGCAAAAAAAGGGAACCGATAAAAGGTTCCCTTTACAGACGTATTCAAACTTAAATTATTCACCAATATATTCAGGATGCTCTTTAAGGAATGCGTTGTTCTTCTTTGCACCAATTGTAAGCATAGGTATAACAATAATAAATACACCAAATACACCACAATATGTGTAACCATATTTAATAACATTTGTAAGACCAACCATCGAGAATCCCATTGAGATTACGATTGCAAGTAAAGCAATGATAAATGCACTCTTCTTCTGAGACATACTAGCAAATGCTTTTGTTTTTTGGAAACGAGGTATAAGACCATAAACTGATGTAACGCATGTTGAAACGAAGCAAAGGAACAGAGCGATTGCATAAATAAATACAAGTGCGCCAATACCAAGCTGTCTACAAACATAGATTGTAGGAAGAGTAAGGTTGTTTGTTGCAAGGTAGCTGTCCGCACCTGTGTTGTACCAACCAAGAAGCATTAAACAGCTTACGCCAAGAGCAGCAGCATTCATTAAGAAGCCGATAAACATAGCTCTTGTAGCATTTTTCTTCGTTTTAAGAACAACACCTGTACCAATGATAGCAGGTACAACAACTGACTGGAAGCCAGCATATACAACAGTTTTCCAAATTGCTGTTCCTAAGCTGTTATATTCTTTTGCAGCAAATATCTGAGCAAGCTGTTCAGATTTAGCTGCGATACCAAGTATATAAATAATGAATACACAGATAAGGATTATAATTGACATAATAGCTGATGCTCTGGCAACAAGGCCTGCACCAAACATAACAAGTATAAGTACGACTAAACCAATTATTGTTACTCCTAATCCATAAGGAATACCGTAGTCAACAAGAAGTGATGCTGAACCAGCGATAGCAGCTGAAACTGCACAAATAACAATAATGTAGAAATAAATCTCAAAAAGGATCTCAAGCTTTGAAAAAGGAGCCCACATTTCTTCAAATACATCTTTATAGTTAGAAAAACCATGGTTGTTTGCCATAACGATTACGTTTCTAAGTACAAATGAAAGGATAAACATTGCAAGCACAGCCATAATAGGCGCATACCAACCATACTGTACATAGTACTGTGTAGCCTGATTACCTGTAGCAAATCCGCCACCAGCATGTGATCCAAACCAAACTGATGCTACTGAAAATAAAGTTCCTATTGATGCCTTTTTTGTATTTTCACCTGACATAAATTCACACCCCATTTTTTTGTTTTAAAAGAACAAAGAACAAGTAACTACCGTAACTAGTACACTCATCAATAAAATAAATATAATAGCTAAAAATCCTGATGATTATACAAATGCTACGATTACAGTTAAAACACAGATGGCCATCGATTTTACTGTAGATGAATTACTCAATATCATGAGACAACGTCTAACATACGACATCATCTCAGTGATGTCTTCATATTAGCTCATTGTTAACTTTTTTTCAATCGGCTAAATTAACAAAATTTAACCCTAAATATAGTCTAAACAGTTCTCCACTAAAGTATGTATGCAATTTTCACTCAAGGAATGTCAAAAAAGCTTGGATCATTTTGTATTAAATATACTAAAAGCCCTATGTCATTACCTAATATCATAATATCGTTTTGTTTATATTAGAAAATTTCCACTATTTTTTAGAATTTTTTATTGAAATTTTAACCTATTCTGCTATTAAAGTATAGAAGTTAATTATCCTATTTTTATTTGATTTTTCAGGTCAAGCAGTTACAGGCATAACTATTTAGGTTATGTCTGTAGCTGCTACTCTTGTTTTTAAAAATTTTAGAGTTCCTATTTTCCTTTGCAGCAATTAAATAAAAGTTCTTTTTTTCACATTTTCCAATAACAAAAAAACACTCCCTTTCTTAATGTTAGAGTCATTAAAAAAGGAAGTGAAAATAATTTTAGGGAATATAATAAAAATTATATTTTATAAACAGTCTATTATACTAAAACCGGTCTATCCATATCAGACCGTTTAGTAATTATAAACTTTATGTTTATAAATTCTTCTAAACCCTTGATTTTACTTAGCGTCTACCTTTGCAATATAGCTAATCAAATCGACAACTTTGTTTGAATAACCCCACTCATTATCATACCATGAAATAAGCTTAACAAAATTGTCGTTAAGAGGAATACCTGCTGATGCATCAAAAATTGATGTATGAGCATCTCCAAGGAAGTCACTTGATACTACAGCATCTTCTGTATAATCAAGAATACCCTTAAGTTCTCCCTCAGCTGCCTTTTTAACAGCTGCTTTGATTTCATCATATGTTGCAGGCTTTGCAAGTCTGCATGTAAGGTCTACAACTGAAACGTCAATTGTAGGTACACGGAAGCTCATACCTGTAAGCTTGCCGTTAAGCTCAGGAATAACCTTGCCTACTGCCTTAGCTGCTCCTGTTGAAGAAGGAATAATGTTTGCAGATGCAGAACGTCCGCCTTCCAATCTTTCTTTGAAGGACCGTCAACAGTTTTCTGAGTTGCTGTTGTTGAATGAACTGTTGTCATAAGGCCTTCTACAATACCAAAGTTATCGTTAATTACCTTTGTAAGAGGTGCAAGACAGTTTGTTGTACATGATGCATTAGAAACAATATTCATATCTTTAGTATACTTGTCCTGATTTACACCCATAACAAACATAGGTGCATCAGTTGAAGGTGCAGAAATAACAACTTTTTTGCACCGCCCTTTAAATGTGCAGATGCCTTATCTGTTGTTGTGAAAAGACCGGTTGACTCAACAATGTATTCAGCACCTGTCTCACTCCATGGAATTTCCTCAGGCTTCATAAGAGCATATACTGTAATTTCTTTTCCGTTTACAACAAGTTTTCCGTCTTTTTCGTAAACTTCTCCATTAAAACGTCCCTGAGCTGTATCATACTTCATCATATAAACCATGTAATCAACACTGATTGCAGGATCGTTAATTGCAACAACCTGAACATCTTCTCTTGAAAGAGATGCACGAAGAACCAGTCTGCCAATACGACCAAAACCGTTAATACCAACCTTAACCATAATTATTCCTCCTAATTAATCTTAATTTTTAAAAATTAATTTCGAACATAGAAATTATAGCACATATTTTAAACATATAAAACCATTTTTTTCATATTTTTCATCCTTAATTTTTACATTTATTTTAAAATTCCCTGCACCAGTCCCAAATATACATGATAAATATAATAATTTACTTGTACTTATTTCATTAATAAACTAAAATATCTTAGAGGTGATTTTATGTTCTTCTTTATGATGGGAATTACTGAAGGCAGAAAAAAGTTTGAACAGCTTGTACATATTATATGTCCTAATTGCGGAAATGCGGGAAAAGCAATAGTATATATGACTTACACATGTTTAAGCCTGTTTTTTATCCCTGTTTTCAAATGGAACAAACAATACTATGTCGAAATGGATTGCTGCGGTTCTTTATATATGCTTAACGAGCAAAAAGGAAAAGCGGTTGCAAAGGGAGAAGATGTGATTATTTCATCAGATGATTTAACACCTGTCAATTACGGAGGAAATACTATAAAAAGATGCCCAAACTGCGGTTATACTCTTGACAGCAGCTTTGAATACTGTCCCAACTGCGGAAGAAAACTATAATATGTATGAAGTCCCTAAAAGACGGGGCTTCTTTTTTATTCAGTTCTTCATTTCTGAACCGATTTTTTTCAGAGCTTTTTTTTCAATTCTTGATACATACGACCGAGATATACCCAGCATTTTTGCTATTTCACGCTGTGTTATTTCTTCGCCGTTATAAAGCCCGTATCTCATTTTTATTATCAGGCATTCCCTCTCATCAAGGGACGTTTTCATTTTATCAAGCATGTTTGCAATTTCGAGCTTTGTGCTCACCTCATCGGATATTGGATCCTCGTCTGTCTTGACTATATCCATAACCGTTATCTCATTCCCGTCAAAATCATGCCCGACAGGGTCTTGAAGAAATACATCTCCGTTGAATTTTTTAGAACTTCTTATATACATCAGTATCTCATTTTCAATACATCTTGCCGCATATGTTGCAAGCCTGACGTTTTTATCTTTATTAAATGAATCAATTCCTTTTATTAACCCGATCGTTCCTATTGATATAATATCATCAAAATCAACCGAGTTCATTCTTCCTACCGATATATATTTCTTTGCAACATGAGCTACAAGTCTTAGATTGTGTTCAATAAGAATATTTCTTGCTTCTGTATCTCCTTCTTTATATTTGTCAATATAAAAAAGCTCCTCTTCTTCGCTTAATGGTTTTGGGAATGAGGCACAGCCAATATTACCCATAAATAAAGCGGACAAACCGTTCACCTCTGAAAATAACGGTCATATATATAATATGAAAAACTCACAAAAAGATTACCAAATGGTTAAGCATTTGTTAAAAAAAACCGATACGATAATTTATCGTATCGGTTTTATCATAATTAGTTACTTTTCTTTTTTGCTTTCAGTTTTTTCTGCTCGCTTTTCCTTTAAACTTCTGTATCTTTTTTTAGCTTGGGTTATGACATATACAAAGAATGCTGCACCAAGAATACATGTACCTATTATCTGTTTATAATCAATCTGCGTATTATTTGAAGCTACACAGAAAGTGGCTTTTGTACCTTCCATACCAAGCTTTAAATAATGACCGTTCGCATCAGCCGCAATCTCTTTCCAGCTTCCGTTCTCCATCTGCCATACATGTGCTTTTCCTCCGCCTTCATTAAGAAGTCTTATAGGAACGATGTCATCATTTGAAACATCAGACCCTAAAAGCGAAACATCCCAAACACTTACATATTCACTTGCCTTTGCCTCCTTCGGAGGTTCTGCACTGCTGTCTTTTACATGAAGCTCGGCAGTATCAGTAAACTGCCCTTCTGCAAGGGCAAGAGATTTTTTGCCGTCATTCTGCAGCTCTGTGCTCGCAACCACTCCCACCCAAGGTATGTATTCAGCCTCTGCAACAACACTTTCGGTGACTTTATCCGTAGCAATGTCAGGCCATTTTCCGAAATATCCCTTCTTTTCAGGAACTTCCGGAATTTCAATATTGTAGAGTCTGTCACCGTATTTAACCGGAAGTGTTTCTATCGTAACATCGTCTGCCACAAACGTAATCGTAAAGCTGAGGAATTTTGATGGAATTCCCGCTTTATTTTTTAATTCATCAAAACTTATTGGTTCCGCAATGCCTGAATAGCTTATACCGTCAATGCCCGCTGTGGTATCGCCTACAAAATAATTTCTGTTGATTTTTCCGCTTTTGGTATCTCCTTTTCCGGCAATAGAGCCAATGCACTCATCTCCGCCGTCGATATTTACAATCGAATAGCACGAATCAATTTTTGTACCGCTTCCGGCTATACCTCCAATGTAGTTCCTGCCCTTCAGAGTACATTTTGAATATGAACTTCTTACAGTAGCGCCTGACATTCCGGCAACGCCACCAACATAGTCACCGTTTGTACTTTCTGTACTGCCGTAATTCTCACATTCTATTACAGTACCGAGATTCATCCTGCCCACAATTCCGCCTATACAGTCCTTTTTCCCTGTGATTTTACCTTCATTAACGCAGCCCTCAAGTACAGACTTTGTTTCATATGTTGTTCTGAAAATATTCGTGCTGGATAAATCACTTTCAGGGTCAAGATCATATTCAATATCCATTGAACCCACTATTCCTCCTACATTACGATCGGCTTGAATTTCTCCGGTATTATAACTGTCCGCCACCTTGCCAAGCCTTGTTCTATTAATATCAGTATCCGACGTATCCTGTATGTAGTCTGATATATCTGTACTGCTGTCTCCGTTTTGCAAATCCGTAACAGCCGAAACAACTAACTCCATGACAGTGTTAAATTGATTGTTTATAGCTCTTGCATTATCAATAAAATCCTTTGCTGAAGAATTAATAGTATCATTAAGGTTATCTAATCCCTCGGAAATACTGTTAAGAGATGAATATAAATTATCACTCGTGGTTCTGAAATCATCACCAAGTTCAGAAAACTCAATAGGCTCCTCATTGGACAGATCTTCAACCAAATCACCTAATTCAGTAATCGAATCCGTAAGGTACGAAGATGCTTTTGTAATAGTTCCCGTTGCATCTGACATCTGGGACAGAGCATCACTTAAATCATCAGCCGCACCGGAAGCATAATCAAGTGAATCATTGAGTTTTTTTAAAGCTTTTGTACCGCTTGCCATGGCATTATTTATGTTATCAAAAGATTCCGAAAAAAGTTTTAATGCCTCTTGCACCTTTTCTTCATCAATAGATATATTTCCGAGCAAAGGCTCTAATGTGTCCGCTGAAGAACTTATTGCATTATTTATGGCTGCAAGCGATGTACTCAGCTCACTAAGCGCTAAAAGTAAACTGTCCTTTGCATCTGAATCCAATAAATCTCCCAAATTATTAATATTGCCGAGAGCATTGTTAAGGTCATCAAGTGCATTTTGAGCACTTTGAATAGCATCTGAAAGGTCTTGCATTCCGCCTGCCAAATCGCTTAAAGATTTAATAACATCATTCATATCCATTCCGTTGGCTGAAATGGAATCAGCAAGGGTTTTGAGTCCATTATTTATATCTCCGACAGCGTCATTTGCATAACCATTTGCCTCAATCAGATCATCAACTGCCTGCTCTGCACTTTTTACTGCTTCCGAACCGCTTTCAGAAGTATCCTCCAATGTACCAAGAGCTTCTTTAAACTGCTTTAATGCTTTTGTGGAAGTATCAGATGCAGATTCAACATCATCAAGTACCTCTGCCATTTTGTCAAGTGTGTTCGATACTTCTGCTCCTATATCATTAATTTCATTTACATTGTTATCAATAAAATCCGTTGTTTGATCTGCTAATGATTTTGCATTGTCTCTTGCCAAATCAGTATATCCGGAAATATCGGTCAATTGAGCCGAAATACTGTCCGAAGACGAACTTGCGTCATCAAGACTGTTATTTATCAAATTTTGCAGCTTATTGAGCTCCGACTGCAACTGTGAAAGAATATCACCTGACATATTCATTATTATATATGGCTCGGTCTGTCCGACTATGCCGCCGACATCCTTACGTCCGTAAACCGTTCCTCTGTTTGTACATCCAGCAAGATATCCTGACTGTCTTCCTACAACCCCGCCGACATTGTAGCCCATATGCTGATACCCAATAACGCCTGTGTTCGTACAGCCCTGCACTATACCGCTTGAATATCCGACTACTCCACCGGTATCTGTATGACTGGTCAGAGTTTTATCCTGTTCCTCGTCTGTATTAACTGATGTCAGATCATCAATAGCTGAGTTTAAGTCTAAGTCAATATTATCCATTGTAACCTTGGTATCAGTTGATGTTGTATTAACACTGCAGCTCCCTGTGCACTTTAGAACAGAACCAAGATTTTTTCCGCATATACCTCCTGTGTTCTTTTTGCCGCTTATGGTACCTCTTGTTTTGCAGCCTGTTATTATTCCGCTTTCTGTATTTAAGCCGACAATTCCTCCGACTGTAGTATCACCGCTAACAATTCCGGCAAAAACACAATCCTTCACAGAACCTGAGTTGTTTCCCACAAAACCGCCGACATTACATTTTGTTCCGCTAGGAGCTACCGTTCCTACTATTGTTAGATTTTTCACCACTCCGCCGCTTTGAATATATCTGAAAAAGCCTTGCTCTGAACCCGCAGATGCTATATTCACACCAATAATGCTGTGACCTGCACCGTCAAATGTACCTGAGAATATAGGAATACACTGAAAATCTCTGTCACTTAAATCCAAATCGGTATTAAGTGTAACCGTCTTGCCCTTTGACCATGTATCAAGTGAGCATTTTGAGGCAAAGCTCGTAAATTCTTCAACCGAACTTATTGTTATATTGCTTGGGTCAGTTATTTCCGCCAAAACAGGTACACTCTCTGTAAATACCAATATTAATACAATGAATATTGCAGCAAATTTATTTATCCGACTGTTCTTCATTCTGCTCTGCCTCCTTTCTGTCATTTATGTTGCTGTTATCAGTTTCATTGTTTTTTACATTTGTTTCATTGTCATCGCATATTAGCTTTTGAGCTTTGTTTAAATCACAAATATTCTTGTTGATATTATTAACATTGCCCACCTCAACTCTGGCATTTAGAGAACCGTAAACAGTGCCTGAAAAATCCGCATCTACCATACCGGAAATATATCCTCTGACATGACCGTCAACACGCATATTTCCTGAACGAGTCTGCAATACAGACGGCTTTTTCAATGTAAATGCCGTCTTTTCTATTATTACATCTCCAAGAAGAAGAATCTGCGGCAATATACCCATAACCAATACAATTGAAATAATTGTTCCTCGTCCAAGGCAGGAACCTATTGAAGAAATTGCCGCATCGGAAGACAATCTGCCAATAAGAATACCTGCTGAGGCAAGAATTGTGCCTGATGTAATGATTGTCGGAAATGCCTGATTAAGGGTTTCTACAATTGCCTCTTTTATTGGCATTGTCTGTTTCAGCTGTGTATATCTGTTTGTAATAACGATAGCATAATCAATATTTGCTCCCATCTGAATTGAGCTTACAACCAGATAACTCATAAAGAACAAATTGCTGTGCTGTAAATACGGGAATGAGAAATTCAACCATATACTGCCTTGAATAACCAATATAAGCAAAACAGGAATTCCCGCCGATTGGAATGTGAACAAAAGTACAATGATAACAAATACTGCCGAAAGGACACTGACCATTATGTTATCTTTTTCAAATGAAGTTGATAAATCGTAATCACTCGTTGAATTGCCAACAAGCAGACAGCCGTCACTGTAATATTTTTCTGCAATTCTATGAAGAGTCTTTAAAAAATCAAATGTTTCGGCATTTTCCTCAGGCAAATTCAGCTGAAGAACAAAACGACTGTAATTTTCACCCTTTAACTGAAGCTTTGCATCATAAAGCTGAGAATGGAGGTCTTCAATTTTTTCATTCAAGTCATCATTAAGTGTTATATATCCCTCCTGTACCTGATCATAGAGAAACATAAACATATCAATAAGCGGTACCGAATAATTGTCAACTCCGCTTACAATTTTGCCGTAGGTTTCCGCATCAACCGCATACGCCGAATATAAAAGCCTTGCTGCTTCAATATCCAAGTCCGTCAGTTCCGCAAACTGCCTTGGCGTCAGTTTATCCGTAAGCACATACCCGTCCATTGCTTCTATATTTGCCAAGCCGGTTACCGAGTCCACCGCATCCAGTGATTCCAGCTCACGTATAAGCTTGCCCTCAGTATCATAATCACCGGCAGGCACCAGCATAGCAAGCATATTTGTACTTCCGAATGTGTCGTTTATTTTATCTTCTGCAATCTGACTTTCATTTTTTACTGTTGTAGTAAGAGTGCTGTATCCATAAACATAAGGACACTTGTTAGCAAAAACAGAAGAAATAATAATAATCACAACAAATATCGGCGGCATGATATATCGTGTTTTTACCGTAAACCTGCCCCATGCCGAAATCTTTGGAACGAAGTTCTTGTGATGTGTCCTGTCTATTAAATTGCTGAATGACATAAGAAGTCCTGGCATAAGTGTGAATACACACAAAAGACTTATGGCTATTGCTTTTATAAGAATAATTCCCATATCATAGCCTATTCTGAATTTCATAAATGTCATGGCTGCAAGACCTGAAAGAGTTGTCAAACTGCTTCCGCTTATTTCCGGAATTGCTTTGCTTAGTGCGGTGATTGTTGCTTCTCTTGCACTCATAATTCTTCTTTCTTCCGTATACCTATGGCAAAGAATTATTGCATAGTCAATTGCAAGTGCCAGCTGCAAAACAACTGCTACTGAATTAGATATGAACGATATTGTACCGAACAAATAATTTGTTCCCTTATTAAGAAGTGCTGACATACCGAAAGTCATTATAAGTACGGGAATCTCCATATATGTATGAGATGTAAACAATAATACCGAAAAAATAATTGCAGCGGCAATAATCATAACGACACGCATTTCCGCTTCTATTTCCTCTGCATGCTTATTGCCTATATCACAGCTTACATATAAATCATAATCACTAAGCTCACTCTCTATTTCATTGAGTGCTGTCTGGCTAATTTCATCTTCCGACTCTCCGTCAAAAGTTACTTTAAAAAGAGCCGAAGCGTCCTTATAATAGTCATCTGTATCGTCAAAATCGACCTGTTTAACTCCTTCAATATCCCTAATCTGTTCTGCCAAATTATCCGCCTGCGTATATGAAATATTGTCAACCATTACCTCCGCAGTCGCAAATGTGGTAAACTCCTCATCCATTAATGTAAGTCCCTGCCTGGTTTCAGTGCTTTCCGGCAAATAATCTGTCAAGTCATTATCTACCTTAACCCATCCGCTGGAAATAACACAAAATATCGCAAGTCCTATATAGATAAGATAAAACGCCTTTCTCTTATCAACTATAAAGGCGACCATTTTTTCAATAAAACTCTGTTTTTCCTCGCCGTCTGTTTCTTTTTTGCTCATTTATTTTTCTCCCTCCGCCATGTTTTCAAAAACCCTTAATTATGTCACTCATGCAGAAAGTCTCAGTCCTGTTACCGCCATACAGCCTTTATTTGTCTGAGTTATGCCATACAAGCTTCCGCCTTTATCAGTCAAGCGCACATCACATGATATATCTCCGATTATTGTTTTTATATCACAACAGAATTCTAAAGTATCTCCTGAAGCTGTAATATTATAAATATCACATTCATCCCTCATAATATTAAGCTTGCCCGTTAATCCATTTTCATCATAATGCAGCACAAGTTCACCTTTCTTGATTCCTAAAGGGCTATGCAGCTGAATGGAATATTTAATATACCTCTTAATGCTATCTGTATTCGACATATCATACACCTCCGATGATTGTATTTTATGACCAAAAAAATAATTTTCCATATACAAAAGCATACGAATTGTATGATTGCTATACAGTTTAGGCTGAATTGTATAAACAACTTAAAGTTCTCTTTTTAGCTGTACTATGATATAATATTTTTAACTGAGGTGATTTAATGACTCCAGATAAAAAAACAGAGCTGACAAAACAAATGCTGACAGACTCTTTAAAAAAACTGATGGCTCAAAAGCCTTTAAACAAAATATCAATTCGTGAAATATGTGAAGGGTGCGGTGTAAACCGCCAGACATTTTATTATCATTTTGATGATATATACGATCAGGTAAAATGGATGTATGATCAGGAAGCGATGTCTCTTCTAAAAGAAAACGAAGGTGTTCTTATTTGGCAGGACGGTCTTCCCCAGCTTTTTCATTATATTGAGGAAAACCGTTCCGTATCTATGTGCGCATTAAAGTCACTGGGGAGAGATCACTTAAAACAGTTCTTTCATAAGGACGTGCATGATATTATCCAGAAGGCAGTGAGCACAGCAGATAATGCTCTTCCGGTTATAAATAAACAGCACGAAAATTTTCTTATTGAATTTTATACAGCCGCAATAGTCGGATTGCTGGAAAGCTGGTTTTTGGGCGATTTTAAAGAAACACCTGAGGAAATAATACAAAATCTTGATACAGTAATTAAAAACCAAATGATTGGTGCAATGCACAGAAACGACTAATTAAAAACCCGATGTGATTATTCACACCGGGTTTTTTTAAATCTGTCTGTTAACAGACCTGTATTCATTTCTGTATCTGAAATAATGGCAGTTACCTATATTCTCAGTGACAAAGTCGTACATTTCGTCTTCATCAAGCTCCATATCACAATAGTAGCTGTCATACTCTTCATCATAAATATAATACTCACACATTTCACAGTTTGACTTTATATCTTTCATAAAACCACCCTGCTAATCAGTGACAGCCCTGACTGCCGCAGCTGCTATTATTATCATGTTCATGATAAGTACAATTTGCATCAGATGTATAGTTCAATGTTCCATTAATATAAGCATTCACAGCCTCGTCAGTATTGCCCTTAACACCTGCATATACTTTGATTCCTGCATCCGCCATTGCAGATATGGCTCCTCCGCCTATGCCGCCGCAAATAAGAGTCTCCGTTCCCACATTTGTTAAAAATCCGGCTAAGTCACCATGTCCTGCACCATTTGTATCCAAAACCTGTGAGCTTATTATTTTATTGCACTCAACATCATATAATTTAAATTTTTTTGACTGACCGAAATGCTGAAATACTTCTCCATTTTGGTATGTAACCGCAATTTTCATTTCAAGACCTCCCAATTATTAATTTTAAACCCATACTGTATCAGCAATATAAACCATTCAATCATTATTGTCATATGCCGATATCCGTATGATAGCAGAGTTTACTGCATATGTAAATAATGATTTTATTATACAGTATTACTTAATTTTTCATTAACCGCACAAATAAATAAATCAGCCAGCTGTGGATCAAACTGAGTACCTGCACACATTTTAATCTCTTCAAGTGCCTCTCCAACTGTTTTGGCCTTTTTATATGGTCTGTCTTCAATCATGCTGTCAAAAGAGTCCGCCAAAGATGTTATTCTTGCCGCAAGCGGAATATCTTCACCTCCTATTTTAAAAGGATACCCTTTTGAGTCCCAGCGTTCATGGTGATAAAGACAGCTTACGACAGCTAAATCTTTAATATTTTCACACTTATCGTATTTCTTTTTTATATTGATTTTTCCGCTTATGAGACCTGCACCAAGTATCGGGTGAGCCTTTATCAGAGCAACCTCCTCATCAGATAATTTTTTGCTGCTGTCCCAAAGTGCATTGCTAACCAGCGCTTTTCCGATATCATGCCACCTTGCAAACTTGCCTCCAACACTATATATAAGTGCAAAATCACTGTTGCTGTCAAACAGTTTGCTTTCTTTCATTTTATCAATAAGCATATCAGAATATTCCTCAACTCTGATACAATGGCTTTTTAAAAAAGGTGACATTGTATCAAAAAACTGCTGTAAACTTTTTTCATTTATTAAATCAATCGGCATAAAAATTCCTCTCTATCCTAACAGACTTGTTTATATACTAGTTTTCACCCAAAACATATTTCTATTCATTGTTAATACGCAAATTGAGCCAAGAAACGTATCTCATCTCAGTATTAGAAATACACTCACAGACGATATTCGAGCGACTATACTAATGATATTGGGAGGGGTTAATAACCGCCAAAAAAATTAATTGTTTTACTAATTCGTCTCCTCTGTTTCATTAATATTTTACAGTTATTTTTTCGCAGCAGTTTTCATCTATATGTACTGTTTTGTTACTACATTTTATGATTCAAAAAAAATCTTGTTACATTAACAATTTTTTCTTTTAAAAACACATTATGTACAGGCTTTATGCATAAAACATACTTTCTTAAAACGAATAATAATAAATTAAATTTATTACATTTATATTGAGATTTATAATATAATTAAATATATGCGGTGGTGTCTCAAACCAAAATGGTGGTGATTTTATGACAAAAGACTTATATCTTAACTTTATCATCGGTTTTATCTTTGTATCTGTTGCCGGAACTTTAGCGCACTTCTTATACGATTTCTCAAAACAAAATGTTATAGTTGGATTGTTTAGTCCGGTGAATGAATCTACTTGGGAACATATGAAGCTGATTTTCTTCCCTATGCTCATATACTCCATTTTTTCAATTATAAAATTCCAAGCTGATTACCCTTGTATAAAATCATCGCTATTTTTAGGTATTATCATTGGTACATTTTTAATACCTATTCTTTTTTATACATATACCGCTATATTGGGGTATAATAAGTTAGTTATAGATATAAGTATTTTTTATATAAGCGTTTTTATTGCATTTTACTCAGCATATAGACTCACTCTAAGCTGTAAATGCAATCCATATACAAAAATTATTACTTTAAGTGTTTTTGTTATTATGATTTTGTTTTTTGTTTTTACATATTTTCTCCCCAGATAAAAATTTTTGAATCACCATAATGCTATTGACAAACAATAATTATGAGAGTACAATTCTCATATCGAAAATATTTGATGTGAGGTGATGGGCTTGGAAAATTCAAATGAAAAAAATGCAAAAGTATTTAAAGCGCTTTGTGATGAAAAAAGACTTGCAATATTAGAACTGCTGCGCAGCGGAGAAAAATGTGCCTGTGTTTTAATTGACCATATGGGAATAGGTCAATCTTCTTTGTCCTATCACATGAAAATATTATGTGAATCGGGTATAGTGGAAAGCAGACAGGAAGGCAAATGGACACACTACCGTATAAGTCAGTCCGGCAGCAAATATGCCGCAGAGCTTTTATTACAGTTAACTACTCCATGTGCACAACAGGTGCCTGACGAATGCAGAATATAATAAAGCCATCTTTTATGGTGGTTTTTATTAAAAGTTATATATCAAATTTTTTAGATATGATATTATTTAGGAGGGATTTTTATTTCTACATTAAAATCCGTATGGATATTTTTTCAAGATAATATACTCAGCATGAAGTGGCTTAATACACTCATTGGCAGCATGCTATCCTCTTTCGGGCTGGATATTAACGGCAATTTGGGCGGCAGTATTAACTTTTTCTTATATGATGTAATTAAAATTACGATACTGCTTTGTATACTGATTTTCGTCATATCCTACATCCAGAGCTACTTCCCGCCTGAGCGAAGCAAAAAAATATTGGGACACTTCCACGGAATTGGCGCCAATATTATTTCAGCATTATTGGGAACAGTAACACCCTTTTGCTCATGTTCATCAATTCCACTGTTTATTGGCTTTACCAGCGCAGGACTGCCGCTTGGTGTAACATTTTCGTTCTTGATTTCATCTCCAATGGTTGACCTTGGAAGCCTTGTATTGCTTATGAGCATATTTGGTGCTAAAGTAGCAATAGTATATGTTGCAATCGGATTGGTAATCGCAGTCATTGGCGGTTCTATGATTGAAAAACTGCACATGGAAAACTATGTTGAGGAGTATATCAGAAATGCAAGTGGCGTAAATATAGAATCACCGACACTTACAAAAAAAGACCGTCTGAATTATGCAAAGGATCAGGTGGCTTCAACATTCAAAAAAGTATTTCCTTATATACTCATTGGTGTAGGAATCGGAGCAGTTATTCATAACTGGATTCCCCAAAGCTGGGTTGAAGCAGTTCTCGGAAGCAATAATCCTTTTGGTGTTGTACTTGCTACACTCATCGGCGTACCAATGTATGCTGATATCTTTGGAACCATTCCGGTAGCAGAAGCTTTGCTTTATAAGGGTGCAAACCTCGGAACAATTTTGTCTTTTATGATGGCAGTTACTACATTAAGTCTTCCATCTATAATAATGCTGCGTAAAGCAGTAAAACCAAAACTATTGACATTGTTCATTGCAATATGTACTATCGGAATTATTATTGTGGGATATTTATTTAATGCATTTCAATTTTTATTAATTTAATATTAGGAGGTATTTATTATGGGCCTATTTAAAAAGAAAGAAAAAGAAACAAATTCATGCTGCTGCGGAGGCAATTGCACTCCGGAGGCAGGAAAAACAAATACAGAGGGAGCCAGTGTCAAAGTTCTTGGCTCAGGCTGCGCAAAATGCAACCAGTTGGAAGCTGCTACACTTGATGCTCTTACTGAACTTGGCATGGATACCGCAATTGATCATGTAACTGATTTTTCAAAGATTGCTGCCTATGGTGTAATGTCTACACCTGCACTTGTAATTGACGGCAAAGTAGTAGCATACGGTAAAGTATTAAAAAAGGACGAAGTTATTGATATCCTTAAAAAAACAAGAAATTAATTAATGCATTAAAAAAAGCCCCGATATTCGGGGCTTTCTTGTATCTTATTATAATTTTATCTCATAACCTTCTGGGTTAATAAAATCAGCCTTTCCCGTTAAATATGCCTTCATATAGACAATTTTGTCCTTTATTGCTTTATATTCATCTCCCGATAATGTATCACTGAATTCAATCATACTCCCGGACTCAATGTTTGTAGTGGTAAAAGCCTGTATAAACAATTTATCTGCAGACCATGTGTACAAAACATTTTTATCTGCATCAAGAAGCTGAAAATCAAACATCTGTCCCGATGAATTAATTATTGAAATATCATTCTTTGAGTTGTTTTTCACTGATATTTTCATCTCTATTGAATCATCATTAACAATAGCCTTAGGCTCAACTGTCACCTGTAAATTTTGTCCTTCGGGAAGCTTAGTCAGTTTATTTATAATAACTGCCGCTTCAGCTCTGGTAGCAGTCTTTTTCGGCTCGAACATATTATTACCTGTGCCTAATATAAGCCCATAATGCTGAGCTAATGAAATATCTCCGCTGTATTCAGCAGTAACCTCATCGGCATCACTAAAAGTAGACGGTCCAATTTTAAGCATTGTATAATTGTCGCCCAATTTATACTTATATGCCTGCATTATATAATGAACCATTTCTTCCCTTGTCATGGTTCCATCAGGGTTAAATTTTCCTCCGCCCTCAAAAACATTTGCTGAGACAAGGTCTATAACAGCTGATGCATAAAAAGCATCTTTATTAACATCATCATAATAGTCCTTGATATCAGGTTCAACAAAATAATATATTTTGATATCCAGTGCATTATGGAGCATAACAGCAAACTCACTTTGGACGGCACTTTCCGGCATAAATTTATCTTCATCAAAAGGTATGGCATTCTTCTTTAAAAGCTCATTTCTTACTGCATTCTTTGACCAATGCTCTGATAATCACTAAATTTATCTGCCATTGAATTTTGTATCGCACTTCGTGCAAATGAAACCGACACAAAAACAGCAGAAAAACAGTCAATATCCCCAAAATTCTTTTCTTCATAATCACCACTCCTAAACAACCCCTTAAACTTCATTTCAACTAATGCAACACTTCCTTTGTTTAACTCAGAAGTAATAATACTCCAAAGATACATTGTGCAATAACAGCAGCAATGTATAAAACAAGCAATGTAATAACCAAAACCACGGCCAGCCTGCGCTTCGTTTCTCCGGAAGCCAATCCTGTTAAAACCGCAGCACCTTGACAGGCTGCAAGGGAAACTGCCATAATAACTAAGCTCCACCCAATACGCCTTTAATATCCCAGAACGTATTGAAGCCCACATCAGCAGCAAAGCTCCGCTCAGCTCCATTGGAAACAGTTCAGCCGGCATCAAAAAATCCATGCGAAATGATCCGAACGAAATACTCCCAACAACACTCGTAACCAAAGTAAACAGTATAGGAAGCCATATTAAAACCGTGCCTATAAAAGCAATAACTTTTGTAACTTTAATATTTTTATTTCCCACAAAAACACCTCTTTTCTGTGCTTTATATATTCGATTATTATTTGCAAAAGCTACATATAACATTCCTATAAAAATTCAAAGCATATATTTCCTAATTTAATTATAATCTTAATATTGGGCTCTCGTACAGAATAATTGTTTTACAAAAATCTTAATTTTATGATGAGGATTTGTTATATGGCTGACAGTAACAGCCTCTTGTTCAAAATTATCGGCTTGTAACAATACATCGCATTTTGCACCGTTATTTGAAAATGTATTTATTATAGTGTATGATATTTTATATATTGTTAATTTATAGAAGGAAGGTGAACATTATCGTGCTCGTAATTACCATTGTCGGAATCAATATTGTTTATGTTTCACTTAATACTCTGCGCACAATTTTTGTAATAAAAGGTCAAAGGCTATTGGCATCAATGCTCTCAATAGTTGAAGTAGGCGTTTATCTGTTGGGTCTACTATTGTACTGCAAAATCTTAACAGCCCTATTAACATAGCCGCTTATTGTATTGGTTATGGTGTCGGAGTCTATGTCGGAAGCCGAATTGAACAACGTCTTGCAATTGACATGTAAATATTCAAGTGGTTGTTGATTCAGTTGATTACAATCTGCCTGATTTATTACGTGAGAAGGGGTATGGCGTAACTTCATGGGCAGCAGAAGGAAAAAATGGTCCTCGCCTTGTTTTAAATGTGTTGGCAAAGCGCTGTAATGAAAAAAAATTAATAGCTTTTTTACAAGAAATAAAACCAAATGCTTTTATTATTTCCTACGAACCGAATAATCTAATCGGTGGTTTTCTAGTCAAAAATATCCGCAATTAGAACAGTATAGACATAATGCATTCTAAATTGAATGAATATATTAAAAATCCCCCAGTCGTATGGTACAAAATAACGATTGAGGGATTTTTTATAATACATTTGATATTAAGTTTCAATGATTTTATGCAATTCCAAGAAAATTATAAATTTCATCTGAATAATTCATATTTTTTGAAAAAAGCTCTTCACTTTTAACAACAGCAGTCAGTTTTCCGTCTAAAAGAATTCCTATCCGCCCGGCAAGTGACTGAGCTTCTTTAAAATCGTGTGTAACAAAAATTGTTGTGCACCCAAACTTTTGGTGAAGCATAAGCGCCTCATTATACATACTCTTTTTTGTTGATGGATCAAGTGCAGAAAAAGGTTCGTCAAGGAGCAATAGTTTCGGTCGCAGAATCAATGCTCTGGCAAGTGCTGTGCGCTGTTTTTCACCACCGCTCAATGTGGCAGGATAACAATTTAAAATATGCGATATCGAAAGAATTTCAGCCATGTTCTCCATTTTGCCTTATTTCATTTCTTATGAACTCGATGCATTTTCAAACCGTATGCTATATTTTTAAAAACGTTTAGATGTGGGAACAGTCCATAGTCCTGATAAACAAAGCCTACCGAGCGATCTTCAAGCGCTATGCCTTCCGCATTATTTCCGAATAGATGAATTTCACCGCCATAGTTCTTATAGAAGCCTGCTATACTTTCTAAAAATACGGTTTTTCCGGCACCTGTTTTACCAAGGATTGCAAATATCTCATTCTGCATTACCGAAAGATTAATGTTCTTCAGGCTGAAATCACCGCATCTGACGGTAACGTTTTCAGCTGTAACTGCCGGAATAGCATTATCCATTATCTCACCTCACTTCTGCTATGTGATTTCTTGTTCAGGAAACTTGTTACAGCAAGTGAACAGCATGATACTATTAACAATATAACTGCCGTAGCCATAGAGGTCTCGTTGCTTCCGGTTGATATTCCCAGATATATGGCCGACGGAAGTGTTTCGGTTTTCATTCTGGTTACGCCTACAAGCATTAGGGTTGCACCAAACTCTCCCAATGCTCTTGACCATGCCAATACAACAGCACTTATTATTGCATTAGTTGACATAGGCAGCGTAATCGTTAAAAACTGTCGCAATTTTGATGCACCAAGAGTACCCGCAATAAATTCCATTCTTATATCAATACTTGAAAATACCGTCCTTATAAGCCTTATAACAATCGGAAGATTAATTGCAATTTGAGCCACAATTATTCCTTTAACATCAAATATTACCCTAAAGCCCATGTCTCGTAAAAGCTTGCCAATATCAGATGAAAAAATAAGAAGAAGACTAAGCCCCACCACAAGATTTGGCAGCGATAAAGGAAGCTCTATCATCAAATTTATAATCCTGCGAAACGGGAATTCTATCCTTGATAATACATATGCCGACGGAATCGCAATTAAGAGGCAAATCAATGTTGAAATGCTTGCGGTACAAAGGCTCATGCGAAGCGAAAACAGAACTTCTTCAGATTGAAGTGCCTCTTTCAAATACGGAATACCCTCTGCCGCTATGGTAAATACAATCAGTCCTGAGAAAACGACCGGTATTATTAAAGCTGCAATTGAAAAGAAAGAAAACATTTTTGGAATAGAGCGCAAAATACTGGTTTTGCGATTATTTTTGCGATTATGCAAGTTCATATCCATATTTCTGCCAAATTCCTTTTGCAGTATCTCCGTCTAAAAATTCTAAAAACGCTTCATCAGCCTCTTTGTCAGACGAATATGTAAGTACAGCAGCGGGAATAGTTTTGATATAATTATCAAGGTCGGTTGTGTCCACAATTTCCGCACTGCTAACATCTACGTTTTCTTTCCATACTATTACAGCGTCGCATTCCTTTGTTGAAAGTGCCATAAAAATTGCCGGTGCAGTTGCTGATCTTGAAATTATATTTACCTTTTCAAATATTCCTAAATCCTTGAGGGCTTTATCAGATATTTTGCCTATAGGTGTTGATTCTGCATCACCAAGAACAATGGATATTCCCGGATCGGCTAAGCTGGAAAGGCCTTTAATATTTTTAGGATTTCCAGACTGAACAGCAAGCACCGGAATATGTTTTACTAAAGATTTTGTTGAATCTACAACTTCCTTAACAGGCTCAAGATCATTCTCAGAGCCGGCAATGAAAAAGTCTCCTGTCTGTGAAGTGTTTATTTGAGACTGAATCTGAGCTGCATTGCCATATGTAACCTGCATATCACAGCCCGTTTCTGCTTTAAAAGCATCTGCTATTTCCTGAAAAGGCTTTGTCATTCCTGCTCCGCAGTATATTAGCAGAGTATGACCGCTCAAATCAGCAGCATTTTCATTTAATTCGGTTTCAGCAGTGGGATTCTGAGCTTGTTCTGCCGGTTTGCTTGAACTGCATCCAGTAGTAAGAATAAATAAAGCAACCAGTAACAGACTTAAACATCTTTTTAAATTTTTCAAAATAATCATTCCTTTCATTATTCTGCACAAAAGCATACCCTTTTTAAATTTAGTATAGGTGCTGCACCAGACAGCGTCGTACCGAAAAATAATACCTCTTTGCCTATATCAATGAAATTCACAATTGAGCCATTGCAGATTGTACTTCCCGTGCATAGTACAATATCTGCCCATTCTATTGCCGATTCATATGAATCAATGCCATCCTCAACCTTTATACCATATCGGAGTTTACCAATATTGTCGGGATTTAAATCCAGTACACGCAGCTGAAATTTTTCAGAAAGCCTCTCAAGCATTGCAGGTTGATATCCGATTAAAGCTATTTTAGGATTTCCATACTGAGCCTGAATATATTTTACTAACTCGCAGGCGCATTTCTCGGGCTCGTCA
This sequence comes from Candidatus Metalachnospira sp., assembly GCA_040767305.1. Classification (GTDB taxonomy): domain Bacteria; phylum Bacillota; class Clostridia; order Lachnospirales; family Anaerotignaceae; genus Metalachnospira. The sequence continues at coordinate 351,225 of JAXGOV010000001.1, read as the reverse complement.
TTTTTACAGTGAACAGTTTTTTCTGAAATTCCAAGTTTTTTAGTAACAGCATTTAAAGCCGCAATAAAAACCGAACGTGCATGAGCATCATTCAGAATATCCGAGTTAATTACGGATTCCAGTGTTTGATTTCCTGCGCTTGGTGCATCTGTGAACGCTTGTCCAACCTCACCTTGGAATTCTGCAGATAGCATAACTTCTTTACCTGATAATATTGGAAAATCCTTGCGTTCTGTAATTCCAATTGCCTCTTCCGGTGAAAGCAGCTTGCAGTTAAGCTTGATATTCTGCTGTTCTATACCGTTTTCTTTTATAAGCCTTTGGAATTCATGCTTAAGAGCGGCATATAGTCCTTCACATGTCATTTTATAGCCTCCTTTTGTAATGTAAAATCCTTAATAAACAAAACGAGCCTTGATTAATATCGCATATTGCAATATAGTCAGGACTCCCTTGTCTATAAACGTGTAATTATGGTTCGCAATATTTATAATAAGTAAAATAACAAGCGCCAAATTTCATATAGAAATTCAGCGCCATTACTGTCAACAAACTTTTTAACATTATATCACAGTCTTCTTCAAATACAACCACTATTTATTTTTATAATTCTAATGCTTTTTTCGCATCTACAAGTTCATTTATATAGATAACACAAAGAAACAACAAAATATTTACAAATTAGAGACAAAAATACTTTTATATATCAATTATTTTTGTTTTAACTTTAAATAATATATTTTATTTTTTTATTATCTTATTATTTATCATCATTATTTTATAAGTAAAATGTTTTTGTTTTTAGTTTTCTTTTATATTTATTGGCATTGGTATATTTGAAATTTTTTTATAAACTTTGGTATTTTCATCAGAATTAATGTAATATGACTTTTGCTTATAAAACATTACCGTCCGTTGATACATTCCGTATCAAGCACCAATCAAAAAGCCAAATAATCCTAAAAACAGCATGACTGTACCTAAAACCCCTGAAAGAATTCTGATGGTCATAGATATTGTTCTTATCCTGCATTTTTCAAAACTCCTACCGTATAGTTTAATCATAAGAACTTAGTTCTTTAGTTATTATTGCTATCCTAACCAACAATCACTAACCATATTATACCATATTTCATCTAAAATCCAATAATCTTGAAATTTCTTCGTGTCACGCCTTCAACACAATATTTATTGCAAAATTTCCCATTTATTATTGAACTCTTGATACAACAGTCTTATAATTATCACATGTATATTACAAGTTTTTAATACAAGGGTGGCATATAATATGAAAAAAATGGTGGCAATACTTATATCAACTGTTATGACCTTTTCCTTAGGCGCAACGGCATTTGCAGAAACGATACCTTTTGACCTTACAGCTGGCAACTTGGTAATTGGAGAGGAAGATAATGCAAATACCTATATTGTTACAGGAGGAACGATTTCAACACCTACACACAATACAATTATTGTAAACGGTGCAGTAACAACTACAATTACGTTGGAAAATGTAAATATCGAAACTACTGATGGATCAAGCGGAATTGACATCGGTGACAATGCAGATGTAGAGCTTATTATAAGCGGTGAAAATAGTATTAGTGTTAATAGCTTAAGCTCAATTGCAACGAGGCATTCATATATGTGGCGGCAATCTTACAATAAGCGGAACAGACGAAGATGAGGATGTTTTGATTGTTGAAACTGCATACGGTGCTGCAATAGGTTCAAATGGTGCTGTGCCACTTGATTATAATAAAGAAGATAACGAAGATTTTACAGGTACAATAACTATTGACGGCGGTGTTACAATAAATGCATATACCGGTCATAACGGAGCAGCAATTGGTTCTGGTGCATACAGAGAAATGAGCGGAGACATCATAATTAACGGCGGAGACATTACTGCTGTTTAAAATTGGAACGGAGCAGGTATCGGTTCAGGACTTATTGGTTAAATGAGCGGTAATATTATATTAAACGACGGTAATATTACTTCATCTTCAAATATGTGTGGTGCTGGCATCGGATCCGGAGATGGCGGTGATGCAAGCGGAAACATTACAATTAATGGAGGAACTGTTTATGCATCTTCTGGAGATGGTGGAGCAGGCATCGGAGCAGGTGATTGGGCAAATATGAGCGGTACAATCACAATTAACGGCGGAGATATTACTGCTGTTTCAGATAGTGAGAAGGCAGATACCGGAGCAGGTATCGGAGCAGGCAGTGGTGATTATAATTATATTGTATTTGATATGTCAGGCAAAATAATAATTAATGGCGGAAAAATTACTGCAGAGTCAAATAAAGGTACTATTGGTATTGGTTCAGGTAATGAAAATTATGCAAGCGGAGATATTACAATAAATAGTGGCGCAGTAATTACACTTGGTGACGGCAACAAAATCGGTGCATACAACGAACCAATAGATGAGAAATCAACAGGATCAATCTATCTTTATAAGGGTGCAACAGTTAACGGCATTACCGTAGCGGATATTGATGAGCTTAAAGAAGCAGGTATTATTTGTGACAACCTGAATGTTGAGCTTTTAGAAGAGCCGATAGAAGAGCCAACTAGCGGACATTCATATTCACTTGACAAGCTCAATGTTGTATCAAAGATTAAGGATGCAGCAGCAGGGGACACAATATATATATATGAGAGTGAGCTTTCAAAGGGTAAACTTCCGTACTATGTATTTGATTCACTTGCTAATGCTGATAATGTAACTCTTAAAGTAGTAAGTGACAGTGGAGAAACTGCAGAATTCAATTCAGGTAATATCCCTGAAGAGGGAAAATACTCATTCTTTACCGTTGATGAATTATTGGAAATGACAAATAACTGATAACTGAATAAAATGGACATGTTTTAAAATAGACCAAAAACAAGGGGCTGCCAAATGGCAACCCCTTACTTACATTTGATAGCTAAATCGTCAACATATGCAACAAAAAAAATAAAGTCCCGAAACATCAGGACTTTAGTACTGCGGTTAACAGGGCTTGAACCTGCACTCTTTCGAACCGGATTCTAAGTCCGGCGCGTCTACCAATTCCGCCATAACCGCACATAATTATTTTAACAGACATATAGCTATTATACATTAATTTAAAACTTAAGTAAACCTATTTTTTATATAAAATAAACCTACTTATCTAACTGATTATTGCCTCTATATACTATTTTCTACAAGAAACATTCCTAATATTTAACATATAATAAGACATAAAAAGTATATAATGAGGCACAGTATGAGCAATGACAACAGAGGCACAGTATCTCAAACAGGCAGATTAGTGCGTATTGAAAATGCTTTAGTTGAAGAAGTCTCTAGTCTGAATAGTCCAACCGAATATTTATTAGTATCCTATGCTGTTCCAAAACGCAGTGGAATGACTTCTATCGAACTTCTTAGATTAAATATAAATAAAAATACTCTTATTTTAAACTCATTAGGTATGCCAATTAGTTTGCATGATATTTTCACTGGTATGTGGGTAGACTCTTTATCCTCAGCTGCAATGACCAGAAGTATTCCTCCACAGTCCAATGCGTTTTTAATAGTAGCAAGAAGAGAGCGTCAATCATCAATAAATTTTACTACTGGCAGGATTGCAAGTGTTGATGTCAAAAACAATTTCCTTTATACAGGAAATCCTAACAATATCAACAGTCAAATAAGATTCGTTATACCCAACCATTCTGTCGTAAGAGACAGAAACGGAAATCCTATTGACATGCGTTCTCTTCGCCCAGGACAAATGGTAATAGTTACCCATCCAAACTTTCAAACAGCCAGTATTCCACCGCAAACCACAGCCTTTCACGTACAACTGTTATAGATACTCTTTAAATAAGCGCGAATATTTACTCTAACATATAATACAATTACATTTAATCTAAACAATCAAAAATAAAAACGCCTAAACCCTCGTTTTTTCAAGGCTTTCAGACGTTGTAGTAAAAAGTGAACCAGGAGGGATTCGAACCCCCGACCCACGGCTTAGAAGGCCGTTGCTCTATCCAACTGAGCTACTGATCCATATTTTTTTTCATAGAAAAAGCGGGTGAAGAGAATCGAACTCTCGTGTTCAGCTTGGAAGGCTGACGTTCTACCATTGAACTACACCCGCACTGTCAATCAACAATAGCTATTATATCTATTCTAGAATGATTTGTCAACATATTTTTTATTTTTTTAATTTTTTCATTCGGGCAGGTATTTTATAAAATATCTGCCCGCTTTATTACCCAATTATCAGTCCATAGCCTGATTCTTTGCCAAATCAAAATCAGCAGTAATTTTATCGTTTGGTGCTTCTGTCATAAGTGATACAATCACAATAAGAATACATGAGAAAACAAATGCAGGAAGAAGCTCATAGATTCCGAAAATTCCACCCATAGGCTTAATTAACATCTTCCAAACAAACACCATTGCTCCGCCGCCTATCATACCTGCAATAGCACCGCTCCTGTTTGTTCTTCTCCAGAAAAGCGAGAAAAGCATAATAGGACCAAATGTTGCACCGAAACCGGCCCAAGCAAACGAAACTATTGAGAAAATTACACTGTTCTCATCAAGAGCAATAAAAATAGCTACAAGTGTTACAACAACAAGTGTAATTCTTGAAATTTTCATTATCTTGTCATCATCAGCATCTTTTTTAATAAGTCCCTGATAAATATTTTTAGCAAAGGCAGATGATGCAATAAGCAAATATGAGTCTGATGAACTCATTGTTGCTGCAAGTATACCTGCCATAGCACAGCCTGCCAAAACAGGAGGAAGAAGCTTTGTTGACATAAGAATAAAAATACTCTCCGCACTTGAAGATGTTGTAAGAGCAACCGGATAAAGCACACGGCCTACAATACCTATAATAACCGCATGCAATAAGAGAAATTACACACCATACAGTTGCAATTCGTCTTGATGTTTTGAGTTCCCTTTCACTTCTTATAGCCATAAAACGAAGAAGTACCTGAGGCATACCAAAATAACCAAGTCCCCATGCAAGTGTTGACATTATTGTAAGTATTCCGTAATTACCTGCTTCACCAAAAAGTGGTACACCATTTTCAACTACCTGAGCACCGTTGTCTATTACCGGTGTTGCTATTCCAAAGAACTCAAGGAATCCCGGTATTTTTTGTGTATTGCCTATTATGTTTGAAATACCGCCTGCATTAGCAACACCAACAACAAGAATAACAATAAGCACAATAATCATTACTATTCCCTGCATAAAGTCAGATACACTCTCGGCTAAAAATCCGCCAAGGAATGTATACACAAGTACAAATACTGCACCAATTATCATCATAGTTATGTAAGATGTTCCGAAAAGTGTTGAGAAAAGCTTACCGCATGTAACAAGACAGCTTGCCGCATATACAGTAAAGAAAATAAGAATAAATACGGCTGCAATAGTCATCAGTACTTTTTTATCTTCTTTAAATCTGTGTGAGAAAAATTCAGGCAATGTTATTGAGTTATTAATAACACTGTATCGGCGAAGTCTTTTAGATACTAAAAGCCAGTTGAGATAGGTTCCCACTGCAAGACCGATAGCTGTCCAAACTGCATCGGAGAGTCCGCACCAGTATGCAACACCGGGAAGACCCATAAGAAGCCATCCGCTCATGTCCGAAGCTTCAGCACTCATGGCAGCAACCCATGGACCAAGCGCTCTGCCGCCCAAAAAATAGTTCTCTGAGCTTTCATTTGCCGTTTTTGCGTAAAAAATACCTATAACTATTACAGCTGCCATATAAACACACATGGCAACCAATATCTGAATAGAATCAGATCCCATAATAATACCTCCATTAACTAGTTTTCCTACTATTTTATCTGATAAAGCGCTAAATTGCAATAAAAATCAGGTTTGTACTTCATTATATACCATGCCGTTACTGCCCGCTTCAGTCAAAAAAATATATATAACGGCAAAAGCCGTCCGGAGCTTTCGCTCAGCAGACAGCTTTGATTTCTGCGTTCTCTTCTCTTAATTTTTCTGTAAATCTTTTAAGTCTGCTGACCGCTTCCTTAAGATTTTCCAAGCTTGTTGCATAGGAAATTCGGATATGACCTTCACCATATACTCCAAACGATGTACCCCAAGCAAGTGCTACGCCCTCCTCATCAAGAAGCCTGTCAGCAAATTTCTTGCTTGTAAGACCAAATGACGATATATCAGGGAAAGCATAAAATGCACCTCTTGGCATACGGCAGGTTACGCCTTCAATATCATTCAGTGCCTTCACAAGCCAATCCCTGCGTTTTTTAAATTCTTCTCTCATTCTGTCAACCGGCTCCTGATTACCTGTCAAAGCCTCTATTGCAGCCATCTGAGTGAAAGAGCATGTACATGATACCGAATTAACCATAATCATTTCAAACTGTCTTATAATATCAGGATTTGCAATACAATAGCCAACTCTCCAGCCTGTCATTGAATATGTCTTTGAAAATCCGTCCAGCACAAGAGTTCTGTCCTTAAACTCAGGCAAAGACGCAATTGAAAACGGCTTTCCGTCATATATAAGTCTGTCGTATATCTCATCGGACAAAATAAATATGTCAGGTCTGTCCTTGAGTATTTCTGCCATTGCAAGTATATCTTCTTTTTCAAAAATACCGCCTGTAGGATTGCCCGGACTGTTTATTATTATAAGCTTAGTCTTTGGTGTAATAAGACTTTTAAACTTTTCAATATCCAATCTAAAATCATTATCATCTGTAAGGGGCATAGGAACCGGCACACCTTCAGCAAATTTTATACAGCTTTCATAAATAGGAAAACCCGGATTAGGATAAATAACCTCATCACCAGGTCTTACTAATGTAAGCATAGTAAAAAACATAGTAGGTTTCCCGCCCGGAACAATAACAACATTATCTTTTGTTACATTCAAATTTTTGTATTTTTTTGCATAACCGGCAACTGCATTTCTCAAATCATCGTATCCAAGTGTAGGACCGTATCCTGTGTAACCGTCTGACATAGCTTTTTTTGCGGCTTCCATTATATTTTCCGGTGTTTTAAAGTCAGGCTGACCGATTTCAAGATGAACAACATTAATACCTTTCGCTTCCAAAGCCTGAGCTTTCGATAAAATTGCAAAGGCTGACTCACCATCTAGTCGGCCTACCCTTTCGGCCATATAACTTGGCAATACAGTTGAATTTGACATAAAAAATACTCCTCCTAAATATGTAAAAACCCATTCATTAACCCATCGTACACCCATCATGTACATTTGTCCTTCATATTATAACATAAAGCAGAGTAATTTCAACACAAAAACAGAAATAACCGATTGGTTTTTATACGATTTATTTTATATATATTAACACATCCACATCAGACACACAAATTAGTAATTTGTACGTCAGCAGCGGTCATATTGTGATTTCAACATTTTTATATAAGAAAAAATCCGTTTGAGTCAATTCAAACGGATTTTAAAGGAATTAGACTATGAATATTTAAACCGATTTCAGTCGGATTATTTTATTTAGTTCTGATTAACTGATGGGTTTTCCGAAGATGCTGTTGTATTCTGAGCATTGATATTACCAAGAGTTGTAGTTACTTCTACAGAAGTATCCCCGTTTCTTACAATACCAAGCTTAACCTCATCTCCAACACTGCTGTCCTCAATATATTGAACAAGATTATCCATATTAAGCACAGTCTTGCCATTATATGAAACTATTACATCGCCCTGCTGAATTCCTGCCTGTTCAGCACTGCTTCCTTCCATAACAGATGTAACAAGAACACCTACAGGAAGTCTGTAGAGGTCAGAGAGCTGACTTGTTATATCCTGACCTGTAATTCCAAGATACGGTTTTTCGATTGAACCGTTTTGTTTAAGCTCATTAAGGATAGGTACAGCAACACTTGCAGGAATTGCGTATCCTACACCCTCTGCTGTACTTCCTGAAGAAGTAGAGAATGTTTTAGCTGTATTTATACCAATAACCGCACCTGCATAATTTACAAGTGCACCGCCACTGTTGCCTGGGTTAATAGCTGCATCTGTCTGAATTACATTAAGCTGCTTGCCTTCTACGCTAACAGTCTTGTTTTCTGCACTTATCATACCGCCTGTTGTTGTTTTTCCCTCTCCGAGAGAGTTGCCAATTGCAATAACGCTTTCACCAAGCTTTATGTCATCAGTATCATCAAATACCGCTATAGTTACATTATTAATACCCTGAGCCTCAAGATCTGACTTGTCAACTGAAAGTACGGCGAGATCACTCGTTTCATCATAGCCCACAATTGATGCAGGGATTGTATTTTCAGCATCATCAAAAGCAATTGCAATGTTGCTTGCTCCGTTTATAACATGCTGATTTGTAGCAACAAATACTCTTGAATCATCTTCAGCAAATATAACACCGCTTCCTGCTCCCTCTGCCTGATAAGGAACTGTATAGAAGCCATAATTAGCAGTTCCCTGAGTAAGGGTTGTAATACTTACAACTGCATTGTATACCGAATCAATAGCATCGGCAGCTGAATTGGATTTTGTTGTTGAAACTGCAGCGGCTGAGGTTGTTAACACTCCGTCTGATGAAACACCTACGCTCTTATTAAATATTCTCGAAACTCCGTATCCGGCACCGATACCCGTTCCCAAGCCAAGGCTAACAACAAGGCAAGCAGCAATTACTTTACCAAAAGTCATTCCTTTTTTGTTTGGCTTTACCTTTACATCATAATAAGGTACTTTTTCTTCTTTTGGTGCTTCTCCTCCGTCAGCACCCTCTGATGCAGTTTTGTTATCATTATCATGGAATTCATCACTTTCCATATCTGACGGTTTCTTTTCTTCTATAGTATCTTCAACTGAACTTTGGTTAGGAACACTTATAGGGACTCCTATTTTCTCACTTGAAGTTCCGACAAACGGTTTGTCGTAGACATTCTCGATTTCCTCAACCTGATCTTCAACATCATCGGCATCTATATAGTCATTTGCATTCACAGTTCTTTCTTCATTATTATGCAAATCGCTTACATCATTTGATGGATTGTTAATATTTGTTCCCTCATTATTGTTTTTATTGTCGTTGTCATTATTTTTTGATGTCTCTTCATACCAACTCATTATTAATCCTCCTAATGAACTTTTCGTCCAGTTATTTTTTTCGTATTTATTTTATGTTTTGAATTATAGTAGGTATTTTTGAACAGTATATGAACAAATATTAAAAAATAAATTAATAAAGTGTATTTCTAAAATGAACATAAAAATTAACTGTGTTAACTTATACACCCAGTAATTTAAAATTTACCCCATACATTCCAAAATATTACTATTCTATTTGTCCTATGTCAACAATGGAATCAATATATTCCAATTCTATCTATTCTCTGATATAATCAATTAATATTTATACCAAAGGAGATGCACTTATGAAAATAATAGTGGCTACTACTAATGAGGGAAAAATGAAGGAATTCAAAAAATTGCTTTCCAATGAAAATATTGAGGTTCTTTCAATGAAGGATGCCGGAATAGATATCGAAATTGAAGAAAACGGAACAACATTTGAAGAAAATGCAGCAATAAAAGCCAAGGCAGTCTGTGCAATTGCAAACACATTATGTCTTGCCGATGACAGCGGCCTTGTAATAGATTATCTCGGAGGAGAGCCCGGCATATATTCAGCACGCTATCTCGGACACGACACACCCTATGAAGAAAAAAATCGTATAATTATTGATCGTCTTAAAGGCGTTGAAGAAGAAAAGAGAACAGCAAGATTCGTATGTGCTGTTGCTGCAGCATTTCCAAACGGTACTGTCATGACAATAACCGATACTATGGAAGGCAGAATTGCAGACCAGCCTGCCGGCTGCGGCGGATTTGGATATGATCCAATATTCTTCTTTCCTCCAAAGGGCATAACAAGCGCTGAAATGACTCCTTGAGGAAAAGAATGCAGTAAGTCATCGAGGAAAAGCTCTCCGCCGTATGATTACCTACCTCCAGAAGGAGATATTATAATGAAGCTTCTTATTTTTTCCGACAGTCATTGCCGTACGGAATTGATGAATAATTTAGCCCAAAAATATAAATCAGTAATTAACGGAATAATACATTTGGGAGACTGTACGGAGGATGTCTCTGAGCTTTTTAATATTTGCAGCGGCGTTCCAATTTATCAAGTTCGTGGCAATAACGATTTTGATAACGGCTATTCGGCTGAAAAAACAATTAATGTCTGCGGTCATACAATTTTCATGACTCACGGCCATAGACAGCGTGTCTATTATGACACTACCGCTCTTTATTATTCGGCTGCCCAAAACGGTGCTGATATTGCCCTTTTCGGGCATACTCATGTCCCATATCTTCAAAACGAGGGTGGCATAATTGTTATGAATCCGGGAAGTATAGCTCTTCCAAGGAGCAGTTCCGGAAAAACCTTTGCATTTCTTACTTTTGAGAACGGAAAAACCGAAGCTGCTATCATGTGCGCAGAAAATGACGGTATTAAAAAATTGTCGAGCCTTCATATTTAAAATATTATAAACTTTAACCGTTACTTATAGTTTTTTATATACTATACTGATGTTCTGTAAGTTTTGTAATCTTTCCTGTAATTTAAACATTTATATAAGCAGTATTTTTGGAACAATTGATAAATTAGCATGTATTTACATTGTATTCTTAAAATACTATTTAAAACATTTTACAGTTGTGGTAAAATTGTAATGTGTTAAATTTTTACAACAATATACTAAAGGAGGATTATACATGAAAAAGAAACTTATTTCTCTTCTTACTGCTGCTGTAATGGTTTTTGGCATGACTGTTCCGGCAATGGCCGAAAGCACAGCAGACTCTATGAAGGGCAAGCTTGTAGTTATCCATACAAATGATATGCACGGATACTATGAAAAAACCGATACAGCAGTCGGTATCGCAGGCGTTGCAGGTCTTAAGGAATATTATGAAGCTCAGGGAGCAGATGTTCTCCTTCTTGACGCCGGAGATTTCTCACAGGGCAGCACTCTTGTAAGCTATTACAGAGGAAAGAATGCAGCAGAATATATCGCAGCAGCCGGATATGATGCAGTTTCAATGGGTAATCATGAATTTGACTATTCATTCGATGAACTTCTTGACAACATGAAAGTCCTTACAGATGCAGGCGTTAAAGTTATTGATGCAAATGTACTTAACAAAGAAACCGGCAAACCGTATTTTGATGCAAACGCTGTTTTTGAAAAAAACGGAATGAAAATAGGTGTATTTGGTCTTGATACAGCAGAAACACTTACTAAGACAAGCCCCAGCAATGTTAAGCTTGTTTCATTCCTTGACAAAGACGAAATGTTCAAGGCAGCTCAGGCACAGGTAGATGAACTCAAGGCTGAAGGCTGTGATTATATCATAGCTCTTACACATCTCGGTGTTGACGAAGAAAGTGAAGGCAGACGTTCATCAGATCTTGCTTCAGCAGTCAGCGGCATTGACCTTATTGTTGACGGACACAGCCATACCGTGATGGACGGCGGTATCAAAGTCGGCGACTCAACAATAGTCAGCACAGGTGCATACCTTGCAAATGTTGGTACAGTTGTTGTAGATGAAACATCACATGAAGCAGCTGCTAAGCTTATCTCAGCCGCAGACTATGCTGCAACAATCGGCAAATATGACGAAAATGTTGATGCTATGGTAACAGCCGATAAAGCAGAAGTATCAGCAGCTTATTCAAAAGTATTTGCTAAAACAGAAGTAAAACTTGAAGGAACAAAAGCAATTGTACGTACACAGGAAACTAACCTTGGTGATTTTACAGCTGATGCTTACCTTTATACAGCCCAGAAATATGCTGACGAGCATGAGCTTGGCATAAATGTTGACTGTGCTATTTCAAACGGCGGCGGAATTCGTACATCAGTAGAACCCGGTGACATATCAATGGATACTCTTGTTACTATATTCCCATTCGGAAATGATGTAAGCTTAGTAACAATCACAGGTTCTCAGCTTCTTGAAATTCTTGAAGCTTCAACATTCTGCACACCCGAAACACTCGGAGGTTTCCCTCAGGTAGCCGGCATTAAATATACAATTGATACAACAGTACCTTATGAGAATGGTGCTCAGTATCCCGATTCAACATATTACGCTCCTGCCAAACCGGGAAGCAGAGTAACAATCGAATCAGTGAACGGAAAAGCATTTGATCCTAATGCTAATTATACAGTAGCAGTAAACTCATTCCAGGCTGAAGGCGGAGACACATATTATCAGCTTACACAGGGCTCATATATGTGCGACACTGAAATCCTTGACTGTGATGCACTTATTCAGTATGTTGAGCATCTTAACAATGTAATTGGTCAGGAATATGCACAACCACAGGGACGTATCACAATAATCAGTGCACCTGTAACAGAGGAACCTGTTGTTGAAACTCCTGTTGTTGAAACTCCTGTTGTCGAAACACCTGTTGTTGAAAATCCTACAGTTGAACCTATTCCTACTGCCGAAGAGCTTTACACAGTAGTTAAGGGCGACAGCCTTTGGAAAATTGCAGCTAAAGAACTTGGCAACGGTACATTATGGAAGACTATTTATGAAAATAATAAAACCACAATATCTGATCCTAATGTAATTTATATTGGACAGAAGCTTGTAATCAGCAAATAAATATAACAACTAAGAGCATTCGGAAAACCGAATGCTCTTCTTTATTTCTATATTCTTTTCATAACCGAATTCAGAGGGTTAAATAATATAATCATTATTATGAAATTAGAAATACCATGTACAATATCAAACGGTATCCCTGCTATCCACCATGCAAAGCCTGCATTTATTCCGCTTGTTGCAACATATACCAACGCACAAAGTCCGCCATATGAAAGACCAAACATTCCCGAAAGCAATGCCCAGAAAAGTGCATGCTTTTTTTCTCTGAATATAAGAGCAATCCAGACTAATAAAGGCCAAATATACATATACATTATTACCCATAAGCCAAAGCCCCACAGCATACACTCAAGTGCAGTAAACACAAAAGCACTTAATATTGCCTTTTTACCAAAATATATTGTATACAAAATCATAAGCAAAGTAACAATCTCTATATTTGGCAAAAACGACAGAGCAAATTTTCCTGCAGAAAGCGTCGCACTCATTATGCCTATTTCAGCAGCATCCTTTGCCGATATTTTCATTAGCTATCAACTCCCGCTGTCTTCCACCTTCTCATATATGATTTCAAACATATCTCCGTCGTTTACCGGCTGATTATCAACTCCGTAGCTGCAGTAATCTCCATTGACATAAAAAGCCCAGTATGCGGTTATGTTATCGGCTTTAACTCCATTTACCGTATCAATATAATATCCGAATGTACTTTCATCACCGCTGTACGAAAAGCCCTGTTCTTCCAGTTCATCAAGCACAGTCCTTAAATACTCTGCATTAGTGTTGTCAAAATACTGAACCTCTTTACCCGTATCATCAATTACAGTAATGCCAATATCTTTTTCATTCTCAGTTGTCTGAGGTTTCTGCCATACATAAACTCCAATCAAAACAGCTATTAAAACTAAAAATAAAATTAAGCCTTTTAAATATTTGCTCCCGGATTTCATAAATTACTCCTTTTATATTAATGAACACAGTAAAGGTACTGTTATTATAGAAAGCAGTGTTGAAACAAAAACAGCCTTTGAAGCATAATGTCCGTCACCGTCATATTTATCTGCAAGTATTGCAGTAGTGCTTCCAGCCGGCATTCCTGACATAATAACAGAAACGCCCAGAAGGACATCATCAATATGTAAAAACTTAAGCACCGCAAAAACAATCAAAGGAAAAACAACAAGCCTAATAACCGAAAAATATAATGCACTTGCGTCAAATATTTCTTTTATACTGCAGTCAGAAAGTATGCTGCCGATAATAAGCATTGAAAGAGGTATGGTACACTTGCTCAAATAGGTTATTGTTGATGTTGCAAAAGCCGGCAGCGGCGGATTAAAAGCCATAATTATTATTCCTATACCCATTGATACTATACAAGGATGCAGAAGAATAGTTTTTACTGCTGACTTTCTGTCTACACTGGTAAAAAGAGCTAGTCCCGATGTCCACATAGTAACCCTGATAGGCAGCTGGAACATAGAAACATATACTACACCAATGCTCCCGTATATATTATCTGCAACAGGCAGTCCAATAAAGCTTGAGTTTGAGCAAATCAAACCATAATGCATTACATCTTTTTTATTTTTAGGAAACTTGGAAAACAGCTTTCCGCCGAAAATAACTGCAATTGCCTGAATTACAACAGAAATAGCCAGCGCAAGCATAAGGTTCTGTGCCATATTGCTGCTTTCTACGTGAGATGAAAATGATGCAATTATATTGCTTGGCAAAACTATATCTATAAGAAGGTTCGTCAAACTTGCCTGTCCATCCTTAGAAATGATATTAATTTTTTTTGCTACAACCCCAACTAACATGATTGCAAAAAGCAGTAATTGAAGATTAAGCATCTTTGTAAAAGCTTCCATTTTTTCCAAACTCCCTTGTGAACTAAAAATGTGTCAATAAACTATTTATATATTGCAATAGGTTAATCATAGCAGATATTTTTCATATAAATAGAATTCTCCTTTTCTAAAATTAACCGTTCCTACTATGTCACATTCCAAATTTTTATATAACTTGATTGCATACGGATTAAGTGTAAAGCCATCAAAACGAAGCGCTTCAATTCCCTCCTCTTTCAAACTATCGAATATTACATACATTGCCGTTTTGGCAAGACCTCTGTTCTGAAAACGAGGATGAACACAAAGCCTATGCAGTATTTTAAAGTTAGAATTAGGATGCTTCCACTTTCCTGTTTCATATAGGTCGTCAAATTCTTTATTTAATACAAATACAACCGCAATTTTTCCGTCTACTCTAATAAGCCACATTTCATGCTTATCAATATCCTTCTCAAGTGTTTCCCTATCAGGATAAACGTCATCCCACTGAGGAATGTTGTTTGAATTCATTTCTTCTATTGCGGCATAAAAAAGTGCAGATACCTCATCCAAATCTTCAGTGTCTGCAAATATGAGTTCTGTATTATCTGTTAATTTCATATACATATGTCCTCCGGTGCTGTCGACAATTTTTTTTATTATATTACACTCATAAGATATTTACAACGTTTTTTGCCTTTAATCTTAATCCTAAGTACAGCTACAACTGCATAATATTAATAAAAAGCCTAAGTCGGAGAAGATATGATATTTAAAGCTATATATTTAAAAAACATCAAAAACAGAGTAACCATCGGAGTTTTATGTGCATTTATTGCATGTGCAGCATTTTACAATAACAACACTGCTGTGGCAACTATTCTGCCTGTTGAAAATAAAGTTGTCATAATTGATGCAGGTCATGGGGGTTTTGACCCCGGCAAAGCAGGTGTAAACGGAGAAAACGAAAAAATAATCAATCTTAAAATAGCCGAATACCTTCAGCAGTATCTTGAACAAAGCGGTGCTGTAGCAATAATTACAAGAAATACCGATGAAGCTCTGGGAGATTCAAAGAAATCAGATATGAGTGTACGAAAAGACATAGCAAATAACAGTAATGGTGACATTCTCATCAGTGTACATCAAAATTCTTTTACATCTCAATCAGTACACGGTGCTCAGGTGTTTTATTATAAAAGCAGTGAAGAAGGCAAAAAGCTTGCAGAAAATATTCAGGCTTCTTTATGCACTTCTCTCGGCAGTGAACGAGTTGCAAAATCAAATTCAGACTATTATGTTCTAAGAACAACGGAAATACCTGCTGCCATTGTTGAGTGCGGTTTTTTGAGCAATTACTCCGATGAACAGAAACTTAATGATGATGAGTATCAGCAGGAAACTGCCTGGGCAATTTATAAAGGAATTACAAACTATTTTAATGCAGAATAAAAAGACCGAAATCCGCATTATGGGGTTGATGCGGATTTCGGCAGGAATATTTCTTGAACAATACACAGCATTGTTCAAACTTGGATATATAGATTTAATAAGGGTATATAATAAGGACAATGTCCTGTATTATCAATTGAAGAATTACGTCTTAAAAACTTAATGGCTTATCTGCCGCTAATGCATACCACGGCTGATACCATTCCTCTAGCTTAATGTAATTTCTTTCTTCTTTTGTTGTTTCAGGCAGCTCTAAAATACGAACATTAGTAAGACCGTTTCTTTCCATAAGTCCTCTAAGCTCATCCATCTTTGCATTAGAAACAACAAGCTTCTCATCTACACTGACATCATTATATATATTTGATTTGCTCATTATTATGCCAACATTATCCTTCATGCGATTAAAACAGTATATACTGCCGCCGGGCTTAATTACCCTTGCCCATTCCTTAATTGCTGTATCCGGCTCAACAAGTGTCCAAATAAGCCTTGAATTCACAATATAATCAATTGTACTATCCATAAAAGGAAGCTCCAATGCACTGCCATACATATACACCGCATTCGTATTCCTTTCATGAGCATGCTTAACTGCATAATCCATCATGCCTTTAGATATGTCAACTCCGATTGAAGCATAGCCAAGTTCTGCAATCGTATTAGCAAGAAATCCTGTTCCTGTTCCAATATCAAGCACTGACTTGTTTTTATCCTCACCGAGAATTGTTAAAAGGAAACCTTTCCAAACCGAAATATCTTCAGTATCATGCTCTTCATCAAACGTATCTGAATAATCATCCCAGTAAGCACCGATTTTTTTAATAACTTGATCCAACGCCATAATGTATTTCCTCCTAAATTCTTAACGTAGTTTTTTATAAAAACAAAAAACCATGAAAGCATGCAAATAATACATAACCTTCATGGTTTATTAATTCAAAATAACTATACTCATTGCAGTCTTCATAACTGCGATTACTGTTTTAAATTTTATCATAATATTTTTTTCATGTCAATGAACAATACTTTCTAAAAACAAATATTACATTATTCTTATAAGAAACATATAACAAAGTGTTCCAAATCCTATACTTATAAGATTATTTCTTTTCCATATATGAAGTAAAATAACAACGGCAATCGAAATAAATTGAGGTAAAAACAACTCAGAATCTTCAAAACTAACATTTTTAAGACAGTATATAATCAAAACGGCAATAACCGCCGACGGAAGAACTTTCCCTATATAATCTACTGCAGGTAATGTATTTTCTCTGTGTCCAAATACTGCAAATGGGAACGCCCTTATTATTATTGTACAAGCCGCTACAACGGCTACAATTATTATATCATATGTATTAGTCATCGGTTTTCAGCCTCCTTATAATTATTTATTTTTCCCCAAATAGTAAGCCCAAGTACACAGATTATAAGTGAAGGAAGAATAAACTTATTCGGTCCAAAAACAATAAGGCATATTAAACCGCTAATAAATCCAAAAACGGCCGGAAAATGTGACTTGCCTGACAGCCACTGCTCAACAAATATAACAACAAAAAGTGCGGTCATTGCAAAATCTATTCCTGTAATATCAAAAGGTATAATACTGCCTAATGCAGCACCAATAACCGAGCCTGCAACCCAATAAATCTGGTCTAATAAAGAGATTAAAAAGAGAACATTATTCTCATTCATATTCTCCGGAACATTTGTACCGCATAAAAGAGAATATGTTTCATCTGAAAGAGAGTAAACCATATACGGATACCTTTTCCCCATGTTTTTAAACTTATCAATAAAAGAAATGCCGTAAAACATATGTCTGCTATTTACAGAAAGAGTCATAAGCACAACCGATAACAATCCTATTCCGCTCCCGAGAAAGCTTATCAGCACAAACTGCATAGACCCTGCATATACAAATGTACTTATTAAAAAAGCCCATATAAAGTTGTAGCCTGCCTGCTGAAGCAGAAGACCGAAGGCTATTCCAAGAAATATGTATCCGCATAATACCGGTATTGTCTGTTTAAAAGCAAAACGAAACTCTTTCATTGCAATCTCCTTTATTAAATATAGTAAATAATACATTTTAGAGGCCATTATGTCAATAATTATGTTAAGCAGGCATAATCAGTTCGTGCATAAATGCTGTGCCAGTTCTCCTTTGTTGACTAAAATATGAGGCTATCGTATAATATTCTGTAATAAAAAATAAAGGAGTAGGATTTATGGCTACTACAAAAACAATTCAGTCCCTAGAAAGGGCTTTTTCAATCCTTGAGCTTTTTCAGAACGGAAAAAATGAACTCAGCCTTAAAGAAATTTCAGATTCCATTGGTCTTAATAAAAGTACCACCTTTGGCCTTGTAAACAGTTTGACCACACTTGGTTATTTGCTTCAAAACGAAGATAACCAGAAGTATTCTCTTGGCCTTAAAATACTTTCACTTACAAGTGCCGTTAAAATGAACAATATTCTTATACGCATTTCTCATCCGTACCTTGAGGAATTAAGCTTAAAATACAGAGAAACCGTACACAGCGCTAAAGAAATTAACGGCAGTATTGTATATATAGATAAGGTTGATGCTGACACATCAATGTATATAAACACGCAGATAGGTACAAAAAACTATATGCATTGCACAGGCGCAGGCAAAGTTCTTCTTGCATATAAAACAGAAGCAGAATTTGATGTATTTTTGACTATACATCAGCTCAAAGCTCTTACATACAATACTATCACTAATCCCACACAGCTTAAAGAAGAAATGGCTGAAATACGCAAAAACGGCTATGGCTGTGATGATGAAGAAATAGAACTTGGACTTTCATGCGTTGCTGTTCCGGTTATGAAATCAGCTTCAACTGCCGGTTTTGCAATAAGCGTTGCCGGACCTACTGTTAGAATATCCGCGCATAAGAAAAACGGTCTTGCAGAAGATTTGAAGAATACTGCCGCCAAACTTTCAGAAACAATATACGGATACACTGCTGAATAAAAAAAACAGGCTCACGCCTGTTTTTTATTTTTCTACACACTCTCCAGTAATGTATTCATTTGAACCTCCGTCACCTGTTATTTTTCTTTTGCCAATATGAAGCTTAGAAATAATTACAGTTATAAAGGCAAACAATACCATAATAGAAAGATAGCTTGTTACTGTACTGAATATGTTTTCAGCATTTATTGTGCTGTCTCCGTTTTGGTGATTTCCATCCCCAACCCCTCTGCCGTTTTCTTCTGTACTATTACCGCTTTGTGTTGCAGAGGTTATTCCATCAACACTGTTTAGTCCATCACTATTATTATTTTCTTCATGTGTTCCTTGATTACCTTCTCCCGCACCATATGCACTTACCGAAAAAGGCATTGTTAACCAATGTACAAATGACGTTGAAGCTGTTCCATAAATGCCGTAAGCAAGTGCCGCTATAAGTACAGCCGAACCAACTGCCTTTGCACCCTTATTATATCCATGTCTGCCTAAAACATTTTTTATTAAGCCCCAATGAAGTCCAATATGGATTCCCATTAAAATTATTGAAAGTGCGGCACAAAAATAATGTACAGTTTTCCAAGAACCTGCCGCACCATGTACCATAAGTACACCACTAACGCCAATCAAAATAAAATCAATTGCCAGCAATGAATTGATTATAGCAAAAATACTCGTTCTTGCATTTATTCCACCGTGGAAAAGCTTGCTAAAAACCGCTTTAATCCATTTCCAGTTAACCAAATTATGTATCACAAACAAACCAATTAACGCCAATCCTCCAACTTCATGGAACGACATACTGATTACATTTTTCTTAAACATAAGCACCAAAAGCACCAGCATTATAATATCAAGAATCATTTTAAATAATCTCTTGCCTTTCATAACACACCTCCTCTTTGTTAATAGTAATAATAACCATTATCAATTAAAATGTTTGTTAAGTACAATTAACTTTACATTATTAATTTATTATAATTTTTTAATGAAAAAAGGCCAATCCTTTCGGATTGAGCCTCTTTTCGTTAATTGGCTTATCAAATAGCTGTATATTAGATAAGAAATTGGGATTCAGTATTTTTTTGTTTCTTTCAAATCCTTGCATTTTATAACTTTATTCTATATTATAGTATAACACTTATAATAATCCTGACACACAACTACTTTTGTGTCAATGAAAAAAAGGATAAATTATTGATTTTTCTTGTTTTGCATAAATTATGTTCTTGTTTTTGTACATAATTACTATCAGAAACCTATTTAGGTCATTTATCGCCTTGAAATAGTTAATTCAATAATTTATAATCAAAGTAATTGGACAACTTTTACAATGGAAGGAAAAAACTATGGAAAATCAATTCAGTTCACTAGGATTATCAGAAGAGCTTATATCAGCTCTTAAAATGCAAGGTATTAATAGTCCTACAGAAGTTCAGGAAATTGCAATTCCTGTAATTCTGTCTAAAAAAGATGCTGTTGTGCGTGCAGAAACAGGTTCAGGAAAGACTCTCACCTATTTGCTGCCGGTATTTATGAATATAGATATATCAGTGCGTTCTGCCCAGTGCATCGTGCTTACGCCAACACATGAGCTTGCTGTTCAAGTTCATAAGCAAGCTGAACTTTTGGCGAAAAATTCCGGAATGGATATACGTTCCGCTCTTATTATCGGCAATGCAGGTATGGCACGACAAATCGAAAAACTTAAAGAAAAGCCGCAGATAATAATCGGCTCGGCAGGACGTATACTTGACCTTATTGGCAAAAGAAAACTTCCGGCTCATACTGTTAAAACAATAATCGTTGACGAAGCTGACAGAATGGTTGATAGGCTTAATATTGACTTGGTTAAGGCAGTTGTAAAAACAACGCTTAAAAACAGCCGTCAAACTGTATTCCTCTCTGCATCAATGAATAAAGACGCTATAGCCGTCGCAAAAGAAATATCAACCAATGACCCTGTTTTCTGCTTAGCCGAAGAAAGGCTTCCAAAAACGATTGAGCATTTCAGTATTGAATGCGAATTAAGAGATAAAATTAACATCATTAGAAAAATTGTTCACGGTGAAAAAGCCAATAAGACAATTGTATTCATAAATAATCCCGAAAACATAGAGGTTACGGTTGAAAAACTCTGCTACCATTCACTTAAAGCAGTAGGACTTTACGGTGGTATCAGACGTGATGAAAGAAGAAAAGCCATTAATGATATGATAAGCGGCAAAGCGGAAATACTTGTTGCATCTGACCTTGTTTCAAGAGGTCTTGATATTCCCGATGTTACCCATATTATAAACATGGATATTCCCGAAAACCCTGTCAGCTATCTCCATCGTGCCGGAAGAACAGGCAGAAACGGAAAATCCGGAAAGGTAATAAGCCTTGCAACAAAAGGCGAAATGCGTTATCTCAACAAATGCTCAAATCTGCTTGAAACACAGATAAACCGAGTATATATGAAAGAAGGAAAGATGATTCCTGATGACAGAGCAAGGAAACCAATGAAATATCCAACCTCAGCACAAAAAATTACTGCAAAAAGAATAAAAAAAGAAAAATAAAACAAAACTTTATATTGTACTAAACACTGTTTTAGTATACTATGTCTGTATAACCATTTATTTCAATTATGCAAAGGAGATAACTATGAGCGAACACAAATGCGATTGCGGATGCGATCACGAACACGATGAGGATTGCTTAAGCGAAGAACTTGAAACAATGACACTTACTCTTGATGATGATACAGAACTTGAGTGTGTTGTACTTGGAGTTTTTGATGTTGAAGGCATCGAAGGAAAAGAATATATTGCACTTCTTCCTCAGAATGATGAAACAGTTCTTATTTACGAATACAAAGAGCTTGAAAATGAAGAAGTAGAGCTTCTTTCAATCGAAAATGATGAAGAATTTGAAAAAGTATCTGCTGAATTTGATGCTATTTTCAATGACGAAGAAGAGTAATAAAGCTAACATTTACCTCAGTCCAAATGGACTGAGGTATTTTTTAATTTATATTTAAGAAAATTATATGAAAAAAATAATTGACTATTATTTTGATAAATGTATAATAATAAAATAGTTAGTTACCTAACAGTTAGTACCATAACAATAAGGAGGGAGGTTTTTACAATGGAAGAATCTGTAGTAGCTGAACTTAAGTCTCTCAACAATCTTATTAAACGTCTTATAATAGCAAATTGCTCTAACCACGAAATGCTTTCAAGCCTTTCAGCCCAGCAGATGCATATAATCATTTTCATAAAGCATGCCCAGAAGGACAACCTGGATGTATTTCAGCGTGATATGAAAACTCCTTTAATATCAGGCCATCGACCGCAACAGGTATAATTAGGTGCTTGAAAAAAGGATACATTATTAAGCAGAGCGTTCCCAATGATGCAAGGCTTAAAAAACTTGTGCTTACTGAAAAGTCTGACAATATTTTTCATAACTTCGCACCATTTATTAAAGATATTGAAAAAGTGGTGCTTAAAGATATAACAGACGAAGAACTCAAACAATTTATAAGCGTTATTAATAAAATGAAAGACAACTTATTAAAAGTGACAAAAAATTAAGACAAAAATCAGGAGGTATATCAATGAGCATCATTAAACAGCTGTCTAAATCCATTAGACAGTACAAAAAAGACTCTATACTCTCCCCTGTATTTGTAATAGGTGAAGTTATTCTGTCAGTATTAATTCCATATATAATGGCAAACCTCATCGATTACGGTATTAATGCAGGAGACATGAGTTATATAACAAAAACCGGTCTAATTCTTATTCTATGCTGTATTGTATCTCTTTTCTTTGGCGTTATGAGCGGAAATTATCTGCAAAAGCATCTGCAAGATTTGCTGACCAACCTCAGAAAGGATATGTACTATAAAGTACAGGAGTATTCATTTCTTAATATAGATAAATTTTCAACCGCATCTATTGTAACAAGGCTTACTACCGATGTAACGAACGTACAAATGGCATACATGATGCTTATAAGGATTGCCGTTAGAAGCCCTATTATGCTTATATGTGCATTAATTGCCGTTTTAAAAATAAACAGTAGGATAGCTTTAATATATATTTTTATAATTCCAACTCTTGCAATTTGCCTATTTTTGATAATGTCAAAAGCACACCCTATATTCAAGCGTGTGTTCAAAAAATACGACAATCTTAATACAATCGTTCAGGAAAATTTAAGAGGCATCAGAGTAGTAAAATCATTTGTTCGTGAAGATCATGAAATAGAAAAATTCAATGCTTCTTCCGAAGATATTTACGAAGATTACTCAAAGGTTGAAAGGCTCCTTTCACTTGCATTTCCTCTTATGCAGTTCTGCGCTTATCTTTGTTTGCTTCTTGCATCTTGGTTTGGTGCAAAATATATTGTACAGGGTCAAATGCTTACAGGAAATCTTGTCAGTATTGTCAGTTATACAATGCAGATTCTTATGAGCCTTATGATACTTTCAATGGTGTTTGTTATGATAACAATGGCAAAAACAGGTTCAGAACGTATTTACGAGCTTTTAAGCGAAACACCTGATATAAAAAATCCGGAAAAACCAGTATATGAAGTAAAAGATGGATCAGTATCATTTGATAATGTTTCGTTCAGTTATTCAAAAGATATTAAAAGGCTTTGTCTCAACGATGTAAACGTTGACATAAAATCAGGCGAAACAGTTGGTGTAATCGGAGGAACAGGCTCATCTAAAAGTACATTTGTTCAGCTTATACCCCGTCTTTATGATGTAACTGACGGCTCACTCAAAGTCGGAGATGTTGATGTAAGAAACTATGATTTGAAAACACTCAGAAAAGAAGTGGCAATGGTTCTTCAGAAAAACGTACTCTTCAGCGGTACAATAAAAGAAAACCTTCGCTGGGGAAATAAAGATGCCTCAGATGAAGAAATTATTCATGCCTGTAGGCTTGCATGCGCTGATGAATTCATTGAACAGTTCCCGGATAAATATGATACATATATTGAGCAGGGAGGCTCAAATGTATCAGGAGGTCAGAAACAACGTCTTTGTATAGCAAGAGCCTTGCTTAAAAAACCTAAAATACTTATATTGGATGACTCAACAAGTGCAGTTGATACAGCCACTGACTCAAAAATCAGAAAAGCTTTCCGTGAAGAAATACCGGATACAACTAAATTCATAATCACTCAGCGTATATCATCAATTGAGGATGCAGACAAAATAATCGTAATGAATAACGGCAGAATAGATGCCTTCGGCACACCTGATGAGCTTATGAAGACAAATAAAATCTACCGCGAAATTTACGAGTCACAGACAAAAGGAGGCGATGAACAATGAGCGAAGAATCAAGACCTTTACCAAGCGGAGGACATGGACCGGGAAAACAAATGGGACCTCGTCCTAAAATCAAAAATGCCCGCTCAACAATAAAAAGATTGATGTCTTATATTGGAAACTATAAATTCAGGTTTATATTTGTTATAATATGTATTATAATTAGTGCAGTAGCTGCAGTAATAGGCTCTATGTTCATACAAACCGTTATTGACGACTTTGTAACTCCTATGCTTAAAACAGGCAGCACAGATTTTTCAGGGCTTCTTTTTGCAATAATAAGAATGGGAATTATATATTCAATTGGTATATTTGCCACTCTTCTTTACACAAGAACAATGGTAAGCATATCTCAGGGCGTTATTAAAAAAGTAAGAGATGAGATGTTTGCACACATGCAGACACTTCCTATCAAATATTTTGATACTCATACTCACGGTGATATCATGAGTTATTACACAAATGATACCGATACTCTTAGGCAGATGCTCTCACAGTCTTTGACTATGTTTATTTCTTCAGCCATGACAATACTTTCAGTAGCTGTTGCAATGCTCAAATTAAATATTTGGCTTTCGCTTTTTGTAGGTGCGTTTATTTGGTTCATGCTTACAGTTACAAAAAAGGTTGCGGGAAAATCCTCAAAATATTTTGTAAAACGTCAGAAATCTCTTGGAGCGCTTAACGGCTATATTGAAGAAATGATAACCGGACAAAAAGTTGTTAAAGTCTTCTGTCATGAGGACGAGGCAAAAGACGAATTTGACAAAAAGAATGAAGAACTCCGTGAAAATACGGCAAATGCAAACCGTTATGCCAGCATACTTATGCCCATTATGATGAACCTAGGAAATCTCGAATATGTATGTTTAGCTATATTCGGCGGTTTCCTTGCATTAAACGGTGTTGGCAGTCTTACATTAGGTGTAATTGCATCATTCCTCTCTCTTTCTAAGAGTCTTACCAACCCGCTGACTCAGATTTCCCAGCAGCTTAACTCCGTTGTTATGGCTCTGGCAGGAGCAGAACGTATTTTTAGCCTTATGGACCAAAAACCCGAAGCGGATAACGGAAGCGTTACTCTTGTTAATGCAGAGACAGCAGAAAACGGTTCTATTATTGAAACAACCAAACACACAGAGCTTTGGGCATGGAAAATTAAAAATGATGACGGTTCATTTGAATACCGTGAACTAAAAGGTGATGTTCGACTGAATGATGTTGAATTTGCATATGAAGAAGGAAAGACTGTTCTTAACGATATATCACTCTTTGCTAAACCCGGACAAAAAATAGCTTTTGTTGGTGCCACAGGCGCAGGCAAAACAACTATTACAAACCTAATTAACCGTTTTTACGACATACAAAGCGGAGAAATCACCTATGACGGCATAGATGTAAAAAGCATTAAAAAGCCGGATTTGAGGCATTCACTCGGCATCGTACTGCAGGATGTCAACCTGTTTACCGGAACAATTATGGATAACATAAGATACGGCAGACTCGATGCAACTGACGAAGAGGTAATTGCAGCAGCAAAGCTTGCAAATGCCCATGACTTTATTACTATGCTTCCCGATGGATACGAAACTGTTATTACAGGAGACGGCGGAAGCCTTTCACAAGGCCAGCGCCAGCTTATATCTATCGCAAGAGCAGCAGTTGCAGACCCACCTGTTATGATACTTGACGAAGCCACTTCATCAATAGACACAAGAACAGAATCCATTGTTCAAAAAGGTATGGATTCACTTATGGACGGAAGAACAGTATTCGTTATCGCTCATCGTCTTTCAACAGTAAGGAATTCAAAGGCCATTATGGTTCTTGAGCATGGTAGAATTATCGAAAGAGGAAATCATGAGGAATTAATAAAACAGAAAGGTAAATACTATCAGCTTTATACAGGTGCCTTTGAACTTGAATAAATATAGGAAGGAAGAACTTATATGAAAGCTTGGTTTGCCAAATTTATGGAAGGCCGCTACGGCGGTGATGACTATGGAAGATTCTTATCTGTTATTGCTATTGTTTTAATAGTGCTTTCAGTAGTATTTTCAAGTTTTGTAAGCTGGTTGTCCACAGCATTATGGATAATTGGCTTTGCTTTGATAATCTACTGCTATTACAGAATGTTTTCCAGGGATACAACAAGAAGATCTGCCGAAAACCAGAAATACCTTAACAACAGATATCAGTGGGCAGTTTTAAAGCAGCAGAGAAAAGAAAGAAACGCACAGAAGGCTGACTTCAAGTTCTACAAATGCCCTAAATGCGGCGTACTTAATCGTATACCAAAAGGAAAAGGTAAAATCGAAATCACATGCCCTAAATGTGGCGAAAAATTCATCAGAAAGAGCTGATACATTATGTTTGGATATGTTACCGCCAACATAAATGCTTTAAGCGAAGATGAACTTAAAACTTACAGAGGCTTATATTGCGGTCTGTGCCGCTCCCTCAAGGAACGGCACGGTAATTTAAGCCGTATAATGCTCACCTATGATATGACATTTCTCATATTGGTTTTGTCATCACTCTATAACTGTGATGATAAATATGGTGATGAGCGCTGTATTATTCATCCAATAAAGAAGCATTGTTTTATAGAAAATGAAATAACTTCTTATGCAGCAGATATGAGTGTTGCTCTTGTTTATAATAAATTTATTGATGATTGGATAGATGATAAAAAAATCTCAGCAAAGCTTTATGCTGAAATTACAAAAAAGGATTATCAAGATGTGTGGCAAAAATATCCCCGTCAATGTGCGGCAATTGAAAAATGCCTCTCTGATTTATCTGATGTTGAAAAACGAGGTATTACAGTTCCTGATGTACCGTCAAATATTTTCGGTGTACTTCTTGCCGAGATTTTTGTTTATAAAGAAGATGAATATGCCCCTGTTCTCAGAAAAGCTGCATCGGCTCTTGGGCAATTTATATATATAATGGATGCATGGGACGACTTAGAAAATGATATTAAAAAAGAGCATTATAATCCGCTCACATCAATTTCATCCGAAAGCATACAACCAATTTTAACAATGATTTTGTCGGAATGCGCAGAAGCTCTTTTTTCGCTTCCGTTAGAAAAAAATATAAATATTATGAAAAATATAATTTACTCCGGCGTCTGGATGCGGTATTCTGTTAAGGAAAGCCGAAACAAAAAAAGGAATTCCCAAAAGACGTGTAACAGGGAGGAGACCAAATGACAGAAGATCCTTACAAAGTGCTGGGGGTATCTCCAACAGCCAGTGATGAAGAAATACAAAAGGCATACAGAAAACTTGTTAAAAAATATCATCCCGATGTAAATCCCGGTAATGAAGCTGCAGAAAAAAAAATGCGTGAAATTAATGCCGCATATGATCATATAAAAAATATTCGTGAGGGTAAGGCTCCAAACGGCAGTGCATACGGTGGTGCATATGGTGGTGGCTCCGCAAACAGTGGCGGCGGATATTACGGAAATTTCGGCGGTTTTTCTTGGGAGGACATTTTTGGACAGGGCTTCGGAAATTATTCTCAGGAGGAATCTACTACAGAACTTACTGCCGCAAGAAACTATATAAATACAGCGCACTACAGAGAAGCTCTTAATGTACTTAACTCAGTTGATGTTAGCCAAAGGAATGCTCGCTGGTATTACTTTAATGCACTTGCTAACTTTGGTCTTGGAAATAAGATTGAAGCAATGAGCAGTGCACGGCAAGTGCAAAAATGGATCCGAATAATATTGAATATCAGCAGCTTATATCAAGACTTCAAAACGGAGGCACAACATACAGTGAGTACAGCGGAGGTTATCCGTCTATGTGTGGTTCGGGAAATATTTGTCTTTCACTTTGTCTGGCAAATTTACTTTGCGGTATGTGCTTCAGACCATTCTAAAAACCATAAAAAAGCATTTAAGACCGATTTTATTGTCGGTCTTATTTTTTATCCCTTGACAATTTATCTAGTTAAACCGATAATTTATTAATAACCTATTTTTTGATAAAGGAGAATATAAATGTACGGTTTCGTCAGAACAGCGGCCGCCGTCCCTAAACTTAGGGTTGCCGATTGCGATTATAATACAAATGAAATAATTAACATGATTAATGACGCTTCAGAGAAGAACGTGGAATTATGTGTTTTCCCCGAGCTTTCTATAACAGGCTATACATGTGCGGATTTATTCCTTCAAACAGCTTTAATAAACGCCGCAGAGGAAAGTTTGAGCAGAATCGTTGAAGCAACTAAAGGCAAAAACATGGTTGTTGTTGTAGGTCTTCCTATAAATATAGGCAACCGCCTATATAACTGCTCAACTGCAATATTTGAGGGGGAAATTCTTGGCGTTGTCCCAAAAATCTATATTCCCAACTACAGTGAATACTATGAAAAACGCTGGTTTAAAAGCGGACTTGAGCTTAAAGGAATGATTGCCCTTTGCGGTCAGAGTGTACCCGTTGGTACAAATCTTGTATTTGCTGCCGAAGGAATTGATAACTTTACATTCGGTATAGAAATATGTGAGGATTTATGGGCAAATATCCCTCCAAGCTGTAACCTAACACTTTCAGGCGCATTAATCATTGTAAACACATCAGCAAGCAATGAGCTTGCTACAAAAAACGAATACAGAAGATCTCTTGTAGCAGGTCAGTCAGCTCGCTGTATATGCGGATACATTTACTCATCATCAGGGATGGGCGAATCAACACAGGATATGGTTTTCAGCGGACACAGCCTTATATGCGAAAATGGCTCCATATTAAATGAAAGCAAACGTTTTCTGCTTGAAAACGGTCTTATAATATCAGACATTGATACAGAACTTCTTATTAATGACAGAAGGAAGAACACCAGCTATTCCGACTTTTCAACACCTGAACCGGAAATTATCGGCTTTTCTATGTATGATCGTGTGAAATCATCGCTTGAGAGGTACATCTGCCCTCACCCGTTTATTCCAAAAAACGATGAAGCACTTAATTCACGATGCAGTGATATTTTTAATATACAGGTAACAGGTCTTGCAAAGCGAATAATGCATACAAAGGCAAAATCTCTTGTTATAGGCATTTCAGGCGGTCTTGATTCAACACTTGCTTTACTCGTAGCCGTAAAAGCCTGTGACTTTCTTAACATAGACAGAAAATCAGTAATCGGAGTAACAATGCCGGGCTTTGGAACAACTGACAGAACTTACAATAATGCGCTTTTCCTTATGAACGCCTTAAGTATCACAACAAAAGAAATTCCCATAGGCAAAGCATCTCTGTTCCACTTTAAGAGCATTGGCCACGACCCAACTGTCCACGACGTAACATACGAGAATACTCAGGCAAGAGAACGCACCCAGATACTTATGGACTTGGCAAACAAAGAATACGGCCTGGTTGTTGGCACAGGTGACCTTTCAGAGCTTGCACTTGGCTGGGCGACATATAACGGTGACCACATGTCTATGTACGGAGTAAACTCAGGTGTTCCAAAAACTCTTGTACGAGTTCTTGTAAAATGGGTTGCTGAATACGGAAATCTTGACAAAGAAGCTAACGATGTGCTTTTTGATGTTCTTGATACCCCAGTATCACCTGAGCTTCTTCCACCTGACAGCAATAATAAAATAAATCAAAAAACCGAGGAAATTGTCGGACCTTATGAGCTTCATGACTTTTTCCTTTACTATGTAGTAAGATGCGGATTTGAACCAAAGAAAATTTTCTACCTTGCACTTAATGCATTTAACGGCATATATGATGATGAAACAATACTCAAGTGGCTTAAAAACTTCTATAGAAGATTTTTTGCACAGCAGTTCAAGCGTTCATGCCTTCCCGATGGGCCTAAGGTGGGAACAATCAATCTTTCACCAAGGGGCGATTGGAGAATGCCCTCCGATGCAGTCAACACTGTTTGGATGAAAGACCTTGAAGATTTATAATAACTAAAAAGACGGCTTTTAAGCCGTCTTTAATTTTATCTATAATATTATTTATTTAAAGTTTTTCTATCTCAGGACTATAGTATTCTTTGAACATTGTATCTGCGTCATACGCACCTGTCATAACATAAGATATCTTGCCTTCATCATCAATAATAAATGTTGCAGGAATAGATTGAACATTATATTTATCTGCTTCATCATTAGATATTATAGCAAAATCAAATGTATAGCCATTATCTTTAGCAAATTCCTTGATATCCTCCTCTGTATCGCCACCAACATTAAGGGCAAGTATTGTAATATCATCTCCATACTTATCCTTAAGCATCTCAAAGACAGGCATTTCTTCTACACAGTATCCACACCATGTTGCCCAGAAATTAATGAGTACCGGCTTGCCCTTATAATCAGAGAGTTTTGCCGTAGTGCCGTCCATAAGAGTAAATTCGACGTCAGGTGCAGTGTCTCCTACCCCAACACCTGTTTTGTCATCTTTGGCAGTAGTAGAATTGCTGTCTGTCATCGCATTTTCAATATCTTTTGTATCGCTGTCATCAACTTTATTGCTTGTGCAAGCGCTCAAAGCTAACATCATGCACACACATATTACTGTTATAATTTTCTTTTTCATTATTCGTCACCTTTCCTCTAGTTTTTGATATTATTGCACCTGTGGGACAAACCTTTTTGCATTCACCGCACTGAATACACTCTTTGTCTCCTACACAGCTTATATCCATTTTACATTCACGAATACACTTATCACAGTGTATACATTTACTTTCTTCAACATGAACACCAAATACAGATATCTTATTGAAGAAAGCATAAATTGCACCCAACGGGCAAATAAATCTGCAAAAATCTCTGTAAATAAAGATTGCACCAATTATAATTATTATAAGAACTGCAACTTTCCAGCTAAATAATAATCCTGTCATTGCAGCAATGCTCTCATTTGTTGCAACAAGCGGTATTCCACCCTCAAGTGTTCCGGCAGGACATATTAATTTACAAAAAGCCGGAAATTTATATATAAACGAAAGTACAGCTACAAACAACACAAGTATTACATATTTCAGCTTTGACAATGCCTTTGTCACTCTGTTTTTCTTAACCTTTGGCGAAGGAATTTTATACAACAGTTCCTGTATAAGACCAAACGGGCATACAAATCCGCAGATCACTCTGCCGAACAACACTCCAAACAACAGTAAAGTTCCAACAATATAAAACGGAATCTTCTTGTTTGCAACCGTAATAGCATTTTGAAAACTTCCAAGCGGACAAGAACCTAATGCTCCTGGACATGAATAACAGTTCAGGCCCGGAACGCATGCACCCTTTATGTTCCCTTGGTATATTTCTCCTTCTGCAAAACCCTTAAAATTAGCATTATATATAAGTGCACTGATAACCTGTATATATCTTCTCTTAAATCCAATCTCAGCCAATTCCTATACACTCCAGACATATACGTATTGCTTTGTTAAGCGTAGCATTAAATCCGCCGTTCATAACTCCGGCAATTACAAATACCACACCCAAAGCGATCAGACTTACTCGCAAATACTTAACATTCATACAATGCCTCCAAATATTATTTGAATTTTACGGCTGTTCCATAGGCTGTTATTTCAGAAGCCGATTGCATAACAGAGCTTGTAGAATATCTTACTCCAATTATTGCGTCAGCACCCAACTCTTCAGCTTTCGCCTGCATACGGTTTGTAGCCTCTTTACCCGCTTCTTCTATCATTTCTGTATAACCTTTGATTTCTCCTCCAACTATTGTTTTTAAACCAGCTCCTATATCTCTACCGATATTTTTTGAGTTTACAGTTGTTCCTCTAACAATTCCAAGTATTTCATACTCGCGTCCGATATTTTCAACAGTTGTTAATACCATAAGTTTTCCTCCTGAAAGTTAATATACCTAATTTTAAATTTTAATATACCTAATTTTAAGTATAATATATTAATATTAGCTTTACCATATTTTTTAAATTATTGTAAGAAAAAAAGACCTAATTCTTTCGAATCAGGTCTTATATATTTATAAATTATTCTTCTGTTGCTTCTTCAGCGGCATCTTCCGCAGGAGCGTCAGCTTCTTTCTTTGAAAGGCTGATCTTCTTCTGCTCTGCATTTACATCAATTACTTTAACCTTGATTATTTCACCGATTGTAAGTTCATCCTCGGGTTTCTCAACACGCTTGTTAGCAATCTGAGAAATATGAACAAGTCCGTCAACTCCGGGTTCAAGTTCAATGAAAGCACCAAATGGAACCATACGAACAACCTTGCCTTCAACGATAGTACCTACTGCATATTTGTCAGCTGCAAGTGTCCAAGGGTTGGGCTGAACGTCTTTAAGTGAAAGAGAAATTTTACTCTTTTCTTTATCTACATCAAGAACAACAACTTCAACTGTGTCACCTTCCGAAAGAACTTCTCTGGGATTTGAAATTCTTCCCCAGCTCATCTCTGAGATATGAATAAGTCCGTCAACTCCGCCAAGATCAACAAATGCACCAAAGTCTGTAATTCTTGAAACTTTTCCTGTAATTTTCTTTCCTATTTCAAGATTAGCGAATACAGCTACTTTCTTTTCTTCTGCCTCTTTAGCAATAAGAGCTTTTCTTCCGCCGATGATACGACGTTTTGATCTGTCAAGCTCAATAATATTGAAAGCAAGCTCTTTTCCTTTATAGATACTGAGGTCT
Source organism: Candidatus Metalachnospira sp. (assembly GCA_040767305.1). Taxonomy (GTDB): domain Bacteria; phylum Bacillota; class Clostridia; order Lachnospirales; family Anaerotignaceae; genus Metalachnospira. The sequence continues at coordinate 318,212 of JAXGOV010000001.1, read as the reverse complement.
TCTACAAATCTGCCTGAAACCTGTGAAGAAGGTATAAATACTCGGATTCCGTTAACAACGGCAATGAGTCCACCCTTAACGATTTCTGTTACTTTACCTGTTACAACGGCTTTTTCTTCGTATGCTTTTTCAATGTCCTCCATGCCCTTCTGTGATTCAACCTTTTTCTTGGAAAGAAGAACATTTCCGTCACCATCATTTACACGAACTACAAATACTTCAATTTCATCTCCGGGCTGTACAGTCTTGCTGGGTACAACAGTAGTGTCACTGCTGAATTCTCCTCTGGGGATAACTCCGTCAGATTTATAACCAAGATTTACTGATACTTCTTCGCCTGCAGTAGAAATAACTGTACCTTTAACAACATCGCCAGTATGTAAAGTTACAAATGACTCGTTAAGCATCTGCTCAAATGTAAGTTCCTCACCCTCCATCGTATTTTTAACTCCGTCCATCTCACTCATAGTAGTAATAACCTCCTTTATTATTGCAGGTGGCGTAGACGCTCCTGCAGTTACACCAATTTTATCATTAAATTTATAATTATTCAACACCAAATCGTTAATTGTTTCAATATAACATGTATTTTTACAGTTTTTTTCACAAATTTCAAACAGCTTTTGGGTGTTAGAGCTTCCTTTATCCCCAATTACCAGCATTTTATCAACATTCTGTGAAATATTTACCGCTTCTTTTTGTCTTTCTTCAGTAGCTGAACAAATTGTATTACATGCGGTTATATTTTTGCACTTATTATTGAGTATATTCAGTATTTCATTATACTTAGTTTCTCTAAATGTGGTCTGCACGACAGCAACATATTTTTTGTCTTTTTCAAGTTCAAGTTTTTGTGCATCCTCTATATTATCTACAATAATTGCTGAATTATCACACCAACCGTTAATGCCCATAACTTCGGGATGTTTTCCGTCACCAATTATTATTATTTCAAAGCCTTCGCTTTTTTTGTCATTAACTATTTTGTGTATTTTCTTAACAAACGGACATGTGCCGTCAACATAATTTATACCTCGCTCATCAAGTTCATCATATACACTCTTTCCTACACCGTGGGAACGAATTATAACTGTTCCGTCTTCACAGCCTTCAAGAAAATCAACAGACTTAACTCCTCTTTTTGCCAAATCTGAATTTACGTTTTTGTTGTGAATCAATGGACCGTAGGTATAAATTTTTCCGCCTTTTTCTATCTCCCTATAACAGGACTCTATTGCTCTGTTTACACCAAAGCAGAAGCCTGCGGATTTTGCAAGAAGTATTTCCATATTACCTTTCACCCGTCTTTACTTCAACAATATTAAGCACGTTATTTACAACCTCGTCTATTGTCATGCCGGTTGTGTCAATCTCTATGGCATCATCAGCTTTTTTCAAAGGATTGTATTCCCTTGTCATATCGTTGTGGTCACGAACTTTTATCTGTTCAATTACTTCTTCAAGTGTATCTGTTTTTCCCTGAGCCGCAAAGTCCTTAAGTCTGCGTTTTGCTCTTTCTTTAACATCCGCATTAAGATATATCTTAACCTCGGCTTTTGGAAGAACTACTGTACCTATATCTCTTCCGTCCATTACCACTGAAGTTTTCTTAGCAAGCTCCTGCTGCATTTCAACAAGCTTGTCCCTAACAGGTACAAACACACCGACATCTGATGCACCCTGTCCAATCTCTGCAGTTCTTATAAGACCTGTCACATCCTCGCCGTTAAGAATCATGTGCTGTATACCGTTATTCATTTTAATATCCATTTTAATATTATTAAGTGCTGAACATACAGCCCGTCCGTTTTTTGTGCTAATTCCGTTTTTATAACAGTAATATGCAACTGTCCTGTACATTGCACCTGTATCGACATAAATAATTCCAAGCTTATCAGATAATATTTTTGCAATCGTACTCTTTCCGCTGCCCGCAGGTCCGTCTATTGCAATAGAAAAAACCTTCATTACTTCACCTCGTTATCTCTTTAAGTCGGGTCTTAAGCCGACTGCATTTCTTAAATATACATACTTGAGTGTATCTCTTTTGTAGTCTCCCTCTACTGTCACCATTACACGGATACATTTTCTCAAACTGCCTTGAACATGCATTTCCTGAGCACACATAAGCGCTGCATTTGTAATACCCAATTTTCTGACGGCAACAGCCGGATACGCCTTATCTAAATCATTTGTTGCAGTAAATACAACCGAAACAATATCGTCTTTATTAACGGCATTAAGCTTAAGTATTTCGCTCATCAATTCCTCAGTAGCCGAGTATATTAATTCCTTATCGTTTTCATCAACCGTAGTTGCACCCCTAATTGCTGCTATCATTTGCCGTCCTCCAATCCTTCAGCCGCAGTATAGCCTGTTGAAAATGCTATCTGCAGATTAAAACCGCCTGTATAAGCATCTACATCAAGCACCTCTCCGGCAAAATACAGTCCTTTTATTTTTTTGCTCTGCATAGTTGAAGGATCTATTTCATCGGTATTGACTCCGCCGCTTGTTACAACCGCTTCATTAAAACCTGACGTTCCTGTCAAATGCACCGGAAGTCCTTTTATAAGCTCCGCAAGCCGTTTTCTTTCATCTTTAGTAATATCGTGTATCTTCTTCGCATCATCAATACCGCTCAAACTTATCATTACAGGTATTATTTTCTGCGGAAGAAGATCATTTAATGCGTTTTTTAAATCTTTGTTTATATATTTTTCAAAATCCCGCAAAATACGGTTATCAAGCGCTTTGATATCCAGCGCAGGCTTCAAATCTATATAAAGAGTCATTTCTTCATCAAAACGTCCAAGCAGATGTCTGCTGGCTGACAAAATCATCGGCCCTGAAACTCCAAAATGCGTAAAAAGCATTTCTCCGAAATCCTTGTATATTGTCTTTCCCTTGCCATTTTTAATAACTATTGACGTGTTTTTAAGGCTAAGCCCCATAAGCTCGGCACAAAACCAGTCATCAGACTTAAGCGGTACAAGAGAAGGCATTAGAGTTGTAACAATATGTCCTGCTTTTTTTGCAAATCTGTATCCGTCTCCGGTAGAGCCTGTTCCGGGATAACTCAAACCTCCTGTTGCAACTATAACTGCATCAGAATATACTGTTTTTCCGTCATCAGTAACAACTCCAACAGCCTGTCCGTCATTAATTACAATGTCTTTAACACCTTTTTCAAGATGCAGTCTTACACCACTTTCTATCATGTAGCCTAAAAGAGCCTCGGAAACATCAGCAGCCTTATCGCTTACAGGAAAAACTCGTTTTCCTCTTTCCACCTTTGTTGGAACACCTAATTTTTCAATAAGCTCAACCAACTTTTCAGGAGGAAATTTATAAAGTGCCGAATACATAAAATATGGATTACCGGGAATATTCTCAATGTGTTCTTCAACATCAGAGGCATTTGTTACATTACATCTGCCTTTACCCGTAATGCGTATCTTTTTGCCTACTATATTATTTTTTTCATAAATATCAATGCTGTGCCCAAGCTCTGCCGCATGTCCTGCCGCAATCATGCCTGCTGCACCCGCTCCGATTACTGTAACTTTCATTTTATCACCAACGCTTTACGGTTTTAAAAAATTGCTTTCGTTTTGCCCCATAGATGTAAGATGCGCACTGTCATTTACAGTAAGCATAAGCCTTCTGTCTTTTTTAAGCTCTATTATGGAAATTCCGGTATTATTTATCCACATCTTTGTAAACCAACTGTTATCTAATCCCATTATGTACATTATCATAAGCCTTATTATTCCGCCGTGGGATATAATAAGCACATTACCGTCTTCATTCTCAATAATTCTGTCAATACTGGGCTTAATTCTTTCAATTACCTTATCTATATTTTGTTCACCCGGGAAACCGTAATTATGAGGTTCCCTTATAAAATTAATATAGTTGTCACCATATTTTGCAGTTAAATCGGGAACAGTCATTCCTTCCCACTCACCAAAATATATTTCTCTGAATGCGTCCTCTTTAATAATTTCAAGGCCCTTGTTTTCAGCAATGGGCTTTGCAGTTGCCATTGCCCTTTTAAGTGGAGATGAATAAATTTTATCTATATGAATACTCTTAAATCTTTCTGCCGCAAGCTGTGCCTGTCTAATTCCCTCGGCAGAAAGCTCTATGTCTGTCATTCCCTGATAGCGTCTTTCTGTATTCCATACTGTTTCTCCATGACGCATAAAATAAAGTCTAAGCATTTTATAACTCCTTAAGATACCGTATTTCTTTATTGGTAAGATATCTCCAGCTTCCTTTTTTCAGGTCACCCAAATAAATCTCTCCTTCAGCTACTCTGCGAAGTGTAGCAACAGGATGCCTTGCCGCCTGACACATTTTTCTTACCTGTCTGTTTCTTCCTTCGTGTATTGTGATATTGCACCACGAAAAACGCCCGTCAACTCTTAGAAGTTCAATCTTTGCCGGACGTGTTTTTTTGCCTTCTATTGTAATTCCGTCTCTAAAAAGGTTAATTGTGTTGCTGTCAGGAACACCAAAAAGCTTTGCTTCATAAACCTTATTAATCTCATTTTTAGGATGAGTAAGCTTATATACAACATCTCCGTCATTTGTCAATATAAGCATTCCCGAAGTATCATAGTCAAGCCTGCCAACAGGAACAACCCTCTCCTTAACGCCCTTAATCAGGTCAAGAACAGTTGGTCTGCCGAACTGGTCCTTTGCTGTTGTAACATAACCCTCCGGTTTATTAAGCATTATATAAACCTTTTTGCTGTCTGCTTTAATATTTTTTCCCTTGTATTCAACAACGTCCTTATTCGGATCAATTTTAACACCAAGCTCTGTTACAACCTCACCGTTGACTTTCACAAATCCTTTTTTAATAAGCTCCTCGGCATGTCTTCTTGATGCAATGCCGCTCTCAGCCATAAACTTCTGTAATCTTTCCATATTTTTCTCCTAAATATTACTTAAAATCGTATAGTAACCCATTATTTTTTAGTATACCCGATTTCATAGGATTAATCCAGTATTTTATAAGCATTTTGGCTGTTGTTTTGACATCTTTACTATTAACAGTACTGCATGCCAAAAAAGGGCTCTCTGCAATCACGGTATCGCTGTCTGTCTTAAATATAATTCTTCCTACCTCTTCGCCTTCTTTAACCGGAGCGTCAATATTTTCTGGCAATTTCAGTTCTGCATAAAGAGCCTCCCTCTCCGATTGATTAAGCGGCAGTCTTATATCTTCGGCTGTGCAAACTCTAACACTCTCACCGTAGGAATTGTTTACCGGAATCGTATCTACATAATCTTTCTTAACGCAGACATCATAATACAGATAATTTTGAAAACCGTAATTTAATATATTCTTTGTATCAATCCATTTTCTATTCTTTCCAACCGTACCCCAGCCGCTGCCAAGTACAACAGATATAAGTGTCATGCCGTTTCTTTCGGCAGCACCTACAAAACAATTTCCAGCCTTTCCTGTGAAGCCTGTTTTAACCCCTATGGCACCATCATATTCATTTAATAGCCTGTTTTTGTTGACAATTGAATATGTACACTTATCACTATTAATACTTATCTGTTTTGTTCCTATTATGTCTTTGAAGCCCTCAACACCAAGCGCATACTTTGTTATCATAGCCATATCATATGCAGTAGAATGATGATTCTCTCCGTCAAGTCCGTTTGGAGTTTCAAAATTTGTGTCTTTAGCACCCAGTTCAGCTGCCTTCTTATTCATCATGCCGCAGAAGGCTTCAACACTGCCCCCAATATGCTCAGCTATTGCAACCGCTGCATCATTTGAAGACTGCAGCATAAGTGCATATAATAAATCTTTAAGTTTTATTTGCTCTCCAGCAGAAAGTCCCATTCTAACCTTTGGCTGTGATGCAGCGTTAGCCGACACAGTAACGGTATCATCAAGCATTCCGCTTTCAAGTGCAAGAACACATGTCATTATTTTTGTTGTGCTGGCATTTGCCAAAGGTTCATACCCGTTTTGCTCCCAAAGAACACGTCCGCTTTGGGCATCAATTAAAACAGCACCCAATGCTTTGACATCAGGTGCTTTAATCTCATCAGCACTTACGCTCACCGGTATCTGAAAAATAATCATAAAAGCCAGTATTGGAATAAGTAGTTTTTTTATAAAATTCATAGGCAAGACTCCCTTCGCCATATTATATTTAATACAGTAAGGTTATATGCCTTGTCTTTAATATTAATAGTATTTTATCCAAAATTAGAACAACCTATTATTCAAACATGTTCAATTGTCCATCAATTTCAGGCTCTCTAAGTATTGGCAGTTCACTTGCATCCTTGAAGCCGAAGTATCTTAAAAATTCCGTTGTAGTTCCAAAAAGTATGGGCTTTCCCGGCGTTTCAAGCCTGCCTGTTTCACAAACAAGACCTTTTTCAACCAATCTGTTAACAGCGTGGTCACTGTTGACTCCTCTGATTTGTTCAATGTCGGCCTTTGTTACCGGCTGTTTATATGCAATTATAGCCAATGTCTCCATAAGTACCGGAGTCAGGCCCTGTCGTTCTTTGCCTTTATATATATTGCGGATAGGCTCAAAGCATAACGGTGATGTACACATTTGATATCCGTCGCCTATTTCGATAATTCTCATTCCCCTGTTTTCATTGGAGTAACGAGTAATCAGTGTATTGACTATTGCCTTTGTTGTAGCCTTGTCCATCTCAATAATATCGGCAAGAGACGAAAGCGGCACAGCCTCACCTGCAACAAAAAGAGCGGCTTCAATAACTGCCTCATAATCATTCATCTTCATTTGAATCACCGCTTTCAGTTTTATCGTTTATTATATCAAAATTAGCATTTTCCTTTACAGCAATAACAATTTCACCAAAAACATCATCCTGTTCAACGGCAATACTGTTTCTTCTAATTAACTCAAGAAGTGCAAGGAATGTGACAAGTATTTCCTCCTTTGAAGAATCATCGGAAAACATCTCATAAAATTTTACTCTTGGACTTACACGTAAAGTATCCCTTAATCTGATAAATTTCTCGTCTACTGTAAAATTATCATGTCTTACAGAATTAAAGCCGCTTCTGATCCTGTCAATTTTTTTCTCCTTTCGTATCATTACATCACGAAAGGCCTTGTATAAATCTTCAATAGTAACTCCCTTAAGGCATTCCTCTATTGTAAGTTCGTCTTTTTTCATCAATTCGGGAATTATTATATCCGGTTCACGATACAGTAATTTAGCTGCTTCATCGCTTTTTTCAACAAAGAGTTCAGTAATACCCTTATACTTCTTATATTCCAAAAGTCGCTGTACAAGAGCCTCTCTTGGGTCCTCTTCAGGCTCCTCGGTTTCGGTTTTGGGCAAAAGCATACGGCTTTTAATTTCAATGAGCGTTGCGGCCATCACAATAAATTCGCTCATGCCCTCCATGTTTTTATTTTCCTCACGGTTTATAAACTCAATGTACTGGTCAGTAAGCTCCGCAATCGGAATATCATATATGTCTATTTCGTTTTTTTCAATAAGGTGATAAAGCAAATCAAGCGGTCCTGAAAAGCTTTCCAGCTCAACGGTCATATTTTCCATATCATATCACCTTATACAAACATCAATGAAATCAAATGATACAGTCCGCTTGCAATACCCGAAAACAAGCTTCCGAATCCAATAAACAACAGAAACAGAAATGCCATCTGAATAAATTTTTCATACTGTATTAACTTAAAATAAGTATTGGCAGGGAGAATAACCGAAAGCACCTTAACGCAATCCATTGGTGCTACCGGTAAAAGGTTATATATTACCAAACAGCAGCTATAATAGCATACCTGTGTAAAAAATACCGAAAGCCATACTATATTTGAAAACATAACAACCAAAAACATTGCTATTACGGCAACAATAAGATTTGCAACAGTAGGTGCAATTGCCGTAATAAGCACACCTTTTCTTCTGTCTTTATAATAAAGAGAGCTTGTGTTCACAGGCCTTCCCCAGCCAAAACCGCTTACAAGCATAATAAGCATACCGATAGGCTCAAAATGTTTAAGCGGATTAAGCGTAAGTCTGCCTTCCTCCTTGGGTATTTTATCACCAAGTGCAGTTGATACCGGCAGCTCTTGTAAATTCATGTAAAGCAGTCACTAATATTATTGCTGGTATGCCCAACAAATAACCAATAAGAGACATAGACGAACCTCCTTATATATTCGACATCTAAAATATAATTGTATCAGATATAAACAATTTAGTAAAGAGGCCGCCTATTCAGTTGTTTTAATTTACAGACTGGTTCTAGTCCAGTTTTTGAACAATCTTTTTTGTAACAGTTCCAAGTGATGCCCTATCCACAGCTTCTGATGTAACAACATCAACGCGGGCTACCACTTCACCGTCCAATGTATAAACTGCTTCGCCTGCTTTGACACCCTTCTCAACAGGTGCACACATTACATCTGACAGTTCGTATGTAAGTTCAGGTTCAGTTCCGCCTTTTTTCATAAGCGCAGTCACATCTTTGCTTACTTCAAGTCTAACTGTTTCATGTTCTCCCCTTGAAACCGGAATTTCACCTACGTTATCTCCGGCTTTGGCTCCGGTCAATACAGCATAGTTTGCATAGCCGTAATCCAACAGTTTAATTGCCTCACTAAAACGAGTCTTGTTATCGGGTGCGTACTCATAATGACTGCTATCAAAGACATACCGTTTTTGTTTGCCGTTGCAGAAAGACAGTATTTTGCATTTCCGGTACTGCCGGTTTTAAGTCCTGTTGCACCCTCATACCAGCGAACAAGCTTATTGGTATTAGTAAGCCCGAATTCCGTTGTGCCGCGTCTGGTTGTATGGGTAATAGTGTCCTGCCATGTGGTCGTATATTGCTCAATATCAGGGAAGTTAGTAATTAATTCCCTTGACATAATTGCAATATCTCTGGCAGTCGTTACGTGGCCGTCTGTATCCAAACCGCAGGCATTTTTGAACATTGTATTCTCCATACCAAGCTCTTTTGCCCTTGCATTCATCAGATCAACAAAGCCTTCCTCACTTCCTCCTATGTACTCTGCCATAGCAACCGCCGCATCATTTGCCGATGCAATTGCAATGCATTTTGTCATATCGGCAACCGTCTGTGTTTCTCCCACTTCAAGAAATACTTGTGAGCCTCCCATTGATGCGGCATGCTCACTTACCGTAACTTTATCGTCCCACTTAATCTTTCCGTCTCTTACCGCTTCATATATCAAAAGAAGCGTCATTACTTTTGTAACGCTGGCAGGCGGAAGCTGTTCATCCGAGTTCTGTTCATACAAAACAGTTCCTGTTGATGCCTCCATTAATATTGCACTTTTTGTTTTCAGTCCAAGATCAGTAATGTTGTCGTACTGAGCCGCCTGTGCATTAAATGAAAATGCTTGGAATGCAAAAAATGCTGTAAGAAGTAAAGCAACCGTTTTTTTAAATAATCTAGTCATAACATACTCCAAAAAAGTTCTCCAGTATTAAATTATTCTATTTATTGTGTTTATATAACTTTTTAACAGGACATCATTTATGTTACAAGCCTCAATAATTATATATTGAAAAAATTATATGTAAATATTATAATACTTTATGTTGATTTTATGTTAAATATGTAAATAGGGAGTTAATCATATGAATCAAAAGAGAAAAAAGCTTTTGTTATTATTAAATCCATATTCAGGGCAGAAAAAGGCAAACAGATATATTGTCAATATCGTTTCGCTTTTTACTGAAGCTGGCTATGACTGTATGTTTCATGTTACACAGCATTCAGGTGATGCCAAAGACTATGTAAGCGAAAACGTTTCCGAGTACGACCTTGTTGTATGTATAGGCGGTGACGGAACGCTGAATGAGGTTATTGAAGGTCTGATGTCTTCAAAAAGTGACATACCTATCGGCTATATACCATCTGGCAGTACAAACGACTTTGCAAACAGTCTTGGTCTTTCAAAAAATATAATGCAGGCAGCCAGAGATATATTAAACGGCAGTCCTCAATATTATGATTTAGGCTGTTTTAACGGTAAATATTTTTCATATATTGCTTCATTTGGTGCATTTACAAAGACTTCCTATGATACTTCCCAAACTCTTAAAAATTCTTTGGGGCACCTTGCATATTTAATAGAAAGCATTAAAGAATTCCCTCTTAAACCCGTACATGCCAAAGTAACGGTAAATGGGGATGTTTATGAAGATAATTATATATTTGCCGCTATCAGCAATTCAACAACAGTAGGAGGAATTCTTACTCTTGATTCTAATCGTGTTGATATGAGTGACGGTTTACTTGAGGTTATGCTAATTAAAAACCCAGAAAACACAACAGAATTCAGCCAGATAGCATGGGCACTTACAACTCAGCAGTATGAATGCGAACCGATAAAGTTCATTTCATCTGAATCAGTTGTAATCGAAACAACTCCAGTAGTAAACTGGACACTTGACGGTGAATTTTCTGAAGGAAAAGAAAAAATTGAAATTAAAAATATCCATAATGCAATAAGAATTGTCATATAAATAATAAGGGTATTTCCATTGGAAATACCCTTATTTTATCGCTTATTCTTCGTAAAGCTCATATCCGCGTTCTATTAAAAGCTGTTTTATTTCATTGCCGTGTTCAACATCTCTGGTTTCAAGAACTAATGATACTACGCAAGAGTTAATCTCGGAACGTTTGGCCTCTCTTTCATGATTAACTTTGTTAATATTAGCACCTGTTTTTGATATTAACTGCAAAAGTTCAATAAGCTGGCCCGGCTTATCAATTACCTTTGTTGTAATTTCAGTTATCCTGCCTGTTTTAATAAGCCCCTTCGTAATTACCCTTGATAAAATCGTAACATCTATATTTCCGCCGCTTACAAGGCAAACAACATTTTTACAATCCTTAATCTTTCCGAACATAACCGCAGCTACCGATGCCGCACCTGCACCCTCTGCAACAATTTTCTGTTTTTCTATGAGTGTAAGTATTGCAGTTGCTATTTCATCATCAGATACGGTAACCACACCGTCAACATACTTGCTAACAAGCTCATATGTAAGATCTCCAGGTTTTTTAACTGCAATACCGTCTGCAATTGTTGATACACTATCAAGTGCAGTAGGTTCTCCTTTTTTCAGTGAACCATACATACTTGCAGCACCTTCGGCCTGAACTCCGTAAACTTTGCAGTCCGGTTTAAGCTGCTTTATTGCATATGCAATACCGCTTATGAGTCCGCCGCCTCCAATAGGAACAGCAACAGCATCAACATTAGGCAGCTGATTAAAAATTTCAAGACCAATGGTACCCTGTCCCGCAATTACCTTTTCATCATTAAACGGATGAACAAATGTATATCCTTTTTCATCCATAAGCTCAACAGCCTTATTATAAGAATCGTCATATACACCGGGAACAAGCACTACCTCTCCGCCAAAACCTTTTGTTGCCTCAATCTTTGAAAGCGGTGCTCCTGCGGGCATACATATAACTGATTTTATTCCTCTTTTTGATGCAGAAAGCGCTACACCCTGTGCATGATTTCCTGCAGAACATGCAATAACGCCATGCTCCGCTTCTTCTGCTGTCAGACTGGCAATTTTGTTGTATGCACCTCTCAGCTTAAACGAACCCGTCAGCTGCATATTTTCTGCTTTAATATACATGTTTTCACAAATATTGTTTGCTGGATATAACGGAGTAGGTCTGGCTATTCCCGAAAGTACACGCTGTGCCTCATAAATCATTGCAATTGATAACATAAAAATTTCCTCCCATTACTATATAAATTATTCTCCGAAAACTTTCTTTTTTAAGGCTTTCCCGGTGGGTGTTGCGGCCAGTCCGCCCTCGCCTGTTTCTCTAAGTGATGAAGACAGTGAATCACCGACTTTTTTCATCGCCCATATAGTTTCATCTGCCGGTATTGCACTTGTTATTCCTGCAAGCGCAAGCTCAGCAGCAGTAAACGCATTGGCAGTACCCATAGCATTTCTTTTTATACATGGAATCTCAACCAGACCTGCAACAGGGTCACATACAAGTCCCAGTATATTTTTTATTGCAATTGCACATGCATCTGATGCCATTTGAGGAGTTCCTCCGCACATTTCTATAAGAGCCGCGGCTGCCATTGCACTTGCCACACCGCACTCAGCCTGACACCCGCCCTCTGCACCGGCAATACTTGCTTTGTTTGCAATGACAAGTCCAATTGCAGAAGCGGTGAACATACTCATTACAACATCTTTAATCGGTATTTGTCTTTCATCCATAACGCTTATTAAAACCGCCGGAAGTATACCGCAAGAGCCAGCTGTAGGTGCCGCAACTATTTTGCCCATGCAAGCGTTTGTTTCTGAAACCGCAAGAGCCATCACCATCGCATTTCCAAATACACTTCCGCATATATTTTTGCCTGCTTCAACCTGCTGTTTCATCTTCCAAGCGCTTCCGCCTGTAAGACCACTCACCGAACGTGTATCTTTTTCAACACCTTTTTCAACGGATATCTGCATTATTTTAAAAGATTTAAGCATGCTTTTGTATAAATCATCTTCTGTACTTTCACCGGCTTCAGCTTGATCTTTAATAACAATCTCAGAAATTTTCTTTTTATTTTTTTCGGCCTCTTCTACAAGTTCCCTTATAGAGTTATATTTTAGCATCGGCCTTCCTCCTTATATAGCTTTTAGCAGAGTAGAATCTATCACATTATTTGTATCTTTTATTTCATCATTAACGTAAGCAGGCACATCTGAATCAAGTTCAATAATCATAACACCATTCCCGCCCTTTGGGCTTCTCTTTAATTCAAATCTGCCAATATTTATTCCTTGTTTAGCAAGTATACTGGTAACATCAGAAATCATTCCCGGAAGATTTTTGTGCAGTACAATAAGTGTAGTAAATTTTCCCGTTATTTCAACCGGAATGTCATTTATTTTAGTTATAATAATATTTCCGCCGCCGATTGACGCTCCCTGAACATCAACTTTTTTCCCGGCTGCACTTGTCAAAACAATATATACAGTATTAGGATGGGAGTTTTCTATTTCACATGTATGAAATTCGAACTCAAGTCCACGGTAAGCAGCTGTTTCAAAACTGAATTTTATTCCCGGATCATCTGCATCCATTCCGAGTATTCCTGCAATAATTGCTTTATCAGTACCATGCCCCTTATATGTTTTTGCAAATGAACCACTGAAATATATTTCAGCCTCAACTGCATCTGCACCAAGAATATTAAGGGCATATTTCCCTATTCTTGCACGTCCCCCGCAGTATGCGAGCTTGAAGGTCCAATCATTACAGGACCAATTATATCGAATACATCCATATTATCCCTCCTTATTCTAATATTATAAGCTCTAATAATCATTTGTTCAATCAATAATATTTTTTTCTATGGATAATAAATGCTATAAATGCTATAATTACTTAATCTGTTATAAAGTATAAACTTAGAAGGAGGAAATACCTTGGTATCGCCTGAAACTGAAAAAAAACTCAGTGCTCTCTCGGCAGAGTATATATATAACGAGGGACTTGGTAATCTGCTTTTGCTTGCAATAAGTGCAGTTGACAGAAAAAGCGGTAACAATTCCGAAATGCCGTTTGACACCCCCGAAGAGATGAAAACAATACGTGCAGAAGCTGATGAATACATTACAGAGCTTGAAGATCTTTTAAGCGACAGTGATGCTCGTTTTGCCGCACTTAACCATGTGATAAGTCTTAAGAAAAAACTTGTTGCGCTTTATGGAAACGTTTATGATTACTATTCCCAATGGAATACACTTTCATTAGCGGTAAATGATGAGACTGCAATAAGAAAATACAAAGAACAGCACCTTGCAGATAAAAAAGTAGAATTTGACATGTTTTATACCGACTGTATAAATTTTCTTACTTCATCCGAAAACATTGGAGAACTCAGAAAATATACTGCTCAAATTTTAAAATGTATGCCAATGAGAATGGCAAGAGGTAAATTTTTTGATATAGTTCTTCGTTCACTTCGTGCTTCATTCAGTGATGCATCAGAGGACGACATAATTAAGTCAATTGATGCATTTAAAAGAGGCTGTGCCCCTACACTCGGCAAAAACTACGGAAAAATATTTCCCGAAATCAGTGAGTGGCTTGCTTCAAAATACAGCAACGTTCCTTCTCACATGAGTGATGATGAGCTTTCAGAGGAATATGAAGATTTTAATTTAATGCTTGATACAATACAAAGTATTGAAGATGGATTTACAGAGCTTTATGATGACCTTAATTCGCTCATCATTGTGCTTTATTTGAGTTTTACGTTTGAAGAGCTTACAGAAGGCGATGCTGCATATGCAGACCTTTACCATGCCGTATGTGACATAATGACAGGCGAAACTGACAAAACAGAAGAAGAAACATTGCTTGACACATTAAAGGAGCAGCTTGAGAGCGCCTTTGAGCCTATTATTGACAAAATAAATGATATTAACGAAAGGGAAATTGCTTTTATAGATAAAATTGGAACAATGTCATCTCTTTCTGAGGATACACAAAAATCAATTTCTGCCGAGGGCTTTATAAGAGGTGTCTATTACAGCAATATAAATGACGAACTCTTTGATTTTGATATCTCAGAGGATTCCCCGATTGCCTCAAAAGAGTTTTCCGAAAAGATATTTACTGATTTTATAGAATATATGCAGGATTATTATAAAGATTTGCCTATGCATATCAGAAAATCAAACATGCTTATGCTGCTTGGTTCTATTCCCGTATCAATGGATATTCCAGACACAATGGATTATATCAAAGCATCAGTAGAAAACTGCTTAGACACCGAGCAGAAACTCCTGATTATTGATAAATCCGGAATGGTGTTTAATGCCAACGGATTTGTTTATGCAGATGAACATGATGAAGACGATTGCTCCTGCGGACATGACCACAGCCATGACCATGATTGCTCCTGCGACGACCACAGCCATGACCATGATTGCTCTTGTGGGCACGACCACAGCCACGACCATGATTGCTCTTGTGGGCACGATCATAATCAACACTAAAAAACGTCCCCCAATACTGGGGGACGTTATATTTTATAAATATCTGTCAAAATAATACCAGAGGCGTTCTTTAACCTCATTTTGCTTTACTTTAAACTCACTCTTTTTTTCGGCAAAACCGGCTTTTATTACCTCTTTCTTATCAATAAACATGTTTTTAGGTCTCATAACAAAAATATCCTGTCCAAATTCAAAACTTTTTTCAAGTCTTTCCATTGCCTTGAGCTCACTTATGCCCATAAAACCTGTTGTAACAGTTTCTCTGAATTTTTCCGCTTTATTTAAAGCTTCACAGATTCCTGCAATGCCTGTGAGTGCTTCGTCTGTAAGAGAAAATTTTGGCTCATACTTAGGATTTCTGAATTTTTTAAGTACATACCTGTAACGATCATATGCCTTACCTATGCTTTTTTCCCAAGGTATATAGATTTCATTCATTGCGTTATCCCCAATTTCATGTGCCAAACCTATATATTATATCCTCTGAAACAGCATCAAGCGATTCAACATTTTCATCAATCAAATATCCGTTTCTCTCGTGCACAATGTTTTCGACAGCTGCCCTTTATCAGCACACTTCCAAGTCCGCATGCTGCTGCCTCTCGTACAACAATTCCATTGGTATCATAAGTAGATACAAAAAGGAACATATCGGCTCTTGTGTAGTAAGCTCTTAAAAGTTCTCTGTCTTGTACGGCTCCGGTAAATATACAGTAATCTTTAAGTCCAAGATCTTCTGCATACTGCTGAATATCTTTCCCGTCAGCACCGTCACCAACAATGACCATATGGAACTTGTCACCTTTTTCTTTGGAAATTTTAAGTGCATCAAGGATTAGTTTTAATCCTTTGTACCACATAAGCCTTCCTACAAAAAGAAATACAGGTGCATCATCATTAATATCAAGTGTTTCATTGATTAAATCTACATTTTCCTTATCAGCTCGTCCTTTTGGAAAATCGACTCCGTTTTTCCATAACAGTATATTCACCCTTGTAACCAAGAGATTTTAGGTTTTCACCTGCCCCCTGACTTACAACCCATACATCATCACAAGCTTCAATGTTTTTGACAAACATTTTAATCATTGTATCCTGCGAACAAATTAGAATCAATGGCTTTTTTAATATCAATGTCAAATTTAGTATGATAAGTAAATATGATTGGAGCACTTACTTTTTCACGAAGCATTCTAGCCAAAACCGTTGACACAGCCGGACAATGGCTATGTATAACATCAATTTCCCTTTTCTTCAAGTCTGCCTACAATGGAAGGTGCAAAAGGATTTCCCGCTCTATATCCAAAAATACTTGTTGTATCGTAACTTCTATACCTGATATAACATCAAAGTCACAGCTGTCATAAACACCGGATATTCCGGCGTGGCAACAACAGCATTTCCAAGATCTTTTTGAATAATTTCAGCATAATTAAAAACTGTATTCGCAACCCCATCTATTACAGGAGGAAAAAATCGTTCATTAAGCATATATTTAACTTATCGTCCATATTTTTCTCCATTCAAGCTTTTATATTTTGAGCAGAATATATTTTACCATAAAAATATGAACATATAATTAAATATTTTGAAAAAAATCAAACATATTTCTTATTTTTTTCCCAAAGAATTCCTAAACCCTTTGTAAGCAGGTCAGGTTCATATATAATTTCATGGCTGCAGCATGGAACAATAAGGCAGGCTATTCCTCCTGTTGCAATTATTTTTGTCCTATATCCAAGCTCTTTAAATACTCTTTCTGCAATTCCGTCAATCATAGCAGCATTACCGTAAATAACACCGCTTTTCATCGACTCTTCGGTATTTTTAGCAAGTATACTTTTAGGAGCCTCAAGCTTAATCTTAGGAAGCTTTGCAGTTTTTTCTGTAAGAGCTTTAAGCGAAATAGCCGGACCCGGAGCAATAATGCTTGCAATATAGTTTCCGTCCTTATCTATAACCGAACATGTTGAAGCTGTCCCAATATCAAATATAAGCATAGGTGGTTCATATTGGTGCAAAGCAGCAACAGTATCAACTAACATATCTTCCCCAACTTTTTTGGGATTATCCATAAGTATGTTTATACCAAAATCAGCAGTTATGCCAGCTATCAATGGTTTTTTGCCGATAAGCTTTTCAACAGCACACTGTGCCTTATCATTTATACAAGGTACAACTGAGGAAATAATTGCTCCTTCAATATTTTCTTCATCAATATTATTAAGTTTTAATATAAAATCTATATGAGATGCAATATCCTCAGTGGATTCGTTTTTGTCAGTTTTCATTCGTCCTGTAAAAACTACACTTTCTTTTTCAAGACCACTGACTACAATATTAGAATTGCCTATATCCAATGCAATAATCATTTGCCTTTTTCCTCCAGTGCAATAATCGCATTAAGTATTTCGTCAGCTGCCTCATATTTTGTCATTATTGGATATGCAACTGCGTCTCCCTTTGTAATTATAGTAATAATATTTGTGTCAACACCGAATCCGGCCTTATCGCTTTTAATGCTGTTGGCAACAATCATATCGGCGTTCTTTTTGTTAAGCTTTGCAACCGAGTTTTCCATAATATTTTGTGTTTCCATTGAAAAACCGCATAAAATCTGTCCGGGCTTTTTATGTTCTCCAAGGTATAATAAAATATCCTGAGTTCTTTCAAGTTCAATGCAGTTCATTCCATCTGTCTTTTTGATTTTCTCCGAGCTTACGGTTGCCGGACGATAATCTGCAACGGCAGCAGCCTTTATTATTATATTGGCATCATCACTTTCTCCTACTACCGCATTAAGCATCTGTTCTGCACTCTCGATATTTATTGTTCTTACACCCTCTGGAGGCATAAGTGATGTAGGCCCGCTTATAAGCACTACATCAGCGCCTCTCATTTTTGCTCTTTGGGCAATTGCATATCCCATTTTACCTGTAGAACGATTTGATATAAAACGTACGGGGTCAACAGCCTCTCTTGTTGGTCCTGCTGTAACAACAATCTTACGGTCCTTAAGATCCTTTTTCACCATGCTGTTTATTATACTGTCAACAATAACATTTACGTCAGCCAGCTTTCCTTCTCCGCTGTCACCGCAGGCTAATCGTCCGCTTGCGGGAGAAACAAATTCATACCCGTAGCTTGATAATTTTGATATGTTATCCTGAACGATACGGTTATGGAACATATGTGTATTCATTGCGGGAGCAATTATTTTTCTGCATTCGGCAGCCATTATTGTGGTTGAAAGCATATCATCTGCTATTCCGTTGGCTATTTTACCGATTATATTAGCCGTTGCTGGTGCAACCATAAATACATCTGCCTTTTTAGCGAGCGATATGTGCTTTACATCAAATTCAAATTCTCTGTCAAATGTGTCCACAATACATTTATTTCCGGTAAGCGTTTCAAAGGTAATCGGATTAATAAAATTGCAGGCATTCTTAGTCATAATAACATGAACCTCCGCATGCTGTTTAATGAGCATGCTTGCCACATCAGCCATTTTATATGCAGCGATGCTTCCTGTAACACCCAATACAACCGTTCTTCCTTTTAACATATCAAATCCTCCCGCACCACATATTTCATCTGTTATTCCGCAATAAAATTATCTATAAGTCTAGTCTTTCCTATAAAAACAGCCTCTGCAAAAAGTACTCTTCCGCCCTGTGTTGTGGCTACCTTTTCTACAGAATCTGCATCAACTGCTTCCACATAATCTATCTTTGCAAGCGGCTCACCTGATATAAGCTCCTTCATTGCAGATACAATTTTATCTGTGTCAGTTTCGCCGTCTGCAATCATTTTCTTTCCAAGTGCGACTGACTTTGAAAGTACAACAGCAGCCTTTCTTTCCTCAGCATTGAGGTAAGTATTTCTTGAGCTTTTTGCAAGCCCGTCTTCTTCTCTTATAATGGGGCATCCCACTACATTCACATCTATATTTAAATCTCTTACCATTCTTCTAATTACAGCGAGCTGCTGTGCATCTTTCTGACCGAAATATGCATTATTAGGCTGAACGATATTGAAAAGTTTATTAACAACAGTACATACACCTTTAAAATGAACGGGTCTGCTTTTGCCGCAAAGCTCCTCAGTTACACCTGTCATATTAACATAAGTTGTGAAGTCTTTTGCGTACATCTCATTGGGTGCAGGATTAAAAACTAAATCCACGCCAGCCTTTTCAAGAAGCATGCAATCTCTCTCTAAATCTCTGGGATAGCTTTCCAAATCCTCATTAGGACCAAACTGAATAGGATTAACAAATATACTTACAACAGTTTTGCTGTTTTCAGCAGTTGCTTTATTTACAAGACTCACATGTCCTTCGTGTAAAAATCCCATTGTCGGAACAAGCCCCACTGTTCTTCCGAGCTTTTTCTGCTCCTTAACAAACTCCCTGACTTCATCTATTTTGTGTGCGACTATCATTTGTTTACCTCTTTTCTTAATGCTTCCATCACATCATCTGAAATTTTATACTGATGACACTCCTCAGGGAATGCCCCTGCATTTATTTCTTCTTTATATGAAGAAACAGCCTCCTTAATAACCTTTCCGATTTCTGCATAGCGTTTTACGAATTTAGGTGTAAAATCAGAATACATTCCGAGCATATCCTGATATACAAGAATCTGTCCGTCGCAGTCAGCTCCTGCACCAATTCCTATTGTGGGAATTTCAAGACTTTCTGTAATAATTTTAGCAACCGGTGAAGGAATACCTTCAAGTACCACAGAAAAGGCACCTGCTTCTTCAACCTTCTTGGCATCTTCAATTAATTTCTCAGCTGCCTTTGTACTTTTACCCTGTATTTTAAATCCACCAAAAGCATTTATTGACTGAGGTGTAAGGCCCAAGTGTGCCATTACCGGTATTCCTGCTTCTGTAATTGCCTTAATCTGAGGACAAACAGATGCTCCGCCTTCAAGCTTGACTGCATTTGCACGTGCCTCTTTCATAAGTCTGCCCGCATTAGTAAGTGCCTGCTCAACAGATACCTGATATGACATAAAAGGCATATCAACTACTACAAGTGCGTCCTTTGCACCTCTTGTTACGGCAGCACCGTAACGAATCATGTCATCCATTGTTACAGAAATAGTATCTTCATAACCGAGCATTACATTACCAAGTGAATCACCAACAAGTATACCGTGTATTCCTGCCTCGTCCATAAGCTTTGCTGTTGAATAGTCATAAGCTGTAAGCATTGAAATTTTTTCTCCGCTCTTTTTCATTTCTTTAAACGTTAATACTGATTGCTTCAATTTTAAGCTCCTCCCTGAGATATGTTCTCATATTTTCACCAAAATGGTTTTTGCCGTAACCTTCATTCTTTTTCTCTGCCAAATCACAAAGCTTTAGTGCTAAAAGTAAATATAGCTGCTTATCTTCGTCATTAAGACCTTCAAGACAACTTATATGCTTTTTTATTGTTGTTAAGTCTCCTCTTTCAACAGGTCCTGTTAGAGCGTTTACTACTCCACACTCAACCGCATTTTCGGCATTACCTATAAATAGAGGACTCAGAGCAGTCTCTGCCTGAGCTTTTGTCATTCCGCACTCAACAAGATAATTTTGAGCGGAACTTAGCGCCAGTACATGATTGCTTGCAGTAACAGCATGATATAGTTCCTTTTTATCGGAATCAATAACTGCATAATTGTTGCCCAGCTGTCCGATAAGCGAACGTATTATGTACATTCTTTCCTTGGCACCTTCAATTGTAAAGTTTTCGATTTGTTTGTGAGAATTGTATTTAGAATGAATAGCAAAAAGTGGGTGAATTGAATAACCAAACGCTCCTGTCTGGTTAATATCGGAAAAAACACACCGGATGAGAGTCAGAAGCACACAAGCTTATCCTTCAGAGGAAAATTTTTGATGCCGTCCCATAATGTGCCAATAGCACCATCGGGTACAGTCAAAAACAGAGTATCACAGTGGCGAATTAGCTCTTCGGCACTAATGTAATACGTTGAATTTGTAAATATAGCTGCATCTTCCGCCGACTTTGATTTCTGCTCCAATAACCGACAACATCTACGCCCCTATCGGAAAAATATTTTCCTAGGGTGAAGCCTGCTTTTCCTGCTCCAAAAATCCCTATCCTCATAAAATCACCTCTTAAAGTTTTAAAGAAAGGTGATACTCTGTCAAGTCACACTCCCAAAGGATATATGCTAACGCCAATTTTTCACGAGGGATAAAATTACACCGGTGGTATAGTTTCCGAAAGAATACTACCCATGCGAAGTATATCAAATTAAATTTAGCTTGTAAAATAAATCTAACATAGATTTAACAATTTTTTTATATATGTTAAATTATATAAAATATAGAAAAATATAATTAATTGAAATAATTTAAGATTATTTGAAACCACTGTGCAATTATTATATAAACATACAAACATAATTCTTATCTATATCAAATAAGTACAGAACGGTATTGAATTTGACCTAAGCATGTAAATATAAAGGGAGGTTCCAAAAAATTATTGGAGAACCCCCTCTTTGTCATATCAGTAAATCAATAAACCTCTTTTTATACATATTGTAAACTTCTTCCCTTGTAAGTGGATATGGATGAAGCGCAAGCTTTCCTGGTGCCATAAGAGCATCAGTATAGCGTTCTACATCTGCTTCCGTAAACTCCTCTTTGGGATCAAGCACTTCTTTAAAGAAATTGTTTAATTCCTCAAGTGATTTATAACCAAGTATAGAAAGTATTTTTGTTTATCTTAGTCTGGTCTTCAAAAAGCTCAAGATATGCTCTTGTGAATATTGCATTGGCACGTCCATGAGGTATATGCTTTTCATATGTAGGCATATATCCGCATGCATGAGGAAGTGATGTTCCTCCCTGTGCAATAACAATGCCAGCTATTGTTGACATCAAAATAAGCTTTTCCCTGATTTCATCATTGAAATCAAGTGCTTTTATTGCAGGAATACACTCGGCAAATATTCCAAAACCGCTTTCGGCAATCTTATCATTCATATAGTTTGCCTTTTTGGATGTATAGCCTTCAATAAGATGAGTAAGAGCATCAATTGCTGTGTTTACAGTAACCTTGTCAGAAAGGCTTGCGGTATATCTTGCATCAAGGAATGCCATATCCGCAAATGTTTTTTGTGCCGCACCGTTTTTTGTGCCCTGCTTATGCAAAGTGAAAACAGCATATTGTGTTGTTTCTGAGCCTGTACCGGCTGTTGTTGCAACCTCGGCAATAGGGACATGTCTAAGTGGTTCGCTGTTCATAAGCACATCTGCACCCTTATCAGCATTAGCAATAAGGAAAGACGCTCCCTTTGCCGCATCCATTGGTGAACCTCCGCCTATACCGATAACAAAATCCGCACCGTTTTCAATACCAATTTTCGAAGCACGCTCTATTGTTTCGAGTGAAGGATTTTCTTCAACTTCGTCAAATATCAAGTACCCTATTCCGACCGCATCAAGTGCATCTGTGACATCTTTTAAAGAGCCGTTTAATTTTGCAGAATGCCTTCCGGTAAAAATAAGTGCCTTCTTTCCAAGTGTTAAAAATGCCTCTTTGTTCTCAATAATACAGTTTTTACCGAAATAAACCTTAGCAACTCGGAGCATATAAAATGTAAATGCGTTCATATAAAGGTACCCTCCTATTAAATACTAATCTCGTCCTCTTATAACTTTTTCAGCATATAAAAAACTCGTCAACCGCTTCTCTTATATCATCACTAGACAGACACGTAAGTCTTTTAGTTTCTTCTCTTGCCTTGTCACCCTCGCTTGAAAATTTCGGATTGCTTCTCTCCCACTCAATATATCTCTGTGCCGTTACAGACATTGCATGTTCAAGCAGTCTTCTTGCCTCTCGTCCATTTCCAAAATTAGGCGCATGTATCCTGCTCTCAAAGAAAGGCTTAAGGATTTTTCTCCAGCCCGCTTCAATTGAATAGCTTGCATTCTTTGCCAATAGCTCAAATATATCAAGCATTTCCTCTGCATTATAAGCGGAAAAATTAACCGTAAAAGTAATACGACTGCTAATACCAGGGTTTTCATCAAGAAAGCGTTTCATTTTATTCTGCTTATCATCAATATCTCCGCCGTAGCCCGCAAAAATAATAAGTTTATCATAGCTATGCTCTTCAACCTCTATACAAAGCTGTGCAAGTGCTTCTTGGGAAAAACTGTCTGTCCTTGATGTTTCGTTGTAATTGACAAGTGAATATGCCTCATCAATTATTATTATATCATTATCCATGAAAATGTCATGTACTCTTGCTGCAGTTTGTCCAATATATTTTGCTTTTAGCTGAGTTCCTGTTATATAAGCTATTCTATGTCCGCTTAAAACACCCTCTTCACTCATCATTCTTGCAAAATACCTCGCCGATGTTGTCTTTGCTGTTCCCGGAGGTCCTATGAAAGCAAAAACCTTGTGTATATCAGCTGTATTCAAATCATACATTTTTCTTTTCTGACTGTATGAAAATACAGCACCAAGTCTGCAAAGAGTTTCCTTCATCTCCTGCTGACCAACTATATTTTTGCATAAATCCCTATATGCGTCAGTTTCCTTTGTATAAATACATCGTTCATCAAGCTTGCCTTCTTTCAAAAGATGCTTGCCGTACATTACGTATTTTTCCAAAAAATCATGTTCTTCATCACTCAGTTCCTTAAAGAACAGACTTCTTCTGTCATTAAAATCAACATCTTTAACAAGGTCAACATAATTGACCTTTTCCTCATCAAAAGTTCTTAATTCACCGTCTTTTGTGGGCTGAACATCAAACCAGCCATCTATTTTAAGCTGCTCTCTATAAAGCTCATATATTTTTTTAACAATAGCATCTGCTTTTTCTTTATCACAGCCTGTTGCAAAAACGGCGTTGTCATAGCCTCTTTTTTCATATACAGCAATCTGTTTTCTATTCATAAACATCACCCACTCTTATTTTAGCAGATAACAAATATTAGTCAATAATTATTATTAATATTACTCCTTACAGATTGATTATTTCTGCTTCTAAAAGCTCAGCCTCAAATAGACTGTGCGTAACAACAATACAAACCTTATCTTTTAAAAATTCTAATAAAAACTCCGATATTTTTTCAACTCTCTTAGTATCTATGCCATTAAAAGGCTCATCAAGCAATACAATATCTCCATCAAAAGCAATTGCCCTTGCTATTGCTATCCTGCGTTTCATTCCGCTCATCTGAGACGGATACTGATTTAAAAAATCTGATATTTCACATACATCTATTATTTTTTTTGACAGCTCTTTATTTTTAGCCGACAGCATTATATTTTCCTCTGCTGTTGCACTTTCAAGCAGCCTGTCCTCCTGAAACAAATAAGATATTCTTTTTCCATCTGTTCCTATAATTTCTCCGCCGTCAATATCGGTAAGACCGGAAACAATATTTAAAACCGTAGTTTTACCGCACCCGCTCTCACCAAAAAGACATACAGTCTTTCCTTTTTTTACGCTCAGTGAAAATTTATCAAGAACTTTTTTTCCATCATATGATTTTGTAATATTATTAAGTTCCAACAGTTTTCACCCCCTGAGCTTACTTCCGCCGTTGACAGCATTTACAATAATTTTTTCAAATAATACACTTAAAACAATAATTACAGCTGTCCATGCAAAAAGCTGAGGAGTTTCCAGATAAATCTTAGCTTCATAAAGCTTGCTTCCGACAGAAAACCTTGGATTTCCTATTACTTCAGCCGCCACTCCGCTTTTCCATGCAAAACCCACACCGGTCACAGCCGCAGACTTAATGTAAGGCAAAACGGAAGGTATATATATTTTTTTAAGTTTTATAGCAGCAGAATATTCATATATTTTTGCCATTTCCAATAGCTTATTATCTACTGATGCTATTCCCTCTGATAAGTTGCTCCACACTATGGGCGTAACAGTCAGAAATGAAATAAACACAGGAACCTCGCCGGACCTCATCCATGCAAGAGCCAATATTATAAACGAAGCCACCGGAGCAGCTCTGACTATATTAATAATAGGCTTAAGCATTGTATATAGTATTGTGCTGAAACCCGTTGCAATTCCTAGCAAAATCCCAACAGCACTTCCAATTAAAAACCCGACTGCAATTCTTACAAATGACAATGCAATAGTTTGATAAAACACGGCGCTTACACACATATCCAAAAGCGCTTTAAGCGTATCGGCAGGAGACGCAAAAAGAATGTCCCTGCCGATTATCATATATACAATCTGCCATACAGCCAGCCAAAATATAACTACTGCTGTATTTTTTATTAAGTTTTTAGTTTTATTGTTTGTTTTCATAATAAAATTCCTTATCAGGAACCGTTCCGCCTATTGACTTTGGATTTGCGGCATAAAGCACATCAAATAAATCGTTAAGCATACTTTCCATATCGCTGCCGTCAACAAATACTATATTGCAGTTTGGTATTGATTTTTCAGCTGCCTGAGCAGTTGCCATAATTCCAAACTTCTCAACAAGCTGAGATGCTTCTGTTACATTGTTGTTTACATAGTCAATGCTGTCCTTATATTCACTTAAAAATGTTTTTACTGCACCTTCATGCTCTTTAAGAAAATCATTTCTTACAATTATACATCCCATTGCAAGCTCACTGTCACTTACTTTATTCCATTCATCAGTAACATCAAGGGCAATTCTTAAATCAGGATTTTTCATCATAGCCGCTGTTACGAAAGGCTCAGGGAGCATAGCGATTTGAGCAGTCCCGTCTACAAGTGCAGCTGCTACCTCATCATGCTGACTCTTATACTCTATTGCAGCATCAGTTACACCGTTTTTCTCAAGTAAGTAATTTAATACATATTCAGGAACAGCTCCCTGTCCTGATGAATAAATTGTCTTTCCTGACAAGTCGGATACGCTGTTTACACTATTACCGTTTTCAAGCACATATAAAACTCCGAGAGTGTTGACTGCAAGAACAGACACTCCGCCCTCTGTCTTATTATAGAGTACTGCAGCAAGATTGGTTGGTACAGCAGCAATATCAATTTCACCGCTGATTATCTTTGCAGTAACATCATCAGGTCTGCGGTAACAGTAATATTATAATTGCCCTTTGTTTCTCCGTTTTCGCTCTTTTCCATTAGGTCAACTGCTCCTATACCAGTAGGACCTTTCAGCATGGCAATATTCATTTTTACATCGTCAGTATCTTCTGTACTGCTTTGAGTCTGTGTATCACCAGCCGATGTAGTGTTGCCGGCATTCGTTGTACAGCCTGCAAGCATACCCATTGTGAGCAAAACTGCCACCATTAAACTTAAAATTTTCTTCATAATTAGTCTTCTCCTTTTATTATATAAATTTTTTTGCCATCTTTTTTAATAATTCCCCGTTGCTCAAAATCATTTAATATTCTATACAGAGATGCTCTGCCAATAGCAAGATACTCTGCAAGCCTACTGAAACTGAAGTCCGGAAGTACACAGTTACCATTTTCATCAATTGATGCATTTATATTGATATATTTGGCCACTCGTTCCTCAACACTGCCTGCTGTAAACAAGTCAAGGCGCTTATTTAAGAATACAAGCGAATCAGACAGATAGGTAATATAATTAATCATCACAGCATTTGATTCTTCAAATAGGTCTCTAAGCAGTTCCTTCGGCAAAAAAAGCACCACACAGTCGCTTTCCGCCTTTAATGAAGCAATATATGACTCTGCTTTGCTAAACACCGCTGCACCACCGAAAGCATCACCGGCTTTTAGGTAATTAATTAAAACACATCCCTCATCATGCCTGTTTTTATTAACACTTACTCTGCCCTTAAGTATAATGCCCAGACTGTTCTTAAAATCTTTATAACCATAAAGTTCATTTCCTTTTTTAAACCTCAGCCATTCCGCTCTTTCATCATTAGCCGAATTAATAATACAGCTTCTTTCAACATCTTTAAATAGGAATGCTTTTTCTATTATTTTATAATATCTTTTTCTGTCTTTTTCTATTATAGACTCCATACAGCACCTTCTTTTGTATCATTTGAGACAAAATCAGTATACCATAAACTGTAAATTACTGCAATAAAAAAATCCCTATAAGGGATTTTTCATTAATAAATAGGATCTGCTTCATTATTAAGATTAAGAGTATGAATTGCATGATGTATATGAATTTCCATTGCATATTTTGCTCCAAACTCATCATGTTTACGTAAAAACTCCATAATTAGCGCATGGTCGTGCAATGTATCTTCTGCCAAAATTTCAGAATTAGAATTTATATAGATAGACTCACTAACTGCCTTATTAATCAAAGGAATTAAACGTATCATAAAATCGTTATGTGAAGCCATAACAATTAATTTATGAAATTCCTGATCAGCCGAGGTACGGTCTTTTCCTTCCTTGATTATACGCGCAACGGTTTCGCCCATTTCACAAATCTTATCAATCTCTTCCTGTGAGGCTCGTCTGCATGCAATTGCTGTTACCTGAGGTTCAAACAATAGACGCATTTCATAAAGATCTTTTAAACGTATCAGTATACGATCAAAATTTCCCATTCCATAATCATTAAAAAGCTCCATATCGCTTGTGACATATGTTCCTTTTCCCCTCATAACCTCCAGAACCCCTTGAAGCGATAATATCCTAATAGCTTCCCTAAGTGTGGCTCTGCTTATACCCAAGCTGTCAGACAATTCATTTTCATTAGGCAATTTATCACCGGGCTTAAACGTTTGTTCTTTTATGATCATATCATATATTTCATCCGCCGTTTTCTGTGCCAGACTTTTTGATGATTTTTTCATTATGACTCCAACTTTCTTGAGATTAGTTTATATTTCTTATTATAATGAAAGCTGTAAATAAATCAACTTTACTTGATAAAATTGTCAGTTATAAATCTTGTTTGGTAAAATATACAAAATTTTATTCCTATATTAACATATTTTCTGATTGACATCATACTAAATTTAAATTACTCTGTTGTTAGACAATTTAATATATTGACATACAACTATAATTAGTTTAAGGAGGAATATATTTATGAAAGAAAACAGCAGAAATGTTACTAACGGCATTGAACGTGCACCAAACCGCTCATTGTTTTATGCACTCGGATATACAAAGGAAGAAATCGAAAGGCCACTCATAGGTGTTGTATGTTCATACAACGAAATTGTACCCGGCCATATGAATCTTGACAAAATTTCCGAAGCAGTAAAGGCAGGAATAAGATTAGCAGGCGGCACACCGATTGAGTTCCCTGCAATAGCTGTATGTGACGGTATAGCAATGGGCCATATCGGAATGAAATATTCTCTTGTAACTCGAGATTTAATAGCCGACTCCACAGAAGCTATGGTAATTGCCCATCAGTTTGACGGACTTGTTATGATTCCTAACTGTGATAAAAATGTGCCCGGTCTTCTTATGGCTGCGGCTCGAGTTAACATTCCAACAATATTCTGCTCAGGCGGTCCTATGTTGGCCGGTAAGCTTAACGACGGCCGACGCACATGCCTTTCACATATGTTTGAAGCTGTCGGCTCATATTACGCAGGTAAACTTGATCAAGACGGCATAGAAGAATATGAAAATAACGCATGTCCTACTTGCGGTTCATGTTCAGGAATGTATACAGCCAACTCAATGAACTGCCTTACTGAAGCAATAGGCATGGGACTTAGGGGAAACGGAACAATCCCAGCTGTTTGGTCGGCACGTCTTCGTCTTGCTAAGCATGCAGGAATGCAGATAATGGAGCTTGTAAAAAAAGATATAAAGCCTCGTGATATAATGACACCTGCAGCATTCCATAATGCAGAGGCAGTAGATATGGCTCTTGGCTGCTCAACAAACACAATGCTGCACCTCCCTGCAATTGCTCATGAATGCGGCATTGAACTTGATTTGGATATGTCTAACGAAATTTCCAATAATACACCCAACCTTTGCCATCTTGCACCTGCCGGCAATACATATATGGAGGACCTCGAAGGTGCCGGCGGTGTTTATGCTGTAATGCAGGAGCTTACAAAAAAGGGGCTGCTTGACACATCAGTAATGACATGCACATGCAAAACGCTTGCAGAAAATCTTGATGGCGTAGTAAACATGAATACTGATTTAATACGACCAATAGAAAATCCCTACTCACAAGACGGCGGCATTGCAGTTCTTAAGGGAAACCTCGCTCCCGAAGGCTGTGTTGTCAAACGTTCGGCAGTTTCTCCCGAAATGATGAAGCATACCGGACCTGCAAGAGTTTTTAACAGCGAAGAAGAATCCATTGCCGCTATCCATGCCGGTAAAATAGTTGCCGGCGACGTTGTGGTAATCCGATACGAAGGTCCTAAAGGCGGCCCCGGCATGAGAGAAATGCTTAATCCCACATCAGCTATTTGCGGAATGGGGCTTGGAGAAAGCGTAGCCCTTATTACTGACGGACGCTTTTCAGGTGCAACACGCGGTGCATCAATCGGTCACGTTTGTCCCGAAGCTGCACAGGGCGGTCCAATAGGTCTTGTTGAAGAAGGCGATATAATTTCAATAGATATTAAGAACTGTTCTATCTCGCTTGAAGTTGATGACACAATTCTTAATGAACGCCGTGATAAATGGGTATGCCCTGAGCCTAAAATAACAACAGGTTATGCAGCCCGTTATGCCAAAATGGTTACAAGTGCCGCAAAAGGTGCCGTTCTTGAGTAATTAACCACTGCAGTATTTGTGATTTATTTAATTTTGGATACAAATAAATCAGCACACGGATTATCCATGTGCTGATTTTTAATGCTATAAATATATTGTCACTCCATTAAAATTTTATTTATTTCTTAGGGTAAAAACCTGTAGGTACTTCTGATAAATTAATCATAATATTCTTCATCTGAGTATAATGTTCAAGAATTACCTTATGCGTTTCACGTCCAACACCTGACTCTTTATATCCGCCAAAAGGTGATCCTTCAGGAATCTGATTATATGTATTAACCCACATACGCCCCGTTTCAATTGCTCTTGCTACTCTAATGGCACGATTAATATCTTTTGTCCAAACAGCACCGGCAAGACCATACGGACTGTCATTAGCCATTTTTATAACTTCATCTTCGTCCTTAAACTTAATTATACAAGCAACAGGTCCGAAAATTTCCTCTTGAGCAACTCTCATACTGTTATCTACATCAACAATCAGTGTTGGCTTCATAAAGCAGCCCTTTGCCAATTCGCCGTCTGTAATACGTTCTCCGCCGCAGGCAATCCTTGCACCTTCTTCTTTTGCTATATCAATATAACCCAATATTTTTTTCAGCTGACTCTCATTTATTTGGCTTCCCATCTGAGTATCTTTATTTAAAGGCATTCCAACTGTAACTTTATTAAATGCATCAACAGCTTCTTTTACGAACTTATCGTAAATATCCTCATGAACAAAAACTCTGGAACCCGCACAGCAAACCTGACCTTGGTTGAACAATATGCCAAGCTGTACTCCATCCATTGCCATATCCCAATCACAGTCCGGGAAGAATATATTGGCTGACTTTCCTCCAAGCTCAAGAGTTGACGGTATCAATCTGTCTGCAGCGGCGAGTGCTACCTGTCGTCCTACCTCTGTTGAGCCTGTAAATGCCAGTTTACGGAAACCTTTATGATTCAACATGTACTGGCCGCATCTTGAACCTGCACCTGTAACAACGTTAAATACACCTTTAGGAACTACATCCTGAATAAGTTTTGCAAATTCAAGTACAGAAAGAGATGTATCACTTGATGGTTTCAATACAGTACAGCATCCTGCCGCAAGAACAGGTGCTAATTTCCAAGCGGCCATTAAAAACGGGAAGTTCCAAGGAACAATCTGACCTACAACACCAATCGGTTCACGGAGTATTAATGATAAGAACTTCTCATTAAGTACCGATGCACTGCCTTCTTCTGCCAATATGCAACCTGCAAAATAACGGAAATGCTCTGCACTCAAAGGAACATCAATTGCCAATGTTTCACGAATAGGTTTTCCATTATCAATAGACTCAACAGCCGCAAGAAATTCCTTATTCTCATCAATAATATCAGCAATTTTATTAAGAATTGCTGCACGTTCATTTGTGGGTACATGTTTCCAGCTTTCAAAAGCGTCCCATGCTGCCGCAACTGCATCATCAACATCTTCCTTTGTAGCCTGTGCACACTCCGACAATATTTCTCCCGTCGCAGGACATTTGCACACGAAAGTCACCCCGTCAGAGGCATCTCTCCATTCTCCACCTATAAACATTCCATATTTTTCCTGAAGTTTAGGTTTTTCCATACTCAAATCTCCTTTCCAAAACCGATTTTACTAGCTTTATTAAAAAAACATATCTTCACAAGTCAAGTATATCACTATATAACAAAAATTCAAGTTATAGAGCCCATTTTTTTATCTTTGTTTTTTCAATAACACAATATTTAATTGTATTATTATATATTTTCAACAAATAAACATCTAAGATAAAAATATAACAAAGTAAATATACACAAAAAATAAGTTTTTATACTATATATTGAATAAACATTAATTATACTACTAAATAATGTATTAAAATAAAAACAGTTCAAATCAATACAAAATAATAAAATCAATAAGTCAAAAAAGGCTGTGGAATTATTCCACAGCCTTTCGTTTTTTAACAAACAATATTTATTTTTTCATTGCTCTTTGTATTCCCTTTACTATTTCCATAATCGGTATAATTAAGAAAGCAAGTCCCAAAGCTACACAATATTCTGTACCTGAAATATTTTCAAAGCCAAAAGCATTTGAAAGAAAAGGTATATATATTACCGCTGTTGTTAAAACAAGCGAAACTATCATAGCTGCCCAAAGAAATTTATTCTGTTTTTTGATTGCAAATACAGAGCTTCTTAATGAACGCATATTAAATGAATGGAATATCTCAACCATAGAAAGTGTCAAAAATGCCATTGTTGTTCCGTCAGCACTGTTAACTATCTCCCATACACCAGCCTCCATATGATGACCTATAAAGTATGCAGCGTAAGACATGTTATCATACCCCCTGGAATGCTACGTCAAAACCCATTCCGCCTGCAAATATACCGTCATTAGCTTTTCTTGGCTCACGCTTCATTACATTCTGCTCGGCTTGCTTTCCATACCAAGTGCAATTGCAGGGAAGCTGTCTGTAATAAGGTTAATCCACAGCAAATGTGCCGGTCCAAGAATTGCAAAGCCCATAAGCGTAGTAGCAAATATTGAAAGCACTTCTGCAAGATTTGATGAAAGAAGGAATTGTATTGCTTTTCGTATATTATCATATATACGTCTGCCCTCTTCAACCGCAGAAACAATAGTAGCAAAGTTATCATCAGCAAGTACCATATCAGCAACATTTTTTGTTACATCAGTTCCTGTTATGCCCATGCCAACACCAATATCGGCACTCTTTATTGAAGGCGCATCATTGACGCCATCACCTGTCATTGCAGTAATAAATCCCTTTGAGCGCCATGCATTTACTATCCTAACCTTATGCTCAGGCTGAACCCTTGCATAAACCGAATATTTTTCAACCGTATTATCAAGCTCCTCATCAGATATTTCATCAAGTTTAGAGCCTGTTATTGCCTGGTCGGCAGATGAAATAATTCCTAGCTGTTTTGCTATGGCAACCGCAGTATCCTTATGATCACCTGTTATCATTACAGGTCTTATTCCTGCCTCTTTACATTCAACAATTAACTGCTGGCTTCAGGACGAATAGGATCAATCATGCCTGAAAGCCCTATATAGCAAAGATCTTTTTCTAAATATTCCGGGGTATAATTGTCAGGAATTTCCTTCCATTTTCTATATGCCCCACAGAGCACTCTGAGAGCTTTGTCAGCCATAGACTTATTTTCTTTAAGTATTTCTGCCTTAATTTCATCTGTCAGCGGTTCTTCCCTATCATTTATAAGCGCAAATGAGCGGCATTTAAGAACTTCGTCAGGCGCACCCTTTGTAAACTGAATTATACTTTCGTCCGACTTCATATGGACTGTACTCATCATTTTCTTGATGAATCAAACGGAGCTTCGCCAAATTCTGGGCATATGCTTAACAAGCTCAGTTTTTGACATACCCTCTTTAAAAGCATCATTTACAAGTGCACATTCAGTCGGCTCTCCAACAGCTTCATTGGCCTCATCAAATTTGCATCCGAACACAATGCCATCGCTTTTTTGTAAGAATCTTTACATCCGATGTGAAATGTTCAACTACTGTCATTTTATTCTGCGTAAGAGTACCTGTTTTATCAGAGCATATTACCTGCGTACAGCCAAGTGTCTCAACCGCTGTGAGCTTTCTGATGACGGCATTTCTTTTTGACATATTTGTTACACCTATTGAAAGTACGATTGTTACTACAGCTGCAAGACCTTCAGGAATAGCCGCAACAGCAAGACTAACCGCAACCATGAATGTATCAAGCAATCTTTCACCGCTTATGTTCGGGTAATATCTTAATATATCAACTGCAAAAATGATTGCACATATCGCAAGGACAAGTATGCTTAATATTTTACTAAGCTGATTCAGCTTAATCTGAAGCGGTGTTTCCTCATCCTTAGCATTTGTCAGTGCAGATGCTATTTTACCCATTTCTGTATTCATTCCTGTACCGCAAACTACTGCTTTTCCTCTGCCGTATACAACTGTCGATCCCATATAAACCATATTTTTACGGTCACCAAGAGGAATGTCTCGCTCACTTCCTAAATTAAGTATTTTTACTATCTTGTTTACAGGAACTGATTCCCCTGTAAGTGATGCTTCTTCTATTTTCATACTTGAACTTTCAATAATTCTTTCATCTGCAGGAACAGAGTCACCGGCTTCAAGAATTATTATATCACCGGGTACTATTTCATCGCTTTTTACAATCAGCTGATGTCCGCTTCGCATTACTTTACTAGTCGCCGCAGCTATCTCCTGCAGAGCCGCAATAGCTCTTTCAGCTTTGTTTTCCTGAACAACTCCAAGTACTGAATTTACTATTACAACTACCATAATAATAATTGTATCTGCTCCGGGTTCACCTGAATATGACGAAGTAATACCCGAAACCACAGCTGCAGCAATAAGTATTATTATCATAGGATCTTTTAATTCCATTAAAAATTTGTGGAACGTTGATTCCTTTTTTCCTTCATCAAGCTTGTTTGGTCCAAATTCTTCAAGACGTTTTGTTGCTTCGTCATTATTCAGACCTTCCTCTGTGGTTTTCTGCTCCTCCAAAACATCAGAAATTTCTGATAAATACTCTTTCATGTTTTTGCCTCCCTATGTGACTAATAAATTGTCTTGTCCAGATGCCTTACTGTGTTAACAACACCCACTAAATCATTGTAAATTAATAGTAAACATCCTCAGTAAAAGAGACCCATACGCAAACCAATAAGTGTTTGCATATGAGTCTCATTCTTTATGGATAGACCAGACTAAAAAGTCAGTGTTGTTGACCTATCTCGCATATATAATGCGGAACTACTCCCCCATATAGGGCTATTCTTTTACTTATTAATATTAACCTAAAATCCCCAGATGCTCAAGTAATATTTTAATTCCCATAAGAATTAAAACTATGCCGCCGAAAAATTCGGCTTTGGATTTATATTTAGTCCCAAAAATACTGCCTATCTTTATACCGACTGCCGAAAATATAAATGTCGTAATACCTATTAAAGAAACAGCAGGGACAATATCAACATTTAAAAATGCAAAAGTAACACCGACAGCAAGTGCATCAATGCTGGTAGCAATAGCCAACGGTATCATAGCCCTGAACGCAAACGATGAATCCATCTGCTCTTCTTCGTTAGTCTTTGCTGCCTTTATCATATTTATACCAATAATTGATAATAGAATAAATGCTATCCAGTGGTCAATGCTAACTATCATTGACTGAAAACGCATACCCAGGGTATAACCGATTAAAGGCATTAAAGCCTGAAATCCTCCAAAATAAACGCCTGTCAAAATAGAATAATAAATCCCGGCTTTTTTTACTGTAAGACCTTTGCATATAGATATCGCAAAAGCATCCATCGACAGACCAACCGCCAGTATAAAAAGCTCTACAATCCTCATAAATCCAATCCCCCTCATAAGTATTTTGCTGCAAGTCAAAAAAAGACGCAACCTATCTGCACTGTCCGCAGATAAGTCTCGTCATTTAATACCAAGCCAGGAAATCGAATTTCCAGTATGTTGACTTTGTCACGTTTTTCTAACGCTGACTACTCCCTTATTGCGACAGATTATATCAAAAATTTAATGATCAGTCAATATAAATATTATTTATTATATTTGACTTAAAATACATTTATTTGTACAATATTAAATGGTGCATTTTGGGGTATGCACTTCATTACTGTTTTTTTATACTAAATATATGTTAGGAAATAAATAAAAGGGGCGATTAATTTAATGGAAAAAGGACTAGAAAAAAAATATGGCCTAATTACAGCCATATGTCTCGTTGTCGGTATTGTTATAGGAAGCGGTGTATTTTTTAAAGCAGAAAAAATACTTACCGCAACAGGCGGTGACCTTCCTACTGCAATACTTGCGTGGATAATAGGCGGACTAATAATGATTATATGTGCTTATACATTTTCGGTTATGGCTGCAAAATACGAAAAGGTAAATGGTATAGTTGATTACGCTGAGGTTACGGTAGGAAAAACTTACGCATACTTCTTCGGCTGGTTCATGTCAATAATCTATTATCCCTCAATTACTTCAGTTCTTGCATGGGTATGCGCCAGATATACATGTGTGCTTATAGGAATTGGTGACATAACAGGAGGAACATGTATGACATTTGCATGCTTCTATCTTTGTATGAGCTATACAATAAATGCTCTTTCACCTCGACTTGCCGGAAAATTTCAGGTTACTACAACTGTCATAAAGCTCATTCCCTTATTTCTTATGGCAATTATAGGAACAATTGTTGGCATAAAGAGTGGCGCAATTACCCAAAACTTTACAATGATACCAACTGTTAGCGAAATTATAGCAGTTAAGCCTGATTATACACCTGTATCAAATGCACTATTTACTGCGGTTGTTGCTGCTGCCTTTGCTTATGAGGGCTGGATTATTGCCACATCAATCAATTCAGAGCTTAAAAACGGAAAGAGAAACCTTCCCATCGCTCTTGTAGGCGGTACATTTCTAATTGCAATAATTTATATTCTTTACTATATTGGTCTTGCCGGTGCAGCTGATAACATAACAATGATAGCTAGCGGTGAAACAGGTGCTAAAATAGCTTTTACTAATATTTTAGGACCTTATGGTGCAGTAATTCTTATGGTATTTATTGTTATTTCATGTCTTGGCACTCTTAACGGACTTATGCTTGCGTGTGTAAGAGGTATATATTCTATTGCAGCAAGAAACGAGGGCCCCAATCCTCAAATGTTTTCATCAATTGACTCAAAAACTGATATGCCCACAAACTCAGGCATTCTTGGTCTAATGCTTTGCGGCATTTGGTTGTTATACTTCTATGGTGCAAGCCTTTCAGCTGATTCATGGTTTGGTTTGCTATCATTTGATCAATCGGAGCTTCCAATAATAACGATATATACCATGTACATTCCTATTTTCATTATGATTATGAAAAAAGAAAAGAACTTTAATGTGTTCAGCAGATTTATTGCTCCATTTCTTTCTATTTGCGGCAGCGTATTTATGGCCTATGCAGCTTATTTTGCACATGGTGCCAAAGCAGTGACCGGTTATCTCATTATATTTGCTGTTATAATGATTATAGGTGCATTCTTTAAAAAATCTAAAGTAAAAGTTACTGAATAATAAGGCATATTTTTAAAAATATTAACTAAAAGTACGAATTGGACATATTATTCTTTTTGGGTAGTGACAAAATTCCATATGTATAGTATATTGTTTGATGAAAGAATAAATAGTTTAATATCTTATCAAGAGTGGTAGAGGGACAGGGCCCTGTGAAACCCGGCAACCGACAATATGCACGGTGCCAATTCCCCCGCATATTTATTTATGCGGAAGATAAGTTTTCTGTAAAAAAAGCCCTGATGGGCTTTTTCTTTTACCTCTCGTACTATGAAAGGAAGATTTTTATGGCAAGACATTTATTTACATCAGAATCAGTTACAGAGGGACATCCCGATAAAATTTGCGACCAGATTTCTGATGCAATACTCGATGCACTCCTTGAGCAGGATCCAATGTCAAGGGTAGCATGCGAAACAACAACCACAACAGGCATTGTTTATGTTATGGGTGAAATTACAACAAACGCATATGTTGATATCGAAAAAATTGTAAGAGACACAGTAAGAGAAATAGGCTATGATAGAGCTAAATATGGATTTGACTGTGATACATGTGCTGTTATTACATCTATCCATGGTCAGTCACCTGATATTGCGATGGGTGTAGATAAAGCTCTTGAGCACAAAACAGGTGAAGACACCAGCGAATTTGACACTGGCGCAGGTGACCAGGGAATGATGTTTGGCTATGCATGCAATGAAACAGAGGATTACATGCCTATGCCTATTAACCTTGCACACAAACTTACAAAAAAACTTACAGAGGTACGTAAAGACGGTACTCTCTCATATTTAAGACCTGACGGAAAGTCACAGGTAACAGTTATATATGAAGACGGAAAGCCTGTTGGTGTTGATACTGTTGTTATCTCAACACAGCATGACCCAGATACTACTCAGGAACAAATCAGAAATGATATTATTGAAAAGGTTGTAAAAGCCGTTATTCCTGCTGAACTTTTAAGTGATAAAACAAAATACTATATTAACCCTACAGGACGTTTTGTAATTGGCGGACCTCAGGGAGACAGCGGGCTTACAGGAAGAAAAATCATCGTTGATACATACGGCGGATATGCAAGCCACGGCGGCGGTGCTTTTTCAGGAAAAGACCCTACAAAGGTTGACCGTTCAGCATGCTATGCAGCACGTTATGTAGCAAAGAACATTGTAGCCAGCGGTATTGCTGAAAAATGTGAAGTTCAGCTTGCTTATGCAATCGGCGTTGCTAAGCCTGTTTCAATTCTTGTCAACACATACGGCACAGGAAAGATTTCAGATGAAGAGATCACTAAACTTGTACAGGATAACTTTGATTTAAGACCTGCTGCTATCATTAAAAACTTTGATCTCAGAAGACCTATCTATAAGAAGATAGCCGCTTATGGACATTTTGGACGTAATGACCTTGACTTACCTTGGGAAAAGACAGACAAAGTTGATATATTTAAAATCTAATAAATAAAAATCCACCGGCTTAGCCGGTGGTATTTCGGATGTGCCTTAAAGGCTCTGTACATTGACGCCTTAAGGCGCATTTTACGTTCTGCCACTTGCGATGAGATTGTTCCGCTGCCGTAAACGGGTCTTGATATTCTTTAATTGTCATCTGATCCGATACTTGATCTTCTTTAAGCTGATTTTGTATGTACTCCGCTATCTTTTTTGCATTTTTGCCTGCTGTATCTACATAATATCCTCTGCACCAAAAACTTCTGTTTCCATGTTTATATTTCAAATTTCCATGTCGCTCGTGTATGATTAGGCTACTCTTTCCTTTAAGAAATCCTACGAAACTTGATACGCTCATTTTTGGTGGTATTTCTACAAGCATGTGAATATGATCAGGGCACACTTCTGCTTCCAAAATATTTACTTGCTTCCAGTTACACAACTCTCTTGCAGGATCTTTCCTATTTTCCACTTTTATTTCTCCATAAAACAACTTCCTTCGATATTTTGGTGCGAAAACTATATGGTATTTGCAGTTCCATTTTGTATGTGCTAAACTATTGGTGTCATTCATTTGAATGTTCTCCTTTTGATATGTTAGTGCAGTTGGCAGACCGCATCTTTAATTATATCAAAAGGAGTTTTTTATTCCTTTGCTCGCTAAAGCTTTTTTCCGTACCACCGGTATAACCAGTGGTTTTTCATACAATAAAAAAAGCGATAGTTTATAAACTATCGCTTTTTTAAATAATAATCTCTATTAACCTTGAGAGGTCTAGCTCAAACTTCACAAGGAATTACATTCCATGACCTGCATGCAAAAAAGTTTTGCCCAAGCTTTTGAAAACCTGTAGATATGGAAAACCTCAGAATTATAATTTGCCAATTAATTTTCTTACTTTTTTGTTTGCTTCTCTAGCAATTTCTTCTTCATTTATTCCCTTTAGCATACCCTTTTCGCATATAAGCTTACCGCCTACAAACACATAATCCGCAGGTTTAGAATACCCTGTTGTTGCTAATAATCCGGCTGGATCATTAAATGTTCCAACAAGCTCAAGTGATTCAGAATCTATTGCAAAAAAAGTCTGCACTTTTCCAATACTTAATTCACCTATATCATCACGTCCCAATACGGATGCACTGCCCTTGCGGCCAGCTTCAAAATTTCATAGCCTGATGGTGCTTTGTTACTGTATACAAGCCTATGCAACAAGTAAGCGGCTCTTATCTCAGCCATTAAATTAGAACAGTCATTTGATGCGCTTCCGTCAACTGCAAGTCCAACCTTTACACCTGTTTCAAGCATATCAGGTACTCTGCATACACCCGATGCAAGCTTCATATTTGAGACAGGACAGTGTGCAACTCCTGTCCCAGTTTGTGCAAGCTTTTTAATCTCATCATTATTAAAATGTATTCCATGGGCATACCAAACATCGCTGCCCATCCAGCCTACTGAATCCATAAATTCCAGTGGACGCATTCCAAGCTTTTCAAGGCAAAATTTTTCTTCATCCTTTGTTTCTGCAACATGAGTATGCAGTCTAACCCCATATTTTCGTGCCAAATCAGCTGATTCTTTAAGTAATTCAGGTGTAACACTGAATGGAGAGCACGGTGCAAGTGCAACATTGTGCATAGAGAATTTTGATGTATCATTATATTTTTTAATAAGTCTTTCGCTGTCCGAGAGTATTGTATCCAGACTCTGAACTAAATCATCAGGCGGAAGTCCGCCGTCACTTTTACCAAGTGACATGCTTCCCCTAGAAGCATAGAAACGTATACCAAGCTTATCAGCAGCCTCAAACTGCCTGTCAATAAAGTTATATGAATCTTTAGAAAACACATAATGGTGATCAAAGCAAGTTGTACATCCATATTTAATTAATTCGCCCATTCCAGTCAGCGAACTGAGATAAATCACTTCATCATCTATTCCACGCCATATTTCGTAAAGCGTAGTAAGCCAATCAAAAAGCTCCTTATTCTGTACTTTAAGTAAGTTTCGAGTAAAAGTCTGATATAAATGATGGTGAGTGTTAATGAGTCCAGGATAAATATACTTTCCGCTCATATCAAATGTTTCATCTGCATTATCAGTAATTTTACCTATTTTAATTATTTCTCCGTTTGATATATACATATCAGCATTTTTGTATATATTATTTTTATCATCGCAAGTCACTATTGCAGCTGCATTTTTTATTAGTACAGTACTCATATTAACCTCCTACTTAACTATGTTGCTACACACACTATCAATAATAACTCTCAGTGCAGGCCAGTACACTTCGCCTTGGTTATCTGCATTCAGCACCGTATATGCTATATTCTTCACTATTCTGACCACTACATCCTGAGATACATTGAGTTCCAGACCTGAGTATTTAATAACTTCACCAATATGCGTAGCATCATTATGGTAATGTTCAATCAATGGAGTACCTGAAATATTTTGAAGCAACTGTCCTAAATCATTTAAGTAAAACTTCATTACACCGTAATTATATAAAATTTTGCAGGCTTCATACATTGCATTTGCTGACTTCTCCTTATTTGAACTATCCCCTGACGTAAGGCACTTAAGGACCATAGTATATATTTCTGTATGCCAATCCTCAACAATTTCCAAGAAAAGCTCATCCTTAGAGCTATAGAAATTATAAAATGCACCTTTTGATATGCAGGCATAGTCAACTATGCTGTCAACAGATGTTTTTTTCATGCCAACATCAGCTGCACGCTTAATGGCATCCTTTGTTATTCTTCCTGTTATTTCTTTACGCTCTTTTTCCCTAAAAGCTATTGCCATATAATCACCTTTTATGACCGGATTTGCGAATATAGTCATATTCAAGGCATATGGTAACATATTTTGATGTTAACTACAACTATTTTTAATAGTATCATTAATTTGCCATAAAAAAAATGCCAATGAATATGCATTGACATAAAAAAATGGGAGTTACAGGGCTCGAACCTGTGACCCTCTGCTTGTAAGGCAGATGCTCTCCCAGCTGAGCTAAACTCCCAAAATTTTAAATATTTATTTACATGACCGGTAAGGGAATCGAACCCTTGTTTCAGCCGTGAGAGGGCCACGTCTTAACCGCTTGACCAACCGGCCAAAAAATAGCGGAGGGGGGATTCGAACCCTCGACACCGCGGGTATGAACCGCGTGCTCTAGCCAACTGAGCTACTCCGCCAAATCACTGACACGATGATTATTATACCTATTTGGCTATCATATGTCAACAGTTTTTTTTAAAATATTTAATCATTATTTATTTTAAAAACTATTTCGTCCGGCATAACAAGTCCCAGCTGTTCTCTCGCTATTTTTTCTATGTATTCATCCGTACTAAAATATTCCATTTGGTTGTTATAGTCTTCCTTTTTTTTATTTTCTTCTGCAATGCGACTTTCTATCTTTTCTTTTTCAGACTTCAATTGGGCATATGTATTAAGCTGAACAACAAGATTAGCCACAACAAAAACACTAAAAACAGTAAGAATTATTCCTACAAACTTAGTTGTTGATGAACTTTTCATTTTCTGTTTTGATTTTTTATTAATCTTTGCCATCTTGAGTACCTCTTTTTTTAGCTTTATTTTTAGCTTTCCTGTTTATAAATTTCAATTGGTTAGCCATATCTCTTTTTCTTATTTTTGCATAAACACCACCTAAATGCAATAGTTTTTTAATGTTTACTATCAGAACATTACCCGCTTTTGCTACAGGTTTTCCTATGACCAGCCAAACAAGTCTTATCGGAGTCATTATTATCTCAAAAAGCAGCTTCATTATACATTTTATAACTTTAATAATTGCATTTAATATGTTTGTAACAACTCTGCTGAAAATAAAATTATAAATAAGCATTCCTGCAAAAAAACCCGCAACGGCAAACGGTCTTATTTCGCCATAATTTTCATTAAGCATAAATAAAAATATAAGCATTATTACAATAATCCAATAAAATACATCTTCAATATATACTACGGCTTTTTTATGCTTTATATTTGACCTGAATACCTCAATTAAATCATAAAGCATACCGGCAGCACCGCCTGCACAAAATACATGCAAAAACAGCACCGCCTGATCATTAACAGAAAGAATCAAGTTGATTTCCCCCTATTTGAATATTTTTCCAAACAAAAATCCTCCGCCTTTTGCAGAACCTTCTCCGTCTGTATATTCAATGCTTTCTATTTCACCCTCTGTTTGCAGCAATCCATCGTCAAGATTAAGCTTTCCAATATGCAGCCCCTCACCCCTTATTACTAATATGCCCATGTCTGTATCGGCAGTAATGCTTTCTTCGTCAAATGCGATTACCTCAGTAACGCCTGTAATAGACAGCCTTTGCCTTTCCTCAAGAATGATTTTGTGATGGCTGTATCCTTTTGCATCTTCGTTCACATAAAGTCCCCCTGTCATAATTAACGCAAAATACCCTGCGGCTCATATAATAAATATATAAAAAATCCGCAGGGTATATTCCTTTACAGTATTTAGCGTATCGCATATTCCGTTATTATTCAACACTTTTGTACATTGATGAAGCTTCTTCCTTTTTCTGTGTTTCACTTATTGCCAAAACTTCAATCTTTGTTGTATTGTTACCAAACTTTATTTCAATAACATCTCCAATTTTTACTTCTGTTCCGGCTTTTGCAGTTTTTCCGTTAACCGTAACACGTCCGGCATCACAAGCGTCATTAGCAACAGTTCTTCGTTTAATTATCCTTGAAACTTTTAAATATTTATCAAGTCTCATAAAATTCACCTCATATACTTAAAAAGGCTGCCTGTAAACAGACAGCCGAAAAATTTATAATAAAAATTAAGCGTTAATTGCATCCTTTAATGCTTTGCCTGCTTTAAATCTAGGAGCTTTTGAAGCTGCAATAGGCATAGGCTCACCTGTCTGAGGGTTACGGCCTTCACGAGCAGCTCTTTCAGCTACATCAAATGTTCCAAAGCCAACAAGCTGAACCTTTCCATTTTTAGTAAGTTCTTCAGCCACTACATCTTCAAATGCTTTTAAAGCCTTTTCTGCATCCTTTTTGCTTAAATCAGCCTTCTCTGCAATTGCAGCAACTAACTCTGTCTTATTCATTATTTTTCCTCCTCAACAATTCTGATAAGTACTTTATATTTTTTGTTTTTCATCTGCAGCTGAATTATCGGCTCTCTGCCATAATATCCTTTTTTCCGAAGCCGTAATATCTTTAAGTTGTAAACCGTT
This sequence comes from Candidatus Metalachnospira sp., assembly GCA_040767305.1. GTDB lineage: Bacteria > Bacillota > Clostridia > Lachnospirales > Anaerotignaceae > Metalachnospira. The sequence goes on along the minus strand of JAXGOV010000001.1, from coordinate 274,516 downwards.
GTTTGCAGCCGATGATTCAATATACTCAAATTTATTTATAAACTTTTCTATTGCTTTTGTCAAGAAAAACTCAGCATTTATTTGATTTTTTCTTGAAATATTAGCCATTCTGAGCATTATGTCACCCACTTGCTCTCCACTTAGCTTATTATCGGCTAAATTCAATGTTTTTTGCCACCCTAAAAGCTCTTTGTTATCAGAATAGCCTTCTTCAATTTTTAACAAGTCCAGACCAGCATTTTCTGCCTTAAAAAGTACCTTTTCTGCCCTCATCAGTGCCGGAATAGCTTTGGGAATTGCCCTTAAAACATCTGTCTGAGTAGCATAGCCTTTTTCCTTTTTCTTGTTGTCCTCCCATTTACCTAAAAACGCTTTACTGTTATCCGGAGAGAGCTTATTGTAATCATCAGCATTTTCACCTCCAAATATATGAGGATGCCGCTTAATCATCTTTTTACTAACTACATCTATAACATCATTCATGCTAAAAAGGCCTTCTTCTTCTGCAAGCTTTGCCTGAAAAAGAATCTGAAAAAGAACATCTCCCAATTCCTCGCAAAGTTCAGTGCTGTCTTTATCATCAATAGCTTGTGCGGCTTCATACACTTCCTCAATCATATATTTTCTCATTGACTCATGTGTCTGTGCCTTATCCCATGGACATCCGTTTTCGCCTCTGAGTGTATTCATTATTCCGACCAAATCATCAAATTTATATTCCATTTTTATCACCTCATTTACATATTATAGCAAAATCATATTAATGCAAACAATATTTACAATAAGATTTACGAATTTTATTATCCTAATAAATAAAAAGTCGGCATATCAACGTAATATTTTATGAACATAAGTATTAATGCTACATTTTATATTATTCGCTGTTATTGCCATATCAAAATCAATATAGTATAATGAACTCTATATATTGTCTAACGAATCATATTCATTTAGGAGAAGGTTTTAATATGTTTAAAATTATTAAGAAAAGAGAACTCAACCCATCAGTTACTCTGATGGAAATAGAAGCCCCTCTTATTGCTAAAAAAGCAAAAGCCGGTCAGTTCATCATTTTTAGAATCGACGAAGAGGGCGAAAGAATACCCCTTACAATTGCTGATACAGACATAAAAAAAGGCACTGTAACAATAATATTTCAAAAAGTAGGTCTTTCAACTGAACTTTTAGGCAAAAAAAGTGAGGGTGAATTTATTCTTGACTTTGTTGGTCCTTTAGGAGTACCAACGGAGCTTGAAGGGCTTAAAAAGGTAGCTGTTATCGGCGGAGGCGTTGGCTGTGCAATTGCATTCCCACAGGCAAAAACTCTTTTTAAATCGGGTTGTGAGGTCGATGTTATTGCTGGCTTCCGTACAAAAGATTTAATAATTCTTGAAGATGAGATGCGTGCGAACAGTACAAACTATTATATTATGACAGATGACGGTTCTTACGGCGAAAAAGGTTTTGTTACCGATAAGCTGAAATCACTTATTGAAAGCGGTAATAATTATGATGCAGTTATCGCAATCGGGCCTATACCAATGATGAAGTTTGTATCTTTAACAACTAAACCATATGGCATTAAAACAATTGTAAGTCTTAATCCTATTATGGTTGACGGAACAGGAATGTGCGGCGGATGCCGTGTTACAGTAGGCGGAAAAATAAAGTTTGCATGCGTTGACGGTCCTGACTTTGACGGTCATCTTGTTGACTATGATGAACTTATGAACAGAAACGCCACATATAAAGCTCAAGAGGCAGAAAACAAAGAAACACATATGTGCAGAATGACTGCACTTGCCAATGAGCTTATTAAGTAAGGAGGGCCGAACCATGGCTAATATGATTATGACAAAAACACCCATGCCCGAACAGGCAGCGGATGTTAGAAATAAAAACTTTAAAGAAGTAACTCTTGGATATACTGATGAAATGGCTGTTAACGAGGCAAAACGCTGTCTTAACTGCAAAAATATGCCTTGTGTATCAGGATGTCCGGTTAATATCAACATTCCGGCATTCATTTCAAAAGTAGCCGAGGGAGATTTTAAAGGAGCCTACGAGGTAATTGCTCGTACTAATTCTCTTCCTGCTGTCAGTGGACGTGTATGTCCCCAGGAATCACAGTGTGAAATGCATTGTGTTAGAGGAATAAAAGGCGAACCTGTTGCAATAGGTCGTCTTGAACGTTTTGTTGCTGACTGGTACAGAGAAAATGTAAATGAAGAAGTTAAAAAACCTGCTTCAAATGGCAAAAAAGTTGCTGTTGTCGGCTCAGGTCCGTCAAGCCTTACATGTGCAAGCGATCTTGCAAAAGCAGGCTATGATGTTACAATATATGAGGCTTTCCATACGGCAGGCGGCGTTCTCGTTTATGGAATTCCCGAGTTCAGACTTCCAAAGGCCATTGTTCGTCATGAAGTTGAAGGTCTAATAGCTCACGGCGTAAAAATTGAAACTGACATGGTTATAGGAAAAATACTTACTATTGATGAGCTTTTTGATATGGGATATAAGGCAGTTTTCATTGGAACCGGCGCAGGTCTCCCCTCATTTATGAGCATAGAAGGCGAAGCTCTTTCTGGTGTATATTCAGCAAACGAATACCTCACAAGAATTAATCTTATGAAAGCGTATAAAAGCGAATATGATACTCCAATTAAGCAAAGCAAAAATGTTGCCGTTGTAGGCGGCGGAAATGTTGCCATGGATGCTGCAAGATGTGCAAAACGTCTTGGCGCAGACAATGTATACATAGTATATAGGCGTTCAGAAGAAGAAATGCCAGCAAGAAAAGAAGAAGTACATCATGCTAAAGAAGAAGGCATTATTTTCCACCTTCTTAATAACCCTGTTAAAATAAATGACGACGGAAACGGTTCAGTCAAATCAATTGAATGTATAAAGATGGAACTTGGCGAACCAGATGCCTCGGGCAGACGCAGACCTGTAGAAATTAAGGGCAGCGAATTTGAACTTGAAGTTGATACAGTAATAATGGCTCTTGGAACATCACCCAATCCGCTTATTAGAACAACGACACCCGGTATCAACGTAAACAGACATGGATGCTTGGTTGTCAATGAAGACACAATGCAGACAAGCCGTGAAGGCATATATGCCGGTGGCGATGCAGTAACCGGTGCAGCAACCGTAATTCTTGCTATGGGTGCGGGAAAAAAAGCCGCAGCTGCAATTGATGAATACTTAAAATAAAATAATATTTACCCCCTCGAATTAATATCCGAGGGGGTATTTTTATAAATCAAATATATATTATTTCTATAGCTCCAAAACTTACTTCACCGACTAAAACAACGGTAACATCTCCAATCGGCTGATTTTTATTTTTTTCCTCTACTGCTCCGAGAGATACTCTTATTTGATTATCAATTACCCATTCCTTAGGAATATAGAGTTCTACTCCGGAAAAGCTTACATTTACTCTTATTACCGCTTTAGTGCCTTTTACCTTAGCTTTATCAAAGTATACTTTCATCGCTCCAAAGCTGCATTCAAGGTCTGCCTGCTTAAAATCATCAGAATTTATATACTTTGCGCTTGAACCAAAAGATGTCCTATGCCTCACATTACTGTTGTCCTCAACATCAACTACAACAAATTCTTTGTTATCTCCGCAATAGTAACGTCTGTTCCATTTTTTATTGTGAAATAGCATAGTCAAGCCAACGCTTCCCAATAAAGCTACCATTAATACCGTCCATGGTGTAAGGCTTTCAATACCAAGCTGTTTATCATATATAATTGCTAAAAATGCAAGTGGAAACAGAATTCCTGCAAACCTCGGAGGGTATATGCTCTTTAAAATAATTGCACCCAAAAATACAGAACATACGATTGAAATTACACTAAAATTCTCTAAATATCCCAACTTGCTTACAACAAGGAATACAGCTGACAATATAAATACTACTCCCCAAAAAATTCTATTCTTGCTCCTATTCATTTTAAATACCTATACCTTTCTTATATATATCATTTTTCATCCAATTTACTTTTCAATGCCCTGTAATAATTTCTTGAAACATAAACCTTTTTATGGGTGTTTTGGAATTCAATTACACTGGATGCTGTCAGGCTTTTTGTTATACTGTATACCTCTCTTGTGTTAAGTATAGTAGATTTTGATATTCTCATGAAATATGCAGGCAGCAGTTCTTCTAGCTCATATAGCTTATATCTAACCTGAAACTCGTCATTAGAAGTATGCGCACTTATTCCGTCGGCCGATGTTTCAAAAAAGAGAATTTTATTAACCTCAAAATAATACTCCTTTTCATTCTGATAAAAAACTATTTGTCTTCTATCAGCTGACACATTTGCTATGGCTCTTTGCAAACTATGAACTTCTTCATTTATCTCCGGACTGCGAATTACAACCTCGCACCCCCTTAGATTTGAATCAATTTCAATTAGTATTTTCATCCCTGCACCCATTATACTTTTTATTTGTATTGTTTTTCCTAACTTGATTATATTATACACAAACAATTATTATTGTATATAGCTATAAACCAAGAGGTTATTATTTGTATGCAAGAGGTTAATGTAATACATCAAGAAGGGCAGTATTGATTTATCAATACTGCCCTTAACCACTATTTATTTTTATGTTTTACGCTCTTGGATGAGCTTTATTATATACTTCTTTTAGTTTGTTTTTATTTATTCTGGAATACATCTGAGTAGTTGATATATCCGAATGTCCCATCATCTCCTGCACAGACTGAAGATCAGCACCATTCTCAATTAAGTGGTATGCAAATGAATGCCTGAGTATATGCGGAGTAATATCTTCATTTATCCCGGCCTTATTTGCATAGGCCTTTATTATTTTCCAAAAGCCCTGCCTTGTCATAGGCTTGCCAAAACAGTTCACGAACAAAACTTCTTCTCCTTCATTTCTAACCATAACATTTCTTGCCTTGTCCAAATAAAAAGTCAGAGAATCTATAGCCTTTGAACCAAGCGGAATTACTCTTGTCCTACTATCAGTTCTGCATAAAACATATTCCATATCTATATTAACGTCATCTGTTTTAAGTGTAACAAGTTCGGTTACTCTCATGCCTGTTGCATATAAGACCTCAAGCATAGCCTTGTCCCTTATTCCCTTAATCTCCTTTATATCCGGTTGACTAAGAAGACACTCAACTTCTTTCAGCGATAAAATTGACGGCATTTTCTTCTCCACTCTCGGTGTTTCAAGGTTTTCTGCCGGATTAATATCAATATATCTTTCCTTATATAAATAAGAGAAATATGATCGTATTGAAGCAGCATTTCTGGAAACAGTTGCAGCAGCTCTATTCTTCTTTTGAAGATCATATATATACGACATAACATTGGTTTTATTAACCATGTTTAAGTCATTAATACCCATGGTATCAATAAAACGCAAAAAGCCACACAAATCCCTTTTATAAGACATCTGGGTGTTTTCTGACGCCCCTTTTGCCACAGCAAGATAATCGACAAATTGTTCAATATGGCTGTCCATGATACGCTCCTTCTTATACATTTTAATGATTATGTAGTAATTATATTCTAATTTTAAACAAAAGTCGATATTTTATTTTATAAAACCCAATTTTAGTACAATAAACTAATTTTTTAGTCTTTATTTACCACATTTACATTATTTATATTCTAATTTAAAAAATATGTAAGAAATTTTACTATATAAATCTCCACTACGCATGCAACCGAATTGCAGAGAAGACACACTCCAAGTATAATTGCATGTTCTGACAGACTTTTTCTTCTTTCTCGCTTAATTCTGCTTTTGGGTCCATTATTGCTGTATTTTTTCAATACATAAATAATTGTCCATACAGCTGTGAATATATACAGCGGAACCAGCAGTGCATTCTGTGGAAAAATATTAGTAATAACATATGCTATTCCATTGCTTTGCGCGTGCCAGTGCCAGAAAAGCCATAGAAAATTCCGATAGAAAAAATAATTATAAGAATAATTACACTTCCCGGAAGCACAAATCCACTGAGCCATATGGCAAATATGTACTTTCCGTGTTTTATGAAAAGTTTGCAGAAGTCTATGTTTTGGTTACCGCAAAGACCCCAGTAACTGCTTAGTTTTGTCGCCTGCTCCGTACTAAGCCCACGTTCTGATACCGCACCAGTGATTATTCCAATAAAAAAGCAGATACAAACAACCGCCAAAGTCATCTGTAATCTGCTCATTTTCTTCTTTCTCATTAACACACCCGCCTTTGCCACCGTTTTAGTTAACTATATGACACATCAGGTATACCTATTCAATATTATAAGCTTCTTTTGTGACAAGCTCTTTATAAGCAAAAATACCAAGCATAGTCTTTGAATCTTTAATTGTTCCATCAAAAATCATATTTAAGGAATCTTCAAGAGAATATCTCTCAACTTCAATGAACTCATCATCATCAAGATGCTGAACTCCTTTTTTAAGCTTTTCTGCTATATAAAGATATATTCTTTCTGTACATATACCCACAGAGACATATGACCAATTAACATAAGTAAGACCGTCTGCTTTATATCCAATTTCTTCTTCTAGCTCTCGAATTGCACATTCGTGAGGGTCTTCCCCCTCCTCAAATGTTCCTGCCGGTATTTCAAGCACCATATCCTTTGCAGGATGTCTGTATTGTCTTACAAATATTATATTGCCATCTTCATCAATAGGCACAATGGCTGAAGCATTATTTTTAACAACAACTTCTCTTATTGCAGTACTTCCTTCAGGCATAGCAATCTCGTCCTTACAGACTTTAATCATTTTGCCGCTGTAAATCTCTTCACTCTTTATTATATCGTAATCCATAGACTACTCCTTTCATTTGTAATGCCTATATTAGAACTCAGCATTACGAACTGTTCTGGGGTAAGGAATTACGTCTCTGATGTTAGACATGCCTGTAATATACATAATAAGTCTTTCAAAGCCAAGTCCAAAGCCTGCATGACGTGTTCCGCCGTATTTACGAAGGTCAAGATACCACCAGTAATCTTCTCTGTTAAGTCCGAGCTCGTCCATTCTCTTTTCAAGAATGTCGAGTCTTTCCTCTCTCTGGCTTCCTCCTATGATTTCTCCTATTCCGGGAACAAGACAGTCTGTTGCCGCAACTGTTTTTCCGTCATCATTCAAGCGCATATAGAAAGCCTTAATTTCCTTAGGGTAATCTGTTACGAATACAGGCTTATTATATACCTCTTCTGTAATATATCTTTCATGTTCAGTCTGTAAATCACAACCCCATTCAACAGGATAATCAAATCTGTCTCCAGCTTTTTTAAGAATCTCAATTGCTTCTGTATATGATACTCTGGCAAAATCTGAATTTACTATATTGTTAAGTCTTTCAATAAGTCCTTTGTCAATAAATGAATTGAAGAACTGCATTTCTTCAGGTGCGTTTTCAAGTACATAGTTTATAACAAACTTAAGCATATCCTCTGCAAGCTCCATATCGTCTGTAAGGTCCGCAAAAGCTATTTCAGGCTCTATCATCCAGAACTCAGCCGCATGACGTGTTGTATTTGAGTTTTCAGCCCTAAATGTAGGTCCAAATGTATATACATCTCTAAATGCAAGTGCATATGTTTCTGCCGAAAGCTGGCCGCTTACAGTAAGATTTGTCTGTTTGCCAAAGAAATCCTTTGAATAGTCAATGGTTCCGTCTTCATTGCGAGGAGGATTAGTCATATCAAGAGTAGTAATCTGGAACATTTCACCTGCTCCCTCACAGTCGCTTCCTGTGATAATTGGTGTATGAACATATACAAAGCCTCTCTGCTGGAAAAACATATGAATTGCATATGCCGCAAGGCTTCTTACTCTGAAAGTAGCAGCAAAAGTATTAGTTCTTGGTCTTAAATATGATATTGTTCTTAAAAATTCAAATGAATGTTTCTTTTTCTGCAAAGGATAATCAGGTGTAGTTGTTCCTTCAACAGCGATTTCTTCTGCCTTAATTTCAAAAGGCTGTTTTGCTTCCGGTGTAAGCACGAGAGTACCCTTTACAATAATAGCAGCACCAACACCAAGTTTCGTAATTTCAGCGTAATTATCTATTTTTCCATCTTCAAAAACAATCTGTATACTTTTAAAGAATGATCCATCATTAAGTTCAATAAATCCAAATGCCTTTGATGAACGGAGGGTTCTTATCCATCCACCGATTTCAATTGTTTTTCCTGCGTATTCGTCAGTATTTCTAAATACATCTTTTACTTTTGTCAAATTCATTTTATGTGCCTCCAATTAATCATTATTTAAGCTCAGAAATAAACTCCTCAAGTCTGTCCATACCTGCTTTTATATTCTCATTTGAGGTTGCATATGAAAATCTTATATAGTCAGGCATTCCAAAATCCGCACAAGGAACAACGGCAATAAGTTTCTCATTGAGAAGCAATTCTCCGATTTGTGCAGCGGATTCAATAACTGTATCTTTAAATTTCTTTCCATATATACCGGAGAAATCAATGAACAAGTAAAAAGCTCCTTCAGGCTTAATTGTTTTTAAATAGGGCATTTTTGAAACCCTGTCATAGATATAATCACGACGAGCCTCAAACTGCTTTCTCATTTGCTCAACACACTCCTGAGGACCAGTGATAGCCGCCAAAGCAGCCCTCTGAGCAATTGAATTTGGATTAGAAGTCATATGTGACTGCATACTTGCCATAAGCTTGGCAATCTGCTTTGATGAAGCTGTATAACCAATTCTCCATCCTGTCATAGCATAGCTCTTTGACACACCGTTTATTGTAATAGTACGATCATAAATGTCTTTGTTAAAAGACGCAATGCTGACATGTTTTTTATCAGCAGAATAAATAAGTTTTTCATATATTTCATCAGCTATTACGATTATATCTTTTTCAACAGCAAAATCAGCAATTTCTCTGAGGCATTTTTCCGGTGTAACCATACCTGTGGGATTGCTTGGTGTTGTAATAATAACTGCTTTAGTTTTTTCTGTATATGCTGCTTCAAGAATACCTCTTGAAAGTTCGAAATTTTCTTCAGCCTTTGTATAAACAATAACCGGCTTTCCGCCTGCAATACGGACCATCTCCGCATAGCTGAGCCAAAACGGTGCAGGAATAATAACTTCATCACTGGGATTAAGTATAGCCATAAGTGCATTTACAAGTGAGTGTTTAGCTCCATTGCTTATAACAATCTGTGTATAATCATAATCGAGTCCGTTATCGTCCTTAAGTTTTTTTGCAACCGCCTGTCTGAGTTCCATAATTCCTGCGGCCGGAGTATACTTAGTAAATCCTTCATTAATAGCATCAATGGCTGCTTTTTTAATATGCTCCGGAGTATCAAAATCAGGCTCACCAACGCTGAAACTAATTACGTTTTTTCCTTCTTTTCTTAGGACTCCTGCTCTCTCTGTAATTGACAATGTAGATGATGGCTTAATGCCAAGTGCTTTTTCCGATAGATTCATCTTTTTATTGCTCCTCCTCAACATTTCTTGCATAAATTTTATACTATTGTATATACAAAAGCAAGCTAAAACCAAGAAATAATCACATTAAAACCTTTAATAACCTAAAATAGTTTTTATAAGCAATCTTTTCTGCAATTTCCAAGCCAAAATTTTTATTAATAAGTCCGATTAAATTTCCAATACAAGTCACATCTTCCATTCCAACCGGCGTTTTCGGTATACCATCATAATCGCAGCCAAGGGAAATGCTGTCCTCACCGCAAGTAATAAGCATATGTTCAATATGCCTGATAACATCATTAGCAGAAGCTTCATCGTTATCCCTTAAAAATGCAGTGCACATATTAAGACCTGCAATTCCGCCTCTGTCCCCTATAATTCTCAGCTGATCATCTGTCAAGTTTCTTGGAAAAGAACATAACGCCCTGCAATTTGAATGGCTGGCAACAAACGGTTTTTCTGTTTTTCTTGCTACATCATAAAATCCCTCGTCAGATAAATGGGATACGTCAATTATTATACCCATATTTTCCATCTCCCTGACAGCCGTTTTGCCAAACTCCGTAAGCCCGCCGCCGAGACTGCTTTCCATTACACCAGTAGCAACACAATTTTTATAATTCCAAGTAAGCGTAACCAGTCTTACTCCCATATCATATATGCTATGTAATTTTTCAATACTTCCTTCAAGTGCCTCAGCCCCCTCAATTGAAAGCATTGCATTTATTTTACCTTTATTTTTTAAAATATCGTCATAGCTTAACACTAATGTAATTTTATCATTATTAAAATCAATCTCATTTTTTAAATTATTTATTATTTGCACTGTTTTATCATACGCAGAACTGTAATATTCTTTTTTCAGCCAGACAGCAAACATTTGAACCGGCGAATCAAATGTCTGTAGTTTTTTTATATTAATATGTGAATCAGCGTCAAGCAGATGCTCGCCTGTCTCAAAAATTTTTGTTGCTGTGTCACAATGCCAATCAGCAAATGTATACATTAAAAATCACCGCTTTTCTTTTTTCTCTTTAAGTATATTATCTTAATTATCTTACATACTAACTTATGAGTAGGCTTTTTGCTTTCTTAATTTTATAATTTAGGAGATGTTATAATGAGCTCATCTAAACCCCAAGAGATAAAATGTACAGTAAAATCATGTTGCCACCACGATAAGGACTGCCATTGTATGCTTTCGGTTATAAACATAGGAGAGAACTTTCCAAACGCCTCAGAAAAGAGCCAAACAGACTGTATGAGTTTTGAAACTTTTTAACACTGAAACCTCCGTCATAGCCGGAGGTATTTTTTTTGCTTTTAAGTCTTTTTTATAATATTATTGTGCAACAACGATAGTATATTTTATCAATTTTTGTTAACTTTTAAAAAAGGGAGTGCCCTTGTAATTTAATATAAGTAGTATAATATAAGTAGAATCATTTAGAAAGGGTGTTTGAACTTATATTTAAAAGGATATTACCTGCTTAAGTCCAATTTCAAATATTGTTAGTTTATAGGTCCATAAAAGAAAGAAGGTTTAAAAATGAAAGCGTTTAGCACAGTTGCAACAGCCAAAAAAGATTTTATTGGTACAGTCACACTTAATAGACCAGATAATTTGAACACCTTTAATATGCAAATGGCAAAAGATTTAAATGACGCATTAGAAGAAATGGATAAAGACAACGATGTTAGAGTTGTAGTAGTAAATGGAGCAGGAAAAAGTTTTTGTGCAGGAATTGATGTTAACGGATTAAGCGGCAAGTCTCCTTGCGAACTATATGAATGGGTAAGCGAAATGGAAAAAATGAGCCTAACTATCTCAAATATGGCAAAACCTGTTATTGCTTCAGTCCATGGAATTGCAGTAGCAAACGGAATTGGATTAGTTGCTTCTGCCGACTTAGCAGTAGTAACTAAAGACGCAAGGTTTGGTGCAACTGCTGTAAAAGTTGGTTTATTCTGCATGGGACCTGCAATTCCGTTATCACGATGTTTAGGTCGGAAAAGGCTCTGGAACTGCTTCTCACCGGTGAGATAATTAATGCAGAAGAAGCAGAAAAAATAGGATTAGTTAATCATGTTGTCGATAATGACAAACTGGAAGAGTCAACCCTTGAACTTGCAAAGAAAATTGCTGTTTTGAGCCCTCTAGGTGTCCAAATGGGTAAAAAATCCTTCTATAAAGCTGCTGACCTTGAATATTCAAAAGCATTTGAATTAGTAAATAATCATTTTGCTATGCTCTGCACCACCGAAGATGCAACCGAGGGCGTAGATGCCTTTTTAAACAAACGTCCCCCTGAGTGGAAGCTCCGTTAATTAATTATTCATACATAATAATATCATATTAATATTTGTTCAAATACCTTTTTTCAAATACTAAAAATCGGCACCATGTTATTGTACATGGTGCCACCCCTAATAAAAAAGTTATATAAAAGGAATAAGGAATTATTTATATAGTTATCAAATTTTTCCTCCAAAAGCATCTGCTTCAAGAATTGCCTTTTTGAATTTCTCTTCGTTCATATCGTCATGCTTAAACTTCCATTCTGTTGTAAGTGTAGATTTCTTCACAATAGCATCCACATAATCTCTGTTGATACCTATATCATTTAGTGTTGTCGGCAAACCAACACTCTTATTAAATCTAGCTATTCTTTCAAGCTCAATATAATTTTTATCCGCTGCAAAAAGGCAGAGCACTCCAAACGCAACTATTTCGCCATGTCTGTGCTTTTCTGTTTCATGTACAATTGTGCTTCCATTATAGAAAGCATGCGCAAGCGAACTGTTGTAGTAAAACAAATCATCTTTATTAGTAGTAAAGTTTGAAACAAGTCCGGTTGACACTATAATAGAAAGTATAACTTCTTGAAGTTCATACGATGTAGCATTGTTTTTGCAGTCATCAAGAGCCTTTGCGCCGTATTCAACAAGCGGAGTAGTACACACCTGACCAAGGCATACTCCTGTCAGTGTTGTATGAAAAAGATTATCGCCCTTCGCAGAATACGTCGATTCACATTCTTTTGATAATGCATCTCCAATACCGGCCCACAGAAACTCACTTGGAGCTTCAGCAATTATCTTTGTATTTATAAATGTATGGTCAACAGGTTTCCCACAATAGTGATACTGCTTAAATGTTCCGTCTGCGTTGTACATTACAGAAAGTGTAGTAGTAGGCGCACAGTTTGAAGCAATTGTAGGAAAATCAAATGCCGGCTTATCAAGCTCCGCAGCAAGTACCTTTACAGTATCTATGGAACGTCCTCCGCCTACGCCAAAAAGTATATCTGCATCTTGAACAATAGGATTATTCTTGAGCATTTCAACATTCTCATAGTTGGAGTCACCCCCATACCATATAAAATCGACTATCTCAAGCTCAGAATTTTTAACAGCCTCTAAAAGAACATCTTTTGCTTTTTTAATTGCTGTATTGCCTCCGATAATAACAGCTTTTTTGCCGTATCTTCTTGCCCAGTACGGGACACTTTTATAGCAGTTCTCACCAATACTGTAATTAGGTAAAATCATATCATAATCTGTTAAATACATTTTCACTATCTCCTCCTCGTTGATTTTATTAAATTCCGGAATTTAGGTATAAAAAAAGACTAGAAGCTCATCATTCTTGATGATAAGACCTTCATAGTCTAATTTGCCAACAAATAATATTACTCAATGTATCCAGTACACCTTTAGCCTTTTTCTTTAAAGACTTTACTTTTTCCATTATAATAAATTAATAATTCTCTGTCAATACGAATTATAATTACATAATTATAATTAATATTCAAAAAAGGCGTATCCATTTTGGATACGCCGTTCTTTTCTCAATCATTTAGCATACTCTATTGCTCTGGTTTCCCTAATAAGATTTACCTTTATCTGGCCGGGATACTCAAGCTCGTCTTCTATCTTCTTAGCAACATCTCTTGCAAGAAGAGTAAGTCCTTCATCATTAATATCTTCAGGTATTACCATAATACGTAATTCTCTACCTGCCTGAATTGCAAACGACTTCTCAACACCCTTAAAGCTATCAGCAATTTCTTCGAGTTTTTCAAGTCTCTTTACATATGACTCAAGTGTCTCACGTCTTGCACCTGGTCTCGCTGCTGAAATTGCATCGGCAGCCTGAACGAGTACTGCAATAATGCTCTGAGGTTCAACATCATTATGATGTGCTTCAACAGCATTAATAACAATAGGAGATTCTTTAAATTTTCTGCACAGCCCGACACCAATGCTTACATGCGAACCTTCCATTTCGTGGTCAACGCTCTTACCTATATCATGGAGCAAACCTGCTCTTTTGGCAATTGTTGAATCAACACCAAGCTCAGCGGCCATAAGACCAGTAAGCTGGGCAACTTCTATAGAATGTTTAAGTACATTCTGTCCGTAGCTTGTTCTGTATTTTAATTTTCCCAAAAGTCTAATAAGTTCAGGATGCAAACCGTTTACACCTGTTTCAAGTGTAGCTGATTCTCCTTCATCTCTGATGATAACTTCGACTTCTTTTTTGGCTTTTTCAACCATCTCTTCTATCCTTGACGGATGAACTCGTCCGTCAACAATAAGCTTTTCAAGTGCTATTCTTGCTATTTCCCTTCTAATAGGGTCAAAACCGGAAAGAATAACAGCTTCGGGAGTATCGTCTATAATGAGGTCAACACCCGTAAGTGTTTCAAGTGCACGAATGTTTCTGCCCTCACGGCCAATGATACGGCCCTTCATCTCATCATTAGGAAGCTGAACAACAGAGACCGTAGTTTCAGCAACGTGATCAACAGCACAACGCTGAATTGCATTAGCAATAATGTCTCGGCTTCGCTTATCTGCTTCATGTTTAGCCTTTGCCTCTGCTTCTTTAATCATTACTATTGTATCATGCTTAACATCATTTTCAACCATTTCAAGGAGATAACTCTTTGCTTCTTCCGAAGTAAACCCTGAAATACGCTCCAATTCCTGAAGCTCTTTGTTATGGAGAAGTTCTACTTCCTGCTTTTGCTTGTCAAGCTCTTCCATCTTATTTGCCATCTGCTCTTCACGTTTTTCAAAAGCATCTGATTTTCTGTCGAGAGTTTCCTCTTTCTGAACAAGACGTCTTTCTGTTCTTGCAAGCTCATTTCTTCTTTCTCTTGCTTCTTTTTCAAGGTCATTCTTTGTTTTAATGCTTTCTTCTTTAGCTTCAAGAAGAATTTCTTTCTTTTTTGCTTCTGCCTCTTTTTTTGCATCTTCAATTATATCTTCCGCTCTTTTTTCAGCGATACCAACTTTTGCTTCAGCAATATTCTTTCTATAGCAGAAACCAATAACAGCACCAAGAACTATACCTATTACAGCTGCAATAATGATTTGTATCGGTTCTATTGTAACCACCCCCTGTTTAATTTTCAAAGTACGTAAATCGCTCTTAACAGCGCGCATAAATGATTGTTATAAAATTCAACATGTTAATACATATCTATTTAATTGTATAACCAACATCAAATTATGTCAAGACACATTGTATTTCTCTGTTAAACTTTATCTTTATCAATTTTCTCGGCAACCGAACCAAAGCAAAGGACTCGGCCGGTACCCGAACAAGCACTGCAAGGCTTAGTCATTAAGTGCATAATTGACTGACGTTTTTTCTTTCTTGTCATCTGCATTAAACCAAGCTCAGTCATACCAACTACAATAGTCTGAAGTCTGTCCTTAGCCACAGCCTCCTCTAGTGTTTTTTGTAGAATTTTCCTGTCACACTCCGATTTCATATCAATAAAATCAACTATAATCATTCCATTAAGATTCCTAAGCCTGAGCTGGTGGGCAATTTCCTTTGCCGCCTCAATATTAGTCTTAAGAATGGTTTTCTGTAAATCTACCCTGCCAGTATATTTACCCGTATTTACATCTATTACTACGCAGGCCTCCGTCTGCTCAATAACTAAAAAACCACCGCTTTTAAGCCAAACATGTTTATTAAATGCCGCCCTTGCCTGAGATTCAACATAATAATTCTGAAAAAGAGGAACTTTCTCAGTATAGAGCTTAATTTTTTCCGCACCGAATCCTATTTCACTACAAAGTTTCAAAATAATATTATAATCATCTTCATTATTAACAACAAATTCATCAATATCATCATCAAAAAAGTCTCTTACAACCTTTTCGACACCGTTTATCTCGCTGTAAAGCAATGCAGGCGCTTTTGAGTATTCTGCCCTTTTTAACACAGACTTGCTTCTTTCAAGCAGAAGATTAATCTCTTTCTTATAAACCTCGTAGTCCTTTCCTTCACCATCAGTCCTTATTATTATTCCATAGTTTTCAGGAAGGAGTTCATTTGCGATTTCTTTTATTCTATGTCTTTCTTCAATGTCTGTTATCTTCTTAGATATTCCTATCTTATTATCCCCAGGTATAATGACCAGAAATTTTCCAGGAAATGATATTCTTCTTGTTAATACTGCACCTTTTTCACCTATCTCGGCCTTTTCCGCCTGAACAAGCACATCTGTACCCGCTTTCGGTTTTATAGATTTTCCATTTTCGTCCTTATTATCACCGTAATAAAGGAAGGCATTTTTATCTCTGCCGATATCTACAAAAGCAGCCTGCATCCCCGGCAGTACGTTCATAATCTTGCCAGCATATATGTTGCCAACAATGGGAAGTGAGTTACTCTTCTCATAAATCAGTTCCATAAGTGTACCGTCCTCAACAATTCCGATTCTGTTGCCATAGGACGTTGAGTCCACCAATATACGTTTCACCTTTTATCCACTTCCTTGTCAAGAGGCATTAATTTGCCGTCAAGTTCACGGTACATGTCTATTCTTTTGTATCTGATCTTATATTTATTAAATTCTGCACCTGCAAATTTACAGAAAGTTTCTGCAACCAAATCTGCTCTAAGACTCCTTATACTTCCCGCCGCAAGCATTAAATCCAGCTTACCGCATTCTTCATCAGAAATATCTTTCAACGCAAAAATATCCGGGCGTATATCTGTTTCCCTGCAATTATTCTTAGTCTTTTTCATTGCAATGATTTCTTTTTGATTAAAGAAATCATATGCATATTTATTTACTGTATCGGCATCCATAAGCTCATTAAAATAAACCTCATATTCGCATGCCGAAATACTAGCCATAGCGTTTTGAGCAGTTTGAGCCATTCTTGTTACATTAAGCACCTCAATGCCATCATTCATGACGTCATTAAGCTTTTTCATAATTTCATTTTCATTTTCTTCTCTAACAAACTCAACATCGCAATATTCACCAATGCTGGTCATTCCAAGCGAAAGCGGATTTGCAAACGACATTAACTGATGAGGATTAAAGCCATGTGAATATCCAATCGGAAGTCCGGCTCTTTTTATTGCTCTCTGGAAAATACGCATCATATCAAGATGGCTTACAAAACGCAATTCAGGTCCTTTTGTATATTTAATTCTGTACTTAAATCTAATTTTCTTTTCTTGATTCAAAGCACACACCTCCCCCGAAAGACGCCGCACCGCAATGTGAGCATTCTTCACGGCAGTTAGGCGTTGTTATAGCCATTTCTGCCTTTTTTCTTTCATTTATCATGAATTCTTTGGATACTCCAATAGAAATGTGATCCCAAGGGAGTATTTCGTCAAATTCACGTTTTCTATTGGCATAGAAAGCGGGATTTACTCCTGTTTCCTCAAAAGCCCCCATCCATTCTCTGAATTTGAATATTTCAGACCATGAGTCAAAGCGACAGCCTTTTTCCCACGCTTTATAAATGACAGCTCCAACCCGTCTGTCTCCTCGTGCCATAACGCCTTCAAGAGAGCTCAGTTTTGCATCATGATAATTATACTTAATCTGTTTTCTAGAAATATGAGACTTAACAATCCTTGCTTTTTCTGCAAACTCCTGATAAGTGTCCTGAGGGTCCCACTGGAATGGCGTAAATGGTTTCGGTACAAAGCACGAACTGCTAGCTATTACATTAACAGGTCTTGGCTTTTTGTCTCGAGGAATCTCATAATACTTGTCCACAACCTTTGCGCATAAATCGGCTATTCCAATCAAATCTTCCTCTGTCTCCGTTGGGAGACCTATCATAAAATAAAGCTTAACCCTCTCCCAAGAGCCCGAAAACGCAAGTGCACATCCATTAAGAATGTTCTCCTCTGTAAGATTTTTATTGATAACATTTCTAAGTCTTTGTGTTCCTGCTTCTGCAGCAAACGTAAGTGAACTTTTTTTAACTTCTTGAATTTTTTGCATTAAATCCAGTGAAAACGAATCAATTCTTAATGACGGCAATGAAATATTGACATTATCAGCAGAAAAATCATTAAGCAATCCGCTAGAAAGCTCGTGAAAGCATGTGTAGTCGCTTGTACTGAGTGAAACAAGAGAGACTTCATCATGCCCCGAAGCATTTATAAGAGAATGTGTTTGCTTAAGAAGTGTATCATAATTTTTTTCCCTAACCGGTCTGTATATAAATCCGGCCTGACAGAAACGGCAGCCTCTGATACAGCCCCTAAAAAGCTCAAGTGTTACACGATCATGTACTGTTTCAATTAGAGGTACAAGCATTTTTTCAGGATAAAACACATTATCCATATCTGTTACAATTACTTTTTTAATTATCTTTGGAGCTTTATCCACATTAGGAGCAAAACTTTCTATCTGACCGTTTTCTTTATATGTGACATCATAAAATTTGGGTACATACATTCCCGGAACATCAAGAAGGCTATAAAGGAATTCATCTCTTGATCCTCCGTTTTTCTTATGTTCCTTATACATATCAATTATTCGGTCATACTCGACCTCGCCTTCTCCCAAATAGAAAAAGTCTACAAAATCCGCAAGGGGTTCAGGGTTATACGCACATGATCCGCCGCAGAGAATTATCGGGTCATCACCTGTTCTGTCCTTAGCATATATTGGTATACCTGCCATATCAAGCATGTTAATAAGATTTGTATAACACATCTCGTACTGTAAAGTAAAGGCAACAAAATCAAAATCCTTAAGAGGACTATATGTTTCTAGTGTAAACAAAGGAATATTGTTGCTGCGCATAGCTTCCTCCATGTCGGTCCATGGAGCAAACGCCCTCTCGCAATAGGTATCCTCTCTTCTGTTAAGGAAAAAATACAAAATCTGAAGTCCAAGGCATGACATTCCAACCTCATAAACATCGGGAAAACAAAACGCCATTCTCACATCGACTTCATCAGGATTTTTCTTAACCATATTAAGTTCATTTCCAGTATATCTAGCAGGTTTATCAACCTGCAGTAATATTTCATCGGGTACAAAAACCTTATTCATCATATCCTCCGTCTTTTAAAAAATTACATCTTTTATATAATAACCTAAAGGCCATGCAAATGCACGCTTTAATATATTTTTCGCATAAAAAATAAAAAAAATATCAATTATTAAATAAGATTTGTATGACAAAACCCTAATATGCTGTAAATTCACTTAAATGTAAATAATCGGTCATATGTTTATATCTACAATTTGCAAACAATATATGGAAAAATGTGTTATAATGAATAAACAACTTAATAATATGAGGTCGATTATGGAAATAATTGAATATACATTAATTGTAATATTATTTGTAATGATTATATCATTACTATACAGTGGCTCTGTTGTTCCATTTTATAGATTATTTAATTTTGGAAAAAAAATAGACTATATTAAAAGTAATAAAACTGCGCATAGAAATAAATTAATTAAAATAGCAGGCTACATTTTACTAGCAGTTGCTGTTGTATATTTTCTAAAATGCTCTATTGACGCATATTACACAAGAAAAGATTTTATTACCGATGCTCAAAATTATGAAACAATTTTGGCGGCATTACTTAGTTCTTTTAAATATATCATTTTTGTTATTATCATCATTGGCTCTATACCTCGTTCTATTAAAGAAAGCATTTATGAACGTGGAATCAAAACTGATTCAGCTTTTATAAAATGGAGTGAAATAAATGAAATAAAAATTGATGATAAAGAAAATAGATTATTGATTTATTATAAACTCAGAACAATCTTTTTTATTAAAACAAACGACAGTTATATCATTGAAGATTATTCATATGATAATAAAAATTTAATTTACGATTATTGGAATAAAGAAAAAACTAAAATTCAGTTAGATTAAATTAAAAGAAAAGCCAGAATTATTCTGGCTTTATAATTTTTCATATTAAATTCACTAATCCCTTTTAGAAAATACACAACCGCAATAGTTCTGCCTGAACAAAGAGTATTCTGCTGAAAGCTCAATAGAACGCTTATATCCTTCCCTCTTTTTAAAATCAGACGAAAGCCATTTAACACCATACTTTTCGACCATTTTTTCTCCAACAGTGTTTATATTTTCTACATTTTTTAAAGGACTTATCGAAAGAGTTGTACAGAAATAATCAGCACCAATTTCTTTTGCTAGCTTTGCAGTTTCTTCAAGGCGCAGTTCAAAACACTTAACGCATCTTGCCCCACCCTCTCTTTCGCCTTCAAGTCCTTTAACAAAGCCAAAAAACTCATTCATATCATATCTGCCTTCAATAAGCTTAACATTCTTACAGCACGGCATTTCTTTAATAAGTCGTTTAACTTCTTCTGCACGCTTAATATATTCATTCTCAGGTGAAATATTGGGGTTAAAGTAAAATACCGTAATATCAAAATACTGCGTCAAATACTCCAGTACATAACTGCTGCACGGCGCACAACAGCTATGTAATAAAAGACTAGGCTTTCTGTCTTTATTCTCATCTATTATTTTATCAAGTTCTTTTTGATAATTGATTTTATTCATCAATCTCTGACCTGTCCGTTTCCGTAAATAATATATTTTGTAGTTGTTATTTCCTTAAGTCCCATTGGTCCTCTGGCATGAAGCTTTTGAGTGCTTATTCCAATTTCTGCACCAAAGCCAAACTGACCGCCGTCTGTAAACCTTGTCGATGCATTTACATATACTGCAGCTGCATCCACTTCATCAAGGAACTTCTGTGAATTAGTATAATTTTCTGTTATTATCGCTTCAGAATGGTGTGTACCATATTTTCTAATATGTTCAATTGCCTCATCCACATTTTTTACAACTTTTGCCGATATAATAAGATCATTGTATTCTGTTCCCCAATCCTCAGCACTTGCAGGAACAGCTCCGGCCTTGTCAACAAATTCTTTGTCTCCCCTTATCTCAACTTTCTTCTCCTTAAGGGCAGCTGCAACCATTGGTATAAACTTATCAGCAATAGCCTCATGAACCAAAAGACTCTCACATGCATTGCATACTCCCGGGCGCTGTGTCTTTGCATTAATTACTATCTTTACTGCATTTTCGAGGTTAGCACTCTCATCAACATAAGTATGACAATTTCCTATTCCTGTTTCAATTACCGGCACAGTGCTGTTTTGAACAACCGACTGTATAAGCCCTGAACCCCCTCTTGGAATAAGAACGTCTATATATCCGTTAAGGCGCATCATCTCAGTGGCAGTTTCTCGGTTTGTATCCTCAACCATCTGAACACAGTCTTTCGGCAATCCAATACCTTCAAGAGCATCTCTGAAAATATTAACAATAGTGATATTTGAATTAAAAGCTTCTTTTCCGCCTCTTAATATAGTGGCGCTTCCGGCTTTAAGACAAAGCCCAAATGCATCTGCTGTAACATTAGGTCTGGCTTCAAAAATTATACCTATAACTCCCATAGGTACTCTTTTCTTACCTATGATAAGTCCATTATCAAGAGTTTTCATATAAAGAACTTCTCCAATAGGATCATCTAGCTTTGCAACATCTCTTAAGCCATTTGCCATATCTCTTACCCTTGCTTCCGTAAGCGTAAGTCTATCAATAAATGCACCCTTTATTCCGTTCTCAATTGCCGCATCAACATCAATTTTATTAGCATCAAGAACAACATTTATATTCTTTTCCAGAGCATCAGCAGATGCAATCAGTGCCTTATTCTTATCCGGTGTTCTTAGCTTTGCCAAAACAACCGCCGCATCTTTTGCTGCCTGTCCCATTTCTGTAAGTCTGCTCATAAATCAGCACCTCCTATTATCCGCTTTTCTGTTATTATATATTTCATCTTTTTATCATGTTCTTCATAAGGAATTGTTTTTTGAATCTGCGCATCAAATGCAATAGCAATGGTGTTTTCAATACCGTATTTTTCAATATATGTATCATAATATCCGCCGCCATAGCCCATTCGATGTCCCTCCTCGTCAAAGGCAACACCCGGAACTATCATAATACTGTTTTCATCAGGCAGTATTTCTTTATTAATGTCTGAAACCGGTTCAAGAACGCCATACTTAGTTTTGACCATATTTTCAATGCCTTCATAGGGAACAAAGTACATTTTTCTATTTTCCAAAGATATTGGTACGGCTACTGTTTTTCCATTGTAAATTGCGCTTTCTATAATTTTAGCTGTGCCCACTTCATTTTTCATACTGACATAAATAAATATTTTGTCCGACCTTTTAAATATGTCTGTTTCAATAAGGCAGTTCTGTATTAAATTACTTAATCTCTCTTTATCCTCATATGGTATTTTCTTACGCATTTCCAAAAAAATCTTACGCATTTCTTTTTTCAGAATACATCACCACCTATACGTTTACATTATTTTTCTGAGAGCCAGTAATATAATCCACCAAAGCAATATGTCCAATACAAGAAAAACAGAACTTGTAATAATTAGTTTTTTACCGTAGCTCTTATAGCCTTTACCATTTTTGCACGCAAAAGCTCCACCGACTATAAGTCCAATGACTGCTCCGACGACATTGAAAAACACTACCATTACAATTAGAAGTATTTTTGCCGCAATTGATGGTTCAGCTTGAGTATCAACAGACTCTTCTGCATTTACATAATCATATGAATCATAATTATATTCATTATAGCTTCTGTTTTCGTAATAATCATATTTTTCATGTTTTTTATTCTCAGGCGCAATAACTTCATTTGTTACTTTATGAAGTTCATCATTATGCGGTTTGTCTTTGACAGTCCCAGCTTCTAAATTCCCCTTCTTTGCCTCTAGGACTGATTCAAACGGCTTAAAACCGCAATTAGGACAGCCAACTTTCTGGTCTTCTATTTTTGTTCCGCAGTTCGGACAAAATTTCATTAACTCTCCTCCTTGAGTCATTTACCAATAAACAAAGTTCCGACATCTTCGCCGTCAATAACCTTTTCTATAATAGCTGCATCACTGCCATCAGCAATAACCATGTCAACATTACTGCTTACGCAAAGCTTTGCCGCCGAAATTTTGGTTGCCATTCCGCCGACTGAAAACTCCGAGCCAGCCTTTCCGGCCATTTTTTCAATGTCTTCGGTTATTTTATCAACAATTTTAATCCTTTTTGCACTTGGATTTTGTTTTGGATCACTGTCATATAAAGCATCAATATCTGTAAGTAATATAAGTAAATCAGCCTTAAGCAAAGAAGCAACATTCGCTGCAAGTCTGTCATTATCGCTGAATTCAATTTCAAATGTTGATGTCGTATCATTTGCATTTACAATTGGAATTATACCCCTTGTAAGGAGCTCTGTAAACGTATTTTCTGTGTTCGTTCTTCTCATGCCATGCTCAAAGTCAGTTTTTGTAAGAAGTATCTGTGCAATTGTTTGTGTATATGTATTAAATAAGTTCTGGTATATCTGCATTAATATGGCCTGTCCAACCGCAGCTGCAGCCTGTTTCTCTTTTGTCAGGCTAGGACGCTTTGTAAATCCAAGACTAATGGAGCCAACTCCTATCGCTCCCGAAGATACAAGAACAACCTCTTTGTCTCGGTTCTTCAAATCTGCCATCATCCAGCAAAGTCTTTCTATCATTCTGAGATTCAGCTTACCATTCGGATATGTAATTGTTGATGTTCCGACTTTTATTACTATTCTTTTATAATCTTTAAACCTATCGTGAATATTAATCGTATCCATTTTCTTGGCTCCCACTAATTCATTATTTATATATTAACATAAAGGCGGATAAAAATTTATCCGCCTTTGAATCTTATTGCCGCATATGCGGAACAATCAATTACTTAGTAATTTTAAATGAGCTCTTGAGCGGAACTATCCTATTAAATACTAGCAAATCTTTGTTGCTGTCTTTAGTATCCACGCAGAAATATCCGTTTCTCATAAACTGAAATCTTTCGCCCTTTAAAGCATCTTTAATAGACGGCTCTATCTTGCAGTTTTTTCTTACAATTATTGAATCAGGATTCATAATCATTTCACCGTTAGGATCATCAGGATTATCAAGCATCATATAATCATAAAGTCTAACCTCTGCATCTACACAGTCATCTGCATACACCCAATGAAGCGTTCCCTTGACTTTCCTGCCCTCAAAACCTGAACCGCTCTTTGTTTCAGGATCATAAGTACAGTGAATTTCTGTTATCTCACCATTTTCATCCTTAACAATATCTGTGCATGTCACAAAATATGCACCTTTAAGTCTAACTTCTTTTCCAGGAGCAAGACGGAAGAATTTCTTAACCGGTTCTTCCATAAAGTCTTCTCTTTCAATATATATTTCTCTGCCGAAAGGAACTTTTCTCGTTCCAAGCTCAGGATTTTCAGGATTATTGTCAAGCTCTAAAAGTTCTATCTGTCCTTCCGGATAATTTGTTATAACAACCTTAACAGGGTCAAGAACAGCCATTACAACCTTTGCCTTTGCTTTAAGATCTTCTCTTAAACAATAATCAAGAAGCATACTGTCAACACAGCTATTTGCCTTTGATACTCCGATTCTTTCGCAGAAATCTCTAATCGACTCAGGTGTATAGCCTCTTCTTCTTAAACCGCTTATAGTTGGCATTCTGGGATCATCCCAACCATCAACAAGATTTTCCTCAACAAGTGCACGAAGCTTTCTTTTGCTCATTACAGTATTTGTAAGGTTAAGTCTTGCAAACTCAATCTGTCTGGGAGGATTAACTGTATATCCGGCTTCTCTTACTACCCAGTCATAAAGTGGTCTGTGATCCTCAAACTCCATAGTACATATTGAATGTGTAATACCCTCAATTGCATCCTCAAGCGGATGAGCAAAGTCATACATAGGATATATACACCATTTTTCGCCGGTTCTGTGATGCTTTGAATGCGCAATACGATAAATAACGGGATCTCTCATATTAATATTCGGAGAAGCCATGTCTATTTTTGCACGAAGAGTCCTTGAACCATCAGGAAATTCTCCATTTTTCATTTTTTCAAATAATTCAAGATTTTCCTCAACGCTTCTGCTTCTATAAGGACTATCCTGACCGGGTGTGCTCAAAGTACCTCTGTATTTTCTCGTTTCTTCCGGATTTAAGTCGCATACATATGCCTTGCCTTTTTTTATGAGGTCTACTGCTATCTCATAAAATTTATCAAAATAAGATGATGCAAAATAAAGTCTGTCTTCCCAATCAAAGCCAAGCCATTTTACATCCTGTTTTATACTGTCAACGTATTCTACATCTTCCTTTGTAGGATTTGTATCATCAAAACGCAGATTGCATTTTCCGCCATAAAGCTTTGCAAGTCCAAAGTTAAGGCAAATACTTTTTGCATGACCAATATGAAGATAACCGTTTGGTTCAGGTGGGAAACGAGTATGAAGTTTATTTAAATCAGCTTCAAGATCGTCTTGAATATAACTATGTATAAAGTTTCCTGTTCCGCTTAGGTTATTGTCTTTGTCGCCCATTGATGTTGCATTTTCTTCTGACATCTCTATGCCCCTCCGTTTATTAATTTAATCACCATAATATTATAATTTACACTATTTTTTCCTCTTTTGCAATACAGAGTACAAATTCACTTAATATTATTCCCATAACTTACCGTGTTATTCATAAGCCAATTTGTAAAATATTTATCAACAACTTTTACTCCGCTGTCATTCAAATGGGCATCATCCCTAAAATTTTCCATTTTGAGAAGACTTTCATCTCTATTGACAATATTAAAATCAAGATATTTTACACCAACACTATCTGCTATTTCAGCCATTTTTGCATGTATGCTGTCATAATTTTTAATGTAATCCATTGATACATTGGCAATCGGAGCGGTCACGAACACTATTTCAATGTTATTTTCTTTGCACAGATTTACTATTTCATCTATATACTTAACCTGAGTTTTGTCAGCTTCCCACGACTCCCCGTCAAGCCCCTTAAACTGATTTGTTTCATCAAGTTCGCTGTCCGGTATAACAGTGTCACAATATGTGTAACCCTTTGCAAGATAATATTCTGTTCCGTTTGTCTGTGCGGCCTGCTCGGCTTGTACTCCAAATTTCTCTTCAGCTGCCTTTTGAAATGCATTATTTTCATAAGCAAAATAATCCTGCTGATACCTAATAGGCAATAGATCATACTTTACCCTCTCATTCAGCGGAAAAACATTTTTCACATAGTCCTTTTCAACACTTTTATCTTTGACTACCTCAAAAAATGAATTTGCCTGTTTCATATCAAACTCGTCATCCATCATATCCCAATAAATATCAAGAACGACAAGCTTTGGTGACTGTGTTTTTAACACCTCTTTAAGCACATACAGACTTGTATCGTAATGTTCAAGAGGTGTACCCATCTGCCAGCTGTTTGTCCCCATAACACTGTCAAAGTTTTCCGGATCAAATGTGCAGTAAGAGTGTGATGAACCTATAAAAACCATGTCTATTGAATTTTTCGGCTGTTCATAGAAACCGTCGTATCTGCTTTTTGTATAAGCATTAATAATATTTTTTGATGCAGCCTCTGAATATTTAGTTTCAATATATTTATAAGCTGCCGCAAACACCAGCATAAATGCAAGTACTTCGGCAAACAATTTTAACCCTCTAAAATTGGAAATAGATGAACGCTCCCGCCTCATAAAATACCCCCGCAGATAAAATAAATACTGCCGTTATTGTATAAAATATCAATCTGATAACCGAATTTTTGTTTTCAATAACATCATAAACAGGTCTTTTTCCGCTGAAAAATTCTGTTATTACCATAAACAGCAATGCTGCTGCAACAACAAACATTTCATAAAGATTAAGTCCCATTCCTGTAATAACTTCATAAATGTACTGCTTATCCGACCAGCCTCTAAACCCGAAAAGCATATTTTTTATTACATACAGCGCATCTGACGCTGTATTTGCTCTGAAAAATATCCAGCCAAAACAAACCAACGCAAAAGTAATAAGTATACTAATGAAATTTATGACTTTGTTATTATAAAGTCCAAATTTCTTCTTCACTCCTATTCTTGCACCCGATGTAATTCCGCCTAATGTCTGAAATATACCATGAATGCCTCCCCACAGTACAAATGTCCAATTTGCTCCATGCCACAAACCACTAACAAGGAACGTAACCAAAAGGTTTCTGTACTTTTTGCTTCACCTTTTCTATTTCCGCCAAGCGGAATATATACATAGTCCATAAACCATGAGGAAAGTGAAATATGCCAGCGTTTCCAAAACTCCTTAATACTCATTGAAAGATATGGATTAAGGAAGTTATCCATTAAGTTAAAACCAAGAACTCTTGCACAGCCTTTTGCAATATCGGAATATCCGCTGAAATCGCAGTATATCTGAAAAGCAAAAGAAGTGTTGCCAACACAAGATAAAGTCCCTTGTAATCGGTGACTGAATTGTATACTGTATTTACTGCAATTGATACTCTGTCGGCAATAACAATTTTCTTAAAAAACCCCCATAGCATTATCCTTATACCGCTTACAATCCTCTCCGCATCAAAATTGTGTTCCTCATAAAACTGAGGCAGAAGGTTTTCACTTCTTTCGATAGGACCTGCAACAAGCTGCGGAAAGAACATAACAAACAAAGCAAATATACCGAAGTGCTTTTCAGGTTTTATCCTACCTTTATATACATCAATAGTATAGCTAGAAGCCTGAAATGTATAAAATGATATTCCCATAGGAAGTATTATTTTTATCACCTTAATCGGCCAATTTAAATTTAGTGCAGAAGAAACAGCAATTACTGTACTATTCATAAACCCAAGGTATTTAAACACAAAAAGAAGACCGAAATTAATCAGCATACAAATAGAAAGTATTCGTTTTTTATGCCGCTTTCCCCTTGAATAATAAATTTTTATTGCAGATATGTAATTAACCAATATAGTGAACACTATAAGCAAAATAAGGTACGGATTCCATGCCATATAAAAAACACAGCTTGCTGCAAGCAAAAGCAGCCATCTTGTTTTATACGGCAGTATAAAATACACAGTTGTTACCATTATAAAAAATACTAGAAAAGTAAATGAATTAAAAAGCATACCATACCTCTGAAAGCTTCGTGTTTTTCTATGATTATAGTTTATAAAAGAGCCGAGTGCAACCTTGTTATAAATTTCAAACTGTGTTAAAATCAATAAAAAAAGAAAAAGGACGGAGAAAACGTTGATAGCCGGTACAGTTGATAATAAAAAAGAATTTATGAACATACTGCTTAAAGGAACGACCTTTGACAGACTTATGGTAAGGAGCGTATCACTTCGTACAAATATAACCTACGAAATAGAGTGTGCTCTTAACCGAGAATGGTTTACAGCTGATGAACAAGAAGCTATCAACGACAAATATGCATCATGGGGTTCAATCAGACCAACTGTATTTGAACTCATAAAAGGCACAAAGCTTCCGGGATATATGAAAATTGTATTGTCTCCTTCTGCTGAAGCAACCGCAAAAATTCATACAAATGCCGCTGCCCTTTTTATTAACATTATTTTTGAAGGCAACAAGCTTAATATAATTACAGGTTCTTCTGAAAAGAACTTTTCCATGGACAAGGCTGTTGAACACTCATGGGATGAATATGCCGCAAAGTTTTTTAAGCATAATGAAATAATAATTGAATAAGGCTCTTAATAAGAGTCTTTTTTGTTACAAAAAATCAACTTTGTATCTTATTAGCACTCATCTTTAATGAGTGCTAATTTTTTCTTGACATTTGTTTTTTTAGTGATAAAATGGAAACAACAAATGAAAATCAGCAATTTGGAGGTATAAAAATGGAACAGGAAAAAGGTAATCTTTCTATTAACAGTGAAAATTTCTTACCCATTATAAAGAAATGGCTCTATACAGATAAGGACATATTTATTCGTGAGATAGTATCAAACGGATGTGATGCAGTAACTAAGCTTAAAAAACTAATGATTATGGGCGAAGCCGACAATATACCTGCGGATGAAAAATTCAGCATTCGAGTTGTATGCGATACAAAGAACAATGTAATTCAGGTTATTGATAACGGTATCGGTATGACATCTGACGAAATTAAAAAATACATTAATCAGATAGCCTTTTCAGGAGCATCTGATTTCCTCTCAAAATACGGAGAAAAACAGGAGGATGAAGTCAATGAAATTATTGGTCATTTTGGCCTTGGCTTCTATTCCGCATTTATGGTTGCGGACAAAGTTGAAATAGATTCTCTTTCCTATAAAGAAGGTGCAGAACCTGCAAAATGGATTTGTGACGGCGGCATCGACTATGAATTGGAACAAGGAACAAGGACAGTCCACGGTACAACAATTACAATGTATCTGGGTGAAGACGGCAAAGAATTTGCAGATGAGGCAACACTGTATGCAGCACTGAAAAAATACTGCGAATACATGCCGGTCGAAATATATTTTGATACAATCAATGATGAAGAAGAAAGCAATGATTCAAACGAAGTATCTGAAGAAAAAAATGATGATACTTCTGAGGAGGCTACACATAAAGTAGTTTCTTCCGCCGATGAGCTTGCCGAAGTCCTTAAGGAACGTGCTGACGAAAAGAGCGCAGAGAACGGTGAAGAAAGTGATACAATAGATGAAAAAAAGGAAGAACCGGAACAGCTTCCGCTAAATGAAACTAATCCAATTTGGCTTAGAAAGCCTTCCGAATGCACAGAAGAACAATATAAAGAGCTTTATCACCATATGTTCAATGATATGAAAGATCCTCTTTTCTGGATTCACCTTAATATGGATTACCCATTCAGACTCAAGGGTATACTTTTCTTCCCTCGTCTTATGAGTGACATGGAGGCTGTAGACGGTGTTGTAAAGCTTTACTCAAATCAGGTTTACATTGCAGATAATATTAAAGAAGTTATACCCGAGTTTCTTCTTATACTTAAAGGAGTGATAGACTGCCCGGATATTCCCCTTAACGTATCAAGAAGTGCTCTCCAGAATGACGGATATGCTTCAAAGATGTCGACATATATAACAAAGAAAGTGGCTGACAAAATTAACAGCCTCTTCAAAAACGAACGTGAAGAATATGAAAAGTTCTGTGATGATATAAATCTTTTCCTTAAATACGGAAGCATGAAAGAGGAAAAGTTCTATGATAAAATCAAGGGCTCGCTTCTTTACAGAACAACTGAAGGAAAACATAAAACAATAGAAGAATATACAAATGACAACAAGGATAAAAACGGCAACAAAATTTATTATGTGTCTGATGAAAAACAGCAGATACAATACATTAATCTGTTCAAGAGTCAGGGAATGGAGGCTATAGTTCTTCCTTCTGCAATTGACAAGCCTTTTGTAAACTTCCTTGAATACAAGGAAGAAAGCAAATTTACGCTTGAACGTATTGATTCTGACCTTTCAGATTCATTAAAGAGTGACTCAGAAACAAACGAAGACCTTAACAAAGAATTTAAATCACTCTTTTCAGGAATACTTGGCAACGATAAGCTCAATGTTAAGGTTGAAAACCTTAAATCCGAAAGTATATCTGCTATGATTCTTCTTTCCGAAAGAGAAAGACGTCTTATGGATATGCTTGAAACATATAAATATGATGATTCTCTTAAAGCACTTTACGGAAATACAGCCGTTGGAGAAACTCTTATTCTTAATGGCAGCAACAAGTTGATTAAGACACTCGAAAGCCTTAAAAACAAAGAAGGAAAAGAGGAAGAAACTAAACTTATTTGCAAGCAGGTCTATGATCTTGCACTTATGGGACAGAAACCTCTTACCTCTGAGCAAATGACCGAATTTATTGACAGAAGCAACATTCTTCTCGAAAAGCTTGCGGAGAATGAGATAAAATAACCCCCCTAAAAATCTAAGGCACTGTTTTCAGTGCCTTAGATTTTTGAGAAAATTTTCTATTTATATATATTTATTCCCTAATCTATGATATATTGTAATTACTAAATAATTAAGGAGGTTTACTAATGTCATTAACAACAAAAAGAGCTTTGGCCGCGTCCCTAAAGAACATGCTTGTTAGAAAAACACTTGATAAAATCACGGTAAAGGACATTGTAGATGACTGCAACTTAAACCGCCAGACTTTTTATTATCATTTTCATGATACATATGACTTGCTTGAATGGCTGTATGTAGACGAGACAAAAGATATAATTAATAAGCTGCATGAAAAAAAATACAGCTTACTCTTAGATTATATTATTAAAAACAAAAATCTTATACTAAATACATATCACTCTCTTGACCAAGAATATGCCGAAAATAAAATTAAAGAATGTGTTAAACCAATAATTTTTGACATCATAAAAAAATACTCATCAGCTGATACGCCCGAAGAGGATTTGAATTTCATTTCAGATTTATATAGCTACTCTCTTATTGGTCTTCTGATAGATTGGCTGCACAACGACTTATCCGAAGAATATATACCAAGATTCTATAAATTTAAAGATATTCTTATGTCAAATACACATTCGGTATCTAATCCATAACGAAGTATGTTTATTAGACTGCATTTTAATTAAATGCAGTCTTTTTTGTTATCTTCACCGCTGTAACAAAATATACTTAATCAGAGGTGATGTTATGCAAATGCAAAATATAAAGGTTATCCGAACAGCAGACAATACATTGTATATTTTTTATTACATTGAAAATTCAATATGCTATCAAACTATTTACGACAACCAAATTTTAGAACCATTAACCGTTATTACAAACGTATCCCCTGTTTTTTCACTATGGCATTACAACAATGATATTTTCTTGATTGCAAATGGAAGTAATGGCGTAATCCTTTGTCGTTTAAGCAAAGGCAACTGGTCTTCTCGTACGATTAACAGCGGGATATCATCTGACTGTACTAAACTTTCATTTTTTATTTACAGGGATATTGTTCATTTTCTATACAGTGTTAAGAATGACACCGGAAAAGAATCTTTAATTTTAAGGACAATGAATAAAGACCAATGGCTTCCATCTATAGAAATATCAGAAATAATGTCTTTTCACGGATCATCATATTTCATCGGGCAAAGAGACGATAAAAACATAAAAATATACTACCGTCTTCCTGACAAAACAATCAAATACTGTACTTTATCAATTGACAGCGGAAATTTAAGTCCATCAATCAACTTTCTTGCAACAAATATGCCCTGCATAGACATTTCAACGCTTACCGACGGAATATCGGGGCATTTACTCTATCTTGCGCAGGGCATGTTTTCAACTCAGCTGATTTATAAAGGCCGCAATTGTGACAACCTCGGCAAAGCACGAATTATATGGGAGGGCCAGTATGGCCAAAGCTGTTCACTGTTTACCTTTGAAAATCGGCTTTATGCAGTGCTCTCTACAAAGAAAGGATC
Organism: Candidatus Metalachnospira sp.; assembly: GCA_040767305.1. Lineage (GTDB taxonomy): Bacteria > Bacillota > Clostridia > Lachnospirales > Anaerotignaceae > Metalachnospira. The sequence continues at coordinate 242,300 of JAXGOV010000001.1, read as the reverse complement.
TTTCCTAATGGTTTCAGATGAAAACTCCTCTGAGTTTTCAGTACCCAAACCCCTTGATTCATCTGTATCTCAAAGCTACACACAAAATCAGAATACCTTAGCTTCTGTAATACAATTTCATTCAATGCGGATGAAATTTCAGTTAATACACAAAAATTAAACTTTCCGATTATAGATGATATTTGTCAATCTTTCAGTCCTGTAAAATCGAAAAAACTGCAACCATTGTAAAGCAATCATCAAAACAAACTTCCGAAGCAGAAGATTACATAAAAGAGCTTGTCAATGAGTGAGCAAATTTCTCAGCTTTCAAGGACTCTGTCTGAACGAAACGAAGAACTTGCCTCTATATCGTCGCGTTGGAAGAATAAATACGACGCACTTTTAAAAGAAAGTGAAGAATTAAAGAAGCAATTATCTCACCAACAATCCCTTTCAGCACCACAATGTAATTCCAACACTGACATCGTGTTTGTTCAAAGCCGAGAACTATGATTTTTTTTCAATTCTGCTGCAATAAGTCTGTCCGCTATATCTGCTGCAAATTTTATAATGTCGCCACAATTGAATTTGGCGGACAGACTGCAGCAATTGAAACTACTGTATTTACCACTAAAATCCTCAAGAAAAGCAATCCTAAGACTTTTTGCTGTTATCTCATCGAACATAATTCCAAATATCATTATTACTGCCATTAGCACGGTGCAAAGTCCACCATATCCGCATCCGCTTCCAAGGGCGCCTGTCGCCCTAATCAGATCGGTGTTTAAATTTAAGCTGTATTTTTCATCAGCAGCTTTAATTATACACTGTCCGCAGCCATAGCCTTCACAATAATACTTGTAGGCGAGCCTTTTCATGTTTTCACCGCCTTTGCCTGTCCCTTAATACATAATATTCTAAAATCGAATATTAGTTACAGCTTGGCTGCATTATTTTTTGAGTATGGCTTTCTCAAATTCCACAAATAAAATCGGAACAAATGACAGTATAATAACATCTGCCCACTGTCTTAAGTTAAGCGGTGTAACCATAAATATCTTTGATAGAGGTGATACCATAATAACCGATAGCTGCATCGCTACGCCAATTATTAATGCCAGACATAAGTATTTATTGCTGAGAATATGCACTTTAAATATTGATTTTTCCGTTCGCATATTAAATGCATGTATTAACTGAGAAATACTGAGCACAGCAAATGCCATTGTTCTGCTTATATTGTGAAGTTCACCGGAATCATAATACTTATGCCCCATTCCGAATGCAATTAAAGCAAGCGCACCTATCATAAATCCTTCATAAGCTATTCTGTATCCTAAACCTCCTGAAAATAAGCTTCTATCAGGAGCAACCGGCTGTGTTTCCATAACATCTTCTTCAGGTCTGTCAAGTCCGAGTGCAATAGCAGGAAGTGAGTCAGTAATTAGATTTACCCACAAAAGGTGAATCGGCAGCAGCGGCGTACTCCAGCCAAAAAGCATTGCCGTAAAAATAGTAAGTATTTCACCAATATTGCTGGAAAGCAAAAAGTGTACTGCCTTCCGAATATTGTTATATATAATTCTTCCTTCTCGTACAGCGCTTACAATGGTAGAAAAGTTATCATCGGTTATTATCATATCCGAAGCACCCTTAGCTACATCGGTCCCGTTCTTTCCCATAGCACATCCAATATCTGCTGCTTTAAGAGCCGGAGCATCATTTACTCCGTCACCAGTCATTGCAACAATTTTGCCTTTGCACTTATATGCATCAACAATTTTCAGTTTATGTTCGGGCGATACTCTAGCGAATACAGATATATTATCCAGCTTATCATTAAGCTCAGCCTTTGACATTTCTTCAAGCTGTTCACCGTCTACAATCAGGTCTCCATCAGAATATATGCCCGTTTTCTCTGCAATGGCTTTAGCTGTCAGTGCATGATCACCTGTAATCATAACTACCTTTATACCAGCTTTCTTGCACTCACGTACAGCTTGTTCAGCTTCGTCTCTAGGCGGATCCAGCATACCTATAAAGCCGGCAAAAACCATATCACCTTCATATACCTTATTTTTTTTGTCTGCTTCCTTATATGCAACTGCAAGTACCCTTAGTGCTGATGTTGTCATAGACTCATTTATTATATTAAGCCTTGTTATGTCACCAGGGCTTATCTTTTTACCGTCAGAAAATGTTTTACACAGCTTAAGAACTCTTTCCGGAGCACCCTTTGTTATACACAAATTTGTATTATCTTCAAATGTATGTACAGTGGTCATCATTTTTCTTTCAGAGGAAAACGGTATATCGCTTATTCTTGGCATAACACTTTCAAGCTTAAGCTTGTTTTCCCCCATGTTTTCCGCCGCTTCCGCTATTGCAACTTCCGTGGGCTCTCCTGAAAAATGCCTGTCCTCATAAAAACAGTCAGTACAAAGCACAGCCATTCTCAGTATAAACCTTTTGCTGTTCATGCTTGTGTTCTCACTGCCGTCAGTTACCTTTACAACTGACATTTTGTTCTTTGTAAGCGTTCCTGTTTTATCAGTACAAATTACCTGAGCTGAACCAAGGGTTTCAACAGCAGGCAAAGTTCTGACTATTGTATTTTTCCTTGACATGCTCTGCATTCCTATCGCAAGTACAATTGTCACTATTGCAGGAAGTCCCTCAGGAATAGCAGCAACAGCCAAACTCACTGAGGTCATAAACATATCAAAGGGTGAGTACTTTCTTAAAATACCTATTAAAAAAATCAAACCGCATATGGCTATTGCCGAAACACCTAGTATTTTCCCTGTACTGTCCAGTCTTTTTTGTAAAGGTGTTTCTGAATTGCTGTCATCAGCTATCATTGCAGCAATCTTTCCAACTTCTGTATTCATACCTGTCGCAGTTACAATTGCTCTGCCCTTTCCATATGTAACATATGTTGATGAAAACACCATGTTTTTTCTGTCCGCTGGCTGGGTTTTTTCATTAAACTTAATACTTGCATCTTTTAAAACAGGTAAAGATTCGCCTGTAAGAGCGGATTCGTCTGTTTTAAGACTTCCAGCACTTATAAGTCTTGCATCCGCAGCAATTTTATCGCCTGTTTCAAGTACAAGAATGTCCCCGGGAACCACTTCATCAGATGCAATTTCAACAATTCGTCCGCCTCTCAGAACTCTTGCATGGGGAACTGTCATCTTCTTTAATTCCTCAATAGCTTTTTCAGCTTTGTTTTCTTGGAATACTCCCAAAACAGCATTTAGTATAACAATCATTATTATAATAAGCGAATCGGTAAAACCATTTTCTCCCTTTAGCCAAGATACTATGAATGATGCCGCAGCTGATGAAATTAAAATAATAACCATTATGTCATTAAGCTGTTCAAAAAATCTCTGCACAATCCCCCTTTTCTTAATATTGCTATCTATTGTATTTGCTCCGTACTCCTCAAGTCTTTTTTCTGCCTCACTACTATCCAGTCCGTTTTTCATGTCAGTCTGGAGCATAATTGAAGTTTCATCGACTGTCCTGCTGTGCCAGCTCATTTGCAACTCTCCTTTCGTATTTGGGACAATCCCTTAAAACAATTTATTCCTCCAATACAGTATTAATTACTTTTTCACATAAAAAAACAGCTCTGATTAAATAAATCAGAGCTGTTTATAATATTAAATTACTCTTGCCAAAGTTATAAAATAGACATTGTCTGCACCGGAATACATTAGCGTTCTGGCACACTCCTCAATAGTGCTACCTGTTGTAAATATATCATCAACAAGCAATATATTTTTTCCATCAATCAAATACTTATCGTTCACCTCAAATACATTCATAACATTATATTTTCTGTCCATTCCCGAGAGCTTGCTTTGAGGCACAGTATTTTTTATTCTTTTAAGCATATCCTTGCAGTAATCAATTCCCAGTTCAGCACTGAGTTCTTCTGCAAGTATTGCTGTTTGATTGAATCCTCTCTTTTTTTCTTTTTTCTTGCTTATGGGAACAGGCACAATAACATCTGCCTTCAAAATATCTTTGCAATTGCTTCTAATCAAACATTTTGCCATGTATTTCCCCAATAACAAACCATCGGTTTTATAACCGACGTACTTAAAATGATATATAGTTTTTCTAATATCACCATAATGAAACACGCTCACTCCATCTGTACAGATATACTTCATGCTCTGACAGTCTCTGCAGTACGGATTTGAATGATTTTCAAGCTTTGCACCGCAATTAACGCAGTTTTCCACATATAATTCATGAACACTTTCTGCACAGTTATCACAAACATTGGGACTTTCGCTATACAATTTAGTTGGTCTTCCGCAGAAAATACATCTGTCAGGAAATACCAGCCTTAGAAAATAGTCTAATAAGCCCATCAGCTTTCACCCATCTCTGCCATAAAATCATAGAGTGAAGAAATCCTATAAGCCAGACCGGAATTTCTACCTACTTCACGGTCATTGGCAACCATTTTATTTACAGAGCTTTTCATTCCAACTACTATAACAAATTTCTTTGCTCTGGTTACTGCCGTATACAAAAGATTTCTTGACATAAGCATCTGCGGTCCGCTGTGAATCGGTATTATAACAACCGGATACTCGCTTCCCTGCGATTTATGAATAGTAACCGCATAAGAAAGCTCAAGTTCATCAAGTGCAGTAAATTCATATACAGCAGCTCTTCTGTCATCAAATTCTACCGTTACTGTCTCTGCAAGAGAATCTATTTCTTTGATAAGCCCCATGTCACCATTATAAACGCCTGTACCATCAGAAACTATTCTTCCACTTTCATTTTGTATTTTCCATGCCAAATTATAATTATTTTTAATCTGCATAACTTTATCCCCTTCTCGGAATATACCGTCATGCATCTCATACTCAGCTTTACTTTCGGACTGCGGATTAAGTGCCTGCTGAAGCTTTCTGTTAAGTCCAAATGCTCCTATGTCGCTTTTTCTCATAGGTGTAAGCACCTGCATATCACAAAACGAATCCACCCCTGTAAATTCCGGCAGTCTTTTTGTTATCAGCTCAACTATTTTATTTGGAATATTCGCAGCATATGGCTCATTTACAAAAAAGAAGTCCGTTCCTTTTTCGTTCATAACAGGTTCAATACCATCATTTATCCTATGCGCATTCATTATTATTGCGCTTTCCTGTGCCTGTCTGAAAATCTGTGTAAGCCTGACAACTTTAATTTTTTCGCTTTTTATTATATCCTTTAAAACATTGCCGGCGGCAACAGACGGAAGCTGATTGGCGTCCCCCACAAGAATAAGCCTTGTACCAGGTTCCACAGCTTTAAGAAGACCGTTAAAAAGCTGCATATCTACCATTGAAACCTCATCAATTATCACTACATCTGCTTCAATAGGGTCGTCCTCGTTCTTTTCAAACTTTTGTCTAGCGTTATCATCATCCGTATATGAAACACCTAATAAACGGTGTATCGTTTTGGCCTCCTTACCTGTTGCCTCAGTCATTCTTTTAGCCGCTCTGCCTGTTGGTGCAGCAAGTACAACCTCAAGCCCCATACTCTCATAAAGACTGATTATATTATTTATAATTGTTGTCTTACCTGTTCCAGGTCCACCCGTTATTACAAGAACACCCTCCTGCATAGCTTCAACAACAGCTTCTCTCTGTTGGTCTGCCAAATATACTCCGGACCTGTCCTCAGCAATAGCTATTTTCTCATTAACCCTTTTCAAATCCGCTTCTTCATGAAAGAATGACAGTTCCAACAACTTTTTAGCAGCAGCAACCTCAGTGTAATACATCGGCATAAGATATACTGCATCTTTTTTGTCAATAATCTCTCTGTAAACCTTATGTTCAATTTGAAGTTCTCTTAAACAATGCTCAACCGTGTCATTGTCCGAGCCCAAAAGCTCTTCTGCCTTATGGATAAGCTTGTCAATGGGCATAAACACATTACCTTCCGCTACATCTGTATTAAGAATATATTTTATTCCCGATTTAATTCTGCTTGTAGAATCCTTAGGAATACCCATAGCCTCTGCAATGATGTCAGCCGTTTTAAATCCTACACCAGCTATATCCTCCGCCAGTCTATATGGATTATCCTTTATTATTTCTATTGTTCTGTAACCATATTTTTTATATATCTTAACTGCAAGAGATGCAGATATGCCATAATCCTGCAAATAAAGCATTGCTTTTCTTACCTCCCTTTGGGCACAAAATGCAGTATGAATAGACAGTGCTTTAGAATAAGTAATACCCCTTATTTCCACCAGCCTGTCAAACTTCTCTTCTATAACATAAAATGTGGCAGTACCGAATTTATCAACTATTTTTTTTGCTGTTTTCGGACCTATACCCTTTATTGTTCCTGATGCCAAATATTTCTCAATTGCAACTGCACTTGTAGGTACAACCCTTTCATAATATTCTATCTTAAACTGCAAACCATAAGACGGATGTATCACCATACCGCCGGAAAGCTTTAAATTGTCACCTCTGTTCAGCTGCGGAACAACCCCTACACAAATAACCTTATCACCGTCATCAGAAGTTAAATCAAATACAGCATAACCATTTTCATTATTTTGAAATATTATATCTTCCACCGTTCCCTCAAGCATAAGGTTTTCTTCCATCGAGTTGTCACCGCCTTTCACCAAATGATACCATAGTGGCAATTAAATTTCAAATTTACAAAAAAACAATATGAGTTTATTATATAAGTAATACCCGACCATTACAACCAGACATTGGCTAAAAGGAGAAAACAATGGCAGAAAACAAACCTTACAACTCGCTGAGTGATCATTTAAAGGAAAAGCTGGGTTCAAAAACCGTAAAGCTTTCTGTTAACGCGGGTTTCACATGCCCAAATCGAGACGGAAAAGTAAGCACCGGCGGTTGTATATTCTGCAGCGGAAGCGGTTCAGGAGACTTTGCACCATCAGCTTCTCTTTCAATTGCTGAACAGCTAAGACAATCAAAAGAAAAACTCTCGGATAAATGGCCAAATGCTAAATATATAGCTTATTTTCAAGCATTCACAAACACTTATGCGCCTCTTGATATCCTTGAAGAAAAATACAATGAAGCACTTGAATGTGATTATATAAGCGGAATTGCTATAGCGACCCGCCCTGACTGCATTGATGACAATATAGCAGAACTGCTTAAAAAGCTCAGTAAAAAAACATATCTTTGGGTTGAATTCGGCCTTCAGACATCAGATGAAAACACAGCCAGACTTATTAACCGAGGATACAAAAATGATGTATACCTTTCTGCAATGGATAAAATGAAATCAGCAGGAATCGAAACAGTGTCTCATATAATTCTGGGGCTGCCCCACGAAACCAGACAGACAATGTTAAGCTCTGTTAAATTTGCTGCCGATGCAGGCACAGACGGCATTAAGCTTCAGCTTCTCCATATTATCAAAGGAACCAAGCTTGAGGAAATGTACAATAAAGAACATTTTCATATTATGACAAGGGATGAATATACAGATACTGTCATAGATTGCATAGAGCATATGCCTCCAAACATAGTTATCCACAGACTTACAGGTGACGGAAACCGAAATGAGCTCATTGAGCCTACGTGGAGCATGGATAAAAGAGGCGTTTTAAACGAAATCCACAGAAAAATGAAAATAAATAAAAGTTTTCAGGGAAAATTGTTGAAATAGATAATTGTATAATTTATATCAATAGTTTATAATATAATCCTACTAAAGAAAAAAGTAATTAATCAGCGGCGGTGGTATTGGTGTACGACAAAACAAGGGCTTTGGCAGAGAATAAGCTTATAATTTTATATTTAATTGAAAAAATAGAAATTCCGCTGTCCAACAGCGAGATTTGTCAGTTTGCGCTGGAAAAAAATCTTATGGATTACTTTTCTGTACAGCAGTATTTATCAGAGCTTGTGGAAAACAGCCTGCTTGAAATGACTACTGAAAACAACAGCACTAGGTATACTATAACTAACGATGGTGAAGATATACTGAATTATTTCATTAAGCATATTTCCAACTATGCAAAAACCGTTATAAATACTTATGCAAAAGAAAACTCTAAGCGTATTCGTGCTGAGTATTCAATAACCGCAAACTATTTTCAAGAGATGAACAACGAGTATACTGTAAAATGCGGTGTTTATGACAGCGATGATATGACTTCCCTCATGGAAATTAGTATTAATGTCGCTACAAAAGATCAAGCACGGCTAGTATGCCGAAACTGGAAAAATAACGTAACCAATATTTACGGTCAGATTATGCACTGTCTTTCAACTGAAATTAAAGAAGATTTGTCTCCGGATAAATAAAGGAGTTCTGAAAATAAAATTCAGAACTCCTTTTTATTAATGCAATGCAAATTCACCGTACATATAATGCAGTCTATTTGATGTATCAGCGTTATCATAATATTCTTTTACAATCCTGTATTCACCGGCTTCAAGTTCACCGTACATTTCTGACCAATAAAATGACACTTCAGCAACCGCACCCGGTTCAACTATATACGTCATATCACTCCATGACGGTCCTAAATCATTTACATAATCATAATAACACCATCTACTGCCTATCTTTTTTTCGATTCTGTAATAGTCTAAATATGCAATATTGCTATCAGTATTATTAATTATCTTTGCATTTAAACCTCTTGGATTAACTGTATCTACATCAATATCAAAAAACACAGCATTATCGTATATATTGACATTTATATCACCGTTATTAAATACATCGGTTGTTTCCGACGGTGAATAATCTTTGCCCCATGTGCTGAAAATAACCGGTTTATTATTTTCCATTCTATGAATATCAGCTTTATATAATGCTCCAAAAATTACAATGACACTCAAAGTCAAACATATCAAAAATATAGCCGTATTTTTCATTTTTTCACCCCCGTTAACACTTTATTCTGTATACAATGGCATTTTAACAGTTACCCTGAATACATCACCGTCAACAGAAATGTCTAGCTTTCCGCCCTGAATTTCTGTAAGACTTTGTGTAATTGAAAGGCCAAGTCCCGCACCCTCCATTGATCTGGAAGCGTCTCCTCTGACAAACCTTTCTGTAAGGCTCATAATGTCAACTTCGTCTATTGGAATCTGTGAAACATTTTTAATTACCAAAATGCCCTCTGTTTCGGTTTTAAAAATGTCAATAAATACTCTTGTTTTCGGCATTGTATATTTTATAGCATTAGAAATTAAATTTTCTGCAATCCTCCACATATGGCTTCCATCTGCATAAATCATAACACTTTCGGCAGCATTTAACTTAAACTCAAGACCGGAGCTTTCAATCTTCTCTTCAAACTCACCCAATGCCTGCTCTATAAGTTCCTTTAGGTTAAGTCTTGTTCTTGATACAGCTAAATTTCCGCTTGAAGCCTTACTTGCTTCAACCAAATCTTCAATAAGCTGTTTAAGCCTGCGAGCTTTTTCGTCCAATATTCCTACATAGTTTTCTGCTCTTTCATTGTTCAGCTGTTCTCTTTTAAGTAAATCAATATATGTAATAATTGACGTAAGAGGGGTTTTAAGGTCATGTGAAACATTTGTAATGAGCTCTGTTTTCATTTTTTCTCCTTTTACAGCCCTTCCTACAGCCTGCTTGAGCCCGCTTTGCATATTTAATACATCACCCGCAAAATTTTTCATCGACGGTGATATTTTTCCTAGATTTATACCATTATCAAAATTGCCATCCGCAGTCTCCTTAACTGCCTCCATAATATTTTTAAGAGAAGTCAATGCTCTTGCAACAAAGAAAATACTAACTGCATCAAATACTATTATAAGAACAAACGGTATTATACTATGGCTTGTACAGCCAATAGCCGCAAGAATACAATTCAATACCGCAAACGCAACAATACAAACAATAATCCATATTCTAAATGTTGAGTATTTAAAGAATGAAGCAATACCTCTTATTGTGGCTCCTATGATTGTATTTGACAACAGCTGCTTTTTCTTTATCTGCCTTGACATACAAGTTACATAATTAATAAGCACCGCAAGGTCTACCATAAACAAAAGGCAAATAAGAGACCTGACAACGCTTATCCACTCGCCGCTTACATAGTACACACTGTTTATCATATTTGTTGCCGCAATCTTTGAAGCAACTGCAATTGCTATGAATATCAGTGTGTTTATATCATTAAATATATGATCTATTGCAATAAGCATAACATCACTGTTTTTACTTGATTTTCCGGCTACATAAGCAAGGTAGCATAATCCTGCAATAATACCTATTGCGCTCGCAACAGCTGCTGATACCGCCCTTGGTGCGAGCTCCTTTCTGTTTTCATATGCATCGTTCTGTTTTGTAAATATTCCATCGACTTCATCATCGCTTTTTACACCTGCATACAATGAATATCCGCTATTTAAAAGTATTCTTGAAACCGAATCAAGATAATTATCATAGTAAAAATAATTTATAAGCTTTCCGTCATCGCTGTAAGTATAATAATACTCCGTATCGTATACCATAGTTCCTTTAGTGTATTTTCCGTCAAGGAACGAGCTTATATCAAGCTTCTCTATTTCATCTGATGAATGATTGCTGATAGTCTCATTGTTTTTTGTATTTATAAGACAAAAATAAAAGTCACTGTATCTTTCAATTTCTTTAACAGCATCATCATATTCATACAACTGATCTTGAATAGCCTGCTGTCTGTAATCCGAATATCGCTCATTAAAGTATGACTGATCGTTTGAATCTGAAAACACAACATCTATCGGCTGACCTACTCTGTTATATATCGTATATTCACCTAAATCGTTATCCAGTGCAAAATTATAAATAATTTTCTCCTCATTAAGAGCATTTCCGTCTTTTATGTTTTCTTCACTCTTATACACAAGATATACATTTACAACATCTCTAACAAGCTGGCTATACTGAGAATAAAAAGTTTCCGTCTCAAAATAACTATTATAATTCAGTCCCGATTCATAGCGCACATCGACAACATATACCAATCCTACACAAGATACCAATCCCAAAACAAATATCAATATGACGGCAAGCGCCTTTGTTTTAATTGAATACAGTTTAGATTTTTTCAATTTTGTAGCCAATTCCCCACACCACCTTCAAATACTTGGGTTCCTTCGGATTTATCTCAATTTTTTCCCTTATTCTTCTGATATGTACAGAAACTGTATTTTCCGGCGCAAAGGATAGTTCATTCCAAACCTTTTCATAAATCTCATCAATTGAAAAAACTTTGCCTGCATTCTCCATAAGCAACTGAAGAATTCCATATTCCGTAGCTGTAAGCTTCACTTTTTCGCCATTAACTCGAACTTCTTTAGAATCCTTATCAAGCTCTAAATCTCCAATTTTAATTACATTACCCTTTTCTGCTATTGAACCAAGAGCAGTGTATCTTCTCATATGAGATTTCACTCTTGCTATAAGTTCAAGAGGATTAAACGGTTTTGTAATGTAATCATCTGCTCCGAAATTAAGACCAATAATTTTATCTGTATCCTCTGATTTTGCCGAGAGCATAATAATTGGGATATTTAGAGTTTCTCTTATTTTTACAACAGCTTTAAGTCCATCCATCTTCGGCATCATAATATCCATTATTACAAGATGCACCTCATTGTTTTCTAAAACTTTAAGCGCTTCAACACCGTCGTATGCTTTAAGTACATTATAATTCTCCTGCTGAAGATATATTTCTATGGCATCTACAATAGATTTTTCATCATCACATACAAGAATGTTCAATTTCTTTCCGTCCATTATTATCCCCCTTAAACAAAATGCAACAAATGTTCCGAAAAATAGTCTATAACTATTATATCATATCAATATTTCTTTAAAAATCTAAATAATATTTCTTTAGATTTTCTTAATTTCATTTCTGACAACAAAAATTACTATTATATTTATAATATCAATATGATAAAAAGCGCACAATACCCAAAGACAGGCAAAAATAAAAGAGGTATCAACCTCTTTAGTCGCTTCTTCTGCCAGAAAGCACAACCGATATTGCTACAAGTGTTATGCCAAGTATTTTAGTAAATGTTACCGATTCATTATAAACAAATATACCTATCAACGCAGCGCCCACAGGTTCTACTGTTGCCATTATAGCTGCCTTGCTTGGCTCTGTTTTTGACAGCCCCATTGTATAAAGAGTATAAGGAAGAACCGTAACTGTAAAGGCATATAAAATTGAAAACGGCATTAAACCATTATCTAATATTTTTTTCATTACACTCCCGGAAAAAGGCATTAAAAAAATTGCTGCCACTAAAAAGGTATAAAAGGTAATTGCAGCTGAACTATACTTCTTAAGTGCAAATGATGAGAATATGCTATACATAGCATATCCAAAGCCTGCACAAAGTCCGAAGAAAATTCCCTCCTTTGAAACCAAAACTCCTTTTTCAAGAAGACCCGTTACCAACAAGCATCCTATAAATGTAATAATTACAATAGCTATTTTCTTCCACGTTAGCTTTTCCTTAAACAGGACTACAGAAAATATCATTACAATCGACGGAGCTGTATATAAAAGTGTTGCCGCAACACTTACAGATGAAAGATTTATCGACTTTATGTATGACCAGCTGAAGAAAATTATGCTTCCAACTCCGGTGCCTATAAAATATTTTATATCTCCAAGTGATTTTAGTTTAATATTGTCTTTATTTCTAATCAAATTATAAATCAGCAGAAAAAACGCAGAAAAATATGCCCTAATTGATATAATTTCTAATTCTGTAAAACCTACAGCTGAATACCTCTTTGTGTAAATACCGATTGTCGACCAAAGCAAGCCAGCTACAATAATATAAAAATAGCTTAAATATTTTTTAATGCCTTTATTTTCTTTCCGTGTTTTTTCCGTTATCGTTTCAGCATTCATTATTTTTATTCCATTCTATTCTATTACTTGATTTTAATTGTTTTTCCTGCCGATATTGAATAAATATAGCATTCCTTAACCTTTATATCTGTTACTTTTTCAACAGCTTTTTTATATAATTCCATCTGAACTGAATACTTTTCAGCAAGTTCTTTTACATCACCAAAATAATCTGTTTTATAATCCAGAATAACTGCCTCTTTGTTTTCAATAAAATAGCAGTCTATTCGTCCATGCAGTATAACCGTCTCATCAATGCCGCTGTATTCTTTTAAATTATATATTTCTTCAGGCGAAATTGAAATTGTAAATGCTTCTTCCTTGTAAACGGCTTCTGCCGACATAATTCTTTTATACAAATCAGATTTTGCAAACAGTTCAATCTTTTTAATACTTATTGATTTTTTCTCCTGCTCAGAAAGTATGCCTAATACTGCACATCTTTCAATAAGATTTTCAATATCAGCGTAATCATATTTTTTAGTAAAGTCCATATGTTCTATTACCTTATGAACCGCCGTTCCTATTTCTGACGCAGAAAGGCCCTTTTTATCTACGTAAAATTTCGGCGTTTTAACAGTATAAGGATATTTATCCCCCCGAATTTTCTTTATGTCTGAAACCGTTACCGAACCGGGAATTTCTGTTTCTCTTGCAAACGGATAAATCCAGCTTAACCTTGCATCTATTTGCTCCTTCAAAAATTTCTCGTCCTCTTCAGAATTTATTTGAGTAAGCATATCATTCTGAACAGCAATAGGAGCTTCTGATTTTTCATTAATAAAATTCACTTCAAACTCAGCATAATAATCGAATACTCCATTCCCAGTATTTTTAGGTAAAGTATTTGAAAGCTCACAGATTTTTTCCCCGCTCTTATGCCTGGAAAGTGACATCATTATCCAATCCAGGTAATTATCTGTTCTTGATATTTCAAAAGAAGGCAGTGCAACTTCTTTTCTTCCGTTAAACATTTCCCATCTAGCAATTCTGGTTTTACTGTATTTTGTATTACCCGTAATAATCAGTTTTTCTTTAGCTCTTGTCATGGCAACATATAAAATACGGATTTCTTCCGAAATCAAATCATACAAAGCAGCTTCGTTAATGACAGCCCTTGGCACAGTGTTATACTTAACCCTCATTTCCATATCTGTATATTCACTGCCTATTCCAAGTTTTTTATGTATAACAACATTGCTGCTTAAATCTTTTTTATTAAATTTTGTAGCTGTTCCGGATAAAAAAACAACAGGAAATTCAAGGCCTTTACTTTTATGTATGGTCATAAGCCTGACACTGTTGCCGACCTCTCCGCTTGCTTCGCTGTCAATTGTTACATTGTTTTTATTTATTTTCTCTATATATCTTATAAAATCAAATAATCCCTTAAAGCTTAGACTGTCATAGTCAGAAGCCTTTTTTACAAGCTTCAGCAAATTTGCCTGCCTTGCTTTTCCGTCAGGCAAAACGCCTGCCAAATCATAAAAACCTGTGTCTGTATATACCGTCCAAATGAGTTCGTTTATAGTACATTCAATAGAAATATCTCTCCATATATTTAACTGCATAATAAATGAAAGTAATCTATCTTTTATCTCTGTGTCCTCTCCGTTTTCAACATAATAAGCGATACAGTCCCAATAATCCTCACACTCACCTTCTAGACGAACTGTAAGCAATTCGTCCGCAGTAAAGCCATAAACAGGTGACCTTAACACAGATGCCAAAGGTATATCCTGTCTCGGATTATCAATAATTCTCAAAAAACTTAATGCAGTCATTACCTCAGTTGTGTCAAGGAATCCTGCATTTGCATCAGCTGTTGCAGGTATGCATTTTTGCCTCAATATTTCAACGAAATCAGCTCCATGAGTCATGTTTCGCATTACTATTGCAATATCAGAATATATAAGAGGTCTATAATCATTAAGCTTCCTGTCAAAAACTTCGAGCCTGTCCTTTCCGTACATAAGACCATTAATTCTGTCAGCTACAAAACCCATTTCCATTTCTATGCCAGACAGACTTTCGCCGTCGTCATCATCTTCTTCGTCAGCATTATCAGTAAAAATGCAGTCTACTTCTACATCTCCTCCAACATTTGCATCTCCGATATATTCAGGAAAATCCGCACCTAAATAAAGCATCGCATTTTTATCATAGCTAATTCCACCAAGCTCCTCCTGCATTAGCTGCATGAAGAAAAAATTTATGCCGTTCAAAATTTCTTCTCTGCTTCTGAAATTTTTGAACATATCTATTCTTTCATTATCTGAATTTTTTTCAAGTAAATATGTGTTATACTTTTCTGCAAAAATATCAGGATCAGCCAATCGAAAGCTGTAAATACTCTGCTTAACATCGCCCACCATAAACCTATTCTTATCAGATGACACAAGCGCAAGTATAAGCTCCTGAACCGCATTACTGTCCTGATACTCATCTGTCATGACGTATATATATTTCTCAGAAAGTTCTTTTGCCACCAAGGATTTAATCGGTTTGTCTTTTGTACTGCTCTCATCAAGCAGTACCTTCAAACAATAATGCTCAAGATCACTGTAATCCGCAATACGCCTTTCTTTTTTCTCTACATCAAATCTTACAGCAAACTCACTTACCAAATCCAATAACGCACAAATACCGTATCCAGCCTTAAAAATCCCGTCATTCATATTGTTCAGATCATCAAAAAGCAATGCTTCATTGGCATAGCTAATCAATTTTTTTGCTCTATCACGTAAATATTTAACCTTTTCCTTTGCATCAGACTCACATTTTTTCCTCGAAAGAGCATCGTAAGTAATATTTCTAACTGCATAAAACAGCTTTTCTATACCATCATTTTTCAATGACAATATATTTTTGTACTTTTCAATATCGCTTTTAAGCATCGGCAAATATGTTTCAGGTCCGAATGACTCTGCAATTTCTAAAGCAGTTTTTGTAACATCTAATGCACCACCAACATATTCACAGACATATTCACTAAGCATATCAAACCATGCCGCAATTTTTTCGCTGTCACAATAAGCCTGCTTCTGATTAAAAATCCAGCCGTCAAAATCCGGGTAGCTTCTAATGAAATTATATATCTTTAAAACAAGCTCTTTAAGCTTTGAATCGGACATTCCGTCACTATAATTTTCAACCATATAAAGGAATGCCTCTGGGCTATCAGATGCATATTTGTCTTCAAACAGTTCTTCCAGAATTTCATCCTCAATTAAAAGTGTTTCTGTTTCATCCGCAACACGGAAAGCCGGGTCTATTCCTAAACGATTATAGTTTTCCCTTGCCACTCTAAGACAGAATGAATGTATTGTTGTTATATCCGCATGGTTAAGAAGTACTGCCTGCCTTTTTAAGTTCATCTGCTCAGGGTTTTCCGTTAATTCTCTGGTGATTGCAGCACCGATACGTTCCTTCATCTCCGATGCTGCCGCTTTAGTAAACGTAACAACAAGAAGCCTGTCTATATCAACAGGCTCTGTTTTATCTGTTATAAGACGGATTATTCTTTCAACAAGCACCGCTGTTTTTCCCGAACCGGCAGCTGCTGATACAAGTATATTTCCGTTTTTTTCGGTTATGGCGTTTAACTGCTCCGCCGTCCACTTATTTGCCATTTAACTTACCTCTGTTTTAATTACACCGCCCCCTGAATTCTTTGTTCAAGAGACAAATATTTTGTAAATGAATTATACATAGTAATATAAGAATTATAACAGAAATTTTCGATAAATGCTATTTGCTGATTATCCACTTCTTCTTTTTCAAAAAGATATTTCATTACTGCTGAAGAAAACAGCTCTGCAAAATTGCCGGAATACATTACTTCACATGCATAAAGCAAATCAAAAACCTTTTGTTCAGGCTCACAAAGGTTAAACGCATAAAACAGTGCCTTTCGCATATCGCTGAGCTTTAACATACAGTCTTTGTTTCTCAGAATTCTGATTGTATGATGAATAGCCATAAGCTTGATAAATCGTCTGCCCTTTTCCTTTGTCATAAGGTACACATTTTCTCTGAATACATTTTCACAAACTCTAAGCTCAACAAAATAATCATAGGCATCTGCTATGGTAGAATTAATGCACTCTTCAAAAAAGCTAAATAAAAACTGTTATCCAGAGTATACACCCTATCAAAATAATACTGACTTTCATCTTCAACGGTTGATTTTATTATATCGTTCTTCCCCATGGGACGCTTATATAAGAATTCAAACATAGACATAACCTCCATGATTGAATTTTATAATAATTTAGTATATTCTTTCAAAGACTATCATTCGCATTTTGCGACAGTACGTTTTTCAAATCGTCAATTGTGACTTCAACAGTATATCCACCCATGTCATCAAGAAGGCTGGAAAGCCTTAAATTTATTTCATCAATGAAATATAATATATGTGACATATTGCCCACCTTGGCATATTCCATAGCTGTTTCAAAATCCGAGATTTCTTTGTTATATTCAACCTCAAACATCTTATTATATATTTCCGAAAACATATCTGCGTTGTTTTTACCTCTGTCCTCACAGGCAATCAGCACTCGAACTTTTACTTCATTTTCATTTTTCTCCATGCTTAAGCCTCCTTTTTTGTCAATAATAACAATATCAGTCAAAAAAATCAATAAATATTATCCGCCTATAATGTTGCATTATGTCACTTTATAGTCTAATATATTAAAAATAGAAACTTATTTTTATCAAGGGGGATAAACATGGAAGCATTAAAGAAAAAAATTTTGACGGACGGAGCTGCATTTGGTTCAGAAATAGTTAAGGTTGACAGCTTCTTAAACCATCAAATAGACGTTGCTTTTTTGAATGAAATCGGCAAGGAATTTGCAAGAATATTCAATGACGTTGAAATAACAAAGATAATTACTATTGAAGCATCAGGAATAGCTATAGCTGCAATAACAGCTCAGTACTTTAACAATGTACCTGTTGTGTTTGCCAAAAAAATGATTCTCGCAATCTTGATCCAGATAAATTTCACAGTGAAGTTTATTCCTTCACAAAACAAAAAGTTTATCCTATAATGATTTCAAAAAAATACATCTCTCCTGAAGATAAAATTCTCATTGTTGATGATTTCCTTGCAAACGGAAAAGCGGCACTTGCACTAAATAATCTTTGCGAACAAGCAGGTGCTTCTGTCCAAGGCGTTGGCATTGTAATAGAAAAAGCATTCCAGGGCGGCGGAAAGCTTTTAAGAGGGAAAACAAAATCCGTGTAGAATCACTTGCTATCATTGACAATATTAATAACGGTATTATTACATTTAGTAATTAAATTTTACTTTTTAAATAGGTATGCACTTAAAACATATTCATTCTTTTACGCAGAAAAGCCTGCTGATATACTCAGCAGGCTTTTTTATTTTATTATCCTCTAATTGATGTCGCTATTCCATCATCATCTAACTTTACGGTTACGCTTATATCATCATCATTTGAATTAACATAATTTTTAAGACTTGAGATGTCTATATCATCATAATCAGTACCGTCAATTACTATCGTTGTATCCTCATCAAATTCAACTTCAACCTGGAAGTCTGCATCTTCCATCTGTATCCACATCTTGCCTAATGAACGACTTGCATTTGTAACAGTCATTGATGATATTGTACCGTCAAATTCAGTTAAATATCCATCTATCTTAGTTACGTCTCCATTTTCAACAGTTATTTTAGCATAGATACTAGTGCTGTCATCATCATAAATCTCCTGAAGATCATCAACATCTGTAATTTCATCGTTGCCCAAAATTATGTCTACATCAACATCTGAATCTAAATCATATGTTTTTGATGAACCAGATACTTTTATTGAATCACCGTCAAATGATGTTATAGTCCCTTTATAGGTCTTCTCTTCATCATCGTAATCATTTGATTCGCCTCTCACCTTAGTAACCTCATCATCAGGTAAAAGTGAGTCTAGCAGTAATATAGCCATTATCATCATCTATTTCATCATATTTATCTATAAATTCAGTCTGAGTATAAGAACTATCATTAAAATAATAGCTTACGCTTGATGCAAAATCATATGAATAGCTCTTTGTTCCTGACTTTATAGTAATTGATTTTTTATTTATACTTATAATTTTTCCTTCGTTGTCACTCGATTCCTCTGTCTCAGTTGCAACTACCTTTGTAGCCTCATTAGTAGATGAATTTATTGTAAGAGTTACCGTTGCTGACGATTTTGCAGCTACCAAATCACTGAGCTGCTGCATTGTTGCCTTCTTCCCATCAAGTGTGATTTCTGCATCAGATGCCACAACATAATATACTTTATCATCACTTCTATCAAGTATGCCTAATTTATAGTTTCCGGCACTTATAAGGTCACCCTTATCTGTATAAGTAGAACCATATTGTGAATTAGTTGCATTAGGATCAACTACAATATCATTGGTTATAACAATCTTTGATATTTCCGCATTAACATGAATAACCTGAATTGTATCCCCAAGCCCTATTCCTGACGGACCGACATTGCTTGAAGAATTTATGTATACGGGAGTTGAATCATCAAGTACAAAGCCTTCTGTTCCATTTGACGTCAAAATACGAAGAAGCCAAGTTCCATTTGTTTCTGAAATCGAGGCAACTACACCAGTTGTCTGAGAATAACCTGACTCAGGATTGGTAACAACACCCTCCTTCATTATTTCAAAAGCCTTTGAAGCCATAACCGCAACCTCTGCCCTGTTTATATTAGCTTTTGGGTTAAACTTATTGTTATCATCGCCGTTTACGATGCCGTTTTTATTTAACAGTTCTACATAAGGTTTAGCTGCTGCTGATATGCTTGATGTATCACTGAATGAAAGAGATGTTCCAGATGCTGTTGTATAACTAAGAGCAAGTGCTTTGCCAAAGAATACCGCCATATCTTCTCTTGTTATTTTGTTATCTGTACCATTTGTCTTGAATTTTGTAAGGTCATAAGATGTAATTATTCCCTTTTCCATACAAAAAGCAACTGCTTTATTTGCCCATGAAGCAATTCCCGCTCCATTCATTTCTAATGTATATTTCTTTACTCCTGTATCATTTATATCACCGGCAAAATCAGATTTGATAGCAATAGAATATACAAGCTGTGCAGCCTCTGAGTAGGTCATGTTATCGTATCCTCTGAAAACACGCTGTCCTTTGCTGTTAGTATCGCCAACCATAATTCCGCTTTCATAAACGCTGTTAATATAGCTTGTTGCCCAAGGGATATTATTTATATCTGCAAAATTAGCACCATATCCTACTGTTGATACAGCAGTGCAAAAAGCTACCGTTAACGCCGTAAGAGCATATTTTTTCATTGATATCCTCCTCTTTTTTAGTATTCTTTTCCTTTTATTGATTATATAATAAATAATCAAATAATGCACTACAAAAATCATCAAAAATATAAATAACAGCATAACATCAACAAAAACGGCATTTAAATCCATAATATAACAGTTTAAATGCCGTAGGTTTTTATTCTTCTGTTTCGGAATTATTCATTTGATTAGTATCTTTGAGCAAATCCATAAACTGTTCTCCTGTTATGGATTCTTTCTCTATTAAGTAAGATGAAATTTTATGAAGTGATTCTTCATTTTCCTTTAATATCTCCACAGCTTTATTGTGACATTCCTTTATTATGCCAAGTGTTTCAGCATCAGCCTTTGAGCCTGTATCATCAGAACAAAGCATTGATACTTTTCCGTCAAGATACATATTTGAATTTTTTTCTAAAGCCATCATGTCAAAATTATCACTCATACCAAAGCGTGTAACCATTGCCCTAGCAAGCTCTGTTGCTCTTTCAATATCATTTGCCGCACCGGTAGTAACAGTATTGAATATAATTTCTTCAGCAGCACGGCCTGACAGCAGTGTTACTATCTGCTCTGTAATTTCTTCTTTTGTCATAAGATAGTGCTCTTCCTCCGGCATCTGCATTGTATAGCCCAGAGAGCCCATAGTTCTTGGTACAATGGTGATTTTTTGAACAGGCTGAGTATTCTTTTGCAGTGCAATTGCAAGTGCATGACCAACTTCATGGTATGCAACTATTTTCTTCTCTTTTTCGGTAAGTATTCTGTCTTTCTTTTCTTTGCCCGCAATAACAAGCTCAATGGCTTCCATTAGGTCCGTTTGTCTTACCTTATCGCGGCCTTCTCTAACTGCAAAAAGTGCTGCTTCATTTACCATATTTGCAATATCTGCGCCTGAACATCCCGAAGTTCCGAGAGCAATCTGTTTAATATCGACATCACCATCTGTTTTAATCGCCTTAAGATGTACTTTAAGAATATCTTCTCGTCCTTTAAGATCCGGTTTATCAACAATTATCCTTCTGTCAAATCTACCAGGTCTTAACAATGCCTTGTCAAGTACTTCGGGACGGTTTGTTGCACCAATTATCACTATACCCTTTGTTGCATCAAATCCATCCATTTCACTCAACAGCTGGTTAAGAGTCTGCTCTCTCTCATCATTACCGATTGTACCGTCTCGACTCTTGCCAATCGCATCAATCTCATCTATAAAAATAATGCAAGGTGCATTATTAACCGCTTCTTTAAATAAATCCCTTACTCTTGATGCTCCAACTCCGACAAACATCTCAACAAAGTTTGAACCGCTTAATGAATAAAACGGAACTTTTGCCTCACCCGCGACAGCTTTCGCAAGAAGCGTTTTACCTGTTCCCGGAGGGCCTACAAGCAGAGCACCTCTTGGGAGTTTTGCACCTATTGCCGTATACTTTTCAGGCTTATGAAGAAAATCAACAATTTCCCTCAAAGACTCTTTTGCCTCTTCCTCACCTGCAACATCAGCAAATGTAATGCCAGTTTCCTTTTCAACATACATCTTTGCATTGCTTTTTCCAAAGCCTCCGCCCATTCGTTTCATAGAAGAACGCATAAGAAGAGTTAACATCAAATAGAAAAATCCTATCGGCAAAACCCATTCAATAATAAATGATATTATTGGCGATGTTGTATCAGGCGGATTATCATAAACAACTCCTTCCTCTTCAAGTTTTTCCAAAAGAGCAGGATTATTGATATATCCTGTATAATATTTTTTCTTTACACCGTACTGATTTTCTTCATCATCCTTAAGTGTGAAGTTAATCAGTGAACCGGAAAATTCTACCTCCTCTATCTTACCTTCATCCAGCATTTCAATAAATTCGCTGTACTTTACCTCATCAACAGACTCCATCTGTTTTTTTCCAATAACATAATTTAAGCCCAGCGTAAATATAAGTGCAACAATTGCAAATATAAGCAGTGCTTTTTTTTCTTTATCCTTATTTTTTTTGTTATTTTCATTATTTTCGGAAGGCATAAATATCCCCCTTTCATTTGCATATTTTATTTTGTCTTTCTGCCCTGAAAAATCCCATATTTTCCAGCTAGACACATTATACGACAAAAAAAGATAAAATAAAAGTATGCATACATTATTAGGAGATTAGTTAGATATTAATAAAAGCAGACCTATATGCCCATTCGTAGGCGAGCCCAACCATAAACCACAGCGGTGCATAGTCAAGTCTTATTAGACCTTGAATATTATAACTGCTTTCACTGTAATCCCACGGACATACAGCAAAACGCTTTAAAGCCGTTCCCGAATAATATTCCGCCAAAAATATACAAAGCATATATGTCACTCCTCTCACTATTATCGGCAGAACTATTATTAAATTAATTATGGGTTCAAAAGCTATTCCCATCCCATAAATCGGAAACATCCAAAGTGATGTCGTACATCGCAGACTTTTATCTCCTTTTATTATGCTGTTTATGCCTGTCCACATAACTTCTAAGAGCAAACCTAAAAAACCGTATAATATAAATCTCTCAATCATACAGTCAGTCTGCCCAAATACCAGAATAAATTATGTATTTTTATTTAATACAGTTGCTAAAATTTTTGCCAGTGGAACCATTGCATTCCTAGCCTCTTCCTTTGTGTTATTCTGTGCCCCAACCTCAACAAGTAATGATTTTGGCAGCATATTCAAACTATATCTATATGCATTCAAATAATTTTTTCTTGCAAGACCGCTATACATTTCGTCAGCAACATATTTCATATTAAAACTAAATGCAAGATTCTGCTCAAGATAGGGGTTCTCAAGTCCTTCAGTTGGCACAAGCTGATCATTCTCATATATTTGACATAATCCGTTAAAAAACATAATCTGGGCTGTCTGTTTGCCATCAATGTTGGTAACAAGGTGAGTTGTATCATCAATTCCGTCTCTATGTATATCAATTGCAACCTCAATTGATGGGTTATCCTTAAGAATTTGTTCTATTACGGGTTCCATTCTTTCATATGCTCCTGTAACAGTCATTTTTGAATCAACATAATCAAAACTTTGTGTACAATGCATTGTTTCTATGCCGTAATCTTCTTCCAAAATCTGCTTTAAATACTCTCCCACTCCCTCTACACCCTCATCAAAGCCAAGCGACATATCACTGTCTGCATAAGCTTCATGAGAATGGGTATGAAATATAAGTACTTTAGGTCCGTCTTCTTTTGTATCAAGCGAAAAATCCATATTAAGAAACTTTTCAGGGTCAATTTCACCGTCTTTTAAGTCTGTAATTGCTGCAACAGTATATATATTTTTTTTCAAAAAATTAACATCAGAATAATTCTTTATTTGCTCATCTGTCATTACAAATAATTTGCTTGTATCAACTTTCTCAGGTTCTTTTGTTTCTGCATCATCTTCTTCCTTGGGTTCAGTATTTGTATTCTCGTCGTCTTTGGTTTCTTTTGCCGCACTGTCGTCATTGGTTTCATCTTTCTCTGCAGCATATATTTCATTTAGCGTCGGGAGAGTCATTATAGTGTTTGGAAGAACTTCCGAAAGTGCTATAGTTTTAAGCAATAAGCCTTTATCCCACAAAAGCACAGACGTTCCAAAGACAGCCAGAACCAATATTCCAACCATATTTTTTTTAAAAAACAACCTGTAATTAAAGCTCCATCTTTGCAAGTTATCTCCTCCCTCGGATTAATATATTCGCAAGGGGGGGCTTATATTTCAAAATCTATTTGTACTTATCAGAAATTGTGCTATACTTATTAATGATGCGTGTCAATTTATAAAGAACATGCAAAAAGCAAAACGAAAGGACGAAACAAAATATGAAACTAGGCATAGTTGGGCTTCCAAATGTCGGAAAAAGTACACTTTTTAATTCTATGACACTCGGAAAAGCAGAAGCGGCGAACTATCCTTTCTGCACTATTGATCCTAATATCGGAATCGTTACAGTACCGGATGTAAGAATAACAAATCTTGCTAAGCTTTATAATTCAGCCAAAATAACACCTGCTGTAATTGAATTTGTTGACATCGCAGGTCTTGTTAAGGGTGCAAGCAAAGGTGAAGGCCTCGGAAACAAATTCCTTTCACATATACGTGAGGTTGATGCAATTGTTCATGTTGTACGTTGTTTTGATGACAGCAATGTTATCCACGTTGACGGTTCAATTGATCCCGTTAGAGATATTGAAACAATAAATCTTGAGCTTGTGTTTTCTGACTTAGAAATAATTGAAAGACGAATTGCAAAGACAGCAAAAGCTGCACAGGGCGATAAAAGTTTAAGAAAAGAGCTTGCTGTTCTCGAAAAAATTAAGGAAAGTCTTGAAGGCGGCAAATCAGCACGTCTTGTTGAATTTGATGACAATGATGATAAAGAATTTATGGAGAGCCTTACTCTTCTTACAGCAAAGCCTGTCCTTTACGCTGCAAATGTATGCGAAGATGATTTGGCAAATGACGGAGCTGAAAACGAGTACGTTAAAAAGGTTCGTGAATATGCAGCAAACGAGGGTTCAGAGGTATTTGTACTCTGTGCGAAAATTGAAGAGGAGATTTCCGAACTTGATGATGACGAAAAGAAAGAATTCCTTGCCGCACTCGGTGTTTCTGCAAGCGGACTTGACAGACTTATTGCCGCAAGCTATAAACTTCTTGGCTTAATAAGCTATCTTACAGCCGGGCCTACTGAGTCAAGAGCGTGGACAATAACAAAAGGTACAAAAGCACCAGGTGCCGCAGGTAAAATACACAGTGATTTTGAAAGAGGATTTATTCGTGCAGAAGTTGTCAGTTATGATGACCTTATGCGTCTTGGCTCATATAATGTCGCCAGAGAACAAGGACTTGTTCGCTCAGAAGGAAAAGAATACGTTGTAAAAGACGGAGATGTAATACTGTTTAGATTTAATGTATAATTTTTTAAAACAAGAACCATCCGATAATATCGGATGGTTCTTTTAAATTCTATTATAATAAGTTTCGCATATTCACTTTTTTATACCGTTGCTACCATCGCATTGAGCATTATCATACAATGTAATCTGAACTGTTGCTTTCATGTCAAATCCATAATATTCTGTTGTCTCTCCACCATCGGTAACAGCCTTAATATCATATTTAACTGAAGTATCCAAATTTTCCAGAGTAAATAATTCTCTGGAGCCGGAGGCTATTGGTGTTGAAACATAATTGCTGCTCCATTCACCCGAATTTGCCACAGCAGTGTAAATCTCTGTTACACTTTTACTCATTCCATTTGCCACATAAAATTGATTATCCGACATTTTATTTATTTCATCATTTGTTATTACAGGTACACTTGCGCCAGACTGTGCTGTGCTCTCACCCGTTGAGCCATCTTCTGTAGAACTTTCTTCAGAAGCAGTATTTGTATCATCACTTTTTGCATCTGATGATTTTGAACCACCACAACCCGCCAGCGAAAATGCCAGAATAGCTGCAGATACAAAAATTAATAATTTCTTCATTAACCCATACCTCCCAAATATTGTATTGACTTTTGCCTTCGCTATTATACTTGAGGATAAGTTCAAAGTCAATTAAACAAGTTTGATGTTAATATATTTTTAATAAATTAAAAAAAGCATCCAAACGACATAACAGCCAATAGTTGAATGCTTTATAATCAAAATTATTTTTTTACTACTTTTCTGTTATTTCTTGTCAACTCATACTTAGGAAGCAATCCCTTTTTAAACATTTTATCAAGAGTCTTCAAAACATCCACTTCTGGCATTCCGACTTCGTCAGCAAGCATTGGAATCATATAAATTCCTGAATCCTCAATTGCAGTAATAATTTTTCTATACACCTTTGACTTTTTATACCCTTCATATCCCATTCTTGCAAAAACAACACCGCAGATACCAAACACAATACAATACGTCATATATGACTGTCCAAACAAATAAGCCATAGGTACAAAACGAGTATCCATACCTGCCATTATTTTTGCCCACGTATTAGGGTCGCCTGCAATATATGCAATTACAATAGCAGCTGCCATAAGAATCACACCAAATACCATAGACATAGTTCCCAAATTAAGACTGGTTTTTCTGTCAAACTGTCCTCTTTTCCATACAAGTAATACTGCAATCGGCCATATAATTACCGCTACAATGATAATAAATACCCACGAGCAGTAAATAGGCACTCTGGTTTTCTCTTCCCTCAAACTCATTAATTGTTTTCCCTCTTCCCATTTTTTTATAGGACTTTAGACTCTTTTCCATTTCATGCCCACAATATTCTGAGCAGAAACAGTTTTATACAGTAATTCCCCAAAATTACCGTTTTTTATATCTTTTTTGTCCATAACCATTATACCAAATTCTTCTGCTTTTTTAAAGGCTCCCGTTTCTTTTATTTTATCGTCACCCGATGTAACGATGACACCTTTAGAAAACCATCCTCCAAGCCTCTTACGCTGGATATAGAGTTCATTGATATCAGGTGTGGTTATACCTCTAAGTTTACAGGATATAAAGACAGGGATTGATTTTTCCATTAAAATAACATCAATCTCATTTCCCACATTATAATCGTTGTCATAGGCATCCCAGTCAATCATTGTTCCAAGCTTTACATCAGAAAAACGCCCTGACTTTTTTGCATTAATAAACACAAACATTTCAAGCCATAGTCCATAGGTTGCCAAATATGTTCTCGCCTCAGGGAATGCATATGAGAAATTAATTTTGTTATCCTTAATACATAAATTTTTTATGAAGCCGTTTTCCTCAAATATTTGCATTATTTCATTATCAGGCCAATATCTTTTGCCGTCCTTATGACTAAACGGAATATTTGCCGTTACTTGCATACCGTTTTCAAATGCTGAGTTCACCGCCTGAATAAATGTGCAAGTAAAGCGCCATTGTCTTAAGTGCCTGAAAATATGTCCGCAAACACTTAGTATGTTGTCATACTTATCCTCAGACGGTTCTCTGTGCAGTTCTCCAACATAAGCCGCACCTTTTGCATCAATAAAGTCATCTAAAGTAAGTACAGTTGTATTAATACTCCATTCTGTATCATCTATATCTGTTATTTTGCCTTCAGCTATATCGGTATACAGCATTTTAATATTTTTTTCTGCGCCCGCCTTATAACCTGCAATCATCATAAGCTCGCTGCCGCCAGTTAACTCCATTGAACAGTTGCCATACTTTTCGATTACATTACAGGCTTTAATATAAATATCATTAATATTGTTATTGTCTACCGAAACAGTATCAAGATTTATATTGGGTATATGCTTACCAAAACACTTTTTAAGAGCTGTAAAATATTTATTATCAGTAATAGCATCATCATAAATATATACAACTCTCTCGGGTTTAAGCGTAAGTACCGCCAATATATTTTTTATAGTATCTTTATCAAAAAACTCTATTAGCGTCATATATACACCTTATTCTGTAACTGTTTTTTCTTCAAATCTTACTTTCTTTTCAACAGTTTCATCTGTATTGTCATCATCTTTTTTTCTGAATGCAGAACCAAAATTAAGTTTTGCAGCTATTCCGGGTGCCATATCAATAAGTTTGCTTACTGCATCCTGATTCTTAATATTTATCAATTGAACATTTCCGTTATAAATAGCTATTACAGCACTGGGCATAATTTTCGCACCAAGACCGCCACCGCCCTGACCTTTATCTCCACCGCCTGCACCAACTCCGACAGTAACATCAACAAGCGGCAAAAGTGTAACATCTCCAATTTTTATTGCATCTCCGACTACTGTCTTTGATGACACAAACTCTTCCATTTTTCCAAATAATATTTCAAGATTGTTTCCTGTTTCGCTTGCCATTTTTATCACCTGAACCTTTCAGTAATAATTTTATTATTTTTCTAACCGGTTTTACCAATGCAAACCTTATAAGGCAGAATAACATATAAGCAGGAACTATAATTCCTTTAATATATACCTCACCTTCAATTACCTCTCTGTCAAATGCAGCAGAAATCTCAATTCTCTTGTTGAGAATTCCATTTAAAACCCAAGCTGTTCCAACCACTTCTCCTGTAAGAGCCGGATCTGATAAACCGACCGTTCCAATCAAATAAAATTTATTTGGTTTAACACCTCTAAGAAGAGATTTTAAGAGCTTTATAACAGCTTTTAATAGTATTTTTCTTTCTGCCTTTGGCATTTTCAGAAAATATTCCGCATTAACTTTCTGTTGGCTATTCTTATTTTCCTCTTTGCTTTTTTCTCCGTCATCCGATTTTATTTCTGCTTCTTTCTTTTGTTTTTCCTCTTCCGGGATTTTTATTCTTTTTACAGAAATTTTAGGTGCACCCTTTTTCTCCTGCAGAATTTTTTCAGCATCAGCCAATTTTACTTTCCTTACAACAGGCTCATCGGGGGCTGCTTCTTCGCTTGTCCAAACCTCGTTGTACCGATTTGTTCCTTCATTTTTTTCTTCAACTATACTTTCCTGTTCATTTAAGTCACTTTCAACAGTCTTTTTCAAAATCGGCTTATTATAATTATCTTCGCAGTTGTCCATCTCTGCAGCAACCAAATTATTATCATCGTCGACTTCTTTTTTCTGTTTTCTCTTTTTGCCTTTTACTTTCTTTTCTTTATGATTATTTCCAAGCTTCTTTCCGAAAACATATACTCCCGCATATGTTTCTCCTTCGTTGGAATTTCTAAAGCGTAAGCTGATAATCCCTAAAAGTAGTTTTACTTTACCCTCAACTGATAACTTATCATATTTTTCACCTTTTGCCTCATAAAAAATCGGACAAAAAAGTATAACTAAAATTAAACAATAAGTAAAGCAATTATCCATAAAATTGTCTTTCCTATTATCTTTAAAATTATCAGTATGATAGTCATACATTTCTCCTCTTTTTATCCTTAAGATATAAAGCTGTTCCTGAAACAGCCAAAACAACAGGAATTGATATAGAATATATACCTATTTTAAGTGCCATATCTGCAAAAAAATCTTCAACTAGTACATTGATAATCAAATCTGTTTTTGGATCCAGAAGCCATAAGTCATTATCAAAAAAAAGTTTATGGAACATTGTAAAACATGCATCAAAATCTATAGCTGCTGCAATTGCAATAACAACAGCTGCTAAAATAATTGCAATAGATATCACACCGCATATTTTTATAAACTGTCGAATATCAAATATTTTTGCAAAAATCATTATAAGTGTTATACCAACAAACACAAAGGCACATAATGTTCTAAACCTAAATGCGCTATCAAATATAACTTTGCAATCAGCCATATGCTGTTTTTCACGCTCACTGAAAAAATCTTTTTGCTGTCCGTCAACTTCTGTTACTATATTTTCTAGATTACCCCTATCGTCATGCAAATAATCCATTAATTCGTCCATTACATACATAATGCTATCCATGGACATGTCAATGTTCTGAGTAACATTGTATTTTTCAAACTCCTGCCTATAGTAGCTCATATTCCCAAATATAACAAATGCAATTGCACTGAGAATAAGCATAATTATCATCGCAAACGCAGTAATCGTCATTAAAATCTTTCTACACAAATTCATGACTTTCCTCCACCATTGACCTAAATACTTCAAATGCATCTTTTTTCCCAGCCGCAAAACCAAACACCTTATAGTCCGAAACATTTCTCTGTTTCAGGAGTTCATAACAAGACATTATTTCATAACGGTACTTACCGTTATTATTTGAGCATACACAGAATATTCCACGCGGGACATCGCCGTTTCTGAGCATTTCAACAATAGCACCCACATCAATTATGCTTTTACTAACATAAAGCTCTTCAGCAAATTCCATACTATCACTCCGCAATAAATATTTCTGTACCCAAAAAAGCTAATAAACCAAATTGTGGCATAATCCATGTGTTTAGTATACCAAATTTTGACGATTTTGAAAACAAACATAAGTTAATTTTTATAAAAAACAACGCCGTTAAATGGTTATCTACATTTAACGACGCCAAAAATTTCATCCTATTGCATTTTCATAGGCTTTTTTATAAACCCTATAAGTGTTTTCATCATAACAAACCACCTGAACAGTTTCTATGTCTTTGTTTGCATTCATAAAATTCAAAATCTCACTAACTGCTATTTTTGCAGCCTGTTCAACGGGATAACGATATACTCCTGTGCTTATAGACGGAAAAGCAACCGTTTTAATATTGTTATCAACAGCAAGCTGAAGGCTGTTTCTATAGCAAGAGGCAAGTAATTCAGCTTCTCCTCTATTACCGCCACGCCAAATGGGACCAGGCGTATGAATTACATATTTTGCATGCAGTTTATATCCACCCGTAATTTTAGCCTCACCGGTTTTACAGCCATTTAGTTTTTCACACTCCTCCAGCAACTCCTTGCCGGCAGCTCTGTGAATTGCTCCGTCTACACCGCCACCGCCCAAAAGAGAAGTATTAGCTGCATTAACAATTGCTTCTGTTTTTGACTTTACTATGTCTCCCTTTACAATCGAAAAATTGCCCATTCCATTTTCCTCCTTTGATGCAGATTAATATTACAGTTATATCATTCTATTTTATAACCTTTTTAGCGGTTCGTAAATATTTTTTATTATTTTTTCTGCATTTTTTAATATTAACCAAAAAATAAAACTATATTCATACAAAAAAGGAGTCTGAAAAGACCCCTTTTAATTACAATTAAAAACTAAGCTTCTGAATCACTGTTGACTTCGTTTATCTTATAAAGCAATGTCATAAGACTATCAGTCAAATGCACGTTTTCTACCACAATTTCCTTTGGAAGGTCAAGATCAACATGAGAGAAATTCCAGATGCCCTTGATGCCCCAAGCAGCAAGGTCTGCTGCAGCTTTTGCAGCCTGATTTCTAGGAAGCGTAAGAATTGCAACGTCAACTTTATTGCTCTTAACATACTCTTCCATAACATCAACATCATAAATTTCAACACCTCTTATAGACATTCCTATAAGTCTGGGGTTAACATCAAAAACTCCTGTAATAACAAACCCTCTTTTTTCAAAGCTTGTATAATTTACAAGAGCTTGTCCAATATTACCACCACCGACTACTATAAGATTGTAAACTCTGTCAAGTCCGAGGATCTTTTTTATTTCATTATATAAATATTCAACATTATATCCATAACCTTGCTGTCCAAAACCGCCAAAATTGTTAAGATCCTGACGAATTTGGCTTGCAGTTATGTTCATTTTTTCACTTAGTTCCTTAGATGAAATACGTGTTATATCACTCTCAAGCAGGTCCCCCAAGTATCTATAATATCGCGGTAATCTATTGATTACAGCACTTGATATCTTCTTTTCGCTATCCATAATCAAGACTCCTTATCACTTATTGTTAATAGTATATCACTTAAAATCCGCCATTGTCAATGATAAGTCTTTTCTTGGAGTTAATAATCTGATATAATTTACCCAATAATGTTTACCATCATCGGAGTGAAATATATGATTCTTGCATGTAAGGATATATCAAAAGCTATGGTACGGATGTTATCCTTGATAAAATTACATTTAATCTTGAGGAAAAAGAAAAGGTCGCAATCGTTGGTGTTAACGGTGCGGGAAAAACCACCCTATTCAAAATTATAACCGACAACATTTCTCATGACGACGGTCAGCTGTATATTCCAAAAGGAACAACTGTCGGATACCTTGAACAAAATATAGATATTCGTTCAGAAAAAACTATTTACGAAGAAATGCTTTCTGTCTTTGAACCTTTGTTTAAACTTGAAGAAAAACTGCGTGACATGGAAAACAGAATGTCAACTGTCACCAGCGTTGATTATGCCGGTTTTATGGAGCAATATTCAAGGCTGCAGCATGAATTTGAGGCTTCAGACGGCTACAGCTATCAAAGCAGAATTAACGGAGTTCTTAAAGGTCTTGGGTTTTCCGAGGAGGAGTATTCTCAGCCGGTATGCACTCTTTCCGGCGGTCAAAAAACACGAATTTTTCTCGGCAGACTTCTGCTTATGAAACCTGACCTTTTACTTCTTGACGAACCTACAAACCACCTTGATATTGAATCAATACAGTGGCTTGAGGACTTTTTAAGAGGATACAGCGGTTCTGTCCTAATTATATCCCATGACAGATATTTCTTAGACAGAACGGTTACAAAAATAATTGATATTGAAAACAAACGTTCATCTGTCTATAACGGTAACTATTCTTTCTTTATAACTCAAAAAGAAGCTATACGTGCAGCTCAGCTTAAACAATATGCTGAACAGCAGAGAGAAATTAAACATCAGGAAGAAGTAATAAAAACATTAAGACAATTTAATAGAGAAAAATCAATCAAGCGAGCTGAAAGCCGTGAAAAGGCACTCAACAAAATGGACAAGCTTGATAAACCCGAAAACCTTCCCGAAAAAATGCATTTCCGACTTACACCAAAAATACAAAGCGGTAATGATGTTCTTTCAGTTGACAATCTTTCGATGGCATTTGATACAAACAATCTCTTTTCCAATGTGTCATTTGAAATTAAACGCAGTGAAAAAGTTGCGATTATAGGTCCAAACGGTATTGGAAAAAGTACTTTGTTTAAAATAATACTTGGCGAGATTACACCCACTGCAGGAAAAACTATACTCGGAGTAAATGTTAATCCCGGCTATTATGATCAGGAGCACCATGAACTTGATGACAGAAATACTATATTTGACGAAATCCATAACGCCTATCCTACAATGACAAACGGCGAAATCAGGAACGTGCTTGCCGCATTTGTTTTTACCGGAGATGACGTATTCAAAACAATAGGAACATTATCCGGCGGCGAAAAAGGCCGAGTATCTCTTGCCAAAATAATGCTTTCAAAATCGAACTTTCTTATTTTGGACGAGCCAACAAACCATTTGGATATGTATTCAAAGGAAATTCTTGAAGATGCTGTAAACAGCTATGACGGTACTGTGCTCTATATTTCTCATGACCGTTATTTCATTGATAAAACAGCTGAGCGCACTATTGAGCTTTCTAAGGACGGTGTAACTCAGTATCTTGGCAATTATTCTTACTGCCTTGAAAAAAAAGCCGAAAAAGAACGTATTGAGCAGCTTGAAGCGGAAAATATACAAAACTCATCTGTAAAAGCAAATGCATCTGCTTCAGATTCTAAAACAGACTGGCTGCTTCAAAAAGAAGAGCAGGCAAAAGCAAGAAAAAAAGCTAATGAGATAAAAAAAGTTGAAGATGAAATAGAAAGAGCAGAAAACAAAATTTCAGAGCTTAATGAACTGCTTTTCAGCACCGAGATTAATTCTGATTCAGAAAAGCTTAAAGAATTGTATGAAGAAAAAACTTCCATTGAAGAAAAGCTTGAATCTCTTTATAACAAATGGGAAGAAATACAGTAAAAAATGGTGTGCATTAAACATGCACACCATTTTATATAAAATTATTTGTTTGCAAGATATTCATTAATATCAGCAAGAACCTTGTCACTATCCATGCCGTGAACAGCACATGCTTCATCAAGAGTTTCGCCGGCTGATGAAGGGCAGCCAACACAGTGCATACCAGACTGCATAAGAATTACACCAATACCTCTGTCTAAAACAAGCATATCTCCGATAAGCATATCTTTCGTAACTTTTTTGTCCATCAAACTTCCTCCTTATAAGAAACTTGGATAAACCAAATGCGGTTATTTTTATATTATAAACCAATACTATGAATATTACAAACCATTTTTATGTTGTAATTATTAAAAAAACTTATTAAACTATGTGTATATTGATTTTTTTATTATATTTATGCAAACTGAACATAAAGGACTATTAATTATGATTATTGATATCACAAGACCTCTAACAAATAACATATTTATATATGATGGCGACCCATGCTTTAAGTCAGAAAAGGTTTTTTCCATATCTAACGGTGACATCTGCAATGTATCATCTCTAAAAATGGGAACTCACACAGGCACACATATTGATGCACCAAAACATTTTTTTAATGACGGTGCAGACATACTTTCTCTTCCGCTTGATTTTTTTTGCGGCAGAACAAGGGTATTTAATATTCAGAATACTCATAGCATATCTGCAAATGAACTACAAAATAAAAACATTGAAGAAAATGACATTATTCTTTTCAGAACGTCAAATATAAGTTTTGACGGAATTAATCCAATTGATAATTATTCTGCCCTAACTCAAGATGCAGCAGAGTATCTTTTAGCCAAAAAAATAAAGCTTGTCGGCATAGACTATCTGTCAATAGAATCTGCAACAAGCAATACTTTTTATGTTCATAAAACTTTTTTAAAAAACAATATCCCTATTCTTGAAAATATTAATTTAAAAAACGTCTCCGAGGGAATATATAAATTATATTGTTTTCCTCGTGCAATATCCGGCGGTGATGCTTCACCTGTTAGAGCTGTTCTGGAAACTATTTAATCAATGCCGGCTTTTTATAGTATTTGAATAATACCTTACCAAGTATTTTATCTTTTTTAACATACTTGTCGTTCCAATAACGTGAGTCCAGCGAATCATTTCTGTTGTCACCCATCATAAAATATGAGTCATCCGGAACTACATATGGTCCAAAATCACCGATCATATCCTCTCGAATATAATTCTCTTCAAGAGCATTTCCGTTTATGTATACTTTTCCTCCGCTTATTTCAACTGTATCTCCAGGTTCTCCAATTATTCTTTTTACATAAAGAACAGTTTCTCCCTCCGGAGCATCAGGATAGTCAAATATTACAACGTCACCTCTCTGAGGATCACTGAACAAATAGCTAAAACGGAAGGCGACGACTCTATCGCCCTCCATTATTGTATTTTTCATTGAGCCAGTAGGAACAGTTGCATTAACAATAACGCCAAAATCAATAAAAAGTGCAATTGCAACAGCCAGAATTATTGTCTTAATCCAGCTTATTAGTTCTTTCTTTGCTTTTTCTGACATTTTATATCTCCATTATTCATTGTCTTTTTTATTATCATCAGTATTGTCAGCAGGTATATTTATATCACTGCCAATGCCCTTCAAATTGTCCATTGCTTTATATACATCACCGAAAATATCTCCGCCGTTGGTTTCTTTCATCATTTGATAATATTCAGCCTCATAATCTCTGTCATCATCATCTTCTTCCACTTCTTCATCTATTTTTTTCTCTTCAGCCTGAGAAAAACCAACGGATTTTTCAGCTTCTTCATTTACCTTTGCTGTGCTTTCTTCAACTGAACTTACATCAGCAGTATCCTCTGCTCTTTTTTCATCAGCAGACTCATCTTCTGTTTTTTTTTTCAGTATTTTCCTCTGCTTCACCTTCATAGACAAAATCAGAGTCATAAGCACCCTCTTTTGCTGCCTTCCTCTTGTTAATATCCTCTTTAATCGTTTCAGCCGCTTCAGTTACTTTTTCAGCAACAGTCTTAGCCGCTTTTTTAATTTCCGGCTTAGCCTGCTCAGCCTTCTCGCCTATAGTTTTAGCGACTTGACCTGCTTTTTTCCCTACGTTACCGACTATGCTTTCAAGTGTGCTGCCTGCCTTAGCAAAAGCGCCTTCTATATTTCCAGATACATCTTTTTCTCTGTTTTCATTAAGAATATTAAGAAGCCGTTCAGCTTCATCTGCAGAAATGATGCCGTTTTCAAGCATTCTTAATATTGCCATTCTTTCTTCTTTCATATCATATTCGCCTCCGTTCATATTATTTTTTATTTTAGCATAAATCTGATAAAAAATACCACTGAATTTAGAAATATTTAAGAAATTTAATAAGCAAACTTTTTCTTATATTTTTCAAATTCATAGCTGTACTTACAACTTACAGTATTCCTTAAAATGAAATAAATATAAGAATTTTATATTTTATATTAACAAATAATAAAAATCCACCAATGTAACCTACGATATATCAAAAGGAGTTTTTTATCCCTTTGCTCACTAAAGCTTTTTTCGTACCACCGGCTAAGCCGGTGGTTTTCATACAATTAAAAAATGCCCGCACATTGTGCGGACATTTTTTATTTTAATTTGAACTATCTCTTTCAAGGTTTTTAAACGCACTTGAAAGCATAAGTCTTATTCTATTGAGCTGATTAACCTCACTTGCTCCCGGGTCATAGTCAACAGCTACAATATTAGAAAGCGGATACCTTCTTCTGATCTCTTTTATTACGCCCTTACCTACTACATGGTTAGGGAGACATCCAAATGGCTGAGTACAAACAATATTGTTTACTCCTGAATGAATAAGCTCCATCATTTCGCCTGTCAGGAACCACCCCTCACCCGTTTGGTTGCATAGCGAAACAATAGGCTCTGCATATTCGCCAAGCTTTTCAATACTTGTAGGAGTATCAAAACGTTGACTCTTTTTAAGTGCGTCAGTCATAGGTTTCTGATAATACTCAAGGGCCTTAATAGCTATATTAGACATTGTAGTTGATATACGCTTTCCTCCAAGATATTTTTCTTTCTGTACAGAGTTATACGCACTATAGTGCCCAAATCCAAGAAGATCAGGAACAACCGCCTCAGCGCCTTCTTTTTCAAGAAGTTCTACAATGTTATTATTGGCAAGAGGATGATATTTTACCAATATTTCGCCAACAACTCCAACCCTTGGTTTAACGGTATCATTAATTTCAAGCTCATCAAATTCCTTAACAATATTTCTGATATTTCTTTTGTAAGTCGACAACTCAGCCTTAATAATATCCTTTTTAACCTTAGTATTCCACTTTTCATAAAGTGCATTTGCAGAGCCTTCAACTTGCTCATAAGGTCTGGTTCGATAAAGTACGCGCATAAACAAATCGCCGTATACAAAAGCCTGAATCATACGATTAAGTAACTTTGGTGTATATTTAAAGCCAGGATTTTTTTCAAGCCCCTGTGCACTTATTGAAACAACTGGTATTTGCTCAATTCCAGCGTTTTTGAGCGCTTTTCTTATAAATCCAATATAATTTGTTGCACGGCATCCTCCACCTGTCTGGGAGATAAATAAAGCCGTTTTGTTTAAATCATATTCTCCTGATTTTAACGCCTTAAGCATTTGTCCAACAACTATAAGCGCAGGATAACATGCATCGTTATTAACATATTTTAATCCTATATCAATACTTTCGGGGTCAGCAGCCGGCATAACAACGGCATTAAATCCGCTTGCCTTTAGTGCTGCACCTAAAACCTCAAAATGAATAGGCGACATCTGGGGGCATATAAGTGTGTAGTCCTTCTTCATGTCTTTTGTAAACACTACTCTTTTAAGAGATGCATCACCTTTTTTAACCTCTGCACCTTTTTCATTTCTATCTTCGATAGCTGCAATAAGAGAACGTATTCTTATCCTCGCAGCACCAAGATTGCTTACCTCGTCAATCTTTAGAGTTGTATATATCTTGCCTGCCGCAACAAGTATGTCTTTTACTTCATCAGTTGTTACCGCATCAAGGCCACAGCCAAATGAATTCAGCTGAACAAGCTCCAAGTCTTTTCTTGTTTTTACAAAAGCCGCTGCTTCATAGAGCCTTGAATGATACGCCCACTGATCTCTTACAACCAAAGGACGTTCAACTTTTCCAAGATGAGCAACAGAGTCTTCTGTAAGTACGGCCATGTTATAGCTTGCTATAAGTTCAGGAATACCATGGTTTACTTCAGGGTCCGTGTGATAAGGTCTTCCTGCAAGAACAATGCCCGTTATGCCGTTTTCTTCAATATACTTTAAGGTCTCCTCACCTTTCTTATGCATATCATCTCTAAAATCAGACCATTCCTTCCAGCCCTTGTCTACAGCCGCATTTACTTCAGATTTAGTGACTCCGAATTTTGCAAGCTCCTCAGACATTCTGCTCTTTATTACATTCTCATCTGCAAGTGAAAGGAACGGATTCAGAAACTCTATATTTTCAGTCCTTAAATCTTCAACATTATTTTTAATATTTTCTGTATAAGAAGCAACAATCGGACAATTGAAATTATTATCAGCGTCCATTATATCTTTTCTTTCATATGGTATTCCGGGATAAAATATCCTTTTAACTCCATCATTTATTAAATTCATGATATGTCCATGAACAAGCTTAGCAGGATAACATACAGATTCACTTGGAATGGACTCCATTCCTGCCTCATACACTTTTTTGTTTGAAACCGGTGAAAGTTTAACACTAAAACCAAGCTCAGTAAAGAATGTGAACCAGAATGGATAATCTTCAAACATATTTAATACACGAGGAATACCGAGTACCCCTCTTAGACCTTTTCTTCACTCAGCGAATCATAATCAAAAAGTCTGTGCATCTTATACTCAAAAAGATTAGGAACTTCATGCTCGCTCTTTTCCTTTCCCAGACCCTTTTCACAGCGATTTCCGGTAATAAATCTTCTTCCGCCTGTAAAGTTATTTATTGTAAGAAGGCAGTTATTTGTACATCTTCCGCATCTTGTATGTCTGGTATCTATTTCAAGAGAGTTCATTGACTCTCTGTCAATCATTGTTGTTTCATATCCGTCCCTATATTTATTTCTTGCAATCAAGCCTGCACCGAAAGCACCCATTATTCCCGCAATGTCAGGACGAACTGCCTCACGCTCTGAAATAAGCTCAAAGCTTTTTAAAACGGCATCATTGTAAAAAGTACCACCCTGAACAACAATGCTTTCCCCAAAGCCTTTGGATCGGATATTTTGATAACTTTAAGCAATGCATTTTTGATTACACTGTATGCAAGTCCAGCAGAAATCTCGCTTACCTTTGCACCCTCTTTTTGTGCCTGTTTTACCCTTGAATTCATAAATACTGTACATCTTGAACCAAGGTCGATTGGATTTTCTGCAAAAAGTGCCTCTTTAGCGAAATCCTGAACACTGTAATTTAATGATTTTGCAAAAGTCTCAATAAATGAACCACATCCGGACGAACATGCTTCATTTAAGAGAACACTGTCAATTACTCCATCCTTAATACGAATACATTTCATATCCTGTCCGCCGATATCAAGTATAAAATCAACATCAGGTTTAAAAAATGCAGCTGCTTTATAATGTGCAACCGTTTCTATGTATCCAAGATCCAGCATAAGAGCTTCTTTAATAAGTCCCTCTCCATAACCTGTAACACATGTATTTTTAATTTCAACTTCCTTAGGCAGAATATCATACAGCTCATTTAATGATTGAATTACAACCTTAAGAGGGTTTCCCTCATTGCTTGCATAGAATGAATAAAGCAATGAACCGTCATCGGCAACTAATGCTGTTTTTGTTGTAGTTGAGCCTGCATCAATGCCAAGAAAAGCATTACCCTTATATGTGGATAAATCCTTTTGGGCACTGTTGCTTTATCATGTCTTATCTTAAACTCTTTATAGTCATCTTCGCTTTTAAACAGAGGAGAAAGTCTCGCGATTTCAACGGCAAGAATATCTTTCTTACCCAAGTTTTTTATTATATTTTCAAAATCTGCCATATTTTCTATATCAGCAGAAATTGCTGAACCGTATGCAGCGAATAGATGTGAATTGTCTGGTATTAAAGCAGATTGTTCAGTAAGCTTAAGTGTTTCAATAAATCTTTCTCTTAGTTCGGATAAGAAATGTAAAGGACCTCCTAAGAAAGCTACATTTCCTCTAATAGGCTTTCCGCAGGCAAGACCACTTATTGTCTGATTTACAACTGCCTGAAAAATTGAAGCTGCCAAATCCTCTCTGGCTGCTCCTTCATTAATAAGCGGCTGAATATCAGTTTTAGCAAATACACCGCAGCGTGAAGCAATCGGATATATTATCTTATGATTTTTAGCAAGCTCATTGAGGCCCTCCGCATCAGTCTGAAGCAAACTAGCCATCTGGTCAATAAATGATCCTGTGCCTCCGGCACAAATGCCATTCATTCTTTCCTCAACATTTCCGCCGTCAAAATATATTATCTTCGCATCTTCTCCGCCAAGCTCAATTGCTACATTGGTCTTTGGAATAACACACTGTATAGCATTTGCCGTTGCAACAACCTCTTGAATAAACGGTATATTAACTGCTTCAGACAGCGCCACTCCGCCGCTTCCTGTAA
Organism: Candidatus Metalachnospira sp.; assembly: GCA_040767305.1. Taxonomy (GTDB): domain Bacteria; phylum Bacillota; class Clostridia; order Lachnospirales; family Anaerotignaceae; genus Metalachnospira. The sequence continues at coordinate 201,889 of JAXGOV010000001.1, read as the reverse complement.
TCATTGCAGATACTTTATTTTTACCTACATTGGAATATGCCTCTATTACAAGCTTTTTAACCGTATCAAGTATCTCAGAATAATGCCTTTCATATCTACTGAAAAGTATATTTTTGTCTTCATCTATTACAACAACCTTTACAGTTGTAGAACCTATATCTATACCCATTCTTAATAATTCTGACATGTCTTAAATCACCTCGTTATTTAACTGATCCCAGATAACATCAAATGATGTTTCCAACTTTTCCGTAATACAGTTTTCTTCATTAACTATGTAAATAGAAAATAATCCGTCTCTTATGGCCATCATAAGTTCAGCAAAATTTTCTGCATCAATGTTCTTTTTAACACAACCCTGTGTTTTGCCCTCATCAAGTATCTGCACAAGAACTTTACGAGTTTCTTTATAATATTTTTTATATCCATCGTTTAGTTTAGGGTATTTGTCTATCAGCTCATATAACATAAACAAATAGTTTTTTATGCTGTATTTTTTTAGTATCTTTCCCTTTTCATCAATAATACTAGGATTAGGTATTATCAAATAAAACTCCTTCAATTTTTCCTTTACAGTCAAATTGCTGTTACAGGCAATTATATTATCTTCCGCTTGCCTAAACTTTCGCCAAAGAATTTCCAATACATGCTTATCTATTATTTCGCAAATCAGTTCATCTTTGCTCTTAAAATAATAATAGAATCCACCCTTTGTCATTTTCAGTTCCTTTAGCATATAGTTAACGGATAAATTTGCTATTCCATTTAGTATAAGTAAATCGAAGGCCGATTGCACTACTTTATCTCTTGAGTTCATAAGCATTCACTCCGTTTATTAAACACCGATACCGACTGGTCGGTCTGTCATTACATAATTATACACAAGTCAAATTAACCTATCAATACAAAAAATATTACTAAAATTACAAAATTATTTCTAAAAACAACATATTACTTAAATGAAGGCTCATAATCTCTGGACATTTTCAATAATTTACTATATAATATCACTGTAATTAGTAAAAACATATCCAATTTCAGACTGTAAGAAAACAACTTGCACCTCAGTATTTTATTTCAAAAACCTTTAATATATTATTTGAAAGGGAGAGTATTATGGAGCATTTACCAGTTACACTTACTGAATTTGATAAACTTATACTTGAAGAATACTGTGACCTTGCAGAAGGGTTAGGTGAATATCTTGGAAACTGCTATGAACTAGTTGTTCACAGCTTTGCTAGTTTTGATCATTCAGTTATTAGCATCGTCAATAGCCGTTCCGGAAGAAAAGAAGGCTCTCCCATCACTGATTTTGGACTAAAAATGCTTAGTGATATTAAGGATAATCCTAATTTCAGATATATTACATACTATAATAAAAACATTTCAGGCAAGCCGATAAAATCATGTACAAATGCAATAAAAGGCAAACACGGAAAAGTTATCGGTATGTTTTGTATCAATTTTTACCTTGACTCTCCTTTATATTCCTTTATTGAATCAATTAACCCGGAAGCCGCTCAAAAAGTTACTGTCATTAACGAAACACTTGCTGAAAATGTAGATGAACTTATATCTGAAAAACTCACTGTTGCAAGAGACCGTGTGTTTAGTGACAGATCAATTCAGGCTGTTAACCGCAACCGTGAAATTATTTTTTCTTTATACTCAGATGGAATTTTTAATATGAAAGATTCGGTAATTAAGGTTGCAATGCTTCTTGGAATTTCAAAAAATACAGTTTATATGCATATAAGAAACTTTAAAAATAAAAATCATGACTAACTTACTGCAAAATAAAAACACTGCCAAATATAATTGGCAGTGTTTTTATTTTATAATTTTTAAAGCTCTGCAATTACTTCTACTTCGCAAAGAAGATTTTTAGGAAGTGTTTTTACTGCAACACATGAACGTGCAGGTTTGCCAACAAAATATTTTCCATAGACTTCATTGAACTTTGCAAAATCGTTCATATCAGCAAGAAAACAAGTTGTCTTTACTACTTTATCAAATCCAATGCCGTTTTCTGATAAAATAGCCTCAAGATTTTTGCAAACCTGTTCTGTTTGTTCTTCTATAGTTGTTCCAACAATCTCCCCTGTACCAGGCATAAGTGCCACTTGTCCTGATGTAAAAAGTAAACCGTTTACTGAAATAGCCTGTGAATATGGTCCGATAGCTGCAGGAGCTTTGGGTGTTGATGTAACTTTAAGCATGATCATTCCTCCAATTAATATTTTCTCTTTAGTCACCTTAATATTAATACTGAATTTTAATTAAGTCAATAAAATATATTTAATTTTATCCATTATAATGAAGAAAATATTCTATATAAAATCGGTCTTTTAATCTCTATAGCTACTGCAGGGCAAAGTTCCTGACAGCAAAAACAGCGTATGCATTTGTTCTTATTAAATATAGGTTTTCCATCAGTCATTGCAATAGCATGTGGCGGACAATTCTTTTCGCAATTACCACAGGAAACACACTTGACATAGTCAAAATATGGGTACGGCTGCAAAACATCATTCAGAACCCTATAAATTGGCTGTGGAAGTTTTTCAGTAATATTAATCACCTTTGCCTTTGGCGCTTTAAAATCTGAAACAACAAAATTATCAATATTATCACCAATAATCTTTATTTCATCAATACTTTTGGGACCGAGCCCTCTCTTAACCGCTTGCACACAAACAGGAATATCACTTATTTCTATATTTATCAAATATGCCGAAATAATATCAATAACAAAAGGATTCTCCGATGCCATTAATACACCAATACTCCTTGGAGTGCCGCCTGTAGGACCATTGCCTTCCATTCCAACAACAGCATCCATAATATTCAGCACAGGTTTTGCAAAAAGGCATATATCTATCAAAGCATTTGCAAAATCTGCAGCATTAGGCCTATTTAAATGATATTCAGCCTTCATTGTTCCCGGTATTGTACCAAATAGATTTTTTACCGCCCCTGTCATTCTCATCATCCCGTGAGTTTTCAGCTTACTGATATTTATTACCTTATCCGCTTTAAGCAATTCATCAATTACCGTAATTTTTTTCATAAGCACTCCATTCGGGAATGCTCTTTCAGCCGTTGTAGTATTATAGTTAAGCCTAGCACCACTCAATGCGGCAGCTTCACTCATTCCGCTTGCACTGTAAACAGATTTTAAAAGAACTTCATTAAATAATCCTCCGGGGCTATCCGCAATTATTGGATATCCTCCCGCTTCTTTTACAATTTCGGCAACCGCACGAACAATATATGGATGAGTTGTAGCAGCTCTTTCAGGTGTTTTTACCATAACCAAATTAGGTTTTATTAAAACTCTGTCACCCTCTTTGATAAAGCTTGCTGTGCCTCCTAATTCGTTTATCTCAGATTTCAGCAAATCTTTTATTAAATCAAAATTATAGTCTCTGCATTCATGCAGTGATACTGTATACATTTTATCACTCTCCAGTGTGGTTTGATTATATCAGCTTTTATGTTATAATCCAATAGACAGGAGATGATAGGCTTGAAAAAAGATTTTATAATTAATAACCGTAAAAAGGTTTTTAAACGAATGCTTAATGATTCAGTCTTAGTGCTTTTCAACGGACACGCGCCCTATAAACGCGGTGACGAAAAATATATGTTTTCACCAGACAGAAATTTTTATTATGTTACAGGCATTGACCGCGAGAACGAAATAGTTATGTTTATAAAAACAGAATTAGCCGAAACCGTAACATTATATATTGAACGTGATAACGGCTACCTTGCAAAATGGGTTGGTGCTAATTTAACTGCTGAAGATGCTATTGAGCAATCAGGAATTGAAAACATATCATATATTGATGTGTTTAAAGAAGATATTGCTGAAGCAACATTTAAAAATAATTTGAAACATATTTATATTGACCTTGAAGATAGAAATTGGGATTCAGAGGAAACTGAAAGCTTAAAATTTGCTTTTGAGTTCCGTAAGAGATATCCTGCAATTGATATGATAGATGCTTACCCCTTCTTTGCTGACCTTAGAATAATAAAAGAAGATTATGAAATTAATCTTATGCGCAAGGCAATAAAAATAACAACTGAAGGCCTAGCAGAGATGATGAAAAACTCACATGCCGATATGTATGAGTATGAACTTGAAGCATATTTTGATTTTGTTCTTACCAAAAACGGAGTACGAGACAAGGCATTTAAGACAATAGCCGCTTCAGGGGAAAGAGGCACAATACTCCATTACAGTGATAACCATTCTCTTGCCAAGGACGGAGACCTTATTCTTGTTGATGCAGGTGCTCAGGTTGATTGGTACAATGGAGATATAACCAGAACTTTCCCTGTAAACGGAAAATTCACTCCTCTTCAGAAACAGATATACGACATAGTTCTTTCAGGCCAGCAAAAAGTTATTGATACAATAAAGCCGGATATAAGATTTTCAAGGCTTAACGAGGTGCTCAAAGAGCACTACTTTGAAGAACTGAATAAAATCGGCTTAGCTGAAACTATGGACGATGTTTCTAAGTACTACTATCATGGCGTAAGCCACTATCTCGGAGCCGAAACACACGATATAGGAAGATATGGTGACCGAAAACTTGAAGTCGGAATGGTACTTACTGTTGAGCCGGGGCTTTATATTGATGAATACGGAATAGGCATCCGAATTGAGGACGATGCTCTTGTAACTGACAACGGATGTGAGATTCTTTCAGAAGGATTTATTAAAACAACTGACGAAATAGAAGCATTTATGGCAAAAGGAAAGTAATATGGAGTCTTTTAAGGAATCAGATTTATACGCACCTGTTTGCGAGTATTTTAAATCTATTGGCTATGAAGTTCAGGCTGAGGTTAAATCCTGTGACCTTGTGGCTGTAAATAACCATGAAACTGTAATAGCCGAGCTTAAGACCAGCTTCTGTCTTAAGCTTGTTTATCAAGCCATTGAACGACAGGCAATTACAAACCTTGTGTATATTGTTATTCCTAGGCCAAAAAAAGGAGCAAAAAGCCGTGAATGGAAAAATATGCTTAGCCTTATGAAAAAGCTTGATATAGGAATAATTACAGTTGCTTTGGACAGTGAACTTAATACCGTTGATGTAGTATCCGTGCCCAAAGGTCAAGGAAAAACCGTAAATACCAAAAAAAGAGCTAAGTTTGATAAAGAGTTTAATGAGCGGAATATGAACTCTAATATTGGCGGCATAACTAAAACAAAAATTCTTACTGCATATAAAGAAAAATGTATTTTTGCATTATGCATTGCTGAAATAAACGGCAGAATAACGCCTGCGGAACTTAAAAAAGCTCTGAATGATACTTATGCCGACAGAATACCAAGAAACAACTATTATGGCTGGTTTATAAAAATTGAAAAAGGTGTATATGGTATAAGTGAAAAAGGAAAAGAAATTCTGTGTGGAGAAGATTATAAAAACACAATTGATTTTTATCGTAAAAAGTGTATAGATATAAAAGAATAACGGCAGAAGTAATCTGCCGTTATTTTTTTTCATATTATTTTATATATACAGTCAATGCCGCAATTACCATTGTTATTTTATCGCCTTCTCCGAATTCGTCTACATGAAGGCCCTCGCACTGCATACCGCCGTGTACACACTCTACATCAACAGTACCAAGAGGAAGTTCAGCTTTGATCTTTTCAACATCAATTCCGTCCGGATTTGTTGAACCAAGCTTAACATGAATATGCATATGATTTTCTAAATCCTCAATTCCCAAACAATCTGAAATGCCGCACAGACAACAGTTTGAAATTGCATTTCTTACAGCCTTACAGGCAGCCTTTGTTACATCCTGTCCGTGGAGGTCAGTACCCATTGCAAACTCAACTAAAAATCTTTTCATTGAAATTCACCTCATTATGTATTATATTTTTAGTGCGGAGAGAAGAATAATAGTCCGCCATTATCTTGTATACTATTATAGCATAAAATAAAAACACGGAGAACAAATTTATGATAAAAACAAATGCAATGCGCCTTTTGGACGCAGCCGAAATAGAATATAGTACAAAAGAATATGAATATGATGAAAGTGATCTCTCTGGTCACCATGCGGCTGAGGTTTTAGGCATACCAACCGAACAGGTATTTAAAACCCTTGTTACAAAGGGCGACAAAACAGGCCCCGTTGTTTTTTGTATACCTGTTGATGAGGAACTTGATTTAAAAAAAGCTGCTGTTGTGTCAGGGAATAAGAAAATCGAAATGCTCCATGTAAAAGATCTTCTAGGCTTAACCGGCTACATAAGAGGCGGATGTTCACCTATAGGAATGAAAAAGAAATTTCCTACATATATTGATGAAAGTGCCATACTATTTGATGAAATAAGTATCAGTGCAGGCGTTAGGGGCTGCCAGATAGTAGCTAACCCCGAAGATATAGCCAAATACACTGAGGCTGCACTTATTGAGGTAACCAAGCAATAAAAAAAGTTAATGGCGATATTTTAGACATATTAACATTAAGGAATGTCCAAAATTTTTAATAATTATATATCTAGAAAAATAATTTCCCTTGTGATATAATAATACATGTTTAAAATACTTATAATAATCTAAATTTTATGAAGGTAAGGTAATGTAATGATAAAAATAACCGGTTCAAATTTTAATATGTATGATTCCAACAGCGAGAAAGCTGTAGCATACATGGACTGTGTCTCAGGCGTTATTGATAGTGAAGAAGTCGGAATGCTTGGCGATTATGTACATCATCACTTTACAACAAGACTCCAGCATTCCATGAATGTGTCATATTACAGCTTTACGCTCTGCAGATTTTTTGGTTGGGACTATCGTTCAGCTGCACGAGCAGGACTAATGCACGATTTATATTTCTTTGACAATAAAAGTGTTGATTCAGAAGGAAATCGACTGTTAAAGCACCACCCCTTTGATGCTTTGGATAATTCAGAGAAAACCTTTGACCTCAACGAAATTGAGAAGGACGCAATCGTAAACCATATGTGGCCAGTTCAGTCCATTTGCAGACCAAAATATAAAGAATCAATGGTAGTTTCTTTTTCAGACAAGGTTTGTGCCGTAATGGAAGCCACTAAAGGCTCAAGCCAATTTGTCTATGGAGCTACAGGCAATGCAGTTAACAAAACAACATCTAAATTATCATCTGCATTTTCTAAAGCTATCGGCGTTTGCAGACTTGCATTAGATTATATTAACTAAAAAATAAACAGACTGCTTAAAGCAGTCTGTTTTTATTTTTCGGTATTTCATTGGTTGGCGGAAGGCAACTATGATTTTTACAAACATAAAATGTTGTTTTATTATTTAGCAGCGGATATTTATCCGATGGCTGATTTATTACTGTCAAATCAGTATTTAAGTTAAACGTACCTTTCAAGCTGTCTAAATCAGATTTATTTTTTAATGCAACCGTAATATGAGTCGGAGGATTTAAAAACCTTGAAACTGCAAGCAGATAAAAACTGTAACCCATAGGATACTGCTTTGCATCTTCTGACATAAATGCAAGCTGCTTTTCAGCAATATCTCCGTATCGCTCATCATCTGTTAGGGAAAACAGTTTTACAATATTATATGCCATCATAGAATTTCCGCTTGGAATTGCTCCGTCATAAGTCTCCTTTGATTCAAAAATCAATTGCTCATTTTCTTTACCCGAAAAAGCAAAACCACCATTTTGAGTATCATAAAAATCCTTTATAGCTAGGTCGCATAAATTCTGTGCCTTTTCCATATAGCAGCCGTCAAAATCAGCCTCATATAATGATAAAAGTGCAAATATATAAAATGCATAATCATCCAAAAACCCAAGACTTCCGTGTTGCTCATCCCGAAAACTTACATACAGTTTATTTTTTTCACTAAGATTTTCTGTAATGAATACATCCGCTTTTTTAGCTGCATTCAGATAAGTATAATCACCTGATACTCTGTACAGCATAGCAAACGCTGCAATCATCAAAGAATTCCAAGAAGTCAGAACCTTATCATCCAAATGCAAAGAAGCTCGTTTCCGTCGGTATTCTCGGAGTTCAGGCAGGCACTCAGTAAGAATTTCATCTGTTTTATCACTTTTTAATAGATTAGGTATGCTTTTCCCTTCAAAGTTTCCTTTTTCCGTAATGCCATAAGTATTATTAAATAGCTTGCCAAGTTTATCGCCAATGACACCTATTATCTCATTAGGCTCAAAAACATAATACTTTCCCTCTACACCCTCGCTGTCAGCATCTTGTGCGCTGTAGAATTCTCCGTTTGGTCCTGTCATCTCCCGCATAATATATTCCGCAGTTTTTTCGGCAACATCAATATAAAACTTATTTTTAGTTATTTCATAAGCCTTTGCATAGCTAATTATCAGCAGTGCATTGTCATAAAGCATCTTTTCAAAGTGAGGGACAAGAAAGCAGCTGTCGGTTGAATACCTGGAAAACCCATATCCTATATGATCAAAAAGACCTCCTCTGTACATTTGCTTAAGTGTTGTTTCAACCATTTCCAAAGCATCTGCATCATTGTTCTTTTCATAATAATCCATTAATAACAGTAAGTTATGAGGCGCAGGAAACTTTGGGGAATACCCAAATCCTCCGTTCTCCTTGTCATAACTCTCTTTAAACTGATTAACCGCATCCACAATCAGTGACGAGTCAATATCATCTCCACCAGATTTGGTCTGCTTCATATGTGAAATTATATTTTCTGCCGATTGCAGCAGTTCCTGTCTGTTGCCTTTCCATTTTGCATGTATTATTGAAAGTAATTCTTTAAGTCCAACTAAACCGCCGCGTGATACTTTAGGAAAATAAGTTCCTGCATAAAACGGCTTTTGATCAGGCGTCATAAATATACTCATAGGCCAGCCGCCTCTTCCTGTAAGTGCCTGACAGACTGACATATAGATACTGTCAATATCTGGACGTTCTTCTTTATCTACCTTTATGGCTATAAAATAATTATTTAGAATCTTTGCTACACCCTCGTCTTCAAAGCTTTCATGTGCCATAACATGGCACCAATGGCATGTACTATATCCAATGCTCAGAAAAATCGGTTTATCCTCTATTTTGGCTTTATCAAACGCCTCTCTGCACCACGGATACCAGTCTACCGGGTTTTCGGAATGCTGTAATAAATACGGACTAGTTTGACCGTATAAATGATTTTTCAGATTGCTCACCTTCCTTCTTATGTATACATCCTATGTATACGTGGCATATAAATTATACCACGTATTTTCCATTAAACTATTCAACGAGTTCCAACAGGTGTCTTTTCGTTTTGATTAGGTATATTAAATTTTGGAGGCTTTGAATTAGACAAATTCCTCTCATCAAAGAATTTACCGGGTGTTGACAAATCATAATACTTCTTTGAATCTTCAGTCACACCCCAATCCGCCAATGATCCGGTTTCTTCGAGCATATTAAATGCCTCCCTAAAGAGCGTATTATGAGCCTCTTCTCTATTCAGCAGAAAATCAATTGCATCTTTTACACCCTTATCATTAATTTGGCGATAAAGATTTTCATATACAACCTTTGCACGCTGTTCAGCTGCAATATCAGATAAAATATCTGCAGCAAGGTCGCCTGTTTCTTCAACATAAGTTCCTGAGAACGGATAACCTGATGCATTTGCTAACATAGGCGTTAAACCTGACTGAACTGCCGCCTCAACATTTCCTACATTAGTGTTTATTGCATCGGGTGTATGTCCGTTAAGCTGGCATACCAATGTGCCTACCATTTCCATATGTCCAAGTTCTTCAGATGCAATATCAAGAAACAAATCTTTTATTCTCTTGTCTTTAATTCTGAAACTCTGTGCTAAATATTGCATTGCTGCTTTTAATTCTCCATGAGGTCCTCCCAACTGTTCCTGCATCATATTAGCATAATTAGGATTCGGACGGTCTGCCTTAACTTCTTTTAAAAGCTGCTTATCATGCTTAAACATTCAATCACTCCTTTACTTTTTTTCTGCCGCAGCTAACATTTCATTGGCGTCTTTAGTATCGTGCAAATAATCCCCTCTTATGCGCTTTATAACGTTTTTCTCGTTGTATATCTCTTCTTCGGTTCTTATTCCAAGATTACGAATAATGGGTATTGACGGACACCATCCATGAAGTGCATGCTGCAGAAGGAAAAACCCTACTGCACCAGTCATAACAAAACAACAGCATCTTGTTTTCTTAAAACCATAAACGGAACTAAAGAGTACAATACAAGAAGCATTTGTTTCTATAACTCTTTCTGTATCCCATTCCTTATCAAGTTCATTAATTCTTTGAGTCAGCGTTTTCCTGCCGCAATTCTGATAGAATTTGAGCCTTTGGGCTGTTAGTTTCCTTATTTCGTCGTTAGCCTTATCGCAGGTAATTCTCGCAACCCTTTCTGTTGTTGCAGGCAAAATGTCCTTGATGCTAAATGTCATTTGTATCCCTCACTTTCTTCAGTATTAAAAAATTTATATTTTTTTCTTTCTTCAATTAATACCCAAATTTTAAATACTATAGGTATATTGTTTCGCCGTACAGCAGATAATATTCCAAAATACAAACGGAGATAAAATAATACAAAAATCATAATCGTAATTCTATTTTATCCCCCAATTTTTTTTAGAAATTTAATAAGGAGGCAGTAAATTGACTAAAAAAATAACTGTTGACGGAAACCACGCAGCAGCTTATGCTGCATATGCATTTACTGAAGTTGCGTCCATTTTCCCGATCACACCGTCATCTCCTATGGCGGAACTTATTGATGAGTGGTCATCTCAGGGAAAAACCAATTTATTTGACCAGCGTGTTAAGGTTGCAGAACTTCAATCTGAAGCAGGTGCAGCCGGAGCCATGCATGGCTCACTTGAATCCGGAGCTCTTACTACTACTTTCACCGCTTCACAAGGATTGCTTTTAATGATACCCAACCTGTATAAAATGGTTGGTGAATTACTTCCGGGTGTACTGCATGTATCTGCACGTGCATTAGCAACGCATGCGCTTTCTATATTCGGTGATCATCAGGATGTAATGGCATGCCGACAGACAGGAGTGTCTATGCTTGCATCTTCAAATGCGCAGGAAGCTATGGATCTTGGATGTGTGGCTCATCTTTCTGCTATATCTTCGCATTTGCCCATCATTCACTTTTTTGATGGATTCAGAACATCCCATGAATACCGTAATATCAGTCCAATAAATTATGAAGATCTTAAAAAAATTATTGACTGGGAAGCCATATCAGAATTCAGAAGAAGATCCCTCAATCCTAAGCATCCGCTTATAAAAGGAACAACACAAAACCCCGATATTTATTTTCAGGGCAGAGAGGTACAAAATCCGTATTTCGATAAAGTACCCGGTATAGTAGCAGATTATATGAAAAAAATAGGTGAAATTACAGGCAGATCATACAAACCATTCGATTATTACGGAGATCCTGATGCCGAAAATATCATTATTGCTATGGGCTCAGTCTGTGATACTATTAAGGAAATATTACCGTACTTGAATGGAAGACAGAAAAAGGTTGGTCTGCTTCAGGTGCGTCTTTACAGACCATTTTCCGAAAAATATTTCTTCCAGGCACTACCCTGCAATGTTAAAAAAATTGCTGTACTCGACCGTACCAAAGAGCCCGGAGCACCCGGCGAACCTTTATATCTTGATATTTGTAAAACATTTTCCACCTCCGATAAATCTCCGCTTATTGTTGGAGGACGCTTTGGTCTTGGCTCAAAGGACACTACTCCGATTCAGATTCTTTCTGTATTTGAAAATCTTGAGAAAGAACATCCCAAAAACAATTTTACAATTGGAATTACCGATGATGTTACCAACACATCCCTTCCAAAAGCAGCAGCATATGCACCCTCTGATAACGGTACTGTTAGCTGCCAGTTTTGGGGGCTTGGCTCAGACGGTACTGTAGGTGCAAATAAATCCGCTTGTAAAATTATAGGAGAAAACACAGATTTGAATGTACAGGCCTATTTTTCCTATGACAGCAAAAAATCAGGAGGAACTACAATATCGCATCTTAGGTTTGGAAAAGAACCTATTCTTTCATCATATCTTGTATACCAAGCAGATTATGTTGCATGCCATAATAAATCATTTATAAATCACTATGATTTGACGCAGGTATTAAAACCGGGCGGCATATTTGTTTTAAACTGCGATTATCCCAAGGATACTATTTCAAATTATTTGCCATTTCAATTGAAACGTTATCTGGCTAAAAATAATATCCAATTCTATATAATTGATGCTTTGAAGATTGCTTCTGATATTGGGCTCGGAAACCGTATCAACATGGTTATGCAGGCCGCTTTCTTCCAGTTAGTCGGTATTATTCCAAAAGAAGATGCAGTACGCTTATTAAAAGAATCTATTCATAAGTCATACGGCCGTAAGGGCAAAAACATTGAAGATATGAATAACAGAGCCGTTGATGAAGGAATCAATGCTCTTGTAAAAATAGATGTACCCCCAGAATGGGCAGAGTCAGAGGAAGAAAAGCACATTGTCGACAATTCTTTACCCGATTTCGTCAGCAAGATTCAGTTAGTTATGGCTCGTAATGAGGGAGACAGCCTTCCAGTCAATTCATTTCTGGGAATGGAAGACGGTGCATTCCCTTCCGGAACAACAGCCTATGAAAAACGTGGCATTGCTCCAAACATACCAAAATGGGAGTTAAATAAGTGCATTCAGTGCGGACTGTGTGCATATGTCTGTCCTCATGCCACTATTCGATTATTCCTTCTCGATGAAGAAGAAAGAAGTCGTGCACCGGAATCCTTTAAAACAATAACTGCTGCAGGAGGACCGCTTGCCGCCTTCCAATTTCGTGTACAAGTTAGTCCTCTTGACTGTACAGGCTGCGGAAACTGTGCTTCCATTTGTCCGGCTAAAGACAAAGCTCTTATAATGATGCCGGCAGAACAGGAAATAAAAGCTGAAAATGACAATTGGGAATTTGCTATGTCACTCAACGAAAAACCTAATTTAATTGACCGCTTTACAATAAAAGGAAGTCAGTTTATTCGTCCGCTTCTTGAATTCAGCGGTGCCTGCCCCGGATGCGGTGAAACTCCTTATATCAGACTTTTAACTCAGTTATTTGGTGAACGTATGATGATCGCAAATGCTACAGGCTGTTCTTCAATTTGGGGCGCCAGTGCTCCATCAACTGCCTATACAACAAATTCAACAGGCAGAGGCCCAGCATGGGCAAACTCACTCTTTGAGGATAATGCAGAATACGGATATGGAATGTATTTAGGAGCCGAACAAATACGTGCACGCATTAAAGAATGGATTATTCAGTATAAAAATGACCCATCACTTAGCGACAGTATTAAAAAAGCTTTCCAAAAATGGCTTGATGAATATAATGACAGTTTTGCGTCTCAACAGAATTCTGATGAGATTTGCAGACTTCTTCAGCTTTCTGAAAATTCCGAAAATCCTCTTCTTGAAAAAATATATAAAATATCAGACTATTTGGAAAAACGATCGTTCTGGACAATCGGCGGCGATGGCTGGGCTTACGACATTGGATACGGCGGAGTCGACCATATATTATCAACAGGCGAAGATGTAAATGTCTTTGTATTGGATACTGAAGTATATTCAAATACTGGCGGTCAAGCTTCAAAGTCTACACCTACAGGTGCCGTAGCAAAATTTGCATTTAATGGTAAAATAACAAATAAAAAGAATTTGGGACTCATGGCAATAACCTATGGTAACGTATATGTTGCCCAAATTGCAATGGGAGCTAATTTAAATCAGACTATACAGGCTATCAAAGAAGCAGAAAGCTATAACGGGCCTTCACTGATTATCGCATATGCTCCATGTATTAATCACGGTATAAAGACCGGAATGTCAACAAGTATAGATGAGGAGAAAAAAGCAGTTGAATCAGGCTATTGGAACCTGTACCGTTATGATCCAAGGCTTAAAGAAAAAGGCAAAAACCCGTTCCAACTCGACTCAAAAGAGCCTACTAAATCATACAAAGAATTCATTAACGGTGAAATTCGATATTCTCAGCTTTCAAACACATTCCCTGAAACCGCAGAGAAATTGTTTGATAAATCCGAGCAATATGCAAAGGAAAGATTTGAGACATTGAAGAAAATGCAAAATTACTAATTGTAAAAAAGAAGGGACATTGATTTTAAATCAATGTCCCATTTAAAAATTAATATAAACAATTTTTATTATTTTTCATTTTCATCAACGTAATCTTTTGCATTATTTGTCTGTTCCAAGCTTGGGTGAGATACTTTGGATTTGTCATCAGATTTTTCTATATTTGACCAAGCCGCGGTATCATGGTTTTCTACTGCTTTTTTTGCGTCTTTAGTAATCATAACTTATTCATCACCTTCTCCTTTTGTCAAAGACATAAAAATATTTATACATAATTAAGTATTTGCCAAAGAATTAGATTTATGCCAGCAAATAATACTAAAATATATAAGGAGTAGCATATGAAAATAATATTTATTACAGTTCTTATATTTTATTATTCTTTAGAAATTTTTATATTAAGTCAACTACACAAAAATAAAAACAGAATAAATTTTAAGCGAGACATTACAAGTCTAATATCATCAAGCATTTTGTTAATAATTATTTATTTGTTTAAAATCAGTATTCCATATATAATTTTGATTTTTTTTATAATTTCATTACTGATCGGTTCGTTTTTCGGCTATTATCTGGATTACTACAATAAGCTGAAACATTTTGACCGCTATTTGCATGGCTATGATTCGTTTTCTTTTTCATTGCTGTTCTATTTCATTATTATAAACTTCATGCAAAGCGGAGGTTCAAAGATATTTAGAGCATTCTTTATATCTTTCTTAGGAATTACTATCGGAGTTATTTTTGAAATCATTGAATTTTTGACTGATATAAACCAGCAAGAGATTAAAACCCACCGAACCGCAATGCAAAAAGGACTTAGCGATACAGATTCCGACCTGATTTTTAATTTTATTGGTTCAATTTTGGGTTCAGTTTTGGCGTATTTCTTTTATCTTTAATTATACCGCCTTATTAATATATGCAAACACTATTTTATTTTAGAATATAAATGAAACAAGTCCAATATAATTTATTAAACATTATTATTGGAAGTGCATCATGAAAAAACGATCCAACAGAAAACGTTACTCCTCATATAGGAATAACGGCAAAAAAAACTCAGAATCCAGCTCGACACTTGGAAATCAAGTATCCGCAGCGATTATTTTATGTGTATTTATACTCATAATAGCCTACACAAACAGTTCAGTCACAAATAACATGCGCACCAAAGTTACAGCTATGATAAGCAGAAATGTAGTAGATGAGTTCGAAGATAAAGGCAATTTAAAAGATAATATTGTAGGAATTGTTAAAACAGTTTTTTCACGACAAGATGAAGATACCGAAGTTTTGAAAACAAAAACTGAACCGGTTATTACAAATACCGGTGACGAAGATGAAAGTCCTACTGACAACAGCACTGATGACGGAGATTCATCTCAAGTAACTCCA
The DNA here is from genome assembly GCA_040767305.1 of Candidatus Metalachnospira sp. Taxonomy (GTDB): domain Bacteria; phylum Bacillota; class Clostridia; order Lachnospirales; family Anaerotignaceae; genus Metalachnospira. Next base: position 186,289 of record JAXGOV010000001.1, on the reverse strand, counting down.
CCGACGTAGCCGAAATAGATGAAGGTTGGATTGACCCCGTTGATGATGGTATTGTAACCGCTCTTTGCGGACCAAGAATCAATCCAATATTAGGTGTTGAAGAATACCATGACGGAATTGATATTGCCGCTGATGAAGGCAGCAATGTTTATGCTGTCAGAAATGGAACTGTTACAGATATTCATATTTCAAAGACATATGGTAATGTTCTTACCTACGAAACTGATGATGGCTATAAAATAATATATAACCACTTAAAAAGCATAAACGTAGAAGAAGGCGAACAAATAGTTCAAGGAGAAGTTGTTGCATATGTTGGATCAACCGGGTTAAGTACAGGACCTCACTTGCACTACACCGTTTATCTTGACACAATGCTTATGGATCCAATACAATTCACTACATATGGCTAAAGGGGCTCTGAAATACAGAACCCCTCTTTTGTTTAATATTCTTCCGGAAGTACAGCCCACAAAACAAAGTAAACGATCACAAAAAGTGCATGAGATAAAATGAAAAGCACCAAAGCTATAATTCTAACAATTGTTGCATCAACACCAATATTTTCAGCAATACCTCCGCAGACACCACCAAGCTTCTTATTCGTAGAAGATAAATGAAGCTTCATATTTTCCATAGCATTTCTCTCCTTTTATTCCTCTTCATATCCTACTACTTCTTCAATTACGTTCCACAGCTCTTCAACTCCCGCTTTTGTTTCACCTGAAAATGCAATTAATCTGTCTTCAGGTGCCATATTTAAAGCTTGTTTTATACAAGACAACTGTTTTTGTATTTGAGATCTTTTTATTTTATCCATTTTAGTAGCTGCAATAATAATATCATATCCGTAATGTTTAAGCCAGTTATACATAATTTTGTCATTTTCCCCTGGCTCATGCCTTATATCTATCAGCAGAACAATGCCCATAAGAGTATCTCTTTTATTAAGATATTCGTCGATCATTTTACTCCAACGCTCAATTTCGTTTTTGGGTGCTTTTGCATACCCATATCCCGGTAAATCAACAAAATATAATACATCTTCAACATTATAGAAGTTTATTGTTCGAGTTTTACCCGGCTGTGAGCTTGTCCTTGCCAGTGCTTTTCTTCCAATCATAGCATTTATGAGCGTTGATTTTCCAACATTAGATTTTCCGGCAAATGCAATTTCCGGTTTTTTATCATCAGGATATTGGCTCATTTTAACACCGACTGCCGCCAGCGAAACATTATTGACCTTCATTTAAATACCTCCAATAAATGCATTGTCAAGAACCTGATTCATTTCCTTAACAAATATAAAATTCATTCCATCTTTTATTTCTTCTGCCATTTCCTTTATATCACCATTATTTGCCTCAGGTAGTATAATATTTGTTATACCTATTCTCTTTGCAGCAAGAACTTTTTCATCAAGTCCTCCTATTGGCAGAACACGTCCTCTAATTGTAACTTCTCCAGTCATAGCAATATCATTTCTTACAGGTTTATCAGTAAGGGCTGACAACATAGCAGTTGTCATGGTTATTCCCGCAGAAGGGCCATCCTTTGGCACAGCACCCTCAGGAATATGTAAATTAATATCCGTTTCCTTATAGAAATCTTCATTAATACCAAATAAAGATGCTCTGGAACGTATGTATGCAAGTGCAACCTTTGCCGATTCCTGCATTACATCTCCCATATGTCCTGTAAGTTCGAGTTTTCCGCTGCCCTTCATTGTGTTTACTTCAACAAGAAGCGTTTCTCCGCCAACCTTAGTCCAAGCAAGGCCCCTAACAACGCCTACAAGGGGTTCCTCCACAATATCATCATGTTTATATTTGGGTACTCCCAGATATTTTTCAATGTTTTTCTCTGATATTCGAACAGATTTTTTCTCACCTGTAAGTATTTCTTTAACAGCCATTCTGCACAGCTTACCAATTGTTCTTTCAAGTATTCTGACACCTGCTTCTCGGCAATATCCATTTATAATCATTCCAACAGCTTCTTCTGTAATCTTAAACTGATTTCGCTTAAGGCCATTTTCTTTTAGCTGCTTCGGTACAAGATGCCTAATAGCTATCTGCTTTTTTTCCTCTTCTGTATAGCCTGATATTTCAATGATTTCCATCCTATCCCTTAACGGTGCCGGTATCTGAGAAGCATCATTTGCTGTGCAAATAAATAATACCTTTGAACGGTCCTCTTCAACTTCAATATAATTATCTCTAAATGTATTATTCTGTTCAGAATCAAGCACCTCAAGAAGTGCTGCTGCCGGATCTCCCTGATAAGACGAGCCCAGTTTATCAACCTCATCAAGCAGCATAAGCGGATTTACTGTACCAGCCTGTTTCATTGCATTTATTATTCTTCCCGGCATTGCACTTACATATGTCTTCCTGTGACCTCGGATTTCTGCTTCGTCCTTAACTCCTCCAAGTGACATTCTAACATACTTTCTGTTAAGTGCCATTGCAATTGACTTTGCTATTGATGTTTTACCTACACCTGGAGGTCCGACTAAACAAAGAATAGTAGAATTTGTTTCCTCGGTACTCATTCTTACTGCAAGATATTCTGTAATTCGTTCTTTCAGTTTCTTAAGACCATAATGATCTCTATCAAACATCTTCTGTGCTTTAATCAAGTCTTTATCTTCCACAGTTTTTTTATTCCATGGAATATTCATCATATAATCTATATAATTTCTTACGACATTTCCATCCGGTGAAGTTACAGGAATTCTTTTTAGTCTTAAAACTTCTTTTTCTATTACATTTTTTACATTTTCAGGAGCATCTAATTCTTTAAGATTTTTCTGATATTTTTCAATTTCTTCTTGTATTTCGTCAGAGTCTCCCAGCTCCTCGTGAATTACCTTCAGCTCTTCTCTCAAAAAATAATCTCTTTGAGCCTTCTCCATATTCTTTTTAACTCTTTTTTCAATCTCCTTTTTAAGGTTAAGAACGCTTATCTCCGCAGACATTTTTTCATATACTTCTTTTAATCGATTAACCTCATCAAATGTTTCAAGAAAATATTGCTTGTCCTTAACCGGAAGTTTAATTGCCGATGCAATTATATCAGACAACTGACCAGGTTTTGTGGCATTTGTGACTGTCAACAGATGCTCTTGAGCATTTATTTTAACATCTGAAAGCTTTAAATATTCGCTAAATGTATCTGCAACAACTCGCATATATGCTATTGTTACTTCATCATACTCTACTCCTGAGTCCTGTGGTATCTTCTCGCCTTTAGCAAAAAACATATTTCCATCATCTTTTATGTTTGTAATAGCAACTCTCGTAATGCCCTCAATAATAATATGAGTCGAATTGCCAGGAAGCATAAGAGTCTGCTTTATTTTTGCAACTACTCCAACCCTATATATTTCATTAGCTGAAATAATTTCATCATTTAAACTTTCTTGAGTTGCAAGAATCACTTCATTTTTATATTCACGTGAAGCCAATTTAAATGCCGCAAGAGATTTCTCCGTACCAATTGGTAAACTTGTTACCATATTAGGAAAAACAACCGTACCCCTTACCGCAATTAACGGCAAACTTACTGTATTATCTTCTAACAAACTAATCACCTCTAATATTATAAATTCTATAATTATATAGATCTTAAATGCTTCTTTTCCGACGTGAATCAACTCAAGGCACATTGAATAAGTCTTTCTCACTATTAACATTAAAAGATTTATTTAATATGTCTTAATCATTTAATACGATTATACCATAAATATTGTATCTTATTGAAAAATATATTAAAAAACTGCCATACGGGCATAACCCAAGTATGGCAGTAAATATTAATAAATCATGCCGAATCCTTGTCTTCGGTCTTTCTTCTCTCCTTAAGAGGAAGTCTATTTTCGTTATAAACAATTTGAGGTCCACTATTTTTCAATACTGTATCCTCAGTTATTATACATTTTTCTATAGTTTTATCTGAAGGTATATCAAACATAATATCGTTTATAAAACCTTCGATAATTGCTCTAAGTCCCCTTGCGCCTGTCTCACGTTCAACAGCCAGTTTTGCGATAGCTCTTAATGCATCATCCGTAAACTCAAGTTCAACATCATCAAGCTCAAACAGATATTTATATTGTTTAATAAGAGCATTCTTAGGCTCCTGAAGTATTTGAACAAGTGCGTCCTCATTGAGGTTCTGAAGAGTAACAACGACTGGTACACGACCAACAAATTCAGGGATAAGGCCGAACTTAAGCAAATCCTGTGGCTGAAGTTTCTTAATAAGTTCATCAAACGAATTATCACTCTTTGTCTGAACCCTTGCTCCAAAGCCAATTGCCTTCTCACCCGTCCTCTGCTGAACAATCTTCTCAAGACCACAGAATGCACCGCCACAGATAAAAAGAATATTTGTTGTATCAATCTGAATAAGCTCCTGATGTGGATGCTTTCTTCCTCCCTGAGGAGGTACTGAAGCAACTGTGCCTTCAAGAATTTTAAGCAGTGCCTGCTGCACACCTTCACCGCTTACATCTCTGGTTATAGAAACATTCTCAGACTTCTTTGTTATTTTATCAATTTCATCTATATAAACAATGCCTCTTTCTGCACGTTCAATATCGTAGTCAGCAGCCTGTATAAGCTTAAGCAGTATGTTTTCAACATCCTCACCGACATAGCCTGCTTCTGTGAGTGTTGTTGCATCTGCAATTGCAAAAGGAACATTAAGAACCTTTGCCAATGTCTGCGCTAAGAGTGTCTTACCAACACCAGTAGGTCCATCAATAAGGATATTGCTCTTTTGAAGTTCAACATCTTTATTGCCTTTTTCTGATGAAGCAATCCTTTTGTAATGATTATATACAGCAACAGAAAGAGCCCTCTTAGCCTCCTCCTGACCTATTACATAATCATCAAGAACTTTTTTAATTTCAGCAGGCTTCGGAAGTGAAGCTGCTTCTGTTTCTGCATTATCCAAATCATATTCTTCACAGATTATATCAGAGCAAAGCTTAACACATTCATCACAGATGTAAACATTTTTACCTGCAATAAGTTTTTTCACTTGTTCCTGCGGTTTGCCGCAAAACGAGCATCTAAGCTGTTTTTTTTCATCTGTCTTAGTTGGCATTTATTCATCTCCTGTCATATTGTATGCAAAAGCGTGCCTTATCAAGCACGCTTTGCAATATTACACTACAGGCTTTGTTATAACTGCATCGATAATGCCGTATTCAAGAGCTTCTTGAGCCGACATATAATTGTCACGTTCTGTGTCAATTTCTACCTGTTCATACGGTTTGCCTGTGTTGTGAGCGAGAATTTCATTTAATTTTCTCTTAGTTTTTAATATGTTGTCTGCAACAATCTTGATATCGGTTGCCTGACCTTTCGCTCCGCCTGAAGGCTGATGGATCATTATCTCTGCATTTGGAAGTGCAAAGCGTTTTCCCTTCTGTCCGCCGGATAGAAGAAACGCACCCATGCTGGCAGCCATACCTATACATATTGTAGATACATCCGGTTTAATATACTGCATTGTATCATAAATAGCTAAACCAGCCGTAACTACACCGCCGGGGCTGTTTATGTAAAGATTGATATCTTTATCCGGATCCTCAGCTGCTAAAAATAAAAGCTGAGCAACAACAAGACTAGCTGTTACATCGTTTACTTCTTCACCAAGAAAGATTATTCTGTCTTTCAAAAGTCTGGAATATATATCATAAGAACGCTCTCCATGATTTGTTTGTTCAATTACATAAGGTACTAAACTCATTTTCCAAACCTCCTTTCAAAATAAGTAACGCTTTATATTATAATTTTATTCAGCTTTAACAACTGCTGCATCACAAACCATTGCAATTGCTTTATGAAGTGCTATTTCTGACTTAAAGCCTTCATCACCTTCGTAATACTGAGCAATCTTTTCAGGTTCAAGACTATACTGTTCTGCATATTTCTTGATTTCAGCCTGAACATCTTCCTCAGTAGCAACGATACCCTCATCTTTAACTATCTGATCAAGAACAAGCTTTGCATCTACACTATTCTTAGCCATAGGCTTGAGTGATGCCTTAAGTGCATCCATTGACTGTCCTGAGAACTGGCAATACATTTCAAGAGTAATGCCCTGCATCTTCATGTTCTGCTCATACTGCTGAAGCAAATCTTCGACTTTGTTTTCATACATTACTTCAGGTACATCCATTTCAGAATTAGCAATTACCTGCTCAATAAGAGCGTCTTCTTTGCTGTGCTGAGCTTTTTCAGCCTTATCCTTAGAGAGTTTTTCCAATTCGTTTGCTTTGTATTCATCAAATGTTTCGTATTCTGAAACGTCCTGTGCAAAGTCATCATTAAGTTCAGGAAGTTCTGACGCTGTGATTCCCTTAAGTTCAACAGCAAATACAGCTGCTTTGCCTTTGAGTTCTTCTGAATGATATTCAGCAGGGAAAGTTACATTAACATCAAATTTATCTCCAATTGAATGACCACAGATCTGATCTTCAAATGTATCTATAAATGTCTTTGAGCCAAGCTTAAGGTCATAGCTATCACTCTTGCCGCCCTCAAACTCTACACCATCAACTGTACCGCAGTATGAAACATTAACTGTATCACCCATCTGCGCAGCTCTGTCCTCAACAGGTATAAGTCTTGCATTGTCATTTCTAATCTTTTCAAAATGAGCATTGATTTCTTCTTCAGTTAATTCCGCAGGAAATTCTTTTACTTCAAGGCCCTTGTACTGACCAAGTTTAACTTCGGGTTTAACTGTTACAGTAGCTTCAAATTTAGCACCAATTTCCTTGCTAACTTCCTTAACATCAATTTGAGGTCTTGATACTACATCAAGGCTAAGTTCAGCAACGACAATAGGATATTCCTCATTAAGAGCCCAGTTTACAGCATCCTCATAAAGCATTTCTACTCCGAACTGTGCTTCAACGATTTTTCTTGGTACTTTACCCTTTCTAAAACCAGGTACAGATATTCTTGTTTTATTCTTATTGTATGCATACTGCATACCTTCTTCAAATTTTTCAGGGCTAACTTCAAAAGAGATTTTAACTTCATTTCCCTCTTTACTTAAAATCTGCGAACTCATTTGTAAATTTTCCTCCTTAATATTATCCTTGGCAATCTAGATATGACTGCATAATCATCTTATTATATCATAGTATTTTAATAAATCAAAGAATTTTATAATATTTCTCTGAAAACATCTGAGACTTCCGCTTCTGTGTTATTTTCAACGAAATTCACCACATTTTCGATGATACTGTCCGCATGCGCCACTTGATTTGTTACACAAGCAAACCCTATAACGGCCAATTTATGATTGTCCTGCTCATCGACCTCAGCAACAGAAATGTTAAATTTATTCTTCATTTTGTCGGTAAGACTCTTTATAACCATACGCTTTTCTTTTAAAGATGATGCCCATGATATTCTTAATGTAACCATACATGTTCCTACAATCATGCCCACACCCCGCAAATTTATAATGTTTATATATTATTATACATTGTAATAATCAAAAAAGTTCAAGCCTTTTGGCTTGAACAATTCTAAAGCGCGAAACGAGATTCGAACTCGCGGCCCTCGCCTTGGCAAGGCGATGCTCTACCACTGAGCCATTCGCGCATATTAACATTTACTTTGCCTAAATATGTTATCATATTTGTCACAAGATGTCAATAAAAATGCCCAGAACCGGAATCGAACCAGTGACACGAGGATTTTCAGTCCTCTGCTCTACCGACTGAGCTATCTGGGCATAATTTTAATTTTATGACAGCTTTTTAATAAAAGGCTGCCCGAGACCGGAATCGAACCGGTACGGGTGTTACCCCGCAGGATTTTAAGTCCTGTGCGTCTGCCAGTTCCGCCACTCGGGCATAATGGTTGGGGAAGGATTCGGACCTTCGAAGCTATCGCAACAGATTTACAGTCTGCCCCCTTTGGCCACTCGGGAACCCAACCTTATTGTGTAAGCCCTCAAAATTAAACAGCGTATATTAAACCATTGTCTCCATAGAAAGGAGGTGATCCAGCCGCACCTTCCGATACGGCTACCTTGTTACGACTTCACCCCAGTCGCTAGCTTCACCTTCGACTGCTCCTCCCTTGCGGTTAGGTCACAGGCTTCGGGTGCTTCCAACTCCCATGGTGTGACGGGCGGTGTGTACAAGGCCCGGGAACGTATTCACCGCGACATGCTGATTCGCGATTACTAGCGATTCCAGCTTCATGTAGTCGAGTTGCAGACTACAATCCGAACTGAGAACGGATTTTTGTGCTTCGCTCCACCTCGCGGCTTTGCTTCACTTTGTTCCGTCCATTGTAGCACGTGTGTTGCCCAAGACATAAGGGGCATGATGATTTGACGTCATCCCCACCTTCCTCCGTGTTATCCACGGCAGTCTCTTTAGAGTGCCCATCTTAATGCTGGCTACTAAAGATAAGGGTTGCGCTCGTTGCGGGACTTAACCCAACATCTCACGACACGAGCTGACGACAACCATGCACCACCTGTCTCCGATGTTCCGTAGAAAACATATATCTCTATATGCGTCATCGGGATGTCAAGCCTTGGTAAGGTTCTTCGCGTTGCTTCGAATTAAACCACATGCTCCACCGCTTGTGCGGGCCCCCGTCAATTCCTTTGAGTTTCAATCTTGCGATCGTACTCCCCAGGTGGAGTGCTTATTGCGTTTGCTGCGGCACCGAAGGTTCCCCTCCGACACCTAGCACTCATCGTTTACGGCGTGGACTACCAGGGTATCTAATCCTGTTCGCTCCCCACGCTTTCGTGCCTCAGCGTCAGTTTCAGTCCAGAAAGCCGCCTTCGCCACTGGTGTTCTTCCCAATATCTACGCATTTCACCGCTACACTGGGAATTCCGCTTTCCTCTCCTGTACTCTAGCTCAACAGTTTAAATGCAATCCCGCAGTTAAGGCGCAGGCTTTCACATCTTACTTGTCATGCCGCCTACTCACCCTTTACACCCAGTAATTCCGGATAACGCTTGCCCCTACGTATTACCGCTGTGCTGGCACGTAGTTAGCCGGGGCTTCTTATTTAGGTACCGTCATTTTTTTCGTCCCTATTGATAGAAGTTTACAATCCGAAAACCGTCTTCCTTCACGCGGCGTTGTCGCATCAGGGTTTCCCCCATTGTGCAATATTCCCCACTGTCGCCTCCCGTAGGAGTTTGGGCCGTGTCTCAGTCCCAATGTGGCCGATCACCCTCTCAGGTCGGCTACTGATCGTTGCCTTGGTGGGCTGTTATCTCACCAACTAGCTAATCAGATGCGGGCCCATCTCATACCGGATTACTCCTTTTCTTCTCTTAAGATGCCTTAAAAGAATGACATGAGGTATTAGTCACGTTTTCACATGATTATTCCTCTGTATGAGGCAGGTTGCCCACACGTTACTCACCCGTCCGCCGCTAAAATATTTCAAAAGCAAGCTTTTAAAATATTTCCGCTCGACTTGCATGTGTTAAGCACGCCGCCAGCGTTCATCCTGAGCCAGGATCAAACTCTTATGTTAAAATCCTTTGCCAGTATCACTCTGACTTTTTTTGTTTCCTTATTACTTTGGTTTGTTTATCTTAGATAAACTCATTGTCTTTTGACTTGGGTTTAATTTTTTTACGCTGTTTAATTTTCAAAGTTCACAGTGCATTATTGATTGTAGCAAAGGATATAAGGTTTGTCAATATTTTTTTTAATTAATTTATCAAAAATTGTCCGTTGCGATTTTTCAGCGAGATATACACATTTATAAGTCCAAAATCTCCTTAAATACTTCTCCAATACTATCCCTAATAATCAAATTAGCTTTCCTGTCGTAAGGAGTTGTGCTTTTATTAATTAACACCAATTTATCACCATTATAATAATCAATTAAGCCTGCAGCAGGATACACATTCAGTGATGTACCACCTACAATAAGCACTTCAGCTTTTTGTATTGCCGTTATTGCATTATAAACTGTTGTATCATCAAGACCCTCTCCATAAAGCACTACATCCGGACGTACCGTTCCTCCGCATTTATCGCAATGCGGAATTCCTTTACTATTCATAATATAATCAATATCAAAAACTTTATTGCACTTAGTGCAATAATTTCTGTAAAGCGTACCATGAAGTTCATATACTGTTTTGCTTCCTGCCATCTGATGAAGGTTGTCTATATTCTGTGTTACTACCGCCTTTAGCTTTCCCTCTTTTTCAAGCTTAGCAAGTCCGACATGAGCATTGTTAGGTTTAGCCTCCGGGTAAATTAAATATTTTCTTAAATAATCAAAAAAAATATCCGTATGTGAAACAAAAAATCCATGACTTAACATAGTTTCAGGAGGATAGCCATATTGATTCACTGCATTATATATACCGTTTTCACTTCTAAAATCAGGTATATTACTTTCAGTTGATACACCTGCCCCGCCAAAAAACACAATATTATTGCTGCCATTAATTATTTCTTTCAGGTTTGCCGTTTCAGGTTTCATTTCAGTTTCCTCCTCAAAAAAGCATCTATTATTCAGATAAAGTTGTTCTTCCTATTAACATTCTCAAAATTTCCGATGTGCCTTCACCAATCATAAGAAGCTTTGCATCTCTGTAAAGTCTTTCCGCAGGATACTCTTTGCTGTATCCGTTTCCGCCAAGAATTTGTATTGCCTCATCACATATCTTACAGCACGTTTCACCGGCATACACCTTACAGCAAGCAGCATCTACCGTAAATTTTTCTCCATTTGCATTTTTCTCAGCTACATTATAAGTAATTAATTTCATATTTTCAATACCAATTACCATATCTGCAATTTTAAATTGAATAGCTTGAAAATTAGAAATAGGTTTGCCAAACGCAACTCTTTCCTTTGCATAATTTTTTGCAATTTCCAATGCATGCTCAGAAAGGCCACATGCAATTGCCCCAATGCTTATTCTGGCACAATCTAAAGAAACCATTGCTATTTTAAAGCCATCGCCTTCTTTTCCCAGCATATTTTCCTTTGGCACTATCATATCTTCAAAAATAAGCCCCGCTGTATTACTTCCCCTCATGCCCATTTTTTCTTCATCAGAACATACAGTAAATCCCGGCGTATCCTTTTCAACTATAAACGCAGATATACCTTTTACACCCTTTTGGGGAGATGTTTTAGCCATAATTATGTATACATCTGCAACGCCGGCATTTGTTATCCACGCCTTTCTACCGTTAAGTATATAGTAATCTCCGTCTTTTTTCGCTGTTGTTTTCAAACCTGCAGCATCACTTCCGGCATCAGGTTCAGTAAGGCCAAATGCAAATATTCCTTCATTTGCGGCTATAGGTACATATTTTTTCTTCTGCTCATCTGTTCCAAATTTCATAACTGCATCAGCGGCAAGCCAATGGGCATCAAGAAAAAGTGCCATGCTTGCACTGCCCCTTGCGATTTCGTGGATTACTATTGCGCTGGTAACCTCATCAAGCCCGGCACCACCGAATTCTTCAGGATAATGTATACCTAAAAGCCCCATTTCCTGCATTTTTTTATAAAGCTCGATGTTGAAACCATTTTTATCCATATAAGCATCAAGCGGAGCAACCTCTTTTTTCGTAAAATCTCTGAGAGTTTCCCTTATAGATAATTGGTCATCCGTAAATCTGTATCCCATCAGTGCCGCCTCCTTATGTTTTTAATGTATAAATGTAACTACATTACTATTATAAAATATATATTCAATCACTTCAATTTACTTTAGTAACCAATTAATGCATTTATTTTAGTGCAATATGTTATATTGAACAGCCTTTTATTTAAATAGCATCTATATTGATTTTTTATATACCTTGACAGGTGAGGTATTATATGATTTAATATACATATATCAAAGGAGGTATATATTTCATGTCTATTACATCCGATTTAATAAGAGGCCATACTGACACAATAATACTTGCCAGTCTTATAGGTGGCGACAGTTATGGTTATAAAATCAACAAAGAAATACAGCAGAAAACAAATAATCAATATGAACTGAAGGAGGCTACTCTTTACACAGCTTTTAAGCGGTTGGAGGAATCCGGCTGCATAAGTTCGTACTGGGGAAATGAAAATACAGGGGCCAGGAGACGGTACTATACAATTACACCGGATGGTCGTCAGACCTATTACCGCCTCAAAGAAGATTGGGAAGTTTCAAAAAAACTAATTGACATTCTCATTCAGTCAGATCAAAGGGAGGAAATATGATTATGGAAGATAAGCTCAGGGCATATATGGATGAAGTATTCCAAAATATTAAGCCTACAAAAAAATCAGTTGAAATGAAAGAAGAAATATTGCAGAACCTAATTGATAAATACAATGACTTATTAAACGAAGGTAAAGCACCCGAGGCTGCATACAATATCGCAATCGCCAGTTTAGGTGATATGGATGAGCTTCTTGAAGGATTTAACGATAGTAACAACCAGCAATATTTGCATGAAGAATCTGAAGCTGCAAGAAAAAAATCAGCAATGCTTATTTCAATTGCAGTCATGCTTTACATCGTAAGCGTAATACCTCCAATTATATTCAGTTATGTCAGTGACAGAGGCTTTTTCGGAGAAGTACTTGGTCCATGCTTTATGTTTATATTGATTGCCGCTGCAACAGGACTTATTATTTATAACAATATGTCAAAACCACGTTACCAAAAAGTTGATGACACCATCGTTGAAGAATTTAAAGAATGGCAAAGTCATAATGATGCAAATATTCGCGCCATGAAATCAATAAAAAGTGCTATATGGTCAGTAATTACATTGATTTATATAGTTATCAGCTTTACAACTGGAGCCTGGCATATAACATGGGTAATTTTCCTTATAGGCGTTGCAATACAAAAAATTCTTCAAGCTGTGTTTGAGCTTAGAAAGCAGGGATAATTATGGACAAAAAAAATTCTTCTATTTTTAAAATAGTAATTTGGTCAATTATTGCCCTCTTCTTAATATCGGTATTAGTTTCAGGTATCAAGTTTGGTTCAACTGGCTTTTTTTCTTTTAATTTAGGCGGACATCACTACTTCAATTCTTCAAAGTACTCATCCGGAAATAACGAAATTGATGCTTCAGATATCTCCGATATAGAGATAAACTGGATAGACGGCTCAGTAAACGTAGAGGGATATTCCGGAGATACAGTAAAGTTCTATGAAGAAAGCAGAAAGGAACTTAGTGATAGCGACTTACTCCATTATTACAGCGACGGCAAGAAGCTTTCTATAGAATACAGCGCTTCAAGAAAGTTACCAATTTCAATAGGTGGATTTAATTTTAATAAATCATTGACAATACAAATTCCCGAATCAATGATGGATCAATTAAAAGACCTTACAATTGAATCTTTTTCTTCAGATATTAATATTAAAAACGTAGATTCTAAATATATTAACGTAGAAAATATATCAGGAGAATTATTTTTAGACAATATCACAGTTGACGAAATTGATGTTGACACTACAAGCGGAGATATTGATTCTGACAACATTATAATTAAAAAAGCTTCCAACATGAATACAATAAGCGGAAATGTGTTTTTGAACGGAAGTATTTCAGCTATAGATTTTGACAGCACTTCCGGAGAACTAAAGGTTGTATCAGATGTTTGCCCAAACGAAGTCGATACAGACACTACGAGCGGAAATGTTACTCTTCGTATACCAGACAATAATGGTTTTAACTATACACAAGATGGAGTAAGCGGAGATATAAAATGTGATTTTCCAACCACCGGAGATAATGGCGAAGGTAAATACGGAAACGGAGAAGCAGATTTCTCATTTGATACAATAAGCGGTGATGTATATATTTCAAAAAATAAAATATAAAATAAACATAAAAAAATTTTATACATATAGTAAAAAGCACCCCTCAATCGGAGTGCTTTTTATGGCTTATATTTTATCGCAATCATGCGATTGCTTGCTCACACATTGCTACATCAAGATATTCTGAATTCATAGCTGAAAGAGCTATCATTTCTTCATTTGCAAATATTGCATATTCTGTACCGGGATAGTCATATACAATTTCCGAAAATAATTCATATGCCTTTTCTAAACTACCATTAGTTTTTTCTTCACAAGCTTTGTTAAACAATTTCTCACATTTCATGATAAAGCCTCCCTTGTCGTTTACAATATATTATGCGTAAAACAGTTATTTTAGTGATAAACTATTATTTTTTTCTAATTATTTTTCTTTGTTTATCTTGTTCATATTGTAAATCATTTAACAAACATTGTCAATAAAAAAACAATCCAATTTTAAATAAAAAACCTCTCTAGTTTTTAGAGAGGTTTCACATCATTACATAACAATATTATATATTTTTTAAATTAATCAACAAATATTTCTGCTTCAGAGTATAAAACAGCTTTTCCGCACAGAATTACTCTGCCCTTTTTTAGTGTTTTACAAAAAACTGTTCCGCCGCGCTTAGAAGCTTGTCTTGCAACTATTATATTGGTTTTCAGCCTCTTAAACCAATATGGTGCCGTAAGACAATATGCAGCTCCACTGACAGGATCCTCTGCTATTTTGCACTTAGGAGCAAAAGAACGAGACACACAGTCGTATTTTTTTGATTCCGACGGAGCTGTGACATGAGTAACCAGCCCATCAAGCCCAATAAGCCTTTTCTTCTTTGGTCTCATATTTATTACATCATTTTCGTTTTCAAATACGCAAAGTAAATCCCTGCCCAAAAAAGCCTCTGCCGGTCTTGCTCCAAGGGCTTCTGTCATCTGTTCTGTAACCGGAACCGAAATAAGTTCACTTTCAGGTAAATCTATTTCATAAACATCATCATTTTTTGTAACCTTTATTTTTCCGCTGATAGTATCAAATTCAAGCGTTTCATTATTCTTCTCAAAAAAATTCAAAACCACATATGCAGCTGCAAGTGTAGCATGACCGCAAAGATCAATTTCTCCTCCAGGGGTGAACAGCCTTAAACTATATCTGCTTCCATTCTTAAGCGCAAAGCATGTATTTGACAACTTATTTTCAACTGCAATTTTACTCATAAGTTCGTCAGAGATACGTTCCTGCATAATACAAACCCCTGCCGGATTGCCTGTGAATACCTGATCCGTAAACGTATTTACGATATACTGCCTTAACGCTTTAGTTTTCTTTATTTTATCTGCCTTTTTAAGTATAGCTTCCTTAAAATCCTCACCGGTAATAGCTTTATATTCACCAGCGTTAATCATTCCCTTAGAAACTGCATCTTTAACCTGATTTGATGACCACAGCCCATGTTCAAAATAACACTTGACCATGCCGAATTTACTTGCCATCTTATCTAACTCCTTTTGGTTTTTCTTTAGATAGTTTAATTTATCAACAAAATTAATTACATTTAACATTTATTCCACAAGCTGAAGTACATTTATTAACAGAATCCATACTATTCCATAATAACAAACAACAGCAACAAGGTCATTTATTGTCGTAATAAGCGGACCCGATGCAACAGCCGGGTCAACTTTAACTTTCTTAAAGAAAACTGGAACCACCGTTCCAACAAGACTTGAAATTACCATTGCCACAAGCAATGATACTCCAATACATCCTGACGTTGCGAATGCAAACAACAAAGATTTGGATTTTACAACAAATATATAAAATCCGATAGCAACAAACGACATTGAACCAAGTATCAATCCGTTTGTTAACCCTACCCTCATTTCCTTGAAGATAAGATGTCTTTCCTGCTTTCTTGTTAAGTTTTCATCCATAAGAACACGAATTGTTACAGCCAGAGATTGAGTTCCGACATTACCTGCCATATCAAGAATAAGCGACTGGAAGCATACAACCAACGTTATTTGCGAAACAACTGATTCAAACATACCTACCACTGTTGAAACCACCAGTCCAAGCAACAGCAGAAGCAACAGCCAAGGCAAACGCTTCTTTACACTGTCTCTAAACGGCTCGTTTAAATCCTCTTCAGCAGTCAAACCAGCTAATTTAGCGTAATCTTCGCCCATTTCTTCATCAATTGCTTCAACGATATCCTGCGAAGTAATAACACCTAAAATTTTATTGTCGTTGCTCAAAACGGGAATAGAGTCCTCTGAATAATCCTTCAACTCTTCTATACATTCACCCGTTTTCTCCTCTGCATATACATAAGGATAAGATGTCGATATTAAGCTTTCAAACTGCTGATAATCTCTTGCAATTATCAAATCTTTTAAATCTATTGCTCCATAAAAAGTATCATCTTCATTTGTTACATAAATAGTTGATATATTGTCATTGTTTGCAGCCTGTTTTACCAAAGCTTTCATTGCCTGTTTAACGGAAGAGTCTTTTTTGACAACAACAAAGTTTGTTGTCATTCTGCTACCGATTTGATCTTCGTCATAGGACAAAATAAGATCAATATTCTGCCTTGCCTCTTCGTCAAGTAATTTCCTGATCTGTCCGCTTTTGTCGTCCTCTAATTCGTCAAGAATGTCAACGGCATCATCGGCATCCATTGATTCGATAATATCTGCAGCCTTTTCAGGATCAAGTTCATCAATGTATTTAACTACGTCATCTCCAAGATAAGCGAAGATTTCCGAAACATTTTCATTACCAAGTATTCTATATAATCTTTTTCTCTCGGTCTCAGTAAGGTTTTCAAGAACATCAGCAATATCATTTTCATGATAATCGCTTAATTTCTCACGAATTTCAGCATCTGATAAATTACTTTTTATAATTTCTTCAAGTTCTTTTTCATAGTCAGGTCTTTCAGGAATTTCAGAAACCGAGTCTAATCTTTTCTTTTCATTATCCATCACTTTTATGCACCTCCGGTTACTATTTTTTTAATATTCATATCCGTAAAAGAGCATAAAAAAACCATCACATATACTTTCTCCACGTCATGAATATTATCTTTCATCGCAGACAAAAAGTGATGGGCATACTTTAAATTATAAAGAACTACCGAAAAATTGCGCAATTCTTCATTTAAACTATGCCTATCACTCTTACTTCGCCCACAACTGCCACAACTTTCCATGTAATTCTTCACCTCACAAATAGTTTATTTTAACTATATCATTTTAACATCAAAAGTCATAAGATGTCAATGAATTACTAAATTTTGTATCCAAAAATCCGCAATTGGGGTCAAATCATCTTGATTTATATGAATTTAACTAGTTTTTTTATAGTATTTAACATACTAATCTCAATTATGCTCGCTTTATCTAACAGTTTCTCTTGTTTAATAATAAATTTATTAGTAATAAGAAATCGCATATACAATATACTATATTAAGTATTTCCAATTTTTTAATATGTAATATTGTAATTTGGCACCGCCTATGTCATTATTAAATAAATAATATAAAAAGGAGCGATGTTAAATGCAAAAGAAAAAAGATAGCCTTAATAATACTAATAACATTTATTTTGCTACAATTTACAGCTCCTTCAAGCTATTTCAAAGTATGGCTATAATGTCTGTTAGCGACAGGTCAAATAAAAAAACAGTGTTATGGCTGATAATAACTTTGATATATCTATTCCAGGAGGTTTGACGACAACAGAAACAGATTGGTATCCGTTTGTTATGACTTTCAACGCCGATGATGGTTTCAGGCAATATACAGGTAATAATGATTTACGTCTTACGATTTTGTATAACTTTCCGGCATTTTCTATGAAAAACGGGCTGACAGAGAGGTTATATGACGAGAATTCGCCTTATTACAACAGCTTTTATGGTGCATATGTCGTTCAAGATTCAAGCGGTAAACCATATGGATTTGTTAATGATGATGGCGTTTTAAAACTTGATTTGCAGTCGGTATCGAAAATTCCGCAGTTCGATTTTCAAAAACTGGTATTAAGTGATTTCGGATTAAAACCAGAAAATATGGTGTTTGATTGGAATATTACCAGTTCTGAAAGTGACATTAACTATCTTGGTTATGACGACTGGACATGTACCGATGCAGACTTAACCGTTAATGGTTCAGCACATAATAAAAATGGTTCAAAACAATCATATATGCAATATGGTTCACCTTCATATATAGTCCAAAACGAATTTGAACCAATTCTAATGAAAGGCAGAGTTTACAGCAAGTATTTCGATGAGTATAATTGCAGTATTATATTTTATATTATTACAACTGACAGTTCTACTCTTGAAAAATGTGATACTGAAATACTGTCAAAAAGCTTAATTAAGTAAAAACAGCCAAGGATAATTCCTTGGCTGTTTCATAACTCTTATTATTTTTTCAATAAAATATTAAGTCCTTCCTCTGAGAAAAAACTAAATCTCTTCTGTGCAGAATAAATAGTTTTATTACCATTAAAAATATATGCCAATGAACATACAATCGCAAAATAGAGGGTATTTTGCGGGCCAAAAACCTCTGCCCCTATCAATATCGGTGCAAACAATGTATTAGTAGCACTTCCGAATACAGCCGCATACCCAAGAGCCGCTATAAGCATAACAGGAAGCCCCAATATATTTCCTAAAACAATTCCGAGACTCGCTCCAATTGAAAACAGAGGTGTTACCTCTCCACCCTGATAACCTGCCGCCAAAGTAATAGCGGTTAATATGAGTTTTAATATCCAGTCATAATTATAAATAACACCATTTTTAAAACTTAGACTAATAAGATTAGTCCCTAATCCCGAATATCTTCCTAAATGGAGTAACAAAAAAATAATCGCAAGCACAATTCCTATAATAAATATTCGTTTCATTGGATTTTTAATCTTATCAGCAAATATCTTTTTAAAATAACTTAATATATGTGCAAAAAAACCTCCTACAATACCGAAAATAATACCAATTAAAATCAATTTTCCCAATACTGTCGGTGTGATATTCAAAGAGTCATTTACAGCCACCGAAAATTTTTCTAATCCCAACAAATGTGATGTTATACTTGCAGCATAGGATGCAACTAATGCAGGTAATAAAACTTCATACAATATTACCCCTGATATCAATACTTCAATAGCAAAAAAAGTAGCAGCTATGGGAGTTTGGAACAACCCCGAGAAACCGGCAGCCATACCTATTACAAGCAAAGCCCTGGGGTTGTCCAAAAATCTCAATTTTCTTCCTATTGTATGCGCTACTGTAGCACCTAATTGTACTGCTACGCCTTCTCTTCCGGCACTGCCTCCAAAAAGATGTGTTATCCATGTACTGACTATTACTAAGGGCACAAGCATTTTGGGAATTCTATTAATATCACCATGCCCAGTCTGAAACACAAGCGTCATGCCTTTAAAACTTTCCTTACTCAATTTGCTATAAAGAATAATTATCAAAACTCCTGCTAAAGGCAAAAACGGGATCAGTTTTACAGGATTTTCAGCTCTTATTTCTGTTATTTTGATCAGCACTTCACCAAATACTGCATCTATTGCGCCAATAATAATACCAACAAGTATTGCAATAAACGAATAAATAAACACTTCTTTGTAATCTTCTATAATATTACGAATCATTATGTTATCCTCCTGTTGAAAAATCAGCAAAAAAAATGACACCTACACCTAAAAATGTAGAAGTCATCAGCACAATCGCAGTTTTGGTCTAGCCAAGGGAGAACCTCATTCCCTCTGAATATTATAACAATACACCCTCTTATATGCAAGTTTTAATTTTTTTACAACCTCAAAAGACGTATCTTCAAGGTATTTGAGATGCGTCTTTTGATATGTGCTCACATAATATATTATCTTTTGGCAAGTGACTAATATAGCCAAAAGCTCATAAACTATATTTGTTAATATATTTTAATCTCTTATAAATTTTTTATAAACATCTCATGAATTCTGGTATCTTTGGTTAACTCAGGGTGAAAAGACATTGCTATCTGATTTTCATAACCGACTGCTACTATATGTCCTTCTTCCCTTGCTAATATTTCTACGTCCTTACCTATCTTTTCAATATAAGGGGCTCTGATAAATTCCATCGGAAACTTTCCGATTCCTTTCATCTCCTCTTCTATAAAAAAGCTTCCTAACTGTCTGCCATATGCATTTCTTTTACCTTCACCGGCATAGTTTTAAAATATAACTTATCATCATTACTAATTTTCTGTGCCAGTAAAATCAGTCCAGCACAAGTAGCTAATACCGGCATTCCGTCCATAATTTGCTTTTGCAAAATAGTAAACATATCAAGCTCCCTTAACAACTTACCTTGTACTGTACTTTCTCCACCCGGTAATACCAACCCATCATAGTGTTTTTTTAAGTCTGATTTTTTCCGCAATTCAATGCACTTTACCCCCAACGACTCCAACATTTTTTCATGCTCTATGAAGGCTCCCTGTACAGCCAATACTGCAACTGTCATCTTATTTTCCCCTCTCAGCCATCAACAGCTCTATTTCCTGTTCATTGATTCCAACCATGGCTTCTCCTAAATCTTCAGATAATTCTGCAATGAATTTTGCATCATTATAATTAGTTACTGCCTTAACAATAGCATTTGCCCTTTTTTCCGGATTTCCTGATTTGAATATCCCCGAGCCTACAAACACGCCTTCTGCTCCCAATTGCATCATAAGTGCGGCATCTGCTGGAGTTGCTACACCACCCGCCGCAAAATTTACAACCGGCAATCTTCCATTATTATGAACATAAGAAATCAATTCATACGGTACCTGCAATTCTTTTGCCTCATTAAACAATTCATCATCTCTCATAGCTTCAATCTTTGCAATCGCACTGTTCATCATTCTCATATGGCGAACAGCCTGTACCACGTCACCTGTTCCCGGTTCTCCTTTTGTTCTTATCATAGCAGCCCCTTCATTAATTCTTCTAAGGGCTTCTCCTAAATCTTTTGCTCCGCACACAAAAGGAACATTAAATTTTGCCTTATCAATGTGATATACATCATCCGCCGGCGAAAGCACTTCGCTTTCATCTATATAATCAATTTCAATTGCCTCCAATAACTGAGCTTCTACAAAATGTCCAATTCTGCACTTTGCCATTACCGGAATTGAAACAGCTTCTTGTATTCCTTTAATCATTTTAGGGTCACTCATTCTGGATACACCACCTGTCGCCCTTATATCCGCAGGTATCCTTTCTAATGCCATAACTGCGCATGCACCTGTCGCTTCTGCAATTTTAGCCTGTTCCGGCGTTGTCACATCCATAATAACTCCACCTTTTAACATTTGTGCCAATTCCTTATTTAATTCATATCTTTTCTGTGACATAATTTCATTCCTCCATAATCTATTAATTGCTTATTTACAAAAAACTTATTTTCTATTATAATTGGATCTGACCAGTTTAAAATATTCAATTTAAATATAATCAGAATGGTCAGATTGGAGTTCTTTATTAATAATGCTTACTTATTCTTTTACCGATATAGGGTCAGATTCTTTGTATGAACATTTATATAAATGCATTAAAAATGATATTTTGCAAGGAATATTAAAACCAGGAATGAAACTTCCGTCAAAACGTTCATTTTCAAAAAATCTGGGTATAAGTACTATTACAATTGAAAACGCATATGCACAATTAATTGCCGAGGGTTATATCTATTCGCTCCCCAAAAAAGGATACTTTGTAACAGACATTAAAGAACCAAAACAACAAGCAAAATCAGCTTTATCAATAGAAAATGTAAAATTATCATCTGGCTATTCACCATATTTTGCTGATTTCACCAGCAACCAAACAAACCCTGATAATTTTCCATTTTCTATATGGGCCAAATTAATTCGTGAACTCCTAAGTGACAATCACATAGACTTAATGACTAACCCGCCATGCGGAGGCATTTTATGTTTACGCGAAGCTATAGCTGAACATTTGAAACAATTTCGTGGTATGACAGTTTCTCCTGAACAAATTATTATTGGTGCGGGAACAGAGTATTTATATGGTCTTCTGATACAGCTCCTAGGATTTGACAAGAATTATGCTGTTGAAAATCCTGGTTATAATAAAATCTCACAAATATATAACAGCAACAATGTTGCATGTAAATTTATTGATATGGATAAAGACGGGGTTATTATATCTGAACTTGAAAATAACAATATTGATGTCATTCATCTGTCTCCGTCTCATCATTTTCCGACAGGTATTATTATGCCAATCGGCAGACGTTATGAACTGCTTGGATGGGCATCAAAATCCGATTCCCATTATATCATTGAGGATGATTATGATAGTGAATTTCGCTTAACCGGACAACCTATTCCAACATTGCAGAGCATTGATATAACGGAAAAAGTAATATATATAAATACATTTACAAAAAGCCTTGCATCAACTGTTAGAATCAGCTATATGGTGTTGCCAAAACATCTGATAAATAGTTTCTATTCCAAACTTAATTTTTATTCCTGCACCGTTTCAAATTTTGAACAATATACCCTTGCACGCTTCATAAAAGAGGGTTATTTTGAAAAGCACATTAACCGAATGCGTAATTACTACCATTCACAGCGTGACTTCCTTTTGGATATTATCAAAAAAAGCCCTTTATCTTCTTACGTAAATATTTCCGAAGAAGATGCAGGACTTCATTTTCTTATGCAAATTAAAACCGATATTTCTGATAATTCCTTTATTCAAAGAGCAGCACAGAATGGAATCAAGTTATCATGCTTATCTCAATATTATGTTGATGCACCAAAATCAGTTGAACATATATTTATCATAAATTATTCATTTGTAAAAAAAGAAATAATCGAGACAGCAATACAAAAACTCAGTAAGTGTTTGAATTAACTTTAATATATGATTTATTTTAACCAAGGAGGTTATTTATGGTGAAAAAAGCTTGGGAATTATCACGAGAAAAAACAGATAATGCTGTACCTAAAATACTGAAGGACGAAGAACAAACTTGGGAGGATAATATTGATGTCGGAGATTCCGAAGACTTTCATCTGCGGCTCCTATGGAATAGTAATGTACCCGGCAGTTTTGCCCCTGAGAGTATTATGCTTGCTGCTATTCAGGCAAAGGAAAATATGGGATATATAGTTTCAGGCGGTGTAGAGCTGTGGGAAGCCGGCCAAGCTGCTTATGCCCGTGATGATATAATAGCTTTAAATCAAATTTCTTCAAAACTTTGGTTTGCTGTAAATTCAGCGCAGAAAGATCCTCAACATCCAAGTTGGAAGTTCACTCGTTACGAAAGCTGGGAACAATTTGCCGCTAGTGTACAGTTTAGCGAGCCATCACCCATGGATAAGAGTTCTCTCAACGAAAAAATTTATGCAGGATGGATATGTCAAATCATAGGCGGTGCAATAGGCACCATGATTGAGGGCTATACCACCGATGCAATTCGCAAACAATTCGGAGAAGTCCGTTCCTATTTACGCAATGTAAACACGTTTAATGATGACATTACCTATGAACTGGCATTTTTAGACGCTTATAAAAAGAAAGGAAAGAGCATAACGTCTCAAGATATTGCAGAAGCTTGGATTGGACTGGTACCTTCAGGATGGTCCGCAGAAGAAATAGCTCTGCGCAATATTCGCTGGGGAATTATGCCTCCTGAAAGTGCTCGTATTGGTAACCCCTTTGGCGAATGGATAGGTGCACAAATGCGTGGTGCTATCTGCGGAATGGTGGCACCCGGCAATCCAAAGGAGGCCGCTCGACTGGCCTGGATTGATGGAGAGGTTTCTCACTTTAGCAATGGCATCATCGGGGAAATTTTCAATGCTATGATTGTATCTCTTTCTTTTACGATGACTGATATTCGTCAAATTGTTGAATCTAGTATTTCCATGCTTCCGCATGACAGCGAGTATTTCCACATAGTTTCTTTTGCTCTTAACGCATGTAAAATAGAACAGTCATGGGAAAAAGCATGGAAATGCTGTGAAAAAAGATCCGAACAATACAACTGGATTCATGCATATCCAAATGCTATGGCAGAAGTGATTGCATTGTGGTTTGGTAATGGTAATTTTGATGAAACCGCCTACATAATCTCAATGGAAGGTCAGGATGTAGACTGTAATGCCGCTCAAATTTTGACTGCCATTGGAATATTATGCGGAATGGATAAAATTCGTGCTGAATGGTCTGATCCAATAGGTGACAGCTTACAGACCTATATGCGCGGCAAATATCGCAGTCTGTCAATTCGTTCTCTTGCAAAAGAAACGGCAGATACCAGCCTGTTGTATTATTGAATTTAAATTATATATAATTAATCTATTTATTGTAAAAGGGCACAGCAGAATTAATCTGCTATGCCCTTCTTGTATACAAAAAACCCCAGAAAATCAACATTCCTGGGGTAATCATTTTTCGATTTATTATCTCTTTGAGAACTGAGGTGCACGTCTTGCTGCTTTGAGACCGTACTTCTATTCTCTCTGTGCCAGTTTTCCTTGATATTACAGGGTTTTCTGCACTTACCGTTCTCAGTTAACCCATCCCTTAACCACTAAAATGGTACCGTTTCACAACTCCTGCTATTGCTGAAAAGCTCCATTCACAACATCGAATAGCTCCTCTGGTTTATTGTACTTCACCTTTGCATAGATGTCCATAGTTGTTTTGCTGTTTTCGTGTCCTGCCAAATACTGAACCGTCTTGGGGTCAACCCCTGCATAGAGCAAGTTAGTGATGTAAGTGTGCCTTAATTGATGCGGCGTTACATCAAAATCCATTGTGTATTGAATCTTCGGATTGTTCTTCTGTGTCATGCCCAATGTTGGCTGCACCTTGTATTTAATGCTCTGCCCATTCACATATTTATAATAGGTCCTCTCTTTCGTGGAACGGACAGTCACATACTTCCAGACACGCTGGAACTGCGAATAAGAAAGTGGCTCACCTTTGCTGTCTGCAATTACATATTCTGATATTGATTCCGCCTTGGCTTCTCTCAGGCATTCCACCAAACACTTTGGAATAGGAACATCTCTCTTTGCAGCCGCAGTTTTTAGTACCGTAGAAATCACCGGTCTATTATGTTCTGAACGCCAAGCCCGCTGTACTGTAATATAGGGAGTGGATTCATCCAGAAACACGCTGTCCCATTGTAGTGCAAGAATTTCTTCCCGGCGAAGCCCAGAATACAGTCCAATCATAGAAAACAGATAGGGAGGAAGTCCCTTCACTGTATCCAAAAGCACCTTTGTCTGCTGGTCTGTTAGTGCTTCTTTCTTTTTTACCGCCTTTCCGCCTTTTGCAGAAAGCCCCTCACAGGGATTAAATTCAATAAGCTGACTACGTTCTGCCGAATAGAAAATACACTTAATAAGCATATTTACTGTGTTATACACGCTCTCAGATTTTTTCGACAAAGGCACAAGTGCTAATCGAATATCATCGGCCGTCACTTCTTCCATATACATTTCACCCAGAGGTTTGATGATATGATTTTTCATGTCGAAGCTATATCCTCGCATGGTAGCCTTTGATACCTTTGCCGATTGCATCAGCAACCACTTCTCGCAGTATTCAGCAACAGTTGGATGTTTCCGACGGAAAAGGATTTCCTCTACCTGCCACTTTGCATCTAACTGCTTTTCATACAATTCTTCGCAAGTGGTAGCATACAAGCCAACCCTTTTACCATCTGCATCCTGAATGCGGGTTCTGTAATATAAGGTTCCTTTAATCATAGTCGTTCCGTATTTGGGGAGGTCTGTTTTTTTCTTTGCCATTATAATTCTCCTTTCCTGATCGTGAGCATTCTCCTGCTCGTAAATCAATTTTCGCAGAAATTACCTATTTAATAAACGATGTCGTTTATGTAAAACAAGGAACGAGACATCCTTGCCTCGCTCCCTGCATCATTTTCTATTTAATTGTTGTAATGACCGCTCGATTTATTATGCGTCCCATTGTTCAAAGGCACTGCTCATTGTAAGTACCAGTTCATCAGGTCTGTTGTATTTTGCCTTGGCGTAAATATCCATTGTGATTTTGCTACTCTCATGACCAGCTAAGTATTGCACCGTTTTCGGGTCTACCGATGAATGAATCAAATTCGTAATGTATGTGTGCCTTAATTGATGCGGTGTCACTTCAAAATCCAAGCTGTAAACCACCTTGCCGTTATGGGCGGCTTTTTCTCCAAGGACAGGTTTCACGGTGTGTTTTACACGCTTTCCATCTTCATATCGGAAATACACTCGCTCTTTGACTGTTCGGGTAACAATGTATTGCCACAGCCGCTTAAACTGTGTGTAGGACAGCGGTTCACCGTCCCTATTTGCAACCACATATTCCGAAGTCGATTTTGCCTTTGCATCTTTCAGACACTCCGCCAAACAATCCGGGAGCGGAATGTTCCTCTCTGCTGCCCTTGTCTTTAATTCTTCAAGAATGACAGGTCTGTTATTTTCTGTATGCCACGTCTTCCGCACTGTTAAGTAAGGAGCTTTTGTGTCCAAATAGACGGAATCCCATTTCAAAGCCAGGATTTCTTCACGCCTTAATCCCGCATACAGACCAAGCATTACGAACACATACGGTGGCAACCCTTGTATGGCATCCAATAAGCGTGAAGCCTGCTCGTCTGTCAATGCCACTTTATCCTTTTGCGGAACACCACCGCCCTTTGCAGTAAGATATGTTGTTGGGTCTAATTCTATGATTCGACTTTCTTTTGCTGCACGAAAAATTGATTTATACAAGATAACAACCGACTTATATACCGAAGCGGATTTCTTGGAAACCGGTACAAGGGCAAGCTGAATATCGTCCAAAGTAACATCCGCTATTCGCATATCTCCCAATTCTTTGATAATATGCCGCCTAACCTTAGATGTATAGTCCGTCAAAGTTGTGGCTCGCACATGAACCGACTGCATCAATAACCATTTCTCACAGTATTCCTCAATCGTGGGGGATTTTCGATTGAACAAAGCATTATCTACTCGATCCAATGCTTCCAGTTCCTTATCAAACAATTCTTCCGATGTTCTCGCATAAAGAGCCACCAGTTTACCTTCTGAATTTTCGATTCTCGTTCTATAATACTCGATACCATTGAGTACGACTGTACCATAGTCAGGAATTAGCTTTTTTCTTTTCTTTGCCATTTTTGGCACCTCCTAATCGTGATAATATCCATCGCTGTATCTTGGTTTTACCAGATACCTCTACTTTCAGCAAGGATGTCGATTTACTCACGCTCTGGCGGTTCGTGGTTTTCGGTAAGTACCGTTCTTCTCCACAGGTTTTGCTCTGCGTGTGCATTTCGCAATATATTCCTGAAGGGCTACATCGGTAAAATAAACGCAGCCGTTTTCTACATACTGCACATAAGAAATCAATCCATTATTACGAGCTGCATCCAAGCTGTTTGCAATGCTTATCCCTAAGATATTAGCAGCCTTCTTTTCTGGTAATCAGTTTCTCCATCTTGTGTCCTCCTTTTATAAAAAATAAGTCAAGGATACCATTTGGTACTATGGCATCATTGACTTTCTTATCTTATCTGCTTCTTCTTGATGTTTTCAGAACAGGCGACGACAGGCTGATTGTCAGAGCATTGTCAACAAAACGCAATTCTTTCTGTGTCAGATTACCTAAGTACCTTTGCACCCTCTGCTTGTCTATGGTAAAAAGTTGCCCAGCTGCACTATCGAAGGTTTTGTAAAAGCCGAGTTTCTACTTATAAAATAGTGCGTCGGCTGATCCAACTTTTTATCCGCACGGGAAGTGACTGTTGACACAATCAAAGTAGGGGCATGGAAATTGCCAATATTGTTTTGAAGTACTACAACCGGACGGCTTCCGCCTTGCTCCGAACCAAGATACTGTGTCAGGTCAGCATAATAAATATCACCTCTACGGTACACCCAATTTTCTCTCATCCGTTCCATTTCTCCTTTTATTGTGTATGTACCGAAGGACAGTACGAATACCGCCCTCCCTTATAATATGTGTTTTCCAAATTTGTCCTTAACCCCCCTGGAAAAAGGCATTGTGCCTTCATGGGAATCATCAAGCGGCTGTTTGTTACCAGCTCCATAGGTGTTCGACCTCCCCGTGGTTCTCACCGGGCTGCTCCCATTGCGTGCGTCTGTGGCTGAGCAGAAGTATCATTATACCTGTTGCTTTCATGGCCGTATTGGGAACAACCCAATATTCACAGCTACTATTGATCGCTCTTTACGCTCAGGCAGAAACAACAGTGTTACTTACTGTTCAAGATTTTTTGCCGATGTTTCCGGTTGATTGTATGTCATGGCGTATTGCTGATATGGCTGGCACTTGCGCACCACAAGCAGGAATGGACTTGATGAATGAATATGTAATTGTCAAGGAGCAATGTTGTAAACACCCTTCGGCGCCTACAAGACAATTTTACCGTGTATTCATTCATCTTTTTAGGGCGTGGCATGACGCATTACCTTACATAATTTGACCTATTATAATAGCTTTTCTACTTCTTCCAGCTGTTTCATCATGGCTCTGATCTTGTTTTTGAGCTTGTCCGTCTGCATCTCTCTGCCAAGCAATATGTAATCTAGTGAAACACCGAAATAGGCAGCGACCTCAATTAGTAAATCAATGGATATACCTTGCGAACCTCGCTCGATTCTTCCCATTGTGCTGTGGCTGATGTTGAGGTTATCTGCAAGTTGCTCCTGCGTTAAATCTATATCTTTTCTAAGCTGTTGGATTCTTTTCCCACTTTTCTTGTTATCGTAATACATTCTTGTATTCCTCCATTTTTCTTGAAATCTGATTTGATAGGTTTCAAGCTCGCTCGGAGGAGAGCGACATCGGTAATTATCCCCAGATATAAAAACAGCGCTCTTGTTTTCACAATCTCTTGCAAAAACAAGAACGCATAGCTGCTGTTCTAAAATAAAAAAGCACCCCCGAAAGTCATCTCGGGCAAATTTGCATTTGCCTTGAAGCCATAAAGGGCGAGGGTACTATCTGATGTATTTTACGCCGAAGTAATTGGTTGTAATCGTTGGAAAGACTAATAGTCTGATTTTCTAGTTTTCCTAATCACAGCCTTTGTAGATCGAATTATCTCAAGAAATGCTTGCAGCTCGGCAGCATCACAGTCTGCCAGCTCTTCCGCTATTTTCTTATCGTAAACATTCTGCACCTGTTCCACACTGTCACATAACAGCTCGTCAACTGAAACAGACAAAGTATTTGCAATCTTAACGATAGTCGGTAAAGCCACTTTGGTTTGCCCCGTTTCGATGTGGCTTGTATGAGAAGTGGTCAGTCCCGCTCTATGTGCGAGTTCCGACTGCTGCCAGCCCAGCTTGACTCGTGCCTCTTTAACTCGTTGTCCAATCATCTTATAATTAACCATATTTGCGTCCATCGTTAAATCACCACCTTGTTTGTTATTGATTTTATTGTATGGGCAAATCGCCCCAATGTCGATTTGCCATAAAAGCATTATGCCCTTACAGAATAATTTCAATTAAATTATTTTTACTATACAGTCATATTAGCCTCAATAAAGCAAAAAGAAGCTCAGAATACTAATTCCACATTAGTATCTGAGCTTTCATTCTTTTATGCTATTCAGTTAATTGTTGACTTTCCATTGGCCGGAGCGATTAGAACCGATTCTTTCAATCTTGTTCTTGCTCTTCAGTTCGCCAAAACACGCTTTACCGTACTATCGGATATACCTGTATTTTTTACAAGTTGCTTTCGTGTAATATATGGATCATCTTGAATCTGACCTAAAATCAGATTTTCGTTTTGAGAAGTGCCAATTTGATTTGGGTCATTTGGGTCAGCTTTTGGGTCACGATTTGGGTCAGATGAACCAAGTCCCATATCAAAGGAGTAGCTATCATCCAACGGCACAACAATACGGAAGACATCGCCTTCCTGGAACACCGGGTCTTTCCCAGAATAGAGTTTTGTGTACTTAAACAGCTTATGAACACCAGACCTAATCTATCAGCTCTGCCTATATTTCTGAAGAAGGATGCAATCAGCGGGTTCTTTGGATTCGGTTCCAAATTATCCGGTGTGATAAAGCCATTATTTGTTGCTCTGTTCGCATTTTCCGTATACATCTGGTCGCCTTTGATAACCAGCTTTGCCGCATAAGAGCTTGTGTATTCTCGGTGCATAAGGGTATTGCTGACAATCTCTCTTGCAATGATATTTCGCAGACTGACCCTGTTTTCATCCTCCAAAAAGAACTTGTCTGGTAGATGCTTCTTGATAAAATCCATCAACAGATCAAAACTTTCAATCAGATTGGTTCGCACAATCTCCCTGTCGTCATATCGGTCAACATTTACTTTTCTAACAAGTGCATCGGTTTCATAAGCAGGGCAGACATTTTGAATAACTTCATCTTTACCAAGTAGCAAAATGGCGACCAGATTATAGCCAGATTCTCCTGTCGCTACATCAGTTCCATACAGACCTGCACTTCGCAATAATTCTTCATCCGACATATTCTCCCATGGGTGACTACCACCGGCATGGTTTACTGCCATCTGTCGAATCCTTGGAAGTAAATCCGTTCTCAAATCGTTAATAGTTGCATAGGGGTATATCTTTTTCTCTGTGAAGATATTTTGCTTGCGAATATACATAGCCGCTATCTGTGTTGTTGCTGTAACTTTCACATCTGCATCATTCACACGGTCGAAAATGATTTTCTTATAGCTATGAACCTCCGCACTTGGCGGTACATGAACATGAATGATAGTATGACCCTCATACTCTATAATTTCTGGAGATAAGTATATCGTTGGCATAAAGAGTACCGGATTACTGATAACCGTAATAAAATTCTTCACCATGTCTAGAGGCGACTTTTGGAGGTACACCAATTACTGTGCCATCATCAATACGCCCATGAATATATCACCGCCGAAGCGGTTCAAAAACGAGCATACGCTATCATAGGTGTCTGATTCGATACCATTACCGCAGCGCTTGAACTCTACCGCAACCGTTTCGCCAACTTCTAATATTGTTTTTAAGGTTTTAGAATCCATTGTGCAAACCTCCTATCTTTCTTATTTTACCCCAAAATCAGCTTCTAAAGCAATGAAATCATTTTGTCGATAATCGGCTGAACCTCGCCGGCACGACACCTTCTTTCAAAAGAACCATTAGAAAAATGATCCTCTCGCAGTAACATCGTAAGAAGTGCGGCACAGAGGTCATAGTCCGCTTCTGGAATTCGTTTCAATTCTTCGTTGCAATTTATTGGTTCTGTGACCATGTAGTCGCTATAATTCGTTTTCAAATCTCCAAGCTGTTCCAAAGCTTCGTAGTAGACCGTTTCTCGAAAGATACGGTTTGCTTCGAGCTGTTGAAGCAGCTTTTTCTTTTCTGTGTTTGTCTTAATCGTCATTTCTTTATCCCAAAAATTCTGATGTTCTACCGTAACTTGTAATATATGCACCCTTTTGAGCACGAGTCAAAGCAACATAGAGCAAACACTTCTCCGATGCAATGGATTCTGCTTCTGAAACAGCATCTGTTTTGTTGATAGCAGAGGTTAAAGGAACAATTCGGCTGTTTACGGCAGCAACAAATACATATTTGAATTCCAAACCTTTTACCCGATGCATTGTAGCAATACGCAGCCCGTCAAAGCTACGATCATCACCTTTGTTTCGTTTGATTGCATAGGAGCGAATGCCTGCCTTCGTAAACTGAGCAATATAATCGTCTACCAATTTTTTCGTTCTGGCAACTATACAAATATCCGTGAGTGCAACGCCACTGCTTTTGAGCTGGTTTACTTCTCTTAGTAAATATTCAAACTCAGCACTGGCGTCTTTGAATTTTTCGATGATCGGCTTTTCGCCATGTGTCAAGGACTGGCACTTATCACCCAAGTCTGTATCTACATCCAAATCATCAAAAGATATACCGTTCAAGAGAGCAAAAGCATACCGACGAATTTCCTCTGTGGTACGATAATTGATTTTCAAGATACTGCTCCGCCCTCGAACATTTATTCCACACTTTGAAAGAGTTGGATGATTGCGATATATTCTTTGATGTGCATCACCGACAATGAAAATATCATTGGGATGTTCTTCGCCCGCCAATGCTCGCAAAAGCCTATATGCGTTGTCACTGAAATCCTGACCTTCATCCACAATAATGTGCACATATCTTGGTCTGCTGCTTGCCGCTGTGAGAAGTTTTGAACTTTCATACATAGCGGTGTTTATGTCTCGTATCTGATTCTCTTTCATCAAATTCTGATAGACTTCAAATACTTTCCAAACCGTCATACGTCTTTTTCGGTCAAGACGTGTGCCACGGCCATTTCGGGTTGCCTTAACATATTTTTCGAGGGTAAGCGCTTCCTGCGCAATTACAACACGAGTCCATTCTTCTTCATAGAATGCTGTATCAAAAGGCAAATCAACATTGGCAAGCAAAACCGCCTTTTCCCATAGTGGTTGTATTGCCTCATCATAACCAATCTGAGCAGTAAAGCCAGACTCTTTTAGAAACTGATTAACCCAAGCATCAAGATGAATTACTTCAATTCGACGCAGTTCTTCCATTGAACAGATTTTGCGAAGATTTTCTCTAATATCTGCTGCCAAATTCGCCGTAAAAGTTGTAAATAAAATTCGCTGTTGTCCAGTCAATGCAGAAGCAAGGTACTTTGCTCTATGCATAGCAACAACCGTTTTTCCAGTACCTGCACCACCAAGCACACGAGCTGCACCGGTATAGTTTTTACGCACGATTTTTCGCTGCGTAGGATGTAGGAAAACACGCCACTTTTCAAGAGGTTCAGCCATAATCCTACGAAGCTCATCCTCACCATCTACAACAACAAAAGATTTTAATGTTGAAGGAGCATCTAACGCTGCTGCTAAGTCCTCTTTCATTTCTGCCGTTGTCTGTTCTTCTTCTGCCAATTCTAAGACTTCAGCAATATCAAATCCCTCCACTATCCAAGAAAGGTATTCATAAGCATCATGCGGAATAGAGGGCTCGGCTTTATAGAATTTTCCAATGTCTGAAAAACTCCGGATGTATTCCAACTGCGCTTTAGGAACTCCGAGTTTCAGTAAATCCTCATCCGTCGCTTTTGCAAATAGGGACAGCTCTACTGGCACCTTTACTTCTTCAGTAATGTTTTGCACATCGAAGACCTGAATGGCACCTGTTTTGGGGTTTACTTCGCATCGTTTATTAGCTGCCCATTGATATGCTTCATCATGATGGTCAACCCATAGGAGAAGGTATACTCCGGTTTCAGGTTGCCGCACCGCAATACCACGATAGGTATCATCTATACGCACGGAATATATTTTTTTATCCATCCCCGAAGATATTTTCTCGTAATTGATACCCGGTGCAGTTGGATCATTGCGGAATTTATTAACGAACTCCGTTACTTTCCCTTGAATCTGCCTTGGCAATTTGGCAAACGCCGTTAGAAAGTCCGATGAAATTGCAACCTTTAATTGTTCCGTCATTTATTTTCACCTCCTACGATTGAGTCTGTCACTGGCAGACGCTCCTGCTCGCTCTGGCGAAACAGGTTGACTGCATCAGTAGCATCAAGTAATCCAATAATTTTCCAACCTATTGTTTCCAATTTTTCTTTATCAGGCATTTGTTCTTCGGTTATAAAGCCAATCTTCTTATCAGGCCATGCGATTTCAACCGTTGCAATAACTTCTCCATCGTCACCCTCAACCTCATAACCAATGTCGTCTTCATTTGGTACTGGAATTTCAAGTCCTTTGACCGTGTCCACAAAGCCTTTGATTCATCATCAAATAGCAGTTTCTTGATTGCCATCCAGTCCGCTGTGCTGACTGCATCAACATCCATAACCACATCTGCATCCGTATTGATAATTACCGGCAGAGCCAAATAATCCATTTGCGCCATACCTGTCGATGATACAGCAACGAACTCTTTTGCAAACTGCATGATATTGTAGAATTGCCAAAGTCCATTCCACTCTGCTTCGTACTTGTCCGTGCGTTTATCCTTTTCGTCATTCAAAACAGCACAGACAGCAACTGCTCCATCTTTTTTTAGTTCTGTTGCAATGATACCAGCGTAGAGTGCAAGATGCGCATTGGAATTTCTCGGAATCCAGCTTCCGTATGCCGTGCCTGGGAACACAAAGTCTGTTCTTGTAAAGTGAGTCTGTTCGTTGATTGCATCCACAATCGTTTTCCAATTATTAAACGCCAAACTGTTGTTGATAAGTTTTGGCTCCAGTAGTGAGAGTGAATAAGCATAAGCCTGCCCCACCAATACGCTTTCTGCATCCGGCA
Source organism: Candidatus Metalachnospira sp. (assembly GCA_040767305.1). Lineage (GTDB taxonomy): Bacteria > Bacillota > Clostridia > Lachnospirales > Anaerotignaceae > Metalachnospira. Next base: position 151,990 of record JAXGOV010000001.1, on the reverse strand, counting down.
TTTTTAAGTATGCAATCAATAAATCAAAAGCCGAAAGTTTAGCTGGCTCTATAATATCAACGCCCAGCTTTTTCACAATATTCTGGTACATAACTTTTCCATATGGCATTTTTTCAGCTTCCAATGTTGGTGTAGCATAATCGCCTTGTGGAACAAATACATTCTGCACATCCTTAAAACTCAGCGACCATACTCGATAGTTCCCACTTCTGCGAATTGCTTCACGCTTAATTGTATCGTCTGCCACGATGTCCTTGTGGTACAGGAACCCGTCAGTGAATACTGCCACGGGTTTGTGATTTGGAGCCGAAACAGGCCAGAACATAAAGTCAGGTTTACAAGCAACCTTGACACCATCTGCGGCATCCAACAATACTTGTGGTTCGATCTCCCATGCAACATCATCTATTTTTATGTAGTAGCTATGTTTTCCGTTACGAATGGTATCGCTGACATTTGCAGCCCCAACCTTAGTGCGCACTGCTTCCATGAAGCGCTGCTCAAGCTCACTATCAAACAGAGGGTTCACAGGAATGTCGTTAATCTTGTTGATCTTCTGCACATTATCCTTACCTGATAATATGGACTTCAAAATATGGATTGCTGTGCTTCTTGAAATATTGCCTATTTGTTGGCTCTGACGATATGCAAACAAGCAGTGATAACATCCATCCTTCTGTGGGTCGTCTCTACAAGAACAGTTTTCCATTACATAAAGTGCCTTTTCAAAAATCTCAATCAAAGCGTTCTTCTCATGCATCAGCTGCTTTAGATAGCCAGTGCCACCAGGAACGGAATCATAGATAACCAAATACTGTTTGCGATAATCTGCATCGGGAACAGGGACTTCGCTTACCGTTGCTCTGAGATGATCAACATTACCAAAATACTCTTTCATCCCCAGCATAAAAGCTGCCACGAAAGACTCCATCTTAACCGTTGAGGAATCCATTGTGGTGGCGGGAACCAGCAGCCGCAGAATTTCTGTGTTAAATTCCCGATACAAGAACAGGCATTCTTCATAGGCATCTGCCTGCATGATGGAAGTCATTTTCCTTGTTTTACAGGCAAAACTATGATTTGCTTTTCCGTGTTCCGGTTGTATTTTTCCACAATACTTGCAAATTTTGAATCCTTTGCGCACATCCTCAACACCAGAAACCGAAAGCTTTTCGCCGGTCATATCGCTTTCGCCAAAGTTAATTTCTCGAAGTGTTGCTTTTCGTACAAACTCATAGCCAAATGGGAAGTCCTCGTTATCCATTCGGTATGCGCTGGAAATATCATGGTCTTCATCCACATCAACCAACAGCTGCTTGCAGTAGAAGACATTGGAGCGTTCCTCTGTCTCGTCGCTAATTAAGCTCTTAGTATAGTCCATATTAGAGTACACCATCTGAACCTTCAGCATTGTGCGAACCTGACCAGAATCTGCCCAAGCTGGGCTTCCACACTGCGGGCAGGCAGAGGTGTTTTTTCCGGTTTCTTCTATTTGTGCATGAGAGCAATTTGGGCAAAGACGCCACTTGGCTGTTTGTGCCGTGGTCAAGTCCACTTGGTCTATTGTGAGCTTACGCCCATCTACATAGAAACTATTGTTTGGTGCGAACTCACTGATAGCGGAGGATGCTGAACGGCTGTACTCGTAGACCATCTTTTCATATTTCTTCTTGCCCGCAGACGGTACCGTCTGCTCATCTTCTTTACGGTAAAGAATAGCCCGCAGAATGATCCCAGCTTCCGGAAAGGCATAGTTCGGCAGCAATCCTTCGTCTGACAGAAAGTTAAAGATATTCTTCTTTCCAAGCTCCTGCAATACACTGAGCAGCGCAGATTCTTCGCTCTTTAGGTCTTTGATTTCTTCATCATAGGAGATGTCTTTCGGCTTTGCTTCAAGGTCTTTAATCATTCCCTTCAGTGCTTCTACGCTTGTGCGCAAGGCATCCTGCTGCTTTTTCAAGTCCTCAAAAGCATCCAAAATCTTCACATACATCGGGCTATCTCCAGAACCTTTGCCACGCACAAAGTCCTGCAATTCATCCCTAGAGCTTTGATCAAGATAAGCAGCAAACATCTGCATAAACGAATTCAGCTGTCTTGCCTGCGTACTTTGTACATAATCGAGGAAATTGAATGGGAACATATCGGCAGGACGTTTGTCGAGCTTATTCAAAACAACGCCAACTTTATCAGGGATTGCCCCGTCAGGAATACCTTTTTTTACCCAGGAATCAAGGCAAAAAGCAACAAACTGTCTCTCCAAAACCGCCGATGCCCGAAGGAAAATTTTAGGCGGTGTCACATTACCGGCAATCATATTCAACGGGTCAGCATAAAAATATAAGTCATGTGGTCTTGCATTTGCTACTGCCAAAGTCAGGGCATTTCCGTCTTTACGGCCGGCTCGCCCTGCTCTCTGCAAAAACTGGCTCTGGGCGGGCGGCATACTGCAAAGGATAACTGTGGAAAGGTCACCTATATCAATACCCATTTCCAAAGTAGGGGTGCAGGAAAGTACATTTGGATCCCAAATTTCCTGCGTATCTTTCTCACGCTTAAAGTCTATTTCAAGTTGTTCACGGTCAGGTCGTTCCAGCAATCCGGTATGTTCTCTTGCGTTGATACGAGCCAAATTACCGGCACTATACAAGCGACCATAGTAATTGATTTCATCTGTCTGGTACTTTTCCAAAAAACCACCGCAGTTTGCCCTTTGGCAAGGCGCACCTTCCCAAAGCTCAGCATTTTCAGCTGCAACCGCATAAAGGGAGCCGCAGCTTTCGCATCGCATCTGAACTACATCATCGGTAACAAATACTCGTTCTTTATTTAAGCCATATACTTTGTAATCGGCAGACGAAGGCACCGCTGAAACTACTTGTTGCTTCATTGCTTCTTCTAAAATGAACTTGCTGATTGTACGGAAATTATTTTCCTCAACCATTACCTCGGTACAGCAAGATACAATCCAGTCCACATACTTGTTAGCAAAAGGAGCATCAAATTCGAGTGATTTTCTGCCCCCGCCAATTTGCTCGGCAATGAAGCGAGGGGTATTACGACCAGACTGGCGACCAGGTAACCAGCGGTTTCTATCATTCGACAACATATATCCGTTGCCGTTACCAATCGTATATTCATCAAACACATGGTCTGCAAATGCACCATTGGTACGCATAAGGTTCAGATAGCCAAGTACCATGCGCCGGAAGGAATTCACATTCTCGGTGGTCAATACACCGAGTTCATTGACAGTTCTCTCCTGCACGGCATCGGCAATCGCCAGAACATCATCCTCGGCAAAGGAAAGCACCGAGCGATACTTGACTTTTCAAGTGTACGACCAATCTTACCAGCAAGACCGTATTCCAACATGATTTCATATTTGATGCGCTGTTCCACTTCATAAACCAGTATCTGTGCCTGCTTATCCTTCCCAAGTTTGCGGTTTTTCACCATATCCTCATACGAATTTTTCCACATCATATTAGGCGCAATGAAAAAGCTGACAAACTGCTCCGGTGTCATATGGTCATGCCAATACTGAATAAAGCTGTCCTGGAAATCTGCCAACGATAGACCAGCACCAGATTCAGCACAATATTTTTGTATAGCGGTACGCAAACCAAAACGCCATGTGCGGGAATTGAAGAAACCGGCACGGTGTGCTGCATCCTGCACATTATCCGAAAATGCCAGCGTTTTTTTATCATCGTTAAAGCGAGAAGCAAACATCTGTGAAATACTTGTGCTGATTTCGGTTGCGCTTCGCAAGCCCATCAATGAAAGGCCACGGCGGCTGCCGCAGCAAGGGCATACATACTGCTTATGGTCTTTTGTGCCGGAAGTTCTAATTGGGTTAGGTATTAACACATCCACCATTTCGGCGCCACAACTTGGGCAATCATTGCTGCCTTCTTCACCAATTTTCACTTGCAGGCAGTCCGGGCATATCCGTCCTGGTATCATACCGGCAATATGCTCCTCATGGGAGTGTGGAAACATCATGACAATCTTATCATCTGCACGGAAATAGAGGTTATAGAACGCATCCAAATTGACCATTGTAGCATTGTTGCGCTCATTAAGGATAGATACCCAGCCAGTAATGCCGCAATCACGGCAGTTGACAACAGGAAGATATTGCTTTGCCTGTTGTTTGTTCAAATCATGTGCAATCTCATAGGAGATAGCATCTGAATCAACCTTTGCTACCAAACGGCGAAGCTCACGCATCCACAGTTTCACTTGAACATTCAAGAATGGGCGCAGTTTTCCCGGCTTACCGATGCGAGCATGGGAAACAAGCGCAAAGAGTGAATTAATTAAAACGGAAGGATCTTGAAGTCCCTTTAATTCTGGGTAGTGGGTTGATAGTTCCTCGGCAATCTTGGAAACTTGGTAATAGGTACCACCGGTCAGGTTAATCACCGCCTGCATGAAGCTGTGCTGCACCAGTTCATTGCCAAGCTCAATCCTGCCTTCATCGCTCAGTACATCAAGCCCAAAGTTCGGGAGCCAGTCCTGTACTGCGTGTTGCAGATAAGAAGAAGGCTCATCCTCAGCAGCCAGCACATCAAGTTCGGCCACCTGGTCAGCGGACGGCATCGTAAATTCAGAAATATCCTTGCCATCAAAAAACTCTTGCGAACTTAGGCGGTCTTCTGTAATTACCGCATCTTTATCGAAAGGCTCACCGAAGATTTCAGAAGCATATTCCAGAATACTGCTGTTATTATCTTTAGACCCCATTGTTGCAGAAGTACCAATGCAGCACAAATAGCCGTCATAGATACCCAGGCGGCGTTTCAAACGACGTAGCAAACAAGCAAGGTCAGTACCTTGCGCACCGTCAAAAGTGTGTAGCTCATCAACCGCAATATATTTCAAAGTTTCTGAGTCATTATCACGCCATAATAGCGCATCTTTCGGGCGAACCAGCAGATAATCCAACATCTTGTAGTTGGTCATCAGAATATCCGGTGCGCTGTTCAGCATTGTTTCATGGTCGGTAATAACGCCATGTTCGCTCATCATACGGGCAGGGGTGTGTTCCTGTCCGCCAACATACATACCAACCGTCACATTACCACGCAGTTCCTCACTGCCATAAATCAATTCAGCAATACGCTTTGCCTGGTCGGTAGCAAGGGCGTTCATCGGGTAAATAATCAGTGCCTTAATGCCACGCTCGCCACGGTGCTGGTAGCAGTATTCCAAAATCGGGTAGAGGAAGCACTCGGTTTTACCGGAACCTGTGCCTGTTGCAACCAGTGTAGATCTACCATCATCTCCGGTCAATCGCTCAAAGGCTTTTTGCTGATGTACATAAGGGAGGTATGCAGGGTAGATTGCGTCAAAGCAAGTCGGCATTTCGTCTGCCACACGGAACGGGAGGCGCACAGCAACATAAGGCTCATGATAAACTGAGCCTTTCGTTGCAAGCATATTCTGAACCGAATCTTTGAACGGTTCGTTGGTCATAGGGAATGTGGTTTCAATGTAATCCCCAATACCTTTCTCCAATTGTTTTGCAAGTATGGATGGTAGCATACTGTTTCCTCCCTTGTTAATCGCCCTTATTGCTATCGTGCAGCGGTATTTTCACAAGCTGTTTTCCAACACGAATATGCCCGTTCAAAAAATCTGAAAGGCACATTACAGTTCCTCTATCAAGGAGCTGCTTGTGTTGAGTAAGTGTCCGCATTGTACTCATAGATTCTTCTGACATAAGTTGTCTGAGATAGGATTGTTCAAGCCCATATTCCTCCTGCGTCTTTTCATCCTTAACACTAATGCTAGATAAGATAAAAATCATAGCCGAAAGTTCTTTTGCCTTCTGTCTAAATGTAGAGAGTAATTGCTCCGCTTGCTCACCGGTAACAACAACTTTTTCTCCTTGCTCATTCTTGGTTTCAAATTAATAGACAATTGTTTCTGTCATCTTACTCTTACTTTTTATTTTGGAAACTTTGGTTTCTTGGGCAAAGCTGTCTTTAATTTTCTGAACACAAGTCAATATTTTAGGCTTCACTTTATAATGCCAATATGTTTTTATCAGCAAAGCAATACCTTCTTGGATTTCCGAGTCGCTCAGCACTTCACCAACTATATCAATGCCAGCCTGCGCAATTTTTACACCAACGGAAGATTTTTCACTAACCGGTTCGTATACCACTTCTGTTCGTACAACTTCTCTAGTCGGTAAATCATCTTCCAAAATAGGGGCAATGTCCGGAAGCGCACTGAGTTGTCCTTTATCACTACGCAGCCCTTTGTCAGAATGCGTTTTGCCCTTATCAAATTTTTCGAATTCATCTTCTTCCAAGGTAACGTTCATGATTCTTGTGACTTTTTTTGTTTCCGCCATCTTTGCGCCCCCTTCCATGTTTGGTTAATCCCTTATGTAATTATCCTTAACTTTCTTGAAAACAGAAGATTTCATTAGGTATAAATCACCTTTACTCCTTGTCATGGCAACATAAAGCTTATTTATGGTTGAGGTAGCTATTCCATTTATCGTAAATGCTTCATCGTCCATATTATCAAATTTATCTGTTAGTATTACGCACACACTACTGAAGGTATCACCCTTAGAATATGACCAGTTCATGGCATTGAACTTATAATCTGTTGCTTTCTGAATGACCAGCTTAACAATATTTGAGTCGTCAAGAACATCTCTTGCTCTATCATCACACCAGATGACGGTTCCTTCTTTTTTGCTGGCTGATTCTATCTGTATTCCGAGCTTGAATTTTACATAATCGCAGACTGATGCTGTACATCTTCTTGACTTTCGCAATGTGGCTTCATCTACATTAAAGCCAGCATTTTTCAACATCGCAATAAAGTCGGCGTAGCATACCTCGTTCTTTTGAATTTTGAACGGTTTACCTGAATTGTTCGTTCCAGATACAGAGTGCTGGTAGTAATCTCCAACAAGTAGCACATTATTCAAATGCTTTGTCAGTTCCATAATCAAGTCAAAATCGTGTTCACGAAAATCTTGAAATTCATCTATGAAGACTTGATCGTAGAACAAGTTTAATCTGGCTGCCGCTCTCTTTACGAGAGACTCCCTACCTTTTTTCACCTGCATTACAAGTTCCGATAAAGTCGCACAATAGTACTGTTTTCGGCTGGTTACATAATGGCCCAGTTTATCCTTTGGAATATACCTTCTATTTGCAATCATCCGTCCTCCTGGGGTAGTTATTTGCTTAGGTGGCGGATCGATTGTGCAAATACCTTTGCTTGAAAAAGAAGGACAATTAAAATGCTCAGCGATACTTGGTTCGTATGGATTTATCAATTGACGATACACAAAAGAGTCGAAAGTCATAACCGTAGTCAATTCCGGCACGGCACCATAAGCATCACAGAGCTCGTTTCGAATATTGTTGATATTTTCATTTGTGAATGCAAGAATTAAATTTCGTTTTAGGGGATCAACCGTATGGCAGATATAATATGTTTTCCCCGAGCCTGCAACAGCCAGGATTACTCGCTTATCCACTTGACTGCATCCTTTATGTATTGTGGAACTTCAAAAACCCTACCAGATGTAAGCATCTGATATGCTGTATCCACCTTATTGTTTAACATCTTCCCCGGTACTTTTCCATAGTCTTTATCGTGAAATAAATAGTTTGCTCCTGCCTGAACATCTATCATTTCATCCAGCACCGTTTTATTGGCATTGTAGACACATATTTCCCACGTCCAATCAGCTATTGTTGAACCCATGAAAATATGCTGCATACCATTGGTTTTATTGAAGTCTCTTGATTTGGATATATTATCTTCTTTCCGATCATTATCGGTTATAACCGCTATTTTCTTGCCGGTGGCTTTGGCAATGGCAAGATACTTCTGATATGAAATTCCATTGCACGAAATCACAGACACCCCATCTTCTTCAATGGTGTGGTTAGTGATTTGTGTATAAAAAAGAGGAAGCAATAAAAACTCGGTAGCACCCTCAACGAGGAATACTTTTTTAGAGAGCAACAACTGCAAAAATGCGTTATCGTCAGCTCTTACAAAGAAGTCGGCAACTGCTTTGTCTACATCCAGCAGCGACTTAACACCTTCTTCTGTTATCCAAAGAACATTGTTTAGGTTCAGTCTGCTGGCAATCATATTGTTATGTGTAGCAATAATAATCTGCGATTCATTTTGCTTATTGGTGATTTCTTGTAGCATCTTTCGCAGAGTTGTAAATCCAAGATGGTTTTCAGGTTCTTCCATTAGTATCACATCAAGACCATTTGTCTTATCTAATGCGATTTGGGTTTTTATGAGGCTCTCCATACCGCCGCCTCGGTTTTCGAGTGCAATTGAATCTTCGTAAACGGATAAGACCGTTTCAAGTACAACCTTTTTACTATCAACACCAAACTTTCGATTGTCGCTAATCTGTGGCAATCCAACAGAATCAAACGCTTCATCCAGCTTTGCACGAAATTCATTCTTAGCTTTAACCCTTGTCAGCTCGTCATACCTACTTGCAAAGAGAGTTCTGTTGTAGTAATTAAAAGAGGGGGCAACTGCACTACTTGTTGTGTCAATGGAAAGAAATTTGAGGGGTCGTTTAACCATTTGGTAAGGTCGGTTGGCAAAGGTCGTCCATGTGAGGGAATAATACTCATAAGGGATTTTACCATCAGCGATAGACTGCTCTAACCCTACACCAAGCTCCTCGTCAAAACTGCATTCAAAGCGAATCCCATACTTTTCGCCCTGTTTTTTTCTTGCTCCATATACTTCACCGTAAAAATAATCGGCTCCCTTTTTTGTCGAATCAAGAATCAATTCTACTTCTATACAAATATATGGCAATGTTTCAACGCTCGGATTCCGTATATATTGATCAACCATTTGTGTGTTGAAAAGATCACGAAGTACCGACTTATCAACATTACGGTATTGTTGGTTCAAGACAGTCTTGATAGCATCTAAAATAGTGCTCTTTCCGGCTTCGTTCTCCCCAACAAGAATATTCATATGCTCATTGAAACTCACATCCAATAATGTGAATTTTTTGAATCCTTCTATATGTAATGATTTTATAAAGTTCATGCAGATTCCTCCTTCCTATATAGATTCGCTTAGCTCGCTTTTTCTATTTTCTTTCCATCATACGAAATGCCACTACTTGAAGCCGCATCACATACTCTATTACTACATTCCGCTATTTGCGCTGAAACTACCAGCGCTTCATCAGCATTTACAAGAGCCATCTGTTCATTTTCTTCGGCAACCTCTACCGTTGTCTTACCGGATTTCGTAATAGCAATTTGCTCATATTTTTCGGTATGCTCCGTTAGTTCCGCCGTTGCTTTGGCCGCTTGCGCCTGTATAAGCGTTGTTTCTGCCTGTGTTTTTGCTGCTTGCGCTATTAGAAGCTGTGTTTCGGCATCGGTTTTCTTTCGATTATGGTAATCGTTGATTAAGTCATTGATTTTTGAAGCAAGCGCAAGGATTCCAGTTGCTGAACCATCCGCTGATTTTTCTTTGCCAATTGCAAACTTTATCAGAAAAGTTACTGCTACGGCTGATACCGGTATGCCCGGTAAAATCAGTTCCAGAAAGCCAGGGGAACCAACCGCTGTTTTGATGGAAACATCTGCTCTGAATTTTTCTTTTCCGTACAGGCCGGCAACCTCATCCATTATCGTGAGGAAATTATATTGCAGCTCCACATTCTGCGCCAGATTGAGATTTGCTTCCGTTTCCTTTTGCATAGTTACATGAATACCATCTTCAGAAATGTAGACAGGAAACAAATTTCTAAAGATCAGCTCTCCGCATTCAGACACGTCTGATATGGTTTGCTGTGCTCGCAAGGCCTTGAATAAGTAGATGTCACGCACTACATCCACTACTTTTACCCATTCAACAGAGCGTTTGTGCATATATGTACACAGCGGGTATTCTTCAGCTTCGTTCTTGTGCTGAACATTAGCTTGTAGCTCTCCAAGTTTGCCGATGGATACTTCTCTGCCACCCTCCGCAGGAATAACAACTAAATCTCCAACATTCATTTTTGTGTAAAATGTTTCCATTTGACCAAGGATAAGACCGGGACGCTTTTCATCTGGATATAATGCTTCAATTTGCTCTTTTTTGCTGTCCCTTGACGTTTTTGTTTCAGTAATAAACTCAGGCGAAATCAAGTCCCAACCCAATGCAATATAGCCGTTCACCCTGAAATCGTGATAAAACTGACCTGCTTTTGTACGGAAGAACCACACTTTGTATTCTCCGCCAACAATAGGAATATTAAATTCTTTCGCTAATGTCTCAAGCAAGTTCACCGTGTATTTCCTCCTTTGTACTTTTCTTCAAAGAACTTCCATGCGATTTCGTAGTCTTTTTCACGGTCGCAGCGGTCAAAGGGAGCAACATACTCAATGGTACGCTCCACAGGGCCACCGGGCATGGTGTCGTCCGTGATGGTACGGTAGAACTTCTTACCAGCAGTTGCATCTTTGATGCCGTCCTCAAATTCGGTACGGCTGAAACCAACTCCAACCAAACTACGGTTATTAGTGAATACAATACGACCATTTGCATCATACCATGTATCTGCCTCATATTGTTGTGCAACAGCAAATTGAAGTCTATATATAGTTTTCAACTGTTCCAATGTCATTCTAAGTGCCATTGATGTTAACACATCAATTTCGACTAAAGCTTGTCTGCGTTCATAATCCGTTCTAAAAGCAACATCGTATATCCATTCAGAAGGAATGGTTCTATTTGACAGCCTAGCATCTTCTTTTGACCAATTAAGGTTATGTTCACAATATTTAAAGGCATCATGGTAAATTGTTTCGTAATTTATGGTTAGTGTGTTTAGACAATCCACGAAGAATTATTTCTGTATCGTATTCTGTATCTAAGATAGGAAAGCCAGAAGCACGCAAAGTTGAAATTGGATTTTCCCATAACTTTGACATAAAAATCAAGAGGTATAGATGCCCAGCTTGAAATGGAAATCAGCAGGTCTCTCATGTTGGCAAAGGCAACACTTACCAAGCCATTGATATGTCCGTAGCCAGGAGGTAGTAAAGCCACATTAAATGTTCGCTCTTGCTTCAAATTGAGCATTTTACGAGATGCTAATTTAGGAAGTAAATAATACTTTTGACCATAAACATCCTGATTACGTTTGGAGTATTCTTCAGAGGATACTCCAATGGAATACTTCGATCTTGCCATGTAGTTATCAGGGATATTTGTCAGGTCTATATTATCATAATCTCCTTTTCCTTGCATACATGGCGTGGAGTCTTAAATAATGGATTTGCAACAGCTATATGTGGTCCAGAACATATCATTTCCATTGGATATGTTGGAAATACCGTATTCTCCACAATTGTTCCGTCGTTTTGTGCATATGTTTCATGCCACATTTCACTCATATATATTTGGACATTACGAAGCGCCATGGGAGTTTCTGCAAACCTACGAATCGTTTCCAACAGTTGCTTAGTTTGTAATGCGAGCAATTTTGCAGTAGTCACAACTGCATTTTCATCTGAGAGAGATGCCAATAGAGCTAGCTCTGCTTCGCCATAACGAATAATTCTGTCAGGATGACCTTTAACACTCCATTCACCTTCACTATTCTTTATTCCTTCAGCTTCTCCCACTGCACTTTCATAACACTGGTCAATTGCTTTGCTGGATCAAATAGATTTGATATGCTTTCAAACTGGTTTTCCTTCAAAGAATGAGTGGTGCCATATACATTCAGACTAAAGACCGTAGGATGTCCAACTTCAGCAAATAATAGCTTTTCATTGATGAACTGATAGTGCCTACGCAAACGAGGGTAGAGTATTTTTCTCAGTTCATCACCTTTAGGATCATCGTAAACGCCATCAGGATGAATAAATGCACTAATGCTATTTGGGTTACCAAAAGACCAAGCTTGAGGTAAAAAGCATTTATAGAGATTGGTCTGCTGTCCCTTTAATTCTATATAGTTTTGAGTTGCATTTAAAAATGCCTGCTCGCCCGACATGGATTCATACTCTGTCAAATAACTGTTTCTTGTTTCCGTTTTTTCTAATGCCCTTACTCGTTGATGGGAGGTTTGCGTAGCTGTAAGTTTTTTTATTGCAAAAATCGGATAAGAATCGGACAGCACTCCTTGCTCATTCCATTCAATTTTTATCCATGGCGGATTTCCAATTACCAAATCAAAACCGCCACGCTCTGCAAACATATCTGCAAATTCCAGTTCCCAGTGCATAAACTTATTTTGGTCTGCAATTTGGCGCACCAAAGCCAAGCGAGGGAATAATTGACACAGTTGGTCAATATTCACCTCGGTGCTTTCCCAGATATAATCTTCGTCCTCCGGTTCATCTGTAAACAGTCTGGCTTGCCTGTAAGTGTTTGGCTGCTGTGTCTGCATTACACCGACCAAAATCAGGTTCATATCATTTAGGAACTCTGCTCGTGTCGGCAATTTTTCCGCTTCGCTAATAGGCCAGAACCACAGAGAACACCAGTAGTCCATGGCAAACTTCAAGCGGGCATAGGGGCCTGCATTTTGGGCGTGCTCCGATTTATAAATGGCACGCAAAATTTTGTCTTTTTCACGAATACTGGTCATAGAATCCCTTCCAGAATCCGAATGTCCAAAAACAGACAAAGAGCTACGAGTATTTTCTTCTAACATCTTGCGATTTTTAATCTGCGCCTTCCAAAGGGCATTGATTGTCTTTGAAAGCTCCAGCAATGTTTCCACATCACCATCGGAATATGGCTCAACAAATTTCTTGTTCCAGTTCGTCATTAGCTTGATGTTGTCCGGTTCAAGCGACTTAATCACTTTATCTGTGTAGCTACACATACCGGGATCGCCAAGCAAGAAATGGAAAATGCGTTTTGGCATCATTTTCTTTGCATCAAGCGGTGCTCGTTCCGGCTCATTTTCATACCAGCGCAAGCCCTTACTGGTTGCCTGTACATCGGCTACACGGTAGCATTGCCGCCTTGCACCAATCAAAGAGTTGCCATTTACCAACTGTGTGCCAAACCAAGGCACAAAACCGCCTTCAAAAATGGTATTCAGCCACAGGGATACTTCGGCAAGCTCTACTGCAATTGGGTTTAGGTCGATACCGTACACATTACGGTCGGCTATATACATCTTGACCTTTTGCAGCTCATTAAACCGCTTTTCGTAGCTGATAATGTCACCGGTTTCTTTTTCTTTGCGGGAAATATATGCTTCGGCAAGCTGGTTGATCGTTTCGTTCAAGAACGCTGCACTGCCCATTGCCGGTTCGCAGACCGTCAATTTCAAAATATCATCCGCTGTTTTGCCTTCCAACAGTTCTTTCAGGGCATACTTTACCAGGCACTTTGTCAAAACCTCCGGTGTGTAATAAGAAGCAGACTTCTCACGCTCACGACCGGCAAGGCGATAGATAAAAGTGCCTTTTTCGTACATACGAAGTTTTTTCTTGCCCTCGTCATTTATTTTATAAACACGCTCGTCCTCGGTGTACTGGTCAAGCTCGGATTCGGAAACAAAGTAACCTACATCCAGCTCGTTGAATGTATCACCGGCACGCTTCACTTCATACAAATCATGCTCTGCAATAAAACCACGGTAGGAGAGCAGGGCTTCATATACTGCGCCCATCTGGTTAATGCCCAAATTGGCATAGGAAATACGCCCACGGCGGCTATTCTTTTTGCCGGTGGACTTTGTTAAGCTCATTAAATCAATGATGCACAACATACAACTGTTGCGCAGTTTTGCTGCTTTTAATCATTGATATATTCATGGTCAAAGATATGCGCCTTTAATGGAGCAATAAGAAACATATCGTGCCGGCTGTCAGAACCTGTAGCCTTGTGCAGTTCTGCTTCGAGTTTTTGGGTATCCCCAATAAATCAGCTCATACAGCTTTGCCAGTGTTTCATGCAGATAGTAACCGCTGCCAACTTCGGCAGTATCATCACGAATATTGTCTGCAATGTCACGCAAACTCTCCATAGAATAACCGGAGTGATAAACCTGTTCTTTGATAGGCGTATACCCAAGCTCCGGGCGAGACTCAATAAACAGCACAAACAGCATACGATACATATATCGCAAACATTCCAAAGTCAACTGACCGGCATTTACCGGCTCAGCTTCTAAATCACGACCAAGGCGGTGTGCCATATCATAAAGAACTTCGTTACCAAGCAGTTCAATACTTTCACGAAGGGCATACTTCAAATCTTGTGAAACACCGGAAGCGTTCTTCTGGCTTTGCTTATCCAGTTCATCCAACAGAATTTTGCCATCGTCTGGGCAAAGAGAATTCTTGTGGAGCAATACGGCCATTGCCTGGAGTGTAGTATTTTCCAAGCGAGAGAAGATTTCTTCCAAGTCAAATTGCAGATAACGCTTTTCATTCCACTTGTTGCGGTCAATCAATGCAATCTGATTCGTCCCAATAAAAATCAAAAAGCGGGGAGGTTCAGCAGAGCCAAACAAAATCTTTGTAGCCAAATCTTCATTGGGCATTTCATTCAGAATGCCTTTATATAATGCACCGCTGGCGTCGTCATCTACATCATCAGAATTGAAAGCAGAGCTTTCCAAAATGCCTGCATCTGCTTCTGCTGAAGCTGAAAGGATAACCCACAGCAACGGTGCGCCATTGGTTTTAGTCATTTCTAAATAAACCGGAACAGCAAGGGTGTCGTCCACGGTAATAACTTCCGGCTTTGCTACCGGGTAGCCCAACGATGATAGGTAACTGTCTGCCAGAGTGCGGATATTGCTGAGTGTCTGCAAGTTTACAGAAGAACGGACGAAACGGTCATGCGCCGCATAATACTGCCTGGCATTCTGGCGCAAAAGCGACCACGGAGTATGTACTTCTTCCGATTCTTTGGAAGCTGCGTTCCATCCACTGATGGTGGAGCTTGCGTTTTCTTCAAACACAGTTGCAAAGTAGTGGTTCGTATAGTATTCGTTTTTATTGGTGATACCAGTTAAATCTATGCTCATTTCGATACCCCCATCAGAACAGCCACAACCCGAATGTATGGATTGTTCTGTATTGTTAAAGTCTCTTTCACCCAGTTCATAAACTGGTCAAACAGGTCATCCACACGGCGCTCCTGCTCTTGCAGTTTTCGCTCTTGCTCAAATAGCGTCAGTTGATAATATTCGTGATGTTTTTCCTGCAAGGAAATCAGCTTATCAACTTCTTCATCCAGCATGGGTGACATTTCAACCTGATATTTTGCGTAATGTTCATCAGTCTTGCTGTGCATGAGCTACCACATCTTGCAAGAGGTCGCTGGCTTCCGTGATTTTCGCTTCACCGATACAGTTGGTGTTCGGGATTTTCTGATTGCTTAGCCCTGCTTTTTTCACCACTTCGTTCATAGTCATCACTTTTACAAATTTTCCGTTTTGATACAGCAAGCCAAACCACTCATCGACCAGCGGAGTAGATTTCAAATTCGGCATACTGCCGGTGACAATATAAATGCTCTCGTCGGCAGCCAGTTTATCGGGCAAACCAATCGCTGGGGCCTCGCCACGCTTAAACAGCAAGCCAGCTTTATCATTTACCCAAGAAAGGATCGGGTGCAGTTTCCAAAGATACTGCGTAGTCGGCCATGCAGACTCATCCATATTTTTCTGCATACTGTTTCGCATCTGTTCCATACAGAACGCTTTATCATTAGATACACGCAGTGTATCGCCTTGCGGCAGTGCTTCTTCCGGGACAAGTGCTTTCAACCGACGGAGCATATCATCGGTCAGTTTAATATCCAGACCAGAAACAGTCTGGAGCTTTTCAACCGGATGGCTCTCCGTCTGGTTCAAAAAGTTAAGTGCCTGGTAGAGATAATCTACATCGGAGAAAAGCGTGTCATCCGTCGTAATCGTAGACTCTTTTGTTTCAGCGTTTTCTGCTTCACTTGCGGCAGACATCAATGCTTCAAATGGGTCAAATTCGTCTTCGCTGGAATCCAAAGTATTTTCAAAAGCAGTTTCATCTGAGCCGCCCTCAATGGCATCGGCAACAACAAGTTCCTCGTCCTCAACTGTAAATTTCCCAAGTAGCAAGGAGGGGTCTCCAATATTTTTGAGTGCCTGTTCTTCTTTGGTAATCAAGATTTCGATGATGCGCATATCGCCCTTGATTTTCTTGTTATCACTCTCAATCAGCATATAGCGAATGTCAGGACGCTTCTGCTGACCGTAACGGTCGATACGACCGTTTCTTTGTTGGAAAACCATGAGCGACCAGGGAATATCAAAGTGAATCATACGATGGCTCAAATAATGAAGGTTCAAACCTTCTGATGCCACATCAGAAGCAACCAACACACGAACCGGTGATTCAGTACGCCCAAAGTCTTCAACAATTTTTTGCTGCTCAGAATCGCTCATGCTACCGGAAATTTCTTGAATTGCATTTGCTTTTACGCCCAAGTCTTGGCGTAATCTTTCCGCAAGGTATTTCATGGTTTCAATACGCTCGGTAAAAATAACCACACGGTCTCCGGTGTCATTTGGGTTCCAGTCATATTCCTTGCTGCGGAGAAGGCTTATCAATTTCTGGTAGCGGGTAAAGCTCTCTGGAGTGATTTTGATAAGAGCAGCTTGCAGCTCTTCCAACAAGCGAATGTCCTTAATATCGTCAGCAGTATATTTTTTGTAAAGCTTTTTCAATCTTGCATCAATACTCTTTATACAAGCAGCCGGACTGGAAAACAGAGATTTTTCAAGGCTTGTCTTAAACAGCTGCCCAGTTCCTTTGCTCTTGCCCAAATCCATTTCAAGTTGCATTTCTGCAAAAATATCAAACGCATACTCTTCTTGCGCCGAAGCATTGCAGCGTTCCAGCGTAATCTTTCTCTCTAAGAAAGAACCACTAACCTGGTCTTTCACATCTTTCTTAAAACGGCGGATACAAAGCCCCTTTATATCTTCCGGTGTATAATTTTCAGGGTCAGCAATCGCTGTCGGGTCAAGCATATTCATCAAAGAGGCAAAGCTCTTTGCTCTGCCATCGTGAGGTGTTGCCGAAAGCATAATCATTGTATCGCTTCGGTCAGCCAGCAACTTTGCCAACCGGGAACGCTGCGCTTGATGGTCGCCACGCTCAGCAACATTCTGTGCTTCATCTATGACGATAATATCCCAATAGGCATTTTCAAGGTGAGTTCTATATTCTACATCTCGTTTCAGTGTATCAATAGAAACGATAGTTTTGTCATAGTAAAAAAACGGATTGTAGTTCGTAGGCAGGCTGGAGCGGATTTTCTGAATCCTGTTAGAATCAAGACGCACTAAAGGAATGGTAAAACGGTTCCACATTTCTTTCTGAAACTGTGTCATCATGCTTTTTACGGTAACTACGAGAATTCGTTTTCCCTTGCCACGGGCAATCAACTCGGACATCAGTATACCTGCTTCCAAAGTTTTACCGAGGCCTACCGTATCGGCAATCAGTATACGCTGACGAGGGCGCTGCAAAGAAAGTTTTGCAGGGTCAAGCTGATAAGGCATCAAATCCATAGCGGCTTGATGACCAATATGTAAATTTGCATCAGTAGGAATCTGCTGACGCCACTGGCTTTCCAAATAGAGCAATGTTCTTTTGTAGAACGGAGAACTATCTGGAATCAGCTTGACCTCGGCAGGGTTCACAATTTCAATTTGCTCCAGGTCGGTCAGAAAGATCGCCTCTTTATCTTTCACAAGCGGAGAAATGCCAATGCAATATAAAGCCTTGTTTCCAAGACTGTTCGTTTCAATTTTTTTGATCATCCATTCTTCGTCACGAATGATGGTTCTCATTCCGGGAGCAAAATCTACCATAACACTGTCTCCTTGTCTTTTGTTCTCTAGTGTGTAGCATGAATCAAATTCAATCAGACATCTGCCTTACGATATTTGCCGCTCTTTACTCTTGCATCAGCTGGTTTTTCTGCATCAGCCGGTATAATCCAAGAATAGCCTATCTTCTGTGCGCCGGGGATTCGGCCTGTTGTACATAGGGTTTGGATTCTCCGCACGGAGATTTCCCACTTTTCAGATGTTTGTTTGATAGATAAGTATTCCATAATCCACCTCATTGCGGTTTTTCACCGTTCTTCGTGCATAATATGTCAAAAACATTATACTCCAAACTACGAACAAAATCAATGAACGATATAAACTATTCAAATTACCCCCGAACAAATTGGCAAGCAGTGTAAACCTGTACAGGTTTACTCATTTCCTCGAATTGCCCTCCGTGCCATTCTTCGCAAATTTGCTTGTTGGGGAAAACTCCCCAATCCCCATTGAACAACATCTGCGATGTTGGCTGCACGAGCAATTTGCTCATTTTTCTTACAAGTACATATAGCATAATTATCGCCTATGCAGTATAATTGAGAAGACGAAAATCCAAGGATGTGGAGCAAATGATTACTTGCACTTTTGCCGGACATAGAGAAGTGTTCCAATCTAATATTCCTAAAAGGCTGGATGAAGCCCTTTCAAAAATAATCACAACCGACGAAAACGAGTATTGCTTCCTTGTCGGCGGCATGGGTGAGTTTGACGGTATGTGTTCTTCCGCTGTGCGCAGAGCGAAAAAGAAGTATGCTTCGTGCCGCATTAGCCTGGAGCTTGTGCTTCCGTACTTCTCCCAGGAGCTTAACACCAACAAGGAATATTACGAACAGTCCTATGATAATGTACTCATTCCATCGGAGCTTGCCGGTGTTCACTACAAATCAGTAATCACCAAGCTGAACCATTGGATGGTAGACGAAAGCGAGTATGTCATTTGCTATGTCTACCGCAACTTTGGTGGCGCATACACCACCATGAAGTATGCCAAAAAGAAAGAAAAGCGAGTAATCAACCTCGCAGAAACTAACTCGTAAATCAAAATGCCATTGGGCGAAAGTAGGTTCACTTATGAAAGTGCAAAAGAAAAGGCAGAACAGATCTACAAGCAAGTTGCGTTGCAGAACGGTGTGACCGTTGATGAAGTAAAGAAACAAATCAAGCTAGCGATGATTGCCGGAATGTGCAATCAAAGCCCGGAGGTTCAAACGAAGTGGGCAGAGATTCCCCACGATGGTGATGTACCTACTCCTGAAGAACTGCTGATTTATCTCACATGCCAAATTGCTAAGTCAAAAGGTTCTCACATCCAATCTTCGTGAAATGGAAGCGGATGCTTTAATAGAACGAAAAGTATATGCCGAAGTTCCACCTCGTGTAGAATACAGTCTTACGGAGCTTGGACGAAGTTTGAAACCTATCTTGGATTCACTATGGACTTGGGGCGAAACCTATAAGGAAACAAACAAATAAAAAGAAGCCACGGCCTACACTCCATTTTGGAGCAAGACCGTGGCTTTTCTTATACCTGGTGTACTTTTTGCTTCTCTTTCTTTTCCTCCTCACGCTTGCGGTCGATCCCCAGGATTGTTTCAACCGTCTGCTTGGCAATCAGATACTCTTGCCTGTCTTTCTTGACCTGGCGATATTCAGCATAGTCTTTCTTTTTCTGTGTCAGCAAATCGTTGAACTCGATACTCAATTCCTTTCGTGAGGGCAGTTTCTTAACTCCCAACTTGTTAAAGGCTTCCTTTGCTGCCTTGTGCAATAGAAGTTCGTCACGATGTTCCTCAAAGAATTTTTTACTGTATCCAGACTTGCGATATTCCTCATACACGCTCCGGGTTTTGGAGTAATTGTTGAGGTGCGTTTGCAAAGCGCCTATCTCTGTCATACGCTTTTCAGCAGCCTTGATAGAGTCGGAAAGTTCATCAAACCGGGCAGATAGCTTTGTAGTCAATGCCGTCAGCTCCTCGTAGCTGTCCACGCCTTTTTCCTTCAGCAAACAGACTGTTTTTGCCGCTTCTTTTCGGTTATATTTTTTTGCCCAACGCTCATATCCGCCGGTTTTACCTTCCGCCATCTTCTCTTGAATATCAATGAGCAAGCGGAACTGCTTTTGCTCATGCACCTGATGACTGAAATTTTTCGCTTTGCGAACTGCTTTTCCACCGATAACTGCCTTGATTTCTTCTTCGCTGTATCCAGCACCAAGAGAACGAAGCCTGACAAATCGTTTCCCATCCTTTCGACGGAACGCCATCTGCTTTCCTTCCTTGAACTCATATCCTTTATCAGCCATGAGTTGAAGGAAAGTCGCAAAGTCCTTTGGCTTTTGTTGAAGCAGCTGGTCAATAACTGCACACAGCTCATCACGCTGGCTTGTTTTCTTAGGGTAGGTAGTTCTCTTTTCCCTCTCCTGATACGGTTTTGGCGTGATAATCGACAAGCCATGTTCTGCACATACACGGTCACTCAATCGCTGAACTGCAAGACCAGAAAGGAAGAAGTTGTTGAACTTGCGATTGCAATCCAAAGAGGTGGAGTTATAAATAATATGGTTGTGGATATGCGCACGGTCAATGTGAGTGGCAACAATAAATGCGTGTTTGCCCTTGGTGAAACGCATCGCCAGCTCATATCCTACTTGGTTTGCTTCTTCCGGTGTAACTTCACCCGGCTTAAAAGACTGCCTTATCTGATAGGCAATGATATTGCTCTTCTGCTGTCTGCCGGTAATGTGCTGATACTGTCGCTTCGATAAAAGAAACTCCTCGTCAGCGGTTTTTGCATCACATTCGTAGGAGCTGATGAACTCACCGTCGTTTGTTTTTGCAGCGTTCTGTGAATAATCGGTACGGTCTGCAAGGCACTGTGCCACAGACTTGCCTTTGTTTACATGAAGTGCTATCAATCGTGTTGCTGCCATCTGATCACATCCTTCCGCAAAAGAAAAAATCGCCCGTAGGCGACCTTTTCAAATTCTCATCTTACGACCGAATAAATTCTCCCAACTGTTCTGTAATTCCTTCCACTTTCACAAGCAGCCATACACACAGAAACAGTGCCACAAATACCGCCACAGCCATCACCGCAAGGATTGCAAGGCTATTCCAGTTTGCCTGTACGATACAATAGACAGAGCAGCCACCAAGTACCAGCAGCAATACCCCTACCACATAAGCAGACAGGTTCACAGCCGTATTTCCAATCACACAAAGCACCTTTACAAGCAGTAACAGCGGGAGTGCAAATATTTTCAAAATCATTCTCATAATCTGTACCTCACATTCGTTTTTATTTCTACCTCTATGATACTAAAGGACAGTCAACACCACAATGATGTCGATATGTAAGACTGCGGAAATTCCGCAGCCATCATCTTTCGATGATTATTGGATACTGGAAAGATGCACCAGCATCTGTTTCATATCCGTCCAGATTTCTTCCAAACGATTCTGCAAATCTTGAATATCGGCTTCATAGATACTGTCGGTTTCGTTGGCTCGTTTGGCATATTGGTTTAGGTTGTTGCTGCACATACGAAGAAGATAGACCAGTTCTTTCACGCCCTGCAAATCAAGGTTGATGCAGTACCCGTCAAGAGCCATCTTGCGAAGAAAAGCTCCCATACTGCGGATACCCATCTCATCCATTTTCTGATGAATGCGGTCAACTTCCTCCTTGGAAGCAAGGAAGTGAACATCCTGGTCACGCTTTGCCATTAAAGCACCTCCTCACGCCCATCGGAACGCTTGAAGGGTGGAATATGCTCTGCCTTAGATTTTAGATCAGCAAGCACCGAAGAACGCTCACCTACTTTTTCTTCACGAGATTCCACGGTGTCTTCCATGTTGAGAGCCGAATCCAGTTCCGCCAATCTCATGCACTTTTGCGTAAGCTCCGCTTCCTGTGGAAACGGCTTACCGATTTCGCTCTTGGTCGCTTCCTGCTGTGCATACAGGTTTTCAAGTTGTTCTTTTGCCTTCACAAGACGCTCTGGCACACCGGCAAGAGCATTGTCCAATCGGGTGAGATTACCTCTGGCATCCGTGCCAAGTGCAACACGGTGGCTCATAGAGCCTTTGAGGACAACATCGAACTCTCGCCTAAAGCTGTCAAACGACAGCTCCATTTGAAAGCCACGATAATTGCCGATTGCCACAGGGTCAGTACCTTTCATTTCTTTGCAGACTGCCAAAAGCATTTCACCGGCATCTGCTTTTTCGGTATAGTTCTTACCCATAAGCTCCATTCCGCAGAAGCCTTCCTCTAACTGAGGGTGGGCCGTTACGGTCTGAATATCTTTTTCAAAGCCTTGAATATATCCGGTTGTCTTTTCAATCTCTGCCGGGAAGTATTTCAGCAGCTTATCTTCCATGCGGTACTGCTGACTCTGGTGGTCAGCTTTCAGCACTTTCAGACGAGCCACATCAATATCCAAGTCCATCTTTTCCTTGATTAACGGATTACCAGCACACAGAGCTTTAATCTCTGCATAAGAGAGTGCCTGTTCATCCACATCATCACAGGAACGCACCGGAGATTTTGAGGTCATAATCTGGCTGATAAATTTCTGCTTGTTCTCCAAGGTCTGATAAAGGTAGGCATCAAAAGTTCCCTCTGTAACATACTGAAACACCTGGGCTTCTTTGTTCTGGTTTCCCTGGCGAATGATACGACCATTTCTCTGTGTCATATCAGAAGGTCGCCAGCCTACATCAAGATGATGCACAGCAACAAGCTTGTCCTGGACATTTGTACCAGCTCCCATCTTCTGCGTACTGCCAAGCAGCACTCGCACCTGTCCGGTACGAACCTTGGCAAAGAGTTCTTTCTTCCTTGCTTCGGTATCTGCATCATGGATAAAGGCGATTTCCGTTTCCGGCACACCATTTGCAATCAACTTTGTGCGAATATCGTCATAGACATTGAATGTGCCATCATTTTTCGGGGTGGAAAGGTCGCAGAACAATAACTGTGTCAGCTTGTCCGCCTGTCCGTCCTCCCAAATGTGGAGAACATTCCCAACACAGGAGTTGAGCTTACTGTCCGGGTCATCTGGCAACATTGGGTTCATCAAACGCTGATCCAAACCAAGTTTTCGCCCATCCGAGGTAATCTTCAACATATTATCTTCCGTGGGGTCGATAATACCGGAATGTACGGCTGCTGCTCGCTCAGAAAGGCTGGCAACCATATCCTGCTGATGTTCAGAAGGCTGTACCACAACGGTTTCAAACTTTGCTTCAGGAACAGGGAGATTTAATTGGTCGCTTGTTTTGATGTCCGCTACTTCCTTGAACATATTCATCAGCTCTGGAAGATTGAAGAATTTCGCAAAACGGGTTCTGGCACGATAACCAGTCCCTTCCGGCGAAAGCTCAATAGCAGTTGAGGTTTCTCCAAAGGTTGAAGCCCAACAGTCAAAATGTGTTAAGCCTTTCTTCTGGAGTGTGCCGTACTGGAGGTATCGCATAACCGTATAAAGCTCGGTCATTGAATTACTCACGGGAGTACCGGTCGCAAAGATAACACCACGACCGCCAGTAAGTTCGTCCATATAACGGCACTTCATAAACATATCCGAAGATTTCTGTGCTTCCGAGGTGGATAAGCCTGCAACATTCCTCATTTTTGTGTATAAAAACAGATTTTTGAACGCATGGCTTTCATCTACAAACAGCCGATCCACGCCAAGCTGCTCAAAGGTTACTACATCGTCCTTGCGGTCTGTGGCAAGCAATTTATCAAGCCTTGTCTGCAAGGATTTTCGTGTTTTCTCCATCTGTTTAATGGAAAAGTTTTCGCCCCTGGAGAATTTCAGTTCTTCCAGAGCGTGTTCTATTTCATCAATCTGCTCACGGAGCTGTCGTTCCTGCCTTTCTGGAGAAAGAGGAATTTTCTCAAATTGACTGTGACCAATAATGACTGCATCATAATTTCCTGTTGCAATTCTCGCACAGAATTTCTTTCGATTGGCAGTTTCAAAATCTTTCTTCGTTGCTACAAGGAGCTTGGCACTGGGATAAAGGTGTAAAAACTCATTTGCCCATTGGAGGGTCAAGTGATTCGGCACAACAAACATAGATTTCTGTGCCAGTCCAAGGCGTTTGCTTTCCATTGCAGAAGCTGCCATTTCAAAAGTTTTGCCGGCACCAACTTCGTGTGCAAGCAAGGTATTACCGCCATAAAGTACATGAGCAATAGCATTTTTCTGGTGTTCTCTCAGGTTAATATCCGGGTTCATACCACTAAAACGAATGTGGCTGCCATCATACTCACGAGGATGGGTGCTGTTAAACAGCTCATTGTATTTCGTCACCAGTTCTTCACGGCGGTGCGGGTCTTTCCAAACCCAATCACGGAACGCATCTTTGATTGCCTGTTGTTTCTGCTGTGCCAAGGTGGTTTCTTTCTTGTTCAGCACTCGTTTCTGTTTCCCGTCCGCATCTTCGATGGTGTCATAGATACGAATATCTTTCAGATTCAAGGTTTCTTCCAAGATACGGTACGCATTGGCACGGTCAGTTCCGTAGGTCACATAGGCGGCAACATCATTGGAATTCGGTGCGCTCTTGCCGGTAATACGCCACTCAGCTGTAATATCAGAGTATTTCACTTCAATGTTACGGCGTAGATAATACGGCGGGTCAAATGTATCTTCCATAAACTCCTGGATATGGTCTGTGCCAATCCAAGTTGCACCAAGTCGCACATCAATTTCAGATGCTTCCAGGTCTTTCGGCTGTGCTTTTTGCAAGGCTTCTACATTGACTGCAAATTCCGGGTTACGCTGTGCCGCCATCTGTGCCACACGCAACTTGCTTCTCACATCGCCGGACAGATAATCGTCGGCAGTCTGCCAACCGCTTTCCACTCCTTCAGGAGCCATCGGGTCTTTGAAAATAACACCACGCAGCTCTGCTGTAATGCTGTCAAAATCATCGGGTTTACCAAGCAAATTTGCCATATAGGGCAAGTCCACCTTACCACGCTCACCGATAGAAATTGCAAGAGCTTCGGAAGGCGTATCTACACTCGTTACTCTGCGTTCCGGCTTGATGGTGCGTTTGGTGAACATATCAGCCTTGCTTTTAAGGTTTCCGTCCTCATCTGCATTTTCCAGAGAGCAAAGCAAGTAATAAGAGCTATCGTCCGAAAATGCCTGTCCATTGGCACGGGCATTGATAAGCCCGTTCTTTTCGATAAAGCTGTCGTAGGCCTGGTTCAATTCCGTTTGCTTACCGGCAATCATTTCATCAGGATAATCTTCCAACTGATACTCAATCAGCTCGTTGACAATCTGACGCAGTCCCACCATGCCAATGACACGCTCTTTTGCTTTGTCATTAAGTTCCACTTGACGCATAATTGAGTTTTCACGGAAATACACATCTCCTTCTAACACGGCATAGGAGAAGTTTTTCACATTCGGGTCTGCCGGGATAGTTTTCGACTGCATACCAATAGCATCCACTTCGGGCAGTTCCGCCGCAGTATAGGAACCTTCGATATGATTCACAGCTTCTTTTAACTGGTCTGCAAGCTCCACGCCCTCACGGGGAACAACGGTCATATCGTCCTTGCCATAGGGAGTGCTTTGCATAGCAAGCTCACCCATAATCATTTCCGGGTGTTCCACAAAGTAGCTATTCATGGTGTAGCCATCAGGGGTTGTGTTCAAGTCCACCCAACCCGGTACAATATCAATGGGGTGGTCACGCTTTTGCAAGAAGAGAATATCCGATACAACTTCTGCACCTGCATTTTTCTTAAAGGCATAATTGGGCAGACGGATTGCACCAAGCAGCTCTGCTCGCTGTGCCATATATCTTCTGGCATCAGCGTTCTTTGAATCCATCGTAAAGCGACTGGTCACAAAGACAACCACTCCACCAGGGCGAACCTGATCCAGAGCCTTGGCAAAGAAATAGTTGTGAATAGAGAACCCTAATTTGTCATAAGGCTTATCCGATACCTTGTAATTACCAAATGGGACATTGCCAACGGCAAGGTCATAAAAATCTCTACGGTCGGTTGTTTCAAAGCCTGCCACTTTAATTTCTGCGTTGGGATAAAGTTTCTGTGCGATACGCCCGGTAATGGAATCAAGCTCCACGCCATACAGGCGGCTGTTCTGCATCTCCGGTGGAAGCATCCCAAAGAAATTGCCCACGCCCATAGACGGCTCTAAGATATTGCCTGCTTCAAATCCCATCTGCTGGACACCATCATAAATTGCCTGGATAACAGTAGGGCTGGTGTAATGGGCATTTAAGGTAGATGCTCTTGCCGCCGCATATTCGTCCTCAGACAGCAATCCTTTCAGCGTTACATATTCCTGCGACCAACTACTTTTATCAGTATCAAAGGCATCGGCAAGACCGCCCCAGCCGACATACTTCGACAAAATTCCCTGTTCTTCTGGTGTGGCGTTTCTGTTTTCTTGCTCCAACTGGAACAGAGTGCGGATTGCTTCAATATTTCGATTGAACTTTTCTTTTGGCCCGCCTTCACCAAGCTGTGCGTCGGTAATGTGGAAGTTCAAAGGTGGCACTGTATCCGCTTCTTCTGCGTTTACGGTTGTTTCAATAGCATAGAATTGCTCTGTATCTGGTTGCTGGGTTTCGGGAGCAATATCGAGCGGTTTCTTCCTTCTTGGTGGACAGAGAGGCAACAGCATCACCAATGCCATGCCTTAAATCATTGTTTTCTTCGTCCTGTGCAAGTAAACGCTCGAAATTCTCCCGGTTTTCGTACGAAAATCGGATAAATGAGGGTGGGGTCACGGAGTCAGACCTCATGCTCACGGACATCCTCAATAGTAAAAGCCTTATCGTCCAGATAAGCAGACGCCAACCTTGTAATGCCATTCATTAACATCTTCATCTTCCAGATAATTGTCCTCGATGAAGTCTGCCATATCCTGATAATCGCCACGACCGCCACGGAGCGGTATTCTTCCAAGCCGTTTTCAATCAGCTCATCGGACACGCCAAAACCACGGTCAGACATTTCCTGTTGCACACGCTCCAGGTCTGTGATTCCCACCGTAGGAGTTTCAGGTTCAAAATGCGCTTTCAAAAGTGCTTCACGCTCGGCTTTGTCCTTTCGGTTAAATAACGGTCGTTGCGTACCAAGCTGTCGATTTTATTTGCTACCTGTGTCCATGGTGGATAGCCTTTACATCATCGCGCCTATGCTGGTTATATTTTAATCCCTTGGCATCGTGATCCTCACTGTCGCCAGTCGCACCTGACAGTGCATGAGAACGACCACCTATGCCATATTCATTTTTCAGAAAGTCGGCTTTTTCCTTGGTGGAATGATTACCCCTCCCAGTATTCAGTAATGCGTTGTTTGCCACCGGAGAAACTACCCCACCGGAAAGAGCCGCATTGATTTCATCATCGGTAATGAACTGGCGGTAAATCGGCATCATTGTCCACTCAGTCTGATATTGGCTCTTTGTGGGCATATCCAGCCCATTCAAACGCTTTTCAATGCCGTCTAATTTGTGATAATGGAAACGGAGGAGGGAGCGATTTTCTGCATGAGCCGCAAGAAAGTTCTTTATATTCCTCTTTGAGTGCAGACAGAAATTTATCCTGGAGCTTATTGGCAAGCTCTGCTTGGTCAGGTGTTACTCTGACTGTAAACTTTCCAAAGTAAAAAAGATGCCCTGTTCTCTGGCTTCTTCGGAAAAATCATGTGAGATACCATAGGGACTCGCAAGCTTTGTACGCTCGAAACCAGGTGCTTCTACAAGCTCCACATTGGTTATAGTATTCACCAGCTTCAAGCAGTTCACCAATTCGTTTTGCGAAGATCTTCCCAAGGGATAATCTGCGCTTCTCTGCGGTACTGCATGGTTGCCCGATGCAAGGTGGATGCTATCTTTCGCAATACCATGCTAAGAATGTTTCTCTTATCGTCCTGATACCAAAGCCACCGTGATAAACACGTTTTAAGGTTTCAACTATATCCACCACAGGCTTTTCTTTTCAGATAATCAGCAATCACAATCATGCGTTTCATTATCCTCGTTACTGCCAAGCTGAAGCACATGGTCAATCTCATTTTGAGCAAAAGAAAAAGCAGGGAGCGTTACACTCACTGCTTTATCTATCATTCTAATTTGTTCTCCTCGGAAGCGATTGAGAACATATTTAGCTGTTGATAAGTTCCGACATCACTACTTCCTCGGCTTGTGCTTTCATGTTTCCATGTGCCGCACCTACGCCATCTGCTGTGTCGCTTTGTCCGGTGCGGGATTCTGCTGAAGGTACTGGCTCATCAGCAGTTCCATTCTCCGATTCGCTGTTTCCTCGATCTCCCACAGGTGTGAACAACTTCGCTCAGGCACAGATCGTTGTAAAGCATCGGATTGTTCTCCTTGGAGGGGAAAGTTCTCCTCATTCTCCCGTACTTGCCCAACGGTTTCTCCTCGTTCTGGCTCAGGGCGATATTTGGAATCTACAATCCCCAACCTGGCTGTATGTCATTTCGTTCATCATAGTTTTGGCTCCTTTCGCCTGTTTGCTACGCTCATAATTTTTAATTGCTACTTCGATTTGCCTGAATACCTGTGAGGATATTTCACTGACTGCACTACCAAGGGCATTTGCTGTCTGCCTTGTGTTGAAATCAAAAATATCCAAGAAATCCTCGCGTGTTCAAAATAGTCATCGGGGTTATCTACACAGCGGGTATAGAGTGTACAAGCCGGTGCTGACACTCATTGCATTTCTGAAAGCTACCTCGATGTTGAACTTATCATAACTCTCGTAAGAATCATCAATGATGTCGAGGAACTGCTTCCGTGCTCATTCCAGTATTCTGTTGCAAGTACCTTTGCCACTTCATCAATCTGTGTTTCCAAGCCATGCTCTGCGGAAATACCATAGGCTTTTGCAAGTGCGTCCTGTACCGGCTGACGGTAATCGTCCTCCATCGTCCAAAGCTGTACCGGGCGGAATTTTTCTTCGTGTGCCGGTGTCTGAAACATCAAACACATAGCGAATACGAGGTCTGTCACCGTCATTGTCGATAAGTGCGATGCCTTTTGAGCCACGCTTGATATGCAGCGGTGCATTTTATCGTTCCAGAGGTCGTATTCCGCACAGGCAGTCGGATCCGCACGCTGTGCCTGGATCATCAACTGCTCATTGTACGGATATTTATAGAGCCTTGCAGAAGTCGTCAAAAAAGAAGTCCAGCGTTCTTTACTGCCGGTTACTTGCTTTGCGCTTCTTCTGCCATGTCGCATAATATGCTGTTTTTCCAAACATTGTTTGCCTCCAATCTTTCTGTATTTATCAAGGGAAGAAATCAAGGCTCTCAACTTCCTGGTCAGTCACGGTATCCAGCTTTTCAAGGATACTGTCTGCCAAGTGCCTTAATTTTCTTTTCCGAGGTAGTAAGCTGATTTTTCATTTCACCAGTTCTTGTCGTAAGGCCCTGGCGAGTGCCAGGGCTATACAGCATGATTACAAGTTGTTCTTCCGAGGAGAATTTACTCATTCCATATTCCTTTCCGCCTTTCTGCAGAGAGATTTTCTCGGTGCGTCCTGTTCCTGCCGCTGTTTGAGCTGTTCTAACACAGAAGGTCGCTCAATATCGGTTTCTTTTTTACCATTGTTGAGAATCCCATCAATCATGCCATAATCATCTTCCATAGCCATTTCAGCGTTTTTTAGATAATTTTCCTGCCTTCATAAATCCAGGCAGTTCGGCAAAACCAATGGAATCAACATAATGAGAAGATACCATGCCATCGGTCTTAATTGCCAATGATGTCGCCGACGGACAGGCTGTGTCCACGGAAATCTGACGGGTGATCGAGATTGAATTTCTCATACAATCCCTCAAGCATCATGCTCTGGTCTTTATAGGGAGGAAGTGCTGCGGTATAAACCACTTCATAATGGTCAAGTTCAGGTTCTTTCCCCATGCGGCTGAGAGAAGCGAGCGATTCAAAGCGTTCCATTGCGGTTTCATCGGTGCGACGGAGCTGCAAAATAGCATAAGCATCTGTGCCGCTGTCGAAAAATGCCGTTAATTTATCCTGTGGTGCATCATTGCCGTTCACGGCATCCCAGCGTTCAATCTTTTCCTGTGACATAAAAATTCTCCTTTATCTTTCCTGTTCCTTGGGTTTATGGGTTGCTTTCGGTGCAGATTTTTCAGCAGTCTTGGAGAGCTGTTCCATTACAGAAGATTTCTTTGGCTCTGCCGAAGGGTCTTTATCCATGCCATTACCAAGGCGAATCCCCTGGGAATACATATCCGCATAACAGTCAAACCCGTTCTGGGTGGCTACAATCTCTCGATAATCCTCAATGGGCATCTTGCCCATGTTGGTGTCTACGGTCTGCGCTTGGGTCTGAATACGCACATTCTGCATTTCCAGTTCCATCGCCCGATCCGTCAGTTCATCATAATCGGTTTCCACCAAATCACGCTTATCCAGTTTGAAATCCTCCAAAATCTCTGCACGAATCTCCTTCATGCTCATTTCGGGGTTATCAAGCTGACCACCATCAATTTCAGCCAGCTTATCATCATACAGGGTGAAGTCATAGCCATCATCACAGGTCTGAATGGCAAGGAAACGGTCTTTGCCTACCTTCCATGCAGCCTGTTCCGAAGTAATCTCCGGTTCAGCCTGATATTTTGTCCCGTTATGCTCCATAATCTCTGCAAACTGACAGATGTGAAATACATTGAAACCGATCTGGGTGTGGTATTCGTCGATAAACTGGCATTTCTTTGATGCTGTTTCACCATCAGAATAAGTCAGCTTCACATAATCGCCATCGGGGATACGGAACAAATCCTTGTAATGGCTGTCGATAAATCGAATATCCTTATCCTTAGGGTTACGATCATTTTTCATTATCTTTTACCTCCGTTATTTTCAAATTCCATAGAAAACTGTGTCCTGCAATCATCCGAAACAGACAACAGCACCGTTGCATCAAAGCTCTTGCCGGTCTTGGCTGATTTACAGTTTTTCAGCTTGACCTTGCCGCTTGCCAGCAGCTTTTGTGCCGTTGAAGTGTTCATACTTTTGCCAATGCTCTCGAAGTAACGGTTGTTTTTCCAAAGAGCAAACTGGCAGCTTTTATCGGAACAAAAAAAGCCTTTCTGCCGTTCCTCAACGGAACTGCCGCAGACAGGGCATTTGCCAATCACATCGCCGCCTTTTTTCATCAAAACCTCTGCATCCTGGATAACCTCATAGGTCTTGATAAGGGACGAAACTACATTTTTGATTTCTGTCATAAACTCATTACCCGAATATTCCTTTCGCTCAACAAGAAGCAATTTTTCCTCCCAATCGGCTGTCATGGTGGGCGACTGTATCTGCTCCGGCATAACTGTCACCAAGGCGGTGCCTTTGTTGGTAGGAATCAGATATTTGGTTTTTTTGTCGCCTTTACGCTCCAAAAATCCAATGCGTACCAGCTTTTCGATGATACCGGCTCTTGTTGCCGGTGTGCCAAGTCCTTTGCGTTCTACATCATCGGGCATATCCTCAATACCGGCTGTTTCCATGCTCTGCAACAGGGTGTCTTCCGTAAAATGCTTGGGAGGACTTGTTTTGCCTTCTTTCAATTCTGTGCCTGTTACGGCAAGAACATCACCAACAGCCACTAAAGGTAGCTCTTTGATTTCCTTGTCAGATTTTGCGGTCGATTTCCGATCTAATCCTTTCCACCCATTGCTGATAACTGTTTTTCCCTTGGCTGAAAAAGAAGTGTTTTCACAGTCCAATTCAATGACCGTTTCTTCATAGCGATAAGGCTCGCCAACAGCACAGAAAAGGCGGGTGGCTATCAGTTGCAGGATTGCAAGTTCACCCTTTGGGAGTTCACTCAGATTGTATTTTTGCAATTCCTTTGTGGGGATAATCGCATGGTGATCGCTGACCTTTTTGCTATTGATAACCTGTTTTGCGTTGACAGGAACATCCGTAATTCCATCAATCGGAAGTGCCTTGAAAATGGTCTGCACCAGATTTGGAAGCATATCTGCCATATCATCTGTGAGGAATCTGCTGTCGGTACGGGGATAAGTCACCAGCTTTTTTTCATAAAGGTTCTGCGTATAATCTAAGGTCTGCTGTGCGGTAAAACCAAGCACACGGTTGGCATCTCGTTGTAGGCTCGTAAGGTCATATAACGCCGGTGGGTTCTCTGCCTTTTCCTTTTTCTCCGCCTTGGTTACAGTCGCCTTTGTATCTGTGGATTTACCGCAAATTTCGACAGCTTTTCCCTTTTCTTTGAAACGCTCACTTGATACAGTAAAACCATTCAAGCCAAACTGAACTGTATAGAACGGCTCCGGTGTGAATGCGGAGATTGCCGCTTCACGCATAACGGCCATAGCAAGCGTAGGAGTCATAACACGCCCAACATTCAAGGTCTGACCGTAAAGGCATGAAAAAAGTCGAGTAGCATTGATACCAACTAACCAGTCGGCTCGCTCTCGACAAAGGGCTGCTTCATACAAAGCATCATATTTTGTTCCGGGTTTTAATTCTGCAAAACCGTCTTTAATTGCAGAATCCTCCATGGAAGAAATCCATAATCGTTCAAAAGGCTTTTTGCATTTGCACTTGTGATAGACCAGACGGAAAATAAGTTCGCCTTCACGTCCAGCATCTGTTGCACAAACAAGGCTTTCAACATCGTTTCTTGCCATAAGGTTTTTCAGAATGCCAAATTGCTTTTTGGTGGAGGCTGATACTTCATACTGCCAATCCGCAGGGAAGATGGGGAGGTCTGCATACACCCACTTGCTCCATTTTTCTTCATAGGCTTCAGGTGGTGCAAGTTCCACCAGATGCCCGACACACCAGCTTACCACATAGCCGTTTCCTTCAAGAAATCCATCACCACGCTTTGTTGCGCCGATCACCTTTGCAATACTCTGGGCAACCGATGGCTTCTCCGCTAATACTAATTTCATGTTCTTTCTGCTCCTTTCTGCATAAAAAAAGCAGCTCTGCACCGTAATGCAAAACTGCTATGTAAGAGTCTTATTCAATTTTTCAAAAATATACGAAATCACCTAATGAAACATTCAATCTCTATCCCAGCGATTTTCATCAGTCCAACGATACCTTGGAGTTGTTTCCTTCCTATCACATCCATAATAACAAGCATCCCTACCCCATATGTTACAAACTTCGTGTGTCTGACCATCAATGGGATACACATAATGATGAATGCAATCACGACAGTATTCAGTTTCAGTTATACCATCAACATTATTATGAAAAGTGTCTACTTCATCATCACCAGCATAAGACAAAGAATTCATATCGTCATTTGCATCTTGATTATCTGAGGATTGGGAAGCTAAAGCAACCGTACCAACAACAGCGGCGGCAACACCTACATATTTTCCTACTGTTGCAAGACGCTCTTTTGACTTTTCTTTGCGGATAATCTTACAATCGGCACATAATGTCGCATCCGGGTCTGGTATGATTTTTCCGCAATCAGAACAAATTCCTTTAATGTTTGCATAGGTAGTATCGTTTTCGTATCCGCATTTTTGACATATATGCCTATTAGCCTTTCTATCAAAACCTTTTTGATTATTCAAATAATCATTACATTCATCACAAAACCAAAACACATAATCATCTTCAAATTCATCTGCGGGCAGTTTATATCCACATTCTTCACAAGTCCAAATTGTGGATTCCTTATTTATTGTCATCTTTCCATTTCGACAGGCAGGACAAAACATCCATTTCTTTATTTTTCTGATATACGCGTATGTTAGACGATTGCTTATGGATTTCCCTTTGTGTTTATCTTTATTTGGCTTTTTCATTCTTTGCCCCCATAAATTGTTTTAATCAACTCTTGTATAACGAGATTATATCACACCAGATGCGATAGTTCTATGTAATTCTGGCTATGTAAAAGGGCAGCCAAGTGACTGCCCCAGGGTCTACACCTGTTATGGGTTACAAGGTTTCTTCGTCTTCGTCGTAGCTTTCATCTTCATCGTCGGAATAATCGGCTTCATCATCGGTATCTTCTGATTCATCATAGCCATAATCATCTTCTTCTGTATAATCTGCATCAGGATCGGGCTTTGCCTGTTCTGCTTTTTTCTTCTTTTCTTTCAGCTTCATAGCAGCAAAAATACCGCCACCCAAAATCAGAAGCGCAATGGTTGCAATCGCAGGGAGCATATTAGGCTTTTTTTCTTTGACTGGCTCGACCTCAACAGGGGTTTCTTCTTTCTCCGGTTCTGCAACTTCCATTTCTGGTTCTTCTACGATGGTCGCATATTTCTGTGCTTCTTCATCGTCCATGAGGGCAAGCAAATCTGCTTCATCAACCTGATTCAAGAAGTGAACGGTCTGCTCTCCCTTATCATCACGGTCGATAACCAGATAAAAGTAATTGCCAGCCTTGGTTACGACAGTCACAAACTGTTTGCCGACACCGCTTTTTGCTCCTTCATCGTCCACCAGAGTAAGATTTCCATCGGGTGTGAGTGGGTTCATCGGTTCTTCCACCGTTTCCTCCACGGCCTCAGTTTCTCCCACCGATGTTTCTGCTGTGGCACTTTCATCCACATAGGCAAAGGCAGTTGTGGAAAACATACACAGGCTCATTATTGCCGCCGCAAGGCAAGCCGTAAGACGCTTAAATTTCATTTTGAGTTTCCTCCTCATTTATAGATTTGATTGTTTCAGGCTTCGGTGCTGCATTATCCGCAAACAACTGAAGCAGTTCCGAAAGCTGGTCGGGTGTGAGGTTCGCTGCATGAACCATTTCATGGATTTCAGAATTTTCCACCTCACGGTACTTTCGTTCCAGCTCTTTTACTTTGGCATCCCACTCAGCACGCTTTGTCTGAGCCTTTTTGAGTTCATAGCCAATCTTGTCTAATCTAACTCCCATCGTTTTACCTCCTAACTTGGGATACGACCGAAACAATAGAAATGCTGTTGCCAATAGCTTGTTTCAATCGAAGCGTAAGAAATGGGGTTGCCACAGTGAATCATCATTCCATTTCCTACATAGATTCCAACATGAGAAGCACCAGCAGTATCATAAGTACCTTGGAAAAAGATTAAGTCACCGGGTTTTGCTTCACTTCTTGGAATAATAGCACAGATGTTTTTCAATCCGTTGGCAGTCAGCCTGCCATAGCTCCAGCCGTTTCCGCAATGGTTAATTACCCAGGATACAAAACCGGAACAGTCAAAGCTGGTGCTTGGCGATGCACCACCCCACACATACGGATAGCCAAGATATTTCTCCGCTTCTCGTATCATGTTGGCAAAGCAAGTATTCGTCAGAGCTTCGCCCGGAATGTCATAGTCAGTATATTCACCGCCTGGGGTTGCATAAATGTCATCCCCGAAGATGTCTGGTTTGTTGCCCTGTGTTTCAAGCAATACCCGATAGCGTTCCATATCGTCCTCGGACAGACCTGCATTGCCAATTACCATGCCCAGACCTTTATTCGTGAGCTTCACATTCAAAATGTAATACTCATACTCAACTTCCACCTCATAGGTGTCGGTTGAGGTTTCTCCTGTTTCGGGGTCTGTGTAGCTATCTGTGCGGGTTTCTGTCCTTGTGCGGATTTCCACAATCTCGGTTAGGGTAAGTACATACTGTTGATTGTATAAACTTTGCAAAGTTGCCTGCACCTGTTCACGGGTAAAGTTTTCAAAGAGAATCGTCAGATATGCTGTCAGCTCATGGGGATTGTGGTTGATTTCGTCCAGGTCATAACGGTACTCATCATAGCCTGGATGTGTGCGCTCAATATTTGCTATTTCATTTCGCAGCCGTTCTTCCAATGCCTTGTAATCATCATTTGCACCCACAATATCTTCTTCATCTGCCGTATAGGAAGTGCCAAGCATAATTTGTGTACCGCCTTGGAACATGGCAGAGCAAGAAGAAAAGCCTCCTGCCACTACCATGAAAAGAAGCCCACCAATCAGCACCAGTAGAATAGCTTTGGAATGAGCGGCCACAAACTCTGCTGCTTTTTCGGTTAAAGTTTTAGTCGCCTGCACTGTTTTTTCCACTCCCTTGGATGCAGCCGTTTTTGCGGAAGCATTGCCGCCTCTGGCAGCTGCGTACTCTTGCTTGATAGCCTGTTTCTGTCGCCACCTTGAAAGTGGATTGGAAGAAGCTGTCGGATTATCTTTCTTGTGCTTTTCAAACAGGGCATTCACATTAGCTTTATCCGACTTTCTAACCAGCTTATCCGCTTTATCATGTGCTTTCAGCTTGTGACTGTAAATTGCATGGTCTACTGCGTAAGCAGAAGTTTCAGCGGTTTGCATGGTTTCGTGAACAGCTTGAACACCAACATTATCGTCCTCATATTTTCCGACAGCCCGATGCACCTTGCTTGATACTACGGCAACGGAAGAACGGGTGAGTATCTGCTTTCCTCGTGACGGCTTTGCTACTTCTTCTTTGATCTCTTTCTTGCCAAAACGGAGCTTTTCACGCCTTGCGGCATGAATGTCTGCATCCTGTTTCAGCTTTTTGTGTTTCTTGGGTGTGACCTTATCCACGGCTTTTTCTGCTTTGTCAGCGGCTTTATCCGCACGGTCGGCGACTTTTTTACCTTGCTGTCTGCTAAATCATCTTCGGAGAATCGGAGTTTAGTAGGCTGTTTCGCCATGCGTTACGCCTCCTTTTCTTTCAACACCTCGGACAACTTGGTGGTCATAATGCGATACAATTCAATATCCTTCGGGAATCTGTCCACAAACGGCAAAATCACATTTCCATAGAACAGCAAACCTTCGCCCTCACCGGAGTTCGTAACATATGAAAGCTGATGGGGAGAGATGTTAAGTCGCTGTGACAGAATGGTTCTATCCTCACTTGCCTGATTCAGCATATAGATAAAATCAGAGTTTTCGAGGATATTTGCGATTTCGGGACTACGAAGAAGGTCTTTTACATTCTGCGTGATAC
Source organism: Candidatus Metalachnospira sp. (assembly GCA_040767305.1). GTDB lineage: Bacteria > Bacillota > Clostridia > Lachnospirales > Anaerotignaceae > Metalachnospira. The sequence goes on along the minus strand of JAXGOV010000001.1, from coordinate 115,105 downwards.
CAGTCGGGATACCGCCCCATTTTCTGAATCGTTTCCAGATTTCCACGCTGTAAGTGGCTGTCTGCTCCTCTTTGAGAAGCAAATGGAACTCGTCAATATAGTAGCGGGTGGATTTACCGGAATTGCGGTTAATGGTAACTCGTCCCCAGACCTGATCCTGCACCACGAGCATACCGATCTTTTTGAGCTGATTGCCCAGCTCCTTGATGTCGTAACACACCAAGCGATTATGAATATCTACATTGGTGCGGTTGTTAAAGAGGTTCAGCGAACCCTTAACATAGATTTCAAGTGCCGTTGCCACATGGCGGGCTTCTTTTTCCTCCTGTTTCAAAAGCGCATTATACAAGTCCTCCAAAATCGGCATATTTTCGGGTTTCGGGTCATCAAGATATTTTTGATAAATGTGATGCACACAACGGTCAATGACTGTCTTTTCAACTGGCTGCAAACCGTCCTTACTGCCGACAATCAGCTCACACAAGGAAAGAATAAAATCAGCTTTCAGCGTGACCGGCGTATCATCATCGGAGTAGTTGATATTGATGTCCATTGGGTTAATGTAGTTGCTGCTGGAAGAACTGATTTTCACAACCTGTCCATGGAACTTATGCACCAAAGCCGTGTACTCCGCTTCCGGGTCACAGATAATTACATCATCATCGGTAACAAGGAATGCATTGGTAATCTCGCGCTTGGCACTAAAGGACTTACCAGAACCGGGTGTACCAAGAATCAGACCATTAGGGTTCTTCAGCTTTTTCCTATCCACCATAATCAGATTGTTGGACAGGGCATTCAAACCATAGTACAGCGTTTCACCGCCGTTTTGGAAAAGCTCCTGCGTGGTAAACGGAACAAAGATTGCCGTGGAACTGGTAGTCAGTCCTCTGTGAATATCAATCAAACTGTGTGCCAGGGGAAGGCTGCTCATCAAGCCGCTTTCCTGTTGGAAATCCAATCGGCGCAGATTGCAGTTATGCTTTTGGGCAATACTCTGTGCCTGGAATACATTGTTTTCAAGCTCCTGTTCGGTTCTGCCAACATTCATTACAAGCAGCGTTACCATGAACATTCTCTCATTCTGGCTTTGCAATTCTTTTAAGAGTGCCTTTGCATCTTTGCCATAGGTAGCAAGGTCAGACGGGATAATGTCCATATCATAACCGGAGCGAACAGCTTTTTTCTGTTCCTCGATTTTGGAACGGTCAAGTTCGGTAATGGTGCGTTTGATCGTTTTAATTGCCGCTGTCTGATCCACAGATTGAATGTGCATGGTTACAATCTGGCTGGATTCCATATCAAGAAAATCTGCCAACATACGGTCACTCAAATCCGAAGCTGTGATTGCAAGGTAAGACATCGAACCATAGACCCCGCCCATCTGGAAAGTACGATTTTTCTGAAAGGCAAATGCCGTAGGCGCAATAAAGTCTTTTACGGAAAGACCAGATTCCACAAGCCATTTCCAGTCAAAGAAGAACTTGTCATTATCACCCATGTGGAACATGGAGTGCATCAGATGCAGTCGCTCCTTGCCATTCAATGAAATAGCACTTACGCTCAAACGACGGAAGTTGTTGAGCAAGTCATTCTCAATATGAATCAGCCTTGGTTTTGCCTGTTTCATGGAATCTGCTTCAATACCAAAGGTCAAATACTTGGTTTTTGTCAGACCCTTGTTGCCCTGTGCCAACTGCTTTTTGAGCATCTGGCTGTACTCGGCACGAATGGGATTGAAGTCATCTTTTCTGAACGGGATACGAATACTTTTCTCGAAGCTCTCCGCATCGGTACTCATATTCATAAAGGACAACTCAAAGTGGATAGAACTGTCGAAGAAATTCAGAAAGCTGCACCATTCATCAAAAATCGCTGTCTTATCTTCCTGCTGGGCAAGCTGATAATTGATGTCCTGGTAGTAAATCGTCTTGGTGTAGTAGCTATCTGTCACTCGGCAGATACCATCAGGGAACATTCGCTGAAACGGAATGGACTGCTGTGCGGTCTGCGGAGTGCCGTTGTCTTTCCTCGCTCTTTCAACGGCAGCTTCAATTTCTTTCTGCTGTCTTTTTGTGAGATTTGCCGGCACGGTTACTTCTCGTGTCTGCTTTTTCTTTCTGAATATTTTGTCGAATATCTTGAAAAACAATCGCTTTTACCTCCTTTTCAAGCTGATACTGACGCATCAATGCGTTGTAGTAATTGTCTGTCCGATAAGGTCGAATCTTCGGACGAATGAATTTTGTCTGTATGAAGTGCTTTGCTACCACTTCCAAAGGCTGACCATCCTTTTCGTACATTGCCAAAAAGAACAGCGGGAGCATTATAATAATCATGCTCATAGCCGCCAGACTGGTGTTGCCTGTGCCTTTTACCAAAAAGAAAAACGGCACACCAATGAGTGCCGCCGCCCCAAAGCAAAGAAGCTGTCGTTTGGTAAGGTTGAAGAACACCTTTGATTTCACCCTCGTAAGATCACGAGGAACAGGGATATATGCTGCCAAGGTATTTCCTCCTTTTGCTTAGTGTGAATTGAACACGCTCTTGGCGAGTGTTCCGGTTTTGAATAGGGTGAAACAGAGAAGAACTGTATAACCCATGACACCCCAGATTGAAGCTATGATGTCATCGCTGAATGCAACCGACTGTAACAGCACCGCATAGATGCCGACACAGATAATAATGAGAAAGCCTTGAAAACCAATCGCAAACAAAGAACGCATATAGTTTTGTGCTACCTGGCTCTGCTCACGGTTTCCGAATGTAGCAAACGGAATGGGGGCAAGGCTCACCATCAAATAGATCTCAATCATTCGCCCATAGACAATGATGAAAATTACGATTGCCAAAGCTGACATTGTGATTTGAACAATAAGTGACTGCAAGAATAAGCCAAGCGCTGACCAAGCTCCATCGCTTCGAGCGTTGTCTGCATGGTTTCGAGTGTTGCCGCATCTACCGCTGTATCTGCCGATAAGATACCGGCACTTGCGTTTACAACGTGTTGTGCCACATCAAATACCGCCATTGTGATATTGAATGTGTTGCTAATGAGCATGACAGCCATAAAGGTTTTGAATATCCACTTGAAGAAAATCCAGGTTTCAAAATTTGCCAGATTATTATGGTCGATAATGAGCTGTATCAGCTCGTAACAGGCGATAAAGGTTAGTATCAAACCTGCTATGGGTAATATTACTGACTCGGAGATGTTGCGTATCATGGCAAAGACACCCGGCGAAAAGTTCGCCGGTGTTATGCTCAACTGAAGTTGCTATCTCGCCAACCTGGTTGTTGACGGAATCGAACATCCCCGACAGATTTCCCATGATGCCTGCGACGAGCATTTCTTTCAGCCAGTCTGTTATCTGTTGGAGTATGCTGTCCAAAGGTAAATACCTCCTTTACGATTAACCGAACAAACCAGAGAGCAATGGTACAAGGGTCGTGCCAATGAGAGCGACACCGCCGCCCGCCATAAGTTGCTTCATGCCCTGGGACTTCGCACCGGGATTGTCATTGCCGTAACCTTCCAAAAGGTTGATTGCACCCCAGATGCCAAGACCAGCACCAAGAGCGATAACAAGGGTCTGCAATACGGTAACTGCGTTATTAAAAAATGCCATAATAATTTCCTCCTAAAATGAGGGACTGGTACGCCTTGACCAGTCCCTGTTGTTTTTGTATTGTTTGAAACGGACTGTTCTTACCGATTAACCGAACAGACCAGAAAGAAGCGGAACAAGGGTCGTGCCAATCAGAGCAACACCGCCGCCTGCCATAAGTCACTTCATACCCTGGGACTTTGCACCAGGGTTGTCATTGCCGTAACCTTCCAAAAGGTTGATTGCACCCCAAATGCCAAGACCAGCACCAAGAGCGATAACAAGGGTCTGAAGAACGGTCACTGCGTTATTAAAAAATGCCATAATATATTTCCTCCTAAATAGCGTTGTGTTGTTTTCGGGCAATAAAAAAAGCATGGTTTCCCATGCAATCAAACAATCATATCTATCACCACCTCCTTTCATGGTGGACTGCTAATCCATATTTACCACTTCGTATTCATCATTCGCTTTCAGCTTCAACCTGCGGCTGAGGAATGCTTCAATGTTAAATTCATTTTTCTTGTCATAGTCCGATGTGTACTTGTAGTTGGGATGTTGGGTTAAATCGTATTTATCGGAAAGGAAAGGGCGAACTCCTCGAAGCTGCAAAATACATTTGCCGCCGTCAAGCACCGCAAGCTCATCAATCGAAGCAAGGTCTTTGCCTAATTTCTGATAATTGAGGGAGTGAGAGGTTTCACGCCCACGGCTTTCACCTGTGTTATAGGTGTCGATTGTTTCCTTTCCAAGGGATTGGTTTAGCTCTTTCAGGGTGGTCGGCTCTGAACCGCCCAGGAAGATGCGAGAATCCATATTTCCGATAATGGTGTCACAGTTATCCTTGTAAATTGCCTTTAACTGCGACTGTGCCTGTAATACCAGACACGCCGATATTTCACGGCTTCGGATTGTGGCAACCAGCTTTTCAAGGTTTGGTATCTGCCCGATATTCGCCGCTTCATCAATTAGGCATCGAACATGAACCGGAAGTCTGCCGCCATATACATCATCCGCTTTCTCACACAGAAGATTGAACAACTGCGTATAAATCATAGAAATCAAGAAATTGAATGTTGCATCAGTATCCGACATGATAAGGAACAAGGCTGTTTTCTTGTCCCCAAGGGTATCAAGCTGCAATTCATCGTATGCGGTAATATCTCTGACCTCCTGAATATCAAAGGGTGCTAATCTTGCACCACAGCTAATCAAAATAGACTTTGCTGTCTTTCCCGCAGCCAGCTTGTATTTCTTGTATTGTCGAACTGCAAAGTGATTGGGTTTCTTTTTCTCCAACGCTTCAAACATCAATTCCACAGGGTTCTGAAATTACTCATCGTCCTCACGGACTTCCATTGCATTGAGAAATTCAATCAGAGTGGAGAAATTCTGTTCCTCAACAGGTGCTTCATAGTGGATATATCCCACCAGCGCACAATAGAGGAGGGTTTCAGCTTTCGTCCAAAACTCGTCACCGGCTTTTCCATCGCCCTTGGTATTCGCAATCAGCGTTGTAACCAACTTCAAAATATCTTTTTCGCTGTGAATATAAGCAAAGGGATTGTAGTGCATGGACTTCTTGAAGTTGATGGTGTTGAAAATCTTGATGACATAGCCATGCTTTACCAATGCCATACCGCACTCAATGACAATGCTGCCCTTTGGGTCAGTTACCACATAAGAAGAATGGAACTGGAGCAGATTGGGTTTCAACCAGAATCTTGTTTTACCCGAACCCGAACCGCCAATGACAAGCACATTCTTATTTCGTGCATTAGCTGGATTCTTCGGTCTGTTGGACATCATCAGTCGCTCCGTCTTTGTCAGAATGACATTCTCTGAAAATTTGGGGTCTGTGAATGGCTCAATATCTTTGGCTGTACCCCAGCGGGCAGAACCGTATTCGACATTGTGGCGATACTTCTTGGCATTTTTACCTTTCAGATACACGGCAAGCCGCAAACCGGCACCACAGATTATGCCAATCAGCAAATCAAGCGGATAAAAACTCGGTAACGGATTTGCAAATGCCACCGGAATCGTAGAAAAAAAGCTGAGGATTTTCGCAGAACTGTCTGCACCCTCAGCCAATCGCCATGCTTCGCCTAAATTTGTTGCTATCAATCCCAAAAGCAAATAGGGAATGTTTAATATCAGGAGTCGCTTTATTTCTCTTTTGTTCATCACAAATCACGCTCCTGTTTCTTTTCTCGGATCTTCTTGGGAATAGCAGCAACGAGCTCCTTGAATTTTTTGAGCTGTGCCAGAACACTCGGTTTTTTGTCTTTCGTCATGGCTCGTGCCTGATGTTCCTTGCAGATGGAATCGAGAGCATCTGCATCTTTCGCCCTCACAAAGACGACATACCTTGGTGGATCAACGGACTTATCTTTTCTCACAGCAAAATCAACACCGTATTTTTTTGCCAACCGTTCAAAATCCTTAATGCCACTTTTGTCGATCTCAACATTGGTTGCACCTTGATTTTGCCCTAAAAGCTGTTTTACGGATTGCTTACCGTGCTGAATACCGGATTTGCTCTGCTTGAGAGCTTTCACATTACTTCTATGCCGCAGATATTTTTGAATACCGGCAACAATGGTTCGCCCTGTGAGTTTCGTTGTGCTGATAGCCAGGTTTATCGCCCTATTTTCGACTTCTTCCTGCAATTTTCCTCCCTCCCTTCAAAATTGCTTTTATACTTACCGCACCTGTTCCTTTTGGTCATAGTAAAGATTCCCTGGGATACCTTGGCATGGCTCAGTATTTTAATGTTTCCATTATCCCTGTTTTCTTTGGCTTTTTCATAACCGGTGTCGGACAAATACAGATGCATTCGCTCACCTTTGAAGCCGACTGGAGAATCGTGCGTCAGCACATCAAAGATAACCATGTGCCTTGTATTTTCATCAAAACGCATCAAATCCATATAGGAATGACCGCCATATTCCTTTGCACCAGCTTTCAACCGCATTTCTTCCATAACTTCACCCACTGTTTTTCTGTTATCCATAGGCAGCTCCTTTACAGTGAATCCCTGTCGGGACTGTTTTTGCGTGGAACATGGTCGGTCTTGGTAAGTACATCAGATTTTTTCACCTTATCATCTGGCAAGGGAATAGCCATAATGCCTGTACTCATTTGAATAAACATCTCAGGCTGATGAAACTTTTCTTCAAACTTTTTCATCAGTTCCGGTGACAGCGAACCAAAATCGTCCTCCGTCAAACCGGCAACAAGGAAATCCCCGGCGATAATGTCGTATACCTCTCCATTCTCGCTTTTCAGGCTGCGATTTGGTTCACAGCCATTGAATTTACCCATATCATTCATAATCAGGGCAACCGGCTCATTGTAGGGATAGGTGGCTTCAATGTCACCACCAACAGCGGCTTGCAAATCTTCCAATTCACAGCCAATCTGAATTGCCTGGGGATACATTCCCGGCTTTACCAGGAGCACATCCATCAAGGAAGCTTGTTCATGCTGAATTTCTCGCTCTGCCTGTGTGCCAAAATCAACGCCGGTAAAATTCTCGGAATCGAGAATGTGTTCCTGGTTGTAATAAGCATCTTTGACTATTTCTTCGGCTTCTTCTTTTGAATCAGCTTCGACCGTCACAGTCTTTTCGAGTGTTTCGGTAATCTTAATATCAAACTCTTTCATCGAAATAACCTCCATTTCTTTGGATATAAAAACAGCGGCCATCTACAAGACTTACATCTCATAAATAGTCGCTGTATGTTCCCACTGAGGAACGCACATTTCTTCAAGCTCCTCCAGCAAATCCTCCGGTGTCATAAACAAGTCCTGTTTGCCTTCAAAGCGTTTGATAATGCTTCGGTATTCGGTAATGTATTCATTATCCTCAGCACCAATACCCATGCTGACACAATGAACAAGGGCAAAGCTCATATCTTCGAGTAGCCAAAGTTCCTTTTCATAGGTGCTTGTAATGACATCACTTGCGCCGACTTCCATATCAGAATAGATTTTGCATCCACGCTGACGGAACAGCTCCTTGCCACGATACTTAAAACCCAGTTCGTGTCTGCTTTCAACGGTGTACTGATAAATGGTCTGCACCTTGTCACGAACCCCCATACACACTTCTTCTAAGCAGATACCTCCGTCAACTCCAAGTTCTTCCTCGTCGTATGCACCGAAATCAATCGGCTCGTAAAGACCTATCAGCCAAGACAATGCCTTTACCATATCTTTTTCTCTAAACATCACACACCTTACCTTTCCATGGATTTTTCTCGTTTTTTCTGCCATTGCTCCAAAAGCTGAATGATTTTATCCTCCATCTGCTTATTTGTGTAAGACTTCGGAAAGTATTTTTTCAGAACATCGGTTTTAAGCGTTACTCTCTCCAACTCACCCTTTTTAATTTCATCCATCACTTCACACATGGCTTCCAAGGTGCAAGTACCGTCCATACTCATTTTTTTCAGCCGCTGTGCTTGGGAAAGAGAGGGCGGAGCCTGTGCGTAGTCCATAGCTTCAAGGAATTGCTTTTGTTCCTCGTGTGCCAGGTAGGACAGTTCCACCGCCGGATTGAACTTCACCTGTCCGGTATCTACCATATCCATCAATTCGGGAATAAGCTCTGTCAGGCGGATATAACGGAAAATGGTGTTTTTACTTACACCCATTTCGTCTGCCATTTCCTCGCTTGATAGTTTCCCGAAATTATTCCCAACTTGGGAATAATTATTTTGAGATGGTCTACCTGCCTGATGTTTCATTGCATCAAGCTTCATTTTGTAGGCATAAGCTCGTTCACTTGGGAGAATAGATTCTCTCTGCAAATTAGCATCTACCATCAAGATAATGGCTGCATCATCGTCCATTTCACGGACAATTACCGGAATAGTATCTTTGCCAGCCAATTCAGAAGCATGGTGTCGTCTGTGTCCCGAAATGATTTCATAACCACCATCAGGGTCAGGTCTTGCAATAATCGGTGTCAGCACTCCGAAGTCACGGACACTCTCAACGGTTTTCGCCATATCTTCATCGTCATTTACTTTGAATGGGTGTCCCTCAAAAGGGTGAAGCTCAGAAAGTGCAATTTCCTGTACTCGTTCTTGCTTATCCGCAGTTCGTGACTGCTCCGTAGAGAAAATGTCATCTACACTGGTCAAGCTGATGTTTGCGCCTTTTCTCTGCATTTTCCACCACCTCCTTTGTCAGAACTCGGTACGCATCGGCTACCTTACCGTTTGGGTCATGCTTGAAAATGCTTGTTCCTTCTGCACTGATTTCCTCTGCCCGGACAGAACGGGGAATATCCGTCTTATACACTTTCAGCTTGCCGCCATAATTCTCACGAATCAGGTTGCTGATTTCTTTGGAATAGTTGGTGCGGTTATACACCATGGTCAGCAAGATACCTTCAATTTTCAACTTTGGATTGATTTGCCGCCTGACTTTGTTGATGGTCTGCAAGAGCTGTTCCAAGCCTTTTGCGGGCAAATAGGCTGCCTGGACTGGGATAAGTACATTGTCCGAGGCTGCAAGCGCATTTACCGTCAGCATACCAAGGGAAGGCATACAATCCAAAAGAATAAAGTCATAATCCGACTTCACCGTATCAAGATACTGTTTGAGGATTGTTTCTCGGCTCATGGCATTTACCAATGAAACCTCCATACCAGCAAGCTCAATATTAGCTGGCATCAAATCAATGCCTTCTGCATGATGAAGAATGCCCTCGCCACGCGCAATAGGCTGTTCGGACATTATCTTTCCCATCATATCCGAAAGGGTAGGCAATAAGTTATCCGGCATTGGATACCCAAGGCTGATTGTAAGCGAAGCCTGTGGGTCTGTATCCACCACCAGAACTTTCTTGCCCTCCATAGCAAGACCAACACCCAGGTTTTCACAGGTCGTTGTCTTGCCTGTTCCGCCTTTCTGATTAACTACTGCCATAACGGTCGCATTTTTCGACATAATTCTTCACCTCACTTTTCTTTTTGTCCTGCATTTTAAGTTCACCCCCTTTCAAATACGCCCTCACGCCATATCATGACGAACAAGCGAATCATAGTAGCCGTTTATGGTAACCGGTGCGTTATATATCGAAGCAAGTAAATACTGCTTGATATTCCTAACCTTAGTCGTATTGTCGTGGAAACACTTAATCACAAACTCAATATGCGAAGAATCCAGTTTCATAAATCTGCTACGGACAATCTCCGCTGGCTTATCGTCTCCAGCAATACGAATATACTGTCTTTTACTGCATACTGTTTCAATCATAAGTTCCAACATATCTTGAATCAGGTCTTTGTCATACGGATTGTTACGAAGCAAATGACCAAGCTCAATCTGGTGAATAAAATATTGACGATATTTTGAGTAATCGCTGTTTCCGTCCACATCCATTTCACTTTCCTCGGAAGGAAGGAAAGGATAAGTATCACTATAATCAATATCACTAAAATCAGTATTAGTAATATCAGTATTATTACCGTGTGCTTTTGACACTTCTGGAAATGTCTTTTCGACACTTCTGGAATCGTCCTTTTCAACATTTGCTGAAATGTCATTTTGACACTTCTTGAAGTGTCTTTCCACAGAGTTGTCCACAGCCGCAGAAACGAAGTTCTTTACATAGATTAGATTTGGTTTTCCAAGACCTTGACGCTTGCGCTCAATCAGACCGCATTTCTTTTCCAGCTCGTCCAGGAGCTTTCCGGATTTCTTATTTGCACATCCTAAAGATTCCATGATTTCTTCGACTGTGAAAATGATATACACTCGACCATCTTCATCGTACCAGCCATTTTTCGCTGACAGATTCATTCGATCCAACAGTATGCCATACAGCAGCTTTGCATCTGTAGACACATTCCAGAACCGTTCATTCGTGAAAAGAACCTTTGGTATTCTGAAAAAGGAAAACAAGTCTGCCTGCTGCCCGTAAAAATAATCGAATTCCACTCACACTCACCGCCTTTCTTTCATTCTCTATTTGGGTATAAAAAAAGAGCGTCTATCCGTCCCCGTGAGTAGGGGCGTGTAGACGCTCTATGTACTGCTTGTATATTAAATTGTGATTGCTTTACCCTGATTAGGTCAAATCAAGCCAAACTATACCACGGTAATTTTGAGGTCTGACTGAGCATGAAAATCAATCAAAAATCATTCTCTAAAAAATCCCAAAGTCGGCTCCTAGTTAGCCCATCATTTAACCACTTACCCTCTTTTTTGGGGTCATTTTTGCCGGTTAGCCCATTATTAACCACTACAAATCGTGTCAAAAAGCAGCGAATTTGTTCAGGTTATGTCAAACCATTTAGACAAAGAAAAACCCCGAAAGCCGCATGGCTTCGAGGTTTTTCGGGGTTTTTGATATGAAATTATCTCTTGCTGAACTGAGGTGCACGTCTCGCTGCTTTGAGACCGTACTTCTTTCTTTCTTTCATACGAGGGTCTCTTGTAAGGAAACCTGCTTTTTTAAGTACTGGTCTGTAATCAGCGTCTGCTTCAAGTAATGCTCTTGAAATACCGTGTCTGATTGCACCTGCCTGGCCTGTGAATCCGCCACCTCTAACATTAACAAGTACATCAAACTTAGCTAATGTATCAGTAGCGTCAAGAGGCTGACGTACAATTAACTTAAGTGTTTCAAGTCCGAAATATTCATCAATGTCTTTCTTATTTATAGTAATTTTACCATTGCCGGGTACAAGATATACTCTGGCAACAGAAGATTTTCTTCTGCCTGTTCCGTAATATCTGGCTGCTACCATTTTGCTTCCTCCTTCCAAATCTCAATTAATACTTAATTTCCAATACTTCAGGTTTCTGAGCTGCATGCGGATGCTCTGGTGAAGCATACACGAAGAATTTTCTCATCATTTCTCTACCAAGGGCATTTTTGGGAAGCATACCCTTAACAGCATGTTTAAGAACTTCTTCAGGTTTTGTTTCAAGCATTTTCTTGAGACTTGTCTCTTTCAAGCCGCCAATCCAGCCTGAGTTACGTCTGTAGATTTTCTGATCCATTTTCTTGCCTGTTACTTTGATTTTGTCTGCGTTGACAACAATTACGTAGTCACCTGTATCTATATGTGGGGTATAGATAGCTTTGTTTTTTCCACGTAATACTTTTGCTATTTCTGATGCAAGACGTCCCAATGTTAAATCGGTCGCGTCTACAACATACCATTTCTTTTCAATATCGGCGGGTTTTGCCATGTATGTTGTTCTCATTGTTAAACCTCCCTTAAATTTCGAAACAAATAATAAATATATAGTCAAACTCGGGGCTAACGAGTTTAAAAGTGGCATTGCAACAGTTTTTATTATATTACACCGTTCCACACGTGTCAATAGTTTGTTAGGAATTATCGTACATAATTTTTACAAGTGTAAGACCTGGCGAACCCGCAGTTTTACCCGCTTTCCGCCTATCACATGAAGATATAATCTCTTTCATATCACATGCTTTTAACTTGCCGTTGCCAACATAAATTAGCGTACCGGCTATTATTCGTACCATATTATAAAGAAATCCATTACCCGTAATGCTTATTACAATAAAATCGTTTTTTTGCTCAACAAAAATATCATAAATTGTTCTAACGGTTGTTTTAGAACTGTTACCGGATGAACAAAATCCTTTAAAATCATGTTCTCCAATAAATGCCTTAGACGCTGAGTTCATTTCTTTTATATCAAGCGGCTCTCTAACATATTCGCTGTAATTTCTACACATAGGATTCCTAAAGCAATTATTGTATATCTTATATTCATAAGTTTTTTTGATTGCCTTAAATCTTGGATTAAAGTCGTCTGATACCTCTTTGGCTGCAGTAACAACAATATCGTCTGGTAAAAATCCGTTGAGCGCCATTGGCATTCTATCAATAGGAATAGTTGAATCAACATCAATAACAGCTCGTTGTCCCAAAGCATGGACTCCTGCATCTGTTCTGCTTGCTCCTACGCTGTCAACATCTGATTTAAATAGTTTTGAACAAGCTTTGTTAAATTCTTCCTGAACAGTAGGCACCGTTCCAAAAGACTGTTTTTGCCAGCCACAATAATTTGTACCATCATATGAAATTGTAAGCAATACTCTTCTTTTACCCACAATATTCACCCAAAAAATATCCTAACCGCAACAAGTACAGCAAAATATATAACAAATATACCAATCGCCCAATAATCAGAAACTGTAATTGACATCACATTCATTCTCGTCCTATTTGTACCGCCATTATAACAACGTGCTTCCATAGCTATGGCCAATTCATCAGCTCTTCTAAATGCAGAAATAAAAAGCGGTACCAGTATAGGCACAAGTGCCCTAGCCTTATCAGCTAGCTTTCCGGTATCAAAATCAGCACCTCTTGCCTGCTGTGCTTTAATAATCTTGTCTGTTTCATCCAACAATGTTGGTATAAATCTTAAAGCTATAGTCATCATCATTGCTATGTCATGCGCAGGAACACCTATTTTTTCAAAAGGTTTTAGCAAAGATTCAATGCCGTCTGTAAGTTTAATAGGCGTTGTCGTCAATGTCAAAATTGATGATCCAATAATAAGAAGCATTATCCTTAAGCACATTTTTACTGCAAACAAAACACTTTCAAGAGTGACAGTAAATCGCCAAAACGTAAATAAGACTGTACTACCTTTTGATGTGAAAATATTTATTATAGCAGTAAATACAATAATGAATATAAGACTTTTCAGCCCTTTAATCATGAATTTAAACGGTACTTTTGATACTTTAATTACTATAAGCAATGATAAAATTACTATTGCATAACCTATAAAGCTCTTTATTACAAAGAGTGAAACTATGTATAGTAACGTTATTATAAGCTTAACCCTTGCATCAAGTTTGTGTATCGGTGAATCAGCTGGATAATACTGACCGATTGTCATATCTCTTATCATTATTTCACCTGCTTCAAAAACTTATATAACTCCTCTGTCGCCTCAGCAACAGTATAAATATCTCTCTTTACATCATAACCCTTATTTGCCAGCTGAGAAAAGACATAGCTTATCTGAGGTGCAGCAAGACCTATTTTTTCAAGTTCTGCCACTCTTGCAAAAACTTCTCTCGGAGTTCCTGTAAGCTCAACACTTCCATTATTGAGAACTATAATCCTATCAGCAAGCTTAGCTACATCTTCCATGCTGTGGGACACAAGAATAACAATAATCTTCCTGTTTTCATGCATTAATTTTATTGCATCAAGTATCTCATCTCTGCCCATCGGATCAAGTCCGGCAGTTGGCTCATCAAGAATCAGCACCTCAGGCTCCATTGCCAAAACCCCTGCAATTGCTGCCCTTCTCCTCTGTCCACCTGAAAGCTCAAAAGGTGACTTATCAAAAGTATCTTCACTAAGTCCTACAGTCTCAAGCGCACTTCTAACTCTTTTATCTATTTCGTCTTTTGGCAAACCTAGGTTACCTGGTCCATAAGCAACATCCCTATATACAGTCATTTCAAACAACTGATGCTCCGGATATTGAAAAACAAGACCTACTCTTTGGCGTATAGATTTAAGCTTTGTTTTATCTTTATATATATTTTCACCGTTTAAAAACACTTCACCTGAAGATGGTACAAGCAAAGCATTTAGATGTTGAATAAGAGTTGATTTACCCGAACCGGTATGTCCGATAAGGCCAATAAATTCTCCATCCTCAATCTCTAAATTTATGTCTTTAAGCGCCTTTTTTTCATAGGGTGATCCTTCGTTATATATATGTGTCAAATGGCTGATTTTAATTGACATATAGCACCTACCATTTCATCTACTGTAAGTATATCACCGGGGATATCAATGCCCATTTTTCTTAGATTATAAGCCGTTTCAGTAACCTGAGGAACATCAAGACCATAGCTCTTCATTCTATCAACCTGTGAAAAAACTTCTTTGGGCTTTCCGTTCATTACAATCTTTCCATCATCTATTACATAAACTTCATCAGCCAAAACCGCTTCATCCATATAATGTGTAATAAGAATTATTGTTATGCCGTTTTCTTTGTTAAGTTTATGAGCTGTCTCCATAACATCTCTTCTGCCTACAGGGTCAAGCATAGCTGTAGGTTCATCAAAAACAATACATTTAGGCTGCATTGCTAATATTCCGGCGATAGCTATTCTCTGCTTCTGTCCGCCTGAAAGCTTTGACGGAGCATCCTTCTGATGTCCTTCCATGCCAACCATGCTAAGCGCCTCATCAACCCTTCTGCGTATTTCATTTGAATCTACTCCTAGGTTTTCTGGGCCAAAAGCAATATCATCTTCAACAACAGTTGCTACAAGCTGATTATCAGGATTTTGAAAAACCATACCGGTACTTTGGCGTATTTCCCATACCAATTTATCATTCTTTGTATCAAACCCATCAACCCATACAGTACCTTCCGATGGAGTCAAAAGTGCATTTATATGCTTTGCAAAGGTCGACTTTCCTGAACCGTTATGTCCAAGTATCGCTACAAATGAACCAGCTTCAATATCTATATTTATGTTATCCAGTGCCATTAATTTATGCTCTATATTCTCTCCTTGCACTTCGACAACCTTTGTGTATTCATAACTTACATCTTTAGCTTGTACAATTTTCATAGAATCACCGTCTTTTTACGCAAAATATTAAGTTTAACACTGTTATTGAGCTTTGAATAATACTGTTAAACCGAATAATATGAAAATTGGGGATTAAGCAACGCTTAATCCCCTTAAATCTTAAACGAGCTCGATAATAACTTCGGGAGCACCGTCACCTTTACGGCAGCCGAGTTTAATTATACGAGTATAGCCGCCCTTACGATCTGAATATTTAGGAGCAATCTCATCGAACATCTTAGCACACATATCAACCTTAACTGTGTTCTTTCTGACTTTCTTACCGTCCTTGGGAACTTCAGTTACAGGATAAAGAACGCTTAAAATCTTTCTTCTTGCAATAAGTCTTGAAGGCTGATCTTTTTTGATCTTCTTCTTAACTTCTTCGTAAACAGTAACTTTCTTACCATCTACTACTTCTTTAACTCTCTTGCCTTCGGCATCCTTCTTAGGAACCTTAGCTGTTACTTCAACATCTTCATAGTTGTCTTTTTCTTTTATTGCAAGCGTAATAAGAGATTCAGCAATTCTTCTTACCTCTTTAGCTCTTGTTTCAGTTGTCTTGATTTTTCCGTGATATAAAAGGTTTGTTACCTGGTTTCTCAAAAGAGCCTTTCTCTGGCTGCTTGTGCGTCCAAGTTTTCTGTTTCCTGATCCTGTCATTACAAATCCTCCTTGTAAATACAATAAAACTTAACCCAAAGGGCTTGCTCATCGGTCTTACAGCCCTTTGCAGTTTTACGTCAATAAATAAGTGAAAAATTAATCATCACTCGGTTTTAAAGCAAGGCCTAATTCGGCAAGCTTATTTAAAACTTCCTCAAGGGATTTTTTACCGAGGTTTCGCACCTTCATCATTTCTTCTTCGGTCTTGCAAGCCAAGTCCTCAACTGTATTGATTCCGGCACGTTTAAGGCAGTTATAGGAACGTACTGAAAGGTCAAGTTCTTCAATACTCATTTCAAGAACTTTTTCTTTCTTGCCTTCTTCCTTCTCAACAAGAATCTCTGTGTTCTTTGCATTGTCTGAAAGATCAATGAAAAGAGCAAGATGCTCATTAAGAAGTTTTGCACCATAACTTACTGCATCATCAGGTGAAATAGTTCCATTTGTCCATACTTCAAGTGTCAGTTTATCATAATCGGTAATCTGACCGACTCTAGTGTTTTCTACAAGGAAATTAACTCTTGTAACAGGTGTAAAGATACTGTCAACAGGAAGCATTCCTATTGGCTGGTCATCCTTTTTGTTCTTATCTGCACCGACGTATCCTCTGCCTTTGCTGATAGTTATCTCCATATAAAGCTTACTATTAGAACCGCCGCTTAATGTAGCAATGTGAAGGTTAGGGTTAAGGATTTCAATATCGCTATCAGCTTTGATATCCTTAGCTGTTACTTCACCTTCGCCCTCGACGTCTATGTAAGCCACCTTAGACTCGTTTCCTTCGCTTGTATTCTTAATTGCAAGACACTTTAAGTTTAAAATTATTTCGGTAACATCTTCTTTTACACCGGGTATTACACTGAATTCATGCAGAACGCCATCAATTTTTACATTGCTAACTGCAGATCCGGGTAATGAAGAAAGCAGTATTCTTCTTAATGAGTTACCGAGCGTTGTACCATATCCTCTTTCAAGGGGTTCAACCACAAAACGACCATATGAACCGTCTTGCGCCATTTCAGCTATTTCTATACGAGGTTTTTCAAATTCAAACACTCACTTAAACCTCCCTTGCAGATATAAAATATTCGTCCTGTAATAACATATAAATTACTTAGAATACAACTCGACGATAAGTGTCTCTTCAACGGGAACATCAATCATCGCTCTTGTAGGCTTGCAAATTACTGTACCCTTAAGTGCTTCATGATCTGCACTTAACCATTCAGGTACTAATCTTGTGTCTGTTACCTCAAGAATTTCTTTATATCTCTGCATGTCAGCATATTTATCCTTTACAGATATAATATCGCCAACTTTAACCTGATATGAAGGGATATCAACAGGTTTGCCATTAACAAGTACGTGCTTATGACGTACGATCTGTCTTGCTTCTTTTCTTGTTCTGCCATATCCAAGTCTGTACATAACATTATCAAGTCTAAGCTCGAGTGAGATAAGAAGGTTTTCACCAGGGATACCCTCTCTCATTCTTTCTGCTCTTGCAAAATAGCCTCTGAACTGTTTTTCAAGAACACCATAAATAAATTTAGCTTTCTGTTTTTCTCTAAGCTGAAGTCCGTACTCACTCATTTTCTTTCCGGCTTTAGCATTTTCTTTCTTTGATTTCTTTTCAATTCCTAAAAAAATCGGATCAAGACCAAGTGATCTACATCTTTTAAGAACCGGAACTCTATCTCTAGCCATTTAACTTCGCACCTCCTAAATTATTAAACTCTTCTGCGTTTGGGCGGTCTACATCCGTTATGAGGAACAGGAGTAACATCTTTAATCATTGTTACATCAAGGCCTGCTGCCTGAAGTGCACGGATTGCTGCTTCACGTCCTGAACCTGGACCCTTAACAAATACTTCAACCGTCTTTAAGCCATAATCTGAAGCTGCTTTTGCTGCTGTATCAGCAGCCATCTGAGCTGCATAAGGAGTTGATTTTCTTGAACCTCTGAATCCAAGCTCTCCTGCACTTGCCCATGAAAGTGTATTACCAACTGTGTCAGTAATAGTTACTATTGTATTGTTAAATGTTGACTGAATATGTGCCTGACCACGTTCAACATGTTTTCTGTCACGACGTCTACGTGTAGTCGATTTTTTAACAGCTTTCTTTGCCATTAGTCTCTAGCCTCCCTTTCAATTATTTCTTCTTGTTAGCAACAGTCTTTCTCGGACCTTTTCTTGTACGAGCGTTTGTTTTTGTTTTCTGTCCTCTAACAGGAAGGCCCTTTCTATGACGAATACCTCTATAGCATCCGATTTCCATAAGGCGTTTGATGTTAAGGGCTGTTTCTCTTCTTAAATCACCTTCAACCTTCTGTGATTTATCTATTACATCACGGATTCTTCCAACTTCTTCATCCGTTAAATCTCTGCATCTGACATCAGGACTAACACCTGCTTCAGCTAAGATTCTTACAGCGCTAGCGTGGCCAATTCCGTATACATAAGTAAGGCCAACTTCAACGCGTTTTTCTCTTGGTAAGTCTACACCAGCAATACGTGCCATGTAAGATTTGCACCTCCTAAAAAAATCGATAATATAACTATTTTCCTGCAATTACTTGCTTGTTTTATCTTCAAACCGTATCATTTAATTATAACAAAGTTTTCAAATTTTTCAAAGCAATTTTTATATATTAATCAAAAAAATGATGATATTTAACTCATCGGTACAGATAAACCATAATTCATCTGCCAGCCGCCCGACGGCTAAAATTACTAAATTTACTTTTTTTGGTTTGAAGGTTTCATGCCCCTTCATAACCCATACTTAATAAAGAAACTTAGCCCTGTCTCTGTTTATGTTTGGGATTTTCACAAATGACCATAACATGACCTTTTCTCTTAATTACTTTGCATTTTTCACACATCGGTTTTACAGATGGTCTTACTTTCATTGTGATCGCTCCTTCCTTATTTCGCACGCCAAATGATTCTGCCTTTTGCGAGGTCATACGGCGACATTTCAACCAATACTTTGTCTCCCGGAAGAATTCTGATAAAGTTCATTCGAAGCTTTCCGGAGATATGTGCTAATATTTTATGTCCGTTTTCAAGCTCAACCTGAAACATAGCATTTGGTAATTTTTCTAAAACGGTTCCTTCTACTTCAATAACATCGTCTTTAGACAATTGAGAACCTCCTTACTTCGCTTTGCTCTGTTTTTTAACTATATTTTTTAAGTGCCTTAACGAAATCTGCATCAAGCAAATGCTCTCTGTTTTCAATCTTCGTTTTTATTTCACTCTCTTCATAGTTAGTTATCTGGACATGTTTGATCTTTTTCTTTTTAGGTTTATCAACAGTGCGGCACTTACCGTCCACAAGATAAAGAAAGTCACCTTCAACATCCGTAACAACAAATACCTTGCCTTTATCATGACCGCTTTTTGAATAAACCACCTGTCCTACGGTGTATTCCACTCTGTTCACCCCTAACTATTATTTAAAGGTAAGCAGTTCAGGTTCGCCATCCGTTATAAGAACAGTATTCTCATAATGTGCTGCATTTGAACCATCTCTGGTTACTGCTGTCCATCCATCTTTAAGTACCCTGCATTTATATGAACCTGCTGTTATCATAGGTTCAATTGCCAACACCATTCCCTTTTGAAGCTTTGGTCCTCGTCCGACCTGTCTGTAATTGGGAATTGAAGGGTCTTCATGCATATTTCTTCCGATTCCGTGACCAACGTAGTCTCTTACTACTCCAAAACCAAAAGATTCAGCATAATCCTGCACGGCGGCAGAAATTTCATATAAATGATTGCCTTCTTTTGCAAATTTAATTCCTTCAAAAAAGCTTTGCTGCGTAACATCTATCAGTTTTTGATTTTCTTCGCTTATTTCACCAACACCATATGTTCTTGCACAGTCACCATGATATCCGTTTATATACGAACCCATGTCTATGCTTATGATGTCACCGTTTTTAAGCTTTCTGCTTCCCGGAATACCGTGAACAATCTCTTCATTAACCGAAGTACATAATGATTTGGGATATCCACCGTATCCAAGAAAAGAAGGTTCCGCACCTCTGCTTCTAATAAAATCCTCAGCAACTTTATCAAGTTCATTTGTTGTTACACCGGGTTTAATTATACCCTCAAGAATATCTATAAGATCAATAAGTATTCTTCCTGCAACACGCATTTTCTCAATTTGTTCCTGTGTTTTTATTGTTATAGCCATTATTCCTCACCTAGGCCTTTAATTATAGCTTTTGATATACCATCTACAGTATCTGTTCCATCTACCTCAAAGAGTATACCTTTTTTTGTATAATATTCAACCAAAGGCTCGCTTTGATTGTGGAATGTTTCCAAACGTGCTTTACCGGCTTCTAAAGTGTCATCCTTACGCTGTGTAAGCTTTTCGCCGCAAACATCGCAGATACCTGCAACCTTTGAAGGAACAAAAATCTTATTATAAGTGGCACCGCATTTAGGGCAGGTCTCTCTCGCTGTAAGTCTTTCAAGCATTACTTCATCCGGAGCATTGATGTAAACTACTCTGTCCAAAGCAACCATTTCATCAAGTTTTTCTGCCTGAACTACTGTACGAGGAAATCCGTCAAGAATAAAGCCGTTTACACAGTCATCCTTTTTGATACGCTCTTTAACCATTGCGATGATAATTTCATCTGAAACAAGACCGCCTGTAGCCATAATTGACTTTGCCTCTTTACCGAGCGGTGTTTCTTTTGCAACTTCTTCACGAAGCATATCGCCTGTTGAAATATGAGCTATCGTATAGTGCTCAACTAATCTGGCTGCCTGTGTTCCTTTTCCGGCTGCCGGAGCACCAATGAGTACTAATTTCATTGTTTTCCCCTCTTTCCTGACCGTCTGCCAATCCGCTCCAACGGGGAAATGCGTTCTGCATTCCCCGAACAGTCCGGATTAATCTAAGAAACCTTTATAATGTCTCATAAGAAGCTGAGACTCAAGTGCTTTAACAATATCAAGGCAAACACCAACTACGATTATGAGTGTTGTACCTCCAAAACCGACATTCATCTTAAATATCCACTGAATGATAATAGGCACAAGCGCAAGGCCTGCAAAACATACTGCACCAACAAGTGTAACTCTGTTCAAAACTTTTGTAATGTAGTTTGCTGTGGGCATACCAGGTCTAATACCAGGGATAAATCCGCCGTTTTTCTTCATATTTTCAGCGATTTCATTGGGATTGATAACGATAGATGTGTAGAAAAATGAGAAAAAGAATATTAAAACTACATAAATTATCGCACCAACCGGGTGTGTCATAGTAAGTACAGTAATCACATCCTGAAGCCATTCAGGCTTAGTTGTGATGAAACCGCTTATTGTTTCAGGGAACTGTATAAGAGAAATTGCAAAGATAATTGCTATTACTCCCGCAGTATTAACCCTAATGGGAAATGTGCTGCTGTTTCCGCCGCCACCCATTTTTCTTCCTGTCATTTTATTTGCATACTGAACAGGAAGTCTTCTTTCACCATCGTTAATCTTAACGATAAGAACGATAACGATAAGAAGCAGAACAAGAACACCAACAACCTTAATTATTCCTGTTGTACCAGACTTGGCATATGAAACCATCGTGCTGATACCCTTAGGAAGGTTTGAAATAATGTTCACATAAATAATCATTGAAGATCCGTTTGTAACGTCCATCTGTGTAATCTGCTCTGCAAGCCACATAATAAACATTGAACCAGCAATAAGTGTAATTACTGCAATAATGACGTTTGCCACTGATGGATTAGTCATCATTGTTCGATAATTTAATGCTATACCAGTGCCTTGAAGTATTGAAAGCACTACCGTTACATATCGAGTGTATTTATTTATCTTCTGTCGACCGTCTTCGCCTTCTTTAGTAAGCTGTTCTAAAGATGGAATTGCTACACTTAACAACTGCATAATAATAGATGCTGTGATGTAAGGTCCAATACCTAAAGCAAATATGGAGTAACTTGAACCAGCACCACCGGCGATTATGTTATACAGAGTACCTGTTGAATTTGCATCTGTATACGCTTTTATTGTTGCAGCGCTAATGCCGGGAAGGTAAATATGTGCTCCAAGTCTTACTATTGCAAGAATAAGTAATGTCATGAGCATTTTATTTCTGATTTCTTTTACTTTCCACGAGTTGACGAATATTTTAAACAAATCAGATCACCTCTGCTTTTCCGCCTGCAGATTCAATCTTTTCTACTGCGGATTTGCTGTATTGGTTAACTTTAACTGTGAGTTTCTTCTCAAGTTCACCAACACCTAATATTTTCACTCCATCTCTAGGATTACTTACAAGGCCTACTGATTTTAAAGCCTCAATATCTACTACTGTATCATTTTCAAATACATTTAATAAGTCAACGTTGATAGCAACGATTTCTTTTGTATTAATGCATTTAAAACCTCTTTTAGGAAGTCTTCTGTAAAGTGGCATCTGACCGCCTTCAAATCCTGCTTTTCCGCCGGATCCTGAACGAGCGCCCTGTCCTTTATGACCTCTGCCTGCTGTTTTACCGTTTCCAGAAGCATGACCTCTGCCTCTTCTCCAGCTCTTTGATGTTGAGCCGCATGCAGGTTTTAATTCACCTAAGTTCATCTTGGCACCTCCTCTGAATTATATCTCTTCTACCTTAACAAGATGCTTAACCTGTTTAATCATACCAAGTGTTGCAGCATTGTTCTGCTGTACTACAGAGCTGTTAGTCTTCTTTAAGCCTAAAGCCTGCACTGTTTTTCTATGTTTCGGTAATGCACCGATTGTTGATTTCACTAATGTGATTTTAAGTTCTCCCGCCATTGTTTTTCCTCCTTATCCTAAGAGTTCTTCAACTGACTTACCACGTAACTTGGCAACTTTTTCAGGTGAAGTAACCTGGCTTAAACCTTGAATTGTAGCGCTAACTACATTTCTCTTGTTATTAGAACCCTGTGATTTTGTTCTGATGTTGCGGATACCAGCAAGTTCAAGTACAGAACGAGCAGGACCACCTGCGATAAGACCAGTACCTTCTGGAGCCGGCATAAGCATTACGCTTGCGCTACCAAATTTACCGATAATTTCGTGGTAAATGCTGTCTACATCGTTTCTTTCAACTTTGATGATATTCTTCATAGCATCTTCTTTACCTTTGCGGATTGCATCAGGAATTTCTGTTGCTTTTCCAAGTCCGCATCCAACATGGCCGTTTTCATCGCCTACAACAACGAGTGCAGCGAATCTGAAAGTACGACCACCCTTAACAACCTTTGTTACACGGTTGATTGTTACAACTTTATCTTTAAGATCAAGTGTACTAGGATCGATTTTCTTCAACTTGTTTTCCTCCTTGTCTTAGAACTGTAATCCGGCTTCTCTTGCTGCATCAGCTAATGCCTGGATTTTTCCATGATAGATATATCCGCCACGGTCAAAAACAACTTCTGTGATGCCTTTGTCCATAGCTTTCTTAGCGATAGCTTCGCCTACAGCCTTAGCAGCTTCAACAGTTGAAGTATATTCTACTTTGCTTGCGATATCTGCTTCAAGCGTAGATGCAGCAACTAATGTATTGCCTGCTGCGTCATCGATTATCTGCGCATAAATGTGTTTGTTTGATCTAAACACAGCCAGTCTCGGCTGCTGTGCTGTACCGCTTACTTTATTACGAATTCTGTAATGGCGTTTAATGCGGGCAGCTGCACGTGATGGCTTACTTATCATACGGATCTCACTCCTTTATTATTTCTTACCTGTTTTACCAACTTTACGTCTAATATGCTCATCAGCATACTTAATACCTTTTCCTTTGTAAGGTTCGGGAGGACGTTTTGTTCTGATTTCAGCTGCAAACTGTCCAACCTTTTCTTTATCAATACCCTTAACGATGATTTTAGCTGTACCTTCTACAACAGTTTCAAGTCCTTCGGGATCTGTCATTTCAACAGGATGTGAATATCCTAATGAAAGAGTAAGTTTATTACCCGATTTAGCTGCTCTGTAACCAACACCGTTAATTTCGAGAACTTTTTCATAACCATTTGTTACACCGATAACCATGTTGTTGATTAATGTTCTTGTTAAACCATGTAATGCTTTGTTTCTCTTTAAGTCATTAGGTCTTGTAACTACAACCTGACCGTCTTCAATTGCGATGTTCATGTCATCAGCTAATTTTCTTGTAAGTGTACCCTTGGGTCCCTTAACAGTAATCACGTTGCCTTCTTCAAGTTTAACTTCAACACCTGCAGGGATTGCAACGGGATGCTTACCTATACGTGACATGTTCTGCACCTCCTGTGATTTATATTAAAAACAATTACCAAATAAATGCTACAACTTCTCCGCCAATGCCATCTTTTCTGGCATCCTTATCAGTCATAAGACCTCTGCTTGTTGAAATGATAGCTGTACCAAGTCCGCCAAGAACTTTAGGAAGTTCTTCTTTGCCTGCGTATACACGAAGACCGGGCTTAGAAATTCTCTTAATACCTGTAATAACTTTCTCATTTTTATCTGAACCATATTTAAGGCTGATACGGATAGTAGCTTTTACACCATCCTCAATCAATTCATAACCTTTGATATAGCCTTCATTTGTTAATATGTCAGCGATAGCTTTCTTCATATTCGATGACGGTACATCAACTGTATCATGTTTAGCTGTGTTACCGTTTCTGATTCTTGTGAGCATATCTGCGATAGGATCACTCATTGACATGTTAAATCCTCCTTTCCCTAATTACCAGCTGGCTTTTTTAACTCCCGGGATCTGACCTTTATAAGCTAATTCACGGAAGCAAACACGGCATATTCCATACTTTCTGAGAACAGAATGAGGTCTGCCACAAATTCTGCAACGTGTATATGCTCTCGTTGAAAATTTGGGAGCTCTCTGCTGCTTTATTATCATTGACTTCTTAGCCATTTGTTTCCCTCCCTTATTTGCTGAATGGCATTCCGAATAATTTTAACAATTCTCTTGCTTCTTCATCTGTATTTGCTGTTGTAACGAACACAATGTCCATACCTCTAATTTTGTCAACCTTATCATACTCGATTTCAGGGAAGATAAGTCGCTTCTTTAACACCCATAGTGTAGTTTCCTCTGCCGTCGAAAGAGTTAGACTTTACACCACGGAAGTCACGTACACGAGGAAGAGCAATATTGATTAATCTATCAGCAAACTCATACATTCTGTCTCCACGAAGTGTAACTTTACAGCCGATAGGCATTCCTTCACGAAGTTTGAAAGCAGCTACTGATTTCTTAGCCTTTGTAATAACAGGCTTCTGACCTGCAATAATTGTAAGGTCTTTAACAGCACCATCAAGTACTTTAGCGTTATCTTTAGCTTCACCTACGCCCATATTGATAACGATCTTCTCAAGCTTAGGTACAGCTAATTTATTTTTATATGAAAACTTTTTAGTCATTGCATCAACTACTTCTGCATCATAAAACTCTTTAAGTCTGTTCATTAGTTAACCTCCTTTCACAGATTAGTCGATTACTTCGCCTGTCTTTTTGGCAATTCTCTGTTTTACAGTAACTTCTTTACCGTTTTTAGTTACTGTTGTAAATTTGTAACCGATCTTTGTGGGTTTTCCGTTAATTACATACATAACATTTGAAGCATGGATGTAATTTTCTTTCTTGATAATTCCGCCCTGCTGATTTTTTGCTGACGGTTTTGTATGCTTAGAGATCATGTTGATACCTTCAACAAGTACTCTGTTTTTCTTTCTGTCAACAATGAGGATTTTTCCCTCTTTGCCCTTATCTTTGCCGGCGATAACAACTACCTTGTCGCCTCTTTTTAATTTCATGTTGGCCACTGTTCCTGCACCTCCTTAAAGTACTTCCGGTGCGAGAGAGAGAATCTTCATGAACTGTTTTTCTCTTAATTCTCTTGCAACGGGTCCAAAAATACGTGTACCTCTGGGGTTTTTGTCATCTTTGATGATAACTGCTGCGTTTTCATCAAATCTGATATATGAACCATCAGGTCTGCCTACTCTTGATACTGTTCTTACTACTACTGCTTTAACAACGTCACCTTTTTTAACAACGCCGCCAGGTGTTGCATCTTTAACGGCAGCAACTATTATATCTCCAACTCCTGCATATCTTCTGGTTGAACCACCGAGAACTCTGATGCAAAGAAGCTCTTTTGCGCCTGAATTATCTGCTACTTTTAATCTGGTTTCTTGCTGAACCATATTATATGCCTCCTCTCATAACAGGATTATTTAGCTTTTTCTACGATTGAAACAAGTCTCCATCTCTTATCCTTTGATAACGGTCTTGTTTCCATAACTTTTACACGGTCGCCGACTTTGCACTCATTATTCTCGTCATGAGCTTTAAGCTTGTAAGTCTTCTTAACGATTTTGCCGTATAAGGGATGTTTTACATTATCCTGAACAGCAACAACGATTGTTTTATCCATCTTGTCACTGATAACTTTGCCCACTCTTGTTTTACGAAGATTTCTTTCTTCCACGAGATGTGCCTCCTTTCGCTAATTAGTTAGCAGCTCTTTGTATCTGTGTAATTACTGTCTGAATTCTTGCTATATTTTTACGAACCTCTTTGATTCTAGCAGTATTGTCCAACTGATTAGTTGCATTCTGGAATCTAAGGTTAAATAATTCTTTTTTTGCAGCAACAAGCTCGTTATTCAACTCAGCTGCTGATTTGCTTTTTAAATCTAAAACGTAGCCTTTAGTTTTCACTGCTTATCACCTTCCATTTCCTGCTCCGCACGAGAAACGATCTTACACTTGATAGGCAACTTGTGAGTTGCAAGACGCAATGCTTCTCTTGCTAATTCCTCAGGTACACCGCCAAGTTCGAACATAACTCTGCCGGGCTTAACAACAGCTACCCAATATTCGGGTGAACCTTTACCAGAACCCATTCGAGTTTCAGCAGGTTTAGCTGTAATAGGTTTGTCAGGGAAAATCTTAATCCAAACCTGACCACCACGCTTGATATATCTTGTCATAGCGATACGGGCTGCTTCAATCTGGTTAGATGTTATCCAACTAGGCTCCATAGCTACTATACCGTAATCACCATAAGTAATTTTATTGCCTCTGAGAGCGCGTCCTTTAAGTCTGCCTCTCATCTGTTTACGTCTTTTTACTCTTTTGGGCATTAACATTATTCAGCGCCTCCTTCCTTTTTTACTGCCTTAACAGGAAGAACCTCTCCCTTATAAATCCAAACTTTAACACCAAGTTTGCCATAAGTTGTGTTGGCTTCAGCAAAACCATAATCAATGTCAGCTCTTAATGTCTGAAGAGGGATTGTACCATCATGATAGCTTTCGCTTCTAGCCATTTCAGCTCCGCCAAGACGACCGCTAACTGTTGTTTTAATACCCTTTGCACCGAATTTCATTGTTCTGCCCATTGCCTGTTTCATGGCACGACGGAATGTTACACGGTTCTCGAGCTGGAGTGCAATGTTCTCAGCAACAAGCTGTGCATCAAGTTCAGGTCTTTTAATTTCCTCAATGTTGATGTTTACTTTCTGCTGTGACATTTTCTGAACTTGATTCTTAAGTTCTTCAATAGCCTGACCATTCTTACCGATAACAACGCCAGGTTTTGCAGTACTGATTGTTATTTTAACTCTATCATTTGTTCTTTCAATTGCAATCTTTGATACACCTGAAGTATAGAGTTTGTTTTTGATAAACTTTCTGATTTTCACATCTTCAACCAAGTAATTGGCAAATTCCTTATCAGCATACCATTTTGTATCCCAATCTTTGATTACACCAACTCTTAAGCCGTGTGGATTAACTTTCTGTCCCACTCTCTTTTACCTCCTTATCTCTCATTAAGGATTATGGATATATGACTTGATCTTTTCAAAATTCTATATGCTCTACCCTGTGCTCTAGGGCGAATTCTCTTCATTACGGGAGCCTGACCAGCAACCGCATCTTCAACATATAATTTGCTGACATCCATACCCAAGTTATTTTCTGCATTTGCAACTGCCGATTTTAATACTTTTGCGATTACAGCTGAAGCGTATCTTGGTGAATACTCAAGGATAGCTTTTGCTGTGACTACATCTTTGCCTTTGATCTGGTCTAAAACGATTTTAGCCTTAGAAGCGGGGATGCCTGTATATTTAACCGACGCATGAGGTCTTTTTTCCTGAGTTGCAATGTTTCTTTCCTTTTTTATCTGGCTTCTGTGTCCTTTTGCCATGAACGAAACCCTCCTTCCAAAAACCGATTAACGTACTCTTGATTTCTTTTCAGCGTCCTTACCGTGACCTCTGTATGTTCTTGTTAAAGCGAACTCACCGAGTTTATGACCAACCATGTCTTCAGTAATATATACGGGAACATGTTTTCTTCCGTCATGAACTGCTATCGTATGTCCGATCATTTCAGGGAATATAGTAGAACGACGAGACCAAGTTTTGATAACTGTTTTTTCGCCTGCTGCATTTAAAGCGTCAACTTTCTTTAAAAGATGATCATCAGCGAATGGACCTTTTTTAAGTGATCTGGCCATGTGTTTGTCCTCCTTCTCAAATGTTCGCGGCAGTCATTACTGTCGCTATTGATACTTTCCACCTGACATTCAAGTGGAAATTAAGCATTTCTTCTACGAATAATAAGCTTGTTAGAAGCTTTGTGTTTCTTTCTTGTCTTGTAACCCATTGCAGGTTTACCCCAAGGAGTCATAGGACTAGGACGTCCAACAGGTGCTCTACCTTCACCACCACCATGAGGATGGTCGTTAGGGTTCATAACAGAACCACGAACTGTAGGTCTGATACCCATGTGGCGTTTTCTACCTGCTTTACCGATTGTAACAAGCTCGTTATCAATATTTCCTACCTGTCCGATTGTTGCTTTGCAATCAATAGGAAGAAGTCTCATTTCGCCTGAAGGAAGTTTTACAGTTGCATATTTGCCTTCCTTAGCCATAAGCTGAGCTACATTACCAGCAGCACGTACAAGCTGTGCACCTTTGCCGGGTTTCATTTCAATGTTGTGGATACTTGAACCTACGGGAATATGTCTCATAGGAATTGCATTGCCAACACGAACTTCTGCCTGCTCACCGCTCATTACTGTATCGCCAACATTAAGGCCTACAGGAGCAATGATGTATGATTTAACACCGTCAGCATATACGATAAGAGCAATATTTGCTGTTCTGTTAGGATCGTATTCGATGCCAACTACCTTTGCGGGAATACCGTCTTTGTTACGCTTGAAATCTATCATTCTGTATTTGATTTTAGCGCCGCCGCCTTTATGACGAACTGTTATCTTACCCTGTGCGTTTCTTCCTGAGTTTTTCTTGAGATGAACAACCAAGGATTTTTCGGGTGTTGTTTTTGTTATTTCATCAAAAGTAGACACTGTCATGTGTCTTCTGGATGGTGTATAAGGCTTATATCTTTTAATGCCCATCTTTTACACTCCTTTCAATCCGTTCAAAATCTTACACGTCTCCGTGTGTATCTTCTTTACTGGTTATAAATTACATGCCCTGGAAAATTTCAATATCTTTGCTATCTTCAGTAAGCTTTACAATAGCTTTCTTTTTCTTAGCAGTTTTTCCATAAATCGCGCCTCTTCTTTTGTTTTTGCCGTCATAGTTCATTGTGTGAACAGACTCAACTTTAGCGCCTTCAAACATCTTTTCAACAGCCTGTTTGATCTGGATTTTATTTGCATCCGGGTGTACAAGGAAAGTATATTTTTTGCTGTCGATAATTGACATACTGCTTTCTGTAATAACCGGTTTAAGTATAACGTCATAATACTTTAAATCTGCCATTATGCGTACACCTCCTCAATCTTTGCAACAGCTTCTTTTGTTACAACAAGTGTGCTGTACTTAAGAAGGTCGTATGTGTTGATTGTATTAACGGAAGCTGTCTTAACCTCCGGAATATTTCTTGCTGAAAGGATAGCGTTAGTGTTGCTTCCCTCCATAACGATAAGTGCTTTGCCAGCTTTAACGCTGTCTAAAACCTTAGCCATTTCTTTTGTCTTGATTTCTGCTAAATCTAAATTTTCAAGAACGATAATCTTCTCTTCAGCAGCCTTAACACTAAGTGCCGACTGTAAAGCAAGCTTTTTAACCTTCTTGTTAAGTTTGAATGAATAATCTCTGGGCTTGGGAGCAAATACAACTCCGCCGCCTTTCCACTGGGGAGCGCGGATTGAACCCTGTCTTGCACGGCCTGTTCCTTTCTGTCTGAAAGGTTTTCTACCGCCGCCGCGTACTTCAGCACGTGTTTTTGCGCTCTGTGTGCCCTGTCTCTGGTTTGCAAGATACTGTTTAACAGCAAGATGCATAACATGTTCATTTATTTCAACACCGAATACCGCATCGCTAAGTTCAATTGTTCCAACTTCAGCTCCGCTCATGTTGTATACTTTAACATTTGCCATGTCTATTTCCTCCTTTCGTAAAGTTTATCAAGCCTTTACGCTTTCCTTTATTACGAGTATTGCACCCTTTGCTCCGGGTACAGCGCCTTTGATGAGAATAAGATTTTTCTCAGCATCTGCACGAACGATTTCAACATTCTGTAATGTTACATTTACTGCACCCATGTGTCCTGGCATTCTCTTGCCTTTCTTTACACTACTGGGAGTAGCTGATGAACCCATTGAACCTGTTACTCTATGTGATTTTGAACCATGGCCCATAGGTCCTCTCTGTGCATTGTATCTCTTGATTGTACTTGCATATCCTTTACCTTTTGATACGCCGCTTACATCAACTTTGTCACCAACTGCAAAGATATCAGCCTTGATTTCAGCACCGATCTCGTAGTTTGCAACATCATCAAACTTGAACTCTTTAAGATATTTCTTTACAGAAACACCTGCTTTAGCAAAATGTCCTTTTAGGTTTGTTGGCAAGCTTTTCTCTCTGATCAACAAAACCAACCTGAACAGCTTCGTAGCCGTCATTTTCCATTGTCTTTTTCTGAACTACCGCACAAGGTCCTGCTTCAAGTACTGTTACAGGAATAAGGCGTCCGTTCTCAACGAAAATCTGTGTCATACCGATTTTCTTAGCTATAATAGCCTTTTTCATTCTTTGCACCTCCTGAAATCTACAGCGGATTGCCCTTCTTGCTTACGCTTACGGGTAATCATTCTAGTTTTAATATAAGTTACAAATCTTACTTATATAAAACCATTCGGGTCATTACATAATTTTTAATGTGATATCAACACCAGCAGGTAAGTCAAGACGTGATAAAGCATCAACTGTCTTAGGCGTAGGGCTGAGGATATCTATCAATCTCTTGTGTGTTCTCATTTCGAACTGTTCTCTAGAATCTTTGTACTTATGAACAGCTCTAAGGATTGTAACTACTTCCTTCTTTGTAGGAAGCGGTATAGGTCCGCTGATCTGAGCACCTGTTTTCTTTGCAGTTTCAATAATCTGAGCTGCACTCTGATCGATCAATTTGTGATCGTAAGCTTTGAGACTGATTCTGATTTTCTGGTTTGCCATAAAAAAAGTCCCCTCCTTTTCGTACTTTTAGTTTCAGCACGACAAGTGGTGACTGCACACTTATCCGGGTGTATCCTTTCGCATCGAAATTAATCCGAAGCGCAAAACTCCCTTATTAATAGTACAGTGACCTTGTCGCCCGGTTTCATGAACTGGACATCGCTCCTCGGAAAAACCCGCCTGCGTGGGTGTGGCGGCAACCTTCCGAATCTTCACTCTATGTCACAACGGTATGATTATATACTAATTCAAACTTATTTGCAAGCTTTTTAGTAAATTTTTTTCAGTTTTTTTCTTAGAATTTTAACGAAATTTACTTTATAATATGTAATATTTTTATTCATTTTGTTTATCAATCAAATCCAATACACTTTAGAATTTATAATGTACTTTCTAATTATACAACAGTTTTAACAATATTTCATCTTTTATTTCGTTAATTTTTAAGCTGAACATTGTTATCTAATGTTTTTACAAAAAAATCCGCCTTCCTTTTTTAGAAGGCAGATTTTTATGCTGATAGTATATTTATAAGTATCTATCAATCCCAGCATTTTTACATTTCTTTATTGTTTTTTGGGCCTGGTGAAGCAACAATAACTTTCTCAGGTGTAATAATTAGTGCTCCCTTTGAACTAACCTGTCCTTTAAACATCTGCTCAGCAACTTTTTTATAATTCTCAACATATGGACCTTCTGTTACATGAACAGCCGTTCCTTTAATCTGATATGCTTCCATCCCATTTGAGCCGCCGGCTGAAACAACTATTTTGCCATTTGCAGCAATGTTTTTAAGAGTATGATTAAGGAATACATCGCCGACAATTAGTGTACCATCATCTGCAACTTCCTTAAAACCTACCGGTACAACATTAGGCTCACTGGAATATGTACCAAGCCACCAAAGAGGTTCTTTACTAAGTAATTCTTTTACCTTTTCATCAAGTAATTTCATTTTTTCTCCTCCTTAATATCATGTTTTTGTTGATTTGTTTATCTTTACAATAACAATAATATCAAGGTAACTAATCTTCATCAATATATTAATAAATTCATTAGCAAATAATAGATTTATTATTAACTAATGAATTTATTATTTAGTTCACATCCAATCTGCTCTGTAATCACATTTGCAGCATATTGAATTTGCTTCTATATCATCTTTGCAGTAAGCATCTGACCATTTACAAACTTCCAATAGTATTGGCAAAACCGATGCTCCTTTTGACGTAAGGCAATATTCAACTCTTGGCGGAATCTCGTTATATTGTTTCCTAATAATCATTCTATTCTCACATAGTTCTTTAAGCGTTGATGCTAATACAGTATCAGTTATATTTGTCAGCTCTTTTTTTAATTCACTATATCTCAAAGTCTTTTTCCTGCTTAAAACACATATAACCCTTGTTTTCCATTTGCCGCCAAATAATTCCATACCGTATTCCAGTGGGCATCTAATGTCTTTCTCTGTCTTGTGCTTATACATAAAATACACTCCCGATTTTTTATTTATTATAACACAAATAAATAAAAAAGGCAGTCCTTACGGACTGCCTAAAATATCAAATATAAAATTACTGAAGAATCTCAACAACTGAGCCAGCGCCTACTGTACGTCCACCTTCACGGATAGCGAAACGAAGACCTTTAGCCATAGCTACATGTGTGATAAGTTCAACTGTCATTTCAACGTTGTCACCAGGCATACACATTTCAACACCTTCAGGAAGGTTGATAACGCCTGTAACGTCTGTTGTTCTGAAATAGAACTGAGGTCTGTAGTTGTTGAAGAAAGGTGTATGACGTCCACCCTCTTCTTTGCTTAATACGTAAACCTGAGCTGTAAACTTTGTATGAGGTGTGATTGAACCGGGTTTAGCAAGAACCTGTCCTCTTTCGATTTCGTTTCTCTGAACACCACGAAGGAGGCAACCGATATTGTCACCAGCCTGAGCCTGATCAAGAAGCTTTCTGAACATCTCAACGCCTGTAACAACAACCTTACGGATTTCATCTGAAAGACCAACGATTTCAACTTCGTCAGAAACTTTAACAATACCGCTTTCAACTCTACCTGTTGCAACTGTACCACGACCTGTGATTGAGAATACGTCCTCTACAGGCATAAGGAAAGGTTTGTCAATGTCACGTTCAGGGATAGGAATATATTCTTCAATAGCATTGAAAAGTTCAATAATTGAATCAGCCCATTTACCATTAGGATCCTGAAGAGCCTGGTAAGCTGAACCTCTGATGATAGGAATATCATCTCCGGGGAATTCATACTCGCTAAGGAGTTCTCTGATTTCCATTTCAACAAGGTCAAGAAGTTCTTCATCATCAACCATGTCACATTTGTTCATGTATACAACGATATAAGGAACGCCTACCTGACGAGCAAGAAGGATATGTTCTCTTGTCTGAGCCATAGGACCATCTGTTGCAGCAACAACAAGGATAGCACCGTCCATCTGAGCAGCACCTGTGATCATGTTCTTAACGTAGTCAGCATGACCCGGGCAGTCAACATGAGCATAATGTCTGTTAGGTGTTTCATACTCAACGTGAGCTGTTGAAATTGTGATTCCTCTTTCTCTTTCTTCGGGAGCCTTGTCGATGTTATCGAATGCTACGAACTCACCTAAGCCATATCTAGCATGTAAAACGTTTGTAATTGCAGCTGTTAATGTAGTTTTACCATGGTCAACGTGTCCAATTGTACCGATATTAACATGGGGTTTTTTTCTTTCAAATTTCTGCTTTGCCATTTAAAATTTCCTCCTTATAATTGTTTTATCGAAGAGTTATTAGCGTTATGCCAATTTAAAAATATTATATTAAAAAACTCTAATTTTTGCAATATTTATTTCCATTTGTACTCTGTTAGTTTGAACGTTTTCCTTCAAGAACCTTCTCCTGAACACTCTTAGGACACTGCTCATAGTGGTCAACTTCCATTACGTAGTTACCACGGCCCTGTGTCTTAGAACGAAGGTCTGTTGAATAGCCGAACATTTCAGCAAGAGGTACAAAAGAATGGATAATCTGAACGCCGTTTCTTGAATCCATACCTTCAATACGTCCACGTCTTGAGTTAATGTCACCGATAACATCTCCCATGTAATCTTCGGGAACTGTTACTGTAACCTTCATAACAGGCTCAAGAAGAACTGCATCGCCTTTCTTCATAGCTTCTTTGAAAGCAAGTGAACCTGCAATCTGATAAGCCATTTCTGAAGAGTCAACATCATGGTATGAACCATCATATACTTCAGCCTTAACGCCTACTACAGGGTAACCGCCAAGAATACCGCTCTGCATAGCATCCTGTATACCTTTATCAATAGCGGGGATATATTCTTTAGGAATAGCACCACCAACAACACTGTTGACAAATTCGTAGCAATGTTCAGGGTCTGTACCGATAGGATAAAATCTAACCTTACAGTGACCATACTGACCACGACCACCTGACTGACGAACAAATTTACCTTCAACATCAACGTCTTTAAGGAATGTTTCTCTGTAGGCAACCTGAGGTTTACCTACATTAGCTTCTACCTTAAATTCACGAAGAAGACGGTCAACAATAATTTCAAGGTGAAGTTCACCCATACCTGAAATAATTGTATCGCCTGTTTCAGGGTTTGTAAATGTCTTGAATGTAGGGTCTTCCTCAGCAAGCTTTGCAAGTGCAATACCCATCTTATCACTGCCAGCCTTAGTTTTAGGCTCGATAGCAACTGAGATAACGGGTTCGGGGAATACCATAGATTCAAGGATTACTTCATGATCTTCATCACAGATAGTATCACCTGTTGTTGTGAACTTTAATCCAACTGCAGCTGCGATATCACCTGAATAAACTCTCTCGATTTCTTCTCGGTGATTAGCATGCATCTGAAGGATACGTCCAACACGTTCTTTTTTGTTCTTAACTGAGTTATGAACATAAGAACCTGAGTCAAGCGTACCTGAATATACCCTGAAGAAAGCAAGCTTTCCTACAAACGGGTCATTCATAATCTTAAATGCAAGAGCCGCAAACGGTTCTGTATCAGATGAATGTCTTTCAACTTCCTCACCTGTATCAGGGTCAACACCTTTGATTGAAGGTATATCAATAGGAGCAGGCATGTAATCAATTACACCGTCAAGAAGTGCCTGAACACCTTTATTTCTGTAAGCTGAGCCACAAAATACGGGAACGATTTCACATGAAATACAGCCCTTACGAATTGCAACTTTAATTTCATCGTTTGTAAGTTCTTCACCGCCGAGATACTTCTCCATAAGATCCTCGTCAAGCTCTGCTGCACTCTCAACAAGTAATGTTTTGTATTCTTCAGCTTTGTCTACTAAATCAGCAGGAATATCTTCAACAGATATTTCTTTACCGATATCATCTTTGTAAATAAGAGCCTTCATATTAAGAAGGTCGATATTACCAATGTAATCTTGCTCAGTACCAATAGGTAATTCGAGCGGAACCGGTGTACAGCCAAGTCTATCCTTCATCATGTCGATTACATTGTAAAAATCTGCGCCCATGATGT
This sequence comes from Candidatus Metalachnospira sp., assembly GCA_040767305.1. Classification (GTDB taxonomy): domain Bacteria; phylum Bacillota; class Clostridia; order Lachnospirales; family Anaerotignaceae; genus Metalachnospira. The sequence continues at coordinate 79,121 of JAXGOV010000001.1, read as the reverse complement.
CCATTTTATTAACGAAAGCCATACGAGGTACATTGTAGTTATCTGCCTGACGCCATACTGTCTCTGACTGGGGCTCAACGCCACCTTTTGCACAGAATACACATACTGCACCATCAAGTACACGGAGTGAACGTTCAACTTCTACTGTAAAGTCAACGTGTCCCGGTGTGTCTATGATGTTTATTCTGTTATCATTCCAGTGACAAGTTGTAGCGGCAGATGTAATTGTAATACCTCTTTCCTGCTCCTGCTCCATCCAGTCCATTGTTGCAGTACCATCGTGTGTATCACCGATTTTGTAATTACGGCCTGTGTAGAACAAAATACGTTCTGTCAGAGTAGTTTTACCTGCATCGATATGTGCCATAATACCAATATTTCTGGTTTTGGCAAGTGGGAACTCTCTGTCTGCCACGTTTATTCCTCCTTCATTTATCATGCAGCCGCATAGTTTTGGTAAGCCATACGACTGCAGTTTTTCGATTTTATAAAATTACCACTTGAAATGTGAGAAAGCTTTGTTTGCTTCTGCCATTTTATGTGTTTCTTCTTTCTTCTTGCAAGCACCGCCGGCATTGTTAATAGCGTCGATGATTTCTCCTGCAAGACGTTCTTCCATAGTCTTTTCTCCACGTTTTCTGCTGTAGAGAGTAAGCCATCTAAGACCTAAAGTACGTCTTCTTTCAGGTCTGATTTCCATAGGAACCTGATATGTTGCACCACCAACACGGCGAGCCTTTACTTCAAGTACAGGCATAATATTGTTAAGTGCTTCCTCGAAAGCTTCTATAGGTTCTTTTCCTGTCTTTTCTGATACTTTGTTAAACGCACCATAAACTATTTTTTCAGCAACGCCCTTCTTACCGTCAAGCATTATGCTGTTAATAAGTTTTGTTACAAGTGTACTTTTGTACAAAGGGTCAGGTAAAACTTCTCTTTTTGCTACATGTCCTTTTCTTGGCACGATTCTTCCCTCCTTAATAAAAATATTCTCTCATCGGTACTCGCACACCCCGAAGGTGTACGTCCATGCCTAATACTCAATATCTTAAATGCAATACGCAGATTGTATTGATTGTATAAGGCATTACTTTTTAAATTTCAATTACTTTTTAGCTTTAGGACGCTTAGCGCCATATTTTGAACGAGCCTGCATTCTGTTAGCAACACCTGCTGTATCAAGTGTACCTCTTACGATGTGGTAACGAACACCGGGTAAGTCTTTTACCCTGCCGCCTCTGATAAGAACAACGCTATGCTCCTGAAGATTATGACCTTCTCCGGGGATATAAGCTGTAACTTCAATACCATTTGTAAGACGAACTCTGGCAATCTTTCTCAAAGCTGAGTTAGGCTTTTTAGGTGTTGATGTTTTTACAGCTGTACAAACACCACGACGCTGGGGGCAAGAAATATCTGTAGCCTTCTTCTGAAGAGAGTTAAGACCTTTCTGCAAAGCCGGGGCAGTAGACTTTTTCTCAACAGTCTGTCTGCCTTTTCTGACTAACTGGTTAAATGTTGGCATTATATTGCACCTCCTTATAAAATTAATACTTTCTGCCATTGCTATTTTTTAATGTCTTATGACATAACCTTAAATGCCTGCTCGCAGGCACTTTGTTAGTGTATCATTGAGATAATTTATTGTCAACATTTTTTTAAGGATATATCAAATTTATCTTACATTATACACAGTTTTTCTAAAAATAAACATAAAGCCCCTCTTCAAGAGGGGCTTTAGTCGTTTTATCAGTTATTATCATCTGAAAACTCAAAATCCGGATCTTCATCTTCGATATCAAAATCAATTTCAACACTATTATTATCAAGACCTGAGTCAATATCCACATTCCTATATCTTGCCATACCTGTACCGGCAGGAATAGGTTTACCAATAATAACATTTTCTTTAAGTCCGTTAAGCGGATCAATCTTTCCTTTAATTGCTTCGCTTCTGTAAGAACTCTTGTTGTTTCCTGAATGAAGTTGCTGAAAGGAACGAATCTGTTGCAAGTGAAGCTTTAGTAATACCAAGAAGCACTCTAGTACCAATTGCCGGTTCAAGTCCCTGTTCTTCAAGCTCCGCATTTGTATCTTCAAATGTGAGCCAATCTACAAGGCTTCCGGGAAGGAACTCTGTATTACCTATCTCTTCAATCTTAACTCTCTTAAGCATCTGACGAACGATAACCTCAATATGCTTATCGTTGATTTCAACACCCTGGAGTCTGTAAACTCTTTGAACTTCCTGAATCATGTAGTCCTGAACTCCTCTAAGTCCCTTAATCTTAAGAATATCATGAGGATTTACAGAACCTTCAGTAATTTCATCACCGGCACCAATTACGTCTCCGTCATATACTTTTATTCTTGAACCGTAAGGTATAAGGTAATCCTTTGCCTCACCTGTTTCATTGTTTGTGACTGTAACTTCACGCTTTTTCTTGTTATCCGTAACAGAAACAATTCCGCCGAATTCTGAGATAATGGCAAGTCCTTTAGGTTTTCTTGCCTCAAAAAGCTCCTCAACACGAGGAAGACCTTGTGTTATGTCATCTCCGGCAATACCGCCTGTATGGAATGTACGCATTGTAAGCTGTGTACCGGGCTCACCAATTGACTGAGCAGCTATAATACCAACTGATTCACCGATACGCACCGAACGACCGCTTGCCATGTTGGCACCATAACATTTTGAACAAATACCTATTTTTGAACGGCATGTAAGAACTGTTCTGATAAGAACACTCTTAATTCCTGCCTTTTCAACTCTTTCAGCCATGTCAGGTGTAATCATTGAGTCAGCGGGAACAATAAGTTCTCCTGTTTCCGGATCAACAACGTCATTAATTGACCAACGGCCTCTAAGTCTGTCCTGAAGGCTTTCAATAACTTCATTTCCATCAACAAAAGCACTTACCCAAAGGCCAGGAGCCTCTTTTCCATCTGGTGTACAATCCCACTCACGAATAATTATATCCTGAGAAACGTCAACAAGTCGTCTTGTAAGGTAACCCGAGTCAGCTGTACGAAGAGCTGTATCAGTAAGACCTTTACGAGCACCATGGGCTGAAATGAAGTACTCAAGAACTGAAAGACCCTCACGGAAGTTAGACTTGATAGGCAACTCGATGATACCGCCTGAAGGGTTGGCCATAAGTCCACGCATACCTGCAAGCTGTTTAATCTGGCTGTTAGAACCACGGGCACCAGAGTTAGCCATCATATAAATATTATTATACTTACCAAGGCCTGCAAGAAGAGCTTCTGTAATCTTATCATTTGCGATATTCCAAGTCTCAATTACCTTGTTATGACGTTCATCATCTGTCATAAAACCACGTTTGTATTTCTTTGTAATCTTCTCAACCATTTCTTCGGCTTTTTCAAGGTATTCCTTCTTCACCTTAGGAATTTCCATATCAGAAATGGAAACAGTAAGTGCAGCCTTTGTTGAGTATTTATATCCGAGTGATTTAATCTTATCAAGCATATCGGCCGTTTCAGTAGCACCACATCTGTTGATACACTTATTTATAATCTTTCCGATTGCTTTTTTATCAACAAGAAAATCTATTTCATACCTGAATTTATCCTCTTCCTTGCTTCTGTCAACATAACCAAGTGTCTGAGGAATAGCCTCATTAAATATTATTCTTCCTACTGTCGTTACTACCATTCTGCTTTCTTCAGCACCATCAAATTCAAGAGTTCTTTTCACCTTTACTGGCTCATGTAGTGAAACTTCATGGTTTTCATATGCGAGAATAGCTTCTCTTTCATCTCTGTATGTCTTATATGCCAAGTACATCTCAGGATTACCGTCACCATCAAGAACAGAGTTTCCGCTGGCATCTGTTATAGGAATTTGTTTAACAAGTTCCTCCTTGCGAAGTGTAAGGTAATACATACCAAGAATCATGTCCTGTGTTGGAACTGTAACAGGTGCTCCATCTGAAGGTTTCAGAAGGTTGTTGGGAGAAAGCAGAAGGAATCTGCATTCTGCCTGTGCCTCAACCGAAAGAGGAACATGGACAGCCATCTGGTCACCATCGAAGTCAGCATTATATGCTGTACAAGCAAGAGGATGCAACTTAATCGCACGACCTTCAACAAGTACCGGCTCAAAAGCCTGAATACCAAGACGATGAAGTGTAGGTGCACGGTTAAGCATAACCGGATGCTCCTTAATAACATCTTCAAGGACGTCCCAAACCTCTGTCTGGAGTCTTTCAATCATTCTTTTAGCTGATTTTACATTGTGTGCAAGTCCGTTTTCAACAAGCTTTTTCATAACAAAAGGCTTAAAAAGCTCAATTGCCATTTCTTTAGGAAGACCACACTGATATATCTTAAGCTCAGGACCTACTACGATAACCGAACGACCTGAGTAGTCAACACGTTTACCAAGAAGGTTCTGACGGAAACGTCCCTGTTTACCCTTGAGCATATCAGAAAGTGATTTAAGCGGTCTGTTTCCAGGACCCGTAACTGGTCTGCCTCTACGGCCGTTGTCAATAAGTGCGTCAACTGCCTCCTGAAGCATTCTTTTTTCATTTCTTACAATAATGTCAGGTGCTCCAAGCTCAAGAAGTCTCTTAAGACGATTGTTTCTGTTTATAACTCTTCTGTAAAGGTCATTAAGGTCACTTGTTGCAAAACGTCCACCATCCAACTGAACCATAGGTCTGATATCAGGTGGAATAACCGGAATTGCATCAAGAATCATCCATTCAGGTTTATTTCCTGAAAGTCTGAATGATTCAACAACCTCAAGACGCTTAATAATTCTGATTTTTTTCTGACCTGTTGTATTTACAAGCTGCTTTTTAAGGTCTTCTGATTCCTTTTCAAGGTCTATCGCACAAAGAAGTTCTTTAATAGCCTCTGCGCCCATTCCTACTTTGAATGTGCTGCCGTACTTTTCAAGCATATCCTTGTATTCTCTTTCAGAAAGGAGATCCTTCTGATGAAGACCTGTGTCACCTTCATCAAGCACAATATAGCTTCCGAAATAAAGTACTTTTTCAAGTGCTTTGGGAGACATGGAAAGTATAAGTCCCATACGGCTGGGGATACCTTTGAAGTACCAAATATGAGATACTGGAGCCGCAAGCTCGATATGTCCCATACGTTCACGTCTAACCTTTGCTTTTGTTACCTCAACACCACAACGGTCACAGATAACGCCTTTATATCTTATTCTTTTATATTTACCGCAGTGACACTCCCAATCCTTTGTAGGTCCAAATATTCTTTCGCAGAAAAGACCGTCTCTCTCTGGTTTAAGTGTCCTATAATTTATTGTTTCCGGCTTTTTGACTTCGCCATGACTCCATTCACGAATTTTTTCCGGAGAAGCCAAACCGATTTTTATTGAATCAAATACTATGCCCTGCTCTGTATTTTGCTGCATCTAACACTCTCCCTTTCTTAGTCCTCATCGTCAAAACTATCGATTTCTTCACCAATTTCTTCTTCGAAATCGAATTCATCCTCCTGTGCGGAACCATTTCTGAAAATCATGTCGATAGCATCATTAAGGTTTCCTTCATCTTCGGAATAGCCCTCTGTTCCGTCAACATCATTTACAACCTGCATATCGATATTCTCGCCCATATCGTCCTCATCGATAGATTCCTTAATCTCAACCTCACTTGAGTCTTCTCTGAGAACCTTTATGTCAAGGGCAAGCGACTGAAGCTCTTTAAGAAGAACCTTAAATGATTCGGGAACTCCGGGCTCGGGAATGTTTTCACCCTTAACTATTGATTCGTATGTTTTTACACGTCCTACTATATCGTCAGATTTAACTGTAAGAATTTCCTGAAGTGTGTATGCAGCACCATAAGCTTCCAGAGCCCAAACTTCCATTTCTCCGAAACGCTGTCCGCCGAACTGAGCTTTACCACCCAAAGGCTGCTGTGTAACAAGTGAGTAAGGACCTGTTGAACGAGCATGAATTTTATCATCAACAAGATGATGGAGTTTAAGGTAGTGCATGAATCCTATAGTAACTCGGTTATCAAAAGCCTCACCTGTACGACCGTCACGAAGCTCTACTTTACCGTCACGACTAAGCTTTACACCCTTCCATTCGGCTCTATGATCTCTGTTTTCATAAAGTTCATCATAAATATCACCATGAAGAAGAGGCTTCCATTTTTCAGAAAACTCTTCCCATTCGGTATTTACGTAGTCATTTGCCATTTCAAGCGTATCCATAATATCAATTTCATCTGCACCATCAAATACGGGAGTTGAAATTTTCCATCCAAGTGCTTTAGCCGCAAGTGACAAATGTGTTTCAAGTACCTGTCCGATATTCATACGAGAAGGAATACCAAGGGGGTTAAGAACTATATCAAGAGGACGTCCGTTTTCAAGGAAAGGCATATCTTCAACAGGGAGTACTCTTGAAACAACACCTTTGTTACCATGTCGGCCGGCCATCTTGTCACCAACGGAAATCTTACGTTTCTGTGCAATGTAAACACGAACAAGCTGATTTACACCAGGTCCGATATCATCGCCGTTTTCTCTTGTAAATATCTTAACATCAACTATAATACCTGACTCACCATGGGGTACACGAAGTGATGTATCTCTTACTTCCCTTGCCTTTTCACCAAAGATAGCTCGGAGAAGTCTTTCTTCTGCTGTGAGCTCTGTTTCTCCCTTAGGGGTAACCTTGCCGACAAGAATATCATTTGAACGTACTTCAGCACCAATTCTTATAATACCTCTTTCATCAAGGTCACGAAGTGCATCTTCTCCGACATTAGGAATATCTCTTGTTATTTCTTCAGGTCCAAGTTTTGTGTCTCTTGACTCTGCTTCAAATTCTTCAATATGAACAGATGTATATACATCTTCCTGAACGAGTCTTTCACTCAGGAGAACGGCATCCTCGTAGTTATAACCTTCCCATGTCATAAATCCGATAAGAGGGTTTTTACCAAGAGCAAGCTCTCCGTCGCTTGTAGAAGCACCGTCAGCAATAATCTGACCGGCTTCAATTCTCTGACCTTTATCAATTATAGGACGCTGATTCATACATGTTCCCTGATTGCTTCTCTGGAACTTAATAAGGTGGTATACATCACGCTGTCCTTCATCATTTTTAACTACTATTTCATCAGCACTGAGTTTATCTATAACACCGCTGTTCTTTGCAACAATTGCAATACCTGAGTCCTTAGCGGCTTTATACTCCATACCAGTACCTACAATAGGTGAATCTGTTGTAAGAAGGGGAACCGCCTGACGCTGCATGTTTGATCCCATAAGTGCACGGTTAGCATCATCATTTTCAAGGAAAGGAATAAGTGCTGTAGCAACAGAAACCATCTGCTTGGGCGAAACGTCCATAAGCTGAACTTCAGTTCTGTCAACTTCAATAATATCCTCGCGATGACGTCCTGTAACCTTTTTATGAACGAAATGGCCGTCTTCTGTTAAAGGTTCATTAGCCTGAGCAACATTGTAGTTCTCTTCTTCGTCTGCTGTTACATAAATAACTTCATCTGTAACTCTTGGCTCTTCTCCGCTCTGATTAATGATTCTGTAAGGAGCTTCAATAAATCCATACTCATTTATACGAGCGAATGTAGCAAGCGAGTTGATAAGACCGATGTTAGGACCTTCTGGAGTCTCGATAGGGCACATTCTTCCGTAATGTGAAGAGTGAACATCTCGAACTTCGAAACCGGCTCTTTCTCTTGAAAGACCTCCGGGTCCAAGAGCTGAAAGACGACGCTTATGTGTAAGCTCAGCAAGTGGATTGTTCTGGTCCATAAACTGAGAAAGCTGTGAGCTTCCGAAGAATTCCTTAATTGAAGCGGTTACAGGCCTTACATTAATTAATGCCTGAGGAGTTGCATTCTCCATATCCTGAATTGTCATACGTTCACGGACAACTCTTTCCATTCTTGATAAGCCTATACGGAACTGGTTCTGAAGGAGTTCTCCAACAGAACGAATACGTCTGTTTCCAAGGTGGTCGATATCGTCTACGTTACCATATTCATAGTCAAGATGCAGAACATAGTTAATAGAAGTCATGATATCTTCTACTGTAATATGAATAGGTATAAGCTCATGGAATTTTTCCTTAACCATTGCTTTGACTTCTTCTGCATTTTCACAATTATCAAGAATTTCGCATAATGCAGGATAGTATACCTTCTCCTTAATGCCAAGATCATGAGCAGTAAGACCATATTCTGAAATAAAAGGTTCGATTGCTACAGCTCTGTTTGAGAGAATCTTTACAAATCTGCCTTCATCATTTTTAATTGTAATTGATGCAACACCTGTGTCCTGAATCTCTTCAAGAATACCAGCATTAAGCACCGTATCTGCTTCCGCAACAATCTCACCTGTCATAGGATCAACTACTGCTTCTGCAAGAACTGCTCCGCTTACACGGCTTTTAAGTGCAAGCTTTTTATTGAATTTATATCTTCCAACCTTCGCAAGATCATATCTTTTCGGATCAAAAAACATTCCTCTTAAAAGGCTTTGTGAACTTTCAACTGTAGGCGGCTCACCGGGACGAAGCTTTTTATAAAGCTCAACAAGACCTTCTTCATAACTCTTGCTGACATCTTTTTCTATTGTTGCGAGAATTTTTGGTTCCTCACCAAAAAGCTCAATAATTTCTGCATCAGAACTAATGCCAAGTGCTCTTATAAGAACTGTTACAGGCACCTTTCTTGTTCTGTCAACACGCACGCTGAATACATCATTTGAATCTGTTTCATATTCAAGCCAGGCACCTCTGTTAGGGATAACTGTGGATGATAAAAGCTTTTTGCCAAGCTTATCAAATTCAGAAGCATAATATATACCGGGTGATCTAACAAGCTGGCTTACAATAACTCGTTCAGCACCGTTGATTATAAATGTACCGGTATCAGTCATAAGAGGGAAATCACCCATAAAAATTTCCTGGTCTTTGATTTCCTCTGTCTCTCTGTTTATAAGTCTTGCTCTTACTTTAAGTGCAGCTGCATAAGTTGCATCTCTCTCCTTGCATTCCTCAATTGAATACTTAGGTGTTGAATCAAGAGTAAAGTCTGTAAATTCGAGCACAAGATTTCCGTTAAAATCTGTAATAGGAGAAATATCCTCAAAAACCTCTTGGAGACCTTCCTCAAGAAACCAACGGTAACTGTTCTTCTGGACCTCGATAAGATTAGGCATTTCAAGAACTTCTTTTATTCTTGAATAGCTTCTTCTTTTCAGCTCGCCCATTTGGACTGAGTGAATTCTGTTTTTTTCCATAAAGCCACCCCTTAAAAATAGTAGATGTTAACTAGTAAAAATCTTATATAAAAAAAGTAAGAACTGCCCAAACAAAGTCAACACAATCACCTCTTAACCTTTGATCAGCAAGAGGTAAAAAGTTCACAAAATTTAGGAAATTCTATCCAAAAATCGTTAAACAGAAGCCAAATTTCTCCTGTTTTTATATATAATTGCCATAAATTAGTTGGTTCATAAGGAAAACTTTGTAATGTTATATCCAAAATTATTTTGTCAACAGCATTTTCATTATTATCACTAATTATTTGGCTTGAAATAACAACTTCGTTGTGCTATAATAATTTTATTCAATATTATAAACATCTTAAGTTGACAAGTTTTATAATAATAACACAAAGTGTTGTATATGTCAAGCAAATCAGGCGAATAGCCTGTTATTTTTTTGCATTATTATAGCGTGTTTAAAAAACACGCTATTTTCTATTTATTTTACTATCCTGTTTCTCAATTTCCCAATCTTTTCAATCTCGCATTCAACAATATCCCCTTCTTCAAGAAACGTCGGCGGGCTCATTCCCATTCCTACACCTGAAGGTGTACCAGTAGCAATAATTGTACCGGCTTGCAAGGTAATTCCTTTACTTAATTCGCTTACTATATGATCAATGTCGGTAATCATCAAATCCGTAGTGCTGTTTTGTCTAATTTGACCATTAACCTTGGAAGTAATTCTAAGAGTTGGCGGATAGTCAATTTCATCTGCCGTAACTATGCACGGTCCCATTGGTGTAAATCCATCAAGACTCTTTCCAAAATGCCACTGCTTATGTGCCGTCTGAACATTTCTGGCACTTACATCGTTAATAACCGTATACCCGAATATGTAATCTTTTACATCCTTTATTTCAACATTTTTTGCATCCTTACCTATTATTACGCCAAGTTCAGCCTCATAATCAAGACTTGTCACTATATCAAAATGACCGCAGATATCGTCTCCGTCAGCAGGTGATTCATTAACGCGTTTTGAAAAATAAATAGGGCATGGTCTTTCACCCCCAAAGGCTTCGTTATGAAACCTTGCAGATTCTTTTGCATGTTCCGTATAGTTTATACCAAGACATATTACATCCTGTTTTGGTCTGGGAATAGGTGACTTTCTTATTGTTTTTTCTATATCAACAGCATTCTTTTCAGTTCTTGCATTTTCCGCAATTCTCATTAAATCTAAACCATCAGTCTTTTCTATAAGCTCTGTCATAGAACAAAATCCGTCAATCGGGCATACTTTTTTACCGTTCTCCGTAAGTACACCTATACATTCTTTACCATTATATAAAAACGTTATCAGTTTCATTAACTCTCCCCCTTATTTCCTTATTTTGGTTATATAATATCACACAACTACATTATAAAACAATATTTTTTAGAACTTTCCGTAAGGAAGAAATTCCGCACGAATAAAAAAACCTCTGTCATGCTTGCAGACAGGACATTGTTCGGGTACTTCAGTCCCTGTATATACATACCCGCAGTTCAAACAAACAAAGCCAGTGCTTACATCTGAAACAAAAAGCTTATTATCTTTTACAAGCTGCGCAAAGTGTGCAAATCTGTCACCATGTGATTTTTCAACAGAAGCAATATTTTTAAAAATCTGAGCAACTCCCAAAAAGCCTTCTCGCTCTGCTATTTCTCCAAAATTTTTATATATTTCATCGTGTTCCTGATACTCATCATGCCGAGCAGCCTTTAGTAGGCTGTACATATCATCATAAAGTTCTACCGGATAACCACCGTCAACAAAAACCGTAGATCCGTTGCTCTCCTTTAAAAAATCATAAAACACTTTTGCATGAGCAAGCTCCTGTGAAGCTGTAAATTCAAAAACCGCTTCAATTACACGCAGCTTTGCTTTTTTCGCTTTTTCGGCAGCAAAAGCATATCTGTTTCTTGCCTGACTCTCACCAACGAAAGCACGCATAATGTTTTCCTCTGTTTGAGTTCCTTTTAGACCCTGAATTACCGAACTTTTTTCAGATGTTAATGTAGTCATAAAAATCGCCCCTTTCAATGTTTTTGTTAGTATTAAACAGGTGCGTTATTTTTATACTAAAAAAAGCCACTGGAAACCAGTGGCCTGATAGACTAAATTAGTCCTGTGTGTAAGGCATAAGAGCAATGTGTCTTGCTTTCTTAATTGCTGTTGTCAAAGCTCTCTGATGCTTTGCACAGTTGCCTGTAATTCTTCTGGGAAGAATTTTTCCTCTTTCAGAAATATATCTTCTCAATTTGCTTATATCTTTGTAATCGATTACTGTTACTTTATCTGCACATGAAGCACAAACACGTTTTTTTCTACGACCACGTTTTCTCTGAATCATAATAAACCTCCTTTTAAAATCTTAATTAAAAGGGTAAATCATCGTCTTCTATACTTTCATCGATTGGGTAAAAACCATCTCCAACGCCCGTATAAGGCTTGGGAGCCGCACTTGGAGCTGACTGTGTAGAAGAGGCACCTTTGCTTTCAGCAAAATACTGTTCTTCAACAACAACCTCAGTAGTTGTACGTTTTTTACCTTCATTATCGTCCCATGAACGAACCTGAAGTCTTCCGACTACGCTTACCATCTGACCTTTTTTGAAATACTTTTCTGCAAATTCTCCTGTCTTGCCAAACGCAACACAAGAAATAAAATCTGCATCCGGTTCACCCTGACGCTTAAAGCGTTTGTTAACCGCAAGTGAATATCTGGCAATTGCCAGAGGTTCGCCGCCTTGAGAATATCTTACTTCGGGATCCCTAGTAAGACGTCCCATAAGAATAACCTTATTCATATACACACCTCCATATCAAAACGACAGGCGTAATTATGCGTCTTTACGAGTAATAAGATAACGTAAAACGCTTTCCATAATACGAACACGGCTTTCAATTTCAGCGGGAGCTGTGGGAGCAGCGTCAAATGTAATGAAGCTGTAGAATCCCTCGTTCACTTTTTTGATTTCATAAGCGAGTCTTTTCTTACCCCAATCGTCGATTTTTTCAATTGTTCCGCCGAATCTTGTGATGAGCTCCTGAACTTTAGCTGCTTCAGCTGTTCTTGTCTCTTCATCAAGTGTCGGATTTAAAACTAATGCTAACTCGTATTTGTTCATTCCTGATACACCTCCTTCTGGACATAAGGCCCTGCCTAAAACAGAGCAAGGATAAATTTAAACTTACATCATGGTATTTTATCATAATTCAACACCCTATGCAAGAATTTTTTTATTTTTTTGTATAAGTACAGAAATGATAGCTTATTCCCTTTTCTTCCATCGTTTCACTTTCATAATCCAAAAGCCACTCATCAGACATGTCCAAGTTTTCGATATATGCATCTGCTTCATCAAATTCCTCATCAAATTTAGTTATGTAGGCAATGTCACAATATTGGATCAGCTGTGAATAAACACTTTCTCCACCAATAACATAAACATTATCATTGTTAAATTTTTTGATATAATCCAAAAGTTCATCAATAGAATGAAGAATAACAGCACCTTGACCATCAAAATTCTTATTTGTAGTAAGAACTATATTTTCTCTGTCCTTTAGAGGTCTTCCCCCGGGAAATGTTTCTAATGTCTTCCTGCCCAATATTACCACATTTCCGACTGTTTTGCTTCTGAAAAACTTCATGTCACCCGAAAGACGTGTCAAAAGCTCGCCCTTATTACCTATTGCCCAATTTTTATCTGCGGCAGCAATCATTTTCATGGTTTTTGCTCCTTTGATATATAATCTTTTGGCCTTTCATTCGTAAGTCCAAAGCTGTATAGAATAGCATCTACAATTCTTTCCGATGCAAAGCCATCCCCAAACGGATTTTTTGCAACAGCCATTTTTGTGTATTCTTCCTTATTATCAAGAAGTTCCTTTGCCATAGAATATACTGTATCCTCGTCTGTACCTGCAAGTTTGAGTGTTCCTGCTTCAATGCCCTCAGGTCGCTCGGTTACATTTCTTAACACAAGTACAGGTTTACCCATTGACGGTACCTCTTCCTGTAATCCACCCGAATCTGTCATTACCAGATATGATTTATTCATAAGGTTATGCATATCTTTGATATCAAGAGGATCAAGTAAGTGAATTCTGTCATGACCGCCTAAAATCTCATGCACAGGCTCTGATACTGCCGGGTTTTTATGAACGGCATAAACCATCTCAACATCCGAGTAATCTTCTGCTAATCTTCTAAATGCCTTGCAGATATTCCTAAGCGGCTCACCAAGGTTTTCACGTCTGTGCGCAGTGATTGTAATTACTCTTTTGTTTTTATAGTCAATACTGTTAAGCTCATCAACTGTAAATTTGAAGCTTTCATCTATCGTTGTTTTCAGTGCATCAATTGCAGTATTACCGGTAATAAATATGCTGTCTTCTTTAATGTTTTCCAAAAGCAAATTTTTCTTTGCCTGTATTGTCGGCGAAAAATTAAAATCTGCAATAGCCCCTGTAAGTCTTCTATTCATTTCTTCCGGAAATGGCTGATATTTATCATAGGTGCGTAATCCCGCTTCAACATGGCCAACTTTCACCTGATTGTAAAATGCTGCAAGAGATGCAGCAAACGTTGTCGAAGTATCACCATGAACAAGTACAACATCTGGATTAACTTTTTTTATTACAGATCCTATTCCCGTAAGAGCTCTTACAGTTATATCTTCAAGCGTCTGTCCCGCCTTCATAATATTCAAATCATAATCCGGAACAATATTAAAATCCCTAAGCACCTGGTCAAGCATTTCTCTGTGCTGTGCTGTTACACAGACTATACTTTCTGTTTTGCTTTCTTTTTCCAACGCCTTAACAAGCGGTGCCATTTTAATAGCTTCAGGGCGTGTTCCGAAAACACTCATTACCTTAATTTTATTCATGGCTTTCCTCTCCAATTAAAATAGTTACGTATATAATAACACAAGTTTTGAAAAAGAAAAAGCCGTTTGTTTTATATGTGTTCTCTTATTAGTCTGCCCATTTCTTTTGTCCCAACAGCTTTAATATTATCTTCTGCAATATCAGATGTCCTGAATCCTTCATCCAAAACCACTGTAACTGCATTTTCTATAGCCAAAGCTTCTTCATTAAGATTAAATGAATATCTTAACATCATGGCCATCGAAAGAATTGTTGCTATTGGATTTGCAATATCTTTACCTGCTATGTCCGGTGCAGAGCCATGAATCGGCTCATACATACCCAGTGTGCCTTCACCCAGACTTGCAGATGGGAGCATACCTATTGAACCTGTTATCTGGCTTGCTTCATCAGACAAAATATCACCAAAAATATTTGAGGTAACAATAACATCAAAATGCTTTGGATTTCGAACAAGCTGCATAGCTGCATTATCAACATACATGTGGTCAAGTTCAACTTCAGGGTACTCTTTAGCCACATCTATTACAATCTTTCTCCAGAAACGTGAACTTTCAAGAACATTTGCTTTATCTACGCTTGTAAGTCGTTTATTTCTGCACATAGCGGCCTCAAAAGCTGTTTTTGCAATTCTTCTTATTTCAAACTCACTGTATGCCTCTGTATCAAATGCCTCTTTTCCGTATTTCCCATCTCTGTAACCTCTGTCACCAAAATATATACCACCGGTAAGTTCTCTGACTATAAGAATATCAAGACTGTCTCCTACTATTTCTTTTTTAATCGGAGAAGCTTCACTTAACGCATTGTGTATTATAGCAGGTCTGAGATTTGCGTAAAGTCCAAGGTTTTCCCTCAATCCGAGGAGGGCTCTTTCCGGACGTTTGTCACCATCGACATTATCCCACTTAGGACCGCCAACAGCACCTAAAATAACCGAATCAGAAGCTTTGCAAATATCTATTGTTTTCTGAGGAAGGCATTCTCCAACTCCATCAATAGCACAGCCGCCAGCCAAAACCTCTGTGAAATTAAACTTGTGTCCAAATTTATTGCCTATAGCTTCAAGTGTATTAAGAGCCTCATCAACTATTTCGGGACCTATTCCGTCGCCCTTTATAACAGCTAAATTTAATTCCATTGTTTTTCACTCCTTTTCCGCTATTTTGCTGCTTGTATATTTCACAAGGCCACCTTCTGCCATGATTTTCTTCATAAATTCAGGAAAAGGCTCTGCTTCATATGTTTTGCCTGTTGTTTCATTTTTTATTATTCCGGTATCAAAGTTTACCGAAACTTCATCTCCGTCTTTTATATCATTTGCCGCTTCTTCGCATTCAAGTATAGGCATTCCAATGTTTATGGCGTTGCGATAAAATATTCTTGCAAATGTTGAAGCAATGACACAGCTTACACCCGCACATTTAATAGCAAGTGGGGCATGCTCACGTGATGAACCGCAGCCGAAATTTTTTGTAGCAACTATTATATCGCCTTTTTTCATTTTGTTAACAAAATCTTTGTCTATATCTATCATGCAATATTTGGCAAGTTCTTCACCGCTTGATACATTAAGATACCTTGCAGGAATAATAACATCTGTGTCAACATTGTCTCCGTATTTAAAAACTCTGCCTTTTGCTTCCATTATTTTTTACCTCCTACAATTTTTTCAGGATCTGCAATATACCCAACAAGTGCCGAAGCTGCGGCCACGGCCGGACTTGCAAGATAAACTTCACTATCCACATGTCCCATTCTGCCTACAAAGTTACGGTTTGTCGTTGAAACAGCTCTTTCGCCTGCCGCAAGAATTCCCATATGACCTCCTAAACAAGGTCCGCAGGTAGGCGTTGAAAAAACCGCACCTGCTTTTATAATGTCCTCTGCATACCCAAGGCGTATACAGTCAAGATAAATCTGCTGTGTTCCGGGAATAACAATTGTCCTTACTCTTTTATCAACCTTTTTGCCCTTTAATATTTCTCTTTGCAATTCGCATGTCTTCCAACCGTCCATTTGTACAAGAACCTATAACAGCCTGATTAATTTCTATTTTCATACTATCTGTTTCGTCAATTGTTTTTGTATTTTCAGGCAAATGCGGGAAAGCAACCGTTGGACGGAGAGTGCTTAAGTCTATTGTATAAACCTCGTCATATTCTGCGTCTTCATCTGCATTATAAATTTGATAATTCTTAGTTATGTGTTCATTTGCATATTTGATTGTTTTTTCATCCACAGGAAAGATACCGTTTTTAGCTCCGGCTTCTATTGCCATATTTGTTATCGTAAAACGATCATCCATTGAAAGATACTGTATTCCATCTCCGAAAAACTCCATAGATTTGTAACGGGCACCGTCAACACCTATCATTCCAATGATATGAAGTATAATATCTTTGCCGCTTACCCACTTAGCAGGTTTTCCTTTCAGTACAAATTTAATAGCACTCGGAACTTTAAACCATGCTTCTCCTGTTGCCATGCCTATTGCCATATCTGTACTTCCAATGCCTGTGGAAAAAGCGCCCAATGCACCATATGTACATGTATGGCTGTCAGCACCAATAATTACCTCGCCCGGTGCAACAATACCTTTCTCGGGAAGAAGTGCATGCTCAATACCCATCTCGCCGACATCATAAAAATGCTTGATGTCCTTTTCCCACGCAAAATCTCTGCTAATTTTACACTGTTCTGCAGCCTTTATATCTTTGTTTGGTGTAAAGTGGTCAAGAACAATTACTACCTTATCTTTGTCAAAAACATTTTTGGCTCCTGTCTTTATAAACTCAGGAATTGCAACAGCAGTTGTTATGTCATTCCCCAGAACTATATCCAGCTTTGTCTGAATAAGCTGTCCCGGTTTAACATGAGCAAGACCTGAATGAGCCGCTAAAATCTTTTGTGTCATTGTCATCCCCATTTTTATATCCTCCTATTTAATTATTTTATTTACCGCACTTACTACCGCACGAAGTGATGATTTAATAATATTGCTTGAGGTTCCGGCTCCAAAGCCAACGTTTCCATTTTCATCGGCAATTTGAACGTAAGATATAGCCCTTGCTTTAGTTCCGTATTCCATTGAATGTTCTCGATAATCGACTATTTCAAGTTTCACTTCAAAATATTTTTCCAAGGCATGAGTAAATGCATCAATTACACCATTTCCTTTACCTGTTATTGTTATTAAAGTGTTATGATATGTTATCTCAGCTCTTAATTCAACCTCTTCCCCGTCGCCGCCTATCTCTTTATAGCGCTCAATCGAAATAGGATTCCTTAAATCAACATATTTTTCATAAAAAATATCTTTAATTTTACTGGGTTCAATATCCGTATGGCTTTTATCCGAAAAATCAGTTACAACATAGCTGAAATCCTGTTGAAAAGCCTTTGGCAAAAATAATCCGTAATTTCGTTCGAGAACAAACGCTACGCCACCTTTTCCAGACTGGCTGTTTATTCTGACGATTGGATCATATGTTCTTCCAACATCCATTGGATCTATATGGAGATAAGGTACCTCCCATCTGTCAGGATGTTCTTTCATCCTTTCCATTCCCTTTCTAATTGCATCCTGATGAGAGCCTGAGAAAGCAGTATATACAAGAGCGCCTGCATAAGGATGTCTTGGATGTACAAAAAGTTTTGTTGTTCTCTCATAAATTTCAATAGCATCATCAATATTGCTGAAATCAAGTTCAGGATCAATTCCCTGAGAAAAAAGATTAAGAGCAACTGCCATTACATCCGTGTTTCCGGTTCTTTCTCCGTTTCCAAAAATAGTGCCTTCTACTCGGTCAGCTCCTGCCATAAGTGCAAGCTCCGTCGCAGCAATCGCCGTACCTCTGTCATTGTGTGCATGCACACTGATAATAATTGAATCCCTGTTTTTAATATTTCTGCACTGGTATTCTATCTGGTCAGCATAAATATTTGCAGTTGCCATTTCTACAGTTGAAGGAAGATTTATTATAAGCTTCTTTTCGGGCGTCGGCTTAATAACATCAATTACCGCATTGCATATTTCCGCAGCGTAGTCCATCTCCGTTCCGGTAAAGCTTTCAGGAGAGTATTCAAAAATAAATTCCGACTCAGGTATTTTTTCTGCTTCACTAAGTAATAATTTTGCACCTTCAACCGCTAATGCCGTTGTTTTTTCCTTTGAGTTACCAAAAACTACATCTCTTTGAAGAGTTGATGTAGAATTATATAAGTGAACAACAGCTTTTCTGACTCCTCTTAATGCCTCAAAGGTTCTCTTTATAATATGGGGACGGCTTTGTGTAAGCACCTGCACCATAACATCATCAGGTATTAAATTCTCATCAATAAGCTTTCTTGCAAATTCAAACTCCGTTTCACTTGCCGCCGGGAATCCTATTTCAATTTCTTTAAAGCCTGTTTTAACAAGAAAATTGAAAAACTCTATTTTCTCATCAAGGCTCATAGGCATTTCCAAACTCTGATTTCCGTCTCTAAGGTCAACACTGCACCAGATGGGAGCCTTAGTTATCACATTATTTGGCCATGTTCTGTCTGCCATATTCATAGCAGGATAAGGACGGTATTTAGTATAGTTCATCATAATTTCATTCTCCATTCTTTTAATAAATTTTGAATTCCCCTTACAACAAGCTTTTACTTGGCTTTTCCATTCTGAAAAAGGCCTTTACCATACGGCTTGTTTTTAATAAACAAAAAACCCTTCGTCTCTATACAATAGAGACGAAGGGTCTAACCTCCGTGGTACCACTCATTTTTGCCTTCAATTAAGAAAGCACACTTAACAAATACGGGCAAATATTGCCGATATTCTGTCGCTGTAACGGTCGACCTCCGATTCCACCTATTAGTCTAAAGACCTTTTCAGCGAATCACTCCAAGGCGAGTTCATTTTTTCTACATCTCCTGTCTCACACCAACCGACAGTTCTCTGAAAGTTTCGAAAAAACTACTATTCCTCTTCATAGTGTTGTAAAAGTTATTCATTTAAAATTGATATGACGATAAACTAACACATTTTCGAACCTATGTCAATACATTTTTAGAAATTATTTACTTTTATAATACTTATTTCTAATGAATTCTATGCACAAAAGTTCTTAATTATTATTATAATTTTTCGATAGTTTCCATAATGTAATTTGTAACTTCTTCGCCTGTTGAACCGTTGGCACGACCCGTTGTATAAATTTTTCTTTCAGTCTGCGTACAAATATCAAGAGCTTTTTCAAGCTTTGACGCCTGTTCAGCATATCCGATATGACTAAGAAGCAAAACACATGCTCTTATTACGCTGCATGGGTCTGCGTACTTATCTCTGCCCTCAGCAACCATTCTGGGTGCCGAACCATGTATTGCCTCAAACATAGCATATCTCTTGCCAATGTTTGAGCTTCCGGCAGTACCAACACCGCCCTGGAATTCAGCAGCTTCATCTGTAATAATATCACCATAAAGGTTAGGCAATACAACGACCTGGAAATCTTTACGTCTTTTTTCATCAACCAATTTAGCTGTCATAATATCTATATACCAGTCATCAGCAGTTATCTGAGGATATTCTTTTGCTATTGCATAGAATAAATCAAGGAATTTTCCGTCAGTTGCCTTAATTATGTTTGCCTTTGTAACAGCAGTAACTCTTGTCTTGCCATTTTTAACCGCGTAATCAAAAGCAGCTCTAATAACTCTTTCTGTTCCCTGTGATGTAGTAACAGTAAAATCAACAGAAAGATCTTCGTCAACAGCAACGCCCTTGCTTCCTACAGCATATGCGCCCTCTGTGTTTTCTCTGTAGAATGTCCAATCAATTCCCTGTTCGGGAATTCTTACCGGACGTACATTTGCAAAAAGGTCAAGTTCTTTTCTCATTGCAACATTTGCACTTTCAATGTTGGGCCACGGGTCTCCTTTTCTTGGTGTTGTTGTGGGTCCCTTAAGAATTACATGACATTTCTTAAGTTCAGCCATAACATCATCTGGAATTGGTTTCATGCATTCAACACGTTTTTCAATTGTAAGGCCCTCGATATCTCTTACCTCAATTTTTCCGGATTTTATATCCTCTTTAAGAAGAAATTCAAGAATTCTCTGTGCCTGACCTGTTATAGCGGGTCCGATACCATCGCCGCCTGTAACACCGATTATTATCTTGTCTAATTTAGAATAATCAACGAAATCTGCTTCGTTTTTCATTTTCTCAACTCTTGTGAGCTGTTCTTCCAAAAGAGCACCGAATCTTTCCTTAGCTGCTTCAATCTTGTCTTTGTTTGTCATAATCCTATCTCCTTAAATATTTTTCCTGTTTCAGCATTACCGCAGTTTGATTTACAATTGACTCAAGCTCGCTGTCGGTAATCATTGTAACACGTCCTTCGTTGTACTGTTCATCTACCCATTCTTTTACAATTTCAACAAGTTCATCTTTTTTATCTACAACGTTATCACCTTTAAAATTATAAAACACATTTATCCAATGTGCAATTCCTGATGTTCCGGAAGTATTTGAAATAGCAATTTTAACAGGTCTGTTTAAAAATTTATCTGTATCAAAAATATTATATATTTCTTCATTTTTGAGTAAACCATCAGCATGAATACCGGCACGGGTAACATTAAAGTTCTTTCCGACAAAGGGTGTCATAGGCGGAATATCATATCCAATAACATTCTGATAATATTCTGCTATTTCAGTAATTACTGTAGTATCTGCACCGTTTAAAGTTCCTTTAAGCTGTGCATACTCAAAAATCATTGCCTCAAGAGGTGTATTTCCTGTTCTTTCTCCTATGCCCAGCAGTGAACAGTTTACTCCGCTTGCTCCAAAAAGCCAAGCATATGAAGCATTATTAACTGCTCTGTAAAAATCATTGTGACCATGCCATTCTATAAGTTCATTTGGAACACCCGCATGGTTGTGCAAACCATAAATAATACCAGGAACGCTTCTTGGAAGTACCGCTCCCGGATATGTAACTCCGTATCCCATTGTATCACATGCACGTATTTTAACAGGTACTCCTGTGTCTTCCATAAGGCCCATGAGTGCAGCTGCAAACGGAACTACAAAACCATAAAAATCTGCTCTTGTAATATCCTCAAAATGACATCTGGGTCTTACTCCTGTTTCAATACATTCTCTTACAACTGCAAGATAATGGTCAACAGCCTGTCGCCTTGTCATGTGCATTTTCTTAAAAATGTGATAATCTGAACAGCTTACCAAAATACCGGTTTCTTTAAGTCCAATATCCTTTACAAGCTGAAAGTCTTTCTGAGAAGCCCTTATCCAGCTAGTTATTTCAGGAAATCTGTAGCCCTTTTCAAGGCATTTATAAACAGCATCCTGATCCTTTTTTGTATAAAGAAAAAACTCGCTCATTTTTACAACGCCATTAGGACCGGAAAGCCTATGCAGCATGTCAAACAAATCCGTCATCTGCTCTACCGTATATGGCTCTCTTGACTGCTGACCGTCTCTGAATGTAGTATCTGTTATCCAAAAATCATCAGGAACATCAAGCGGAACCAAACGTCTGTTAAACACAACTTTAGGTATATCCTCATAGCTGAAATAATCTCTGAAAAGATTAGGTTCTTTAACCTCTTCCAACGGATATTCCTGAGCTATACTTTCAAGAAGATTCGTTTTCTTATTGAATTCAAGCATAATCTAATCTGCCTCCTTAAATAATATGTGGCAAAAATTCATCTATATTAACGATAATTTTTCAAGGTAAAGTAATAAAAAAAAATTAATGTTATTGTATACTTCTAAAGCATTAAAGTCAACCTGAACACATAAAACTTCATAATTATTGTGTTTTAGCACAGCTTTTATGGCAAATACTATGTAACCGAACCCAAAACAGTATTGATATTGGCATATATCCATCTTTTTGGGCATATCAATAATTGATACATAATAGCCAACGGAGTAAAATCATGACAAAGCGTATAAATAACCCATTACCATACCCTTACAGCCAGTTCTTCAGGGAAAAACCCGATGTAAAGAATCTTAACTGTTTGGAAGATAATTCAGAACAAACTTCATCAAATTATAACTCTTCTTTTATTATTCTTATAGTACTAATTCTTTTGGGTTTTAACAGACCGATTAAAGCCGCTTCATGTGATGAGTCGAATACTGAAATAAATACTGCTTCAGATTCAAACTCAAATATTGAAATGAGCAACAATAATTTTTATGAATAATAAAATAGGCAAAATATAAGCCGCCGAAATTAAATTTCGACGGCTTATAAATTAATTCATTTTAGCTTTGAAGCAATTCTTTTAGCTTCCATCATCTTGAGCACAACATCCAACTTTCTTGCACTCTCATTTCCCAACTGTCCTCTCACAGCCCTAAGCATTGATTCCTTCTGCTCATCATCAGAAGCCTCTTTTATACTCTGACACTGAAGGTTCATGGATCCTTTGTCAAACTCATCATTCATTTCGAGAAGCTTAACCGCCAAAAACAAATGTTTCTGATATTCACGGTTTATAAAAGGAATTGCCGCTTTTATAGCTCGTATTCCTTCACTCTGACTCAAACCTTCCTGTCCGGAAACATA
Source organism: Candidatus Metalachnospira sp. (assembly GCA_040767305.1). Classification (GTDB taxonomy): domain Bacteria; phylum Bacillota; class Clostridia; order Lachnospirales; family Anaerotignaceae; genus Metalachnospira. The sequence goes on along the minus strand of JAXGOV010000001.1, from coordinate 56,324 downwards.
CTCGTTGTTTTCCGATACTGAAATATCATTAACTCCTTCATTTCTGTCATTTCTTTCATTCCTATCATTATTGCCGATTAACCCAAGGCTTCTCGCAGTTGAAATTGCATTAAGGATTTTTTCAGTATCGCTTCCTCCGCCTGATGACATCATTCCTGACAGCATTTTAATTGTTTCTATATTTTTCATAATATTATCAGTATTATTGTCTTTGTCTCCCACAACAATTCACTCCCGTTCACTTTATATATCTTTATGTACAGCTTCGTATTTTATTACAGAACAATATGGAAAAAGGGAACGAAACCGTTCCCTTTCTAAGCATGCTGCCACTAAAAATTTATTTTGCTTCACACATATTGAAGTTTGAGCCACTGCATCCGCATCCGGATCCGCATAAGAGAAGAATAAGTATGAGGATCCAACAAGAATCCATGCCACTGCCACAACCACATCCGCATGCTCCGCTATTATTTGAGCCACATCCGCCGCAAAGAAGCAACAAAAGGATAATCCAACAACAAGAATCGTTGCCTCCGAAAATACCGCAAGTACCCATGCACAACACTCCTTATCATTTTTACATATCTAATCTTATGCGCTCTGTTTAAAAATAATACCGCAAATTATATTTTTTTAGTGTACAAGCCGTTTTTTTGTCGCAGATACGAGTTGAATTTCATAATGTATATTAAAATCTGCAGGGAAGGATATTTCATGAATAAAGCTCGACTTATTATCAACGCAGATTATTCCGATATCGCACCTTACAGCGGCAGCGGAGTGGGAATAGCTATTTTAGATACAGGTCTTTCCCCGTCAATGGATTTTACATCTCCGCATAACAGAATTGTTGCATTTAAGGATTTTGTCAGCGGCTTTGATAGATGTTACGACAATAATGGTCATGGCACTCATGTATGTGGTATTGCTTGTGGTAATGGCAACCTTTCAAACAGAAAATATGCAGGGATAGCCCCAAATGCCAATCTAATTGTTCTAAAAATTCTTGATAAATCAGGCCGAGGAAGTGCAACAACAGCCCTAACCGCTATAAAATGGATAATTGAAAATAAAAATAAGTACAATATAAGAGTGATAAACATGTCTGTAGGAACAAGCGACAGAAGTATAAATTCATCCCTTATTTATGCCATGTACAAAGCTTGGGACAGCGGAATATGCATTATTACAGCCGACGGGAATGCCGGAAGCGGTAACAGCTCTATTACTACAGCAGGTAAAAACAAAAAGATAATAACTGTAGGCAACTTTGAAATACCAACATATAGCTGTGATGTAACATCACCAGGAATAGACATAGTATCCTGTATGTCATACGATTATTCATTTGGCTTCCACGGACGAAGCAGAAAAAAAATAGTATCGCCGTATTATGTAATGATGAGCGGAACATCTATGTCAACGCCCATGGTTTCCGGGGCGGCTGCTCTTCTTATAGAAAAATACCCAGATATAACACCTAGCGAGATTAAACAAAAACTTCTGGACACCTGCGGCATCAATAAACTCATTAATGTTAAAAAGCTCTTGGAATGATAAAAAGAGGTGTCTGGATAATAACCAAACACCTCTTTCTCTATTAAGCAGCAGCTTTATCATCTTCAAAATATTTTTTGTGCCATACCAAGAACATATATATAGCCCATATTTTTCTGCTGTAATCTTCTTTTCCACTCTTGTGGTCATCAAGAAGCTTCACAATTTCTTCGGTCCTAAAATATTCTGCCGCAGCAGCTGATGTAAATGCCTTTTTTACAATATTATAATACTTTTCATCTTTAAGCCATATTCTGATCGGAACAGGAAAACCAAGTTTTTTCTTCTCAGCAACCATATCAGGCAAATATCTGTGAGCCGCCTGACGCATAGCATACTTAGTATTTTCCTTTGTAATTTTATATTTAAGAGGTACTCTTCTGGCAACATCAAAGACTTCCTTATCAAGAAAAGGCACTCTTACTTCAAGTGAATGAGCCATGCTCATTTTATCTGCCTTAAGGAGAATATCTCCTATAAGCCAAAAATGAATATCAATATACTGCATTTTTGTAGTATCATCTGCATTTTTTACCTTTTCATAAAACGGCTTAGTAAGTACCATATGATTATAACGGCCTGTAGGCCTTTTAAGTATTTTTTCTCTGTCTTTTTCGTTAAATAAAAAAGCATTTCCAATAAATCTTTCTTCAACATCCTTGCTGCCTCTGATAAGATAATTTTTACCTTTGATTTTAAATGGAATTGCGGAAGCAAAAGCACCCAAAGCTTTTCTTATAAATCTAGGCAGTCTTGTAATAGGTCTTAATGAAAAAGGCTCTCTGTAAATATTGTATCCGCCAAAAAACTCGTCTGCACCCTCGCCAGATAATGATACCTTAACATGCTTAGCAGCTGTCTGGCTAACAAAATACAACGCAACAGCAGACGGATCTGCAAGAGGCTCGTCCATATGATATTGCACTGTAGGGAGTATATCCCAATATTCATCTGTAGAAATTAGTTTGCTGTAATTATCAATCTCTATTTTTTCAGAAAGCTTCTTTGCATAATCTATCTCATTATACTTTTCATAATCAAATCCAACCGTAAATGTTTTATCTCCTTTAAAGCAAGCGGCAACATAACTTGAGTCAACACCACTTGAAAGGAATGACCCTACTTCAACATCACTTATTTTATGTTTTTTAATTGAATCCTGCATTACATCATCAATTTTGTCAGTAAGCTTATCAAGTGTAACCTTTTCATCGGGTTCAAAAACCGGTTCCCAATAGCGCTTTACATCAAGCTTACCATCTTCAAAAGTAATGCTATGTGCCGGCATAAGTTTATATATTCCCTTAAAGAATGTTTCTGGCAACACTGAATATTGGAAAGTAAGGTAGTTTTCCAACGCTTCAGGATTCATTTCTTTTTTGTAGGGTGTGTATTCAAGTATACTTTTAATTTCAGATGCAAATACAAGCTGCCCATTAACAACAGCATAATAAAAAGGCTTTATGCCAAAGAAATCCCTTGCTCCAAAAAGTTTTTTCTTCTTTCCGTCCCAGATCACAAATGCAAACATGCCCCTTAATCTGTTAAGCATGTCCTCGCCAAACTCTTCATAGCCATGTATCAAAGTTTCGGTGTCCGAATTATTTCTAAAAACATGTCCCTTTGCAATCAATTCTTCTCTAAGTTCCTGATAATTGTATATTTCACCGTTAAAAACAATAACAATGTCGTTTGTTTCATTGTACATAGGCTGACTGCCTGAATCCAAGTCAATAATACTAAGCCTTCTAAACCCGAGCGCTACATCCGAATCAATATGCGTACCCGCGCTGTCCGGTCCTCTATGAATAATTGTATCCATCATATTTTTAAGAATTTGCTCGCCGCCGACAAGCTCACCCGTAAATCCCACAAAGCCACACATAAACGTACCTCCTGTGCTGTCCATAAATATACTACACTCTAACACAAATTTCCTGTTAAATCAAGTTGCCTAATTATTTTGTTCAAACATCTTGACTAAACAGTAAAAAAACAATAATATATTTATTGTTAACCAAAATAAAATAATTATGTTTCCGTAGCTCAGCTGGATAGAGCGACCGCCTCCTAAGCGGTAGGTCGGGTGTTCGAATCACCTCGGGAACATCTAAAATGCCGTAAAGTTATAACTTTACGGCATTTTTTTAATTTACCTCAAAAGCGGCAAATTACCAGTCAGCTTATTTACCAATTTTTTTGCACCACAGATGCCAATGCCAAAATAGGTTAATTCAGCTTCCTCTGCCTTTGAAGCTTTTTCTATAAATTCTTCATAAGTTTTACAGCTCTGTGCTACGTCTGAAAAATCAACTGTAATCAGCTCTGAAAAATCTTTCTTATACAGCTGTTCACGAATTTCTTTTAATTTTTCTTTATTAGCTTTTAAAATAGGCACCGGAAACTCAATTATGCCAAGGTGTGAATTTCCGCTTTTATCTGAAACATCTTTCCCCACAGCCTCAGGAATATATTTGCCCAGTGTAATGCCCATTATTCCTGCAGTATTAGCAATTATTCCAAGCGGTAATTCTTCATTTATTACCATGACGCACTTTTCATTTTGATGCTTCATTTGTTAAGGCCTCCTCAGCTTTTTCACTTCCAGATAAAATCAAACCAAACAAAGTGAACGCTATACCACACACTGCAATCCATGTAATATGCTCATGCAAAACAAGAGCTGAGGTAACTGCTGTAATTATTGGCACCAAATATATGTATATGCTAGTTCTAACAGGACCTAATTTTTTAACAGAAAAATTCCATGTTACAAAGCACAATGCCGATGCACCTAATCCCAGGTAAAGTAAATTCACGAAATTTGAAACATTAGCTAATTGCTCTATCTCTACAACGAAACCTTTGAACCAAAGAACAGGTATCATAAAAACAAGTCCATAAAAAAATGTGTGTCTTGTAACTAAAATCGTATTATATCCAAAGGTACTGATTTTCTTAGTCAGGCAACTGTAAACCGCCCAAATAATCGCTGCAGCCATAGCCAAAATATCGCCAAGAGGATTGAGTGCAAATGCTGCACCGTTTCCTAAACTTATTAAACATATACCGGATATTGCTAATATAAATCCTATTAAGAAATGTATCCCGAGTTTACCAGTACGCTGAAACAGCGTACTGAATATAGCAGTAAAAAACGGTGCTATTGATATAATAACGCCTACATTTGAGGCATATGTAAATGTAAGAGCTATGTTCTCGAACAAATAGTATAAAGTAACTCCACATAGACCGGCTGCAGCAAACCACAGCTCTTGTTTAAGTGCTGTTAATTTTAATCGTCTTGGACAAGCCACCCATAAAGCTAAAAACCCAATTAAAAACCTTATGAATAAAATTTCTATAGGCATAAAATCTTCCAACAGTAATTTTGTTGAAATAAACGTAGTACCCCAAATTAAAACAGTTATAAAAGCATAAATATGGGCTTTTAACTCAGTATTTTTAATCATGATGCAACTCCTTTGCTAAATCATTGTTTTGCTTCACAGTAAATATTCGTTGGTACTGCTTTGGTGTCAGCCCAATAAACTCCTTAAAAAAATTTGTAAAATGACTTTGATCGGAAAAACCAGCCATGCTTGCCGCATCAATCGGTGCAATTCCCTGTTCCAAAAAACACTTTGCCCTATCAAGTCTTATCGTCTGCAAATATCGATATGGTGAAACGCCAATTTGTTTTGTGAAAGACCTCAATAAATACGACTTGCTAAAATTCGTCATCGACAGCAGTTCATCAAGAGAAATGTTATAGTTATAATTTTCTTCCATATAGTTGCAAAGTACTTTAATTTGGTTATTAGGCTGTGATATGTCCGCTTCCTCAAAATGCGAGACGTATTCCAGTAAAACCTGTTCTAAAAGAAAAAAGAATGCTTCCTCTTTTTTTAATATAGGCGAATGCTCCACAATTGCGTTATACAGCGTACACAGTGACCCTGTTATGTCACTTTGATAAACCACATTTTGCGTAAAATGCGGCATGAATTCTTCCCCAGTTATCTCCTGAACAGCCTTTAACATTACCTCAGGTTTAATATTGACAGCACGATACTCCAAGAATTCTCCATTAATAGGTGCACAAAAGTGATTATCTCGCGGATTAAACAGAATCAAATCTCCCTTATTCAGATCATATTCATTGTTTTTGCACCAAAGATGCCTTTTCCCGCCTTCTATAAACCCAATCACATAATATTCATGGAAATGGTTAGGAAACTTCTGAACAATACCGCTCAGTTGGTATGCTTCTAACCCTAAATCACGGTCAAAATATACGTGACTCTGCTCTTGATCCTGTAACATAGCTATTATCCTTTCTTTCGTTTTCTTAATTCTACTTCAAGGAAACAAATTATTCTTGTATGATATTACACCATTTATGTGTATCATGTAATAAAAATAATATTTTTTTAGCAACACCTCATAGATTTTTGATTGATTTATGATAGAATTAATAAATATTAGTTACATAATGTAATGCAGTCACGGAAATATATAAAATCAGGATATATTATTATAATGAGGTGATAAATATGGAACTTAAAGAAATTATGACCAAGAAAAAGTTTGCTGTATTAGGCGGTACATTAAAACCTGAAAAGTATGCCTACAAAATCAAGAACGGCTTACAAAAACATGGATATACAGTTTATTCTGTCGGAGATGAGCTTTCATCTATAAACGATATTCCAGACAGCATCGAAATCATAGATTTATGCATTAATCCGGTTAAAGGATTGCAGCTTATGAAAGAATGTAAAAAAGATTTTGATTGCATTGTGATACAGCCAGGTGCAGACAGTTCCGATTTAATAAAATACCTTGAAGATAATCATATGCCCTATGTTAACAGCTGCTTACTGCTTGGTTTAAGCTTATACAGTCATTAAACTGTTAAATAAAAAAGACGGCAAGACATAAATGTCTTGCCGTTACTTTTTTAATATTTAGTGTTCACCACATTCATCAGCATGTGCATGCTCATGGCAAACCGAACCCGTTGATTTGAGCTGTCCAGCCAAATAACTAACAACTGCCTTATCTGCTGCACCTGCCGCACCTACTATAACTTCAATATTTCTTTCATTGAAAATATCTATGGCACCGCCGCCCATACCTCCGGCAATGATTACCTCGACTCCCCTGTCTCCAAGAAAGTTTGGTAAGAAACCGGGTTTATGTCCGGGATTTGTAACGTTTTCCGATGAAACAACTTTGCCGTTTTCACACTGATAAAGATTAAAATTTTCACAATGGCCAAAGTGCTCAGCCACCATATTTCCCATACTTGCTACTGCAATTTTCATATTTGAATCCTCCTTTTTACAACTATCATTTATTAGACACTTAAGCTTATTGGCTAACGTATCAAGCCAGTTTCCGTTAAACTGCTCAATCACTCCATTATCACAGGCAGCTGCAAGCTCTGGTTCTATTGGAATACGTCCAAGAACAGAAAGCTTGTTAGTGTTTGCAACTTCTTCTATATGACTCTCTCCAAAGAGTTTTATTTCTTTTCCACAATCCGGACACTTTACATAGCTCATATTCTCAACAAGACCGATAATAGGAATGTTCATCATATTAGCCATATTTACTGCCTTTTCAACAATCATAGATACAAGCTCCTGAGGAGAAGCAACAACAATGATTCCGTCCACCGGAATGGATTGAAAAACAGTGAGCGGTACATCACCGGTTCCTGGAGGCATATCAATGAACATAAAATCAATATCACCCCATATTACATCAGTCCAAAACTGTTTTACTGCATTGCCTATAATAGGACCTCTCCAAACAACAGGGTCAGTATCGTTTTCTATTAAAAGATTAAGTGACATAATTTTAATACCTGTTTTTGTTTCACCAGGCAGTATACCCAAATCGGTTCCCAATGCTTTCTCTGAAACTCCAAACATTTTAGGTATTGAAGGGCCGGTAATATCAGCATCCAAAATCGCCGTTTTGAATCCATTGCGCTGACTAAGAACAGCCGTTAATCCTGTTACAAGAGATTTGCCGACGCCGCCCTTACCGCTTACAATTCCTATTACTTTATTTATTTTGCTTTGCTCATTTGGCTTTTCAAGAAAGCTCTGGATGTCACGTTCACTGCATTCTTCAGAACAACTCCCACAATTGTGAGAACAATTTTCACTCATGTTGCAGATTCCTCCTCTAATTGTTTCATAACATTAATAAATATTTTTTGAAAAGCATCTTTTGCAGGGCAATTTACCTCAGCAATGCTTTTTCCTTCATTTATTGCAGCGGAAACAGATTTATCATAAGGTATTACTCCCATAAATGGTATACCCTCTTCCTGACAATACTGCTCTATTGCTTTTGCATTTTCTACACAAGTATCAAACTTGTTTACACAAACAACAGCCTTTGTACCAAAAATAGCTGCCGTTTTTAAAATTCGTTTCATATCGCTTATACCAGATAGCGACGGTTCTGCAACAATCAGCACAACATCCACGCCGCTGATTGAAGCAATTACCGGGCATCCAATGCCGGGTGAGCCATCAATTATTGCATATTCAGTATCATCGGCATATTTGGTGAGTGCTGATTTTACCTCAGTAACAAGTTTCCCCGAAGTACCTCGTCCCATACGAAGCTTGGCAGTTGAAAAAGTCTTATTTTTATGATAAAGCATTAATTCTCCCGCCACATCATCCTGCATCTCCACTGCATTTGCAGGACAAACATACTGGCATACTCCACAACCTTCGCAAGCAAAGAGGTTAACTTCATATCTGTTATTAACATTGCTTATTGCATTAAATCGGCAGTATTTTTTACAACGTCCACACGCAATACACAAATTTGAATCAATCACAGCCTTTTGAGAGCCAAGATAATCACTGCATTCAAATTCGGCATCAATGCCTGTTATCAAATGAAGATTTGGGGCATCCACATCGCAGTCAGCAAATGCCTTCGCATTCAAAAAGAAATAAAAGTACGCTGTTGTAGTCTTACCTGTTCCGCCTTTTCCGCTAAGAATAAGAAGTTTCTTCACAGTGCCACCTCCATTCGTATTCTTTAGTATATTTAAAAAAATATCATTAATTTTACTGTCTTGCTCCACGGCAATAAGCGCTTTTGCACCTTCTTGTGCAAGACTAGGTGTGTATGGAATATGCTCTAGCACAGGAATGCCATAATTTCTGCAGTAATCATCTATTTGAGTAATATTGCTTTCACATTTATTAACAATGACACCGCATGGTTTTCCAAGCAAATGTACTAATTCATACACCATTTTAAAGTTATGAAGTCCAAATATAGTTGGCTCCGCCACTAAAATACAGTAATCAGCAGTTTGAATACTTTCCATAACAGAGCAAGCACTGCCCGGCGGACAATCAATTATTGTCAGCTCGTCATTTAATTCAGCATGTTCCAGTGCCGCATTTATAACCGGAACACCTGATGCTTCACCTATATTTAATATTCCTGTTACAACTGTTATTTCTTTTTTTGTTCCGATTTCAACTTCACCTATAGGGAGTTTAGCCTCTGTAATTGCACCACTTGGACATACCAGAGAGCATCCTCCGCATGAGTGACAGACTTCCGGAAACACTTTATGTTTGTTTCCGATAACCGCAATTGCATTGAAGCGGCAAAAATCAACGCATTTGCGGCAATGAATACATTTTTCTTCATCAAACTCCGGAACCAGTTTATACACAGGCTCATGCTTAATTTTTTCCGGTTTAAGGAAAAGGCGTCCATTGGGTTCCTCAACATCACAATCAATATAGGTGGCCGTACCTTCCACTTTTGTAAGATTAACAGAAACGAAGGTTTTTCCAGTCCCGCCTTTTCCGCTTAATACTGCAATTTTCATTACCCTTTACCTATGATTATGGAAGCCTGAATGGATTTCGTCCAAAACAGCGAGAGTTCCTTTTTCAAAGGCCTCCAAGTTTTCCTTTGCAGACGGGTACTGCGTCTTATAGATTTTTATATTATTTCCTTTAAGCACTTCTGCTGCATTCTCACCGCATCTAATAGTAAGCAACGCTTGGCAATTAGCATCAACAATGGCCTGAGCTGCCTTTATTCCGGCACCGCCTTGAGCACTGTTTGCTCCGTTGTCAAAAAATTCTGCCTCTTTGGTATCTGTATTGTAAAACATGAAATATGGAGTACGCCCAAATGATATACATACCGATGTATCCATATTTTTTGTATTAACAGGAATTGCAATTTTCATGTTATCATTTCCTTTCCTAAGAGTATTCATCGTTAATAATTAAAATTATCTCACAGTTGTTGAGCTTTATGCCCAGTCTTATCCTTGCCGCTCTTTTTTTTGAGGAATTATTGACATATGTCATTTACATGCACAGCATACCACTATAATTGTCATATGTCAATAATTTATTTGCGTAACTAAATCACAGACAAAAAATAATCAGTTCATTATATTAAATAAAATAGAGGTATAATGAAAACAATAGCATTAACAACCAAATATCCTTATGTGATACAGTTACTGAAAAGTCGCTGCATGACGGTTATAATTAACTTATAAAAAAATTTTAAAAAGAAAAGAGGTCATTATTATGTCAGTATTAAATATTACAAGGGACAATTTTAACATGGAAGTAATGCACTCAGACAAACCTGTTCTCATTGACTTTTGGGCTAACTGGTGTGGACCTTGCAAAATGCTTTCTCCCACTGTTGATGAAATTGCCGAAGAGATTTCTGATGTAAAGGTGTGTAAAGTAAATATAGACGAACAGCCTGAAATTGCCAGACAGTTCCAGGTTATGAGCATACCTACTCTGGTAATGGTAAAGAACGGAATGATTGTTAATAGGTCTGTTGGTGTAAAACCTAAATCAGCTATTACCAACATGATTAAAATGTAAATATATAAGTGAACGCTGTCTCATATAACGTTTGTTGCATAGAGAAATAGGAGGAATATTATGAAAAAAGTAGTTATTATTGGTGGTGTCGCAGGCGGAGCCAGCTGTGCTGCAAGACTTCGCAGGTTAGATAATAAGGCTGATATTGTAATGTTGGAGCGAGGAGAATATATTTCTTACGCAAACTGTGGTCTGCCTTACCATGTTGGTGATGTTATTAAATCACGTGATGCATTGCTATTGCAAACACCGGAAGCCATGAAGAAAAAGTTTAATGTTGATGTTAGAGTAAAAAACGAAGTCGTTTCTATAGACCGCGATAATAAGACTGTTACCGTGAAGCGTCTGGAAAATGGCGAAACTTATGAAGAGCCATATGATACTCTTGTTATTTCTACCGGATCATCACCGGTTCGCCCTCCTATTCCCGGCATTGATTCACCTCGCATTCAAACGTTATGGACTGTACCCGATACAGATCGTATACGTGCACTCGTACAAGATAAAGGCGTTAAAACCGCAGCTGTAATAGGAGGCGGTTTTATTGGCTTGGAAATGGCAGAAAACCTTCGTCATGCAGGTCTTGAAGTATCTTTGATCGAAATGCTTGATCAGGTTATGGCTCCATTGGATTATGAAATGGCACAGTTGTTACATGAAAACATTCTCCAGAATAACGTAAATCTGTATCTTGCAGACGGTGTCAGCACCTTCAAGGATACCGGAGATTCTGTAACTATAACACTGAAAAGCGGAAAGACAGTTTCTGCCGAACTTGTAATCTTATCTATTGGCGTTCGTCCAAACAGTGAGCTTGCCAAAGCAGCCGGTCTTGATATTAATTCCAGAGGCGGCATTGTTGTAGATGACTATCTTAAAACTTCCGATCCAAGCATTTATGCCGTTGGAGATGTCATTGAGGTTGAAGATTTTATTTCTAAAGATCGTACAATGGTTCCATTGGCAGGTCCTGCAAACAAGCAGGGGCGTATTGCCGCCAATAATATTGCAGGAGCAAATGAGCGATACGAAGGAACACAAGGAACATCTGTTGCAAAGGTGTTTGATTTAACTGCCGCAACTACTGGTGCTAATGAAAAAACTTTGATAAAACGCGGATATACTAAAGGAAAGGACTATGAGAGTATAACAATTACACAAAACTCTCATGCCGGATATTATCCGGGAGCTGTTCCTCTTACCCTTAAACTCCTGTTTTCACATGATGGAAAACGCATTTTCGGAGCACAGATTGTAGGACGTGAAGGTGTTGATAAGAGAATTGATACCCTTGCAGTTGCAATACGTTTAGGTGCCGGAGTTGAGGATCTAAAGAATCTTGAATTGGCATATGCACCTCCATATTCATCTGCAAAAGATCCTGTAAATATGGCTGGGTTTGTTGCCGATAATTTAATATCCGGTTTGGTAGAGTTCTCCACATGGGATGAAGCCGAAAACAACCCCGACGAAGTACTTTTGGATGTTCGTGAGGATGCAGAACTTATGGCTTTCTCAATCCCTAATGCTGAGCATATACCACTTGGTCAGCTTCGCTCACGCCTTAACGAATTGGATCCTTCTAAAGAAATCGTTACATTCTGTGCAATCGGTGTACGTGCATATAATGCAGCCCGTATTTTAATGCAGAATGGATTTAAAAAAGTAAAGGTATATCCTTCAGGTGCAAAATTCTATCAGTCTACACATTATGATCCGGATGTAACCCTTATTTCAGAGCCTGCTTCTATTGCTGACAGCGGTCAAATGGAAATCAAAAACATTCCTACGGCTGCAATGCGATTGGATTGCAGCGGAATGCAGTGTCCTGGTCCAATCATGAAAGTATTTGAAGCTATGAAGGAAATGAATGATGACGATATAATGGAAGTATCTGCTTCTGATCCCGGCTTTGCACGCGATATTGGAGCTTGGTGCAGAAGAACCGGCAACACATTAATCGCAACCGAAAGACGCGGAAACGATTATGTAGCATTAGTTAAAAAAGCCAGCCTTCAGGCTGCATCCTCCAGCGAACCTGCTGAAGGAAAAACAATTATTGTTTTCTCAGGTGATCTTGATAAAGTTCTTGCAAGTTTTATTATTGCAAACGGAGCTGCTGCAATGGGAAGGCCTGTTACAATGTTCTTTACATTCTGGGGACTTACGGTATTGCGTAAATCTGAGAAGCAGCCTGTTAAAAAGACATTTATGGAATCAATGTTCGGTTCCATGCTTCCTCGAGGCAGTAAGAAACTTAAGCTGTCAAGAATGAATATGGGCGGCATGGGTACTAAAATGATGAAAAAAATAATGAACGATAAGAATGTTGATTCTCTTGAAGATTTAATTCAGAAAGCCATGAAATCCGGTGTCAAAATCGTAGCCTGCACAATGAGTATGGATGTAATGGGAATAAGAGCCGAAGAATTAATTGACGGAGTTGAGCTTGGCGGTGTTGGAGCTTATCTTGGAGATGCAGAGGAATCCAATGTAAACCTGTTCATCTAAATACTGAAAGTTTTAATTAATTTCATATATATAAATAGACAGCCTAAAATTAAGGCTGTCTGTTTTTTTATAATTATATTATTATATTTAATTTTTCTTTTTTACTACAAAATAGCAAATAGAAATATTTTGCATAATTAAAGGCACCATGATTATTAACATAAGTCAGTAATCATGGTACCTTTTAAAAAAATCACTCTAAAATCAAAGCTCTTCTCGGGCAGAAGTTAACACACTTTCCGCACTTAATACATTTGTCCTTATCTACAGTAGGTGCGTCAAAACCTTTCTGATTTAAAGCGCCGACCGGACAAACCCTTACAGACGGACATGGATGGTTTTGTGGACAACGATTCAATTTTACTACAAGATTTTTATTACTATTATCACTATTTACTTTCTTCCCAAAAAACATTTTATTTCCTCCTTAAATAATTAACGGCAGAAGTCCCGGCTTGAGCCCCCTCATAAACGGCTTTTGCTATCTGCAGCATACCTCCAGTACAATCACCTGCAGCATAAAGTCCAGGTATATTTGTTGCCATTTCTTCATCTACAACAATTTTGTTTGCTTCGGTTTGAGCTCCAATTTTACGAGCCAAATCTGAACTTCCGGCAACGCCATATGCAATAAATAAACCGTCTATATCCAGCAATAAGCCGTCTTCAAAGACAATATTTTCAATATGATCATTACCTATAATTTCTTTTATTTTTTTGGTTACAATATGAACAGATTTAGGAAAGTCAGCTGACACTTTCTCTCCATTCGTAAGAAGCGTCACTGAAGAAGCAATCGGCAGAAGTTCTTCTATTTCATGAAGAGCATATTTTCCGCTTCCAAGCACCGCAACTTTTTTGCCTTTATAGAAAAAAGCATCGCAGACTGCACAATAACTGACACCCTTTCCTTCAAAATCAGAAATACCTTTCACATTTGGTGCTGAACGCTGTGTTCCGGTTGCAATGATTACGCTGTCGGCCGATAATGATCCACCAGTAGTTTGAACAAGAAGTTTGTCGGAAAAATTTAGCCCTACTACTTCTGAATTTATAAACTTTACTCCAACATTCTCGGCTCCTTTTTTTGCCTGAGCCTCTAATTGCGCTCCAATTACAGGCTGTGAAAAGCCGTAATAATTTTGAATTTTTTCAGCATTTTTCAATGCGCCTTCACCTTTTGTAATAACCGTAGTAGAGTAACCAGCTCGTGCCGTATATAAAGCAGCTGATATACCTGCCGGTCCAGAACCAATTACAATTACATTTTTCATATTCAAATCTCCTTTTGATATATTATATAAATTATTAATCAACAGTTCAGTGATTCACTCACAGAAAACAAATAAAGTATCAGTTATAGTATATTAGTATAATTACGTGTTTAAACAGCTAAATGCAGAAAGGAGCTATTTATGACAATCTTTTTTTATGGTGCAGCTTTCACCGGACTTGTAATATCTTTTTTTAAAAGTCGTGCAAAAACAAAAATGGTTTTAAAAAAAGCTTGGAAATCATTTGAAAATATTCTGCCGCAATTCTTGGCAATCATTTTTGTAATCGGAATGATGCTGTCTGTTTTGACACCTGAACAAATTTCTTTATTCCTTGGTGAAAAATCCGGCTTGTGGGGTGTAGCAATTGCCGCATTTATCGGGGCAATAACATTAATTCCCGGGTTTGTTGCATTCCCGTTAGCAGCCGCATTACTTCGCAGCGGTGCAGGCGTAATGCAAATTGCGGCATTTGTTTCCGCTCTTATGATGGTAGGATTAGTTACTATTCCTGTTGAGATTCAGTACATCGGTAAAAAGGCTACCATCATTAGAAATCTTCTTGCGTTTGTATTTTCAATTCTTGTTGCAATAATAATGGGGGTATTTCTGTCATGAATAAATTTTCTTTACTTATAAAAAAATATCGTGTATTTATTATATTATTCACAGTAAACATTTTATTGTTGATTTTTATTCCCGAAATCGGCATAAAATCATTTAAGATTACAATGGACAATTTCCTTGAGATGCTGACTATTATTCCGCCGGTATTTATATTGCTTGGATTACTTGATGTTTGGGTTCCTAAAGAAACTATGATACGCTACATGGGAAAAAAGTCAGGAATTCTCGGTGTATTTTTGTCATTTTTCATGGGTTCCGCAGCCGCAGGTCCTTTATATGTAGCATTCCCCATAGCCGGTATTTTACTTAAAAAAGGATGCAGTATTTTTAATGTTCTTATATTCCTCGGTGCATGGTCAACCATGAAAATACCTATGTTTATATTTGAAACAACATCTCTTGGAATCGGGTTCTCATCATTGCGGCTTCTTCTAAACATCGTTGGCATTCCTATTATCGCTTTAATTATTGATAAATCACTGAAAGGCAGTGAAAAAGAAAATATATATAAAATTGCTGAAAGTAAAATTGATAATCAATAAAGTATTCATCTTGTATCCGGAATAAACAATATGTGAATGACACCTTAATTATGAATTATTGACATAAGACAAAAATTTCGATATACTGAAATTACATTAGAAGGCGAGGTGAGAGGATGGCAAGACCGTTTAAACAGCGCAGAGTATGTGAACTTCCGGCAACATCTGCATTTGTTCCTAATACATTAGGAAGTGCCGAAACAGTTGAAATGACTATTGATGAATACGAAGTTATTCGTTTAATTGACCATCTAAAGCTCACTCAAAACGAATGTGCTCAACAAATGAATGTTGCAAGAACAACCGTTCAATCAATATATGACAGCGCAAGAAGCAAAATTGCAGATGCAATCGTAAACGGGAAAAAGCTTGTTATTCAAGGAGGAAATTACTCTCTGTGCTCAGATTCCTCAACGTCTTCGGCAAGGATTGTGCCAAGCGCAGATGTTTGAATGGCCAGTGTAAAAAGCAAATTGATAATTGTCTGAATTGTTCAAAAGAAGACAGTTAATATAGAAATTAAGTTTATAACATATAGCAAAAGACAGCTCTGTTAGTTAACAGAGCTGTCTTTATTATAATTGCGGATACAAAGAAATCCGAAGCTCAAATGAGCTCCGGAAAAAAATAAATCAATCGTTTTCAAAAAGCGGTGTTGAAAAATATCTTTCTGCCGTATCAGGGAGTATAGTAACAACAGTCTTACCTTTTCCAAGTTTCTTTGCCAGTTTTATAGCTGCAGCAACATTTGTTCCGCTTGAAATACCGCACATAAGACCTTCTAATCGTGCAAGGTTTTTGGAGGTTTCAATTGCCTCTTCATCAGTAATAATACAAATATCTTCATATACTTTTGTATTAAGTATTGGAGGAATAAGGCCATCTCCTATTCCCATCTGAATATGTGTTCCTATAGATCCACCTGACAGTATAGCTGCATTTTCAGGCTCTACAGCCCAAATTTCTATATCCGGATTTGCCACCTTAAGTACTTCACCTATTCCTGTTATTGTTCCGCCTGTTCCTATTCCAGAGCAGAAGCCGTCAATTTTACAGCCAGCCTGCTCCAGTATCTCTTCAGCCGTAAAATTCCTATGAACTTGTGGATTTGCAGGATTTTCAAATTGCTGAGGAACAAAAACATTATCATTATCTTTTGCCATACTCAAAGCTGTCTGAAGGCATTCGTCTATGCATGCGCCAATATCTCCTGCATCATGTATAAGAACCACCTCAGCACCATAGTGCTTTACGAGCTTTCGTCTCTCCTCGCTAACGGAATCAGGCATAATAATAACAGTTTTGTAGCCTCTTACTGCACCGATTAGGGCTAAACCTATTCCCTGATTTCCGATTGTCGGTTCAACTATAGTAGTTCTTTCTTTATCAATCAATCCCATTTTTTCAGCATCATCTATCATATTTAATGCTGTTCGAGTTTTGATTGATCCCCCTATGTTTACCCCTTCATACTTTACCAATATCTGAGCACCTTCAGAATCAGCAATGTGGTTTAATCGTACAAGAGGGGTATTTCCCACTGCTTCTAACACATTGTTATAGATCATTTCTATTTTTCCCTTCCTAAAAAGTTTTTCTCCTTATGGTTATTATATCAGATTACAAATATAAAAGGAACATATATAAGAAAAAAAGCATACCATTGCGGTATGCTTTTTCCTTATTCAAGAATTCCCTTCATTTTTTCTTTAAAGCTTTTTTTAGGTTTATCATCACCAGGAAGATCAACAACTAAATCCGGGTTATTCCAATTGTGAAGCATAAATTTTTGCTTTTCTGTAAGCCCTGTCGGTATACTTACCTTCAGTGTTACAATCTGATCACCTTTTATTTTATCATTTCTTAAACTTGGAACACTGTCAGCTCTTGAGTGTTATAATTGTATTGGGCTGTGTACCCGGCTTAACGGTATACTTCTGTTCACCATATATTGTATTAATAGATATTTCTCCGCCAAGTATTGCCTCTGTAAAGGAAATAGTTTTGTCACTGTAAATATCCATTCCCTTTCTGACAAAATAACTGTGAGGTTTAACATATACGGTTACGAGCAAATCACCATAGCCGCCGCCATTGACTCCGGCCTCGCCTTTGCCCGAAAGTCGAATAGTCTGACCATGGTCAATACCCTTGGGAATGTTAATTTCATATTTTTTTGTTTTCTTAACAAAACCTGTTCCATGACAATCCTGACAAGGATCATTTATCTTTTTACCTGTTCCTCTGCAGGCAGAACAAGTTCTTGTAGTCTGCATAGTACCAAAGATAGACTGCTGAACAACTCTTTCTTGACCTGAACCATGACAAACAGGACATGTTTCCGCATGTGTACCGGGTTTAGCACCAGATCCTTTACAAGTATCACAAGAATCTGTTACATTGACCTGAATATCTTTTTTACAGCCAAATATCGCTTCTTCAAACGTAATCTGTATTGTAATATTCAAATCACGCCCTCTTTGAGGTCCATAATGTCTTGAAGCACTTCCCCCACCAAAACCAAACATGCTAAAGATATCACCCATATCGAAGTCGCCGGCATTGTAAAATCCGCCTGCTCCGCCACTCTGGTCAAATGCCGCATGTCCAAATTGATCATACTGAGAACGTTTCTGCGAATCACTGAGAATTTCATAGGCTTCATTTACTTCTTTAAATTTATCCTCAGCACTTTTATTCCCCGGATTTGCATCCGGATGATACTTTTTAGCCAGTTTACGATATGCTTTTTTAATTTCATCCTCGCCAGCATTTCTATTTACGCCAAGGACATCATAATAATCTCTTTTTTCTGCCAACTTCTCCACCTGCCGTCAAATATATTTAATCCGCAGCGCAATGACTTTATCAATACGCTGAAAGAAGCGGCCTTCAAAAGAAGGCCTCTTCTTTGCATCACAAGTATATATTACATTTCTTTGAAATCGCCGTCAACTACATTGGGATCTCCGTTAGCTTCAGCTCCTGGAGCACCCTGTGCGCCTGCCTGTGTCTGTTTGTACAATTCTTCAGAAACCTTATAGAACTCATTTTTAAGTGCTTCTGTTGCTGCTTTGATTTCTTCTACTTCAGCATCTGTCATTGTTTCAACATTCTTATTTTCAACAACATCTTTTAATTTTGAAAGTTCATTTTGAACTGCTGTCTTATCAGCATCTGAGATTTTGCCTTCAAGCTCGCCAAGAGTCTTTTCTGTCTGGAAAATGAGTGAATCTGCTTCATTCTTAACATCAATAGCCTCTTTACGTTTCTTGTCGGCCTCTGCATACTGCTCAGCTTCTTTTACAGCCTTATCTATTTCTTCATCATTAAGATTTGTTGAAGCTGTAATTGTGATAGCCTGTTCTTTACCTGTTCCAAGATCTTTTGCAGATACATGAACAATACCGTTTGCATCAATATCAAATGCAACCTCAATCTGAGGAACCCCACGTCTTGCAGGAGCAATTCCTTCAAGTCTGAAACTACCAAGTGACTTGTTATCCTTTGCAAGAGGTCTTTCACCCTGTACAACATGGATATCAACTGCTGTCTGATTATCCTCGGCTGTTGAGAAAACCTGTTTCTTGTTTGTAGGAATTGTAGTATTTCTTTCAATAAGCTTTGTTGCTACACCGCCGAGTGTTTCGATACCAAGTGAAAGAGGTGTTACGTCAAGAAGAAGAATGCTTGATGCACCTGCGTCACCTGCAATCTTACCGCCCTGGATAGAAGCACCAATAGCAACACATTCATCAGGGTTGATACCTTTGAAAGGATCTTTGCCTGTAATTTTCTTAACTGCATCCTGAACTGCAGGTATTCTTGTTGAACCACCTACAAGAAGTACTTTATCAAGCTCACCTGCTGTAAGACCGGCATCAGAAAGAGCACTTTTTACAGGGCCTAATGTTTTGTCAACAAGGTCTGCTGTGAGTTCATCAAATTTTGCTCTTGTAAGAGTAACATCCAAATGTTTAGGTCCATCCTGATTCATTGTAATGAAAGGAAGATTAATATTAGAAGATGTTACTGTCGAAAGTTCTTTCTTTGCTTTTTCAGCAGCTTCCTTTAATCTCTGCATAGCCATCTTATCAGTTGAAAGATCCATGCCTTCTGCTTTTTTGAATTCGCTTACAAGATAATTAATAATTCTGTTATCAAAGTCATCTCCACCAAGTCTTGTATCACCGTTAGTAGCAAGAACTTCTACAACACCGTCACCGATTTCAATGATAGATACATCGAATGTACCGCCACCAAGGTCATAAACCATTATTTTCTGTTCTTTTTCATTATCAAGACCATAAGCAAGTGCAGCGGCGGTAGGCTCGTTAATTATACGTTTTACATCAAGACCTGCTATTTTACCTGCATCCTTAGTTGCCTGTCTTTGTGCATCAGAGAAGTATGCAGGTACTGTGATAACAGCCTCTGTTACAGTTTCACCAAGGTAACTTTCAGCATCAGCCTTAAGCTTCTGAAGAATCATAGCTGAAATTTCCTGAGGTGAATAGTTTTTATCATCAATATTTACTTTATAGTTTTCACCCATGTGACGTTTAATTGAACTGATTGTTCTGTCTGGATTTGTAATTGACTGACGTTTTGCTGAATCACCTACAAGACGTTCGCCGCTCTTTGCAAAACCTACAACTGAGGGTGTTGTTCTTGCACCATCAGAGTTAACAATAACAACAGGCTGACCGCCTTCCATAACTGCTACACATGAATTAGTTGTACCAAGGTCAATACCAATAATTTTTCCCATAATAAATTCCTCCTGAATATCTACAATATTAGTTTTCTTAATCAATTTCAATTTTTAATAACCAAATTTTCAGTTAGCTACTTTAACCATACTGTGTCTGATTACCTTATCTTTATATTTATAGCCCTTCATCATATCTATGATTACTTCATTTTCACCATAGGCCTCATCGTCAACATGTGCGACAGCAGCGTGAAGGTTTGGATCAAATTTTTCTCCGAGTGCTTTTATTTCTTCAACACCCATTGCATCAAGTATTTCTTTAAGCTGCTTATCTGTCATTTTAACACCCTTATAAAGAGGATCACTGTCATCGACCTTACCTTCGACAGATGTTATAGCTCTTTCAAGGTTATCGAATATAGGGAGCAGCTTTTGGATTGTATCTCTTACTCCATCATCATACATACTGGTTTTTTCTTTTGCTGTACGTTTTCTAAAATTATCAAACTCAGCCAAAGTTCTCTGAAATTTATCCTGCATATCTGCAAGCTTGATGCCAAGCTCCTCGATATCTTTTTCATACTTAGAATTTTTGCTCTTAAAAAAGCCTTTTTTCTCAGTCTTAGCGTCATCTTCGACACTTTCTTCTTTATCTTCTGATATTTCTAAATCAGCTGTATCTTCTACAATACCTTCAACCGGTTCTGCCGGTTCTGCCTTAGTTTCGGTTGCTTCGGCTGCCTCAATTTCAGCTTCTTCATTTAATTCTTTGTTCATATTCTCATCGCTACTCATCTAACTTATCCTTCCCTTCAATAGCTTTATTTTTTCTTTTGGCTATTGAGTTCATTACACTCTCAATATTTTTAGCCATTCCGTTAAGAACAGATATAACCTGTGCATAATCCATTCTGGTAGGACCTATAATTCCGATTGTACCGTAAATATCGTTACCTACTTTGTAGCATGTTTTTATAACACTGCAGTTCTTCATTTCTTCAAGTTCATTTTCCTCTCCGATTGAAACATTAGTGCTCCCAACTGCTCCTTCTCCGATTATATTAAGCAGAGCTTGTTTTTCTTCAAGTGTTTTAAATAACGTTCTTGCAGTATCAAGATCGCTGAATTCCGGGAAAGAAAGCATATTTTTTTCACCGCTGAGATGCACTTGAATACTCTCAGCAGATGTAATTGTTTTTCTAATATCTTTGAGCATCGGTTTTAAAAGCTCCTGATGATCTCTTATTACAAGAAGTATATCTCTTATTACATCATCAGTCATATCATCCCTGGTTTTTCCATTAAGCAAATTATTAACCGCAATGCTCATCTCATTTAGTTTAGCATCATCAATTGCTTCATGTGTAGGAATTATATAATTCTTTATATGATTTTCACCCGTCGCAACAACTAGCATTACGGAAATATTGTCCAAAGGTACAAGTCTTACCTGTTTTAATGTTGTTTTTCTGACAACAGGTTCTGAAATAAACGTAGTATAGTTCGTTAATGCCGACAAAGCTTTCGCCGTTTCCTCCATAAGATAATCTATCTGATTTATGTTCTTAGATATAACACTTTTTATATAGTTAATACGACTCTGATCATCTTCTGTAATGGCATTCTTCTGAACAATACTGTCTACATAGTATCTGTATCCTTTATCTGAAGGAATACGACCGGCAGAAGCATGCGGCTGAATGATAAGTCCCATTTCCTCCAAGTCGCTCATTTCATTTCTGATTGTTGCCGAACTAACACCAAGATTATATTTCTTGGCAATTGTTCGTGAGCCGACAGGTTCAGCAGTATCTATATAATCTTTTATTATAGCCTGAAGAATTTTTACTTTTCTTTCATTCAACTGCATAACCACCGACTCCCTTTTCTTTGTTAGCACTCGTTTATTGTGAGTGCTAATCTTTAATACATAAAATAGCACCTTCCACAAAATATGTCAAGTGCTTTTTATAAAATATTTTTATTAAGACTTTATGAATTTTTCAAATACTTGATTTGAAATGTCAATACCTCTTTCAGATAGAAATAATCTGCCCTTTTGAGACACAATAAGTTCTTCCTGTTTCAGCACTTTTAGTTCTTCCCCATATACATCATATATATTATGAGAAAATCTTTTTTTAAATTCGTCTTCCGATACACCCTCACTCATTCTGAGTCCCATAAACATAAACTCTTCTTGTTTTTCAGCCTCCGAAACTTTTCAATGTCTGTAATAATTTTTTTATATTTCCCTTTGATTCAATATAACCATTAAAATCATATACATTATGGAATCTTTCTCCGTTTATAAATGAGTGAGCACCAAGCCCAAATCCCCTGTATTCCTCTGTTCTCCAGTACACCTTATTGTGCTCGCATTCATATCCTTTTTTAGCATAATTGCTAATCTCATATCTATGGAAGCCATTTTTAGCAAACATATCGTTTGCTGTATAACCCATTTCTCTGTCCAAGGCTTCGTCCGTTTCCTTTATTGCCCCTTTTCAGACATTTCATAAAACGGTGTGCCTTCTTCTATAATCAAGCTATATGCCGAAATATGCTCAGGACTTAAAAAAATAATATTCTGCAATGTTTCCTTCCAATCCTCAATTGTCTGATTTGGCAGAGAAAACATAAGGTCTATATTTATATTTTTAAAGCCCGCTTCTCTGGCTTCAATATAATTTCTTTTAAAATCATCAACAGTGTGAATTCTGCCCAATGCCTTCAAGTGCTTATCCTGCCATGCCCTGAAGTCCCATACTCAGACGATTGAAATACATTTGATTAAGTTCATTCAGTTTGAATTCATCAAGTGTTCCCGGATTAGACTCTATTGTTTATTTCAGCATCTTCAACATCGTATTTAGAAATCAAAGCATCCATAATTTTGCCTATAAGCTTAGGCTGTAAAACAGTAGGAGTGCCTCCACCAAAAAATATTGTTTTTACTTTTCTGTCGGTAAATTCACTTGATGCTTCACTTATTTCAGTGCAGAGTGCATCGACATAATAATCAAAATACGCATTCATTCCGCTAAAAGACGGAAAATCACAATACAAGCACTTTCTTATACAAATAGGTATATGAACATATAATGAAAGATTTTTTTCAAAAAATCAACTCCGATAATCTATTTTTCCAGCTCATCATAACTATAAACCAGCTGCCCGTTTTCGTCAAATCCACCAATATATACTGGATATATGTAATCGCCCTCTGTATCTGCTTTAATTGGCTCAACATCCGAATAAAAAAATCCGTTTTCATTTACATTTATATCATAGGAACCATATTCTGTTATTCCCTTAATCCCGTCATAACTCCCAAGAGTAACTTTCACATTTTTAATATTGTTATCCTTGCACAGTCCATACAAAAAATTAAATTGGTCATCATAGAAGGCTCCGTTTTCATCGACTGGCAAATTTCCATCTATTGTCCCACCGCTTAACAGCGTCCATGTTCCATACCATTTCTTTTGAGCCTGCACCGCCGACAGTCCATCGTCGGTTCTGCCTATAACAAGTGCTTTGTTTTCCATCCTCTTAGTATAAAGTATTTCTTTAGACGGTCCATAGTGCAACCCCTCCTCACAAGCATAAAACACAGCTTCAGGAGAACAATATTCATGATCAAATCCACTGAATTTAAATGCTGCAGCAATGAATATTATGGCAATGAAAATAAATATCTGCTTTACCCTGCTTATTTTATTTATTCTTTGAATCATGCTCTATCACCATCCTCCAACGGAATGTCAAAATATATTTTTCTCCCATTATAGTCATAATCAATTATCAGCTCCCTGGCATCTTCAGGAAAGTCAGCAATAAATATCTGGTGTTTAGAAATAACTCCGCCGTAGCTTCCTCCACCGGAAGAATAATATGTATTTCCGTTCTCATCTTTTACGCTTGTGGCTGATATATCAAAAGACCAGTCTATACTGGTTGAAAAAATATCCTTCCAAGTTCTATATCTTATTTCGAGTTCTCCGTTATCATAGTACAATAATTCATCAAGCTGTACATTCATATCATCAATCTTTGTTTTTTCATCGCAATTAATCGAATATATAAGTTCCGCATCATTATGTTTAATATCATATCCTGTGAAAAACTGTGAACGTATAAAACTTTCTGCATATCCAAAAGCAGGAACAATAATCATAAAAGCAGCAATTATTGCTGCCACTCTTGTAATAACCCATATACGCCCAATCAAAGGATTATGCACTTTATTAAGCTCTTCTCCGATATCATCGGCATTGCCCATATACTCAAGTGACAGTTTGGCAGCATTGGTCTCATCAATTCCGTCGGCAATCAAATCATCATATAAATCCTCAATATGTTCATTCAGCTCACGTCTTATACTGGCATGATCATATTTAAATTTTACATGTTTAAGCACTTTATCGGTAAACTCTCTGCTATCAGGAAAAGGCATAGCTTTCAACTCCAATCACTTTGTTCACTGACATTGTAAACACTTCCCATTGCCTTTTTTCTTTGTCAAGAAGTTCAATGCCCTTAGTAGTTAAGGCATAATACTTTCTTGTTTTGCCATTATCCGCCTCTTTTCTATATGATTTGACAACACTCGAGTTTTCCATGCGGTGAAGAACAGGATAAAGAGTTCCCTCTTTTAAACTCAAAAGTATTATTGCTTCTTTCCTTTAATTCCTTAATTATTTCATAGCCGTACATATCTCTTTCCTTTAAAAGTACCAACAGCATTAGAACCGTACTGCCTCCGATTAAGCCTTTATCTATTTCCATTAAAATTCCTCCTAACACTTAGATTATCTATGTATAGAATACCTAGAGTTTCAAGGTATGTCAAGTAAAAAAATACAGCGAAAAAATCCGCTGTATTTTATAGTTTTATTCTTCTTCAAGTTTAAGTACACTCATAAATGCCGCCTGAGGAACAACTACATTTCCTATCTTGACGCATACGCTTTTTGCCTTCCTTCTGCTTTTCAAGGAGCTTTCTCTTTCTTGAAATATCACCGTAGCATTTTGCCAAAACGTCCTTACGCATTGCGCTGACCGTTTCTCTTGCCACAATTTTAGCTCCTATTGCGACTTGAATAGGGATTTCAAAAAGCTGTCTTGGAATTTCCTTTTTAAGCTTTTCACAAATCTTTCTTCCTCGTTCCACAGCAACAGATGAATGTACAATAAAGCTAAGCGCATCAACTACTTCTCTGTTTACCAAAATATCAAGTTTTGTAAGCGTAGCCTCCTGATATCCTAAGAGACTGTAATCGAATGACGCATATCCACGGCTTCTCGATTTTAATACATCAAAGAAATCGTAAATAATCTCATTTAGAGGCATATGATATACAAGCATAACTCTGTTTTCATCCATATATTCCATGCTTATATATTCGCCTCGCCTTTGCTGACAAAGCTCCATAATCGAACCAACATAGTCCTTTGGCAATATAATTTCTGCCTTAACAATGGGCTCCTCCATTTTAACTATCCTTGCAGGGTCCGGCATATTGCTTGGATTAGAAAGATCAATTGCAGTGTCATCTGTAAGATAAATTTTATAAATAACACTTGGCGCTGTAGTTACAAGATCAAGATTAAACTCTCGTTCAAGTCTTTCCTGTACTATTTCAAGATGCAGCAGTCCAAGAAAACCGCATCTGAAACCAAAGCCCAATGCAACCGAAGTTTCAGGTTCAAAGAACAATGATGCATCATTAAGCTGGAGTTTTTCAAGTGCATCTCTAAGGTCGGCATATTTAGCACTGTCAGCCGGGAACACACCGCAGTAAACCATTGGGTTTACTTTTTTGTAGCCGGGCAAAGCCCCTGTCGTTGGATTATCTGCATCAGTAACAGTATCACCAACATGTGTATCAGCTACATTTTTAATACTGGCAGTAATATATCCTACATCTCCCGCCTTCAGCTCGTCACACGAAATATATCTGCCTGCACCGAATACACCGACGTCCACAACATCAAATTCTCTCTTAGTTGCCATAAGACGTATTTTTGTTCCTTTTCTAACTGAACCGTCAAACACACGAATTATGACTATAACACCTTTATACTGGTCATATATTGAATCAAATATAAGTGCCTTTAACGGTGCATCCTCATCACCGCTTGGTGCAGGAATATCGGTAACTATTTTTTCTAGAACAGCTTTTATGTTTATTCCGTTTTTAGCCGAAATAAGCGGTGCATCCTCTGCTGGAATCCCTATAACATCCTCAATATCCTTAATAACAAGCTGAGGATTTGCACTCGGCAAGTCAATCTTGTTTATTACAGGCATAATCTCAAGATTATTATCAACAGCAAGATATACATTTGCAAGTGTCTGCGCCTCAATGCCCTGTGCAGCATCAACAACAAGCACTGCACCTTCACATGCCGCAAGACTTCTTGATACCTCATAGTTAAAGTCTACATGACCCGGTGTATCAATAAGATTAAATATATATTCATTGCCGTCATCAGCTTTATATACAAGACGTACAGCCTGTGCTTTAATTGTTATTCCACGTTCTCTTTCCAAATCCATGTTATCAAGAACCTGTTCCTGCATTTCTCTTTGTGTAAGAAGTCCGGTTTCCTGAATAAGCCTGTCCGCAAGTGTACTCTTGCCATGGTCAATATGTGCAACAATACAAAAGTTCCTAATTTTGCTTTGTCTTTCCGAAGACATGTTTATCCTCCTCAAAAATGTATCTTAATTAATAATTTAGTATACCATAGTTTATTTTTTTTAACAACCAAATTAAATTCCGTAAGAAAAAAGCACCCGATTTAATCGGGTGCTTTTTTGCAAACAGTTTTAAATTAAAGGGGGTATTATACAGAAATGGGGCGATTCCTGTATGTATCAAAGCTTTATCTTTAATACACTTATACTATACTATTACTATGTGTATAAAATGTGAACAAAGAATGAAAAATTTCCGAACAATTGGTTAAAGCAAGATTAATATCTAATCGTATAATATATGTTTTTACTATTATTTTCTATGTTGTGGTATAATGATTATAAAATATGCTCTGAATAAAACTCAAAGGAGGCTTATATATGAATATTGTTGATTTAATTATCAAAAAGCGTGACGGCGGAAAACTTACAAAGGAAGAAATTGAATTTTTCATTAACGGTGTTACTGATTCTTCAATTCCTGATTATCAAATTTCTGCTATGCTTATGGCAATTTATTTTCAAAGCCTTGACAGCGAAGAAACATCTGAACTTACACTTGCAATGGCCCATTCCGGGGGAACTTTTTGATCTTTCTTCCATAGACGGAATAAAGGTTGACAAACATTCAACAGGCGGAGTTGCAGATACAACAACATTGATACTTGCACCTTGGTTGCAAGCTGTGGTGTTCCTGTAATAAAGATGAGCGGACGAGGTCTTGGGTTCTCCGGCGGAACACTTGATAAACTTGAATCTATTCCCGGTTTTAATATAGGTGTAACAGAAAAGCAGGCACTTGAATATGCCTCAACAAGCGGAATAGTTTTAATGAGCCAGACAGAAAATCTAACACCGGCTGACAAAAAACTCTATGCCCTTCGTGACGTAACAGGAACTGTTGAAAACATTCCTCTTATTTCAGGAAGCATTATGTCAAAGAAAATAGCCGCTGGAGCCGATGCGATTGTTCTTGATGTAAAATGTGGAAGCGGCGCATTTATGAAGGATTATGAATCTGCAGTTGAGCTTGCTACTACGATGGCTGAAATCGGCAAATCTGTTGGCAGAGAAGTTACCGCCGTTATAAGCAGTATGGATCAGCCACTTGGAATGAATATCGGAAATTCACTTGAAGTAATTGAAGCAATTGAAGTTTTAAAGGGAAATGTCAGCGGCGATTTATTGGAAGTTGCACTTACACTTGGTGCCTATATGCTTATAGGTGCTAAAAAATTCTCCACTGTTGACAAAGGCAAATCTATGCTTCGAGAAAATATTAATAACGGAAAAGGTCTTGAAAAATTCAAGGAACTTCTTTTACAGCAAGGCGGTAACACAAATGTTATTAATGATTATTCTCTTCTGCCGTTGTCTTCTGAAAAACTTGTGCTTAAATCAGATAAAACAGGTTATATCTATTCAATGAACACAGCCGAAATCGGACGAGCATCATTGGAAACAGGCGCAGGCCGTGCATCAAAGGCAGACAATATAGACTTTGGCGCAGGAATAATAATGAAAGTTCGTATTGGGGATTATGTTAATGAAGGAGATGAAATCGCTGAAATATATTCATCAACTGCTGAAAAATGTTCTTCGTCATCAAAATATCTCAAAGCAGCAATAGAAATAAAAGATCAAAAACCCGAAGCGCCAAAACTAATTTTAGATATTATATCATTGTAATAAGAATCAAAAGGAGGACAATATATGAATCGTGCAACAATAATTGTACTTGATAGTGTAGGCATAGGCGAACTTCCAGATGCAGCAAAATACGGAGATGAAGGTTCCAATACTCTTGTAAATATTAAAAAGAACTATCCTTCTCTTGACCTTAAAAATATGTGTGCTGTCGGTCTTGGAAACATAGATGCGGACGGTGCTGAACTGCTTGGCAAAGTTGATAATCCAACAGGCTGCTATGGCAGAATGCAGGAAGCATCAAACGGCAAAGACACAACAACAGGGCATTGGGAAATTGCAGGAATAGTAACTGAAAATCCATTCCCTACATTTACTGAAACAGGCTTTCCTAAAGAAATAATGGACAAGTTTGAAGCTGCAATAGGCAGAAAAACTCTTGGCAACTACTCTGCTTCAGGTACAGTAATTATCAATGAGCTTGGAGACGAGCATGTTAAAACCGGATACCCCATTGTATATACATCGGCTGATTCGGTTTTCCAGATAGCATGCCATGAAGAAGTTATCCCCGTTGACGAACTTTATAAAATATGTGAAACAGCAAGAGAATTGCTTGTAGGTGATTATGCGGTTGCAAGAGTAATTGCAAGACCATTTGTCGGCAAAGGAAACGGAAATTACACAAGAACCGAAAGAAGAAAAGACTATTCACTTGCTCCGACATCAACTACAATCCTTGACTTAGTTAAGGAAAAAGGCATGACAGTTGCAGCAATCGGAAAAATAGAGGATATTTTTGAACATAGAGGAATAACCATTAAAGATCATACAACTAACAATAATGACGGAATTGACAAAACTATTGAATATCTTAAAAATGATTTTGAAGGTCTGCTTTTCACAAACCTTGTTGATACAGATATGATCTACGGTCACAGAAACGATGTTAAAGGCTACGCAGAGGCACTTATGTATTTTGACAGTAAGCTTCCGGAAATCATTAATGCAATGAAGGAAGAGGACATACTCATTATTACTGCAGACCATGGCTGTGACCCCACTACACCAAGTACGGACCATTCAAGGGAATATGTTCCTCTTCTTGTATGCGGAAAAAATGTGAAGGCAAATGTTAATCTTGGTACAAGAAAGACATTTGCTGATATAGGTGCAACTATTGCTGAATATCTTGGCATTGATGAACGTTTTGGTGCAACAAGCTTCTTAAAGGATGTATTAAAATGAAAAAAATACAAATTCTACAACTAACTGAAGGCGCAAAGGCCGCAACCGGATTAACCGTTGTAATTGATGTATTTCGTGCCTTTACAACAGCCTGCTTTATTATGAACAACGGTGCCGACGGTATATATCCCGTCGGCATGGTTAGTACAGCCTTTGAGCTTAAGGAAAAGATTCCGGATTCAATACTCATTGGCGAAAGAAACGAAATAATTATTCCGGGCTTTGATTACGGAAATTCTCCGGCAAACATTGAACATACAGATTTCAACGGTAAAACGATAATCCACACAACCAGTGCCGGCACACAGGGAATTGTTAACGCTGTAAACGCCGATGAAATAATAACAGCCTCATTCGTTAATGCACCTGCCGTTGCTAAATACATAAAATCCAAAAATCCTGAGACCGTATCATTTGTGTGTATGGGAAAACGGGCAATTGAGCCCTCCGAGGAAGATACTTGGTGTGCAGAATACATAAAATCGCTTCTTGAGGAAACTCCTTATGACATAGAAACCAAATTAAAAGAGCTTCGTAATCTTGAAGGAATGAGATTTTTCAGACCTGATAATCAAGAACAGTGTCCTGAACGAGATTTTTATCTTGCAACGCAGGTTGGGCTATTTGATTTTGTTTTAAAAGCAGATTGCATTGATAAAAGCATACCGTTGTATAAACTTAAATTCGCAGAATAAAAAAATTAATGCACCTCAAATTGATATTTGAAGGTGCATTTTTTATGATAAAATATTTTTAAAATAGTATTGACTCTCACATTGCGTAATAATATATGCTATTTTTGAGGTGATAAATATGAAATTGTCCGTAGGTGATACTACAAAGCTTTTTGGCGTTAGTGCCAGAACACTACACTATTATGATGAAATAGGACTTGTTAAGCCGTCAGAAACGACCGAATCAGGCTATCGTTTTTATGACAGCGAAGCCTTGTCTAAACTGCACAAGTATTATTTTTCAGAGAACTAGAGTTTTCTCTTAAAGAAATTGCCCAATTCTTTGATAACCCACAGTACGATAAAATTCAAGCTCTTAAGTCTCAACGAGAACTTTTAGTTTTAAAACAACAGCATATTAATGAACTTATATCAATTATTGACAACACTATCGGAGGAAAACAATGTATGAAAAACAAAATCAGCACAACAGCACACAATATTATTGAAGCAAAGAAAAAGTACACAGATGAAGTCAGAGAGCGCTGGGGAAAAACCCAAGAATACTTTGAAAGCTTAAAAAATCAAGAAAAATATACTACTAATGACTCTGTAATTATAGCTACAGAAGCTGATAAAATATTTTCTGAATTCGCCGCAAATATAGGCAAAGCCCCAGATGATACCGAAGTTCAATCGCTTGTTTCTAAGTGGCAGCAGCATATCTCAAAATACCATTATGAATGTTCAAATCAAATACTAGCATGTCTTGGAGATATGTATGTAAATGATGAACGTTTTAAGAAAAATATAGACAGATTCGGGAACGGAACAGCACAGCTAATGAGTGATGCAATAAAAGTGTTCTGTAAAATTAAATAATTCTATTATATGTATTGATGAAAATTATACTACACCCGCTTAGGTTATAGCGTCACTTTTCCCGCACATTTATCTGCCAATATACAAATACAGCCATGGTAATAAACCATGGCTGCATTTATTTATTTCATTCCTTCTGGCCTTTTAATAAAGAAAGTTCTGTTTTCATCCATATAATCCGTTACTAAATCTAGGCACTCACCAAAATTACTGTATTAAACAAAATTTTTTCTCATATATTGTATAAAAACAGAAAAGCGAATTATATTGAAAAAAAGCTTATTTAAATTCAATCTATCTTCAGAAGGCAAGTACACAGACAGCCATGGATTAGAGCATAATATTACCCAAAGCATATCCACAAATCCCAACAATAAATACTCAATATATGAAGAAATAATAAAAATATTAGAAAAATCCACTAATTAATAACGGGAGTGATTTCTAAAAATTGATTGCATTATATGCAAGACAGTCTGTAGAAAAAGAAGGCAGTGTCAGCATCGAAACGCAGCTTGACTACTGTAAGTCAATGATAAAAATAGATGAGCAAAGCATAAAAACAAACTACTATATTGATAAAGGATTCAGCGGTGGCAATATTGAAAGGCCGGCATTCCAGCAGCTTATTAGAGATATTGAAGCAGGTAAAGTTGAAAAAGTAATTGTATACAAGCTGGATAGAATAAGCCGCTCGCTTGCTGACTTTGTAAAAATCCAACAGATGTTCAATAAAAATAACGTTGACTTTGTTTCGTCTCAGGAGGCATTTGATACCTCTTCACCATATGGTGACGTTATTTTAAAAATACTTATGGTTTTTGCGGAGTTTGAAAGAACATCCATTATTAACAGAGTAAGAGATGCTTACCAAAAACGTTCCAATATGGGATTTTATATGGGCGGGCGGCGACAATATGGATTTTGCTTAAAGGAAACTTTAATAGATAACAAGAAAACTAAAATGCTTGTTCCTATTGAAAGTGAAATAGAACATATAAAATTTATTTATAATTTATACTCTTCAAAAAATATGTCCTTGCGTGATGTACAGCATGCCTTAACGGATAAAAATTTCGTACCAACTGATGGAGCCGGCTGGTCACCGTCAAAAATTAATGCTATACTTAAAAACCCCGTATATGTTAAAGCTGACATAGATATTTATAATTATTTTTTCACCAAAAACATACAAATAATAAATATTCCTCAGTTATTCGACGGAACTCATGCCGCATTGCTTTACGGGCGCACAAATCATAATTCCACCCTTAATGACTGGTCTGATATGAAGCTTGTACTCGCTCCCCACAACGGTGTAATTTCATCTGATATTTGGCTGAAATGCCAGCAAAAAACGTGCAACAACGTACTGCTTGGAAAAAGCATGTCTAATAAATCCAGCTGGGTCTGCGGAAAAATATACTGCGGTATATGCGGAAGCAAAATGACTACCATAAAAAGTTCACGTTCTAATGGAACTAAACGAATATACTTTATTTGTTCAAACAAATTAAATAAAAAAACATGTTCCGGAACTGTAACAATATATGCAGAAGATATGGAAAACCTTATTTTTTCTTTAATATTAAAAAAACTATCAAAAATTGATAAAATACCAAAAATTAAAGATATCTGCATTAATCAGGCAATTAATGAAATAAAAGTTAAGCTGACAGAAATCTCGGTTAAAATAAATCAATTGAAAGATTTTCTTTTAACTTCTGAGCTTAATATAGTAGCTGCAGAACTGGTTAATACACAAGCAGTACAACTTTATAACGAGCAACATGCCCTTAATAACAAACTAAATTTACTTCAAAAAAAAGAATATCAACAAGTTGATACAGATTTACTGCTAAATATGTGGATAACTGCTTCATTCGAAGAAAAAAAAGCCGTTTGCAGTATTATTATTGAACGAATTAATATTTTCAGAAATGGGGATATAGAGATAATATGGAATATATAAAAAACCCGATATCATAGATATCGGGTTTTGATAAACAAATCTTAAGCTTTTCTCTTTAATGCAAACGCAACTCCTGCAAGAACTACACAACCAACCATAACTCCAGCTACCAATGTTGTGTTAATTCCGCCTGTCTTAGGTGATGTTGTTCTCGCCACTGCACCAGCATCGCTTACCGCCGCTTTTTCAACAACAAAACCAACTGGTGAAAAACCTGAAAGTGTTGCAGTTACCGAATTGTTTGAAACTGCATCTGGTTCAATAACTTCCCAACTTCCGTTATGATAATGTATAACCTTTACATCATCATCACCTCCTGATACGCCAACTACTTGGAATGTAAGCGTTGCTGAGCTTCCTTCTTCAAGACCTTCAAGATTAACATCCACTAATGAAAGAAGCGCCATACCCTCAACTTCAGGCGAAATTTCCTCACCAAGATCTGCATTCTCATCAAATAAGTATTCAATATCGCTGTACTCTTGCTCTACAGATGATTCTGTAAGTGGGCTAATTGAAACCTGACTAGGGTCTACTGCCTGTCCATTAACTGTTACTTCTGTAACCTTTACTTCGTTTTCCGGCGAATCAGCCGCAAATGCTGTCATACTAATTGAAAAGCACGACCAACGCCAAAGCTACCATTCTTTTTACTTTCATAAATTAATCCTCCTTAGTAATTTGTTCATAAAATGTTTCTAAAATTGTATTTTGCAATTTAGCATCATCAACATAATATTCCGTAAGAGCATTATCTGTATTATTTTTACCCGCTACTGTTACAATATTTATTTTTGTATCCGAAACAGCTTGCGATGCTAAATATACAGCACTATCCGCAGAAATATCTGTTGTTGAATATTTGCCTATTTCCTTAAGTAAATTATTAATTATTAATGGGTTTGTCTTGCTTTTATCCTTAACCGACTCGATAAATGATTTTAAGTAGACTAACTGATTACTTTCCCTTTTTCTTGCACTAACAGAATCTTCTTTATCTCTGTACCTTAGGTATGAAATGGCGGATTTACCATACAAAGTTACTGTGTCACCGCTTTTGCCAATACCCTTGATATTCTGAGTCAGATCAACACTGACACCTCCAACTGCATCGTTAACAACTGGAATGCCATCCATATAACCAGCAAAATACCCATTAATCGGTATTCCATACAATAATTTTGAAACGCCTGCTTCTGTCAGTTCACAGCTTGTCTCCTCATCGGAGCCATATGAATACGCAAGCGCTATCTGTGATTTTTTTATACCTACATAATCACCATTCACATCATAAACATCTATATCTGTCATTGTATCCCTTGAATTGATAACAATGTAATAGATTTATTTTGCTCGTCTATTGCCGCCAGCATTATTAAATCGGCTTGGTGCTTAGAATTATCAGTACTTGTATTCGAATCTACTCCAAGCAAAAGTATGTTTATCATAGAATCCTTATATTTATAGGGTATTCCATCAACATATAAATCAGCATCAATTTCATTTGTCTGGTTATTATCACTGTCTTCGGTCATCGGAGCCAATGCATTAGCAATAAGTTTTCTTTTGCCGCTTATTCTCATACAGTATATAATTAATGCCGCTGAAAATAATAATAAAAACCACCAAGACGATTTTAAGTACTTTGCTTTTTTCTCTTTTTTTATCTTTGACGTCGTGTTCATTCACTATCAATTAACACTCCTTGTACAAGAAAACGATCATTACCCGAACATGTTGAAAGAGTAATAATTTTATCATTTGTGTCTACATTAACTGAGTCATCTATTATTGATGACATATTTCGCATTCCAAAAATGCTATCTATATATTCTTCTTGCCTGCTCACTATTATAATCATAGTTAAGAAGAAGGTGTCTGTCATCAAAAATATAAGCAAGAAAATTTTATAAGTAAATATATCATTTTCTGTATATACAGTTATTTTATCATGTGCTGAAAAATAATCTTCATCTCTATAATTTTTTAGAGAACCAAATGCAGTATTGTTATGCATATTGTGTCCGTATACTACAGTGTTGAAGTCTGAAAAATCCTTTGCAGTATAATCTTCAGTAAATATTGCACCTGCCGAAGATTCACTGCCGTCAACAGCATGATCAAGGTAATAATCATTTGAATCAGCACTTTGAACTATTGGATAATCAATCTCTGTTCCATCAATAGTAATCCATGCATAAATATCGGGATTAGCCTCATCAAGTGCCTTAAAGTCTATTGGGATATTCTTTTTTACATTAGTATTTTTTACATCAGTGCTGTCTACGTATGCCTTATTTCGAATATCCTGAGTAATTTCATTTGTTTTATTTTCATCAATTTTGCTTTTAATTAGTAACCCGCCACAGGCTAAGGCAACTAAAATAGCAAGTATTATAATAGTATTGTAAATCCTGTTTGAGATTTTTACACCGTTTTTCAAGGCATATTACCCTCTCTCAAAAACCTATTTTGTGCTGAGCAGTCTGTAATGGTTTTTTTATTTTTGTGTATAATTTGTTCAACTTTTTTATTTACTTCTTCAGGTGTTTTGTATGCGGGAATTAGTGAATGAAGCAAAGCAATTACTTCCTCTTTGTCACTACTATTAACATATTCCTTA
This sequence comes from Candidatus Metalachnospira sp., assembly GCA_040767305.1. Lineage (GTDB taxonomy): Bacteria > Bacillota > Clostridia > Lachnospirales > Anaerotignaceae > Metalachnospira. The sequence goes on along the minus strand of JAXGOV010000001.1, from coordinate 20,423 downwards.
AAAAGAGCAATGCCCTCTTCAATACTCTTTCTGCTTATCGTTTCAGAGTTCTGCTCAATAAATATCTTATCCTGGGATGTGCAATTATGCACTCCGTCCTTAATCAGAAGTTCTTCATAAAGCTTTTCTCCTGGTCTTAACCCTGTTTCTACAATATCAATTTCCTCATATGGTATATATCCTTCTAATCTGATTAGATTTTCGGCTAAATCAATAATTTTTACTGGACTTCCCATATCAAGTACATAAATATCAGCATTTTTTGCCATTGCGCCTGCTTTAAGCACAAGTGCAGCCGCTTCGGAAATAGTCATAAAATATCTTATTATTCTTTTGTCTGTTATTGTTATCGGCCCACCGCGTTCAATCTGTGACATAAAAATAGGTATAACCGAACCATTTGACCCAAGTACATTTCCAAATCTAACTGCTACAAAATCTGTTGGACAATTCTCAACATCAGCCATTGATTTAATCATCATTTCGCAGTATCGTTTTGTTGCTCCCATTACGCTTGTTGGATTAACTGCTTTATCAGTTGAAATCTGTACAAATTTTTGGCATTTATATTCTTCTGCTTTTTAATAACATTGTAGGTTCCTAAAATATTGTTTCTAACCGCTTCACAAGGGTTTATTTCCATCAAAGGGACATGCTTATGTGCAGCTGCATGGAATACAACACTAGGTCTATATTGTTTAAAAAGTTCATCAACTCTCAGTTCATCCGTTATACTGCCTATTTCTACAACAATTTCAACTTTGTTTCCATAAATTTGCCTTAAGCTTTGCATAAGAACATAAGCATCATTTTCAAAAATATCAAATATTACAAGCTTTTTTATTCCCAAACAAGCTATCTGTCTGCAAATTTCAGAACCTATTGAACCGCCTCCGCCTGTTACAAGAACTGTTTTTTTATTCAAAAAACCATCTAAACTGCCTCTTTCAAAGCGGATAGTTGAACGTCCAAGTAAATCTTCAATTTTCACTTTCCTTGTTTCAGCAAAAAAATTGCTTGATGAGTTTTCCATCACCATCATTGTATCCGGCAAAATTTTTAGCTTACACTGCAGCTTGCTGCACATTTTAACAATCTCTCTTCTCTTTTCAAGTTCAAGCGAAGGAATTGCAAGTATAACATCGTATACAGATGATTGTTTTAATACTTCTGGTAATTTACTTATGGGGCCCATGATAGGGACGCCCCTAAGCTTAGTACCAATTTTATCAACATCATCATCGAAAAATGCCCAAACCTTGTAAGTGTCTGAATGATTCCTTGTTATTTCAGAAAGCAACATTGCTCCTGAATAGCCTGCGCCAATTATTGCAATATTATGAAAAGAAGCATCATCATTATTAATGATATTTTAATTCCAAATAAAGAAGCGCCAGTCTTATCATCTTCACAGGTCGCCTTATATACTTTATAAGTAAGCCTAAGAGCTATCGACTCTGAATGTGCAATTATGGAAAGAACTATAATAAACATTGGTGAAAGTGGCATTTCACTAATTGCCATATTAATAATTATAGTTGAAATACAGCCCAAGAATCCGGCTAAACAATAGCCTATATACTCTCTTCCACCTGCATATCTCCACAATGTTTTATTGGTTTGGAAAGCAAGCTGAAATATAACAGTAAATATATACAAAATTGCTGAATTAATAACAGCCCCTTGTAAATTGTATTTCAGTCCTGTCATGTCAAAGGTCAACATAACATAAAATGCTATTGTAAATAGAACTAAGTCAGCAAACATTACTAGCCATTTCCTGCATTTTTTAATTTTATTCATTGCTATCCCCAAATTCTTAAATGTTTGTCTGCAATATACCATTCATTCTCAACTGAAGCTTTGTGCCATTATCCTTTAATATACTCATTGCTTTTTTGTAATTTTTATATTGTTTTCCATTTTCATGAACATCACTGCCTAACGCAACGATATTTCCTTCTTCAATTAACTTTATATACTTTCTCCGTCCCCAGAAACTAATCAATGAATCCGCATTAATCTGACCCACAAAACCCATACTCATTAACTCATTAACATCTTCATATAGGTATCTGTCTATATGTGCAAGAACTATATCAATGTTTTTATCTTCTTTTATAGCAAACAAAGTATCTATTAGCCTTGCAGTCCACTTATATAGTGGCATTTCTACCAACATTGTTTTAGTACCTTTTATACAGAGATGGTTTATGTATGGTAGATTATTGAGTCCCTCACACAGCAGCACTTCCGCTGCCGGAATGATTTTAATTGTTCCCGAGTAGTTATTTATAAGCTTATTAAAGCATTTCTCTCTCTTCATTATAAAGTTTTCTATATTATGTCTTTCCGGATAAAAATGCGGAGTTGCAATTATTGTTGTAATTCCCGCATCTAATGCAGAGGCCAGCTGGTTCATAGACGTTTCAACATTTCTGCTGCCATGATCAGCTCCCGGAAGTATATGCGCATGAAAATCAATAAACTCACTAGCTTTATCCGTCACTATACTCACTCTCATTTTCTTCTTGGATATTATCATATCCGCCATAACCATATCTGTGATACTTTGAATTTCCATATTTATTATGATTTGACGAATACTTGTATGACGAATCCTTTGGATTTACATCATTCATAATAAAACCAATAATGTTTGCTCCTAATTGTTCAAGACGCAAAACCGATTCGTCAAGGCTCTCTTTATGTGTTATCCCAGCTCTAACAACTAATACATATCCATCAACCATATTTGCCAATACAGCAAGATCTGTAACAACCAATATCGGAGGTGTATCAATAAGAATATAGTCAAATTCTTTTTCACATTTTTCCAAAAGTTTTTTCATCTGCTTCGATGCAAGCAGTTCTGCCGGATTAGGAGGTATATGTCCAGAATGAAGAACGAATAAATTTCTTCTTCTAGTTCTAAATATGTAAGGCTCGTCCTCAGTTTGATTTTCCCATGTTGCCAATCCAGCTAAAATTTCCGAGAGCCCAACTTTATTATTTATTTCAAACACGCCCTTAGCGGTAGGTCTTCTCATATCAGCATCTATCAACAGTACTTTTTGCCCATTTTGCGCAAGAGTAATAGCTAAATTTATACAGTTTGTTGTTTTGCCTTCTCCCTCAAATGTACTTGTAAAAACTATTTTTTTGCAGCCCTCACCGTCTCCTATGAACAATAGATTTGTTCTTGTAGCTTTATATGCTTCGACTGCTGCAAATGAACTTTTTTTCCCCAGCATCTTTTGTCTTACACTTGTCAAACCGGTTCTTCTCTCAACAGCTTCATTTTTTTTATTTTTTCCAAGCATTATATCTTGTAACCTCCATCAACTTCTCCATTATTTAAGGGAGGAATTACACCAAGAATAGGGATATTGAAATTCTCTATTAAATCTTCCTCGCTCCTAATAACCGTATCAAACATTTCTTTTAATACTAAAACTATTACGCATACTATAAATCCAAGCAGTCCTCCAATAGCCGTGTTCTTGAATACATTAGGAGATGACTGTTCTATAGGGAGTGTTGCATAATCAATTACTTCTACAGATCCTGCCTTTACTACTCTTATAATTTCCGCAGGTGCAACGGTAGCAATTGTGTTAGCAACTTTTTGTGCAATTGCCGGATCAGCATTTTCAACTGTTATTTCAAACGCCTCTGTATTATTTATTGCTGAAGCTGTTATCATATTGCGCAATTCATCAACAGAATATTGATTATTCAGAACTGCCGATACTTTAGTCAGAACAGCATTGCTTGTAAGAATAACTATATATGTCTGAACAAGTTCTTGAGAGGTATTCAAATCTGTGCTTGTTATTGAATCCCTTGACGTTTCGTTGTAGACATATAAAGATGTTGATGCAGAATACAATGGTGTAATCAGATAATTAGATACTCCAAATACTACTCCTGCAGTTAAAACCATACATAAAATAATTGTGACTATTTTTTTCCTTAATATTAATAAAATCAGGCCTAAATCAATTTCCTCGTTCATGCTAAACTCCTTTTACTCTAATCCCCTAATTGGTGTTCCATAAATACCAATAATATAATATTTAAACCTTTTTAATTTAAGTTATTTATACTTGCATAGCACATTCCCAGCAGCATAAAATAAAAAGGTGTTGTATAAAACATTGTGTTACCAAACATGCTTGATACCAAATATGAACCAATTACGCAATAGCTGCACAAAATCTCCATAGAAATACATTTAAACTTTTTTATAAACATAAGCAAAAGGCAATAAAGGCCACATATATAAAAAATAGCTGCCGGTATTCCTAAACTTGCTGCAAATTGAAGTATTTCGTTATGAGGTCTGTCATTTTTGGCCCCTGCTATAGTATATGCTTGACCTAGATTATCCGGACCAAATCCAAACAAAGGTTTTTCTTTTATAAACTTAACTGCATTAATCCAAAGAATTCCCCTTCTCGAACCTATCTCCAATAGTTGCTCTGAATTATTATTTGCTTCAGGGTAATTCTCCTCATCTGTGTTAACTTCTTTATCAGTTATAGCTTCTTTAAGTATAGATGCATCATTTGCTGTCTTTCGGAAATCCCCCAGTATATTCCATGTACCAATACTTGTAATTGTACAAACCATAATAACTATAGCAACTGAACACAATACGCGCTTCAGTTTTCTCTTGTTCACAAAAATCGACAAAATAATCAAAGCAAGAAGCGCTATCATAACAGCGACTAACGGCCCCATAGATTTTGCTTTAATAAGCGAATATGACAGCAACGCAAGTTCTGCAATTCTAAATGCTGTCTTAATGCAGTTTTTAATTTTGCTCTCTATTTTATTGTCTGTTACAAACAAACCTACAGCTGCAGGCAAGGCCATGCAAAGATAATAGCCATAATGGTTTATGTTTGCAAATATTGCTCTGTCAGGAAAATAGATTGAGAATGCAAAATTGAGTTCTTGATAATCAATAAAACATATTAATGAAAGAATTGTTGCGACTGCAACAAAAGTCTCAGATATTAGCCTATTGAATTTATTTGATGTTATATGTGATGCTAAAATAAATATTCCTGCATATGCAATGTATGTAGATAACCCCTCTAGGCGGTAAGAATCACCAAAAAAAGATATCGTAGGATTGGTTGAAAAAACACATGAAAAAACGCTCCATAAAAACATTGCAAACAAAAACACAGGAAGGCCGTTATTAACAGTCAATTTAAATTTATACTTGTTTTCATTCTTTTTAAAGTGATTCCAAACAAGCAAAAACATACCAAATAAAACGCCTATTCTTCCAATTGTATTATTAGCAAAGTTCAATTTTGTATAGTCCAGACCGTTTATAAGGAAATGACCCAATATTGGGAAAAAGCTTAATAAACAAAGCAAAATAAACGCTATTTTTTCAAGCCATTCTGCTTTTATAAATAAAAACATTTCCTTAAGTGTTCTGTCCTTGCTTAGCTCATCCATAAAATTATTTTCCATTTTTGTTACCCCTTTCATTAACGGATAACTCCATATCAAATAATTTTTGTTTTCTTTTAGTTCTTATATGTTTTAATGCTGTCAAAGTAATAATAGTACCAATAAAAAAACCAAGCATGTCTATCCAAATGTCTTTTACCTGACTACTTCTTCCTTCAGAAAACAACTGTATCGTTTCATCAATCAAAGCAGTAGTCAAACCAAAGAGAATAGCTGAGCTTATATATTTTTTAATATTGCAGCGAACAAGCATAATAAGTTCCGTTCCTAAGCATGCAAATTCAAAAGCATGAGCAAACTTTCTCAAATGCCCGTCAGATACATCACCCGTTGAAGCAAAACTTGTTAGTGAACAAATAAATCTCATTAGGCTACCGCTTATTCCAGCGGAAACACAAGCAGGCAATATAGAATTTCCCCAAATGAATGCTAGAGTAATTATAATTAAAATTACGAGCTGCCTATGTTTATTAAATGCACTATTCTTTTCCACCATAAAATTAAAACCTCGCTATATCTAATTCCAATACATTTTCTAAAAAAATGCCGACAAGGGCACCTGTCGACAACTAAAATGCAACTGGCAATCTTACCTACCACGGTTTAGACCCTATAGCTTTGCGTCACAAGCTTTCGCTTGCTTTGCCGAAGAAGTATTAATCTAAATTTAATTATATCATCAGGTAGCATTATTTTGCAAGAAGATAAACGTTTTTTTTACATATTTAGTTAATTAATAAACAGTTTATTGTACACTTTTAATCTAACCATTTTTTTATGATATGCTTAAATAAGTTATTTTGTTTCACCGAAACGTTGAAAGTGCACTACTTCCCGTTCACGCAAAAAGCGAAGGGGATTAAGTACATCCGGATCATCGCAAAGATCTATAAGATACTCATAAGTTGAACGTGCTTTCTGTTCTGCTGCCATATCTTCATATAAGTCTGTAACCGGATCACCCTTGCTCTGAACATAAGCAGCTGTGAAAGGTACTCCAGAAGCTGCTGATGGGAAAACCCCAAGACCATGTGCTACATAGTATGGGTCAAGTCCGGCTGCAATTATTTCGTCCTCAGTAAGCCCTCTTGTAAGCTGGTATACCATTGTTCCTACCATTTCTAGATGTGCTAACTCTTCAGTACCAATATCATTAAGTGTAGCCTGAGCCTGCGGTGTTATCATTGTATATTTCTGACTTAAATATCTAACAGCTGCTCCAAGCTCTCCATCTCCGCCTCCATACTGCTCGACGATTATTTTTGCCATTCTTGCATTAGGCTTTGTAATTTTTATTGGGTACTCTAACTTCTTTTCATAAATCCACATCTCAACAAGCCCCCCTCTCCATTACAGGATTAAAGCATGATCTCCAAGGCCAAGGATTATCAATCCAATTCCAGCTTCCATTAGCATATGAACGGAATGAACAAAGAGGACCATAGTTTGCTTCATACTGCATTCTTACTTGATCAGCAGCTTTTATAATTCTATCATATTCGGCTATTGCCGCCTCATCTTCAGGGTGTGTATTAAGATACAATGCTAAATCAACTGCCATAAAATCCAATGACGTCAAACTTTTTAGTAATTCATCATGATCCATCTTAGCACACCTCCTTATTTCTTTCAAACGATGAACCCTTAACATATGGCATTACAAGCATGCCAAAAACAGTTCCGCAAGTAAGCGAATCTGTATCTCCCATAGGTTCTTCCCAATTCTGCACAGGAACATAAGCTTGTGCAAGACCAATTTCCTCAATAAGACTATCATTAAGTAAATTGGCAGCCGGCGTACTCATCATATTCCTTCCATTCATATCAGATTCTTCAATGCTATTATCAGCATCATCCGACATAAATAAGTTTTTTACCAGTACCTCCATAAGCATACTCCTTAATTTCTTTTATACTCATATTATGTAAAATCACTTTACTTGGTTACAAAAAACTGCCCATTACCATTCGGCAACAGACAGTTATATTATACGTTCTTTTTAATTAAAAACCTTCTTTTATATTTCAACATAGCATATGTTGAAATACGATTCATATACACAAAATCATATGAACCGCCTAATACTCCAACTATAGGTATGCCTTGAATAAACTTCATATAAATCATTGCATCTCCTAAAGCCTTTGAAGTTCTATTTATTTGCTCATCTTTTAAAATTGAGATGTTTTCATTTTTATCTATCAGTCTATTAAGTTCCGTATTTGCATCCGCAAAATCTATTCCATTTTTCATTGACACTTCTATAAGTCTTAATATAAAGATTTGTTCATTTGCATCTTCATAATCAAATCCAAACTCATCGATATTTCATAAATACTCCTTAGCACCAAAGAGGAAAAACTGGTATATCAGGAATGCCTATACCGATAATACCCATTCCAATACCAGATATGCCTGAAATAAAAGCATTAAAACCCTTTGCTCCATCAGCTTTTTTAGAAAACTTTCTTATATTTTTCTTATTTTCTTTGAGTTCAAGTGCATATTTTTTTAGCTTATACTCATATTCATAATTTTCTTTATTATAGGTCTTTCCTATTACTTGTGTTCCCTTATCAAAAATAATTGCAAATGCCTTATTAAAAGCTTTATCAAGTCCATTCTGAAGTTTTGTTGGAATGTATTTACCAAGCTTTTCATTAAACATTTGTGGTTTTAACCTAATTCTGGCGATTTCAAATTTTTCTTCATCTTTAATCAGCCTAGCCCATTCTTTTTCAATCGGGCTTTTTTTGCTGCCCATATTATGACATCCCCTTATTATTTACTGACGTTCATCAAAAGGAATATAATCTCTTTCAGACATTACACTTTTATAAGCCGGCCTTATAATCTTGTCTACATTTATAAGCTCTTCAATTCTATGCGCACTCCAACCTACTATTCTCGCAATAGCAAATATGGGAGTATAGAGTTCAAGGGGTATGTCTAGCATACTATATACAAAACCGCTGAAGAAATCTACATTCATACTAACACCTTTATAAATTCTTCTCTTTTCTGCAATTACAACTGGTGCTAGTTTTTCTACTATTGAATATAATGCAAAATCTTCATCTCTTTCTTTGTCAGCAGCCAATTTTTTTACAAAACTTTTAAATACTTCTGCTCTTGGATCAGAAAGCGAATAGACTGCATGTCCCATGCCATATATTAAACCTTTTTTATCAAAAGCATCCTTATCAACAATTCTTCCAAGATAGTTCTTTACTTCATCTTCATCTTTTAAGTCCCTGACATTATTTTTAATATCCTGCATCATTTCTACAACTTTTATATTGGCGCCACCGTGTTTTGTCCCTTTGAGTGATGACATTGCAGCCGCAATTACAGAATATGTGTCACTCCCTGCAGATGTAACAACACGAGTAGTAAATGTTGAGTTGTTACCACCACCATGCTCCATATGAAGCACTAACGCAAGGTCAAGGACTCTCGCCTCAAGTTCTGTATAGCTTCTATCCGGCCTTAACATCATAAGCACATTTTCTGCTGTTGACAGATTTTCGTCCGGTCTGTGAATGTACATACTGTCATCTCTGTCATAATGATTAAATGCCTGGTATCCATAAACTGAAAGCATTGGAAATGTACTTATTAGATTAAGGCACTGTCTTAATACATTTTCAATTGATTGGTCGAAAACATTGTCATCATAGGCAGCAAGCGTAAGAATGCTCTTGGTAATGGAATTCATAATATCTTTACTGGATGCTTTCATTATTACGTCTCTTGTAAAATTAGTCGGCAATGTTCTGCTTGCACCAAGAATACTCTTAAAGTCTTCGAGTTCTTTATTATTTGGTAAGTTTCCAAATATTAATAAATAAGCTGTTTCTTCATATCCAAATCTTTTTAAGGAAAAATCACGTACCAAATCCAGTACATTGTACCCTCTGTACCAAAGTTTGCCTTCACACGGTACTTTTTCGCCACTAACCATTTTGAAAGCTTCAATCCTAGAGATATTTGTAAGGCCTGTTAATACACCATTACCATTTTTATCCCTTAAGCCTCTCTGAACTCCATATTCATCAAAAAGTTCTTGTGGAATATAGTCAGCATTTCTGCAAATATTGCCATACTTCTCCGTAAAACTCAATACACTTTTATTGGCAGCCATTTTTTCGCCTACTTTCTTTGGTATTATTTTTCAAAGTATTATAGATAATTATATGGTTTACATAAAGGCAAGTCAATGAACATTTTGTTAACGTTTATGTCAAAATTCTTATTTTTATTTTTTGAATTTATCTAAATAGCAAGCAACATAGCTCTTATACATACAGCATATGGCTATTTAAATTCTATCTTTTTGTATTCAAATTTTAAGATGTTTATTAGTACATTTTTTGTGCAATAAAAAAACTCCGATAAAATCGGAGTTAAAAGGCGCTGATCGGATTTGAACCGATGCATAGAGGTGTTGCAGACCTTTGCCTTACCACTTGGCTACAGCGCCATATCTTTTATATTATATCATAAATAATAAAAAATATCAATAATTTTTTATGACCCGACCGGGAATCGAACCCGGGTTACAGCCGTGAAAGGGCCGTGTCTTAACCGCTTGACCATCGGGCCATATTAAAATAAGCTCCCCGAGTAGGATTCGAACCAACGACCCTCCGGTTAACAGCCGGATGCTCTACCGCTGAGCTATCGAGGATTATTCGTGTAAATAATTAATAATAAATTCTTTCAAACTTGCTTGTTTTTGAATTTATTTCTTTATTAGATGCACTCTTCGCGAGCGGATAAATCTCTCGATTTATCGCTTTGCTTTATTTTAGGTTCCGGCAGCCACTTACTTTCCCGGGCCGTCTCCAGCCAAGTATCATCAGCCGCTTGCGTCTTAACCGTCGTGTTCGGTATGGGTACGGGTGTTTCCCACAAGCGCATCACCACCGGAATTCCTTCTCGGTACTTTCAGCACCCTCAAAACCAAACATGGTAACTTTTCTCGTCAATTTTATCACATCTATTCTCTTTGGTCAAGCCCTCGACCTATTAGTATAAGTCAGCTTAACACATTACTGTGCTTACACCTCTTACCTATCTACCTCGTAGTCTTCAAGGGGTCTTACTTCTTTCGAATGGGAAATCTAGTCTTGAGGGCGGCTTCACGCTTAGATGCCTTCAGCGTTTATCCGTTCCGAACATAGCTACTCTGCTGTGCATTTGGTATGCAACAGATTCACCAGCGGTTCGTCCATCCCGGTCCTCTCGTACTAAGGACAGCTCCTCTCAAATTTCCTGCGCCCACAACGGATAGGGACCGAACTGTCTCACGACGTTCTGAACCCAGCTCGCGTACCGCTTTAATGGGCGAACAGCCCAACCCTTGGGACCTACTACAGCCCCAGGATGCGATGAGCCGACATCGAGGTGCCAAACCTCCCCGTCGATGTGAACTCTTGGGGGAGATAAGCCTGTTATCCCCAGGGTAGCTTTTATCCGTTGAGCGATGGCATTCCCACGTATTACCACCGGATCACTAAGTCCTACTTTCGTACCTGCTCGGTCCGTCGACCTCGCAGTCAAGCCTTCTTTTGCCTTTACACTCTTCGCATGATTTCCAACCATGCTGAGGAAACCTTTGAGCGCCTCCGTTACTCTTTAGGAGGCGACCGCCCCAGTCAAACTGCCCACCTGACACTGTCCCCTGCCCGGATCAAGGGCACTGGTTAGAACTCCAATAATCAAAGAGTGGTATCCCACCGTCGCCTCCTCCGAAACTAGCGTCCCGCATTCTTAGGCTCCCACCTATCCTGTACATGCAGTACCAAAACCCAATATCAGGCTGCAGTAAAGCTCCATGGGGTCTTTCCGTCCTGTTGCGGGTAACCGGTATCTTCACCGGTTCTTCAATTTCACCGGGCGTGTTGTCGAGACAGTGCTCAAATCATTACACCTTTCGTGCGGGTCAGAACTTACCTGACAAGGACTTTCGCTACCTTAGGACCGTTATAGTTACGGCCGCCGTTTACTGGGGCTTGAATTCAAAGCTTCGGATTGCTCCTTACCTCTCCTTTTAACCTTCCAGCACCGGGCAGGTGTCAGCCCCTATACTTCACCTTTCGGTTTAGCAGAGACCTGTGTTTTTGCTAAACAGTTGCTTGAGCCTCTTTTCTGCGGCCACTTGCGTGGCTCCCCTTCTCCCTAAGTTACGGGGTCATTTTGCCGAGTTCCTTAACAACACTTCTCCCGTCGGCCTGTGGATTTTCTCCTCATCTACCTGTGTCGGTTTACGGTACGGGTATGTATAACACTATAGCGGCTTTTCTTGGCAGTGTGGATTCAGTTACTTCCCTACTCTCTTTCAGTCCCCATCACATTTCATCATCTGTAAGCGGATTTGCCTGCTTACCTTGACTTTATGCTTGGCCGCGTCTTCCCTTTCCGCGGTTAACTTATCCTCCTGCGTCCCCACAGTTCTGATTATACATAGTACTGGAATCTCTACCAGTTGTCCATCGACTACGACTCTCGTCCTCGCCTTAGGCCCCGACTTACCCTGAGAAGATTAGCTTTACTCAGGAAACCTTAGATATTCGGCCTATATGGTTCTTACATATATCTCGCTACTCATTCCGGCATTCTCTCTACTGCTTCGTCCACCTTCGCTCTCGCTTGGGCTTCGTCCTTGCAGTATGCTCCTCTACCACTTGTTACCATTGTAACAAATCCGTAGCTTCGGTGGTGTGTTTTAGCCCCGATTATTTTCGGCGCAGGTTCTCTCGACTAGTGAGCTATTACGCACTCTTTAAATGTATGGCTGCTTCTAAGCCAACATCCTAGTTGTCTATGAAATCCCACATCCTTTTCCACTTAACACACACTTGGGGACCTTAGCTGTCGGTCTGGGCTCTTTCCCTTTTGACCACGAAACTTATCTCACGTAGTCTGACTCCCGAGGGTATCTTGACGGCATTCTTAGTTTGATATGAGTTGGTAACCTTTTTGGGCCCCGCGTCAATTCAGTGCTTTACCTCCGTTAGACTCCTCTCGAGGCTAGCCCTAAAGCTATTTCGAGGAGAACCAGCTATCTCCGAGTTCGATTGGAATTTCTCCGCTATCCACACCTCATCGCCACCTTTTTCAACAGATGTGCGTTCGGTCCTCCATAACCTTTTACGGTTACTTCAACCTGGACATGGATAGGTCACCCGGTTTCGGGTCTACTAATACTAACTTCTCGCCCTATTAAGACTTGGTTTCCCTTCGGCTCCATACCTTCTGAGTATTTAACCTCGCTAATATTAGTAACTCGCCGGACCGTTCTACAAAAAGTACGCAGTCAGCGCTTATGCGCCTCCTACTGTTTGTAAGCACAAGGTTTCAGGTTCTCTTTCACTCCCCTCCCGGGGTCCTTTTCACCTTTCCTTCACAGTACTGTTTCACTATCGGTCACCGGTTAGTATTTAGGCTTGGGGGGTGGTCCCCCCGGCTTCCCACAGGGTTTCTCGTGTCCCGTGGTACTCTGGATACTGCCTGCTGACGCTCAATTTCGCTTACTGGACTTTCACCGTCTTTGGTCTGCTTTCCCAAAACAGTTCAGCTATCGATTGTCAATGCATTACGCAGTCCGCAACCCCGATGGATAAATCCTTCGGTTTGGCCTATTTCCCGTTCGCTCGCCGCTACTTAGGAAATCGAGTTTTCTTTATCTTCCTGCCGCTACTTAGATGTTTCAGTTCACGGCGTTTCCCTTCTGCAAGCTATGTATTCACTTACAGATGACTGAGCTTTTCTCAGCCGGGTTTCCCCATTCGGATATCTGCGGATCGACAGTTATTTGCACTTCCCCGCAGCTTTTCGCAGCTTATCACGTCCTTCATCGGCTTCCGGTGCCAAGGCATTCCCCTTGTGCTCTTTCTTGCTTGACCTTTGTTTAGTCTACCTCGAATGTAGTAGCGATACTACATTTCTTCTTTTTTCTTTGTTGCTCGATGTGTTTTATTACTTTTGACTCTTTTTCTTACCATGTTCAGTTTTCAAGGTGCTTTGCCAACAACTTTATATTATTTAAGGTAGCTTTTCGACTTCGTCGAAACCGCTCCTTCGTCGCCATTTGAAACTCCTCACACTTTTTCAAGTGCGTTATACGTTTCTCATTAGCGGCGACTTCAGTCGCTAGCTTAATGGAGATTGCGAGATTCGAACTCGCGACCCCCTGCTTGCAAGGCAGGTGCTCTCCCAACTGAGCTAAACCCCCGTGGTGCCTTTTTATTTAGTTCTCTTAATCAGTCGCCTAGATATATTATCACAACGGCGATGTTATTGTCAATATTTTTTTAACATTTTACGTTTATTTTTTCTGTATAAAAACAAGTTTATCCAAAAATCCGTAAAACCACATATAACAAAATATTGTTTTTATAAAACCAACCAGCTATGTAAGAGCTTTCTATCATTGAAATAAACCCTTGTGCCGATGGTTTGCAGCAGAAAAATGTAATTGCAATGCAAGCAATCCAAATAATGCAAACCCCTTTTAATATGCCGACAATAAAACCTCCAAGTTTACTGAAAAAACCTAATACAGGAATATCATCTACTGCACTAAAGATTTTAAGAACCAACCTGCCAACTATCAAGCCGATAAAATATAATAAAATAACTACAGCTGCACTTATAAGTATATTAGCTAAAAATCCAGCTATATAGTCCTTAAGTGTCTGTGCATCAAATAGACTGTAAACAACTGAATTATTATTGTTTACAAGTGCATTTTTGATAAACTCAGGTACATTCATAGCGGATATAATACTATTTTGAGCGCTCAGAGTCATATCCGGCAATATATTGCCTATATTGAGGCCACTTGATATTTTAGACATAATAAATGAAAACAAAAATGTTTCTCTGACATATTTAATGACTTCGCCGCTCATTTTCCATGAGAGCAGTATACCAAAGAGAGTCGGCAAAAACCAGAGTAAAGCTTTGGCAAAACCTTTTCTTGCGTTTGAAAAAGCAAATACAGCAATTACAGCAATTACCACCGCATCTAAATATGTAAAATGTGCTGCTAAATCACTTGTCATATACATATCTCTCCTAACAATTATCAGCTAATAGTTTTATCTGAGTCTGTTGGAACTCTGTCTTCGCTTTGTGCATTACCTGCAGAATCATTACTTGACGAATCATTTCCTTCCGACACATTCTCTTGGTTCTCACTTTCTGTTGCATTTGCTTTTACAACATCAGTATTATAATTTGATGAATCAAAGTTAGTCATATCTGTCTCCACCGACCATGTTTTTGTTGCGTAAATACATTTCTTTACGCTGCTTGTTGGAAAAATTCCATTCAAACTGCCTGTGTCATTTAAACTCCAAGCAATCTTTCCGTTTGTATCTATTCCATAATAATTAGAACCGCTTCCGATAACAACTCCGCCTCCAGACGAAGCAAAGAAATCAGGCTCAGCCCCTATACAATATCCTTTGTTCAATTTACCTCTTGATGAAATGAAAACAATTGTGCCACATTCTTCGCCTTCTTTATCCGGAAGCTCATCGCCATAAACCATAGCGAGTTTATCACCGCACAAACCTATTCCCATTATCTCATTGGTTATATCAACATTCCAGCCTTCTACACCTGCAGAAGATATGTAAATAATATGCCTGTCACCAACTGCAATTAAATCGTTGTTTGACACAAAATACACGCCAAAAATAACTTCATCGTTCTTTTCAATAGCTGCAAACATGCTGTCTGTATATTCAGCACCCTTATCAGCATCAATATAAAACATTCCTACTTTTGCATCAATCTCCACACCCGTAGTGTCCATATACGAAATTGCTATAATCTCTCCATTAGGTGATATATCACAGCTAAAAGGATACACTCCTTTTTCTGCTTCTATTCTCTGAAATATAAGGCTTCCTGATGTACTGTATACAGAAACAGAGTAAGAATCTCCATTTTCAATTACCCCTATATATCCATTCTCGCAAACTGATACGCTTAAAATAGGATCTGACATCTGTACATTATATACAAGACCATTATCATTATACACTCTTACAGCTCTTCCGTCCGTTTCAAATACAGCTGTATATTTGCCTCTTTCGTCAATAATAGGTGATGTCATTGTATAGACATCATTCCAAGACTCACTGCCTGATTTTGTTAAAAACTTGGCTCCATCTTTTGTATATTGAATATACCCGTCATCATATGAACGGTATCCTGTTTTACTGTCGGATGCATATGTAACAACAGAAGTCTTACTTCCTAAATTAATAACTCCGGCTTTAGCTAAAACAACAGCCGCAGCTACAATAATCACAATAATTATCACAGTTGGCATACTTCTTCTGTTCAGTCTGGGAATATTCATTTTATCTCTAAATTCATCTTCATTTAATTTTTCATTTTGTATTTTTCGCATAAACAGCTCTCCAGAATTAAATTCTGCTGGCAAATTATTGCAGCAACTTTATAATACTATAATTGCCGATCAAAGAAAAGTAAAAGTAATTCATTTTATTCAGGTTTAATAAAAAACTTTATTGTATAAATCAACTGTAAAATACCTGCAACTCCAAAAACAGGGTATATTTTTGATACAAAATCCGAAAAACTGACAAAAGAAAACAGCACTGCCAAAATAACTAATAAAAACAACGCACTTTTTGATGATACTCTCAGTTTGTCTGAAATACACCTTATTGCTGCCATACCGTCACATACGGCCGTTGTATAAACAGCAGTAATAAAAACAAGTGCATAAGCCATATTATATGCACCACCAATATTTTTAGCTGCTGCCGCAAACGGCAATTCAGCATTCAATGCATCATTACCTGAGTACAGTATAGTCTTTCCGATATAATATCCCATGAACGTCATGGCAACTCCGCATAACAGGCCCATAAATAACCCGTCAAGTCTGCTTGATCCTTTTTCCTCTTCTGCAATAACCGACGCAGCAGTCATGGTATTATACGAAACATAAATAACTGAGGATATAATTACAGAGCCCTTTGTACTATCACTTAAATTGACCGTTCCGCTTTTTGACCCTATCAATGCTACTCCGATAACAAGAAGCGGTACAATTATTACACTGATATTTTCGATTGCATTTATGCCCATTGCCAAAACAACGGCACAAACTGCAATCATTAAAAAAACTCCCAGCCAGAAATTTATGCCAAATATCTCTCTTGCCGCCGAACCGGCCGCGGAAACCATTGCAAAAAACATCATACAAAAAAATAATCCTGATACCCATTCAGTAAATATAGCCGAATTTTTACCCATAATCAAATTTAAATAATCATGGAATGAGTTAATCCTTTTTTTGTTAATAATATTTGTAACTGCTGTTGCATAAACAAAAAATAATAATCCGCTTAACAGTATTCCAAGTGTCCATTTGTTTCCATATACAAGGAAATAATCTGAAATTTCCCGTCCTGATGCAAATCCAGCTCCAACTACCATTCCAATAAACAAACATGCTTTTTTAATTGATTTCAAAATGAACCCCCATACATTTTTGTCAAAAAAATATATGGGGGCAACGTACTATTTATTCAGCATTTCTTTATAAAGTTCTATATAACTCTTTGCAGAGTCTGTCCAAGATAGTCCTGTTTTCATACAGTTTTTAACAAGAACATTCCAATCCTTAGGATGATTGTAAACATTAAGTGCTTCACCTAATGCCCACAAAATGCCTCCTTCGTCATAATTATCAAACAAAAATCCGTTTCCAGTTCCAGTTTCGGGATTAAATTGCTGAACTGTATCAGCAAGCCCGCCGGTTCTTCTGACAATAGGCACCGTTCCATATCTAAGACTGAACATCTGCCCCAAACCACAAGGCTCAAAACGAGACGGCATCAAAAACATGTCTCCAGATGCATATATTCTCTGCGCTAAAGCATTATCAAACATTATGCACGAACTAAATCTGCCTTTATATCTATATTCATAATATCTAAACATGTCCTCATATTGTTTTTCACCTGTTCCAAGAAGGACAAATTGAATATCATTTTCCATTATTTGCTCCATAGCACATGCCAAAATATCAAAGCCCTTTTGATTTGCAAGCCTCGAAACCATACAAATCATCGGTACATCTCTTTCCTCAAGACAAAGCTGCTTCTGAAGCATATTTTTATTCTCTTTTTTAAGTTCAATTGTATCCACAGAGAAATTAACATATATATGCTTGTCCGTTTCAGGATTATTTACAGCATAATCTATTCCGTTTATAATTCCTCTTAACTTGTCACTGTTTGCTCGTATTATACCGTCAAACCCATAGCCATATTCTTCTGTCTGTATTTCATTTGCATATGTTTCACTGACAGTACTTATCATATCAGAATAAAGAATGCCTGCTTTCATATAGCTAAATCTACCGAAAAACTCAACCATACCATTGTCATACAAATATCCCGGCAAATCAAGCATTTCCAAAGTTGATGCATCAAAATTGCCCTGATATTGAAGGTTATGAATAGTATATAAAGTCTTAATGTCCTTAAGATAAGAAACCTTCTTATATGTTTCCTTTAATATCATAGGTATAGGTCCTGTCTGCCAATCATTGCAATGAATAATGTCAGGTATAAAATCCACAAATGGCAGCATATCTATTACTGCTCTGCTGAAAAAAGCAAACCTTTCATTATCATCAGAATACCCGTATAAGTCTTGCCTTCCGAAATAATAATCGTTTTCAATAAAATAAACAGGCACATCAGAATCTTTATATAAAACTCCGGCCTTTTGAATCCTCCAGCCAAGCTTTGTATTATAATCCCCCAAAAATTCAGTTCCAATAAAATGCTCCTGTTTAATTGTCTTGTATTTAGGAATGACTATTCTTACATCTGCTCCAATTTCACGCAAAGCTCTTGGCAGTGAGCCGACTACGTCTCCCAAACCTCCGCTTTTGGCAAACGGTGCGACTTCAGATGAAACAATTAAAATTTTTAGCTGTTCTTCATTACCCATATCCGCAACACCTTCCTTAAATAGGGACCATTCTGTACATATTATATAATACACTTTTTTTACATACATATCAATAATTTTATAAATCACATTATTTATCAAATTCATATCTATTTTTATATAAATCTGCACATATTATGATATAATCAAAGCTGTATAAATTGAAATATATTACTTTAAAAAACCGTTCTATTATATAATTAGTACAATTTTTATTAAAGACAAACATAAGAGGTGACCAATATATGGCAGAAAATTCAATTCCTTTAAGAAGCCAAGCAGATAAAGAGTATACTTGGCATACCAACGATTTATTTGCAACAGATGAAATTTGGAAAGAGCATTATGATAATTTAGACAAAAAATCTTCACAAATTGAGCTCTATAAAGACTCCATGACCAAAGATGGCAAAAGCCTTTACGAGTGCCTTCAGTTTTACAATGTGCTGTTTGAAGAGTTAGACCGCATTTATGTGTATGCATATATGAAGTTCCATGAAGACAGCACAAATACTAAGTATCAGCAGTTGTCGGGAATGGCGGATTCACTTGCTGTAAAGTTAATGTCAAACTCATCTTTCATCGTACCTAAAATATCTGAGCTTTCTGCCGAGCAAATAAACATATTTATAAGTAAATGCAGCGAACTCAAAATATATTCTCATTTTCTGGAAGGCATTTTACGCCAGAAGAATCATACTCTATCTGAATCAGAAGAGAAAATTCTTGCTGCATCTGATGAAATTGCATCATCTGCAAGAACTATTTTCACAATGATTAATGAAGCTGATATGACCTTCCCAGACGTTGCAGACAGTAATTCAAAAACTTATAGCCTTTCCCACGGAAAATACGTATCATACCTTGAGAGCGGCGACCGTGTTCTTAGAAAATCTGCTTTCGATGCTTTATACACTACGTATCTTAAGCAGAATAACACATTGGCTGCAACATACAATGCTTCTGTTAAAAAAGACATTTTCTATGCAAACGTAAGACGCTACAGCTCAGCACTTGAATTTGCACTTGAGGACGACAATATCCCAATTTCTGTTTATGATAACCTTATTGATGCAGTGCATGAAAGCCTGCCTTTAATGCACAAATATATATCTCTAAGGAAAAAATTACTCGGCGTTGAAGAACTTCACATGTATGACCTTTATGCCCCTCTGGTAAGTGATATTGATTGGAAAATATCGTTTGAAGAAGCAAAATCCACCGTCAAAAAAGCTCTAGCCGTAATGGGTAGTGATTATACAGATGCACTGCAGGAAGGGTTTGATAATGGTTGGATAGATGTTTATGAAAATAAAGGTAAACGAAGCGGAGCATATTCATGGGGAGCATTCGGCGGTCATCCATATGTACTCTTAAACCATAATGATACAGTAAACAGCATGTTTACTGTTGCACATGAGATGGGTCATGCTCTTCATAGCTTTTTCACATGGAAAAAACAGCCTTTTGTATATTCAGGGCACAAAATATTCGTTGCTGAGGTTGCTTCAACTTGCAACGAAGCAATACTCATGGAATACCTCCTCAAAACTGAACCTGACCAGAAGAAACAGCTGTATCTTATAAATTACTTTATGGAACAGTTTAGAGGAACTTTATTCAGGCAGACAATGTTTGCTGAGTTTGAAAAAATTTCACATGAAATGTCGGCATCAGGTATTCCTCTTACATGTGAAAACCTTTCGGAAGTATACCATAATCTAAATAAGCTTTACTTTGGTGATGACATTGTAATAGATGAATATATTGATATTGAATGGGCCCGTATACCACATTTCTACAATGCATTTTATGTCTATCAGTACGCAACAGGATACAGTGCTGCAATTTCACTTTCAAAGGGTATTCTTAATGAAGGTCAACCGGCAATTGACCGATATCTTGATTT